>NZ_CBDFIX010000002.1:2557500-4435847 GCF_965248315.1 Ulvibacterium sp. | reverse complement strand
TCCCGGTCTGTGCCGTGAAGTCGCTTCCGTCCGTCGCGGACCCGTCTATGGTTGCGTAGTCTACCGATACGTTCCCTGCGATGTCCCCGTTCAGGTTCACGGTGAACCTTGCGAATGCGTCTGTCCCCTCTGTCACGGTTACGTTGGTGCTGGCGAATGATATGCCCGTACCCGGTACCGCGTCGTCGTCGTTTATGTTCCCGTTGGCCGAATTGGTGGCCTGTCCGTCCACGAAGCCTATGCCCAGGTTGGAGACGATGTTGGATAGCTGTACGGAGAACGCCTCCTGTGGCTCTATCACGCTGTCGTCCAGGATCGGCACGTCGATGTCGAAGGACTTGGATGTGGGGGTGAAGGTAATGGTCCCGGTCTGTGCCGTGAAGTCGCTTCCGTCCGTCGCGGACCCGTCTATGGTTGCGTAGTCTACCGATACGTTCCCTGCGATGTCCCCGTTCAGGTTCACGGTGAACCTTGCGAATGCGTCTGTCCCCTCTGTCACGGTTACGTTGGTGCTGGCGAATGATATGCCCGTACCCGGTACCGCGTCGTCGTCGTTTATGTTCCCGTTGGCCGAATTGGTGGCCTGTCCGTCCACGAAGCCTATGCCCAGGTTGGAGACGATGTTGGATAGCTGTACGGAGAACGCCTCCTGTGGCTCTATCACGCTGTCGTCCAGGATCGGCACGTCGATGTCGAAGGACTTGGATGTGGGGGTGAAGGTAATGGTCCCGGTCTGTGCCGTGAAGTCGCTTCCGTCCGTCGCGGACCCGTCTATGGTTGCGTAGTCTACCGATACGTTCCCTGCGATGTCCCCGTTCAGGTTCACGGTGAACCTTGCGAATGCGTCTGTCCCCTCTGTCACGGTTACGTTGGTGCTGGCGAATGATATGCCCGTACCCGGTACCGCGTCGTCGTCGTTTATGTTCCCGTTGGCCGAATTGGTGGCCTGTCCGTCCACGAAGCCTATGCCCAGGTTGGAGACGATGTTGGATAGCTGTACGGAGAACGCCTCCTGTGGCTCTATCACGCTGTCGTCCAGGATCGGCACGTCGATGTCGAAGGACTTGGATGTGGGGGTGAAGGTAATGGTCCCGGTCTGTGCCGTGAAGTCGCTTCCGTCCGTCGCGGACCCGTCTATGGTTGCGTAGTCTACCGATACGTTCCCTGCGATGTCCCCGTTCAGGTTCACGGTGAACCTTGCGAATGCGTCTGTCCCCTCTGTCACGGTTACGTTGGTGCTGGCGAATGATATGCCCGTACCCGGTACCGCGTCGTCGTCGTTTATGTTCCCGTTGGCCGAATTGGTGGCCTGTCCGTCCACGAAGCCTATGCCCAGGTTGGAGACGATGTTGGATAGCTGTACGGAGAACGCCTCCTGTGGCTCTATCACGCTGTCGTCCAGGATCGGCACGTCGATGTCGAAGGACTTGGATGTGGGGGTGAAGGTAATGGTCCCGGTCTGTGCCGTGAAGTCGCTTCCGTCCGTCGCGGACCCGTCTATGGTTGCGTAGTCTACCGATACGTTCCCTGCGATGTCCCCGTTCAGGTTCACGGTGAACCTTGCGAATGCGTCTGTCCCCTCTGTCACGGTTACGTTGGTGCTGGCGAATGATATGCCCGTACCCGGTACCGCGTCGTCGTCGTTTATGTTCCCGTTGGCCGAATTGGTGGCCTGTCCGTCCACGAAGCCTATGCCCAGGTTGGAGACGATGTTGGATAGCTGTACGGAGAACGCCTCCTGTGGCTCTATCACGCTGTCGTCCAGGATCGGCACGTCGATGTCGAAGGACTTGGATGTGGGGGTGAAGGTAATGGTCCCGGTCTGTGCCGTGAAGTCGCTTCCGTCCGTCGCGGACCCGTCTATGGTTGCGTAGTCTACCGATACGTTCCCTGCGATGTCCCCGTTCAGGTTCACGGTGAACCTTGCGAATGCGTCTGTCCCCTCTGTCACGGTTACGTTGGTGCTGGCGAATGATATGCCCGTACCCGGTACCGCGTCGTCGTCGTTTATGTTCCCGTTGGCCGAATTGGTGGCCTGTCCGTCCACGAAGCCTATGCCCAGGTTGGAGACGATGTTGGATAGCTGTACGGAGAACGCCTCCTGTGGCTCTATCACGCTGTCGTCCAGGATCGGCACGTCGATGTCGAAGGACTTGGATGTGGGGGTGAAGGTAATGGTCCCGGTCTGTGCCGTGAAGTCGCTTCCGTCCGTCGCGGACCCGTCTATGGTTGCGTAGTCTACCGATACGTTCCCTGCGATGTCCCCGTTCAGGTTCACGGTGAACCTTGCGAATGCGTCTGTCCCCTCTGTCACGGTTACGTTGGTGCTGGCGAATGATATGCCCGTACCCGGTACCGCGTCGTCGTCGTTTATGTTCCCGTTGGCCGAATTGGTGGCCTGTCCGTCCACGAAGCCTATGCCCAGGTTGGAGACGATGTTGGATAGCTGTACGGAGAACGCCTCCTGTGGCTCTATCACGCTGTCGTCCAGGATCGGCACGTCGATGTCGAAGGACTTGGATGTGGGGGTGAAGGTAATGGTCCCGGTCTGTGCCGTGAAGTCGCTTCCGTCCGTCGCGGACCCGTCTATGGTTGCGTAGTCTACCGATACGTTCCCTGCGATGTCCCCGTTCAGGTTCACGGTGAACCTTGCGAATGCGTCTGTCCCCTCTGTCACGGTTACGTTGGTGCTGGCGAATGATATGCCCGTACCCGGTACCGCGTCGTCGTCGTTTATGTTCCCGTTGGCCGAATTGGTGGCCTGTCCGTCCACGAAGCCTATGCCCAGGTTGGAGACGATGTTGGATAGCTGTACGGAGAACGCCTCCTGTGGCTCTATCACGCTGTCGTCCAGGATCGGCACGTCGATGTCGAAGGACTTGGATGTGGGGGTGAAGGTAATGGTCCCGGTCTGTGCCGTGAAGTCGCTTCCGTCCGTCGCGGACCCGTCTATGGTTGCGTAGTCTACCGATACGTTCCCTGCGATGTCCCCGTTCAGGTTCACGGTGAACCTTGCGAATGCGTCTGTCCCCTCTGTCACGGTTACGTTGGTGCTGGCGAATGATATGCCCGTACCCGGTACCGCGTCGTCGTCGTTTATGTTCCCGTTGGCCGAATTGGTGGCCTGTCCGTCCACGAAGCCTATGCCCAGGTTGGAGACGATGTTGGATAGCTGTACGGAGAACGCCTCCTGTGGCTCTATCACGCTGTCGTCCAGGATCGGCACGTCGATGTCGAAGGACTTGGATGTGGGGGTGAAGGTAATGGTCCCGGTCTGTGCCGTGAAGTCGCTTCCGTCCGTCGCGGACCCGTCTATGGTTGCGTAGTCTACCGATACGTTCCCTGCGATGTCCCCGTTCAGGTTCACGGTGAACCTTGCGAATGCGTCTGTCCCCTCTGTCACGGTTACGTTGGTGCTGGCGAATGATATGCCCGTACCCGGTACCGCGTCGTCGTCGTTTATGTTCCCGTTGGCCGAATTGGTGGCCTGTCCGTCCACGAAGCCTATGCCCAGGTTGGAGACGATGTTGGATAGCTGTACGGAGAACGCCTCCTGTGGCTCTATCACGCTGTCGTCCAGGATCGGCACGTCGATGTCGAAGGACTTGGATGTGGGGGTGAAGGTAATGGTCCCGGTCTGTGCCGTGAAGTCGCTTCCGTCCGTCGCGGACCCGTCTATGGTTGCGTAGTCTACCGATACGTTCCCTGCGATGTCCCCGTTCAGGTTCACGGTGAACCTTGCGAATGCGTCTGTCCCCTCTGTCACGGTTACGTTGGTGCTGGCGAATGATATGCCCGTACCCGGTACCGCGTCGTCGTCGTTTATGTTCCCGTTGGCCGAATTGGTGGCCTGTCCGTCCACGAAGCCTATGCCCAGGTTGGAGACGATGTTGGATAGCTGTACGGAGAACGCCTCCTGTGGCTCTATCACGCTGTCGTCCAGGATCGGCACGTCGATGTCGAAGGACTTGGATGTGGGGGTGAAGGTAATGGTCCCGGTCTGTGCCGTGAAGTCGCTTCCGTCCGTCGCGGACCCGTCTATGGTTGCGTAGTCTACCGATACGTTCCCTGCGATGTCCCCGTTCAGGTTCACGGTGAACCTTGCGAATGCGTCTGTCCCCTCTGTCACGGTTACGTTGGTGCTGGCGAATGATATGCCCGTACCCGGTACCGCGTCGTCGTCGTTTATGTTCCCGTTGGCCGAATTGGTGGCCTGTCCGTCCACGAAGCCTATGCCCAGGTTGGAGACGATGTTGGATAGCTGTACGGAGAACGCCTCCTGTGGCTCTATCACGCTGTCGTCCAGGATCGGCACGTCGATGTCGAAGGACTTGGATGTGGGGGTGAAGGTAATGGTCCCGGTCTGTGCCGTGAAGTCGCTTCCGTCCGTCGCGGACCCGTCTATGGTTGCGTAGTCTACCGATACGTTCCCTGCGATGTCCCCGTTCAGGTTCACGGTGAACCTTGCGAATGCGTCTGTCCCCTCTGTCACGGTTACGTTGGTGCTGGCGAATGATATGCCCGTACCCGGTACCGCGTCGTCGTCGTTTATGTTCCCGTTGGCCGAATTGGTGGCCTGTCCGTCCACGAAGCCTATGCCCAGGTTGGAGACGATGTTGGATAGCTGTACGGAGAACGCCTCCTGTGGCTCTATCACGCTGTCGTCCAGGATCGGCACGTCGATGTCGAAGGACTTGGATGTGGGGGTGAAGGTAATGGTCCCGGTCTGTGCCGTGAAGTCGCTTCCGTCCGTCGCGGACCCGTCTATGGTTGCGTAGTCTACCGATACGTTCCCTGCGATGTCCCCGTTCAGGTTCACGGTGAACCTTGCGAATGCGTCTGTCCCCTCTGTCACGGTTACGTTGGTGCTGGCGAATGATATGCCCGTACCCGGTACCGCGTCGTCGTCGTTTATGTTCCCGTTGGCCGAATTGGTGGCCTGTCCGTCCACGAAGCCTATGCCCAGGTTGGAGACGATGTTGGATAGCTGTACGGAGAACGCCTCCTGTGGCTCTATCACGCTGTCGTCCAGGATCGGCACGTCGATGTCGAAGGACTTGGATGTGGGGGTGAAGGTAATGGTCCCGGTCTGTGCCGTGAAGTCGCTTCCGTCCGTCGCGGACCCGTCTATGGTTGCGTAGTCTACCGATACGTTCCCTGCGATGTCCCCGTTCAGGTTCACGGTGAACCTTGCGAATGCGTCTGTCCCCTCTGTCACGGTTACGTTGGTGCTGGCGAATGATATGCCCGTACCCGGTACCGCGTCGTCGTCGTTTATGTTCCCGTTGGCCGAATTGGTGGCCTGTCCGTCCACGAAGCCTATGCCCAGGTTGGAGACGATGTTGGATAGCTGTACGGAGAACGCCTCCTGTGGCTCTATCACGCTGTCGTCCAGGATCGGCACGTCGATGTCGAAGGACTTGGATGTGGGGGTGAAGGTAATGGTCCCGGTCTGTGCCGTGAAGTCGCTTCCGTCCGTCGCGGACCCGTCTATGGTTGCGTAGTCTACCGATACGTTCCCTGCGATGTCCCCGTTCAGGTTCACGGTGAACCTTGCGAATGCGTCTGTCCCCTCTGTCACGGTTACGTTGGTGCTGGCGAATGATATGCCCGTACCCGGTACCGCGTCGTCGTCGTTTATGTTCCCGTTGGCCGAATTGGTGGCCTGTCCGTCCACGAAGCCTATGCCCAGGTTGGAGACGATGTTGGATAGCTGTACGGAGAACGCCTCCTGTGGCTCTATCACGCTGTCGTCCAGGATCGGCACGTCGATGTCGAAGGACTTGGATGTGGGGGTGAAGGTAATGGTCCCGGTCTGTGCCGTGAAGTCGCTTCCGTCCGTCGCGGACCCGTCTATGGTTGCGTAGTCTACCGATACGTTCCCTGCGATGTCCCCGTTCAGGTTCACGGTGAACCTTGCGAATGCGTCTGTCCCCTCTGTCACGGTTACGTTGGTGCTGGCGAATGATATGCCCGTACCCGGTACCGCGTCGTCGTCGTTTATGTTCCCGTTGGCCGAATTGGTGGCCTGTCCGTCCACGAAGCCTATGCCCAGGTTGGAGACGATGTTGGATAGCTGTACGGAGAACGCCTCCTGTGGCTCTATCACGCTGTCGTCCAGGATCGGCACGTCGATGTCGAAGGACTTGGATGTGGGGGTGAAGGTAATGGTACGGAGAACGCCTCCTGTGGCTCTATCACGCTGTCGTCCAGGATCGGCACGTCGATGTCGAAGGACTTGGATGTGGGGGTGAAGGTAATGGTCCCGGTCTGTGCCGTGAAGTCGCTTCCGTCCGTCGCGGACCCGTCTATGGTTGCGTAGTCTACCGATACGTTCCCTGCGATGTCCCCGTTCAGGTTCACGGTGAACCTTGCGAATGCGTCTGTCCCCTCTGTCACGGTTACGTTGGTGCTGGCGAATGATATGCCCGTACCCGGTACCGCGTCGTCGTCGTTTATGTTCCCGTTGGCCGAATTGGTGGCCTGTCCGTCCACGAAGCCTATGCCCAGGTTGGAGACGATGTTGGATAGCTGTACGGAGAACGCCTCCTGTGGCTCTATCACGCTGTCGTCCAGGATCGGCACGTCGATGTCGAAGGACTTGGATGTGGGGGTGAAGGTAATGGTCCCGGTCTGTGCCGTGAAGTCGCTTCCGTCCGTCGCGGACCCGTCTATGGTTGCGTAGTCTACCGATACGTTCCCTGCGATGTCCCCGTTCAGGTTCACGGTGAACCTTGCGAATGCGTCTGTCCCCTCTGTCACGGTTACGTTGGTGCTGGCGAATGATATGCCCGTACCCGGTACCGCGTCGTCGTCGTTTATGTTCCCGTTGGCCGAATTGGTGGCCTGTCCGTCCACGAAGCCTATGCCCAGGTTGGAGACGATGTTGGATAGCTGTACGGAGAACGCCTCCTGTGGCTCTATCACGCTGTCGTCCAGGATCGGCACGTCGATGTCGAAGGACTTGGATGTGGGGGTGAAGGTAATGGTCCCGGTCTGTGCCGTGAAGTCGCTTCCGTCCGTCGCGGACCCGTCTATGGTTGCGTAGTCTACCGATACGTTCCCTGCGATGTCCCCGTTCAGGTTCACGGTGAACCTTGCGAATGCGTCTGTCCCCTCTGTCACGGTTACGTTGGTGCTGGCGAATGATATGCCCGTACCCGGTACCGCGTCGTTATCCAAAATGGAAATCGAAGTAGTTAGGTTTACCGGGGATTGATATGAGGAAGAAGTAACCTCAATATTCAACAGCTCAGTGGGCTCAATGATGTTATCATCCGTAATCGGAACCGTAAAACTAAAGGTCTCCTCATCGTTACCCGCAAATGTATGATTGCTATTCACAGCTATAAAATCTTGACCTGAAATAGCTGTATTATCAATAGTTCTATAAGCAATTGTTGGACCTACTTGATAATTACCCCGAATTTGAACAGTTACCGTCGCTAATCCTATGTCTTCAGCAACCGTAATGTTCTGTGTAGTAATTTCAATACTCTTTGTAGTATCCGGATTAACCGTGATGTTCACCGTCGCCATGACAACAGTTCCATTTGCATCCGTGATTTTATACACCAAACTGTCCAAACCATTATAATATGGGTTGGGTGTATACACAATATAATCATCTAACGGGTCATTGGGGGTACCATTATTGTTTACGGTAGCCGTGCCATTTGAAGGATTTGAATCAACCTCCAGGGCATTATTGTCTTGGGGACCATCCAAACCAAAATCATCGTTGTCCAAAACATCAAATGTATTGTTGGCCTGGTCCTCGTTTATGGTATAACTGTCATCGTTTGCCGTTGGTAGATTATCCGGTTTTACAGTTAAGGTAACCGTGGACGTATTGCAAACCGATTGGTTCGGTGCGGGTAAACAAACCTGAACTTCAAAAACATCAGTCCCCACAAAGTCGTTGTCAGGAATATAGGTAAAGGTACCATCAACATTTACATTTACCGTTCCATTTAAAGGTTGAACACTGGCAAAGTAACTGTATGAAGAGTTTTCCGGTACATTATCATTTGCACCCACATCACCGTTAAATTCTTCCCTAAATTCAGATTCGAAGATATCATCTACCGCATAGGTCTGCATCAAAAAGAATTTACCATCACCGTTATCATGGGTTGCCGCTATATATCTAATGGAAGTTATAGTGGAACCTACAGGTGCCACATCCGAAAGTTCAAAAAGTGCAATTCCAATAATTTGGCCGTTCTGATTATTCCTTCCGCTACTCCAGTAATCAGAATTTGTGGTTGGAGGGGCCTGTGGTCCTACTCCTGTAAGGTTTCCACTGTTTCGAACAAAAGTGCGTCCTAGCAATTGCTCCGAACCACCTCCGGAAGGTATGCCATACAACTCTAAATATTGACAGTTGTTTCCCCCTCTTTCCGTTACGGCCAGTATGCCATCCGGGTTTGACGGAATACCTGGGCTATAACGTATGGTCTGTATTTGTGAATCTGTTGTCGTTGCCGCATTGAAATCTCCACAGAAATTATCACCATTGCTATTGGATTCGAAGTAGTGGTTAAGGTTAAGGGATTGATAGGCCTCGATTGCCCTAGTATTCCAATTCACATTACCACTACTACCTAGAATTTCCGTTCCATTGCGCCAGATGTTGTTTCCATTATGCCCCCCAGGACCTAATCGGGTCAATTCATAGGATGAAGGAACTACAAATGTATTATAGACCGTTCCATTGATGGTAATGGATTCTAAGTTAGCCGGATCCGAAATAGTACTTTGTGTGTCCGCCCAATTAAAGGTGACCCCAGAAGAAATACCTTGAGCGTTTACCTCAAGGGAGGAACCGACTAGGGAAAAAATGAAAAACACCAAAGATGAATAGGCGAATTTTTTATTCAAAATTACTTGAAGTGTAGAGTTTCGCATAGGTTTACGGTTAAGATTTAGAGACAATAGGTGAATTATGGGCTGGTTTTCCTTTAACCCGATATAGGTGGTGAATGTTTTTTATGAATTGCTAGACCACCTATGGTATAAAAAAATGAACTATGCATTTTTAAGGTACTTTTAACAAACAAAATTATGCTCCACCCTTTCGCGTGTGATATTTTCTTTGTTTAAGAATGTGTTTTGTTCGATTAAAGACCTAAAGTTCGATGAAGGGTAAAACTTATGGGTCGTAGGTTTCGGCAAAAATTCCCAAGATATCGTTTACCGGTCAAAAATAGTCTATGAATGAGATAGTTAGCTATTCTTATTTTCTGATCTTTATGAAAAATAGCTTAGAAGGATAAATTGCCACCCTCATATAAAAGATGGCCCGTATTTACAATAAAAAAAGTCCTTCACAAACCTAATGTGAAGGACTTTCTGGATATATATGGACGCCTAAGCGGAAAATTCTCAATATATACGTTGCAAAGATAGTATAAGGATGTGTCGGCACCGTTAAATGTTTATTAAATGTGGATTAATACTTCTCGGGATTTTGGATAATGTCTTTTGCCCTTTGCTTTAAATCCTTTAATTCCTGTTTATCCTTTTTTTCTAAAAGATTTAGCATCATACGCATTCTCGGGTTGTTTGCAAAATGTTTCTTTTTTTCGTCCAAAAAATTCCAATACAAGGCGTTGAAAGGACATCCCTTTTCCCCGATTTTCTGTTTTGGGCTGTAATGACAGGTGGTACAATAATTACTCATTTTATTGATGTAATTGGCACTGCTTACGTAAGGTTTGGTGGCGACTATGCCTCCGTCAGCAAATTGACTCATACCTCGGGTATTGGTAATTTCCACCCACTCCAAGGCATCTATGTAGATGCCCAAATACCATTGATCCACTTCGTCCGGATGTGTCTGGGTCAATAAAGCAAAGTTTCCAGTTATCATTAAACGTTGAATATGGTGGGCATAAGCAGTGTCCAAACTTTGACCTATGGCATGTTTTAGACAGTTCATTTTGGTATGGCCGGTCCAATAGAAGCTGGGTAGTTTATTATAGTTTTCCAATTTATTGTGATTGGCGTAACCGGGCATTTCTTTCCAATAAATTCCGCGCATGTATTCACGCCATCCAATAATTTGCCGAATGAAGCCCTCTATTTGTGAAATATGAATTTCATGGGAATAATTGTTATAATATTCCAAAACATGGTTCACGACCTCTTTTGGTGATAGCATCTTGCTGTTCATGGCAAATGAAAGTCGTGAGTGAAATAGGAATTTCTCATCCGTATGCATTGCATCTTGATAATCGCCAAAGTATTTTAAGAGATGTTCGAAGAAGTACCGCAACACTAAAAGACAATCCCTTCTTGAAACGGGCCAATTAAAATGAGCTTTATCCAGATTGCCAAAGGTTTCTGCACCGGATAAGTTTATCTCTTCCACAATTGCGGAAACGTCCTTGTCAAAGAACTTTTCTTGGGGAATTTCTGGTGTTCCCTTCCATTTTTTCCGGTTACTTTGATCAAAGTTCCATTTACCTCCCTTAGGTTGCCCATTGGTCATTAGGACATCGTGCTTTTTACGCATCATCCGATAAAAACTTTCCATGACCAATTGCTTTTTTCCTTCAAAGAAGTCCTTTAACTCGTAGCGTTTGGTATAGAAATGTTCCGTATCAAAAGCTTCGGTATCTACCTCAAGTACCTGGCAGATGGATTGTAATTGGCGGTCCAATCGGTATTCATCGGGAAGTTGGTATTCGAATTTTTTAACTCCTGTTTTTTCTACATATAAGGAAATCAACTTTTCCAAGTTCTGGGGGTTTTCGGGATCTGAAATTTTTAAGTAGATAACGCGATGTCCTTTTTTTTCCAGCGTCTCCGCAAAATTTCGCATTGCGACGAAGAAGGCCACTACCTTTTGAATATGGTGCTTCACATAGTCCGTTTCTTGCCGCATTTCGGCCATAAGATAGATGGTGGAGTCATCTACCTCCTTAAACCAACTATGGTCTAAATTGAGTTGGTCTCCCAAAATAAATCGTAATACGTTCATGGCTCAAATGAATTTCGGAACATATTTTTAAAAAAGTGTTTCTTGAAGCCAAAGGGCCTGAAATTTTCCATTGGGGTCATATCGCTCCGCTTGCCGTTTACTATTGAAGGTACGATTGCGTGGGTCGTTACCGACTCCACTATTGTACATCCAATTGCCCCAATTGCTATGTACATCATAGTCCAAGAGCATGCTTTCAAAATAGGCCGCACCAATACGCCAATCCTGTTCAAGAATTCGGGACCAAAAACTTGCAACGTTTTGCCTACCCCGGTTGCTCATCCACCCGGTCCGGGCTATTTCCCGCATGTTGGCATTAATAAAGGAATCCTCCGTTTGGCCTGAAATCCAGTGCTCCGTTATTTTTTTTGATGTTTTCCATTCGTATTTTTTGTTTAGAATACCTTCGATCCGAAATATTCGGTTACCATGTTTTAAAGAAACATATTTGAAAAAGTCTCGCCAAATCAGTTCAAAAATGAGCCAGTAGGTATCTTCATTCTTTTTAACGGTCCTTTCAAATTGCTTAACCTCCCAATAGATAGTGCGAGCCGAGATACTTCCATTGGCCAGCCACGCAGAAAGCTTGGAGCTATATCCTTGGCCTACCAATCCGTTGCGTGTTTTTTTATAAAAGGTCAACTTTTTGGTTTCCCAGAAATATTCCTGTACCCTTTTTTGAGCATTGACTTCACCGCCATGGAAAGGAAAGGCCGTTCTGGTATCGATACTAAAATTGTCCAATCCCAGATTCTTTATACCCGGAACTTCAGTGTTATTTTTGAACTGATTTGTTGAGGGCCTAGCCTTAGGGCTTTCCAAGGTGGTCCTCACTTTGCAATGGGTTTCGCATTTTTTTCTAAACTCTGTAAATACCTTTGGTATTTGTTGCAAGCTGTTATAGGGAATATCATCCGGATGAAAAAGAAACTGATCGTAGCTTTCCTCAAAATTCACGGAGGCCGGAACATTGGCGATTACGGCATCGCGTGCTTTGTTTTCGTCCCGTGTCCATTCTTTTTGTAGGAAAACAGCATGTATGTCATGTTCCCTTATGAATTTTGGAATCCGTTTTTCAGGGCTATCGAGATAAACGAACAAGGGAATGTTCAATTTCTTTAGGTTTTCTTTTAGTTGGATAACGGTTTCAATCAAAAATTGGGCCCTGAACTTTTCCGTTTTCTTAAAGCCATAATCACCCATGCCAAAATAGTATGGGTCAAAGCAATAAATACCCATTACTTTAACTCCCGAGCATGCTTTGTTAACGGAAGAATTGTCCGTTATCCTAAGGTCGTTCCTAAACCAAATTAGATTGTTCATTTTTACATATTAAGAATGAAGTTCAAGTTGAGCGCCATTTAATTCAACTATTGAAGTCAACTATTATCTACCTTTAAGTTTTTATTTCTTCTACATCTTTCACTACAATATTTAACCTCTTCCCAATTTTTTCTCCATTTTCTTCGCCAACGAAAGGCCAAACCACAAACCTTGCAGATTTTAACGGGGAGGTCGGCTTTTTTACGGTTCATCTGGAGTATCCTCAAATTTATCCGGTCTGGCATAGGCAAGGCGTGTTAATAACTCTGGTAGGGCATAGCCGTCCAGCCCTATGGCGGAGATGCTTTGTGCTTTATCCAATTGTACCCATCCGTCTTTGTGTTGGGTTTCTTTGGGCAGATAAATATGAAGGATACTTCCAATAATCAACAGGCAGCCATTTTCCTTTATTTCATAGGCATTTTCATAACGGCACCCTAATTTTATCGTACTTTCCCCAACATAGGGTGCCGAAAAGCCGTCCAAATACTCCGCGGTCAACCCGGTTTTTTCAAATTCAGAGATTTCTTTTTCATAGTTTGCCGAAGTCTGATGAGCCGACTTTATAATGGATTTGTTTACGTGATTTACGGTGAAATCCCCATTGAGCATTAGGTTTTCGTAGGTGTCCCGTTTAACCGTAAGGGGTCTTAGGATGAAACCCAAAAGCGGTGGATTACTTCCTATATGCATAATGGAATTGAAAATTGCAAGGTTGGTAACTCCCTTCTCCGAAATTGTTCCAAGTAAGTTGCAGGATTTATATCCTGTGCAGCTGTTGATGAGGTTGGATTTAAAGCGGGTAGGTAGATTTTCCAAATCGGACTTGGAATAATACAACATATCATTTTTTGTTTCACTAAAATAAATAAAAGCTAAACAAAAAGTGTTAACTATTTTTTAAACTTGGAATTTTAAGCGCTTTCCAATGCTTTTATCACGAATATTTAAATTTTAGTACTTTTACCATCTTTAAACCATAGCCCATAGGTTATTTATGACACAGACTCCCAAAAAAATTGCCATTGTAGGCTCGGGACTGGTCGGTTCATTATTGGCCATTTATCTACAAAAAAGAGGGCATTCCATTACTGTTTTCGATAGAAGGCCAGATATTAGGACTATTAAATTTTCTGGCCGTTCCATTAATTTGGCGATGAGTGATAGGGGTTGGAGGGCCTTGCGGGAAATCCAGATTGAAAATGAGATAAAGAAAATTGCCATTCCTTTGGACAAAAGGGCTATGCATGTTGTTGGAAAACCCCTTTATTTTCAAAAGTATGGCAAGGAAGGTGAGGCCATTTGGTCCATTTCCAGGGGTGTGCTAAACCGTAAGATGATAGACTTGGCCGAGGGCACCGGAGTGGAATTCAGATTTGAGGAAAAAGTTTGGGACGTGGACTTGCCCCAGGCCAAAATCTATACTGGGGAAACGGAAAAAGGCAAATGGACGGCATACGATTTTGATATGGTTTTCGGCTGTGACGGGGCTTTTTCCAGAGTGCGTCACAAAATGCAGAGGAGGAGCCGTTTTGATTATTCCCAGGACTTTATCGATGTGGGATATAAGGAGCTGACCATTCCGGCCAATGGGGATGGCTCCCATAAACTGGATAAGAATTCCTTTCATATATGGCCAAGAGGAAGGTTTATGTTTATTGCCATGCCTAATTTGGATGGAAGTTTTACCTGTACCCTCTTTATGCCCTTTGAAGGGGAGGTATCTTTTGAAAATATAACGACCAAAAAAGAAGCAAAGAAATTCTTTAAGACTTACTTCCCCAACGTACGAAAAGAAATTGAAAATTTAACTACTGATTTCTTTGCCAACCCTACCAGTGCCTTGGTAACCATGAAATGCTACCCTTGGACCTATTGGGACAAGGTTGCACTTGTGGGTGATGCGGCCCATGCCATAGTGCCATTTTATGGGCAGGGAATGAACGCTGGGTTCGAGGATATTTATTTCCTTGACCAATTAATGGGACAATATGGTGATGATTGGGAGACTATTTTCCGTGCCTATCAAGAAGAACGTAAACCAAATGCCGATGCTATTGCAGAATTGAGCTATCGTAATTTTAAGGAAATGAGCAGCAAAACGGCAGACCCCGGATTTCTATTACAAAAAAAGATTGAAAAACGGTTTGCGGAAAAGCACCCTAATAAGTGGATTCCGGCATATTCCAGAGTCACTTTTTCAAACAAGCCTTATGCCGAGGCCCTTGCAATTGGTGATGCACAAGAGGAAATTATGAAAGAAGTAATGCAGGTGCCCGACATTGAGAAAAGATGGGATAGCCCAGAAGTTGAGCAAATGATTTTAGATTTACTTCAATGATTTTTTCCGGACCGCATTTCGGCCCTTCGCATGGGCATACTGTCAATTAAATCAAAAACAAGCTGTGGATTTATTTCAAAATCCTTTTTTAGCTTAACACCGCCATCCTTTCCGATCAAGACCACTCCCTTAAACTTTTCGGAAACATTGGCGGTATTATATACATCTTTTAATTGCATATCCTGCGGATGACCACGTCCCGTAAAGATACCTTTAGGAGTTGCCACAAATAGGATTAGATCGCGGTCTACTATTTCTTCCCGTACCCCGGAAAATTTTCCCAATTGAGAGTTTATGGCATTGGATTCCCATGATACATCAAAAAAAAGGAGAACCCTGTTTTTCCATTGATAATCCTCTAGTTGCTGGGTGCCACCCTTAAAAGTGCTCAAAAGAATAACCGTTATAATGAGTTTTAATGTGGTCATATTACTATTTCCTGTTGTGAATAAAAAAGCCATCTCACATGGAGTGGATGGCTTTTTAATCTTTTTCTAAGGAATCAATCCCTACAAACTGGAAAACATTTTTTCCATTTTTTCCTGCTCTTCCTCCGCTAAAATGGGATCCACCAAAATACGGCCGCTGTGCTCGTCCGTAATAATTTTTTTACGCGAGGCAATTTCTACCTGCACCTGTGGAGGTATGGTAAAGAAAGAGCCTCCTGATGCGCCACGTTCAACGGGAACAACGGCCAGACCGTTCTTTACATTACTTCGGATTCGAGTGTAAGCCTTGATCAACCTTTCCTCTATTTCAGTCTGGAATTTTTTGGACTTGTCCAATAAGGCCATTTCCTCCTTTTCGGTCTCTGCCAGAATAGCGTCCAATTCACTTTTCTTATGCTTTAAGTGGGCCTCCCTTTCGGAGAGCTTTTCCTTGGTTTCCGATATAACTTCCTTTTTTTGTTCTATTTGGGCTTTGAACTCCTTTATATTCTTATCGGCCAATTGAATTTCCAATTCCTGGAATTCCAATTCCTTGCTTATGGAATTGAACTCCCTACTATTCCGAACATTTTTTTGTTGCTCGCTATATTTCTTGATCAACGTTTTTGCCTCTTCGATGAGATTCTTCTTTGCGCCGATTTCAAAATTAATGGTCTCAACATCGGTCTTAAGCTTATCCATTCTGGTTTTAAGCCCTAATACCTCATCTTCCAGGTCTTCTACTTCCAATGGGAGCTCTCCCCTAACATTACGTATTTCATCCACTCTGGAATCAATTAACTGTAAATCGTATAATGCCCTTAGTTTTTCCTCTACGGTCGCTTCTACCTTTTTAGCCATATGCTTTATAAATACTTGATGGGATTGGTTTTACTTTCCGATAAACGGATTGCAAAATTAGGGATTTTTTTTGTAAGATAATCTACTAATAGGTTTTTTGTAAACTGTTCCGTTTCATAATGTCCAATATCTGCTATCACCATTTTGTTCTCGGCCTCGTAGAATTGATGATATTTTACATCGGAAGTGATAAAAACATGCGCCCCGGAGGCTTTTGCAGCGGAAATCGCAAAAGCTCCGCTACCTCCAAGAACCGCTACTTTTTGTATCCTTTTTCCCAATAATTCCGAATGACGTACACAGGATGCCTTCATTTTTTTCTTAATAAGCTCAAGAAACTGCATTTCCTCCATAGGACTTTTTAGATGACCCACCATTCCCATACCTATTGTAGGATCGGTATTGTCCAAGGTATAAATCTCATAGGCTACTTCTTCGTAAGGGTGGTGTTTTAACAATGCAGTTTTTATTCTAGGCTCGTTCATCGCTGAAAAAACCACGTTTATTTGTGTCTCTTCCTCATAATGAAATTGTCCAATCTGACCCTTGGCCGGGTTTGCTCCGTCATTTGCTTTGTAACTACCGGTTCCATCCGTGTTGAAACTACAATCGCTATACTTTCCTATGTTTCCCGCTCCTGCTGCAAAAAGACCTTTTCTTACTTTTTCCGCATCACTTTTTGGAACATAGGTCGTTAATTTTTTGAGGGTTCCCTTTTTGGGAATCAGTATTTTAGGGTTTTGTATTCCAAGGATTTCGCAAATCTTCGCGTTTACCCCCTTGGGCGAATTGTCCAATGCTGTGTGCATACTATAAATAGCAATCTGGTTTTGCACCGCCTTTATTACCGTCCGTTCTACATAAGAAGAACCGGTCAACTTTTTTAATCCACCAAAAATTATGGGATGAAAGCTTACAACAAGATTGCAATTATGGGCAATAGCCTCCTCGACAACGGTTTCCAAAGTATCCAAGGTAACCAAAACCCCAGAGACTTCTGCTTCCGGGTTACCCACTAAAATTCCGGTATTATCAAAATCTTCGGCATAGTGTAAAGGGGCCAGTTCTTCCAGTATTCGGGTTATTTCCAGGACGGTCATTTTTTGGTTTTATAAGGCTATCAAAGATAAAATATTATATTTTCGTTCCGGTGCGACTTTTACGAAAAATAACGTTTCCCATTTCTTTGGTATATGCCCTTGTGGTACATATTCGAAATTATTTGTATGATGTTGGGTTTTTGAAATCAAGGTCTTTTGACATTCCTGTAATTTGCATTGGTAATTTGAGTGTTGGGGGGACGGGGAAAACACCTATGATAGAGCTTTTGATATCCCTTTTTCAGCACTCCCATAGCATTGCCGTACTAAGTAGGGGATATAAGAGGAAATCAAAAGGGTTTCTTATTGGAAGGGCGGAAAATACGGTTGAGGAGTTAGGGGATGAGCCTTTTCAGATCCATTCCAAATTTCCTAAGGTCTTGGTTGCCGTAGACGCAAACAGGACCAGAGGAATTCTTGAATTGAAAAAGCGGGGAACCCCCGATGTTATACTTTTGGACGATGCTTTTCAACACAGGAAAGTGCGTCCGGGGTACGCTATTTTATTGACCACTTATTCCAATTTGTATACGGATGATTGGTATTTGCCCACAGGTAATTTGCGTGATGCCAAAAAAGAAGCAAAACGGGCGAATGCCATTGTAGTCACCAAATGTCCTTCCTCATTGTCCCAAATGGAACAGGATGCTATTATAAATAGAATAAAGCCAACAAAAAATCAACGGATATTTTTCAGTAGTTTGGCATATGACCTTCCAGTAAGAGATACCAAAGCAATTTCTTGGGAAAATCTGAGAAACCTAAGAATTACGCTGGTCACTGGAATAGCCTATCCCGAACCTTTGATTCGTTGGCTTAAAAACAAAGGACTTGTTTTTGAGCATCTAAGGTTTGGGGACCATCATTACTTCACTGAAAACGAATTGGCTCTTTTTAAGTCTAAGGAATGTATTTTAACTACGGAAAAGGATTATGTCCGTCTGACCGGGAAACTGGAGAACCTGTACTATGTTCCGGTACGCCACCGTTTCTTAAATAGTGGGCAAGACATATTGACCAAGGAATTGTCCAATTTTATGATGCAGGGTTCTTGACCTCTTTTTTACTAAAGATATTCTCCCCGATTTTTTGATAGAAAACCTCCGGTTTAAAGGGCTTGGTTACTACATCATTGCACCCGGCGGCATAAAAACTCTCCAAACTGTCATCCAAGGAGATGGCCGTTAGTGCTATAATGGGGGTATGACTATCGAACTTGCGAATTTCAATGGTAGCTTCCTCACCACTAATACCAGGCATATGGATGTCCATTAAAATTGCATCGTATGGGTTTTTTCGGGCGAGTTCAACGGCTTCCATACCGTTACTGGCAATGTCACTGGTGATGTCTTTTTTGGTCAACATTTTTTTCGTTATGACCTGATTGATTTTGTTGTCTTCTACGATTAATAGGTGAAGCCCTTTAAAGTCATAATCCTTTTGAGTAATTTCAAAAGAAATGTCGTCCACAACACTGTCCTTACTTTTTAGTTTTAGCTCAAAAAAGAAAGAACTTCCTTCACCCAAATCACTTTGCAGTTGTATCTTACTATCAAATAAGCCCAATAGACTTTTTACAATGGTTAAACCCAATCCGGTGCCGCCATATTCCCTATTAATCTGAATTGAACCCTGTTCAAATCCTTCAAAAATGACTTTTTGCTGCTCCTGGGATATTCCTATCCCGGTATCCTTAACTTCAAAATATAAAGTAACATCGTCCTCCACCTTCTTAATCAACTGCGCTATTACCTTTACCTCACCGTCTTTTGTAAATTTTAGGGCATTACCTACCAGATTCATGAATATTTGAGAAAGCTTTAAAGGATCACTCATTAAATGGCCCGGGATGTTCTCGTCATATTCCAAAATGATTTTAGTGTTGTTTTCCTTGGCACTTTGCTGAAGGGAGTCTATAACCTCTTGAAGAATCTTTTTAAGATTGAATTCAATGTTCAAAGGTTCCAGCTTTTCGGCATCGATTTTATTTATCTGTAAGATATCGTTTATGAAATTCAGGAGGTAGTCCCCTGAAAATTTTAGCGCCTTTAGATGCTCCTTTTGATTTTCACTCGGATTTTCCTCCAACAAGAGGTGGGTAAGACCGGTCACCGCATAGAGTGGTGTTCGCAACTCATGGCTTACAGTGGACAAGAAATTGGTCTTGGCCTCCATGGCCTGTACAGCTGCATCCCTTGCACCCTGTAGCTCATTGTTTTTGGTCTGTAGGAGGTCGTTTGTCTTTAGTTTTATTTGATTGTTACGATACAGGGAAACCGCCAATAGCGAAATAATTGATAGGAATGCCGAAGTAAGGATAGTGGCAATTTCTGAACGATTTCGCGATTCGTTCAATTCCTCTATACGTTGATCCATCCGCTTGATTTCATCGCTCATAAAATCAAATTGAATTTTTTCCGCGGTCTTGGCCTCTGTTTTTACTTTTTCTATGGTAAACAGGGAGTCCCGGATTTCTAGAAGATTTCTATTGTGTACCAAGGATTTATCAAAGCGGCCGATACTTTCATAAAGTTGGGTCAATAATTGATTGGCTTCCAGGGTTTCCTTAAAAAAGTCATTTTCTTGGGAAAGTTTCAATGCACTTTCGGCATTCAACGCCCCTTCCTCAAAATTTTTGATTTCTTGGTTTAATTGAGCCAAACCAATATGCGCCCTGGTGGCCAAATATTCCTTTTCGTACAGATCTGTATTGATGACGAGGGAGTTGAAATTTTTAGAAGCACTATCATATTTTTCCAGATTCAAATAAATGTTGCCCTCAACCAAAAGGATATTATTGAAAAAATTACGGTCGTTGTTCAATTGCTTTGCCTCGTTGAGCATAAAGATGGCCTGAAAGTTCTTATCATCCCTAAAAAGCAAAATGGCCTCTATGAACTTATGGATGGCATCACCATACGGATATTCTATATCCTTTAGTACCGATTTTGCTCGATCCCAAAAGAAAAGTGTAGTTTCCTCCTTGTCCAATTTTAGGTAGAGCAGGGCGAGATTGTGATAGCTGTCTACCAAGGCTTTTACATCCTCATTTTTTTCCGCAAGTTCGGCGGCTTTTTCCAACGACTCCAGAGCAAGATCCATTTTGCTCTGATTTTTTAATTCCCTGGCATTGTTAAAATATGACTGTAAATCATTTTGTGCCAAGGAATCTTGCCCATAGGATACATTAAGGGCAGCTAACAGAAGATAGCTCCATACCCATTTTTGAAGTAGTTTATGTAATATTTCGATTCTCAAATATACTTTTTAGTTATGCACGATATCGATATAAATCAAAAATTCCCTTACATAGCACAACACCCTTCAATTTTGTTATTAAGGGGCCTGAAAATGAAACGTACAAGAATGGCAACTATTGTTTATCCGAACCAATCTAATAGGAATTTTCTTATAAACCGTACAATTTTTAGCTTATTTCTTGAAATTATACCGAAACAGTGACAATTTTAGGAATATCCTTTACAAAGGGCGATGTTGATTTTTTTGGTCTCAATCTACATGCTTGTGCGCTTTGTAGGACGATCTTACCAATGCACCGCTCTCCACGTATCTAAATCCCATTTCCAACCCCAACGTTTCGTATTTCTTGAATTGTTCAGGCAAAATAAATTCCTTTACCGGCAAATGTTTTTTAGACGGTTGAAGGTATTGGCCAATTGTAAGAACGTCTACGTTTACTTTCCTTAGGTCTTTCATGGTTTGGATAACCTCTTCCTCCTGCTCGCCAAGACCTAACATTATGCCCGATTTTGTCCTATGTATACCGCTGTCCTTGAGATATTTTAGGACACCAAGGCTACGGTCGTATTTCGCTTGGATCCTTACTTCACGGGTAAGCCGTTTTACGGTTTCCATGTTATGGGACACCACTTCTGGAGCCACGTGGACTATACGGTCAATGTGATTTTCAATACCCTGAAAATCAGGAATAAGTGTCTCTAAGGTCGTGTTTGGATTCATTCTCCTTACCGCTTTTACGGTTTCGGCCCAGATAATGGATCCCATATCCTTTAAATCATCACGATCCACAGAGGTAATTACAGCATGTTTAATGCCCATAATTTTTATGGACCGGGCCACTTTTTCGGGCTCTGACCAGTCTACATTTTCCGGACGCCCCGTCTGCACACCGCAAAAACCACAGGAACGGGTGCATATATTTCCCAATATCATAAAGGTTGCGGTTCCTTCTCCCCAACATTCCCCCATATTGGGACAACTGCCAGAGGTGCAAATGGTGTGTAAATTGTATTTATCTACCAATCCCCTGAGTTGGGAATATTTCTTGCCTGTAGGAAGTTTTACCCTAAGCCATTTAGGTTTTCCCTTGGGAGGGGCAACATTACCCAAAGTCTCTACACTCATAGCGAAAATTTACACAAATATACGAAGTAAATTATGGTTTATGGGCACTATAGAATCTCAAGGGATAATGGGTTTTCGATTTAAGTTTTACCTTATCCTACGCCCCAAACCCCTTTTTTGTAGTGTGCATCTCTTATTGTTTATCACCTTTAATGACTTCTGCCAGTAGTTTTTTTGCCCTCAGCAACTTCACCTTAACGTTGTTAATGGGTTCTTTAAGCTCTTTGGCTATGGCCGCATAGCTAAGTTCATTGAAGTATCTAAGATTAATGACTTCTTGGTAATGGGGCTTAAGTTTTTTGATATGTTGAAGCAGATTGGCCAGATTCTGTTCAGTTATTAGACGATCTTCCGCTGTTGGGGCATCGTCCAAAACCTTTTTTATCACTTCATTGTTCCCATCGGTCTCAAAAGGGCTTCTTTTTCTTTTTCTAATGAGGTCTATGTGAATATTTTTGGAAATGGCGATCAACCAAGTTTTGAATTCATAAGATTCATCATAGGTAGAAATGCGATCAAAAGCCTTGGAAAAGGTCTGAACGGTAATATCTTCCGCATCGTTTTCATTTTCCGTACGTTTTAACTGAAAACCATAAACGTCGTTCCAGAAGTTGTCCAAAAGTGTGCTAAAAGCAATTTGGTTACCGGATTTGGCCCTTTTGATTATATCTTGAAGTCCGTTTTCCCGTTTGACCAATCGAAGTAGGTATTAATAAAAGTTTACCCGTAGAAAAGGTTAGCTTGCTATTGTAGTTTTGGGGCGATATCCTTTTTGCAATCCTGTTCACTTGGAAGTTTCCCGCACATGCCACAGGCCTGTCCATCTTTGTTCAAAAATGGACTTTGGCTCGCGCAAGTACCTGCGAATTTGCCATCCTTTTGCGACCAAATCTTTATGGCAATTCCAGCAAATGCCAAGGCTAATAAGCCTATAGTCAAAACAATCAGCATCTTTTCAGAATTTTGGGTAAAGATATAAAAAATATGGCCCTGAAGCTAGCTTCAGGGCCATATGGGGAAATAAGTTTTTTTGTCAATAGGCAATATTGGCAACAATATTTTCCACAGTTGGTGTTTGGTTCCCTCCTTTAGGTTCAATAGTGATATAACCTACGGCTTTGTCCGAATACGGTAGTGCCAGTAGCTTCTCTCTACTTACCGCTTCCTTAATAACTCCCAAATTGACCATTTCCCCATTAACCTCGGCCCACATTTGGAAACATTGATTCTCGGGTAAGTTGGGCAGTTTCTCCACATTGATATAGGACAGTTTTTTAACCGGATTAATGTAAGCGACCGCCTTAAGTTCCTTGGCCTTTTTGTTGCCCTTTACATTATACTTTTTGGTCTGGGGGTTATTGAGCACAATGAACTGGTTCCTTACGTCCTCCAATTGCTCCCTCATGTCCTCCTCCAAATCCTTGATTTTATTACTGACGATAGTATTTTCTTCTTGAAGGCTTTGGTTCTGGTTCCAGAAGAAATAGGAAGCGCCTGCAAACAAAAGAGTGGCAAAACTTGCTGCAATGGCATATCTGAAGAATCTTTTTCTTGTTGAGTTTTCCGCTTTTATTCTTACAAGGATTCGTTCTTTAAGGCCTTCTGGCGTCTTTATGGCATGTAATTTTGCAAATGCCTCTAAATTTTCTTGAAGCTCGTTATAGGTTTCACGTACTTCGGGATACATGGCAATGTATCGCTCCACTTGCAAAGCCTCCTGATCTGTAACCGTTCCTAACAAATACTTTTCGAGCAGGTCAGAATCCAGGAATATTTTTATTTTTTCTTTCATTGTATCAAATTTAATAGAGGCAGGAAAGACATGGCGGGACCATAAATCTTTTTTAGTTCCCTAAGCCCAATTTTTAACCTGGACTTAATGGTGCCCAACGGAATGTCCAGTTCCTCGCTGGCTTCTTGTTGCGTCATCCCCTGAAAAAATAAGGCTTCCAATACAATTTGGTATTTGGATTCTATCTTTTCCAGGTTTTCCCGGACATCCATAAATTCTGGCCTAATACTTTCAATGCCTAAATTATATACGTCCGAAACATCCATTTGGATTTCCTTATCGGTTTTTGTGTTCGTACTGCGCAATTTGTCAATGGCCGTATTACGGGTAATACGGAAAAGCCAAGTAAACAATTTGGCCTTTGAGGAATCATAGGAATCCGATTTTTTCCAAATTTTTACAAAGCTTTCCTGAAGCACGTCCTGTGCCATTTCCTCATCGCGAACTACTTTTTGGGCCACACCATATAGTGTATCCCCATAGTGCTCGTACAAAAGCGAGATTGCTTTTTCGTTTCGCTCTTGAAGCAGTTCTACGATGTGTTTTTCAAGAAGTGTACTCATATATTGTTCCGAATACTTAAAAAAATCGAAATGGATGAACATCCAATTCAATCTTTTTACCGTATATCCCTTAAACGCTAATTTATTAAATTGATTGTCACAGCAGACAATATCTCATATTTTAATTAGATAAATGTACAATTGGTAACTGTACATTTAGTTTTTGGTTAGTTTGGTTTGGTATAGCCCTCGAAAGAACTTTTTTTCGGGGGTTATTTTATGATGTTTACCTCAGGATGTATGGTTATGGAAAACTTGTCCCTAACACTTTTAATAATTTTTTGGGCAAGGTTTAATATTTCTATTCCGGTAGCCTTACCATGATTCACCAAAACCAAAGCTTGGTGTTCATGTACACCTGCATCACCGAAGCGCTTGCCCTTAAAACCGCATTGTTCAATAAGCCAACCAGCCGGAATTTTATATGCATTGGAGGAAACTTTGTAATAAGGAGCATCCGGATAGGCTTTTGTAAAAGTATCGAATTTCGTTTGGTTAATAACCGGATTTTTAAAGAAACTACCGCTATTGCCTAATTTGGCCGGATCGGGCAATTTACTTTTTCGTATAGATATTACGGCGTTGGAGATATCGGTTATAGTAGGCCTATCGACATTTTTCTTGTTCAATTCAGATTCAATTGCGCCGTAGGATCTATTTATTCTATGATTTCGCTTTGTAAGCCGCAAGGTTACGGAAACAATAATGTACTTTCCCTTCCCTTCATTCTTGAAATAGGAGTCCCTATACCCGAATTTACAGTCCTTCTTGTTAAAGCTCTTTATGGCTTGGTCGTCAATTTTCATGGCCTCGCAACGCACAAAAGTATCCTTGAGTTCTACACCGTAAGCACCGATATTCTGTATGGGAGCGGTGCCCGTATTCCCGGGAATGAGGGACATGTTTTCGAGACCACCATAGCCTTTTTTCAAGGTCCAAAGAACAAGCTTATGCCAGTTTTCCCCGGCCATTATCTTAAGGGTAATCGTATCGTCATCTTGGGTCGATACCTCAATACCTTTTATATTAATATAGAGTACCAAAGCATCTATGTCTTTGGTAATTAGCATATTGCTTCCGCCACTAATAACAAAGATCTTGGGATAGCCATTCAGTTGCAGTGCTTCCCTTAGTTCATTAGTACTATTTACTTCAATAAAAAATTTGGCTCTGGCATCGATACCGAAGGTATTGTAATCTTTAAGGGATATATCTTGCTGTATTTTCATCAACCTATATAACTCTTAAGGGCCTCTTGTAGTATATTCACAGCCCTTTTTAAGCTATCCTTCTCCAACACATAGGCAATACGCACTTGGTTCTTCCCCAATCCCTCGGTAGCATAAAATCCGGCCGCTGGAGCAACCATTACGGTTTCATTGTTTACCCTAAAGTCTTCCAAAAGCCACTGCGCAAAATCATCTGCATCTTTTATGGGAAGCTCAACGATACAATAAAAAGCACCTTGCGGCTTTCCTATTTTTACACCCTTTATTTTTTCCAATTCGGCTATAAGGACGTCTCGCCTTTCCGTATATTCTTTGTTTACCTCATCGAAATAGCTTTGAGGAGTGCTTAAAGCGGCCTCACTGGCAATTTGAGCATAGGTAGGAGGCGATAATCGGGCTTGCGCAAACTTTAAGGCAGTCTTAATGAGTTTGTTGTTTCTGGAAACCAAATATCCTATTCGTGCTCCGCACATGCTATACCTTTTGGAAACGGAATCTATGACGATGGCATTTTCATCCAGTCCAGGTTCCCGCAAAATGGAATGGTGCCCCCTGCCGTCATAGGCAAACTCGCGGTATACCTCATCGGCTATTAAAAACAGGTCATGTTTTTTCACGATTTCCGCCAATTTTTGTATCTCCTTCTTGGTATATAGATATCCTGTGGGATTACCAGGATTACAAATTAAGATGGCTCTGGTACGATTTGTTATGAGCTTTTCGAATTCCTCGATAGCGGGAAGCGCAAAATTATCCTCTATTTGGGAGACTACGGGTAAAACTTTGATTCCTGAAGCCGTTGCGAATCCATTGTAATTGGCATAAAACGGCTCGGGAATTATAATTTCATCACCATTATCGGCAATACTGCCCATGGCAAAGGACAAAGCTTCAGAACCACCGGTAGTAACCATAATTTCACTAGCGGAAACCTGAATACCCTTTTCGGCGTAATAATCGGCTATTTTTTCTCTATAGGCCTCCGAACCTTCGGTGCGGCTGTATTCCAAAACCTCCAAAGTATTGTTTTTTACCGCATCAAGCGCAACCTGGGGCGTTTTAATATCAGGTTGCCCAATATTTAAGTGAATGACCTTAATTCCCTTTCTTTTGGCCTCCTCGGCAAAAGGCACCAACTTTCGTATTGGTGATTCCGGCATTACTTGTCCTTTTTGGGATATGGAGGGCATAACGTTGTTAGTTTTCCACAAAAATGAGAAAACCTAATGGACAAAACAATACAAGGAGATTTTATTTGGTATATCGAATATTTTGTTAATAAATGACGAAGCAATCAGGAAAATATGTAAATTTAATAGTCATATAGTACTAATGTTGAGGAAATTGAACAGGATATTTGTTTATTTTACATTTTTGCTAATGAGCTTTCCCCTAGTTGGGATTGCCCAGGGATTTGACCTGCCCGAAGGACAGAAATACCAAAAAGTGAGGTTTGAACTCATTAATAATCTTATCATCATCCCAATGGAGGTAAATGGGACCGAGCTCTCCTTCATACTGGATTCTGGAGTCAGTAAGCCCATATTGTTCAATCTTTCCGATCAGGATTCAGTTCAAATAAAGGATGTTTCCGAGATCACCATTAGGGGACTTGGAGATGGAGAGCCTATAAAGGCCCTAAGTTCCAAGGGAAATACATTTGCCTTGAAAAACGTACAAAATAGGGACCAACTCCTATATGTGGTCTTGGATAAAGACCTTAATTTCTCCCCAAGCCTTGGGATTACAGTGCATGGCATTATTGGATATGACCTTTTTAGGGATTTTGTGGTTGATATAAATTATGCTTCAAAAGTCATTAAATTTCATGACCCTTCGTCCTATGTATATAAAAAGGATAAGAGGAGTGAAACACTTGCACTATCGGTTGCGGCCAAGAAAGCCTATGTGGATGGAAGTATTTTCCTAAAGGACGCTGAGGATTTACCCGTTCGGCTTTTGTTGGACACTGGGAGTAGCGATGCCGTTTGGCTTTTTGAAAATGATGAAATAGGGATACCGGACAAGAATTATGATGATTTTCTTGGGAAGGGACTTAGTGGGGATATTTTTGGGAAGCGCACCAAAATAAATAGTATAAAATTGGGTAGCTTTTCACTAAAAGACGCCAAAGCCGCTTTCCCTGAACGTAAATCGTTTGGTGCGATCCGGTATTTGGGGGATAGAAATGGAAGCATTGGGGGCGAGGTGTTAAAACGGTTCAATGTTGTTTTTGATTATACCAATAACAAGTTCACCCTTAAAAAGAACAAGAATTTTAAAATGCCCTTCCATTACAATATGAGCGGTATAGAGTTACAGCACGATGGTGTGCGCTATGTATCCGAGAGTATAGCAAATAGTAATGGTGTTGTCCAAAGCAATAAAAAGTCGTTTGGAGATGTACAGATTCTTTTGGAAAATCGTACAAGGTTAAGTTTGGTTCCCGAAATTGTGGTATCCGGAATTAGAGCTGGAAGCCCGGCCGAGATTGCGGGACTTAAGGAAGGCGATGTGGTGTTGTCCGTTAATGGGAAAAGCGTACATAGATATAAACTTCAGGAAATTTTGCAAATGCTAAACGAAAAGGAAGGAAAACGTATTCGCGTGCGCATAGCCAGGCAGGATAAGGATTTGCTTTATACCTTTGTACTAAAGGATTTATTCAAAGAAAAACCCTGATTTTAAAATCAGGGTTTTTCTTTTTAAGGCATTTAGATTCTGTAGTGAATCATTTTTTTCCTTCAGGAGCTTTAACTTCCCCTTTTATCTTTAAGACTTTTGTAGGTGTGTCCGCATTGGATATTACCGTAATTGCCTTTCGTATAGGACCTACACGATTGGTGTCATATTTCACCTTAATTTCTCCTGTCTTACCTGGTAAAATGGGCTCCTCTGGCTTTTTAGGAATCGTGCACCCACAGCTAGAGCTTACTTTGCTTACGATCAATGGAGCTTCGCCGGTGTTTGTGAATTCAAAGACTCGTACACCATCACTGCCTTTTTCAATGGTTCCATAGTCTACCGTTTCGGCCTTAAACTCAATTTTCGGGGCTTTTACCTGAGCAGTAAGGCCTAAACCCATTAGGCCCATAAATAATACAAGTACTATTTTTTTCATAATCGTAGTTTTAATTGTTTTTCAATGGCATATGCAACTCCATGTTAATCAGAACCTGCTTTTCAGTAAATCTTTGGCAGGAATCCATTACGGGAATTGCACTATCTTTTGTTTTGGGTGAATCTCAAAAGTAAATCTTTTCAGATGAACCTGCAAAATCCTTTTGTTATCTATTAACGTTACTTATTTTTGTTTCGTATTTAACTTGGGCAAAAGGCCCTTAACTTATCAATATTTAACATTCACCTTCAATACGGTTTTTAGTGCCGCCGTTATTTCACCAAAAACTATTCCAAAAAATGGATATCCCATCAAAATACGAGCCTAATACCGTGGAAAACCATTGGTATGACTACTGGATGCAACATAAGTATTTTCATTCCGAGCCGGACGAAAGGGAGCCTTATACCATTGTAATTCCTCCACCGAATGTTACCGGGGTACTCCACATGGGGCATATGCTCAATAACACCATTCAGGATGTCCTAATACGCAGAGCGCGACTTTTGGGAAAGAATGCCTGTTGGGTTCCTGGAACCGACCATGCTTCCATAGCCACCGAAGCAAAGGTGGTGGCCAAACTAAAGGAACAGGGGATTAACAAGTCGGACATATCCCGGGAAGAATTTTTGAAGCATGCTTGGGATTGGACCCATAATTACGGGGGGGTAATTCTGGAGCAGTTAAAGAAATTGGGATGTTCCTGTGATTGGGAAAGAACTGCTTTTACCATGAATGACAACATGTCAGACTCTGTCATCAAGATTTTTGTGGATCTTTTTAATAAGGGATTGATATATAGGGGCCATCGCATGGTAAATTGGGATCCTGAGGCCCAGACTACCCTTTCCGACGAAGAAGTGATCCATGAGGAAAGACAGGGTTTGCTTTATTATTTGTCCTATCCCATAGAAGGATCTAAGGAGAAAGTAACGATAGCTACCACGCGTCCGGAGACCATACTGGGAGATACCGCCATTTGCATAAATCCCAAAGATGAACGTTACCGGCATCTAAAAGGTAAGAAGGCCATAGTACCTATTTGTAATCGTTCCATACCAATTATTGAAGACGAGTATGTTGATTTGGAATTTGGTACCGGATGCTTAAAAGTAACCCCTGCACACGATGTAAATGACCAGACTTTGGGTGTAAAACACAATTTGGAGGTTATAGATATATTTAATCCGGACGCCTCTTTAAATTCCTTTGGTCTTCATTATGAAGGCAAAGATCGATTTTTGGTACGGAAGGAAATCGCCAAGGAGTTGGAAGAAAAGGGATTTTTGGTAAAGACCGAAAATTACGTAAATAAGGTAGGTACTTCGGAAAGGACCAAAGCGGTAATAGAACCAAGATTGTCCGATCAGTGGTTTTTGAAAATGGAAGAACTTGTAAAACCGGCCTTAAGTTCGGTGTTGGAAACCCGTGAGGTAAAGTTTTTTCCAAAAAAATTCGAAAATCTATATCGCAATTGGATGGAGAACATCCGCGATTGGAACATTTCGCGCCAATTATGGTGGGGGCAACAAATACCGGCATACTATTTTGGAGATGGCCAAAATGATTTTGTGGTTTCCGAAAACATTGATGATGCGTTGCAGTTGGCCCAAGAAAAATCCAATGACCTTAACTTGACCATTGCCGATCTAAGGCAGGATGAGGATGTTGTAGATACCTGGTTCTCCTCCTGGTTATGGCCCATAACCGTTTTTAACGGCATTTTGGAACCTGATAGCAAAGACATCAACTATTATTATCCAACGAGCGATTTGGTCACAGCACCGGATATTATCTTTTTTTGGGTAGCCCGCATGATTATCTCCGGTTATGAATATCGTAAGGAACCCCCTTTCAAGAATGTATATTTTACTGGAATCGTTAGGGATAAACAACGCCGTAAAATGTCCAAATCCTTGGGAAACTCGCCGGACGCCCTAAGATTAATAGAAGAGTATGGTGCTGGTGGTGTTCGTGTGGGACTTTTGTTGAGCTCCGCCGCTGGCAATGATCTTTTGTTCGATGAGAATTTATGCCAGCAGGGAAAAAACTTCGCCAATAAGGTTTGGAACGCCTTTCGTTTGGTGAAGGGATGGGAGGTAAGGGATTTACCCCAACCGGAGGCCGCTAAGCTGGGTGTTGCCTGGTATACTGCCAAATTTAACCAAACTTTGAAGGAGATAGAGGATCATTTTAGCAAATATCGTATTTCGGATGCATTAATGGCCACTTATAAATTGATTTGGGACGATTTCTGTTCTTGGCTTTTGGAAATTTCAAAACCGGCCTACCAACAACCCGTAGATAAAACCACCTTTGACTCCATTATTCGTCTGTTTGAGCAAAATCTAAAATTGCTGCATCCCTTTATGCCTTTTTTGAGCGAGGAGATTTGGCAACGTATTACCTATCGAAATCCGCAACAGGCACTTATTATATCCCAGTGGCCCAAAATAGAGGAAGAAGTAGACGAGGGACTAATTAGGGGATTTAATTTTGCCTCCGAAGTAATCTCGGGTATTCGTACCATTCGAAAGGAAAAAAATATTCCTATGAAGGAAGCCCTGGAACTGTCCATTCTGAACCAAGAAAAAGTTTCGAACGCTTGGGACGTAGTCATTCAGAAATTGACCCATCTTTCCAAAGTTAGTTATATAGAAAGCGGTTTGGAAAGGGCATTGACTTTTCGGGTCAAGAGCAATGAATATTTTATCCCTATCGGTGGGGCTATAGATGTGGATGCGGAAATCAAAAAAATACAGGACGAGTTGAACTATACAAAAGGATTTTTGCAATCCGTTCAAAAGAAACTATCCAATGAACGCTTTGTAAACAATGCTCCGGAGCAGGTAGTTGCCATTGAAAAAAAGAAGGCAGCGGATGCCAAAGCCAAAATCGAGACTTTGGAAAAAAGCTTGACGAGTTTAGGGTAAGTTATATGTTACCATACATAGTTTGGTATATGGAATTAGCTGATGGTAGTTTTGCCGGACTGGTTTAATGTATCTATTCATTTCAAATTTCGGTATTTGTTATTCTTTTTGTCTCCCCTATGGAAAAACTCCTCCAGGATATTTATCTTTAAGGAAAACTAGGTTACAATGAAAAGTTTAACTTCCTTCCTTCTTATACTGGCTTTTATCCCACTTTCTTGTCAAGAAACGGAGAAACCCGAAATCCTTCCTGCTGAAATTCAAATTAAGACAGCTACGCTCCCTGCACCTGAGGTTGAAAAGGCCGGAACCATGGTTTATGGTTATAATGAATCGGGCAAGTTCGTCGTATTGCGCGAAGGCACCAATAATCTGGTCTGTTTGGCCGATGACCCTAAAAAGGACGGCATTAGTGTCTCCTGCTATTCAAAGAAACTGGAACCCTTTATGAAAAGGGGAAGAGAACTCTCAGCTCAGGGCAAGGATTTTAAGGAGAAAAGGGAAATCCGGGGAGCCGAAGTAGCTGCCGGTAAAATTCAAATGCCCAAGGAACCTAGCATGATGTACGTGTATTTTGGAAGTGATGCAGCCTATGACAAGACTACCGGGGAACTTTCAGATGGTCAATATCGCTACGTTATCTACACGCCTTTTGCAACTACAGAATCCACGGGATTACCGGACAAGCCCCATGAGAAAGGAATGCCATGGTTAATGGATCCAGGGACTTTTAGGGCGCATATTATGATTGGACCATTCAAATAAAAAATTTTCCCACCCTTAGTTTATCTTTTTGTCAAAAATCCGTTTAATTCTGTCGCTACACCCCAACTGTTTTACATAAAAACACTATTTTGAAGAATTATTGAACGATTGGGGGACCACTACTTTTTTAAACTAGCGGTATTTCTATTGTTTAAATCGATTATTGTTTCTGCTAACTGGCAACTACTATGCAATACACTTCTGAGGATTTATTAAGCGTAAAAACAAGAAAGGATTTAATTGATATTGCCAATAGGAAAAACATAAAAATTGACAATGTTGTTAAAAAACTGAAGTATGAGTTGGAGCTCATAAAACTTCAAAGCGAATTGGTCTCGTTACAACAGTGGGTTTCCAAGAACAATCTACGTGTTGCCATTCTTTTTGAGGGTAGGGATGCTGCCGGAAAAGGAGGTTCCATAAAGCGTTTCTATGAGCATTTGAACCCTAGGACAGCAAGGGTTGTTGCCCTTTCGAAACCAACAGAAAATGAAAAAGGACAATGGTATTTTAGAAGATATATCAAGGAACTTCCCAACCCCGGAGAAATCGTTTTTTTTGACAGAAGCTGGTACAATAGGGCAGTAGTAGAACCTGTAATGGGTTTTTGTAATGAGGAACAGTATGCCCAATTTATGGTCCAGGTACCCGGATTTGAACATATGCTCTACGAAGATGGCGTCATATTGATCAAGTTTTGGTTTTCCATTTCCAAGGAAGTACAGAAAAAAAGGTTTACGGCCCGACTTAGAAATCCGCTAAAGCAGTGGAAGTTTAGTCCGGTGGATATGAAAGGCCAGGAACTTTGGGACAAGTACACCTACTACAAGGAACAAATGTTTACGAAGACCCACACCGATTTTAGCCCCTGGATTATAGTAAAGACCAATGACAAACAAACTGCACGTTTAGAAAGTATGCGCTATGTACTTTCAAAATTTGATTACCGGGAGAAGGATTATTCAAAAATACCGATTCAACCCGATCCCAATGTAATTGTTCGCTATTATAGGAATGCAAAGCAAATAGACATTTGATATGGATTCACTTAAAGACCTGGATTTATCCGAGGAAAATCTGAAATTGTTAAATAGTAAAATAGGTTTACGGAGTCTTTTTGCAAGTAAACACTTAGATTTGGAAAAGGCGTTAAGGGAATCGCAATATGAAACCAATTTGCGGAGACGTCAGGTTGAGTTGGTCAAGTTACAGACTTGGGCCATAGAAAATCGAAAAAAGATAGTGGTCTTGTTCGAGGGTCGTGATGCTGCGGGAAAGGGAGGAGCGATCCGCCGAATTTCTGCTTACATTAATCCTAGGTACTATAGAATAGTAGCATTGAACAAGCCAACGGAAGATGAGAAAGGACAGTGGTATTTTCAAAGATATGTGAATAATCTTCCTGAGCCCGGTAAAATAGTTTTCTTTGACCGGAGTTGGTACAACAGAGCTGTGGTTGAGCCCGTAAACGGTTTTTGTACACCGGAAGAGTATAACATTTTTATGTCTCAAGTGAATGATTTCGAGAAAATGATCATTCAATCAAATACCTATTTGATCAAATTTTATTTTTCTATTACAAAGGAAGAACAGCAAAAACGCTTTGAGGACATTAAGGAAAGTAATCTAAAGCGTTGGAAAATGTCCCCAGTAGATGAAAGGGCCCAAGAACTTTGGCAAGAATATACCAAGTATAAGGAAGTAATGCTGGATAAAACAAATACTTCGTACGCCCCTTGGGTGATTATAAATGCTAATAAAAAGACAAGCGCGCGCCTAAAGGCTATTGATCATATCCTAAAAACAATTCCGTATACAAAGTAAATTTTGTGCATGTACTAATCAAGATTAGCTCAATTTCTGGATTTAATGAGATAACCAGATTAGTTTTGAAGAATTTGTCAATGGTGTTTTGATTTTTTTGAACGATTGGATTTATATTTTAGGAATAGCTTTTTAAGTTTGTGCAATAAAACCAGACAGTATGAGACCCTATATTTTGGCCGAGACCAATTGGAATGCACTTAAGGACGCGAATTTTGATTTGGCCGTTTTACCTTGGGGTGCCACGGAAGCCCACAATTATCATTTGCCGTATGCCACGGACAATTTTGAAGCGGATGCTCTTGCGGCAGGATCGGCGAAGGTAGCTTGGGAAAAGGGAGGTAAGGTTATAGTGCTCCCCACAGTTCCTTTTGGAGTCAATACGGGGCAATCCGATATCTACTTGGACATTAACCTAAATCCCAGTACGCAGTATGCCATCCTATGCGATGTTGTAGAGGTGTTGAATCGTCAGGGAATTCATAAGTTATTGATTTTTAATAGTCATGGTGGAAATAATTTCAAGCCCTTGGTCCGAGAATTGGGATTGAAATTCCCAAAAATGTTTATTAGCTTTTCCAACTGGCCACAAGCTGTTGATAAATCGGATTATTTTCAAGAAAGCGGCGACCATGCCGATGAAATGGAGACTAGCCTTATGCTTTATCTTAAACCGGAATTGGTATTGCCAAAGGAAAAATGGGGGAGTGGAGCCTCAAAAAAATACAAGATCAAGGCATTTTCCGAAGGTTGGGTCTGGGCGGAGCGCAAATGGTCCCAAATCAGCGAGGATACCGGAGTGGGCAACCCAATATATTCTACCTCTGAAAAAGGAGAACGTTTTTACAAGGATGTAACTGAAAAAATGGGTAATTTTCTTTTTGAGCTTTGTAAAGCGGATATTGACGACTTGTATCAATGAGCCCAGTTGCAGGTCTCATTTCTTGGTTTTTTCTATAGTGCCTACTTACTACTTCCTAATCTCCTTATTGACCAATTTGGTATACTGTTTCATGGCTTCCTCCCTACCTATGTTTTTGGCCTGAATCAAGGCATTGGCTTTAAAAGCATTGATAAGCGGGGTCTTACTTCCGGGGTTGCTAAAGTTTTTGTTTGCGATTTTATAATAGGCGTAGAGCTTTAGTAAAAGATCGGCAGGAAGTGGTTTTGTATAGTTGTTCACAAACTCTACGGCCTCCAAAAAATCAGTATGTAATTTCTGCTTCTTCATCCTTGTCCACAACTGTGGCTATACAGGTTTTTGCACCTACTACCTTTTGGTTCAGTTTAACGGTCACGACACTATCCAAAGGTAACAACAAGTCCACTCTTGAGCCAAATTTTATAAACCCTGCATCATCGCCCTGTTGTACGCTCTCACCTTCTTCCGCATAATTTATGATACGTCTGGCCATAGCCCCGGCAATTTGTCGGTATAGGATATCCCCAAATTTAGGAGTACGTACCACAACTGTGGTACGCTCGTTGTCCGTACTGGATTTAGGATGCCAAGCCACCAGATATTTTCCGGGATGGTATTTGGAATACTTTATGCTTCCGCTTACAGGATAGCGGGTTACATGAACATTGATAGGAGACATAAAAATGGAAACCTGGATGCGTTTATCCTTAAAATACTCGTTTTCTTCCACTTCTTCGATGACAACTACTTTTCCGTCTACAGGTGCCAAAATCTCATCGAAGTTTTTTGGGACTTTACGTTTTGGGTTTCGAAAGAACTGAAGTATCAGAATCAAAAACACCAAAGCAATGATTTGAAGCCCAAACCGTAGCCAAACCGTATTAATATAAAATTGGGATAGTAATACTGCGGTACAGACTATAAAGAAAGTTGTAAGAATAATTTTTTGACCTTCCCTATGAAACATAAGCAAAAATAATTAAGGTTACATACGCGAACGGTGCCGCAAATATGAGACTATCCAAACGATCTAACATACCACCGTGACCGGGCAGAATAGCTCCACTGTCCTTTACGCCTGCGGTGCGTTTCAGTTTCGATTCCAATAAATCTCCAAGGCTACCAAAAATAACAATGACTATAGCCAAAATCATCCACTGCATCGGGCCGATAATTGGTTCATACTTTCCGATGATATAGGCGGCACCCATGGCAAAGATAAAACCGCCGACCGTACCTTCCACGGTTTTTTTTGGAGAAATTGAAGGATATAATTTTGTACGTCCTAAAAGACTACCTACCAAATACGCAAAAGTATCATTCACCCAAATAAGAATAAAAATGCCCATTATGAGCAGTTTGGCAAAATCATCGTCCTTGTAAGGAATCATGGTCAAAAAAATACATCCACCCCCTATGTAAAAAAGTCCAACGACGAATTTTCTAAAAGTGCTGAATAAATTTTTGTTTTTTGAGAATAGGAAAAAAAGAAGTATAAAATCTACTGTAATCGTAAGAAACAATAGAACATATATCAATGAAAGGTCATGTACCAAATAGATATATGCCCACCAAAGTGCCAAATAAGCGAGAAAAATATGGTATCCGCGTAATTGTACAAGCCGTTTATACTCATAGAGACATGCAAGTCCAAATGTCATAAAAAGAAAGTCAAAGGCATCGGAGCTCAGAAAAACAGCGGATAATAACAATATAATGTAAACAGCTCCGGTAAGGGCGCGTCTAAAAATCTCTCTCATACTAAAGGTCTTCCAGAAGTAAAAGATACAGATTTTTGGAACTGCTTCCGTAAGTTAAAAAATCATTTGAGTTTTGATCGGTCGCTTGAAAGTGTTTTAAGGTGGTTATGTTTGCCGGAATACTGTGACCGTATTTCTTTTTAATAGTTTTTAGACCTTCCCCGATGGATTCTACTAACTGACTCGTAGTTGCAAAAACAATGACATTGGAGGGAAGCTCATGAAGCTTTTTTTCATTTAGTTGATTGGAGCAGACCAATATGGAGCCATTTTGGGCAATTAGATGTTCGCATGTGGTAAAAAATACCTCACTGTTCTTATTGTCCGTGGTAAAAGAAATTCCTTCTTTGGAGAACCTTTCCTCCAATCTAGAGTCCATTGCGAAGAACTGATGTTCCTGCCAGTGATTTTCTTGAACGATATTTTTTAAGGCCTCGGAAATTTCAGAAAAGGAATCGCAATACAGGAATTTCCCACCATTTTTTTTGAAGTGGATGGTAAATTTTTCGTCAACGGGGATGTTAAGATCTGGCATATGCACTCCTCTGGTCTCCACAGTCTCCTTGGAAACTTTTTTGCCACCTCCAAATAGTTTGTCAAATAGCCCCATTTTACATCATAAACTTCTTAATACTATTCCGTCATTAATGATGAACGTCCAAGTTTATTATTTATTTTCTTTTTTTTCTTCTTCCTCTTTTTCTTCTACGGTAATCTCCTCTACCTTTTTCTCTCCATTCAAATTTTCTTGTCCTTTTTGATCGAATTCTTTTTCGAATGGCCTTTGTCCAAATATTTTCTCGAGGTCTTCCTTAAAGATGACCTCCTTTTCCAGAAGTCGCTCTGCCAAGGTAATCAGTTTGTCTTTATTGGTTTCGAGTACTTCCACCGCTCTCTGATACTGTTCCTCAATTATTTTTGAGATTTCCGTATCAATGCGTTGCGCGGTTTCTTCGCTGTAAGGTTTGGTGAAGCCATATTCACTTTGTCCAGAAGAATCGTAGTAGGTGAGGTTGCCAATTTCTTCATTAAGTCCATAAATGGTCACCATGGCCCGGGCCTGTTTTGTGACTTTTTCCAAGTCGCTCAAAGCACCGGTAGAGATTTTGTCGAAAATCACTTTTTCCGCGGCACGCCCCCCTAAGGTTGCGCACATTTCGTCCTTCATTTGTTCCGGACGTACTATGAGACGTTCTTCCGGCAAGTACCATGCGGCACCCAGTGATTGTCCCCTTGGGACAATAGTTACCTTTACCAAAGGAGCGGCATGTTCCAGCATCCAGCTAACAGTGGCATGTCCTGCTTCATGATAGGCAATGGTCTTTTTCTCGCCGGCGGTAATAATTTTGTTCTTTTTTTCAAGGCCGCCTACAATACGGTCCACAGCATCCAAAAAATCTTGTTTGGTAACCGCCTTTTTCTCCTTGCGCGCAGCAATAAGTGCGGCTTCGTTGCAAACATTGGCAATATCGGCACCCGAAAAACCAGGGGTCTGTCTTGCCAAAAAGTCCAAGTCCAAAGTTTCTGCGGTCTTAATGGGCCTCAAATGCACTTCAAATATTTCCTTTCGTTCCCTAATATCGGGTAAGTCAACATAGATCTGTCTATCAAATCTACCGGCTCGCATTAAGGCTTTGTCCAATACATCTGCCCGGTTGGTCGCCGCAAGTACAATAACATTGGTATTGGTGCCAAAACCATCCATTTCGGTAAGCAGTTGATTCAGCGTGTTTTCGCGCTCATCGTTTGAGCCTGTGAAATTATTCTTTCCCCTTGCCCTACCAATGGCGTCAATTTCATCAATGAAAATTATGGCTGGAGATTTATCCTTGGCTTGCTTAAAAAGGTCACGTACCCTTGAAGCACCCACTCCAACAAACATTTCAACAAAATCAGAACCGGAAAGCGAGAAGAAGGGTACTTTAGCCTCCCCGGCAACGGCTTTGGCCAATAGCGTTTTTCCAGTTCCAGGAGGACCTACAAGAAGGGCGCCTTTTGGAATCTTGCCTCCCAAAGAGGTATACTTATCGGGATTCTTTAAGAACTCAACGATTTCCTCAACCTCTTCTTTGGCCCCTTCCAATCCGGCCACATCCTTAAACGATGTACGGGTGTCCGTCTTTTCATCAAAAAGCTTGGCCTTGGATTTACCGATATTGAAAATCTGACCTCCGGCACCTCCGCCTCCGCCTCCAGACATTCTTCGCATTAAATAAATCCAGATGCCGATTATCAAAACAAAAGGAAGAATCCCAATCAAAAAGTCACCGAGGTAGTTGGATTCCGTATCATAGTCCACTATGGTATCCAAATTGTTCTCGGTTTTTAGATCTTTTATCTCGTTTTCAAAATTCTGAAGATCCCCATAATCCAAAACATATTGGGGTGAAGCGGAAGGGCTTAAAGCAAAAGGCTGGTCCTTGACATCTTTATGAACATCCTTCTGGAGCGCCTCATTCGTTAAAAAGACTTTTGCCTGCCTTGTATTGGTGATGATCAGAATTTTTTCAATATCCCCATTTCTGAGATATTCCTGCAGCTCTGAAGTAGTAGTTTTCTTGGTGCTTGAAAGATTTCCACTTCCAAAGAACTGGAACCCTATTAATAAAACTGCTATCAATCCATAAATCCACCAGGAACTGAATCTGGGTTTTTTAGGATTTGTATTGCTTTCTTTTGCCATTATTTTATTTTTTGCCCCCTTTAGTAATTACGCATTAGGGATTACTTCAAGGCTTGGTTTATGCTACTTTCGATTTCGGTGAACTTGGCATCACCCCAAAGACCTTCTATATCATAGAATTCCCGAATATGTTTTTGGAAGACATGGACTACCACATTAACGTAATCCATTAGAACCCACTCGGCATTATCTTCGCCTTCTACGTGCCAAGGCTTGTCTTTTATTGCTTTGCTAACTGTTTTTTGGATGGATCCCGTTATAGCATTAACGTGAGTGTTGGAAGTACCACTGCAAATTATAAAGTAGTCACAAACAGTATTTTCAATTTCCCTTAAGTCAAGCAAGCTAACATCGTTCCCTTTTACTTCATCTATTCCCTGTAAAATTAATGTGATTAACTCGTCTACGCTAGCTTTCCCTTTCTGCATTCAAAAATTTTAGTTTAAGCAAAGTTATTATTTTTTTGTTCTTTTACCTCTAGTTTTTAACAATTGATTAAAGATAGGATGTAAAGGATGCCTCATGCCAATAATCAAACTTGATGCCACAGACTCTACAAATGCGTACTTAAAAAGACTTATTGCTTCCAACGTCTCTCAAGACTTCACCGTAGTTGTTGCCAAGAACCAGTTGAAAGGTAGGGGGCAAATGGGAACACATTGGATATCCGAAGAAGGTAAAAACCTGACATTTAGTGTTTTAAAGGAAAATAAAGACCTTTCCACAGATGACTCTTTTTTGTTGAATATCATAGTGTCATTGGCCCTTGTTAATGGTTTGAGGGGGCTTCAGGTTCCTGATTTAAAGATCAAATGGCCTAACGACATTCTGTCAGGCTCATCTAAAATTTGTGGCATTCTTATAGAGAATATTATATCGGGAAACAAAATAAAGGCCTCCATTATCGGTATCGGCCTTAACACTAACCAAACGATTTTCCATAATGTCCCTAAAGCTTCCTCCTTAAAATTGTTGCTGGGCAAAACGTTTGATTTGGATGAGCTTTTAAAGGCGCTTTTGAATAGTTTGAAAGCAACTTTTCAAAATGTTCAAAAAACGGGAATTGAAAAATTATGGGAAGTTTATAGTGAAAACTTGTTTCGAAAGGACAAGCCATCGACCTTTGAGGACTCCAATGGAATAAAATTCATGGGATTTATCCGTGGTATCTCTCTCGAAGGTAAATTAATTATTGCGCTTGAGGACGATATAAAAAAAGAATTCGGGTTTAAGGAAGTAACACTTTTATACTAAGGTTTCCTCAAGATTTTCTAACAATGTACCCATGAAATTGGTGATGGGTGTCTTGATCATCATGGCCATCATAGCATTAAATTCTCCTTGAAAATTTAACGTAACTTGGGTCTCACTGTTGGATATGGACAAGATATCGGCTGTGAGCGTAAAAGGTAGTTTATCGCTCGCAGCACCAAGGACAATTTTGTTGTGGGGATGTTGTTCCTTGCGCTGGAGAACAATTTCGGGCATGCCTTTTAAGGCAAACAGAAATCGATCTTCATTAATGAGTTCAAACTTATCAATACTATCAGGCATCAGCTTTTCAAAATTTTTAAGCTCGATAAGAAAGTCGAAAACCTGCTCCTGACTTTTTGAAATATTTTTTTTTGGTGTTTCTAAATACATTTTTTAAGGATGCCATGTGGAAGGACTTTTTCGCCATTCCAACAATGTGTTCAACTGATTTTCTTTAATATATCCGGTTTCCGATGCCTCTTGGATGAGATGGTCATAATCTCCCAACGTATGCAGTTCCATGTCCCTCGTCTCAAAATTTTCTTGGGCAACGTCAAAGCCATAATTAAAAATAGCTAACATTCCCTTTACATTTGCACCCTCATTAGTGAGTGCTTCTACGGCGTTTAAACTACTTTTCCCTGTACTTATGAGATCTTCTACCACTACCAAATTCTGATTGGCTTCCAATCTACCCTCTATCTGATTTCTTCTTCCATGGGATTTCGGCTCGGGTCTAACATAAATGAAGGGAAGGCCCAAATAATCTGCAACCAACATCCCAATTCCAATGGCCCCAGTAGCGACCCCTGCAATCACATCAGGTTTACCGTAAAGGGACTCCAATTGCTTGGCCATTTCCTCCCTAATATAGTTTCGTATCATTGGGTAGGAAAGTATAATTCTATTGTCACAATAAATAGGGGATTTCCATCCGGAGGCCCATGTAAAAGGATTTTCCGGTCTCAACTTTATTGCATTAATTTGTAACAGAAGCTCTGCTGTTTTTTTGGCGGTGTTTTTGTCCAAAATCATGGAGCAAATGTATAAAGTTTTTGTCAAAGAGGCACCTCTTATTTTAACCAACAAACTTTCTGAAATTGCCAATAGTAGATATTACCCTCTTAACGCGGAGGCTATACAGGAGGCTATTGACGCACTGGCCAAGAAAAAGTTGGAGGAGGCCTATATCTATCATCCTAATCACGAAGAAATCCTTAAGAAGTTCTGCAAACAGATTCCATTGGAAGTTGCCGCCGGAGGCGTTGTAACGAATAAAGCAGGAAAGGTGCTCTTCATCTACAGGAACGATAAGTGGGATTTACCTAAAGGAAAGCTGGAAAAGAATGAAGGTTTGGAGGAATGTGCCTTGCGTGAGGTAGAGGAGGAAACCGGTGTTAAGGGATTAAAGATTGAAAACGTATTACAAACCACCTACCATGTTTTTAAGAGGAACGGAAAATATAAACTAAAGGAAGTACATTGGTACGCTATGCGAACCAATTATGAGGGTAAACTGAAGGGTCAAAAGAACGAGGGCATAGAAAAGGTGAAATGGAAGGGCCCCAAAAAAATCCAAAAGGCCTTGGAAAACTCCTATACCAATATAAAAATACTCTTCGGGGAATAGATTATGGCATACCTTTGCCGGAAGCTATGCGGTAAACGGGATACTGCATATGGGCAGGTTCATAAAATTCCGACTTTTGGTATAACCAATTCAATTGTGCGTACCAGTTATCCGCAAATTCCAAATCAGCTTTTTTCTTATTGTCAAAGTTCTCCTTGAGCTGTTGATCATTTTCTAGCATTTCGGTCGCAAAATCCTCAAAAACATAGGGCGAAAAGCCTTCTTTTCTTTGTAATATGGAATCAAAGAAATTCCAATTGAAAAAGGAATCCACAGCGCGGGGTTCCAGGGTTTCCAGAAGATAGCGGATACCCTCTTGATCCGTAGGAATCAGTAGATCTCCTTCGGAAAATAAGAGGTTCACCGTACCCTTGGAGATTTGTGTGTCATAGTGCAGGTAATGCCCTTCAAAGGGGAAATCTAAAGTTTTGTATTCTTTTATCCTATAAGATTCAACGGTCAAAGTGGAATCATTTTGTAAAGTTTCGTAGCTTATTTTGTTCAAATCCAAAAGCTCTATTACGGAGGTCCATCCTTTTTTAAGGATATAGGCTTCTGGAATTTTTATTGAATCAATCGGTTTATAATAGTTTTTATATTCCATTTTTTTGGTAAATGGCCTTTCCCGATCATAGGAAAGTCTATCAAAGCCTGTTACTTCACTGACGATCGTATCCACTTTATATCCCTTAAAGTCCCGTATTGTGGTTTTGGTTGTGTCCAACGCCCATTTTATGGGATAGTAATTCCAGTTTTTATGCCTTGTACGGGCTTTTTCACCGAGTTGTTCTATTCGTTCGCTATCCCTATTGGTAATAGCCAACATTGTCCTTAAAAACTGATAAGTACCATGTACACGTTGTGCGTAAGGTTTTAGCATATGGGTTTCTATCATAAGACCCAAGGTATTCCAGAGTGTGGTATATCCGGTGGAATACCTCGGATGATCCATAAACTGGGAAAACCCTTCTTCGGGAGCCTTGTTATATACATTTACATATGGCGTAATATCCCAATTTTCCATTTTCAGCGATTTTTCCAAAGCCGGCAACATTTCTCGATCAAGATATTCTCCTAATTCCCCGCCAAGTTTATTGTGCTGTGTAGATAGGTGGGTGAGTGTATATTGATAATCCGCTCCATTGCTTACATGCGTATCTATGAAAACATTAGGTCTTACCAAATGAAAAATTTCGGCAAAGGTTCTTGAATTCTTTGTATCCCCTTTTATAAAATCCCTATTGAGGTCATAGTTTAATGCGTTACCTCGGAAACCGTAGGATTTAGGTCCATTTTGATTTGCCCTGGTACTAGTGTTCCTATTTAGTGCCCCACCCACATTGTATACTGGTATAGTCACCAATACGGTGTTGGTCGGGGGATTTATCTTCCCGATGGCCAAGTCTCTGTACAATAGCATGGTGGCGTCAATACCATCGCTTTCGCCGGGATGTATGCCATTATTTATAAGGAGAATTGTCTTTTGGTCGGCTATTTTTTGAAAGTTGAAGGTAGCCTCAGGATTATAGGTAACAATATGTAAGGGGTATCCGCTATCCGTTTGTCCTATGGTCTGGATGTTGATTTCAGGGAATTGCTTGGCCAATTGAATATAAAAATCCACTACCTGTAAGTAGGTGGCCGTTTCCTCTCCATTAGACTGCTCAAATGGGGTTGGAAACCTGGGTTCTTCATCTTCTTTTTTGGTTTCACAGGCCATAAGGCCCAATACCAGTAATAATACACCAAAAAGTTTCATAGGGCGCAAACTGAAAGTCCTTTACCAAAATTAAGGAAAAAGTACCTTTTTTACTGGTCATGCTGCTTTGGTAATCTCTTTTAGATGATCTCTCTTCAAGGGTTTGTTATTAAAAGTGATCATATGATCTGTCCTGGATTTGTAAAGATCCCAATTTTTATGGTCAAAGGGATCTATAGAGGAGGTTACGATATTTATTCGCACTTTTTTTTCCAAAGGAAGGGAAATGAACTCTTCCAAAAACTGCCATCCGTCCATTATGGGCATGTTGATATCCAAAAAAATAATCTCTGGCACTTGACCTTTGTTTTTAAGAGTTTTTTTTATGTCGTCCAAAGCCAATTTCCCATTGGCATGGGAGGAGATATTATCACAGATTGCGATGGAATCCAACATTTTTCGTATACCAAATACCGTAATGGGATCATCATCTACAATATAAATGGAGTTAATCTTTTTCATTAAAATATATGTTAAACGTAGTTCCTTTTCCCACTTCACTACAGGCAATTACTTTTCCGTTCATGGCCTCTATTTGATTTTTGGTAATATAGAGCCCAATACCTCTTGAATCCTTTTTGTCATGAAATGTCTTATACATTCCAAATAACTTGTCCCCATACTTTTTAAGATCTATGCCCATTCCGTTATCTGCAATGCTCAATATGGTATAGCCATTATTGCTGGTGGCACTTAAATTGATTATAGGGTTTCTTTCCGGATCCTTATATTTTATGCCATTGGTAATGAAATTCATTAAGATACTTTCAATGTAGGCCGGTACCGCTTTTATATAAACATCATCCGAAACGGAATTCACAATTTTAGCATTGTTATTCAATAAGAAGGCCGCAAGATTCTGTTGTACTACCTTTATCTTCTCGTTAAGATTAATGGGTTTCTTTTCCAAATTTGTATTGGTGCTTATGGCGACAACCTCATTTAGGTTTTCCAAGGTTTCCAAAAGATTATCAGAGGCATCGATCAGCATTCCGATAATATTCTTTTTTTCCTCTTCACTTTTTTCATGGATCAAAAAGTCCAGTAACATGGAGAAATTTGCCGTGTGCGACCTTAGATTATGCGATACGATGTGGGCAAAATTGACCAGTTTTTTGTTTTGCAAGGAGGTTACATTGATTAAATCCCGGAGCTCTTCCTCTTTTTGTTTTAGATTGGTAATGTCCATACTTATACCTACCAGTCCGTAGGCGGTCCCGTCATCTCCAATTAGGGGTATCTTAGAAGTTAAAAAGGTTATGGCATCCCCATTCTTTTTAATACTTCCCCTTTCCTCCCCCAAAATAGGGGTCCTGGAGTTCATAACATGCAGGTCATCCTCTCTGGTAATATTTGCGGTTTCCTCATCGTAAAAATCATAATCGGTTTTGCCCAGAACTTCTTCGGGACCACTAACATCTAAATAGTCACATTCCGCTCTATTTACAAGTACTTTTCTTGATTCCTTGTCCTTAATAAAAACATTTAAGGGTAAATGATCAATCAAGGTTTTAAGAAGGTGCTCGTTTTCCTTGGTCTTAATTTCAGATAATACTTGGTCGTTGACATCCTGGAAAGTACCTATCAATCCAATTAACTTCTCATTTTTGAATACAGGTTTTCCAGCCGCTATCACCCACTTTTCATTACCTTTGGCCGTTATTATCTGTAATTTTTCGTTCCAAGAAGTACCACTTTCTATAGCCTTGTTCACGGCCATGGAAATAGTGTTCCTGCAATACCCTTGTTTGTAGAAGTTAATTCCTTTTTCAATGGTAGGGATATAGTCTTTAGGAACTTCGTGAATAGCCTTCGTCATATCGGACCAAGTAATTTCATCCTTTAACATATCATACTCCCAGCTCCCAATTTTGGCGATATCCGACTTTTCACGTAAGAGGACCTCAAGTTTTTTGAGCTTTAACTCATTATGTACTTTTTCAGTAACATCGTCAGTTTGAATTATAACTCCTACGATATTCTCGTTCTCGTCATACCAAGGAATGTTGGACCACTCAAACCATTTTTCATCATTTTCATTATCCAAAAAGCGTTCTATACCTACTTCGGAAGACTTCCCTTTTAAACAGTCCTTCAAAACGGTTTTCCAATCCTTGCTTATTTCACCAAAAAGTTCGGAGATGTTTTTCCCCAAAACAGTATCGTTACTGAAGTTAAAGTGGGTAATCCAAGAATCCGAAGCATGAACTATTTGTAACCTTTTGTCTACAAAAACGGTAGCTTTGGGCAGCTGTTTAATCAAATAATTACTAGATAAGGTTTGGGATCCCTTCAACATGTAGTCGTAATTTCTTACTAAAGTAGAACGATTTTCCAATTCTGATAAAGGTTTGTTGTGAACACCCCCAAACGCGTTGTGATTCAATATTTGGGTGGGGTGAGAATTAAAATTAATAATAAAATGAAGAATTTTCTTGTTAATTCATAAAAATATTTTGGAAAGTAATCTCTTTTTTAAAGAAAAATAAATACATATACTCATGTAAGGTAAGAAGTAAACTACGGGATTCTTACGGAATCAGGTACTAGTCCCGTATAATCCCCGTTATTTCTGATAACATCCCGGACTATAGAAGAACTTATATAGGACTTTCCAGATGAGGTCAATAGAAAAACGGTCTCAATTTCGGAAAGCTTCCGATTGGTATGTGCAATAGCCTTTTCAAATTCAAAATCGGCCGGATTGCGAAGCCCTCTTAGAATAAAATCCGCTTTCATCTTTTTACAGAACTCTACGGTAAGCCCTTCATAGGTATGCACTCTGATCTTTGATTCTTTTTCAAAGGCTTTTTGGACAAACTGCATTCGTCGTTCCAAAGGGAACATATATTGCTTTTCTGCGTTGATGCCTATGGCAATGATTATTTCGTCAAAAAGAGTGATGCCCCGTTTTATAATATCGTAATGGCCCAAAGTAAGCGGATCAAAAGATCCCGGAAATATGGCGCGTCTCATAGCCTAAAGTTAGGTATTTTCCCGTAAAGCCTCGGTTATGGCACTCTCAAAAAGCGCGGAAAGGGATATTCCTGCAACGCGAGCTTGCTCTGGAAGAATACTTTCCTTTGTAAGTCCGGGGGTCGTATTCATTTCCAACATATAGGGTTCATCATCCACAAAAATGAACTCGCTCCTAGAAAATCCCTTCATATTAATTACTTCGTAGGCGCGCTTGGCCAATTCTACAACCCTTTTTTCTTGATCATTGGATATTCTGGCCGGTGTGATTTCTTGAGACTTTCCTTCATACTTGGCCTCATAATCGAAAAAGTCATTCTCGGTAGTTATTTCGGTTATAGGCAATACCTTTGTCTTTCCATTATAGGTAATCACACCCACGGAAACCTCTGTTCCATCCAAAAAAGCCTCAATAAGAATTTCATCATCTTCTTGATAAGCCTTCTCAATTGCCGGTCTTAAATCTTCCTTCTTATAGACTTTGGACATACCAAAGCTACTTCCCGCACGGTTGGCTTTCACAAAGCAGGGCAAGGACACTCGTTGAATAATTACGTCCTCATTTATAGGGTCTCCAAAATTCAGGTAAAAGGAAGCCGCTGATTTTATGCCGTAGGGCTTCAAAACACTCAAAAGGTCACGTTTGTTAAAGGTTAAGGCGGATTGGTATTGATTGCAAGATGTTTGGGGAATACCCAATAACTCAAAGTAAGCTTGCATAAGGCCATCCTCTCCGGGCGAGCCATGGATAGCGTTAAAAACACAGTCAAAATGAATATGACCCTTGTCCACTGTAACTGAAAAATCATGCCGGTTTACGGGCAGCTCATTACCGGTATGATCAACATAGACCCACTTATCCTTAAAAATATGGATTCGATAAGCATCAAATTTAGTCTTGTCCAGATATTCGTAAACTACATTTCCACTTTTAAGGGAAATCTGGTACTCGCTCGAATACCCGCCCATGATAATGGCTATGTTCTTTTTCATAATACAATTCAAATGCAAGTTTAAAAGGCCAAGTTTTCCAAAACCCAAAATAACTAAAAAACAATTCCATGGCATAGCCCGGGATTGTTTTTTAAGATACTTAATGTATAATACATTAACTTTTGAAAGGTTAAAACCATTTGTTTTGGCTCATTTCCTATCTTTGTCCGACGATTGTTTGGCCATGAGAAGTTTTTTCGATTTTTTAAGGAGTAGAACCTTTTTGGTACAGATAGGCTTATCCTTGGTAGTTTTGATAGGCTTAATTTTTTTGTGCCTTCGTTGGTTGAACAGTACTACCAACCATGGGGAATTCGTTGTTGTACCGGATTTTTCCAAAATGTCGGTAATGGATATGCGGCAAGCCGTGGAAGAATCAGGTTTGCGCTATGAAGTATTGGATTCTGCGAACTATAGCCCAGAATACCCTAGGTTTTCCATTATAGAGCAAGACCCATCAGCAGGTAGCAAGGTGAAGGAAAACAGAAAGATTTATTTTACCGTTAACCCTTCCGGGTACAAAAAGGTAACCGTACCCAATATTATTCAAGTAACACAAAGAAACGCTTCTTCTATGCTGCGTGCAGTAGGTTTGGATGTGCAACGGGTTACATACATTGATCAGTTGGGAAAGGATATGGTATACTACATAAAGCACAAGGGAAAGGACATAAAGCCTGGCGATAAATTGCCGAAAACTTCTAAAATAGAGCTGGTCTGCGGAAATGGGACTATTCCGGAAAGTGCGCGGGTTCAAGCCGAGTCCAACTAAAAGTTATGGAGGAACAGGGTACCCGCGAACCTGAAGGGGACGAACTATTTGAACATTATAAATTTGTAGCTTCAAAAGGACAAGAACCTTTACGCGTGGATAAATTTTTGATGAATTTCATAGAAAATGCCACACGAAACAAAATTCAGCAAGCCGCCAAAACAGGAAACATTTGGGTAAACGAGTCCATTGTAAAGCAGAATTATAAGGTAAAGGCCGGAGATGTGGTAAAAGTACTTTTTGAGCATCCTCCACATGAATTCCTTTTGGTCCCGGAAGATATTCCACTGAATATTGTTTATGAAGATGAGACTTTATTGGTTGTGAACAAGCCTCCTGGAATGGTGGTCCACCCAGGTCACGGAAACTATTCGGGAACTTTGATCAATGGGCTTATACATCATTTTGATAACCTCCCGATAAATAGCAACGAACGGCCCGGGTTGGTGCATCGTATAGACAAGGATACCTCCGGACTACTAGTGGTGGCCAAGACTGAAACGGCCATGACCCACCTGGCTAAACAATTTTTTGATAAAACCTCCGAGCGGGAGTACATAGCTTTGGTTTGGGGCAATGTAGAGAATGATACGGGAACAATTGAGGGTCATATAGGCCGAAACCCTAAAAATCGATTGCAAATGCAGGTATTTCCTGATGGCGATCAAGGTAAGGAAGCTGTCACGCACTACAAGGTGCTGGAACGTTTGGGATATGTTACCTTGGTTTCCTGTAGATTGGAGACAGGCCGTACACATCAGATAAGGGTCCATATGAAACACATAGGCCACACACTGTTCAACGATGCCAGGTATGGTGGGGAACGAATTCTAAAGGGCACGGTGTTCACAAAATATCGACAGTTTGTGGAAAATTGTTTCAAGGTTCTACCGCGCCAAGCACTCCATGCCAAGACCTTGGGCTTTTTGCACCCGGTTACAGGAAAGCAAATGCGCTTCGATTCCGAAATTCCGGAAGATATGTTACAATGTATCGAAAAGTGGAAAGGGTATTCCAAGCAGAGTAGAGGTTTAGCATAAATACTTATGGGTTGGCTTTGACGGGGGCACTCTTTTTATCATATTTTTTCAAGGTGTAGTAGTATTGTTTTTCCAAATGGAGCTATCGAAAACTCTTTACATACAAGGTGCCAATATCCCAAAAATCATTGTTATTTTTAGGGTGCCTAAACATATAAAAAGATGAAAGTTGTCATTTCCCCCGCTAAATCGCTAGACTTTGAAAGCAAATTGCCTAGCCAAAGATATACCGAGCCCCAGTTTCTGGAACAATCCAAAAGGCTTAATAAAGTTTTGCAAAAGAAAAGACCTAGGGCATTGTCCAAACTAATGAATATTTCGGACAATCTAGCCCAATTGAATTGGGAACGCAATCAGAAGTTCACAATCCCATTTTCGCCTGAGAACGCGCGTCCTGCGATGTATGCCTTTAATGGTGATGTATATCAAGGGTTGGATGCCTATACCATTCCCGAGGAGAAATTGGAGAAGTTACAGGATACGTTACGTATCCTATCCGGGTTATATGGTATCCTAAGGCCTTTGGATCTTATACAGCCCTATAGATTGGAAATGGGTACCCAGTTGAGGGTAAACCGAAGAAAGAATTTGTACGAGTTCTGGAAAAAGGACTTGACCGCTCACCTTAATTCCAAAATGGAAAATGACGAACTCTTCCTCAACCTGGCCAGCAATGAATATTTTGGGGCTATTGATGAGAGGGCCTTAAAAGTTCCTGTCGTTACCCCCATTTTTAAAGATTGGAAAAACGACAAGCTTAAGGTTATCAGCTTTTTTGCAAAAAAGGCCCGCGGTTCCATGGTCCGCTATATCTCGGATACGGATGCCAAAACATTGGACGATATCAAAGGGTTTGATTATGATGATTATCTATATAGCAAGGAGCATACTTTAAGGGAAGATCAGCCAGTGTTCGTCCGATAGAATATTTTTCCAAAGCAACCGTTTTATCTTTATAACATCTCTTTAAAAAATAAGGATGAAACAGTTTTTTATTTTAACATTATCTCTATTAGTTTTGAGCTGCACAGATCGGGATGATGGTGTTGATGCCGTAAACATCCGTATAAGGAATACCAGCAATATAACTTTTGATGAAGTTCAGGTTTCGGATGCAGAAGAAGTTTATGAAAACGTGTCAGCTGGGGACTATTCCGGATATTTGGAGTTTGAAACGGCCTTTCAATATGCATTCATCCAAATTAGGTCAGGTGAAGATACCTTCACACTACAGCCTATTGATTTTGTGGGGGAGACTCCTTTACCCATAGGATTCTATACCTACGAACTTGATATTACCGAGGATGGAAATGTAGACCTTAGCTTTATAATAGATTATTAGGTCATTTCTTTTTGGTTACTGCTATTTTTTCCTCCACCGTTAATCGTTTTTTGATTTTCCTGGGCCTTCTCGCCCCATGAGACCGGTTCGCTATTTTTCCTCTTCTGGTTTTTATATCTCCTTTCCCCATTTAGTTCTATTTTAAGAATTTATGTCTTAAATTACGAAATTGTGATAATAAATGCAATCCTCTGTCCAAGGGAGTTGACCCTACAAAAAACCATTTCGTTTTTAAGATATACCCATGTTTTTGCACACTCACCCTTATAAACCTTTCCTTTTCCCAGAGGCCACAAAGCTCATTGTAGGAACATTGCCACCTCCTAGATTTACTATGGGGAATCTAAAGAAAGGTGACGTGGATTTTTGCTATGGTAGTAGGGATGGACAGCTTTGGCCCATACTTGATCGCATTTTTCACCTTGATTTAAAATTCGAGACTACGGATGAAGCTATAAAACAGCGGATGGATTTTTTAAAGTATAAAAAAATCGGTATTTGTGACATCGTTGAAAGTGCGGAAAGGGCAAAATTGGATGCCTCGGACTTAGGGATGAGCAACATAAAGCTTAGAAATATAATAGGGTATTTGAAGGAATTGCCCAATGTTAACACGCTTTTATTTACTGGAGGTAATAGTAAAAATGGACCGGAATACTTTTTTCGGAAACACCTAAAAACGTTCAATTTGGAATTGAACCTAATTTCCAATGAGATTCCTAGAATCCATTCCTTTACGTTGCCCCTTACGCAAAGAACCATAAAAACAGTATCCCTTACCGCACCTTCGGGAGCGGCAAACCGGGCGGTTGGGAGTTTGGAGGCCTATAAACAAAGAAAAAGGGAAAACCCCGATTTCAACACCTTGGATTTTAGAATATTGCAGTACAAGGCATTTTTTTAGGTTACTATTTTTGACAATTGATAAGCAGCCTTGTTCATTTTGTGGTGTCCGTGTTCTATTTTGTTATTTTGATTGGAAATCCAAGGGGAATTGCCCAATAATGTTGATATTTACCGTCTTGGTTTTATGAGTAAACCACCCAAAATTCAATATTTATTCATTTTATGCAACGATCAGAAAAATTAGAGGAGTTCAAGAAATCGGTCACCAATAGGTTTAATGTTTACAACAGCCTGTTCCTTAATCTTCCCTATCGAAATATTGAAAACGTCGGTATGTTGATTCCCTTGCTATTTGAACAATGCGAAAAGGGGTTGAAATCCGGAAAAAAACCACAGGAAATACTGGATGCCTTCTTTCAGAACTATGCCAATGTTGAATCCGAAAAGGATAGGATAGACTTCATGTTTCGAATCATCCAATATGTAGAAAGACAAGTGGTGCTTTATGACAGTGTTGAGGACGCGGCTTTCCCCAAGTTGCACCAACATACGACATCCTTGTCCATAAAGGATTATTTTCAATTGGTAAACGAGAATAAAAGCTGGGATAAGATTGCAAAGAAATTATCTACGTTTAGTGCGCGGATAGTACTTACCGCACACCCCACCCAATTCTATACCCCGGCCGTTCTGGATATTATGGAAGAGTTACGCACCTTAATTCTTGAAGATCGTATTAATGATATTGATTTGACCCTACAACAATTGGGGCTTACTTCACTGATCAATGCCCAAAAACCTACACCCCTGGATGAGGCCAAGAATATCATTTATATCCTTAGAAACGTGTATTATGATGCGATGGGAGAACTTTTTGCCTATATCAAAAACAATATTAAAGATGATTATTTTGACAATTACAACATCATGAAATTGGGTTTTTGGCCAGGAGGAGATCGTGATGGTAATCCTTTTGTTACGGCCGATATTACCAAAGCCGTAGCGGATGAACTTCGCCTTACGTTGATGAAGTGCTATTATAATGATTTGAAGCGATTGCGCAAGAAACTAAGCTTTAAAAGCTTACGGTCGCTGTTGAACAGTCTTAGGGACAATCTTTACATTGCTATGTTCGATTCCCAAAGATCTGTAGACTATGGTGATATCATTGGCCCGTTACTTAATATCCGTGAAATTTTGATAAACGACTACCATTCCCTCTATGTAAAAGAATTGGACCATTTTATAGATAAAGTACGGATTTTTAAGACCCACTTCGCCACACTGGATATTCGTCAAGACCATAGCAAGCATAAACTGGTGGTGGAAAATGTACTCAAGCAAAAGGGATTGATCAAAGAGGAATTGGATGAGCTTACGGAGAAACAACTTACACGTATCCTTTTGAAAGAAAAATGGACTTTGAAACCTACCGACTTTGACGACGGAATCGTTAAGGATACTATCCAGAACATCGCACAGTTGAGCGATATCCAGAAAAAAAATGGGGAGGAAGGTTGCAACCGTTACATCATAAGTAATTCGGAGGACATTTTTTCGGTATTGTTTGTTTATGGATTATTCAGATGGTGTGGTTGGGACGCGGATAAAATCAATTTTGATATTGTTCCCCTTTTTGAGACTATGAAGGGCATGGAAAATTCTGAGGCCGTAATGCAATCGCTTTTTGATTTGCCACAGTACAGGGCACATTTAGAGCACAGGAACAGTACCCACACCATGATGTTGGGTTTTTCCGATGGTACCAAGGATGGAGGTTATTTAAAAGCCAATTGGTCCATTTTAAAGACAAAGGAAACCTTGTCCAAAGTTTGTAAGAAGAATGGGGTCAAAGCCATTTTCTTTGATGGACGTGGGGGCCCTCCGGCAAGGGGAGGGGGCAAGACCCACCGGTTTTACGCGGCACAGACCAAGGATGTTGCCAATCATGAGATACAGCTTACCATACAAGGTCAGACCATTACAAGTACATACGGGAACAAGGAACAGTTTATGCATAACTCCGAACAGTTGCTTACTGCTGGATTGTCCAATAATCTGTTTGGAAAAGAGCACGTTATTTCAAGGGCATCCAGGAAATTGATAGAAGAATTGTCGGAATTGAGTTTTGCCAAATATGATGCTTTGAAGAACCATGAGATGTTCATCCCATATCTGGAGAACCGAAGTACCCTAAAATACTATACCAAGGCCAACATTGGGAGTAGGCCTGGAAAAAGAGGCAATAAGAAAAAACTGGAACTTACCGATCTTAGGGCCATATCCTTTGTAGGTTCTTGGAGCCAGTTGAAACAGAACGTACCGGGTTATTTCGGTTTGGGAACGGCAATTAAAACACTTAAGGATGATGGTAGGATCAGTGAGGTTAAAAGACTATATAAGGAAGTTCCATTTTTTAAAGCCTTGATGCTCAATAGTATGATGTCTTTATCCAAATGCTATTTTGAGCTTACCAGTTATATGAAGGAAGATGAGGCTTATCGCGATTTTTGGAATATTCTACATGAGGAGTATAAACTATCCAAGGAAATGTTACTGCTCATTTCTGGATATACCATTTTGATGCAGGACGAAGAATTGTCCAGGGAATCCGTTAAGATTAGAGAAAACATCGTATTGCCCTTGTTGGTAATTCAGCAATATGCGCTCCAAAAAATCGGACAGAATGCGGACCATAAGGATTTGTATGAGAAAATAGTGACCCGATCACTGTATGGAAATATTAATGCAAGTAGAAACTCTGCTTAGTTCTTTTTACTTATAATGCAAAAACATAGAAACCCCGTAAATAAATAGCATTTGCGGGGTTTCTTATAACATTTTGTTTTGCTTGTTTTTAGTGAGGCAATTCTCGGGTTACTTTAATATAATTGGATAGGTCAAAGCATCCTTCCAAATCGTTGGCGTTCATACCCATTTCAGCACCTTTTAAACCATCTTCATAACGCAGATACCAGATAAAGCATACGCCAACACCTGCATCGTCAAAGTTTACACCTTCAACTGCTTCAAGAGTTGGTGGAAGACCTAAAATTTTGCCTGTATCATCGGTAATTACCCAAGTGCTGTTGGTTCCTGAAGCTTCAGGGTTATCCAAGGTAATTCCACTTACCATATCAGGAGTACCATCTACCTTAAAGGTAAAGGGGCCACCGGAAAGGGTTCCAGCTTCCGTTTTCCTTCGGTTCACGGTCAAAGCATTTGAGAGATCAAAGTTTCCTTTTAAATCATTGGCGTTCATGCCTACTTCGGCTCCGTCCAATTCCCCTTCATAACGTAAATACCAGATAAGGCAAACCCCTGGACCTGCACCGTCAAAATCTACACCTTTAACAGCTTCAAGAGTAGGTGGTAATCCTAGAATGTTTCCTTCATCATCTGTAATGACCCAAGAGCTCTCGCTTCCATACGCCTCAGAGCTATCCAGTGTAATTCCATCTACAAAATCAGGGGTTCCGTCAACACAGAAATCATACGGGCCTCCTGCAATTTCACCTGCATTGGCACCCATTAGCCGTGTTACTTGTATCGAATTGGAAAGGCTAAAGCATCCTTCCAAATCATTGGCATTCATACCCATTTCTGTGCCCACAAGGCCATCTTCATAGCGTAAGTACCAGATAAGACAAACTCCGGCCCCGGCTCCATCAAAATCTACTCCCTTAACGGCTTCCAGAGTAGGTGGTAGCCCAAGGATATTCCCTTCGTCATCTGTAATGACCCAAGTACTATTGGTACCGGCCACATCCGTATCGTCCAGGGATAATTCTGTTACAAAATCTGGTGTGCCGTCAACTGTAAATTCATAGGGGCCTCCGGAAAGTGTTCCCGCATTGGGTTGACTACGAGTTACTTCTATAGAATTGGAAAGATCAAAGGTTCCTTCCAGGTTATGCACATTCATGCCCATCTCCGCACCTGTAAGGCCATCTTCGTAGCGCAGGTACCAGATAAAGCAAATCCCGGGTCCGGCACCATCAAAATCAACGCCGCCTACATCATCCAACGTCGGTGGAAGGCCAAGGATATTCCCTTCATCATCTGTAATGACCCAAGTGCTATTGGCACCAACGGCATCCGTATTGTCAATTGTAATGTCGCTTACAAAATCCGAAGTACCATCTACACAAAAGTAAAAAGGTCCTCCGGAGATAGTACCCGCTGCCGGTACTACCTCAACCTCCTCCTCTGGAGCAACGGCTTCGTCGTCATCCTCACAACTTGCTGTGAAGAGCAGTAGTGCTAAAATTGGTAATACATAAATCTTTTTCATTTTCTCTGTTTTTAAGTTTGCCTAAAAATCAGATTATGGCGTAACAGGAAGCTCACAAAGCCATCAATTTTCTGTGATACTTTGAGAATATTTTTGTTAGAAATGCAGAATAGGGTATTACTAGAGTAAGGAAACCGGGGCTTTTTTTCTTTCACCCGATACGATAACTTTAAGAACGCCTGCCTTTAAATTTTAAAAAAGCGATTACCATTTAGGATATCGTATTTTGATGTACTGCGCTGATCCTAATTTTTTTCTCCTTCCCCTTTAATATATGCTCTCCCAATGATTTGATCTTAAATCCTTTTCCGAGGTTCAGATGGCTTAATAGATGGTCTGAAACAATGATATCAATCTCATGCTCATTGCACAAGGATTGTATTCTGGCCGTTGTATTCATGACATCACCAGTAAAAATGATTTCTTTCTTAAGCGCACCTATTTCACCTGTGGTTACTTTTCCAAAATGAAAGCCGGCTTTAAAATCCGGGGAAATGCCGAAATGCTTTTGGTACCAATCCGATTTTTTCTTGAGATCTCTTTTCATATTGAAAAAGCATTGGATACAATGGTTATTTTGTATTCCTTTTTCAAATTTCCAAGACACTACAATCTCATCACCTACATATTGATATACCTCTCCAAAACTATTGACTATGGCACTTGAAAGATCATAGTAATAGGTCTTTAGCAATTCAAAGTATTTTATGTGGCCCAACGTTTCCGCAATTGCTGTGGACGATTTCATATCGGCGAACATGAATATTCTTTCCTCTTCCTTGGGCGTATGATATTTTCCCGTAAAGAAATTGATCAAAACCCCATGACCAATATTATCACTTATTTCGGCATACATGAGTGAGACACCCAAGGAAACCATTATTTGCAATAATGTACTTAAATACTCAGTACTATTAAGGAAACCGTGATATTTTTTCCATACTTGGTTATCCAGGACATGGGTGTTAAGCTCAATAGCGGCAGCGATTGGGAATAATATCAGGATTACAAGGAACGAGAATGCAAAGTAAATGATAAGTTTATAGAGGATTTTTTTTAGAAAGCTCTTTTTTGCAAATAGCTTGTTTAAAAACAAGAGTTCAATGGCTCCTACCAGAAGTCCCACCCCGGTTACGGCCAGGCAACCGAAAACAAGAATTTCGAAATCCACTCGGATACCACTGGAAGAAGAAGTGCCCGAACTGTCAATTATAACCTGTTCAACAGTTATGAAAACCAATCCCAAAATCAACCAAATAACCCCAAAAGGGATAATGCGCGCAATATTTCTTCTAGTTTTGGGCGATAACACTTTTGTAATATGAATTAACTCGATTTTATTTTAAAACGATATGGTCCGTAAGTTTCCCTTACCAAAATGACTGGCAGTTAAATCGCCCTAGAATCTTGTTCAATTAGGTGAGGTGCTCAATATTTGATAAAACGCCTTGATACCGTATGCCAGCTGACCAATTTTCAAGTTCTCATTGGGACTGTGCTGATTGTTATCAGGGTTCACCATTGGAACGATAAAGGCCGGGATCTGCAATTCATTGATAAAAGGTGCGATGGGCACCGTACCGCCCATAATGCGAATCTGTACAACATCCTCCTCAAAAGCATTTTTTAATGTGTTTGCTAAGAAAGTCCCATATGGATTATCAAGGTCCGTACGAAATGCATCCGTTACCGAACCCTCCCGAACCGTCATTATTTTATCGTATTCCGCGCGCTGCTTTTTGGAGGGAACGGTGTCAGTGATAAAGAATCCTTGTTGTTCAATGTGTTTTTTGACGAGATCTTTTAGGCGATTGCCATCGGTTTCCGGTACCAGTCGCAGGTCCAATTCTGCCGTGGCGGCGGCGGGCACAATGGTCCTTGCCTTGTCCCCGATCCATCCTGATCCCAATCCCCTAATGTTTAAGGAAGGGTATTGCAGGGATTCCTGATAAAAACTTCCAACTTTTTCGGGAGTTCTAATGGCCAGATTGGAATTAATAGTTTCCGCGATGTCCGGGACGCTTTTTAGGACCTCCAACGTAGGGTCGTCCAAAGAAATTCCATCATAATAGCCAGCTATGGAGACCTTCCCATTTTCATCTTTCATACTGGCAAGAAGTTCTGCTAACAAAAAGCCGGGATTTGGGGCATAGTTGCCATAATGTCCGCTATGTTGTGGTTTTATGGGACCATGGGTTGTCAAGGTCATTGTAGTAATTCCACGACAGCCGTAGACCAAGGTCGGCTTTTCCGAAACATGTACCGGTCCATCGGCGATGACTAAAAAATCCGCTTCCAAGAGTTCCCTATATTCCTTTACCGCCTTGGGCAGCGGCTTGCTACTCTTCTCCTCTTCACCATCTAAAATGACTTTAATATTAAACAGGATTTCCACGTCGTTTTTTTGTAACAGATCTATGGCGTTCAAAAGCATTACAATAGGCCCTTTATCATCCGAAGTAGATCTACCGAACAATCGCCAATCATAATTGAGGTCTTCGTTTAGATCTTCAAAGGATTCAGTTTGCCACCCATCTTCAGTTTTGGATTTTAGCACGGTTCTGTAAGGATCAGGTTGATCCCATTTGGTCCGGTCCACGGACTGTCCATCAAAATGCATATAGAACAAGATAGTCGGTTTTTCGTCTTCCATAGGAAGAGCGGCAAAGAACAACGACTCACCTTCAGTAGGAAGAATGGAGGAATTGAAGCCTCTTGTATTGAATGCTTTGGTCAACCAAGTGAGATTGCGATTAATGTCCGCATGGTCCAATGCATCATTGGGAATAGCTATAAATTCTCGAAGCTCATCAATGCTGTGACCAACCTGTGATTTAAGTTGTAGGGTATCCTGGGAAAAAATAGATAGGGTGGACAAAAAGACAAAAAACAGTGTTGTTTTTTTCATGGAATATTTGTGTGAATTGGAATTCTAAAAGTAGAAAATTCGTTTACAAATCTAGGACATTCTTCAATTTTTCAACCTTAAAATAATCCATCTGAATAGAAGCATAAATGGAAAACCATGTAGTAGGACATCAAACCAGTCCATAACCCCCATTCCGATGCCCCCGCCAGCCAACCATTTAATTTTCCCTACAACGTGGGGTTCGGGAAAATAAGGAGCCAATCCCAAAGTAAGACATAGTAAAAGAACAATCTTCCAATGGTTGATCAAGTCCTTTAGCACCGAATCGATTTTATAAAATCTGCAATGGAATCAATCCCATTTTGGGTCAAATGCTTTATGAAGGCGGAACCAATAATGGCACCTTTTGCTTTTTCCGTAGCCTGTGTAAAAGTCTCTGCATTACTAATACCAAAGCCCACGATCTGCGGGTTTTTCAGATGTAGGGAAGCAATGCGTTCAAAATAGTCCTTTTGCTCCGCACCGAATCCTTGCTTGGCACCCGTGGTACTGGCAGAACTGACCATATAAATAAACCCCTCCGAGGCGCCATCAATTTGGGAGATACGCTCATCACTGGTCTGGGGTGTAATCAAAAAGGCATTAAGGAGCCCATATTTTTTAAAAAGGTTCTCATACTCCTCCTGGTACACATCAAAGGGAAGGTCGGGAAGAATAAGTCCATCTATTCCTATTTCCCTGCATTTTTTGCAAAAGGCTTCCACACCATATTGTAGAACAGGATTAAAATACCCCATGATGATTAGTGGGATTGAAATGGTTTCTCTAATGTCCTTTAACTGTTCAAAAAGGATTTCAGTAGTCATGCCATTTTTGAGAGCAGCCGTAGAACTCTCTTGAATGGTAGGCCCATCGGCCAACGGGTCGCTGAAGGGCAAACCGATTTCGACCATATCCACCCCATTTTTTTCCAATGCGCCAATAATTTTCACGGTGTCGTCCAAATGGGGATAACCGGCCGTGAAATAGATGGATAGCAATTTTTCGTCTTCTTTTAATTTTTTGTTGATTCTGTTCATAATCAAGATTAGAGATTTCAGATATAAGAAATAAGACTATACTATCGAAAATCTTGTATCTAATTTCTAAAGTCTAAAGTAGTCAATATAAGTGCTCAAATCCTTGTCCCCCCGGCCCGATAAATTGATTACCACCACATCATCCTTCTTAAATTTTTTGTAATCAAAAATAGCGAAGGCATGGGAGGTCTCAATGGCAGGAATTATTCCTTCCAGTTGTGATACCTCCAGACCCGCTGTCATGGCTTCATCATCCGTGATGGAGATAAACTCCCCACGGCCCGACCGAAATAAATGGGCGTGCATTGGGCCAACACCGGGATAGTCTAAACCTGCCGAAATGGAATAGGGCTCAGTAATCTGTCCATCCTGGGTCTGCATCAACAAGGTTTTACTCCCATGAATAATACCCACCTTGCCCAGGGCGGATGTAGCAGCACTTTCACCCGAATCGATTCCCTTGCCGGCTGCTTCTACGGCGATGATCCCTACATCCTTTACATCCAAATAATGGTAAAAGGCACCGGCCGCATTACTTCCTCCACCCACGCAGGCTACGACGTAATCTGGATTTTCACGGCCTTCCTTTTCCTTTAATTGCCATTTGATTTCCTCTGAAATAACGGATTGGAACCGAGCCACCATATCCGGATAGGGATGTGGTCCAACGACGGAACCAATGATATAATGCGTATCCACGGGATTGTTTATCCAATCGCGTATGGCCTCATTGGTGGCATCCTTTAACGTTCTACTTCCCGAAAGGGCGGGCCGTACCTTTGCCCCTAGCATCTTCATACGGGCTACATTGGGGGCCTGGCGGGCAATATCGATTTCTCCCATATATACTACGCATTCAATGCCCATAAGGGCGCAGACCGTTGCCGTTGCCACACCATGTTGTCCCGCTCCGGTTTCTGCAATGATCCTATTTTTACCCAGTTTTTTGGCCATCAAAATTTGTCCAATGGTATTGTTTACTTTATGTGCACCGGTATGGCAGAGATCTTCTCGTTTAAGATAGATTTTGGCACCATACTTTTTAGAAAGTCTATCCGCAAAATAGAGTGGGGTAGGCCGGCCCACGTAATCCTTAAGTAGCTGGTCAAATTCCTGCTTAAAGGAAGGTTCTTCCATGATCCGGATATAATTCTGGCGCAATTCTTCCGTATTGGGATAGAGCATTTCGGGGATGAAAGCTCCTCCGAATTCTCCGTAATATCCTTTTTCATTAGCATGATAGGCGCTATTGACCGACCTTTCCCCCAAAGAAGAGGACGCATTTATTTCATCTTTCATCAATCTTTTTTTTAAATTCTTTCAACTCCTGAATGTTTTTAAGTCCCGGTTCCAGTTCAAACCTGCTATTGACATCAATAGCATAGCAATGCTGTGCTTCGGGCCGTTTCATAAATTCCCTTAGGGACTCTACCTCCTCTAGGCCAATACCACCACTTAAAAAATAAGGTTTGGTAGAGGGATAATTTTTCAAAACTTTCCAATCAAAGGTATAACCATTGCCGCCGGGGAGTTTTCCTTTGGTATCAAAAAGATAGTAATCGCATACATTTTCGTAGGGCCTTAATTCATCAAAATTGAAGTCATTCTTTATAGAAAATACCTTTATGATCTGGATGGGCTCCTTAAAATTCTGTTGTTGCAATTCCTTACAGAATCCAGGACTTTCACTACCGTGTAATTGTACTGCCTCTAAGTGGTATTTTTTGATTTTTTCTACGACTTCATCAAGCTTGGCATCAACAAATACCCCAACCTTTTGCATACCCTGCGGTAGCTGCGGAATTTCCCCATCAAAGCAGCGGGGGGATTTCTTCCAAAAAATAAAACCCAAATAGTCCGGCCGTAAGGCAGCGACTTCCCCTGGGTTATATTTCATTCCACATACTTTGAGTTTCATGGGTACAAGTTTCAAATTAGGTTGGTGATAAATTCAGTGGCACTCCTACCCGGATCATCGGTTTTCATAAAATTCTCCCCGATCAAAAAGCCTCGGTAACCGTATTTTTTAAGCTCTTTAATGGCCTCCACATTGCTTATGCCGCTTTCCGAAACCTTTATAAAATCATCGGGAATCTTTTCTGACAGCGATTTACTGGTGTCCAAGCTTACCTCAAAGGTTTTTAGGTTTCGATTGTTTACCCCCAACATATCCAAACTGGGCATAAGGGACTTTTGCAGCTCAGTTTCATTATGCACTTCCAAAAGAACATCCAAACCAAGACTTTTGGCAAATTTTGAAAGAGCCTGTATTTCCTCCTTTGTCAAAATGGCCGCAATCAATAATATGACATCGGCACCGTAGGCTTTGGCCTCTAGAATTTGATATTCGTCTATGATGAATTCCTTACGCAATAATGGCAGTCCTACCACGGACCTAGCCAAAATTAAATCATCCAAGGAGCCTCCAAAATATTTGCCATCGGTTAAGACAGACATGCCACAGACTCTGGCATTCTCATATCCAAGAGCCACATCCTGAATGCTTAATTTTTGATTGATGACCGATTTGGAAGGCGATCGTCGTTTATGTTCTGCGATAATACCCGTTTCACTTTTTGATAGTGACAAAGCCAAAGAATCGGTTTCCCTGCCAAAGAGCAAGCTATTTTCCAATTGTGAGATTGGGACCATGGTCCTTTTTAAATCGACCTCTTTTCTTTTATCGGCCACTATCTTGTCAAGTATGTTCATTTTTGTCAGTCCTTCCGAATTTTTAATTTTTGCTCAATTCCTGTAATTTTTTCAGGGTATTTAGCCCCTTACCGCTTAAAAGCGATTCCTTGGCCTTTTCAAATCCGTCCTTAGGGCTACTTTTTTCAACCGTGGCAATGGCAATACCGGCATTGGCACAGACCACATTGTTTTGGGCTTCGGTGCCCTGTCCTTTTAAAATATCCATGAATATTTGTGCCGACTCTTCTACACTATCTCCTCCTACAATTTCCGATGATGCTATAGGATTTACTCCAAAATCCTCAGGTCTTAGCACACCCTCGGAGCCATTGGAAATGGTTTTTGTATTACCCGTAAGCGAAATCTCATCATAACCATCCAAAGCATGCAATACCGTAAATCTTTTATCGGTATTCTGATAAAGGTATCCGTACATTCGGGCCAGCTCCAGATTAAATACCCCCACCATTTGGTTTTTAGGGAAAGCGGGGTTCACCATGGGCCCCAACATATTAAAAAAGGTCTTTACGGCCAACTCCCTTCGAATCGGTGCCACATTTTTCATGGCCGGATGGAACAATGGTGCATGCAGTACACAGATACCGGTATCGGCAATGGACTTTTCCAAAAAATCCTTTTCATTGCTAAACCGAATACCCAAAAATTCCATTACGTTGCTGCTACCGCATTTTGAGGACACCCCATAGTTACCATGTTTGGTAACTTTTATGCCCGCACCTGCAGTAACAAACGAGGCCAAAGTAGAGATATTGAAAGTGTCCTTGCCATCACCCCCCGTACCGCAAAGATCAATAGGGTTGTAATCGGATAGATCCACTGCTAAACAAAGTTCTAGGAGGGCATCCCGAAAACCTTCCAGTTCCTCTATAGTTATACTCCGCATCATGTACACGGTTAAGAATGCCGCTATCTGACTGGTATTATAATCGCCCTTGGCAATGTTGACCAAAACCTGTTTGGCATCCTTCTTTGAAAGAACGTCATGGTTTATCAATCTATTTAGTATTTCCTTCATCTTGCGGTTTTATGGTTACTATTTAGCCAATTTCCTAAAATTTGTTTTCCATGGGGGGTCAATACTGATTCTGGATGAAACTGTACGGCACAAACATCGAATTCCTTATGACGAAGGGACATGATCTGCCCATTTTCATCGAAGGAAGTTGCCTTCAGATTTTCCGGTAAATCGGGATGGACCACCCAAGAGTGATATCTGCCTACTTCAATTTCTTTGGGAATGCCTCTGAACAAAGCATCATCCCCAACAATTTGTATTGTAGTGGCCACTCCATGATACACCTTCTCCAAATTTACCAGGGTACCGCCAAAAACTTCTCCAATGGCCTGTTGTCCCAAGCAAACTCCGAAAATTCTTTTGGTAGGGGCATAGGTCGCAATGACTTCCTTTAAAAGTCCAGCTTCATCCGGAATACCTGGACCTGGGGATAGAACTATTTTTTTGAAAGCCTCTACCTCATCCAAAGTTAATTGATCGTTTCGTTTTACGACTACCTCACAATCCAGGTCCTCTAAATAGTGCACCAGGTTGTAAGTGAAACTATCGTAGTTATCTATTACCAAAATCTTCTCCATAGTTAGATAGTTTCTGCAATTTCAAGGGCTTTATTCAAAGCACCGAGTTTGTTGTAGGTTTCCTGAAGTTCATTATCCGGGTCTGATGCAGCCACCAATCCGGCTCCGGCCTGAAAGTGCAATTGATGGTTTTTGCTTAAAAAAGTCCGAATCATGATGGCGTGATTAAAGTTTCCGTTGAAATCCATAAAACCAATGGCTCCGCCATAATAACCCCTACTCGTTTTTTCATATTTTTCTATAAGTTGCATGGCCATGTGCTTGGGCGCTCCGCTCAGGGTTCCGGCAGGAAAGGTATCCGCTACCACTTTCATGGTAGGAATATCGTTTTTCTTTTGTCCGGTCACTTTGGAAACCAAGTGGATAACATGGGAGAAGTATTGTACCTCGCGATAATTTTCCACACTTACCATGTTACCGTTACGGCTTAGGTCGTTTCGGGCCAGATCTACCAACATTACATGCTCACTGTTTTCCTTGTCATCCTCCACAAGCTTTTTGGCCAAAACAGCATCCTGTTCATCATTGCCAGTACGTTTAAAGGTGCCCGCAATGGGATGGATTTCCGCTTTGCCATTTTTTACAACAAGCTGTGCTTCCGGCGAACTGCCGAAAATCTTGAAATCGCCATAATCAAAATAAAACAAATAGGGCGAAGGGTTTACGGATCGCAGGGCCCGGTAAACATTAAATTCATCTCCTCTGAATCCCTGTGAAAATCTTCGTGACAGCACTAGCTGAAAGACATCACCGCGCTGGCAATGTTTTTTGGCCAAAACCACGTGTTGTTTGTACTCCTCGTCCTTGAGGTTGGAAACTACTTTGCCGTCCCTGGAAAAATTGTAGGATGCAAAATTTTTAACATTAAGGATTTGTTCAAGCTCGGCCGTGTTATCTTCGGTATTGTAGCAATGGGCAAAAATATAGGCTTCGTTCTTGAAGTGGTTAATGGCGATTATATTTTGATAAACGGCATAATAGATATCGGGAATGGCTATGGAGTTCTGCTTTTTTGTTACTTCAATATCTTCGTAGTAGCGCACGGCATCATAGGCCATATAACCAAAGAGCCCGTTATTGATGAATTTAAAACTGTTATTTTCTCCTTCAAATTTTTTGCTGAAGGTATCAACAATATCCACCACATCGGTATCCGGACCAATTTTAATTTTCGTCTGGGTCCCGTCCGGAAATTGCTCTGTCACTAATTCATTGACCACCTCAATAGAGGCGATCGGATTGCAACAGATATAGGAAAAACTATTATCGTTGGCGTGGTAGTCACTACTTTCCAAAAGGATGCTATTAGGAAACCGATCCCTTATCTTTAGGTATACGCTAACCGGAGTAATGGTATCCGCCAGGATTTTTTTATTGTACGTCTTGAGTGAATATATCATGATTTAACGATTGTAATGTTGTCTCTATAAGGTGGAAAAATCTTTGAACGCTCAGTTTTCCATACGGGTTATATTATATTAAAATGAAATCAAAAATTCCTCAATTAAAAAAGGCTTGTCGTGATGACAAGCCTTATATAGTTTTTACTACAATGATGCTCAGCTCACGCTCGTTGTCGTAAGTTGTTCCACCACCAAGTATTTACGTTCACATTTTTCATTAAGCGTCAAATATAAAAATCATTTTTAAAACTGCAAATCAAATCGTACAATAAAAAAACCCGCCTAGGCGGGTTTTCAATGTGAGGTCAAGTTTATTAAAATTCCAAATCTACGACCAGGTCGAATTCATCATAAATGGTTTTGTCCCCTAAGTTATCAAAAAAACTGCCAGAACCATAACGTACATCATATTCTGCGCGATCTACTTTAAGGGTAGCGGTGGCTTTGTTTCCATAAATGGAGACATCGAAAGTTACAGGTTTAGTGATTCCCTTAATGGTCAGGTCGCCTGTTACTTCATAGGAATTTTTACCGGAGGACTTCACCTTGGTAAAGACAAGTTTTGAAGTAGGGTGAGTTTCAACTCCAAAAAAATCGTCTGATTTCAAGTGGCCTTCCAATTTACCCTTGTATTCCCCTTCCAAGTCCGTGGAAATCAAAGAAACCATATTTACCACAAACTCGCCTCCTGTTAATTTATCCCCATCGAACATTAGGGCACCTTGCTTTAAATCTACCGTTCCCGTGTGCGATCCGGTTACTTTGTAGGCCTTCCAGGTAACTTTACTTTCCTTGGTCTTCACTTCCTTTTTTTCTCCATCTATGGGAGTACTAGCGGTTGCGGACGCTCCAAAAACTATAGCCAATGCTAAACTTAATACATTTTTTTTCATGATCTTGGTTTTAATAGTGTTCTACTTTTAGTTAAAATTTATTGAATAATGTGTTTAATTGTTCCAATTCCCTTTGGTTGAAATTTTGGAGAATCTTTCTTTCGGCTTTATTCATGGCTAAATCCATTTTTTTTAATTCCTCTTCTCCCTTTTTAGTTATGGTAATCTCTACTTTACGCCGATTTGACCGACATGTTTTGCGGTTGGCATAACCTTTGGACAACAATTTGTCCACCAATCGTGTCGTATTACTCATTTTTGTTACCATACGTTCATTTAAGGTGGAAAGGTTGGCAGGTTTTCCTTTTTGCCCCCTTAAAATACGCAATACATTAAATTGCTGAAGCGAAACATCGTAGGGTTTTAATGCCATGGATATTTCTTCGTTAATTTTATTGTTCACCAGCATAAAGTGAATAATCGTCCTGCTATTTAATGCGATTGATCGATCGGTCTTTATGATTTCTTCTACATTCATGCCACTACAACAATTGTATATACAAATGTATATGTTTTTTTCAACCTTCTAGAGGATGACAAGCTAAATTTTTGTTAAAAAGCGCAACACGTTTTTTAAGATAAAGAACTACTTTTGAAAAATCTAAAACGTAATTGAACTATGGATCTATCGCAAGAAGAATGGGAAGAACAACTTGAAAATGATGACAATGCCTTTATATTGGATGTACGTACTCCAGAGGAGGTAGAAGAAGGTTATATCCCAAACGCAGTGAACATCGATATTTATTTGGGACAGGAATTCGTTGACGAATTGGAGAAATTGGACAAGGAAAAGAACTATTATGTGTATTGTAGAAGTGGTAATCGTAGTAGACAGGCCTGTGCCATACTGAACAGTATCGGTATTGAAAATGCCTATAACTTGGAAGGTGGAATTTTGGAATGGGAAGGTGATTTGACAGAATAACCAATTATCGGCAATCGTAGCTGCTTTTAGATTCAAGCCATAATCAATGAGAATCCATGCGAGAAGATTTGCTTCATTTTATTTGGAAGTACAGGAAACTCCCTAAGAAGGGCCTCCTTACTTCAAATGATCAGGAAGTTGAGATTCTTGAGGTTGGGATACACAATCATTTGGCAGGTCCCGATTTCTTTAACGCAAAGATTCATATAGGCGGGCAACTCTGGGCCGGAAATGTAGAGATACATGTAAAATCATCCGACTGGTACGTTCATGGTCATGAAAGGGATCCCAACTATAACACGGTAATCCTTCATGTAGTTTGGGAAGACGACGCTACCGTTTTTCGAAGTGACGAAAGTGAAATCCCCACCTTGGAACTTAGGCAATCCATTCCTGCTTATCTTTTAAACAACTACCAAGGCCTCTTTAAAAAAAGGCATAAGCGTTTTATTAATTGTGAAAAGGATATTGACCAAATCGAGCCTTTTGCTTTCCAGAATTGGTTAGATCGGCTTTATTTTGAACGATTGGAAAATAAATCGATCCTGGTAGAAGATTTATTAAAAGATTCAAGGAACAACTGGGAGCATGTACTTTTTGCTTTATTGCTCAAAAACTTTGGATCCAAAATTAATGGCGAGTCATTTTTAAGTTTAGGTAGAGTGTTGGATTTTTCCGTTATTAGAAAAATTCAAAATGACCCCTTCAAACTGGAAAGTGTTTTTTTTGGCTTGGCCGGTTTATTGAAAAATGATTCAATTACGGACATCCATTACACCAATTTAGCCAAAGAGTACGGTTATCTAAAAACGAAATATCAACTGAACGACGAAGGCGTTCAGCGGCCAGAATTCTTTAAACTCCGTCCTGCCAACTTTCCTACCATACGCCTGTCCCAACTAGCAAATTTATATGGTAAACATCCCAATCTATTTAGTAAGGTCATGGAAGCGGGCAGCATAACGGATATCTATTCCATTTTTACCATATCTGCAAGTGATTACTGGGATACTCATTTTACGTTTGGAAAGGAATCAAAACGGAGTACGAAAAAATTGACCAAGATATTTGTGGACCTCCTGATCATTAATACCATAATTCCGCTAAAATTCTGCTATGCAAAACATACGGGAAAGGAGGTGAATGAAGAAATCACTGTGCTGGCATCACAACTGAAAAAGGAGGAAAATACCATTGTCAAAAGCTTTGGCGGCCATGGGATAGAGGCTCGGAACGCCTTGGAAAGTCAGGCCTTATTGCAGTTATATAATGAATATTGTACCAAAAACAAATGTCTGGACTGTGTGGTGGGTGCAACCATATTAAATAGAAATATTTAATTTTAGGCCAATGAAATTGTTCTACCAAATACTCTACTATTTTCAAAAGCGAGGTTTTGAAGTATGTAGACGTATCGCCGATAGGTTGGGCATCCGCGCTAGAGTGGTCCGCACTTCCTTTATCTACCTTACTTTTGTTACCCTGGGCTTTGGATTTGCCCTGTATCTTTTTGTGGCCTTTTGGCTTAGAATAAAGGATCTTGTACATACTAAAAGAACTTCGGTTTTCGACCTTTGATTATGATAAAGCTTTTTCGTTCCAAAATATATCTGTCGCTCTTCCTAATGGTCTCGGTATTGCTCTTCGGTATTTTGGGATACAGGTATGTTTCCGATTATTCCTGGATAGACGCCTTTTACATGACCATTATAACCATAACAACGGTTGGTTTTTCGGAGGTACGGCCCATGGATATCGAAGGAAAGATTTTTACCGTAATTTTAATTGTATCCAGTGTTTTCATATTTGCATTTGGACTATCCGTTATAACGGAATATATACTGAGCAGAAATTCGTTGCAAATTCTAAAAAAGAAAAAAGTGAGAAATACGATCAAGAGCCTTAAAGATCATGTTATTGTTTGTGGCTTTGGACGCAATGGTATGCAGGCTGCCGAACGTTTAAAAGCCTATAATCGCCCTTTTGTGGTCATTGAGAGGAATAAGGAAATTATTGAAAAACATGAAGATGAAGTCCTTTTCGTTGAAGGGGATGCCAATGAGGATGAAGTATTGAATCAGGCAGGCATTGAGCGAGCACAATATTTAATAGCGGCCTTACCAGATGATGCGGCCAATCTCTTCGTTGTGCTTAGCGCACGTCAGTTAAATAAGGATTTGTTTATAATCAGTAGGGCTTCGCAGGTGGCTTCACAAAAAAAGTTAACCCTCGGCGGGGCGAATAAAGTCATTATGCCGGACAAGATCGGTGGAGATCATATGGCCTCGTTAGTAGTAATGCCAGACCTTATCACTTTTATGGATAAGCTCTCCATGGAAGGCCGGCATACTACCAACCTTGAAGAGGTTGCCATAGAGGATTTTGCCGATCAAGTGGATTGCAATTCCCTTAGGGACTTGGACCTAAGAAGAAAAACAGGCTGTACCATTATAGGATATATAGACCCGGATGGGAAATATATAATTAATCCAGAGGCGGATATGCAACTGCAACCTAAAAGTAAGGTGATTGTATTGGGAAGGCCGGAACAGATTCAAAAATTGAACGAGATGTTTCATATAGAAGCGTCCTAGTATGCTAACCAAGAAGTTTTCCATCCGATTTTAGCAAAATAAGCCTGATCTCTGAACCAGGAAAGACCTTGGATAATTATACAATGGTAAGAAAATGCCTGGTTGACCGTTAGTACAATACAGACATTAATTTGACTGGGTTGATTATTTTTAAGATATTGCTGGCTTTACGTTAAAGTAACTCACCAAAAATACGCATTATGAAGTACCGGCCGATTTCCTTGATTGCTTTTTTATTGCCCTTATTTTCGTTAGCGCAGGAAACCGTTGAGAAAGGATTAGATCAAAAAATAGATGAAGCTTTTGGGAGTGCTACAGGCTGGTTCGTGAACTTTGTTTTTTATCGAATTCCCTTTAGTGATGAGATACAGGTATATTGGGTTTTGTTTCCCTTGATAATCGGAGCGACCTATTTCACTTTTTACTTCAAACTTATCAATTTCAGAGGTTTTTTCACCTCAATAAATATTGTCCGGGGAAAATATGATGAGATGGATCATCATGAACCTCTTTCCATGGCCGGAGACCCCACCCCGGGAGATGATGTTCTGCAAACCATGGCAGTCGAAGGGCATAGTGGTGAAGTCTCCCATTTTCAGGCACTCACCGCAGCACTTTCAGCAACCGTTGGTTTAGGAAATATTGCCGGGGTAGCTATAGCCGTATCTATTGGTGGCGCTGGCGCTACCTTTTGGATGATCGTGGCCGGACTCCTTGGCATGGCCTCAAAATTTGTGGAATGCACCCTAGGTGTAAAGTATAGGGATATTGAATCTGATGGCACGGTCTACGGAGGTCCCATGTATTATTTACGGAAAGGTTTAAAATCTAAGGGGCTAGAGGGACTTGGAAAAGTTTTAGCCGGTTTGTTCGCAGTTTTCGTAATAGGTGGTTCCTTCGGTGGGGGAAACATGTTTCAAGTAAACCAGGCTTTCCAATTGGTAGAGAATATTACGGGGGGGGACCAATCCTTTTGGTATGGAAAAGGGTGGTTGTTCGGTATAGTGATGGCCATATTGGTCGGTATAGTGATTATTGGAGGTATCAAAAAGATAGCCAAAGTCACCGATAAAATTGTTCCATTTATGGTGGTCATTTATGTGGGAGCTTCCCTATTTGTGTTAATATCCAAGTACGATATGATCGGAGACGCGTTTATGCAAATTATCAATGGCGCATTCAGTCCTACGGGCGTTCTTGGCGGAGCCGTGGGTGTATTGGTGCAGGGATTCCGGCGTGCCGCATTTTCCAACGAGGCTGGTGTGGGATCTGCTTCCATTGCCCACTCCGCGGTAAAAACAAAATATCCTGCTTCAGAGGGCATGGTGGCCTTATTGGAACCATTCGTGGATACGGTGGTGGTATGTACAATGACGGCGTTGGTTTTGATAATTACCGGAAATGTTACTGCCGCAAATGCAACCTTAAACGATTCCCAAGCCATATTACTGACTTCCGGAGCTTTTGAATCCGTTATTTCCTGGTTCCCATATGTGCTGACAATTGCCGTGGTCCTATTTGCCTTCAGTACTATGATTTCATGGTCTTATTATGGTTTTCAGGGTTGGGCCTATCTTTTTGGAAGAAGCAAGAGAACCGAGTATACCTATAAGATAATCTTCTGTATTTTTGTAATCATCGGAGCTGCTGCAAGTTTGGGGTCGGTCATCGGTTTTTCAGATGCCATGATTTTTGCAATGATGGTGCCAAATATGATTGGATTGGTACTTCTTGCCCCAAGGGTAAGGGAAGAATTGAATACCTACCTCAACGCCATAAAAGCACTAGGAAAATAAAGACCGCCCATTGAAAGATTTTAAATCCCACTTCAGGTTCAACAAAAGGGAGCGAAGCGGGGTTTTCTTTTTGCTACTCATTATACTGCTTCTTCAAGCAGGGTACGTACTATTCCTGCATCTTCCCATACCTAAACCTAGAAGTACATTTTCAGCGGACATCGGGTTACAGTCAAAAGTTGATGTTTTAAAAGAAAAGGCATTGCAAGGGGATTCGGTAAAAGTGTACCCTTTTAATCCTAATTTTATAAATGATTATAAGGGTTATACTTTGGGAATGTCAGTGGATGAAATAAACCGACTGCACGTTTTTCGAAAGCAAAACCTATATGTAAACTCATCAGAAGAATTTCAGCAAGTAACTTTGGTGTCGGATTCCTTGCTGGCAATAATTTCATCTTACTTTAGATTTCCGGAATGGACACAGAATAACAATTATAAATCTGTTGAAAGGAACAAGAATCCAAAAAACTCCGAAAAGGAACAAAATACAATTACAATAAAAGACTTGAACAAGGCAACCGTTGAAGACTTAAAATCCGTACATGGAATAGGAGATAAGCTATCGCAACGCATAGTAAAGTTCAGAAATCGTTTGGGTGGCTTTTTGGTAGATGAGCAATTATTTGATGTATATGGACTGGATTCCCATGTGGCCAAAATCGCCCTAAAAAGTTTTAGGGTCATAGAGAAACCTGATATTAAGAAAATAAATATCAATACGGCCTCCGTAGAAGAGATGGTTCAATTGGTGTATCTTAGAAAGAAGGTTGCCCTCCATATAGTAGAATATAGGAATATGAACGGAGGTATTGGTTCTCTTGACGAATTGACCAAAATTGAAGATTTTCCATCGGACAAGATTGACAGAATTAAATTATATTTGACGCTATAAAAAATTGCTAGAATGATTACGGATACAATGTCTACCTTAGGTTTTGATTTTTCGGAAACCCAGCGAATGGTGGCGGCCTCGGCAAAGGAATTTGCCGAGCAACACATACGTCCCTATGTTATGGATTGGGACGAGTCCCAAACCTTTCCTTTAGAAGTTTTTAAGAAAGCAGGGGAAATGGGTTTCATGGGAGTTTTGGTACCTGAACAATATGGTGGTTCTGGATTGGGCTATCATGAGTATGTAGCGATTATTGAGGAAATTTCCAAAGTGGACCCTTCAATAGGATTATCCGTGGCCGCTCATAATTCGCTATGCACCAACCATATCCTTTCCTTCGGAAATGAGGAACAAAAACAAAGATGGTTACCTAGATTGGCTACTGCAGAGTGGATAGGGGCCTGGGGCCTTACCGAACACAACACAGGCTCTGATGCGGCAGGAATGGCCACTACTGCGGTAAAGGATAAGGATTCTTGGATTTTGAACGGCGCAAAAAATTTTATCACACACGGAATAAGTGGTGATATTGCAGTAGTAGTAGCGAGAACAGGTGAAAAAGGGGATAGCCAAGGAATGACCGCTTTTTTTGTTGAAAAGGGTACACCCGGTTTTTCAAGTGGAAAAAAGGAGAACAAATTGGGGATGCGGGCAAGCGAGACCGCTGAACTAATTTTCGATAATTGCATTATCTCGGATGATAATAGATTGGGAGAAGTAGGAGCAGGGTTTGTCCAGTCCATGAAGATATTGGACGGCGGAAGAATTTCCATTGGTGCCTTATCCTTAGGAATAGCAAAAGGGGCCTACGAGGCCGCTCTGAAATATTCCAAAGAAAGAGTCCAGTTTGGCAAGCCCATAAGCCAATTTCAAGGTATATCTTTCAAATTGGCCGAAATGGTCACTGAAATAGAAGCTTCGGAACTACTGCTTCATAAGGCCGCATTCCTAAAAAATGAGGGTCGGGAAATGACCCAGTGGAGTGCCATGTCCAAGATGTATGCCTCGGAGATGTGCGTTAAGGTAGCCAATGAGGCCCTTCAGATACATGGTGGATATGGCTATACCAAGGACTTTCCTGTAGAAAAGTTTTATAGGGATGCCAAACTTTGTACCATAGGAGAAGGTACTACCGAGATACAGAAAGTGGTCATAGCAAAAAATATTTTGAAATAGTTTTGTTACAACTCAACTATTCCCTTTATATTTGCAATCCTAAACTTTAAAGAAAGGAGGTTGTAGCCAATGTTAATAATACCAGTAAAAGAAGGAGAAAATATAGATAGGGCGCTAAAGCGATTTAAGCGTAAGTTTGATAAGACAGGTACAATGAGGCAGTTGCGTAAGCGACAGCAATTTACAAAGCCATCCGTAGAAAGGAGGCAGCAGATTCAAAAGGCACAATACATACAAGGCCTCAGGGATAAGGAAGATATCTAAACTTTTAACCCTATTGTACAATATAAGAAAATCCCATTTTTTAATGGGATTTTTTGTTTTTGCTACTATCGGTGTTGAATTAGTAACTTTGTTCCATGTCCGTCCAATCTTTCGTTGATTATCTCTATTTGGAAAAGAACTACTCCGATCATACGGTCCTCGCCTATGAAAGGGACATCAAGTCGTTCAATTCATTTTGTATGTCCGAGTATGGACTAAAAGACAGTGACAATGTTGACTATAAAGAGATCAGGGGTTGGATAGTAAGCTTAGTAGATTTGGGTACTTCAAACCGATCTATTAATAGAAAGGTAGCCTCTTTGAAGGCATATTTCAAATTCCTACAAAGAACTGGAAATATCGATACCAACCCTTTGGCCAAACATAAGGCTTTGAAAACTTCTAAAAAAGTTGAGGTTCCCTTTTCCGAGGATGAAATGATAAAAGTGTTGATGCAAATTCCTTTTGATGAGGGGTTTGAAGGAATCCGGGACAAATTAATAATTGAATTATTATATACTTCGGGCATAAGGAGAACGGAACTGATTCATCTGAAAATAGAAGATTTGGACCTGGATGGAAATACGCTTAAAGTTTTAGGCAAAAGGAATAAAGAACGCATTATTCCATTGCTCCCCTCAACAAAGCAGCAGTTTGTTGCCTATTTTCATGAAAGGAATTCACTGAATACCATTATGGACAAGGATTATGTCTTTTTATCGAAAACAGGCAACAAAATATATGAAACCCTTGTTTATAGAATAATAAATAGATATTTTAGTAAGGTGTCCTCTAAGGTAAAAAAGAGTCCACATATCTTAAGGCATACCTTTGCGACCCATTTATTGAACAAAGGTGCGGATTTAAACTCGGTAAAAGAGCTTTTGGGTCATTCAAGTTTGGCATCTACACAAGTATATACTCACAATAGTATTGCTGAACTTAAGCAAGTGCATGCTTCAGCTCATCCAAGAGGAAAGAAATAACATAAATCAATATACAATCTTAAAATAATATGCCTATGAAGTAAGTCATTACAAATCTTGATGTTGGCCGAAATGTTCAATGGCAAACTATACGCGCCAAAACGGATCGGACAGGTTTAAAAATTATAAAAAACAACAAAATTTGAACAGATGAAAGTAAACACGCAATCAGTAAATTTTAATGCCAACGGAGAATTAATGGATTTCATTCAAAACCGAATGAACAAATTGGATACTTTTTACGATAAGGTGATACATTCGGATGTTTATTTAAAAGTGGAGAATACAAGTACTAAGGAGAACAAAATAGCAGAAATAATACTGCATGTGCCAAAGGATAAATTCATGATAAAAAAACAGTGTAAATCCTTTGAGGAAGCAGTAGATTCTGCCTGTAGTTCGCTGGAGAGAAAACTAAAAAAAAGGAAGGAAAAACTGCGGGTTCATGCCTGATTAAAATTTTCCAAAATTTGTTTTGATTAAACAAATAAATATATACATTTGCAGTCCGTTAGAAATAGCGGACTTTTTTATGCGCAAAAAGGGGGTAAAAGGCCGATGTAGCTCAGCTGGCTAGAGCAGCTGATTTGTAATCAGCAGGTCGTGGGTTCGAGTCCCTCCATCGGCTCAAAAGGTCTTAAAACATTGATAGGGGGAGATACTCAAGCGGCCAACGAGGGCAGACTGTAAATCTGCTGACTATGTCTTCGCAGGTTCGAATCCTGCTCTCCCCACCAAATTGGCATAAGAGGCTTATTTTTGATGCTATCGTTGTCCGGAAACGGGAACAACGAGTTGAAATTTTGGATTGAAACAATATTGCGGGAGTAGCTCAGTTGGTAGAGCGTCAGCCTTCCAAGCTGAATGTCGCCGGTTCGAACCCGGTCTCCCGCTCACAGAAAGACTGAGTTAACGTTGGTGGTTTTAGACCCGAAACTTATAACTTTGAACCTGCCCGACGGTCAGGCGGGCCAGAAACCCTATAAGCCGGCGTAGCTCAGGGGTAGAGCGTTTCCTTGGTAAGGAAGAGGTCACGAGTTCAAATCTCGTCGTTGGCTCAATAAAATATTAATTGTACACTAATATATAACTAAGATTAAATTCATTAAAAATGGCAAAGGAAACTTTTGATCGTTCCAAACCGCACTTAAATATAGGTACTATTGGACACGTAGATCACGGTAAAACTACATTGACTGCCGCTATTACAACCGTATTGGCAAACGCAGGACTTTCTGAAATTAGAAGTTTCGATTCTATCGATAACGCTCCTGAGGAGAAAGAAAGGGGTATTACTATCAATACATCCCACGTGGAATATCAAACGGCTAACCGTCACTATGCACATGTGGACTGTCCAGGTCACGCGGATTATGTAAAGAACATGGTTACAGGTGCAGCCCAAATGGATGGAGCCATATTGGTTGTTGCCGCTACTGATGGGCCTATGCCGCAAACTCGTGAGCACATTCTTTTAGGACGTCAGGTAGGTATTCCAAGGATTGTGGTTTTCATGAACAAAGTGGATATGGTAGATGATGACGAACTTATAGAATTGGTTGAGATGGAAGTAAGGGAATTACTTTCTTTCTATGAGTACGATGGTGATAATGGACCTGTAATTGCAGGTTCTGCTTTGGGTGCTTTAAATGGTGAGCAAAAATGGGTAGACACCGTAATGGAATTGATGGAAGCGGTAGATACTTGGATCGAATTGCCAAAAAGGGATGTTGACAAGGATTTCTTGATGCCTGTTGAAGATGTATTTACAATTACAGGTCGTGGTACAGTTGCTACAGGTCGTATAGAGACTGGTATAGCAAATACCGGTGATGCCGTTGAGATTATCGGAATGGGTGCTGAAAAGCTGACTTCTACTATCACAGGTGTTGAAATGTTCCGTAAAATATTGGATAGAGGAGAAGCTGGCGATAATGTAGGTATCCTTTTAAGAGGTATCGAAAAGTCCCAAATTAGTCGTGGTATGGTAATCTGCAAACCAGGTTCCGTTAAACCACATGCCAAGTTTGAGGCCGAAGTCTATATCCTTAAGAAGGAAGAAGGTGGGCGTCATACCCCATTCCATAACAACTATCGTCCACAATTCTATGTAAGAACAACGGATGTTACTGGTAACATTGCCCTTCCTGATGGAGTAGAAATGGTAATGCCTGGCGATAACCTAACAATAACGGTTGAATTGATTCAGACTATCGCTTTGAGCGTAGGTCTTCGTTTCGCCATTCGCGAAGGGGGTAGAACCGTAGGTGCCGGACAGGTAACCAAGATATTGGATTAATTTTTAGATAATTTATAGTGTAGGTAAAGGGTGTTCTGCGTTTAGCGGGACACCTTTCCCTGCAATTATAAACGGGTGTAGCTCAGTTGGTAGAGCACTGGTCTCCAAAACCAGGTGTCGGGAGTTCGAGCCTCTCCTCCCGTGCAGAGTCAAAACAGAAAATTAACGAGGCGAGAAGCCTGCCCTGAGCGAAGTCGAAGGGAGCCTCTCCTTCCGTTCAGGATAAAAGAAGAAGTATGTTGACATATATTAAAGAATCGATTGAAGAGCTAAGGAACAACGTTACCTTGCCTTCTAGGGCGGAGTCTTCTAATTTGATGGTGGTGGTTGCCGTTTTTTCCATTCTTTTTGCTTTGGCCACTTGGGGGGTGGACACCGTCTTTAGTAAATTGATTCAATTGTATTTCAATAATATTCTAAACTAATTTGGTCGCTATGTCGGAAGTGCTGGAAAAAAAGTGGTATGTAGTTAGGGCGGTAAGTGGCCAGGAAAACAAGATCAAAGGCTATATTGAAAGCGAAGTAGAGCGTCATGGATTTTCCGACTATCTGGAAGATGTTCTCGTGCCGACCGAAAAAGTTATCCAAATTCGCAACGGGAAAAAAATAAATAAGGAAAGGGTATATTTTCCGGGCTACATAATGATTAAGGCCAACTTAGGCGGGGAGATGATACATATTATTCGCTCCATCACCAATGTGATAGGGTTTTTGGGGGAGACAAAAGGAGGTGATCCTGTTCCATTGCGAAAGTCCGAGGTAAACAGAATGCTCGGTAAGGTAGATGAGCTAGCTGTAAATACGGATAGTGTGGCCATACCTTTTGTCCATGGGGAAACCGTTAAGGTTATTGATGGTCCTTTTAACGGATTTAATGGAACCGTAGAAAAAATAAACGAAGAAAAGCGTAAACTAGAGGTTATGGTAAAGATTTTCGGAAGAAAAACCCCACTGGAACTCAGTTATATGCAAGTTGAAAAGATATAAAGAAAATTGTTACATATTTCAAAGTTGTGTTGCTTCCAATGAACACGCTTTCAATTTAATTTTAAACAATGGCAAAAGAAGTAGGTAAAGTAGTTAAACTACAAGTTAGGGGAGGTGCTGCGAATCCATCGCCACCGGTTGGACCCGCCTTAGGTGCTGCCGGCGTTAACATCATGGAGTTCTGTAAGCAGTTCAATGCGAGGACGCAGGACAAACCAGGCAAAGTATTGCCCGTTGTTATCACCGTTTACAAGGACAAATCGTTCGATTTTGTCGTAAAAACACCACCAGCGGCAGTTCAATTGATGGAAGCAGCTAAGATTAAAAAAGGATCTGGCGAACCTAACCGAGTAAAATTAGGGAGTGTTACCTGGGACCAAGTTAAGGCTATCGCCGAAGACAAAATGGTAGACCTTAATGCCTTTACCGTGGAGTCCGCAATGAGTATGGTTGCCGGTACAGCACGGTCAATGGGTATGAAAGTATCAGGAAAAAGACCTTTTTGAATCTTAAAAAGAAATTGAAATGGCAAAGTTGACAAAAAAGCAGAAAGAAGCCCACGCCAAAATAGATAAGGATAAACTCTATTCCGTGGAAGAGGCCTCCGCTTTGGTAAAAGAAATAACCAAAACAAAATTTGATGCATCCGTAGATTTGGCGGTCCGATTAGGGGTAGACCCTAGAAAGGCAAATCAAATGGTACGTGGGGTGGTTACCCTACCTCATGGTACCGGTAAGGACGTTAAGGTTTTGGCGTTGGTTACCCCGGATAAGGAAGCAGACGCCAAGGAGGCAGGAGCAGATTATGTGGGATTGAACGAATATTTGGATAAAATCAAAGGTGGTTGGACAGATGTCGATGTAATCATCACCATGCCCAGCGTTATGGGTAAATTAGGCCCTTTAGGACGGGTTTTAGGTCCGAGAGGTTTAATGCCCAACCCAAAAACAGGTACGGTCACTATGGATGTTGGTAAAGCTGTATCTGATGTAAAGGCCGGTAAAATTGACTTCAAGGTAGATAAGACCGGTATTGTTCATGCCGCTATTGGAAAAGCCTCTTTTTCGGCCGATAAAATAGCAGGTAATGCCAAGGAATTATTGGATACCTTGTTAAAGCTAAAGCCCGCTGCGGCCAAAGGAGTCTATATGAAGAGCATTTATATGTCCAGTACTATGAGTCCTAGCGTACAATTAGATCCAAAAACCGTTTAATCCAGCTGGGAGTTAAAATTTAATAGGATGACAAGAGAAGAAAAAGCAAACGTAATACAGGATTTAACTGCTCAGCTATCCGATAATTCTACCATTTACTTGGCGGATATATCAGGATTGAACGCCTCAACAACTTCAGATTTGCGTAGGGCTTGTTTTAAGGCCAATGTAAAGCTGTCGGTTGTTAAGAACACCTTGCTTGCCAAGGCAATGGAGGCGTCCGATAAGGAATTTGGTGAACTTCCGGAAGTTTTAAAGGGGAATACCTCTTTGATGTTTTCCGAGACTGGAAACGGTCCGGCAAAATTGATTAAAAACTTCAGGAAGAAATCAGACCGACCCTTGTTAAAAGGAGCCTTTATTGAAGAGGCTATTTTTATAGGGGACGATAAGTTGGATACCCTTGTGAGCATCAAATCCAAGGAAGAGATTATTGGGGATATCATTGGATTGTTACAGTCACCAGCCAAGAACGTTATTTCTGGCCTTAAGTCAGGTGGAGGTAAGTTGGCAGGTATCCTTAAGACACTTTCCGAAAAAGAGTAAGCACACACTAAACTAAGTATATTTTAAAATTTTATTAAACGATAGAAAAATGGCAGATTTAAAAGATTTCGCAGAACAGTTGGTTAACCTTACCGTAAAAGAGGTAAACGAGTTGGCTGATATATTAAAAGAAGAGTATGGCATAGAGCCTGCAGCGGCAGCCGTAGCTGTAGCCGGAGGTGCCGGTGCTGGAGGTGGAGAAGCCGAAGCCGCTGAGGAAAAAACGGAATTCGATGTAATTTTGAAAGCTCCGGGAGGATCTAAGCTTGCCGTTGTAAAATTGGTCAAGGAATTGACAGGATTAGGATTAAAAGATGCCAAGGATATTGTTGATAGCGCACCTAAAGCCGTTAAGGAAGGTGTTAGCAAAGACGAAGCCGAAGGAATCAAAAAATCATTGGAAGAAGCAGGAGCGGAAGTTGAGCTTAAATAATAGCAGCGACTATAGCACATTGGTTTAGGTCTTTTCCCGCTTTTGCGGGGTTAGACCTAAGCCTTTTTATACATAATGCACATGGCGTATATGAAGGCATATACTACCTATTTATCATTCACGATCAAATACTGTCCATAGATGTTCACACAACAAACTGAAAGAATAAATTTTGCATCCGCTAAGAACACGCCGGAGTATCCGGATTTCTTGGACATCCAGATAAAATCTTTTCAAGATTTTTTTCAACTTGAGACCAAATCGGATGAAAGGGGTAACGAAGGTCTGTATAACACCTTTATGGAAAATTTCCCGATAACGGACACCAGAAACCAGTTCGTTCTGGAATTTTTGGATTACTTCATAGATCCCCCAAGATACTCCATACAAGAGTGTATTGAAAGAGGGCTTACCTATAGCGTACCGTTAAAGGCTAGATTAAAACTATACTGTACCGATCCGGAACACGAGGATTTTGAGACCATTGTACAAGATGTGTATTTAGGGACCATTCCTTATATGACGCCCAGCGGTACTTTCGTGATCAATGGTGCGGAAAGAGTTGTAGTTTCACAGCTTCACCGTTCGCCTGGAGTCTTCTTCGGACAGTCTTTCCATGCCAATGGAACCAAACTGTACTCGGCAAGGGTAATTCCTTTTAAAGGTTCTTGGATCGAATTTGCGACGGACATCAATGGTGTTATGTATGCCTATATCGATAGAAAGAAAAAATTGCCGGTTACTACCCTTTTCAGGGCTATTGGATTTGAGCGTGACAAGGATATCCTGGAGATTTTTGACCTTTCTGAGGAGGTTAAGGTTTCCAAAGCAGGATTGAAGAAAATTCTGGGCCGTAAATTGGCGGCAAGGGTATTGAACACTTGGCATGAGGATTTCGTTGACGAGGATACTGGAGAGGTGGTTTCCATCGAACGGAACGAAATTGTTTTAGATCGGGATACCATTCTTGAGAAAGAACATATAGATGAGATTCTGGATACCGACGTAAAAACGATTTTGCTGCATAAAGAGAACAATGCACAGTCGGATTACGCCATCATCCACAATACGCTGCAAAAGGACCCTACTAACTCCGAAAAGGAAGCCGTAGAGCATATTTACCGTCAATTGCGTAACGCGGAGCCGCCCGATGAGGAAACGGCGCGTGGTATAATTGACAAATTGTTCTTCTCCGACCAACGTTATAACCTAGGAGAGGTTGGTCGTTACCGAATGAACAAAAAGTTGGGTCTTGATATCGGAATGGACAAACAGGTTTTGACCAAGGACGACATTATTACCATTATAAAATATCTGATAGAACTTATCAATTCCAAAGCAGAGATCGATGATATAGACCACTTGTCCAATCGTCGCGTCCGCACCGTGGGAGAACAGTTGTCTTCCCAATTTGGAGTTGGTCTTGCTCGTATGGCGAGGACCATTAGAGAGCGGATGAACGTGCGGGACAATGAAGTGTTTACACCTATTGATTTGATCAATGCAAAAACGTTGTCCTCCGTTATCAATTCATTCTTTGGTACAAACCAGTTGTCCCAATTTATGGATCAAACAAATCCATTGGCGGAGATAACGCATAAAAGAAGATTGTCCGCTTTGGGACCAGGAGGTCTTTCCAGGGAAAGAGCAGGATTTGAGGTACGTGATGTACACTACACTCACTATGGAAGATTGTGCCCTATCGAAACTCCTGAAGGACCCAATATTGGTTTGATATCTTCACTTTCAGTTTTTGCCAAGGTTAATCCAATGGGCTTTTTGGAAACTCCGTACCGCAAGGTTGAAGGCGGTAAGGTAAATACCAAGGAGTACACGTACTTAAGTGCGGAAGAAGAAGAAGGAATGAAAATAGCACAAGCTAACATTCCCATGAAGGAAAATGGAACTATAGATAGCGATAAGGTCATTGCCCGCGAAGAGGGAGATTTCCCAGTGGTAGATCCTTCAGAAGTGAATTACACGGATGTTGCGCCCAATCAAATTGCATCAATTTCAGCATCATTGATTCCGTTTTTGGAGCATGATGATGCCAACCGGGCATTAATGGGATCTAACATGATGCGACAGGCCGTACCCCTTTTGAAACCGCAATCTCCCATTGTTGGTACAGGATTGGAACGTCAAGTGGCTTCGGACTCCAGGGTCTTGATCAATGCTGAAGGGGATGGAGTAATAGAATATGTAGATGCCCAGAAAATAACCATTAAATACAATAGGACGGACGCTGAAAGGTTGGTAAGTTTTGCGGAGGATGAAAAGACCTACGAATTGGTCAAATTTAGAAAGACCAATCAAGGTACCAGCATTAATCTGAAACCTATAGTAAGCAAAGGTGATAAGGTCAAAAAGGGGCAGGTCCTTTGTGAAGGCTATGCCACGGAAAACGGGGAATTGGCCCTAGGGCGAAATTTAACCGTTGCCTTTATGCCCTGGAAGGGATATAACTTTGAAGATGCCATTGTAATTTCAGAAAAAGTGGTACGGGAGGACATATTTACTTCCATCCATGTTGATGAGTATGCCCTGGAAGTACGGGACACCAAGTTGGGTGCTGAGGAATTAACCCATGATATACCCAATGTTTCTGAGGAAGCTACAAAGGACTTGGACGAAAATGGGATGATCCGTATCGGTGCAGAGGTAAAGCCTGGAGATATTCTTATTGGTAAAATCACCCCTAAAGGAGAATCCGATCCAACTCCTGAAGAAAAGTTACTTCGTGCTATTTTTGGGGATAAGGCCGGTGATGTAAAGGATGCGTCGTTGAAGGCCTCACCATCTTTGACCGGGGTGGTCATCGATAAGAAGTTGTTCTCACGTTCTATAAAGGACAAGCGTAAACGTTCGGAAGACAAAGAGGCCATTTCCAATTTAGAAATGGAATATGAAGTGAAATTCCAGCAGCTAAAGGACATTTTGGTGGAGAAACTGTTCTCTTTAATTAGTGGAAAAACATCACAAGGTGTTTTGAACGATTTAGGAGAAGAAGTTCTTCCAAAGGGGAAGAAATACACCATGAAGATGTTGAATGCAGTAGATGACTTTGCGCATTTGGTTGGAGGAAGCTGGACCACGGATAAGGAAACCAATGCTTCTGTTGCGGATTTACTCCATAACTATAAGATTAAGTTGAACGATCTTCAAGGTAATCTTAGAAGGGATAAATTCACGATTTCTGTTGGGGACGAATTACCAGCCGGTATTATGAAGTTGGCCAAGGTATACATCGCCAAAAAGCGAAAGCTTAAAGTTGGGGATAAAATGGCCGGACGTCATGGTAACAAGGGTATCGTTTCGAGAATAGTGCGTCAAGAAGATATGCCTTTCTTGGAGGATGGAACCCCCGTGGACATCGTATTGAATCCACTGGGTGTACCATCACGTATGAATATTGGGCAAATCTATGAAACCGTTCTTGGATGGGCCGGTCTTAAATTGGGCAAAAAATACGCCACTGCTATTTTTGATGGAGCTACATTGGATGAAATCAACGGTTATACCGATGAGGCAGGTATCCCTAGATTTGGCCATACATATCTTTACGATGGAGGTACCGGACAACGATTTGATCAACCGGCTACCGTTGGGGTAATCTATATGTTGAAATTAGGGCATATGGTAGACGACAAGATGCACGCTAGATCAATAGGACCCTATTCCTTGATTACGCAGCAACCTTTGGGCGGTAAAGCTCAATTTGGAGGTCAGCGTTTCGGGGAGATGGAAGTTTGGGCCCTAGAGGCGTATGGTGCTTCAGCCACCTTGCGGGAGATATTAACGGTCAAATCCGATGACGTAATTGGTAGGGCAAAAACCTACGAATCTATCGTAAAAGGCGAGACTATGCCAGAACCTGGTTTACCAGAATCCTTTAACGTATTAATGCACGAGCTGAAAGGTTTGGGTCTAGATATAAGATTAGAGGAATAAACAAATCGATTTAACGATTTAAGAACACACATTTTAATTAAGTATCACCATATATCATGGCTAGAATAAAAGATAATAATCCAATAAAAAGGTTTGACAAGATTTCAATCGGCTTGGCTTCTCCAGAGGCAATTTTATCTGAATCCAGGGGAGAAGTCCTCAAACCTGAAACCATTAACTACAGAACGCACAAACCAGAACGTGACGGGCTATTCTGTGAGCGTATTTTTGGACCTGTAAAAGACTATGAATGTGCCTGCGGTAAGTACAAACGCATCCGCTATCGTGGTATTGTTTGTGACCGTTGTGGTGTGGAAGTTACTGAGAAAAAAGTTCGCCGAGACAGGGTAGGGCATATCAATTTGGTTGTGCCTGTGGCCCATATCTGGTATTTTCGTTCCCTGCCTAATAAGATAGGATATCTGCTAGGACTTCCATCGAAGAAGTTAGATATGATTATCTATTACGAAAGGTACGTAGTAATACAACCTGGTATTGCAAAAGGACCTGAAGGAGAGGAAATCAAAAAAATGGATTTCTTGACCGAGGAAGAATATTTGAATATTGTGGAGGAGCTCCCACAAGAAAATCAGTATTTGGAGGATTCCGATCCCAATAAGTTTATTGCAAAAATGGGAGCGGAGTGCTTAATTGACCTTTTGGCGCGTATAGATTTAAGGGAGCTATCCTTTGAACTTCGCCATAAGGCCAATACCGAAACATCGAAACAACGTAAAACCGAGGCACTAAAAAGGCTTCAGGTCGTTGAGGCATTGAGGGAATCCCAGGATAATAGGGAAAATAAGCCGGAGTGGATGATAATGAAAGTGATTCCGGTAATTCCGCCCGAATTACGTCCATTGGTACCATTGGATGGAGGTCGTTTCGCCACTTCGGATTTGAATGATCTCTATAGAAGGGTAATTATACGAAACAACCGTTTGAAGCGGTTGGTGGAAATCAAGGCCCCTGAGGTGATTTTGAGAAATGAGAAGCGTATGCTTCAGGAAGCCGTTGATTCACTCTTTGATAATACAAGAAAGGCTTCCGCGGTTAAGACGGAATCTAATAGACCATTGAAATCCCTATCGGATTCCCTTAAAGGGAAACAGGGTCGTTTCCGTCAAAACCTTTTGGGAAAACGGGTGGATTACTCCGCACGTTCGGTAATCGTAGTTGGGCCTGAAATGAAATTGTACGAATGTGGTCTTCCTAAGGATATGGCGGCCGAATTGTACAAGCCCTTTGTCATTCGTAAATTGATAGAAAGGGGAATAGTTAAGACCGTTAAATCTGCTAAAAAGATTATCGATAAAAAAGAACCCGTAGTTTGGGATATCCTTGAAAATGTATTGAAAGGACATCCTGTGCTATTGAACAGGGCCCCTACTTTACACCGTTTGGGTATTCAGGCATTTCAACCAAAACTGATTGAGGGTAAGGCAATCCGTCTTCACCCCTTGGTATGTACGGCCTTTAATGCGGATTTTGATGGAGACCAAATGGCCGTTCACTTGCCATTGGGCCCAGAGGCCATATTGGAAGCCCAGCTATTAATGTTGGCTTCACATAATATTCTAAACCCTGCGAATGGTTCACCGATTACCGTGCCTTCCCAGGATATGGTATTAGGTCTATATTATATGACCAAGGAGAGAAAGTCCACACCAGAAGTTCCTGTAAAAGGAGAAGGACTCACTTTTTATTCGGATGAAGAGGTTGAAATCGCTTTTAATGAAGGCATGGTAGACCTTAACGCGGGTATAAAGGTGAGGACCAAGGATTTTAATGAAGAAGGGGAATTGGTCAATCAAATAGTGGAAACTACTGTAGGTAGGGTACTATTTAATATGGAAGTACCTGAGCAGGCCGGATATGTAAATAGTGTTTTGAACAAAAAGGCACTGAGGGACATCATCGGAAAGATTCTTGCCGTAACCGATGTTCCTACAACGGCTGAATTCCTGGACAAGATTAAGACTATGGGATATGAGTTTGCCTTTAAGGGTGGGCTTTCCTTTAGTTTGGGAGATATAATTATCCCACAGGAAAAACATGGAATGATCGACGATGCCAATGGTCAGGTAGATGCCATTATGGCCAACTACAATATGGGGCTTATAACCAATAACGAGCGTTATAACCAAGTAATTGATGTTTGGACATCCACGAATGCCATGCTGACCGAATTGGCCATGAAACGTATCCGTGAGGATCAGCAAGGATTTAATTCGGTATACATGATGCTCGATTCCGGTGCTAGGGGTTCAAAAGAACAGATACGCCAGCTTACCGGAATGCGTGGATTAATGGCAAAACCAAAGAAGTCGACTGCCGGAGGTGGTGAGATTATCGAGAACCCCATCCTTTCTAACTTTAAGGAAGGTCTCTCCATATTGGAGTACTTTATATCCACTCACGGTGCCCGTAAAGGGTTGGCGGATACAGCCTTAAAAACTGCAGATGCCGGATATTTGACAAGGCGTTTGGTAGACGTTTCCCAAGATGTGATTATCAATATCGAGGATTGTGGAACACTTCGTGGCGTTGAAGTAGAAGCTTTGAAAAAGAACGAGGAGGTTGTAGAATCCTTGGGTGAACGTATTTTAGGAAGGGTATCCTTACATGACGTTTATAACCCGCTGACCGAAGAGTTGTTACTGGAAGCCGGTCAGGAAATTATGGAATCCGATATTAAGAAAATTGAAGAATCTCCAGTTGAAAAAGTAGAGGTACGTTCTGCCTTAACTTGTGAGGCTCCCCAAGGAATTTGTGCCAAATGTTACGGAAGAAATCTTTCTACCAATAAAATGGTACAGCGTGGGGAGGCTGTTGGTGTAGTGGCGGCCCAGTCCATTGGTGAACCGGGTACACAGCTTACTTTGCGTACTTTCCACGTGGGAGGTATTGCCGGAAACATATCCGAGGACAATAAATTAATGGCGAAGTTTGATGGTACAGCGGAAATTGAGGATCTAAGGACTGTCAAAGGTCAGGATAGTGATGGCAATGCCGCTGAGATTGTGATTTCTAGGACTTCTGAAATAAAGATAGTAGACGCTAAGACAGGAATAACCTTGAGTAATAATAACATTCCTTATGGTTCTCAACTATTCATAAAAAATGGGGCAAATATCAAAAAAGGAGATGTTGTTTGCCAGTGGGATCCTTATAATGGTGTTATTGTCTCGGAATTTCCGGGAAAGATTGCCTACGAGAATATTGAACAAGGCGTTACCTATCAAGTCGAAATCGATGAACAAACCGGTTTCCAAGAGAAGGTTATTTCCGAATCCAGAAACAAAAAATTGATTCCCACTTTGTTGATCAAGAACGATAAGGATGAGGTTTTACGTTCGTACAACCTACCTGTTGGTTCCCATATTATGGTAGATGATGGGGATAAGATTCAAGAGGGTAAGATTTTGGTTAAGATACCACGTAAGTCGGCCAAAGCCGGGGATATTACCGGTGGACTTCCAAGGGTAACCGAATTGTTTGAAGCAAGAAACCCTTCTAATCCGGCAGTTGTATCCGAGATTGATGGTGTGGTTTCCTTTGGTAAGATTAAAAGAGGTAACCGGGAAATTATCATAGAATCTAAATTGGGTGAGATCAAGAAATACTTGGTCAAGTTGTCCAATCAGATTTTGGTACAGGAAAACGATTATGTCCGTGCAGGCATGCCTTTATCCGATGGGTCTATTACGCCAGAGGATATTCTGGCTATAAAAGGACCTTCTGCGGTACAGCAATACTTGGTAAACGAAGTTCAAGAAGTATACCGCTTACAAGGAGTTAAGATCAACGATAAGCATTTTGAAGTAGTGGTACGGCAGATGATGCGAAAAGTTCGGATCGAAGATCCGGGAGATACTATCTTCTTGGAGAACCAGTTAGTTCACAAGTCAGATTTTATTAAAGAGAACGATGACATTTTCGGTAAAAAAGTGATTGTAGATGCTGGAGAATCTGAAAATCTAAAAGCCGGACAGATAATTACGGCTCGTGAAATGAGGGATGAAAATAGCATTCTAAGGCGAGCTGACAAGACCTTGGTAGAAGCGCGAGATGCAGTTGCTGCCACCGCTACCCCGATTCTCCAAGGAATTACACGTGCATCCTTGCAGACCAAATCTTTCATTTCTGCGGCTTCTTTCCAGGAAACCACAAAAGTGTTGAACGAAGCCGCTGTAAGTGGTAAGGTAGATACTTTGGAAGGATTGAAGGAAAATGTAATTGTTGGACATAAGATTCCGGCAGGAACGGGAATGCGAGATTACGAGAACATCATCGTGGGCTCTAAAGAGGAATACGATGAAATTATGGCACGAAAAGAAGCCTTGAAATTCTAAAACCAAAGACCCCCGATACATTTTTATCGGGGGTTTATTTTTTTATCGTTATGGACGAAAAAGAGCAAAAGCAAAAACAGATCAATATAGAGCTGGACGAAAAAATGGCAGAGGGGACTTACTCAAATCTGGCTATAATCAATCATTCGATTTCTGAATTTGTGGTCGATTTCATAAGTATGATGCCGGGGGCGCCCAAAGCAAAAGTTAAGAGTAGAATTATATTAACACCACAGCATGCAAAGAAATTTCTCAAAGCCCTGAATGACAATGTAAACCGTTTTGAAAAAGCTCATGGGACTATAAAGGACTATGAACAGCCTCCAATTCCCATCAATTTTGGGCCTACAGGCGAGGCATAGATTTTTTTGTTTCAATCAAACTCTGAAGTAAAATGTAATTTTACGGAAGGGTACTTCTGTTGGGCCATCTGTAAGGAAAATGGGGAATCCGCCAAGAATACCAGTTGACCTCTTTTGTCCTTCGCTAAAAACTTTTGCTTTACCCTACTGAACTCCTTGAACTCTTCGCTTTTTGAGTTTTTTGGATCAATCCAACAAGCCTTGTGAACCGGAAAGTTTTCGTAAGTGCACTTGGCCCCATATTCATGTTCCAGACGATACTGAATAACCTCAAATTGAAGTGCCCCTACGGTACCGATTACCTTACGATTGTTGATTTCAAGTGTGAACAACTGTGCTACCCCTTCATCCATCAACTGATCGATACCTTTATTTAATTGCTTGGCTTTCATGGGATCGGCATTGTTTATGTATCTGAAATGCTCTGGTGAAAAACTTGGAATTCCTTTGTAGTGTAAATTCTCACCTTCTGTTAAGGTGTCACCTATTTTGAAATTTCCAGTATCATGTAAGCCAACGATATCCCCAGGATAAGAAATGTCTACTATTTCCTTTTTCTCTGCGAAAAAGGCATTTGGGCTAGAGAATTTTAACTTTTTGCCATTGCGCACATGCAAATAAGGTCTATTGCGTTCAAATGTGCCCGAAACAATTTTTATGAAGGCCAAGCGATCCCGGTGTTTTGGATCCATATTGGCATGAATTTTAAACACAAATCCGGTCATATCCGGTTCAAGGGCGTCCACTAAACGTTCCTCAGCCATTTTGGCCCTTGGAGGAGGTGCAATTTCTATAAAACAATCCAATAGCTCCCGAACTCCAAAATTATTCAAAGCAGACCCAAAAAATACGGGTTGCTGCTTGCCTTCCAGATATTTTTCCTTGTCAAAGTTAGGATAAACACCCTCTACCAGTTCCAAATTATCCCGTAAGGTTTTGGCTGCTTCACTGCCTATAATAGTCTCCAGTTCGGGATTTGTGATATCATTGAAGGCTATAGTATCCTCAATATTCTTCTTATTGTCACCGCTAAAGAGATTAATATTCTTTTCATAAATATTATAAATACCCTTGAAATCATAACCCATGCCTATGGGAAAACTAAGTGGGGTTACGGACAAACCTAATTTTAGTTCAAGTTCATCCAAAAGGTCGAAGGCGTCTTTTCCCTCCCTGTCCAATTTATTGATAAAGACAATAATTGGAATATTCCGCATTCTACATACTTCCACTAATTTTTCGGTCTGTTCCTCTACACCTTTAGCCACATCTATTACAACTATGACACTGTCCACTGCGGTAAGTGTCCTAAAAGTATCCTCGGCAAAGTCCTTGTGGCCAGGCGTATCCAATATGTTTATCTTCTTGTCTTTATATAAAAAGGCCAATACCGAGGTAGCCACAGAAATTCCACGTTGCCGTTCAATCTCCATGAAATCGCTAGTAGCGGATTTCTTTATCTTGTTACTCTTTACAGCACCTGCTTCTTGGATGGCACCACCGAAAAGTAAAAGCTTTTCCGTTAAGGTGGTTTTTCCGGCATCCGGATGTGATATTATCCCAAAAGTCCGTCGCTTTTGGATTTGGGTCTTAAAACTCATTTGAAAAATTTCGGCAAAAGTAAGTTAAAATTATAGGTTATTCGTCATTCCATCTTTTTATGGAATCCAATTATTAAACGGTTCAAATAGAAATCGAATACCAAATACATTTTTAATCGCTGAAATACTCAATTAATCGATTTTGATAAAAAAAGTAATCTTTTGTTTAAGATTCAACGTATTTAGATAACAATTAAAAATATTGGTTTTTGCGTTTTACCGAATAAACATGTTATTAAAAGATATTATGCCTTGAATGCTTCCCAAAGAATTTGTTGAACGAATTTTTAGATATATCTTGCATAGATATTTTATTTAAAAACGGCCCCGAACATCTTACGTTTTTAATTCCTACAGCCATGGTGATTAGTTTAAATTAGAAAACTATCATTTATGGAAAATACTACGTTCTTAAAAAAAGGAAATGGTTTTGCTTTTGCTCTTAACCTGGCCATTATCCTCCTTTTGGCACCACCAACGTTGTCTTTTGCAAAGTCCGATTCAAATAGTGAGGTTTTAGTCACCTATTCCGATAAAGATAAGGAAAGCAACAATGGAAAAAACTTTGAAGATCGTGAAGGGAATTTTACTACGGGTTATACTTCTGTAGATTCTAACAATTATGATATTGCTAATATTTCAGGATGCTCCAATCCTGAATTCAAGGTAGTATCCCCTTCGGATTTTGGATTTCCAGGAGGTGTCATTGATGGAAGCCTTTCAGCAACTAACATCGATATCAGTTCTAAATGGGGTCTTCCTGCGGGAAGCATTCTTATCAGTTTTACGGGGGGGAGCACAGTTTCCGTAGGTTCGGCCTTTTCGGTACTAAATGGTCTCCCGATGACTTTTACTTTTTCCGGCACTATCCCTGTTAACGTTATAGCTAGTCACTCATTTACAGTCCAGGCTATGAAAAGAGATGGTATTAAGGCTCTGGATGGCACACAGTATGAGCAAACAACACCCTTGGCAGTAGGTTTGATAAGTGGTAATGTCGGCGATGACTTTTTTGTAGAAAATGTTACAGGTGGTGATATTCAAGCTCCCGAGAGAATTACTTGGGTTTCACAATCTGCGGTCTCTACTATTGAGTTTTTTACTACCTCTGAAAATTTTCAAAATGGCATTTGGCTAAATTTACAACCTATAGCTTGTCCCGACACGGATGGTGACGGGGTACCCGACAGCGTCGACCTTGACGACGATAACGACGGCATCCTTGACACGACCGAGGATCCCGACCTTGACGGCGACGGCGACCCGCTGACCGATCCTCTCGACAGCGACTCGGACGGTTACCCGGACCACTTGGACATCGACTCGGACGACGACGGCATCCCGGATAACGTCGAGGCCCAGACCACCGACGGCTATATCGCGCCCAACGACGACGACGCGGCGACCTATGCCTCCAACGACGGGGTGAACTCGGCCTATCCCGACGGCCTGACGCCGGTGAACACCGACGGCACCGACGAGCCGGACTACCTTGACATGGACACGGACAACGACCTTGTACCGGACAACAACGAGGGCAACGACTTCGACTTCGACGGTGTTCCCGACCAGGCGTATACGGGCACCGATACGGACGGCGATGGTCTTGACGACGGTTACGAGGGTAGCGACGTCAATGACGGCTTCGACGTGAACGACGAGATCGACGACCCCGCCAACGACCTACCGGACACGGACGGCACGGAGGATGTGAACTACAGGGACCTTGACGACGACGGCGACGGTATAGATACGCCGGACGAGGACGCGGACAACGACGGGGATCCCACCGACGACGACACGGACAACGACGGTACCCCGGACTATCTTGATCCGGACGGCGGCCCGGACACCGATGGCGACGGGGTACCCGACAGCGTCGACCTTGACGACGATAACGACGGCATCCTTGACACGACCGAGGATCCCGACCTTGACGGCGACGGCGACCCGCTGACCGATCCTCTCGACAGCGACTCGGACGGTTACCCGGACCACTTGGACATCGACTCGGACGACGACGGCATCCCGGATAACGTGGAGGCCCAGACCACCGACGGCTATATCGCCCCCAATGACGACGACGCGGCGACCTATGCCTCCAACGACGGGGTGAACTCGGCCTATCCCGACGGCCTGACGCCGGTGAACACCGACGGCGCCGACGAGCCGGACTACCTTGACATGGACACGGACAACGACCTTGTCCCGGACAACAACGAGGGCAACGACTTCGACTTCGACGGTGTGCCCGACCAGGCGTATACGGGCACCGACACGGACGGCGATGGTCTTGACGACGGTTACGAGGGTAGCGACGTGAACGACGGCTTCGACGTGAACGACGAGATCGACGACCCCGCCAACGACCTACCGGACACGGACGGCACGGAGGATGTGAACTACAGGGACCTTGACGACGACGGCGACGGTATAGATACGCCGGACGAGGACGCGGACAACGACGGGGATCCCACCGACGACGACACGGACAACGACGGTACCCCGGACTATCTTGATCCGGACGGCGGCCCGGACACCGATGGCGACGGGGTACCAGACAGCGTCGACCTTGACGACGATAACGACGGCATCCTTGACACGACCGAGGATCCCGACCTTGACGGCGACGGCGACCCGCTGACCGATCCTCTCGACAGCGACTCGGACGGTTACCCGGACCACTTGGACATCGACTCGGACGACGACGGCATCCCGGATAACGTGGAGGCCCAGACCACCGACGGCTATATCGCCCCCAATGACGACGACGCGGCGACCTATGCCTCCAACGACGGGGTGAACTCGGCCTATCCCGACGGCCTGACGCCGGTGAACACCGACGGCGCCGACGAGCCGGACTACCTTGACATGGACACGGACAACGACCTTGTCCCGGACAACAACGAGGGCAACGACTTCGACTTCGACGGTGTGCCCGACCAGGCGTATACGGGCACCGACACGGACGGCGATGGTCTTGACGACGGTTACGAGGGTAGCGACGTGAACGACGGCTTCGACGTGAACGACGAGATCGACGACCCCGCCAACGACCTACCGGACACGGACGGCACGGAGGATGTGAACTACAGGGACCTTGACGACGACGGCGACGGTATAGATACGCCGGACGAGGACGCGGACAACGACGGGGATCCCACCGACGACGACACGGACAACGACGGTACCCCGGACTATCTTGATCCGGATAATAAGGTGGAGGTGAATCAATTGGTTACTCCCAATGAAGATGGAGACAATGACTTTCTTTTTATACGTGGACTTGAATTAGTGGATAATAACTCATTACAGATTTTCAATAGATGGGGAGTAAAGGTATATGAAGGAACCAACTATAATAATCAAAACAATGTATTTGATGGAAGATCTAAAGGAAGGTCTACGCTAAGCGTAAATGACTATCTTCCGGCCGGGGTATATTTTTATATATTTGAATACCAATTGACAGGATCTCAAAACCGTACTGTCGAAGATGGTTACATATACATTAGCAAATGATATTGAGACTGAATATGACTAAACTTAAGAGTTTACTGGCAAGTGGTTTTTTTGTCTTCATTTTTGTACATGAAGTGGTTGGACAGCAAGATGCACAATATACACAGTACATGTACAATACAATGACCGTGAATCCTGGATATGCCGGATCAAGAGGTCAACTTAGTTTAGCCGCATTGTACCGGTCTCAATGGGTAGGATTGGATGGGGCGCCCGAAACGTTTACTTTGAACCTTCATTCCCCAATTAGAAACAGCAAGTTGGGTTATGGTATCTCTGTGGTGAATGATAACATTGGTGATGGTGTTGTTTCCGAAACCTATTTGGATGCCATGATATCTTACACCATAGATGTGGCCCTGGATGCAAAACTCTCCTTTGGTTTAAAAGTAGGAGGGAATTTGCTTAGTCTGGACTTTAATGGTTTAAATAACTTTGATGATGAACCAATAGCTGGCGATAATATTGACAACAGGTTCTCGCCAAATTTTGGCTTGGGGGTATATTACCATACAAATAGATTTTATGCTGGCCTTTCAGCTCCAAATATATTGGAGACCGATTACTTTGATAACTCTCAAAGAGATGCCAATTCCGTACAGTTTCTTTCTCAAGAGAGAATCAATTTTTATTTAATAACCGGATATGTATTCGATTTGAATAGTAATCTTAAGTTTAAACCGGCATTGTTGACCAAAGTTGTCGGAGGTGCTCCTTTACAATTGGATCTTTCGGCTAGCTTTCTATTCAATGAAAAATTTTCTTTTGGAGCCGCTTATCGTTGGGATGCTGCCATTAGCGGTTTACTTGGCTTTCAGATAACCGATCAGTTGATGTTGGGGCTGGCATATGATAGGGAAACTACGGATTTGGGAGGCACGCAATTTAACGATGGATCTTTTGAAGTATTTTTGAGGGTTGAATTGGTAAAATCTTTCCAGAGATTGGTATCACCTCGTTTCTTTTAAAACCGTACAAATGACAAAAAAAGTACTATCACTACTACTAATTACGGTTCTTTTGTTTGGAGTAAAGAGTATTGCCCAGGAAAGATTGGTTACAAAGGCCAATGCAAAATACCAGGATTATTCCTTTAGCCCGGCAATTGACATTTACAAAAGAGTTTTGGAAAAGGGTTATGTCTCGCCAGATTTGCTAAAAAAGTTAGGGAACTCCTATTATTTCAATGCGGACTATGATGGTGCAGCCAAAACGTATGAAAGACTGGTAAATGAGTACCCGTCCGAAGTTGGTCCTGAATATTATTTCAGATATGCCCAAACCCTAAAGACACTTGGGGATTACGATGGCGCCAATACAATTATGGTGAAGTTCACTGAAGTTACCACAGACGATTTAAGGGCTACTGTATATAACGAGGAGAAAAATTATCTGGAAGAGATCAAGGAAAACTCGGGGCGGTATAATATTGCTCAGTTTCAGTATAACTCACCATATTCGGATTTTGCACCATCCTTTTACAAAGATGGACTCATCTTTTCTTCGGATCGTGACACGGGGAATTTTGCAAGATATAGACACACTTGGAATGCAAAGGATTTTTTGGATTTATACAAAGTAAATGCCGACAGTATTTCAACTAATTTAGTAACAAAGCTGAGTGATAATGTAAATACGAGATTGCACGAATCCACTTCCGTTACTACTAAGGATGGAAATATCCTGTATTTTACAAGAAACAACTTTGTTGAAGGTAAATACAAAAAGGACGAAAAAGGAGTAATACGGCTTAAGATTTTTAAAGCAGAACTTGTTGATGGGGTTTGGACCAATATTGAGGAGCTCCCTTTTAATAGTGATGCCTATTCTGTCGCCAATCCAGCCTTGAGTCCCGATGAAAAGATACTATATTTTGCTTCCGACATGCCAGGTTCGTTAGGGGAATCCGATCTTTTTAAGACTACCATAAACGAGGATGGGACCTACGGTACTCCAGTGAATTTAGGAACTGCCATAAACACAGAAGCCAGGGAAACGTTTCCTTTTATTACAAGTGAAGAAGTACTATACTTTTCATCTGACGGTCATCCAGGACTGGGAGGCTTGGATATTTTCGCCACAAAAATTGCCAAGAATAGATTAACCGGTTCAGTAGTAAATGTAGGGGAGCCCGTGAATAGTCAAAAAGACGATTTTACCTTTATTTTCAATGAAGAGACCAAAGAAGGCTATTTTGCTTCAAATAGATCTGAAGGACAAGGAGCTGACGATATCTATAGTTTTTTGGAGACCATTCCATTGATTTTGGATTGCAATCAACAAGTTACAGGAACGGTTAGGGACAAAATATCCAATGAGGTCCTTGTTGGCGCAACTATAAAGGTCATTAATGAAAACAATGAAGAAATTCTAACTGCAATTACCGATTCCGAAGGAAAATATTCCATTATGGTCGATTGTAACCAAGGCAATTTTGTTAGGGCCTCAATGGAAGGTTACGTGCCTTCCGAAGAGTATTTGGGTAAATCTGACGGGAAACCAAGAATAATGGACTTTTATTTGGAAAGGGATAAAATTACCGCTGGATTCGGGGATGATTTAGCCAAATTACTGCAGCTAAGTACCATTTATTTTGATTTTGATAAATACAATATCCGTAAGGATTCAGAGGTCGAAGTGGAAAAGGTGATAGCAGCAATGGAGAAATATCCAAGTCTTAGGATTAAGGTAAACTCACATACAGACAGTAGGGGAAAGGATTCCTATAACCTATGGTTATCGCAAAAAAGAGCTGAGTCTACTGTAAATTATATGATTTCAAAAGGAATTTCTTCAGATCGTTTGGAAGGAGAAGGCTTTGGAGAGACCAAGTTGGTAAATCAATGTGAAAATGGAGTAAGGTGCTCCAATACGGATCACGAACTGAACCGAAGATCGGAATTTATTATTTTGGAATAATAACCAACCAAATTAATATCAAAATGCAGTTTCTACCCGGAACTGCATTTTTGTTTTTACACCCTTTGGAACGCTCTTGGTTTGGTGGCCTAACATCGGTAAAATGCCCTACTTTTAGGTGTTTTTATTGTAGGGCTTCAAAGATTAAACACCAATATTTGCAATCTTCACAGGTACATTATCGGTCTACACAACAATTTTTAGGAGTATCGATTCTGCCTACCGTACTTTTATTGAAATTTTTGCTAACATCTAGCGAAATCCATAATTCTGGAACCAAACCTTGGTATGAGATTTTTTGGTCGAAGTGTTTTGTTCTTAATCTTTGTTTTCCCGACTATACAGGTTTTAGGGCAGGATACCTATTTGGATAATTTCAATGCAGTATCCTATTCCAACAATAATGGCACCTTGAATTTTTCTACCAATTGGGTCGAGACCAACGATAATAGCAGCCCCAGCGGTGGTAGGATACGTATTACGGGTAATGAACTCCGTTTTACGCGTATTTTAACGAACAACCGGAGGATAACAAGATCGGCGGACTTAAGTGCTCATAGCTCTGCGGTTTTAACCTTTGACTGGCAAACATCAGGTTTGGATGGAGGCTCCTCAGGCGAGCGATTGAATGTACAGGTTTCCAATAATGGAACAAGTTTTACGACCATTGGCACTTTTACAGGAGACCAAAGTGGAAGTTTTAGCCAAGACATTTCAGCATATATTTCCGCATTTACCACAATACGTTTTATCAACGCAGGAACGTGTTCGTATTGTGACTGGGAATCCGGGGAGTTTGTATACATAGACAATGTCCAGATTGAAGTTCCTACTTCGAACGCTGCACCAGTTTTGGCCGGTACAGGAAATCAAACGTACTGTCCAGGAGATTCTGTTCCGATAGCAGAAACCATTAGTATCACGGATGTTGACGATACGTCTACTAATGCAGTGTACATCCAAATTTCATCTGGTTATATCAATGGAGAGGATCTATTAACCTTGACGGGAACTCATCCAAATATCACTTCAAGCTGGGATGCTGTACAAGGAGAGTTGACCCTATCAGGTCCGGCTTTATATACCGAATTCGAAACGGCCATTTTGGCCGTGGAGTACTCCAGTAGTGCCGCGAACCCAACAGGGACAAGACAATTTTCCATTACCGTAGGAGAAGCCAACTATTTACCGGCAACAGGGCACTACTACGAATATGTTCCGAATTTAGGAATAACCTGGACAGCCGCGAACACCGCCGCCAGTGCAAGGACTTATTTTGGGCTGCAAGGCTACTTGGCTACCCTTACCTCTCAAGCGGAGGCCGATTTTTCAGGCTCCCAGGCAGTAGGGGTTGGATGGATAGGAGGAAGCGATGCGGCTACGGAAGGAGTTTGGCAGTGGGTAACGGGACCTGAGGCGGGCACCGTATTTTGGAATGGAACGGCAGGCGGGAGTACTCCTAACTTTGCATTTTGGAATACTGGTGAGCCCAACCAATCGGGAAATGAAGACTATGCCCATATTACCCATCCAAATGTAAATCCCAATGGATCCTGGAACGATTTATCCAATACCGGCGCAGCCTCTGGAAATTACCAACCACAGGGCTATGTAGTAGAGTATGGAGGAACACCTGGAGATCCCGTACTTAGTATAACGGCAACAACAACTATCAATATCGAACCCATACCAACAATAACAAGTACCACCCCGGGATCTCGATGCGGTAGCGGTACAGTCAATTTGGCAGCAACCGCTTCTGCGGGAATTATCAATTGGTATACAACGGCAACCGGAGGCAGTTCAATAGGTACTGGTACTAGTTTTGTAACACCCAGTATCTCGAGCACCACCACGTATTACGTAGATGCTACTAGTAATGGATGTACCACAGCCACTAGAACGGCAGTTACTGCTACTATAAATACTGGGCCATCCATAATCACTCAACCTGTGGATAGCGCAATTTGTCCCGGATGTAGTACCACCTTTACCGTTACTACATCGAATACAGATACTTACCAGTGGCAGTTCTTTAATGGCTCCATTTGGGTAGACCTGACCAATACGGGCATCTACAGTGGCACAAGCACAGATACGCTCATTGTTACCAATGCTACACCCACGGACAACGGAAATCAATACAGGGTACAGATATCCAATTCAGTACTTCCCTGCAGTCCGCTTGCCTCGGCCGTAGCAGTGTTGACTGTGAATGCCTCTACCATAATTACCAATAGAGGAATAACCTATCGAGTTGATAAAAACTAAATAGATTGGCAAGTTTTAATTTCCTTCGAATTGTTTTTCTGGTTAGTATGCTCGTTTATTGCCCACTATTCGGTCAAAATATAGCCCCAACAGCCACGGATGACATATATCCTGGGCACTTGAATAGAACCATAACAGCGGATATATCAAATGGTGTCCTTGCAAATGACACCGATCCAGATGGGGGTAGCTTGTCTGTTAATCCCATACCTGTCGTTTCACCTACTACGGGTATATTGACTTTGGGAAATGATGGTAGTTTTACATTCGTTCCCCAGACTGGTTTTGTCGGAAATGTGACTTTTGATTATGAAGTTTGTGACGATGGTACGGCAAGCCAATTGGTTTCCCAATTCGATTTTGATACTTCTGCATTGACTACGGCAACCGTTGGTCCAAATGCGACGACCATTAATTCCAATGCTGTACAGACCGCGTGCGGTGTACGCATAGGCTCAGGGGCTGGAGGAAGTGCAGGTTTGGATATTACCATTCCCAATACCGGAGGTATTTTCGACTTCACCAGTTTTAGAATAGAATTTGATTATCAGGATAATGAAGGTACCGCGGATATCATTACAGGAGGAAACTTTCGGATATATCATATCACGGGAAATGAACTGGGTGTGGCGGTTACTGTGATAGATGGGAATACTGGATTTAGTACCATGTATACCAGAACTTTGGGAAGTTTTCTTGGTGGAAATATCACCTACATTGTGGAATATGATGAGCTCACAGGCGATATCACGTATACAGCAAATGGAACCACAACAACCATCAGTAATGTTGCACCAGATTACTCCCCCCTGGATACTAGTCTGGCGACGGCGCCAATCGTGGGTAGATTCATGGATAATTCCGGAGGGCCGAATCCGTCTCTTTGTAAAATAGCCATAACGGATACCAGTAAATTATGTGATATAGGTACGGTAAATATGAGTATTTCAGCCTCTTTAATTACCAACAAACGTATTACCTATAGGGTAAATCCAGACTGAAATTTTCTTTAGGAAAATTTTGATTTTTTGAGTTTTTTCTCACAGAATAGCATTCCGAAAGTGCTATTATAATTGACTTCATCGACCAATGAATTTCCTGATAAAAAGGAAAATTTATCGGTTAAGACTTCAGTTTTTTGAACCTATGCATTGCAATTTAACACTTACACAACATTTATTTTCCTAGGGTATCCGTTGGGTTAATTTTGTAAAGTGTAATAAAACCATTGTGTTCCGTGGAACTAAATAGCAAAGGTTTGCCACACCCCAAATATGAATAGCTTGACCAAATTTATGAAGAAGTTTCGCCAAGGAGAAACCACAATGGCCCTCTGGGTAAAAACCGACCCAACCAACCCATTTCATTTTCTTTCCAGCAAGACTTTTGTACTTAACCGATTGTAGCGGTACAAAAGGTTTATTCTATTTAAATCATGGGGCAATATGTACAAAAGATTAATCCGTCAATTGCACAAGGCTATAGAAAGGCCTTCGGAAGCACGATAAAAAATATTTTAAGTAAAGATATAACCATGGATAAGAGAATCTTACTACTCATTTTTCTGATATCCGGATTTGCATATTCGCAAACCACGGTTACGCTACAAGATCAGTGTAATTGCGAGGTTTTAAGCGGTACCGCTGTAACGACCCCAGGATCAATATCCCCTGGTGGAGCGGATACCGGGGATATCTATGTAAATACAAATACAGGTACCATCTATTTCTGGGATGGGGATTCATGGGAATTGACATCTACGGATAGTCAACAAATTCTGGATTTCAGCTTCAATCCGGCAACCCGTGAGCTTACCTTGGAATTGGAAAACAGCGGTGCTCCCATTACGGTTACTTTACCTGCTGATGCCTTGACTGCTCTGACCCTTGTCGGCAACAACCTGGAATATTTGGACGAGGACAACAATACGAACGTGATCCCGCTCAACGTGGGCAACTTGGCACTGGGGGCGGACGGCAACAGCCTGGACTATACTGACGAGGCCGGGGCCTTGACCAACATCCCGCTCAACGTCGGTAGTCTTGCCTTCAACCCTGCTACCCGGGAGCTGACCTACACGGACGAGGAGGGCGCCCCTACGGTGATCACGCTGCCCTCGGACTTTTTGACGAGCCTGACCCTTGTCGGCAACAACCTGGAATATTTGGACGAGGACAACAATACGAACGTGATCCCGCTCAACGTGGGCAACTTGGCACTGGGGGCGGACGGCAACAGCCTGGACTATACTGACGAGGCCGGGGCCTTGACCAACATCCCGCTCAACGTCGGTAGTCTTGCCTTCAACCCTGCTACCCGGGAGCTGACCTACACGGACGAGGAGGGCGCCCCTACGGTGATCACGCTGCCCTCGGACTTTTTGACGAGCCTGACCCTTGTCGGCAACAACCTGGAATATTTGGACGAGGACAACAATACGAACGTGATCCCGCTCAACGTGGGCAACTTGGCACTGGGGGCGGACGGCAACAGCCTGGACTATACTGACGAGGCCGGGGCCTTGACCAACATCCCGCTCAACGTCGGTAGTCTTGCCTTCAACCCTGCTACCCGGGAGCTGACCTACACGGACGAGGAGGGCGCCCCTACGGTGATCACGCTGCCCTCGGACTTTTTGACGAGCCTGACCCTTGTCGGCAACAACCTGGAATATTTGGACGAGGACAACAATACGAACGTGATCCCGCTCAACGTGGGCAACTTGGCACTGGGGGCGGACGGCAACAGCCTGGACTATACTGACGAGGCCGGGGCCTTGACCAACATCCCGCTCAACGTCGGTAGTCTTGCCTTCAACCCTGCTACCCGGGAGCTGACCTACACGGACGAGGAGGGCGCCCCTACGGTGATCACGCTGCCCTCGGACTTTTTGACGAGCCTGACCCTTGTCGGCAACAACCTGGAATATTTGGACGAGGACAACAATACGAACGTGATCCCGCTCAACGTGGGCAACTTGGCACTGGGGGCGGACGGCAACAGCCTGGACTATACTGACGAGGCCGGGGCCTTGACCAACATCCCGCTCAACGTCGGGAGTCTGGCCTTCAACCCTGCTACCCGGGAGCTGACCTATACGGACGAGGAGGGCACCCCTACGGTGATCACGCTGCCCTCGGACTTTTTGACGAGCCTGGCCCTTGTCGGCAACAACCTGGAGTATTTGGACGAGGACAACAATACGAACGTGATCCCGCTCAACGTGGGCAACTTGGCACTGGGGGCGGACGGCAACAGCCTGGACTATACTGACGAGGCCGGGGCCTTGACCAACATCCCGCTCAATGTCGGGAGTCTGGCCTTCAACCCTGCTACCCGGGAGCTGACCTATACGGACGAGGAGGGCACCCCTACGGTGATCACGCTGCCTGCAGAAACTATCACTACGCTTTCGACCTTGGATGGCATAACCTATACATATACCTCCGAGGATACTACCACCACTTCCTTTGATGGTACGGATGATCAGAATGCAGCCCAAGTTTTACTAAACCCGAATATTGATGTAGATGGAGATCTTACGGATGAAACCAATGTTCAAGAGGCTATACAGGATTTGGCCAACAATAGCAGCGATAATCAAAATCTAACAGGTGCCACTCTTGATGGAAGCAATGAGTTACAGATAGATATTGAACGGGGTAGCTCCACAACTGTAGACCTTTCCTCTTTGAGTGAAACCGTAGTTGCTGGAACCGGGGCCATTACCGTCAACGACGATGGCAATGGGAACTATACCGTAAATTCCACAGATCCCGACGAGGATTTGACCAACGAACTTACTTTGATCGGTGTTGGTGCACCTGCTGTGACACCAAGTAACGCCGGAGTGACTTATGTAGACAGTTCGGCCGGACAACTATATATTTATGATGGAGCCACTTGGAACGCAGTCGGAGGAAGCGCCACTCCTGATTTGGATGGTGTAATAGGCAATGAAGTGACCAACGCCACCAACGGGACCTTGGTACGTTCCGGTTTAGGCACCACGGGCTCTCCTTTTACCTTGGGGGTAGCTGACGATGGGATTACCACTACACAAATATTGGACGGTACGATAGCTTCTGGCGATATAGGTGCCGATGCGGTAAATGCGGCAACTATAAATCCCGATGTAGCAGGAAGCGGCCTTACCCAGAACGCGAGTGGTGCACTAGAAGTGGATGTTACCGGTCTGGCCGATGGCAGCGTGACCTCCCCAAACAGTACAATAACCCTTACAGGGACCCCTGCCAATTCCCTTTTCGAGGACGTAGGCCTGGACGTTGATGTAACGGCACTTTCCGGCGACGGATCCATTACTTCGCCCAATGGAACAGTGACCCTTGGCGGTACGCCCGCAAACTCGTTATTGGAGAATGTCACCCTGGACGTAAACGAATCGGCCTTGGCCGATGGTAGCGTTACCTCTCCTAACAGCACCATAACTTTAACGGGCACCCCTGCCAATTCCCTTTTTGAGGATATTGGCCTTGATGTGGATGTAACCGCTCTTTCTGGTGACGGATCTATCACCTCCCCGAACGGCACTGTGACCCTGACGGGCACCCCGGCAAATTCATTATTGGAGGATGTTGGATTTGATGTCGATGTGACCGCACTTACGGGTGACGGATCTATAACCTCGCCTAACGGCACGGTAACCCTTGGCGGTACCCCTGCCAACTCGATTCTGGAGGATGTTACCCTTGACGTGGACGTAACCGCATTGTCCGGTGACGGATCGATTACCTCACCAAATGGAACGGTGACCCTGACGGGCACCCCGGCAAATTCATTATTGGAGGATGTTGGATTTGATGTCGATGTGACCGCACTTACGGGTGATGGTTCTATTACTTCGCCCAACGGCACGGTGACCCTTGGCGGTACCCCTGCCAACTCGATTCTGGAGGATGTTACCCTTGACGTGGACGTAACCGCATTGTCCGGTGACGGATCGATTACCTCTCCCAACGGTACGGTTACTTTGACAGGTACCCCTGCAAATTCGTTATTGGAAGACGTAGGTTTCGATGTCGATGTGACTGCACTTTCCGGTGACGGATCGATTACCTCCCCTAACGGCACGGTGACCCTGACGGGTACACCGGCAAACTCATTATTAGAAGATGTAGGTCTTGATGTTGATGTGACTGCACTTTCGGGTGATGGCAGCATTACCTCCCCGAACGGCACGGTGACCTTTACGGGCACCCCGGCGAATTCATTATTGGAAGATGTAGGTTTCGATGTCGATGTTACCGCACTGACAGGCGACGGTTCCATCACTTCACCCAACAGCACCATAAACTTAGGCGGTACGCCCGCTAACTCATTATTGGAGAATGTCACCCTGGATGTTAACGAATCCGCCCTGGCAGACGGAAGCGTTACCTCTCCTAACAGCACCATAACTTTAACGGGCACCCCTGCCAATTCCGTTTTCGAGGATATTGGCCTTGATGTCGATGTGACTGCACTTTCAGGTGATGGCAGTATTACTTCCCCGAACGGCACGGTGACCCTGACGGGCACCCCTGCGAACTCTTTGTTGGAAGACGTAGGTTTCGATGTCGATGTGACCGCACTGATAGGCGACGGTTCCATCACTTCACCCAATAGCACCATAAACTTAGGCGGTACGCCCGCTAACTCATTATTGGAGAATGTCACCCTGGATGTTAACGAATCGGCCCTGGCAGATGGCAGCGTGACCTCTCCGAACAGTACCATAACTTTAACCGGAACCCCTGCCAATTCCGTTTTCGAGGACGTTGGTCTTGACGTGGACGTAACGGCGCTTACGGGTGACGGTTCCATCACTTCACCCAATAGCACCATAAACTTAGGCGGTACGCCCGCTAACTCATTATTGGAGAATGTCACCCTGGATGTTAACGAATCCGCCCTGGCCGATGGCAGCGTGACCTCCCCGAACAGCACTATAACCCTCACTGGAACCCCTACCAATTCCGTATTTGAGAATGTAGGTTTTGATGTAGCAGATGGTGCAATAACTACCATAAAGTTGGCTCCAGATGCAGTGGACAATACAAAATTGGCAGATGACGCAGTACAACTTGAAAATATTGCGGATGGTACCGCAGATGGACAGGTGATGCAGTGGGACGATACGACTTCATCTTGGACCTTGGTCGATTTGGGTTCTGTTACCGTTACCGAAAATGACGGAGTAATTGGTAACGAGGTGGTGAATGCCACCAATGGGACCTTGGTACGTTCCGGTTTAGGTACGACCATATCCCCATTTACCTTGGGGGTGGCCGATGGAGGGATTACAACTACTCAAATATTGGATGGAACCATAACCTCTGGTGATATAGGAACGGATGCTGTGAACGCAGCGACCATAAATCCCGATGTGGCAGGAAGCGGTCTGACCCAGAATGCCAGTGGTGCACTAGAAGTTGATGTTACCGGTTTGGCAGATGGCAGCGTGACCTCTCCGAACAGCACCATAACTTTAACAGGCACACCTGCCAATTCCCTTTTTGAGGATATTGGCCTTGATGTGGACGTAACGGCCCTTTCGGGTGATGGTTCTATTACTTCGCCCAACGGCACGGTGACCCTTGGTGGTACACCTGCAAACTCAATTTTAGAAGATGTTACTCTTGATGTTGACGTAACCGCATTGTCCGGCGACGGATCTATAACTTCACCCAACGGAACGGTAATCTTGACGGGTACCCCTGCGAACTCTTTGTTGGAGAACGTTGGCCTTGATGTCGATGTGACGGCACTATCAGGTGACGGTAGCATCACTTCGCCCAATGGCACTGTGACCCTGACGGGCACCCCGGCAAATTCATTATTGGAAGACGTAGGTTTCGATGTCGATGTTACCGCACTTACGGGCGATGGGTCTATCACCTCTCCCAACGGTACGGTTACTTTGACGGGTACACCGGCAAACTCATTATTGGAAGACGTAGGTTTTGATGTCGATGTTACCGCACTGACAGGCGACGGTTCCATCACTTCACCCAACAGCACCATAAACTTAGGCGGTACTCCCACGAACTCCTTGTTGGAGAATGTCACCCTGGACGTAAACGAATCGGCCTTGGCCGATGGTAGCGTTACCTCTCCTAACAGCACCATAACTTTAACGGGCACCCCTGCCAATTCCCTTTTTGAGGATATTGGCCTTGATGTGGATGTAACCGCACTTACGGGTGACGGATCTATAACCTCGCCTAACGGCACGGTAACCCTTGGCGGTACCCCTGCCAACTCGATTCTGGAGGATGTTACCCTTGACGTGGACGTAACCGCATTGTCCGGTGACGGATCGATTACCTCACCAAATGGAACGGTGACCCTTACAGGCACCCCGGCAAATTCATTATTGGAGGATGTTGGATTTGATGTCGATGTGACCGCACTTACTGGCGATGGTTCCATCACTTCACCGAACGGTACGGTAACCCTTGGCGGTACACCGGCGAACTCCTTGTTGGAGAATGTCACCCTTGATGTGGACGTAACCGCATTGTCCGGTGACGGATCGATTACCTCACCAAATGGAACGGTGACCCTTACAGGCACCCCGGCAAATTCAGTATTGGAGGATGTTGGATTTGATGTCGATGTAACAGCACTAACAGGAGATGGTTCTATCACTTCACCAAATAGCACCATAAACTTAGGCGGTACGCCCGCAAACTCCTTGTTGGAGAATGTCACTCTGGATGTTAACGAATCCGCTCTGGCCGATGGCAGCGTGACCTCTCCGAACAGTACCATAACTTTAACGGGCACACCTGCCAATTCCCTTTTTGAGGATATTGGCCTTGATGTGGACGTAACGGCCCTTTCCGGTGATGGCAGTATTACCTCGCCTAACGGTACGGTGACCTTGACGGGTACACCCGCGAACTCCTTGTTGGAGAATGTAGGCCTGGACGTAAACGAATCCGCCCTGGCAGACGGAAGCGTTACCTCTCCTAACAGCACCATAACTTTAACGGGCACCCCTGCCAATTCCCTTTTTGAGGATATTGGCCTTGATGTGGATGTAACTGCTCTTTCTGGTGACGGATCTATCACCTCCCCGAACGGCACTATGACCCTGACGGGCACCCCGGCAAATTCATTATTGGAAGACGTAGGTTTCGATGTCGATGTTACCGCACTTACGGGCGATGGGTCTATCACCTCTCCCAACGGTACGGTTACTTTGACGGGTACACCGGCAAACTCATTATTGGAAGACGTAGGTTTTGATGTCGATGTTACCGCACTGACAGGCGACGGTTCCATTACTTCGCCCAATGGAACAGTGACCCTTGGCGGTACGCCCGCAAACTCGTTATTGGAGAATGTCACCCTGGACGTAAACGAATCGGCCTTGGCCGATGGTAGCGTTACCTCTCCTAACAGCACCATAACTTTAACGGGCACCCCTGCCAATTCCCTTTTTGAGGATATTGGCCTTGATGTGGATGTAACCGCTCTTTCTGGTGACGGATCTATCACCTCCCCGAACGGCACTGTGACCCTGACGGGCACCCCGGCAAATTCATTATTGGAGGATGTTGGATTTGATGTCGATGTGACCGCACTTACGGGTGACGGATCTATAACCTCGCCTAACGGCACGGTAACCCTTGGCGGTACCCCTGCCAACTCGATTCTGGAGGATGTTACCCTTGACGTGGACGTAACCGCATTGTCCGGCGACGGATCGATTACCTCACCAAATGGAACGGTGACCCTGACGGGCACCCCGGCAAATTCATTATTGGAGGATGTTGGATTTGATGTCGATGTGACCGCACTTACGGGTGATGGTTCTATTACTTCGCCCAACGGCACGGTGACCCTTGGCGGTACCCCTGCCAACTCGATTCTGGAGGATGTTACCCTTGACGTGGACGTAACCGCATTGTCCGGTGACGGATCGATTACCTCTCCCAACGGTACGGTTACTTTGACAGGTACCCCTGCAAATTCGTTATTGGAAGACGTAGGTTTCGATGTCGATGTGACTGCACTTTCCGGTGACGGATCGATTACCTCCCCTAACGGCACGGTGACCCTGACGGGTACACCGGCAAACTCATTATTGGAAGACGTAGGTTTCGATGTCGATGTTACCGCACTTACGGGCGATGGGTCTATCACCTCTCCCAACGGTACGGTTACTTTGACGGGTACACCGGCAAACTCATTATTGGAAGACGTAGGTTTCGATGTCGATGTTACCGCACTGACAGGCGACGGTTCCATCACTTCACCCAACAGCACCATAAACTTAGGCGGTACTCCCGCGAACTCCTTGTTGGAGAATGTCACCCTGGATGTTAACGAATCCGCCCTGGCAGACGGAAGCGTTACCTCTCCTAACAGCACCATAACTTTAACGGGCACCCCTGCCAATTCCCTTTTTGAGGATATTGGCCTTGATGTGGATGTAACTGCTCTTTCTGGTGACGGATCTATAACCTCCCCGAACGGCACTGTGACCCTGACGGGCACCCCGGCAAATTCATTATTGGAGGATGTTGGATTTGATGTCGATGTGACCGCACTTACGGGTGATGGTTCTATTACTTCGCCCAACGGCACGGTGACCCTTGGCGGTACCCCTGCCAACTCGATTCTGGAGGATGTTACCCTTGACGTGGATGTAACTGCATTGTCCGGTGATGGCAGTATTACCTCGCCCAACGGTACGGTGACCTTGACGGGTACACCCGCGAACTCCTTGTTGGAGAATGTAGGCCTGGACGTAAACGAATCCGCCCTGGCAGACGGAAGCGTTACCTCTCCTAACAGCACCATAACTTTAACGGGCACCCCTGCCAATTCCATTTTCGAGGACATAGGCCTGGATGTTGACGTGACCGCTTTGTCCGGTGACGGATCAATTACCTCGCCCAATAGCACAATAACCCTTACGGGTACACCGGCAAACTCATTATTGGAAGATGTAGGTTTCGATGTCGATGTGACTGCACTTTCGGGTGATGGTAGTATTACCTCCCCGAATGGCACGGTGACCCTGACTGGGACACCCGCGAACTCCTTGTTGGAGAATGTTGGATTGGACGTCAACGAATCCGCCCTGGCCGATGGCAGCGTGACCTCTCCTAACAGCACCATAACTTTAACGGGCACCCCTGCCAATTCCCTTTTCGAGGATATTGGCCTTGATGTGGACGTGACTGCACTTTCGGGTGATGGTAGTATTACCTCCCCGAACGGCACGGTGACCTTGACGGGCACCCCGGCAAATTCATTATTGGAGGATGTTGGCTTTGATGTAGACGTAACGGCACTTTCTGGCGATGGATCGATTACCTCTCCCAACGGTACAGTTACTTTGACAGGTACCCCTGCAAATTCGTTATTGGAAGACGTAGGTTTCGATGTCGATGTGACTGCACTTTCGGGTGATGGTAGTATTACCTCCCCGAATGGCACGGTGACCCTGACTGGGACACCCGCGAACTCCTTGTTGGAGAATGTAGGCCTGGACGTAAACGAATCCGCCCTGGCAGACGGAAGCGTCACCTCTCCTAACAGCACCATAACTTTAACGGGCACCCCTGCCAATTCCCTTTTCGAGGATATTGGCCTGGATGTGGACGTGACCGCTTTGTCCGGTGACGGATCAATTACCTCGCCCAACGGTACGGTGACCTTGACGGGCACGCCCGCAAACTCCTTGTTGGAGAATGTAGGCCTGGACGTAAACGAATCCGCCTTGGCCGATGGCAGTGTGACCTCTCCTAACAGCACCATAACTTTAACGGGCACCCCTGCCAATTCCCTTTTCGAGGACATAGGCCTGGATGTTGACGTGACCGCTTTGTCCGGTGACGGATCAATTACCTCGCCCAACGGTACGGTGACCTTGACGGGCACACCCGCAAACTCCTTGTTGGAGAATGTAGGCCTGGACGTAAACGAATCCGCCTTGGCCGATGGCAGCGTGACCTCTCCTAACAGTACCATAACTTTAACGGGCACCCCTGCCAATTCCCTTTTCGAGGACATAGGCCTGGATGTTGACGTGACGGCACTATCAGGTGACGGTAGCATCACTTCGCCCAATGGTACGGTGACCCTGACGGGCACCCCTGCGAACTCTTTGTTGGAAGACGTAGGTTTCGATGTCGATGTGACCGCACTTACAGGTGACGGATCTATAACCTCGCCAAACGGCACTGTAACCCTTGGCGGTACCCCTGCGAACTCTATTTTGGAGAATGTTACCCTTGATGTGGACGTAACTGCATTGTCCGGCGACGGATCGATTACCTCCCCGAACGGTACGGTAACCCTTACGGGCACTCCGGCGAACTCTTTGTTGGAGAATGTAGGACTGGACGTTGATGTAACGGCCCTTTCCGGAGATGGTAGTATTACTTCACCCAATAGCACCATAACCCTTACGGGTACACCGGCGAATTCCTTGTTAGAGAACGTAGGTCTTGACGTGGACGTGACCGCACTGTCCGGTGACGGTAGTATCACCTCCCCGAACGGCACGGTAACCTTAACGGGTACCCCGACAAACTCCTTGCTGGAGAATGTTGGACTTGAGGTAAATATTTCAGCTGATGCCAATAACGATTTAGCAATAGGTACGGATAATGGCCTATTCTTGAACGAAACCGATGACCAGGTAGCTTCTGAAGTAAACTCGGATACTCCAATCGATGTGGATGGAGATGGAAATACAGAGGCAACGGTTGAGGATGTGATTCAAGACATAGCTCCGATTACGTCAAAGGCTGCACGTATATTCTATCCACCTTCTATTGCGATAGATGCATCAGCTTTAGTCAATAACGTCACTATTAATCTGTATGATGAATATATAAATCAATTTGGAACGCCAACAATGGCCAGTGCAGGAGCTCCGGCAGCCGTACCGACCTATGCCAATACAGAGCTATATTATTATGTTACCTATGCTGATCCAGCCGTATTAAATATTGACAGCATTAGTGCAACCGGAGTAATGCAATATGATGTAGTCGGTACACCCCCAGATTATAACAGTCTTATAAATGTAGTCTTCGTAGTTCGATAAACTAAAAACTGTATACATCGGTTTGACACGCCCCTACACATACAAGACCCTTTTCCTAAGTATGGTTTTTATCATCTTGGGGATAGGTATATCCCAAGCACAGTTTTTGCTACAAGCACCCAATAGTACCGATGAAAGTAATTATAGATGGTATGAGGCATCGGATACCAGTACAGTTTTAGGAACAGATTTCTTTTATGAGACCTCAACGCCGGGAGTCTATTTTGCAACTTATGATGGCACGCTTTGTGGTTCAAATGCAACTGGGTACTTCATTCTAACCGATTGCACCGCACCAGATAATCAAGTTACCTTGGATATTTCTGCCAATGTAAGCGGTAGTGCAACAGTAAGTTGGTCACCGGCCATAACAGGAGACCCATTGCGTCCAGTTGTCACCGCGACTACTTCTGTGGTACGCTACACAGCTACTTTGACCAAAGCTGGAAACTCCATTGCCTTGCCCAATTTTACGGTAGTTTGTTTGCAACAAGCAGCTACCTTGGTAGATGACTTGGTTACTACCAACGAAGACGAATCTGTCATCGTGGACATCTTTTCGAATGACTCTGATTTACCATCTGCTGGAAATTTGACAACCACAAATCCAGCGAATGGTACCGTGAATATTGACATGAATGGAACACCCAATGATCCAACAGATGATATTGTGACCTACATACCCAATCCGGATTACAATGGACCCGATTCTTTCGATTACACCATTTGCAACACAGCCGGGGATTGTAGTACGGCCACGGTAACCGTTGATGTACTACCGATTTTGGATGTTTTTGATGACTCCATCGCAACTACTGAGGACACTGCCGTGGATATTGATATCCTAGCCAATGATAATGATTTACCGACAATTGGGACTCTGACCCTTACAAATCCTACAGATGGTATGGTGACTATTGAAAATAATGGAACACCAAACAATCCTTCCGATGATAGTATTAGTTACGTACCAAATGCTGGTTTTATGGGAACAGATTCATTTACCTATACCCTTTGTGATAATTCGGGCAATTGTGATACGGCCACTATAACTGTTGTGGTCAATCCTATTGGAGTTGATTTGGACAGTGATGACGATGGGATAGTGGATAGTTTTGAAGATTTGAATTTGGATGCGGACAATGATCCATCCACAGACCCCACAGATTCGGATGGTGATGGATTCCCAGATTACTTGGATATTGATAGTGACAATGATGGTATTCCGGACAATGTTGAGGCCCAAACGACCGCTGACTATGTTGCACCAAGTGGCGCAGATACCAATGCAAATGGTCTGGATGATGCCTACGAAAATGGTTCTCTTGGTATTTTTCCCGTGGATACGGATGGTGATCTTCTTCCTGATTACCTGGATGAGGATAGTGACGATGACAATGTACTGGATAACATAGAGGCGCATGATTTTGATCAAAATGGAGTGGCAGATGTAACCCTTATCGGTTCGGATAAGGACAACGATGGCTTGGACGATGGCTATGAAGGGACCACTGCGATTGACTTGGATGTGAATGATGAAATTGACGACCCTTTCAACGATTTGCCCAATACGGATGGCGATGATGAATCCGACTATAGGGATACGGATGATGATGGAGATGCGCTACGAACCGTGGAAGAAGATGTTAATGGAGATGGCAACTATGCCAACGATGATACCGATGGTGATGGTACTCCTGATTATCTAGAACCAAACCGTGAGGAGGATGAAGTAGAGGTATTCAATGTGCTGACGCCTAACGGAGATGGAGTGCATGACGTTCTTCAAATTAGTGGATTGGAGAATTTCCCGAACAATACCATTAGAATTTATAACCGTTGGGGGGTAATGGTTTATACTACAAACGGCTATGACATGGAAGGAAACTTCTTTGATGGTACTTCCCAGGGGAGGGTCACAGTTGACGTGGATAATAAATTACCTGTAGGAACGTATTTCTATATACTGGATTATGAGGATGACAACGGAAACCAACGATCGCTGTCCGGTTATATATATATAAATAGATAAAGATGCCAAAATTCGTCCAACATATGATTTCAGTCAAATGGATAGTACTTCCCATTTTCATTTTGGTTTTGTTGTTTACAAATTCTATTTATTCTCAGCAGGATGCCCAGTACACCCAATATATGTATAATACGGTGAGTGTAAATCCAGGATATGCCGGATCTAGGGGGCACATTAGTGTTGCTGCCCTTCACCGATCACAGTGGGTAGGTTTGGATGGAGCTCCCAAAACACAAACATTCAATATACATTCTCCTATTGGATATAGGGGAGTAGGATTGGGACTTTCCATCGTTAACGATCAAATAGGCCCTACTTCTGAAACTAGCTTTGACGTAGACTTTTCCTATACCATTTATACATCTGTTGAAGGCAGGTTAAGTTTTGGGCTAAAGGGTAGCGCCAATCTTTTGGATGTTCGTTTTTCCGAGCTCAATCAATTTGCTCCTGACCAGACTTTACAACAGAACATAGATAATCGGCTTACACCCAATATCGGCGCCGGGGTCTATTATCATACCAATCGATTTTATGCGGGGTTATCCGTTCCTAGGTTTTTGGAAACCTCCCATTTTGACGAGTCCTCCCTTTCGACAGCAAAGGAACAAATGAACTTCTATTTTATCACCGGATACGTATGGGATTTAAATCCATTTTTGAAATTTAAGCCGGCACTACTGACCAAAGTTACGCAGGGAGCACCGTTGCAAGTTGACGTTTCCGCCAACTTCATGATGAACGAAAAGTTCATTTTAGGAGGCGCGTACCGATGGGATGCGGCCTTTAGCGGCATGGCAGGATTTCAAATATCCAATAAATTCCTCATTGGTATTGCGTATGATAAAGAGACCACGGAATTGGGCAGTGCAAGGTTCAATGATGGCTCTTTTGAGGTGATACTTCGCTATGATTTTATTACTACTAAGGGAAATTTGAAATCACCAAGGTTCTTCTAAAGAAGAAGCCTACACTCATCGATTCAAATTCTTTCATCAATATTTTTTATAAGAGCCTTAACCCTAAAGTTGGCCAAAGGTCTTATTTTTACCATATGAAGGAAGAAGAGGTAATCTTAGTGAACGACCAAGATGAGCAGATTGGAACCATGCCCAAGATGGCAGCCCATAAAAAGGCCAAACTTCACCGGGCATTTTCTATTTTCATTATGAACGATGCAGGTGAGACCATGCTTCAACAACGAGCGGCCAATAAATATCATTCGCCTTTATTATGGACCAATACGTGTTGTAGCCATCAGCGTGTGGGGGAAACCAATATCCAAGCTGGGAAACGTAGACTATTTGAAGAAATGGGTTTTGAAACGGAACTGAGGGAACTTTTTTCGTTCAAATACAAAGCCCCATTTGACAATGGGCTTACAGAGCATGAATTGGATCATGTGATGATGGGTAATTATAATGATGTTCCAAATATAAACACGGAGGAAGTAGCGGATTGGAAGTGGATGAGACCGGAATCGATCAAGAAAGATATGACGGATAACCCCGATGGTTATACGGTCTGGTTCAAGATTATTTTCGAGAGGTTTTATGAATATATCATCCGTGAAAATTCATAACTATGCAGGTGAAGGTCAGTAGAAGGGCCCATTTTAATGCGGCACATAGATTATATCGCCAAGATTGGACCGATGAAAAGAACAATATGGTATTTGGGAAATGTAATAATCCTGAGTACCACGGACATAACTATGAACTAGTAGTAAGTGTAACCGGAGAAATAGATCCGGAAACAGGTTTTGTTGTGGATATGAAGGTCTTAAAGGAGCTGATACGGAAAAAAGTAGAAGATGCCCTGGATCATAAAAATCTTAATACACAGGTACCGGAGTTTAAAGATTTAAATCCGACGGCAGAAAACATTGCGGTGGTTATCTGGAATAAGCTTAGACCCCATATTGATGAGCGCAAAGCGCTTGAGGTTGTGCTATACGAGACTCCGAGAAATTTTGTAACCTATTCCGGTTGATCATGGGATTAAAAGTTGGAGACCCTGTTCCAAAGTTTTCATTATTGGACCAAGAGGGAAAGACCTTCCATGTTAAGGATGTTTTAGGTAAAAAAGCATTAGTCATTTATTTTTATCCCAAGGATAATACCCCTGGGTGTATCGCCGAAGCCTGCTCCTTTAGGGACAGCTATGAACAGTTCACCCAATTGGGGGCTGAAGTCATTGGTATAAGTTCGGATTCTGAAAAAATACATGGTAAATTCGCATCCAAGTATCAGTTACCTTTTATATTATTGGCGGATACTGGAAGAAAAGTAAAACGGCTTTTCAAAGTTAAGGATAACCTTTTCGGTCTATTCCCGGGAAGGGAAACTTATGTGGTCAACAAAAAAGGAAAAATTGTTCTGGTTTTTAACAGTGTCAATGCATCACAGCATATGAGGAAGGCATTAAAAGCCCTAAAAGCAGAAAATAGCAAATGAAATTCTATCCCTTAAAATTTGAACCGATACTTAAAGAAAGACTTTGGGGCGGTACGAGATTAAAACGAGTATTGGGAAAGCCCATTCCAAACGATATTACCGGTGAGAGCTGGGAACTATCAGGAGTTTCGGGTGATGTTTCCATAGTTGCCCAAGGTGAATTGGCGGGTACCTCCTTGCAGCAATTAATGGACCAATACCCCGTGGAACTGTTGGGACAAAGTGTTTTTGAACGCTTCGGTACGGAATTTCCTGTTCTTATAAAGTTCATTGATGCACAACAAGATCTTTCCATACAATTGCATCCCAATGATGATTTGGCAAAAAAGCGTCATAATTCATTTGGAAAAACCGAAATGTGGTATGTTATGGATGCGGACAAGGATGCCAGTCTTATAGTAGGGTTTAATCGTGACGTCACAAAAGAAGAATACACGAATAGCCTTAAGAACGATACACTTTTGGAACTGTTGAATTATGAAAAAGTTTCGGAAGGGGACACCTTTTTTATCAATACCGGAAAGATACATGCCATAGGAGCTGGAGTATTATTGGCCGAAATTCAACAGACCTCGGATATTACATATCGAGTATTCGATTTTAATCGGAAGGACAAAAACGGAAACCTACGGGAGTTACATACTGATTTGGCCCTGGATGCCATAGACTATGAAAAAAAGGAGGACTTTAAAGTGTCCTATCCCAAGGAAGCGGACGCCATTAATCCTATGGTGGATTGTCCCTATTTTAAGACCAATTTCGTTAGCCTTTCCAAAAGCCTTGAACAGGACTTGTCCCAAAGGGACTCTTTTACCATATATATGTGCGTAGATGGTTCGGTAAATGTGGGGAACGAATTTGGTTCTACTTTGGTTAAAAAGGGAGAGACGGTCCTGATTACAGCCAATTCCAATAGGGTTTCACTAAGAACGGACGGAGCAAAACTTTTGGAAGTTACTATTTGATCAAATTCAAAAACCCTATTTTTACAAAAAACAATCTAAGATGGCAAGCATACGAGACTTAAAAAAGAATGTAAACGATGTACTGGGAAATATTATAGACGCTGTGTATATCGTTGAGGCCACTAGCGGTAACAAAGTGTCAAAGGAAGGTGAGAAGATCATTGACGATGCCATAGGTACTTTTGATGAACTAATCACCAAGATTAATCAAAAGAAAGTAGAAAATAGGAAGGCTCATCTTAAAGAAGTCCGTGACGATCTGGAAAAAAAGGCCACAGCTCTTGTGGAAAAAGTCAATGCTCTGGGTGAATAGATAGGTCGGCTATTTCTCTTTTTTCAAGTTTTCCAAATGATTTCGTAGGGCAACGCCATATTTAGCATTGGCCACTTCTGGAATTAGCGAGCCATAAATGGAATCCAAATACTTTATATTAGCATCCGCCACTTCGGTAATTGCTATGTAGGGGGCAACATGTGAGTTTTTATTGTTCAATGCAAAATTGAGCGCAAAGGCATAACCTCTTTGGATATTTTTATCACTCAGTCTTTGAACGGAATCCATTTGAAGCGAATCCAGAGGTTTTTCTGTATTGGCCGCCAGCTGCATAAATTCAAGATTTTTTGAATTGAACCGGGACATTACCTTTTGGTATTCCTCTAGTGTTTCATGCGTTTGGGAACCTTTGATCTTGGCGTTGGTATCAAAGGTATTCCAAGAGGTATTTATGATGATTTGTCCTGGTTCCCCAAAAAAAGTAATTCGGTCATTGATGTCGTTGTTATCTTTTTTATTCAGATATAGATAAAAGATTTCAGGACTTTCGATATCTGTCTTAAAACTGAAGCTTCCGTCACCATCCACTACTAAGGAATCTAGGGTCACCAGCGTTGAATCAGGAATATGTTGCAAGTAAAGCGTTCCTTTTTTAAGGCCCTTTACGTTTCCCGTGACGATCATGGTGTTTTCATTGCCATCATTTCCACAAGAGGCTAATATTAGAAGTATTACAAAAAGAAATTGTAGATTTTTCATTATCTATTTTTTGACGGAGCAAATATCAATAAACTTTATTGATTTTTAAACCGTAGCGGCAATTTCCATAAGAAGTCCACAAATATAGGCCCCGGCAGTACCTACCACATATCCCAAAACGGCCAAAAGAATACCGACCGAGGTCAATGAAGGATGAAATTCAGCCGCAACCACGGGAGCTGAGGCAGCTCCCCCAACATTGGCCTGACTTCCAACGGCCAAAAAGAAATAAGGGGCCTTAATCAATTTCGCCACCAAGATTAATAAACCTGCATGTATGGTTATCCAAATAAGGCCAACAGCTATCAAACCAGGATTCTCCAAAAACCGGCTCAAATCCATTTTCATTCCTATGGTAGCTACCAAAATATAAATGAACATGCCTCCAATCTTACTGGCTCCGGCACCTTCAAAATTCTTTGCTTTGGTAAAGGATAGCCCAATTCCCACCATAGTCGAAAAGACAACCATCCATAGAAACTTGGATCCTAGGGAAGAAAGTGCTTTTTCCTTATTTCGGATTACTTCAAAGTTATTCTCTAAAAACTCGGAAAAATGATGACCAAAGAAGTGTGCCAGACCAACCGCCAAGAAGGCCAAACATAGCATGATCATATAGTCATATAGTGAGGTTATTCGGGTAATTTTTTCGGTATGGGCGGAAACCTTCTTCTTAAGGGTTTCAATTGATGAGTTGTCGGCCTTAAGCCACTTGTCTATACGGTCGGATTTACCTATTCCCAAAAGTATAATGGCCATCCAAATATTGGCTACCACAATATCTATCAAAACCATATCACCAAATTTCTTAGGATTGTATTGGAATACTTCTAACATGGCCGCTTGGTTGGCACCACCACCGATCCAGCTTCCGGCGATTGTGGTCAGTCCTCTCCACACGGCATCAAAATCACTGCCACCTACCGTATCCGGTGAAAAAAGGGACACGATCAGAATTGCTATGGGTCCTCCGATAATGATACCAATGGTTCCTGTAAGAAACATGATAAGGGCCTTGGACCCTAAATTCATGATGGCCTTTAAATCGATACTAAGGGTCATGAGTACCAAAGCGGCCGGTAATAAATAACGACTAGCAATGTAATACAGATTGGAACTTTCCTCCGAAATGATTCCTACACTCGTTAAAACCGCTGGTAGCATATAGCACATCAAAAGGGTGGGAATAACGGTGTAGAACTTTTTCCAAAATCCTTTTTTTAGGGAAGATGTATAAAAAACAAAACCTAAGCATAGGCATAACAGTCCAAACGTAACAGTATCTTCAGTCAAAGGCAATTGGTTCATTGGAAAGCTTTTTAGGACAGCATGGCCAAATATAACTAAAACAGCTTCAAATACAAGTGCAGGTACAAGCTCGAGCTAAGGTCAAAAATGCTTAAATTTTGTCAATTGTCAACTGCCCTTTCCATACCTTTAGATATTAAGCCAATAGGTGAATTTTAAATTGATGGAACGAAACCTTGGTGAAAACTGGTTTACAAAATAATTATCGTTGTATACCAAAAACAAATCCGATAGGGGAGCAAAACGCCACTGCAATCTTGAGTTGATACCCAGATTATCCCTTTGGTTACTATATTGGAATATGGTGGACCAAAAAACAGACTTATTAAAAGTAACGTTTACCGTGGGGCTAATCAACCATAAATCCGCACTTGGAAAAGGATCGGGAAGGGTTATTTTATCATAGTTGATATTTAAGCCCAATCGTACCTTGGGCTGAAGTCTAAGGGTAGCCTCACCTTCCATGGAAAAACGGTCGCCATTGAAGAAACGACCTATGGCCGCCTCTCCTTCAAATGCCAGTACCTTGGCCTGGTTGGACTCATATCCCAAAAAAACAGAGTTGAAATGATAGCCCTGATTTTCAGGAAGGGGTACGGCACCATCTGTATCCGTTGGGTCAAAACTATCCGATAAAAAGATGAATTGATTTGAAAATCCTATGCCAAACTCCGAGAAATTTCGTGTTTCAAAATTCCAACTTACCTGCAGATCATGGTCGGTTTTCCTATAATCCAATCCAGGTCTCCAAGTTACAATTGGGAAGAATTCTATGGAATGACTGTTTATGGGACCCTTTTTTGGCCAAAATACTTTTTCAAATGAAGTGGCCCACTTTATGATGTCCTTCCGCGGTACAAAACCCAGATCTGACTCAAAATCCTCATCAATAAAAACGAAGTCGGTAAAAACATTGAAATATCTGGAATTTCGTCCTAAAAAGACACCTGCTGAATAATTATCCTCATCGTCCCCCGGTTGAAAGGATTTGTGTGCATAGAATTTCCCGATCCATGTATTATCCTCGGAAGCTAAATTATAATCTATCCCAAAAACTCTATTATATTCTTCTTCTGGTGTTACAAAATCGTAATCCTTAAAGGTTTGCCTATTTATAAAGAACAATCCAATATTGGAACGGGCAAAGACCTTTTTTTGCAAGGCGATCATCATGTTATTGTTCGAAGCGATTTCCGTCTCCACATTTTCATCCGTTTGGATATTCAACACACCTAATCTCCAATTCTCGTTCAACTTTCCACTTAGCCGAACACCACCTATTATACGGTTCTGAACCGAATTCCCAGAACTATCTGTGGCTATCCCTATCCTACGGGAGAAAAATGGGTTGGCATCCCTACCACCACCAAAACTTCCGAAAAGATCGTTATTGTCCACAAAAAATTGCCTCCGCTCCGGTAACGATATCTCAAAACGGGTGAGATTGGTAAAAATATCATCTACTTCTACATTGGAAAAGTCCGGGTTTAGGGTAATATCCAAATTTAACCCATTACCAATAGCTACCTTGGCGTCGCCTCCAACTTTTACATTGGTTTCAGTTACGTTCTGCTCATAATCCTTGTCTGCAATTGCATTGATGTAAGGTATAATGGCCAAAGGTGTACGGGATTTACCCAAAGGTTTTTCAAAGACCATATCGCCCATAAATGCTAGATTAAAAATCAATTGGTTCTGGGGAATAGGGTACCAAACACTAGTCTCGTTCTTCTGCATATCAAATCGATAGCTCTGAAAACGCCATTTGGTGGCTCCTTCCGAAAATTTAAAAGAGGTAAGGGGAATGGCCATTTCGGCGGTATAGTAACCGTCATATTGTTTGGCCTCTCCCTTCCATTTGACGTCCCAGGAAGTAGTGAAGCCCCTAATTCCCTGTCCTCCACTAGAAATCAAGGCCTCCCGTCTTACCCCATAAGGGTTCATGCCAAAAAGAAATGCATTGGTGCCATCATTAAAAGTGTCGAAAAGCAAACTGATGTTATCATTACCGCCCGCACGATAATCACGTTCCAAGGAGGGAATAACATAGTTGTTACCTGGTGTATTGATCCTTATTCCTACGTAGAGTGTAGAGGCATCATAGAGCATTTTTATATCCGTCTGATACTCTGCAAGAATAGAATCCGAGGGAAAATACTGCTGAAAATCCTTAGCGCTTTGGGCCTGCTTCCATGCTTCTTCATCTAGGATACCATCGATTTTGAAATCCGTTTCGATGTATTTTACGACAAAGGATTTTTCAACATTTTGCCCGAAAAGAGAGGTTAAACAAAGAAAAAAAATAAGGACAAGAACTGATCTTGACATTGGTGATGGATTAGTCGGGCTCCAAATTTAAATGTTTATTACGTTAAAAAAATGCCAAACTTTTAGGGACTATTCCATCTTTTCCCTAAGCTCATGTTGGACTTCTTTTAAGTTTTTCATGGGCATATATTCAATTTGCCATTTTATGGGGTAGCCTACCCAAAAGCCTCACAAAACCTAACTTCAAATTTCCGATGCCTTTTCACCTTAAAGCGAGGCATAGCCTTTTTTTTAATACAACTCTTTTTAGTTTTTCAACAGTTGAGGGTTCGAATTTCTATTCTTAAACCGCTTTGTTTTCTTCTTTTTCGGGTTTTTGAACAAGCGTTTAAAAAAACCATCACGTTTAATAGGCTGGCAATCCAGTTTTTGGATGACCGTTTCTTCAGGTTTTTCAAATTCAGTCTTTGTAATGGCATCAAAAGAAGAATCTTGGTTCAATTTTTGGTACCAAAGTGCAAAAATGGGGAGGGCGGCATTGGCTCCTTGACCTAAAGCGGTGTTTTTAAAACCGATTTCGTGGTTATCAAGACCTACCCAGGTAACATGTACCAATTTTGGGGTTAGGGCAACGAACCAGGCATCTTTGTTATTCTGTGTGGTTCCGGTCTTACCGGCCAAAGCATTTCCCAACTTGTAGGTCGACCGGATACGGGATGCCGTTCCGTTTTCTACCGTAGACTTCATCATTTGAATCATAATTTGCCGATTCTCGTCCGAGAATGCTTTCTTTTCATCAACTTTTGGTTCAAAAATGGTCAAAACGGAATCCTTTTTATCAGTAATGGTTTGGATGAGATAAGGTTCAACGGGTCTGCCGTTGTTTACATAACTGGCATAGGCACCCGCCAGTTGATCAAGTTGTATTTCTCCTGTTCCTAGAGCCAAGGAGGGCTTGTTGGGTAGCTTTGCGGTTATCCCCATTTTATTAGCTTGGCGTATAGTCTCTAAAATACCTGTCTTTTCCAATACTTTTACTGCGACGGTATTTACGGAGTTGCTTAAGGCCTCTTCCATGGAATAGTTGAGGTAGACTTCGTCTTTCTTGCTGGAGTTGCTCGGCGACCAACCTTCAAGATTTTTATACTCCACCTCTTGTGCCGAAAAGTAAGTACAGGGGGCTATTCCCTTTTCCAGTGCAGCCGTATACACAATAGGTTTGAAGGTAGAACCAACCTGCCGCTTACTTTGGGAAATATGGTCGTATTTGTAATATTTGTAATTGATTCCTCCAATCCACGTCCTTACCGCCCCATTCGTTGGGTCTATGGCCAGGGACCCCGTATTTAAAAACTTCATATAATGGGAAACACTATCTATTGTACTTGCCTCAATGCTTATTTTACCATCCCAATCCACCAATTCCATTCTTCTTTTTTGGTTCAGGGAATCCATGATTTCCTTTTCCTTCCATCCGGATGCCTTTAGTTTCCTATACGTAGGGGTTCTGCGAACCAACTTCTCGATTAGTTTTTTATTCTTTATCCAAGGGGCATTCGAACCATAGCTTTTTTCAAATTTCTTTTGTAGCGATTTTAAATGTTTCACCATGACTTCTTCAGCCAAAATTTGCATTTTATAATCCAAGGTGGTGTAGATTTTAAGGCCGGAGGTGTAGATATTGTAGTCATTCCCTTTTTCTTTTTCTACCCTGCTCCAGTCTTGCAATTGCTTACGCACTTCTTCCCTAAAATAGGGGGCGATCCCGTCATTATGATCAAACTCCTTATAATCCAGTTTTAGGGGAATTTTCTTGATACTGTCCCTTTCTACACCCGTTAGAAAATTATTTTTGGCCATTGATTGCAGGACTAGATTCCGACGGTTTAAGCTTTTCTCGGGAAATATTCGGGGATTATATCCGTAAGTGGCCTTAAGCATTCCCACTAGTGTTGCAGCTTCCTCAACTCTTAGATTTATGGCCCTTTTATTAAAGAACTTCAAGGAAGCACTTTCAATACCAAAGGTATTGCCCCCAAAGGAGACCGTATTCAGATAATGAGTAAGGATTTCTTCTTTGGAATAGATAGCTTCCAATCTGGAAGCAATAATCATTTCCTTTATTTTATTTATGGCGATGTTCTTGGTTTCCCGTTCTTTTCTTGGAAAGAGGTTTTTGGCCAATTGCTGGGTCAATGTACTTCCGCCCCCTGAGGACTCGTTCCGCATCAGAATCGTTTTGATGGCTACCCGAAACAAACTGGGATAATCGATTCCCGAATGATTGAAAAATCTTTCGTCCTCAATGGCAATCAAGGCATCAAGAAGATGCTGGGGTAGGTTTTCATAGGGAATGGGTTGCCTATCATAGATGTAATATTTACCAATCAGTACGCTGTCTGCCGTATACACCTCGGAAGCTCTTTGGTATTGGAAATCGGAAAGCTCTTTTTTTGAGGGTAGGCTGCCCCAAGCCCCAAAATAAATACTACTGATAAATATGCTAAAGGCTATTGTGAAGGAACAAATTACTATTAGCCCATATTTTAGATAAGGTGATTTGATGCTTTTAAAAAACAATACCATTCATTTTGTTCTGCAATATCAAATTAAAAAAAAGAAACGGCACAGTTTTTAACAGTACCTTACATCGGTTTCTCTATTTTTGGCTTAAAGTAAGATTTATGAAAAGACTTATCCTGTTTTTTCTTTTGACCGTTCAGCTTTCATTTGCAGAGACACCATTTTGGTCCAAGACCGGACATAGGGCCATTGGCGAAATAGCACAACAGCATTTGACCAGGAAGGCCAAAAAGGCTATAGCAAAACTATTGAACGGACAAAGTTTGGCAGTTGTGTCCAATTTTGCCGATGAAATAAAGGCGGATTCCAATTATAGAAAATTTAGTGCTTGGCACTACGTAAATTATCCCGAGGACAAAGCATACTCCGATGTGGAACCCAGTCCATATGGCGATATAATCATCGGTATTCAGAAATGTATTCAAATTGTCAAAAACGAAAACAGTTCAAAGACGGATAAGACCTTTTATCTTAAAATGTTGATACATCTAGTGGGAGATCTTCATCAACCCATGCATGTGGGTCGTTTAGAAGATAGGGGAGGAAATGATATTCAGGTCCAATGGTTTAATAGGGAAAGTAATTTGCATAAGGTTTGGGATGCAAATATGATTGATGATTATGGTATGAGCTATACGGAACTGGCCGCGTCCCTACCAAAATTGAACAAAAAGCAGCAAAGGTCGCTTCAAACCGGGGATGTCTACAGTTGGGTAGAGGAATCCCAAGACCTGGCTAACGAACTATATAAATCGGTTGAAGTGGGGGAGAAGCTGTACTATCGCTATGGATATAAATGGTGGCCTACCGTAGAAAAACAATTACAAAAGGGAGGGTTGCGATTGGCCAAAATATTGAATGACTTATTTTAGACCGATTGGGTTTCATTTGCCCGAAAATTAGGGGATTACTTCTTTTTCTGATATCTTAAATTGCATTTGTATGACTTCAAATAGTCTATGATTTTCCTATACTACTTCTATGATTCTTCCAATTTCAGAATTGAAAATACTTTTTCATAGTGCGAACAAGGGCCAACTTCTAGGGGATGCGATATTTTTATAGGGCGGTTAGACCCAAAAAACCGGGAATTGGTCGATTCAATATACCTTGGCATAAGATTTGAAGTTATTGTATTTGAGATTGGGTGCGAGGAGATTGGCTAAATTGCCCGAAGGCCAAAGGCAGTACCTAACTTTTGCGAAAGGGTCCTAAAAAATCGGTTTGAAGAAGACCGATTTTTTATTTTATGACCCTAAAGGTCAGATTGATTCGCTTCCCGATGGGTCTTGCCGTCTTTGGAATTTGATGCAGCCAGTGATTTTGTGTCTTACCTCCCATTACAAGTAAACTGCCGTGTTCCAATAGTATTTTTTGTCTGAGCGTCTTATCCTTTTTATGTTTAAGGTGAAAAAAACGTTCTTGACCCAAGGTCAAGGAAGCGATTACCGGATTGGTTCCCAGTTCCTTCTCATCATCTGAATGCCAACCGTTGCTATCCTTTCCATCCCTGTAAAGATTTAAAAGGCAAGTGGTGAATTTTGCTCTCGTATGTATTTCGATTTTTTTCTTTATTTCCAACAATTCACCGGTAAAGGGCAATGGCCTCATGGTAATGTTGGAATACGAATAGGTTCTTTCATTGGATGCGTATAGGGCTGTTAACCTGGGTTGGAGATATTCCTTTCCAAATACTTTAATGGTGTCCTGTTGCCAAGGAACAGTCTTTTTCAGGAGCTCAAAATAGGTATCGGCCTCATTCTTTTCCAGAAAGCATGGATAATAAACCATTTCACTGTCCGGTAAGTTAAGTCTAACGTTTTCCTGGAAAAGGGCTGCCATTAATTCAAGACTTTTTTTAATTGATTTCTATATTCCGAAGGATTTTGCCCGGTAAAAGCCTTGAATTGTTTATTAAAATGTGAAAAATTGTTGAACCCGCTCTCAAAACATACGTCTGTAATGCTCATGGGCTTTTCTGCCAAAAGCTTTGAGGCATGTACCAATCTATATTCGTTTACGAACTGAACGAAGGTTTTATTGGTAATCTTTTTAAAATACCTACAGAACGAAGGAACCGTCATACTTACCAGATCCGCCATCTCGTCCAAGGAAATCTCCTCCTTGAAGTTGGCCTTTACGTGATTAAAGACCTTATTTATACGGTCATTGTCCTTTACCTCGGTCTTCATGGAAAAACCTTCGGCATTCAAAACCTTAAAGTCCTGGGAAATAGCTAGCTCGTTCAGAATATTCAAAATGGAAAGTAGCCTTTGAAAATCGCCCTGATATTCCAAAATCTCCATTTTTTCCCCGATTTTCCTTTTGGTCTTCCCTGAAAATGCGATGCCACCTTGGGCCATTTCAAAAAGACTTTGAATTTTTTTCATTTCGGGGATATTGAAAAAGTCGTTTCCCAAAAAATCGGCTTTCATCTGTACTACGGTCTCACTTTCATTTCCCGTGAGAGCGTTGGTAAATCCACAATGCGGCAAATTACTTCCTATAAGTATCAGGTCGCCATTACCGTAATAAGATACATGGCTACCTATCTGTCGTTTGCCAGAACCGCCGTTTACATAAACCAGCTCGATTTCCGGATGGTAATGCCAGGAACTGTTCTTATTGTTCCGCTGCGCATCAAATTTTTGATACGTAAAGGAGTGCCCAAAATTGGGTTCTATAGCTTCAAAAGCAGGTTTAAGTGATGTCATTTCGTTCTTCATACCAAGATTAAAGTTACGTTGGGTCCTATGAAGAAGACTATGCAAAATTACCCAAAATATATGCAATATTACCTGTTAACATTTATTTAACCTATGTACAGGTTAAAATAACACATAAAAAGGAAAATCAAGAGGTAGTGTGGGCAGCAATATGGCGGTAAGTTTGTCCTGTAAATTATTTAGTAACCCTAAAACAAAATGTTATGAAGACGATTCTAAAATTTACAACAGTTATTGCCCTATTGTTTGTGACCGCTACTGCTGTAGCTAAAGATCCAAAACTGAGAGTAATCAACAGGACAGATGACAAGGCCCTTGTTTTTGAATGGGACACCCAGGAAGAAGATACCTATATTCAAATAGTTGATGAGAATGGAAACATTATCTATTCGGAAGATGTATCCAATACCAAGGTGTATACCAAAAAGTTCGATTTAAAGAACTTGGAGGAAGGGGATTATCTTTTGGAGGCCGAGAATGCCTTGAAGAAAATCACGTATACCATAAATATTGATGATAAGGTGGGTGTTGCCAGGAGAAAGGAAAACGCCAAACCCGTATTCAGAAAAGTAGATAACATGGTTTACCTAAATCTCTTGAACCTTGAAGGTAAAAAAGTAGAGATTAAGGTGTTGGACAGTGACAACCGAATGGTTTTTAAGGAGACTCTGGAGAATGAGACCCTTGTAGAAAAAGCATTCAATTTCAAAAACGCTTTCGCGGGCAACTACACTGTAATTGTACGGGATAGTGGATCAGTTCATTACGAAGATATTGTTGTTAACTAAGTAGTTTAAGTTGAGTTGATTTTTGACCCCGAAGGTTCTGGACCTTTGGGGTCTTTTCGTTTAGAATGGTAGATAGAGATACGCCCAAAACATTAGTGCAAATTGTAACGGAATACGCCAAAACAACATCCAGCGGGGAAGTCCCATAGAGGCCTTTTCGTTAAAAAGCATGTGGAAATGCACAGGTAAAAAAAACGTCAGCATTCCTATGATGCCATAAATGGCCAAATCTTTGGTCGCAGCAAAGCATAATGCAACCCCAAGGATAATCTCCGCTAATCCGCTCAACGTGACCAAAATTTTGTGCCCCGGTAAATAGGCGGGCAAAATTTGTCGGTACATTTTGGGTTTTATGAAGTGCATTAGGCCGGCGATCACATAGACAGTTGCCATAAGGTATAGATGCCAAGGATAGGATGTCCCCACTACAGATATTTTTTTAAGCGTTCCCTTTTATGTTCCGGCAAGGCAGTGTTTGCGATTGCCAGTTGCAAAATATCGGGATTTTTTTTTCGCTCAAAAAGAAAGTTGAAAAATTGTTTTACGGTAAGGGGGTTTTCCGAGGCTTTTTCCAATTGCAATACATCCCCGGTCTTTACCTGTCCTTCCTCCAAAACCCGGACATACATACCTGAATACCCATGGTCTATAAACTGCCGCAATATGTCTTGATTGCCGAAACGGACTCCCAATTTATAGCAAGGTTCTCGAGGTTGTGAGACCTGTACCAATGCCGACCCGACCCGAAAAATATCCCCGATGCGGATCTGGGCTTCGTCCAATCCCTCTACGGTAAGATTTTCGCCGAACATTCCCCAATCCCATTTCAAATTGGGATACAGCCCTTTCCAATACGGATACTGGCCCATGGGGAAAAGATAGCACGCTTTATGAACACCACCATGTACCCTGCGATTGGAAATAGTGTCCCGGGCAACGGATTCTTTTTCCAAAAACAAAGGTTCGGAAACCGGATATTTGAAAATACCAGTTTGTTCTTTTTTGCCATTCCAGAGAATTGTTGTAGGCTGGCCAATATTGGTAGAAATGATACGCATTCCCTAAAAATAAAAAACCACCGTGGTTATACGATGGTTTTTAATCATGTTTTAACAGAATAAATGACTTCCTAATCTTCCTTATCCATTTTCTTGGTCAAAAAGAAGCCTACCAAAAGTCCAGTTCCAGCCATAAGAAAGATAGATCCGGGCAAGGCAATATCCCAATCCACATTAAGGTTAGTGGCCACAATACCGCCTATGACAATTCCTGCTCCAATGCCCATGAGCAAAAGGGCAACGTTTAGAATAAGTATTTTCCAGGCTGCCGAAGGCCTTTCCCTTTTTCCCCTAACAAAAATACTGGCATCCGCCCCTTTTTCGATAAGGGCCAAACGTTCCTTATTTCTTGTGGAATAGTGGAGATAGGTAATTGCAAAGACGACTAAAAAAAAGCTAATAGGTATTAAAATTGCTGCTGCCATATGATTTGTTTTTAGTTTACCCTATGTTGGGCGGTTCGATTGATAAATTAAACTTGTTCATCCCATAGGACTGCCATTGCATTTTTAAGGTTACACAAAATGATATTTTTTTTTCAAAAAAGTGTAACCTACTTCGTAACTTCATTGTCCTATGGGATGTAATGAGCCTTCAACAAGACCAATATTATATTGATAAAGTTATCAAAGGGGATACCAATGCCTTTTCGGTTTTGGTAGACCGGTATAAACATATGGTCTATACCTTGGCGGTGCGTATGGTAAGGAATAATGAGGAGGCGGAAGAGGTGGCACAGGATACCTTTCTAAAGGTATATAAAGCATTACCAGGATTCAAGGGAGACTCCAAGTTTTCAACCTGGGTCTATAAAATAGCCTACAACCGAAGCCTGGATTATGTAAAGCGATTGGGAAGAGCCCCGGAAACCACCTTAATAGAGGAATATGCTGAACACAATAAAGCAAATTTGGAAGATGTTATGGACCAATTTGAAATGGATGACCGAAAATATACCCTCAAAAAAGCCATGAAAAAACTACCGCCCGACTATGCCACTATACTTACATTACATTATTTTGAAGAGCTTTCCTTAAAGGAAATTTCCAAAGTAATGGACGCAAGTCCGGATACATTGAAGGTAAAGTTGTTCCGGGCGCGGAAACGACTGGGAGGAATTTTAAAGGATAAATTGCAAGAGAAAATTTAAAGGACCATGGAAAAGGATGAAAACAAAGCGTTGGAAGCTTTTTATAAGGAAATAATCCAAGAGGCCGGTTTAGAGGAGCCGTCAACCAATTTTACAACTTCGGTTATCTCAAAGATCCAAAAGGATAGCCAAAGGGCAAGAATATTTTCATATAGTCCCTTAATTCCGAGTTATGTATGGTGGATCTCTGGAGTTTTATTGGTCGTATTCTTTGGCTATACCTTTATCGAGCCAGAAAATTTAGGGTTGGTAAACCTGCCTACATGGAATTTTGATTTTTTCAATGTCGACGGATTTATTAACATATTGGATGGTTTTAAGCTTCCGGATGCTTTGATGTATGGATCCTTAAGTTTGGCTATTTTTTTCTCCGTGCAAGTCTATTTGTTGAAAACACATTGGAACAAACAATTTAGTATTGAATAATCTCCCTTATCCTTTTTGAAATATCATAAAGGCTCACCTATGGGCCATGGTCTAATATATTTATGGTATCCATTGCCGTGATGTCCGAAATTCCACATACTTCCTATGCCTTAGGGATTGCTAAGGTAGTTAAACAACCTATTGGATTTCAATCCTGCCGCATTACTCCACGGAAAACTGGAATGATGTTTCAGAAGTATACTTGTCTCCAGCATTTAGCACAACGGAGGGATAGTCCGGTTTGTTGGGAGAATCCGGATAATGCTGTGTCTCCAGACAAAAACCGCTTCTTTGGGCATAGAAACCGCCTCCTTTTTTGGGGAGTGTACCATCTAAAAAATTACTGGTATAAAATTGAACTCCAGGTTCGGTTGAAAAAACTTCCATAACTCTTCCGCTCTCAGGATGATGGACTCTTGCTATTGATCTTAAACCGGTATTTTGTCCATTCAAAACCCAACAGTGGTCATATCCCAAACCTATTTTTAATTGCTCGTGGTCTTTTTCAATATCGGTGCCAATAGGCTTCGGAGTGGTAAAATCGAAGGGAGTCCCTTCCACAGGGGCCAATTCCCCCAAAGGAATCAATTCATTGTCCACAGGCAGGTAATGGTCAGCATTAAGCATCATTTCATGATCCAAGATGGTTTTTGAAAAATCCCCTGAAAGATTAAAATATGAATGTTGTGTAAGGTTTACTATGGTGGTTTTATCCGTAGTCGCCTCATAAAGTACTTTCAAGATATCATCATTTGTTAATATATAGGTGACTAATACATCAAGATTTCCCGGATAGCCTTCTTCCATATCTTTGCTTGTATAGGACAATTTTAATGCAACAAAATCCTCTTCTTTTTCTTCGGATGCTTTCCACACCACCTTGTCGAATCCTTTTTTTCCTCCATGTAGATGGTTATCTCCATTGTTTTTGGCCAAAGAATACTCCACTCCTTCAAGGGTAAATTTGGCACCCCCAATTCGATTTCCATAACGGCCTACCAAGGCACCAAAGAATGGGTTTTTTTCCACATAAAGATCCAACGAATCATAACCTAGGACGATGTTTTCCAAATCCCCCTGTTTATTCGGAACGTTCAGAGAGGTAATAATGCCACCATACGTAATAATGTCCACGGTTACCTCATTACTGTTTTTTAATGTGTAAAGATCCACACGTTCACCTTCTGGTGTTGTACCGTATTCACTTTTTTGTATTGTTGGCATTTCTTTTAAGTCTTCGGAGATTTCTTCTTCGGATAATCCTTTCTTCTTTTCCGTTTTGCAATTAAAATTCAAAAGGGCTAAACTCAATATTAAAAAGGTACAAAGGTATTTATTAAAGGAAGACATCTACATTTAGATTAAACGGGTTGGACATAATTAAACGAAAGATAGCGTTTATTGCGCAATAAAAAACCGCCCGTTTTCAACAATCAAGAAAACCGGGCGGTTTGTGTTATTTCTAAAATTCCAATTTCCTGCCTGGGCTACTTCACCATCTCATAGCTACGCTTTATGAAATTGGTCAACTCCTCACCTTTAAGAAGCCCCTTGGAGAGTCTGGCCAAGTCTATGGATTGATTGATCAATCGTTCTCTTTTCTTGGCTGTCTTGGTATTCAGGATTTCACTTACCAGCTCATGATTGGTGTTTACGATAAGGTTATACATTTCCGGCATATTACCCATGCCAAACATGCCGCCACCGCCGCCAGTCTGCTGCATTTCCTTCATGCGCCTCATAAACTCGGGCTCCGTAATAATGAATGGCGATGCATCGCTATCCATGGCTTCAAGTTGAACGGTATATTTTTTATCTTCGATTACCTCTTCCAAATTTGTCTTGAGTTTTTCTTTCTCTTCATCGGACAATTTGGAAATCTGCGTATCCTCCTTTTTAATAAGATTATCCAAGTGATCGGCATCAACGCGTGCAAAGGAGAGCTTTTCTTTGGAAGTCTCCAGCTTCTGCATTAGGTGGGAAATGATAGGTGAATCCAATAGCAATACCTCATAGCCTTTTGCTTTTGCAGCTTCGATATAGCTATGTTGCTCTTCTTGATTGGATGCATAAAGCAATATCAATTTTTCGTCCTTGTCCGTTTGATTGGCCTTAACTTTTTCCTGGAGTTCCTCAAAAGTATAATAGTTGCCATCCACGGTTGGATAAAGCGCAAATTTTTCGGCCTTTTCAAAGAATTTATCTTCGGACAGCATACCGTATTCGATAACGATTTTAATATCATTCCATTTCTTTTCGAATTCCTCCCGATCGTTTTTAAAGAGCGAGTTCAATTTGTCCGCTACTTTTCGGGTAATGTAGGAGGATATTTTCTTAACTGCGCCATCCGCCTGTAGGTAAGACCGGGATACGTTCAACGGAATATCCGGAGAGTCTATGACACCTCTAAGCATGGTTAGAAATTCAGGGACGATACCCTCTACGTTATCCGTTACGAATACCTGATTTTGGTAGAGCTGAATGCGATCTTTCTGAATATTCAAGTCATTTGTCAGCTTTGGAAAATATAATATTCCCGTAAGATTAAAAGGATAGTCTACATTTAAGTGGATGTGAAACAAAGGCTCCTCAAATTGCATGGGATATAATTCCCTGTAGAACTCCTTATAATCCTTGTCTTCCAGTTCGGTAGGCTGCTTGGTCCACGCCGGATTGGGATTATTCACAAAATTATCCACCTCCTGGGTTGGTGCGGGATCATCTTCCTTGGCATCCTCGGGCTTTGGTAAAGTTTCGGTGCGTGTTCCGAACTTTATGGGTATGGGCATAAACTTGTTGTACTTGCGCAAAAGTTCACTTATTCTGTTGTCTTCAAGAAATTCAGTGGAATCTTCGGCAATATGAAGAATAATTTCAGTACCTCTTTCTTCCTTTTTTCCTTGCTTTAAGCTAAACTCGGGAGAACCGTCACAGGACCAATGTACCGCCGGCTCATCTTTATAACTTTTGGTGATGATCTCCACTTTGTCGGCCACCATAAAGGAAGAATAGAATCCGAGTCCAAAGTGTCCTATAATACCGGCATCCTTTTCGGCGTCCTTGTATTTGTCCAAGAACTCCTCCGCTCCGGAAAAGGCTACCTCATTGATATATTTTTTTACCTCTTCCTCAGTCATTCCAAGACCTTGATCAATGATGTGCAGCTTTTTTCCCTCCTTATCTACTTTAATTTCTATAATGGGGTTTCCATATTCCACTTTGGCCTCACCTATGGAAGTTAAGTGCTTTAGCTTTAGGGTTGCATCCGTAGCGTTGGATATGAGCTCCCTAAGAAATATCTCGTGATCGCTATATAAAAACTTTTTTATGAGAGGAAAAATGTTATCTACCGAAACATTGATCTTACCTGTTGCCATTGTTGTATGTTTTTTTAACGTTAATAGATATCAGGCAGTCAAAAAAAATACCATACTATACCAAAGTGACAAACTGACATATAAGAGAACGCAAGATTTTAACACAAACTTTAACACGCATTTTGTTTAATTTATTTTAAAAACAATTAAACATTATGTATCTTTACCCATGATTAGGAAGAAAAATTGCTATGAGAATTTTAATTCTATAATCACGTTTGATTATTTATTGGTTAGGTTGTTTGAGAACGTGCTCTCCATTGTGAGGGCACGTTTTTGTTTAGGATAGGGATTTTGTATTCTATTAACACAAATCCAAATCCCGTAGCCGTACCTTTATTTTATAAATACAAAACCATGGCAACAAAGGCGAAAACAAAGAAATTATCTAAAGATGAAATTATATCACTGTATATGGAATATGTATTGGAGCATGAATCAGTTCCAAAATCCATTTACAAGTTTTGTAAGTCCAATGGTATAGAAGAAGCAGCATTCTATCAATACTTCGGTTCTTTGGAAGGATTGCAAAAAAACATATGGGAACAGTTTTATACAAACACAGAAAATTTAATTCAAAAAAATAAAGAATATGGGCAGTTTTCCAATAGAGATAAAATGCTCACATTCTTCTACTCATTTTTTGAATTGCTTACCTTAAATAGAAGTTACGTGCTCTTTACTCTTAAAGAAGGTAAAAGTCCACTAAAGAATTTGGCCCAGTTAAAAGGGCTTAGAAAGCATATTAAGGAATTTGCCAAGGATCTCATTGAGGATGGTAACTCCGAAAAATCCCTTAAGGTTACCCAACATAATCCCCAGCTATTTTCAGAAGGTGCCTGGCTTCAATTCTTGTTTGTACTAAGATTTTGGATGAACGATGGTTCCGCAGGATTTGAGAAAACGGACATGGCCATTGAAAAATCCATTAATACCATTTTTGATGTATTTGACAACACTCCTTTGGAAAACATTGTGGATTTTGGAAAATTCCTCTACAAAGAAACCTTTGCATAACCTATTCAAATAGATTGGATACTATTGAAAACACTGGATAAAATACCTACGGGAAAAATAGAAAGGGCAAGTAAACTGGTGAAGACCGGTGTAAAAATAGGAGGCAACTACGTAAAATATTACGGAAAAAAACTGGTGAACCCGGAACTTTCCAAGGACAAGTTGAACGAGGATAATGCGGAGGATATCTACGATGGATTAAAAAGCCTGAAAGGCAGTGCGCTTAAGGTAGCCCAGATGCTGAGCATGGAAAAGAACTTACTACCCAGGGCTTACGTTGACAAATTTTCACTTTCGCAATTTTCTGTCCCACCACTTTCGGCCCCCTTGGTTCGTAAAACCTTTAAAAAGTACTTGGACAAATACCCCGAAGAGATTTTTGATAGTTTTGAACGCGATTCCATTAATGCGGCAAGTATAGGGCAGGTACATAAGGCGACCAAGGATGGCAAGGAATTGGCGGTTAAGATTCAATACCCGGGTGTTGCCGAAAGTATAAGTAGCGACTTGGCCTTGGTTAGGCCCATTGCTATCAGAATGTTTAATCTTCAGGGAAAAGATTCAGACAAATATTTTAAGGAAGTTGAACATAAATTAATAGAAGAAACCAATTATATTCTTGAAATACGACAGAGCAAGGAAATTACCGAAGCCTGTGAAGTGATTCCCAATTTGGAATTTCCGCAATACTATGAAGATTTGTCCAGCGAGCGTATCATTACCATGGATTGGATGCACGGGCAACATCTCAGCGAGTTTTCCAAGTCCGGGTTTCCAAAAGAACTAGGGAATAAACTGGGGCAGACCCTATGGGATTTTTATATGTTTCAAATTCATGGATTACGTAAGGTACACGCTGATCCCCATCCCGGTAACTTCTTGGTTAGTGATAAAGAAACATTAATAGCCATTGATTTTGGATGCATCAAGGAGGTTCCGGATGAATTTTATACGCCATATTTTGAATTGGCCAAAAAGGAAAATATCGAGAACGATACCATTTTTATGGAGAAACTATATGAGCTCGAAATTTTGACCCAGACCGATTCTCCGGAAGAGCTTAAGTTCTTCAAGGCTCTTTTCAAAGAAATGTTGACACTTTTTACTTCACCTTTTAATGAAGAATATTTTGATTTTGGCGCTGACGATTTTTGGCTCAAAATTGCCGATTTAAGCGAACGTTACTCCAAGGATGGCCAAATACGAAAAATGAACGGTAATCGCGGATCAAAACACTTTTTGTATATGAACCGCACTTTTTTTGGCCTATACAATCTATTACATGATCTTAAGGCTACTGTAGACGTAAATCGTTTTAGCAGATATTTACCCTAAAGCTTCCTTGCAAAAACCTCTTCATCCTACAATTTTGGTTATATTGGCTCCGATTATTTGGCCCTTTTTTAGTTTGATCGCTTTTAAAAGTTATAGATAAATAGTCAAGGAAATAAAAAAAGAAGTCTTATGTACAATTCTAAGGTTCTAGGCTTGGGATATTTTGTCCCGGATAATGTAGTGACCAATGACGATTTGTCCCAGGTTATGGATACCAATGATGAATGGATTCAAGAGCGCACGGGCATCAAGGAACGCAGACATGTGATCAAGGGAGAAGACACTACCGCTACCATGGGTGTAAAGGCCGCAAAAATTGCTATTGATCGCGCCGGAATTGATAAGGATGATATCGATTTCATCATTTTCGCTACATTAAGTCCGGATTATTATTTTCCTGGTCCTGGAGTTCTGGTACAACGGGATTTAGGTATTAAAACAGTGGGAGCCTTAGATATAAGAAACCAGTGCTCCGGATTTATATACGCGGTCTCCGTGGCCGATCAGTATATTAAAAGTGGTATGTACAAGAATATTCTGGTCATAGGCTCCGAAGTACATTCTACAGGTTTGGATATGACCACTAGGGGAAGGGGCGTTTCCGTTATTTTTGGTGATGGTGCCGGTGCAGCGGTTCTGAGTAGGGAAGAGGATAGGTCCAAGGGAATTCTTTCTACTCACCTGCATGCTGAGGGACAGCATGCGGAAGAGCTATCCTTAATTGCTCCGGGAATGGGCAAGCGATGGATAACCGACATTATTGATGAAGATGATCCTGAAGATGTTTCGTATTACCCACATATGAACGGGCAATTTGTTTTTAAAAATGCCGTGGTTCGTTTTAGTGAGGTCATCAAGGAAGGGCTTGAAGCAAATAACCTAAAGATCGGCGACATAGATATGTTGATACCGCATCAGGCCAATTTAAGGATTTCTCAATTTATCCAGAAGAGTTTTCGACTAAGGGATGACCAAGTATTCAATAACATCATGAGATATGGCAATACTACGGCCGCTTCTATACCCATTGCCTTTACCGAAGTGTGGGAGCAAGGTAAAATAAAGGAGGGTGATCTGGTGGTCTTGGCAGCATTTGGTAGTGGATTTTCCTGGGGTAGTGCAATACTTAGATGGTAGCGCTATGGGAAAGCGAATGTCACGGCTTACACCAAGATTAATTAGCTTCATAAAAAATCAACGGCTATTTTTTGTCGCAACCGCAATGAAAGATGGTCACATAAACCTTTCCCCGAAAGGATTGGATTCTTTTAAAGTCATTGATGAAAATAGGATTATTTGGTTAAATCTTACAGGTAGTGGGAATGAAACGGCTACCCATCTTTTGCATAATGAGCGAATGACTCTAATGTTCTGTGCCTTTGAAGGCCCACCAATGATTCTTAGACTTTACGGCTCTGCCAAGGTATATCATCAGTATGACGACTTATGGGAAGAAAACATTGGTTTTTTTCCAGAGATAGCCGGTGCCAGGCAATTATTCGATATGCAAGTTGAACTTGTCCAAGTCTCCTGCGGTTTTGGGGTTCCTTTAATGGATTATAAACAACAACGGAAGGAATTGGTAGAATGGGCAGAGGAACAGGGCGAGGAAGGGTTGGAGGAATACAGGGAAAAGAAAAATACGACCAGTCTGGATGGCCATATTACGGATATTCTGAGTAAAACAAAACCCTGACTTTAAAGTCAGGGTTTCTTCAATTGATAAACCAGCGTTCAGAGTTTAACCAACCAATCCCTCTGTCCCCAGCTCTATCAATATTTCTTTATAGGATTCCTCCACTACCTTGTTTGGTATTGCTGTCCCTTCTTTTGCGCTGTGCGGCCCTATTCTTCCCACTTCCGAACATATAGGACAGTCCTGCATAAACTGTTTGACTTTCCCAGTTAAACTGACCATTTTGAACAAAAGGTCTTTCCCCGTCAAAGGCAAAACGCATTGTATTGAATACATCATTGAAATTGAGGCTAAAAGTACCCTTACCTTGGGCAAAACTGTACCTTGCCCCGGTATTTACAAAATATAAAGGCTTCACCAAAAATTGAATATTTTGGTTTTCTCCTCTATAGAAACCGAATAGTTGCAGGGTAAGTTTTTTACCAACTTTAAAACTATTGTTCATACGAAAGTTCCATGCCGTATTCTCCACTTCTACCTTTTCCACTACAATGTCATCTTCGGTGGCCGAAGAGTTATCGGTTAAGAGGCTTTCTGTAATTCCACGTTGTGTTTGCGAAAAGAGATCAAAGCTACCGTTAATACTCCACCATTTGGTCGGTTTATAATTGCTGGATATCTCCACCCCATATGCAGAAGTATTGTCAAAATTATCAAAGGTAAGTATCAACTTGTTCAGGTCTAATCGGTCTACGTACACCGCTCTATTGATTTCATCGGCAATGGTCCTATAGAAGACTCCTGCCGTAATACTTCCTTTTTCCATTCTTCGGGTATAATTCGCTTCCATAGAATTTGTAAACTGAGGTACCAAGCTAGGGTTGCCGAAAGAAGATATCAATGGAGTGGCCCATTCCCGTATAGGATTCACCTGTTGTAATCCCGGCCGGTCCACGCGTCTACTAAAACTTAATTGAAACTGGTTTTTTTCCGTGGGCGTATAAGTCAAAAAACCTGAGGGATAGATTTGCGTATAATTATCCGTAAAGGCTCGTATTCTATTAGTATCTGCCTTAACTTTCACATCTTCTATGCGTGCACCTATTTGATAGGACCATTTCTCTCGATTCTGTCCAAACGTGACATAGGCCGAATATATATCCATTCCGTAGACAAAATCGGTTTCTGGTGTGGGTATGAGGTTACCTGCAGAGTTGAAGGACAACCCCGTTGAGGCATAATCTACATTGGTCTCAAAAAGACGCGTTTCTACTCCCGCTTCTAGTTTGGATATAGAATCCAGCGGATTAACATAGTCTAAATTGGCTATGGTCTGTGTACGTTTGGTGTCCACAAAATCCATATAATCCGGGAAAACCGTGGTGCCGGTAGATCTAAAATTAGCGTCCTCATCATTCTTAAATCGGTTGTAGTCTACTTCCAATTCTATATTGTGCCCTTCTTTTTTAAATTCCATTTTGTAATCAAAATTGTATTGTTCACTGGAATTCTCCTGTACGTTGTCAAAGAATTGGGTAGTATTTCTGCTTAACTCATCATAGTAGATGACATCGGTTACGCCCCTAAATTTTCCGTTGTAGGTGTTTTGATTGGTAAAGAAGGAAATGGTATTCTTATCGTTCAAATAAAAATCCACTCCCAATTTGTACAGGTGGGATTTGTTGTTGTCGAAAAAATCAAAAATTTGCTCGGAATTTTCCTCATCCCGGAAAATAAAGCCATCGTTAACATATTTACCAATATTGTTGCCATAATTTCCGTATAGGTTAAATTTTCCGTTGCGGTAGTTCAGGTCTATAGAACTATTGAATTTTGCTTCTATACCCACGGTAAGACCAGTATTTATGGTTCCATTGAAACCAATATTTGCATTTTTGTGCAACACGATATTGATGATACCACTCATGCCCTCCGGGTTGTATTTGGCCGAAGGATTTGTTATAAGTTCGATAGACTTTATGGAAGTAGAAGGAATTTGCCTTAATAATTGCGCAACGGGAACGTTGGACAATTTCCCATCGACCATGACCCGTACATTGGAATTTCCCCGCAAAGTTAGCTCCCCGGTCTGTTGATCTACATTTACGGAAGGTATGTTACTCATGATATCGGAAGCGGTAGGGCCCATAGTTGTAAGATCCTTTCCAACATTGATTACCTTACGGTCTATTTTCTGTTCTATTGTGGTGCGTTCGCCAACTACCTCTACATTGGATAGTTCTTCTGCCTCCTCTTCCAGCGCAATTGTGCCTAGATTTAGCTTTCTATCCTTTTTAGAAATTGTTATCTGCTGGGAATATGTTTTGTATCCGATGAACTGTACCTCGAATACGAGATTGCCCTCGGGGAGGTTCTTTATTTCAAAGGTGCCGTCTTCTTTTGTAATCCCACCGGTTTTGTCGTTAGATCCATCCTGTGTTTTAATGACTATTGCGGCATAGGCAATGGGTTGCTGTAAGGCCTTATCTATGACCTTGCCGGTTACGCTACCGATTCTTAAGTCTGATTCTGGTGGGGTATTGGCAAACGTAGTAATACATAGAAACACTGCTAAAAGCAGCAATACTTTTTTCATGGTTGTTCGTTTTTTTTGATTAGTCCACCTTACAGCGGATAGATGATTGATGTTACCTAAGTGGACGACAGAAATTAGGTTATGTTACCCAAGAGCATTTCTTTAACATTTCTTTAACTTTTTTGGGTAAGTATGCTCCTGATTTTTGTTTGCTGTATTTTGCTACTATACAGTATGTTGAAACCGTTATATTTGTCCTTTATGCTGAAGGGAAAAAATAATTTTCTTAATGTAAAAAAACACAAAACCCTGACGTTTCCGTCAGGGTTTCTGTCATCGATTCAACCATACTAAACACTAACCATTAACTATAAACATATAGCCTCATCGATGACCAAAATTGTATTTAGAGTGATTTTTGCACATTATTGTTAGACGATTTTTTTTTGGAAAAGTAACAAATCGAATAAATTTTAACACCCCAATATGAACTTATGAAAAAAACACTTGTTTTCGGAGCTTCTTTAAAACCAAACCGTTACAGCAATCTAGCCGTAAATCGGCTTATCGAAAACGATATAGTAACTCAAGCATTTGGAAGAGAACCTGGGGAAATTTCTGGCGTACAAGTTAAGACCAAATTTACCGATTTTCAAAATATTCACACCATAACTTTGTATATAGGTGCAAGCCGTCAGCCTGAGTATTACGGGGAGATTCTGAAATTAGCACCGAAAAGGGTAATCTTTAATCCTGGTACGGAGAACCCGGAATTTTATAAGCTACTTAGGGACAATGGCATAGAGGTGGAGGTGGCCTGCACCTTGGTTTTATTGGCTACGGGACAATATTAAAATTTCAGTTATTTTTCACATGAATTTTCGGACTTAACTTTAACATCCACCGGTGGGGATTTCATCAGGTTTTTTTGCCGTTCATCGACAAAAATGCCTCTTATGCTCTCTTGTCACGTAAAAACCATAGTCCGATAAAAGTCAAAATGCCATTGATCGGTAATAATTCATAACCTACTTGGTAGCCTCCCAAATTTTCCGATGGTATCTTCCCAAAAATGTAAATTAACCCAACGGAGATTAGCGCGACGATCCAAACATAGTTGTCCTTTACTTGGTATTTGGTAAAAATCCCGAAAGTGAACATACCCAAAAGGGGGCCGTAGGTATAGGTGGCAACCGTTAAGAGGCCATCAATAACATTTCTATCAAGGATGTGTTTAAAGATAATGACAACAACGACCAAAAGCAGACTCATTCCAATATGGGTGCGTTTACGGACTTTTTTTCGCTCGGGCTCCGGCTTTTTTTCAATGCCAAGGAAATCCACGCAAAAGGAGGTAGTCAATGAGGTTAGGGCACTATCCGCGCTACTATAGGCCGCTGCGATGAGCCCTAACATAAAGGTGATGGCCACAATTATTCCCAAACCGCTGTTTAGGGCAATTTCAGGAAAGAGAAGATCGGATTTTGGGGTGCCGTCCATTAACGGGGTTGCAATATCAAACTTGTTTGCATAAATGAACAATAAGGCTCCTAGAAGTAAAAAAGCAAAGTTTACGACTATAAGTACCAAGCTAAAGGAGACCATATTTTTTTGTGCATCCTTCAAGGATTTACAGGTGAGGTTTTTTTGCATCATATCTTGGTCTAGCCCGGTCATGCAAATGGTAATGAACATACCGCCCAAAAAGGATTTTACAAAATGCGTCTTACCAAAAAAGTCATCTACAAATAATACCTTATTATACTCTTTCAGTTCTTCCGAAGCCAAAAACTCGGCAAAGCTCCAATCTAATTTTTGATTGATGAAATAAATGGAAAATCCAACGGAAAGCAACATGAATAGGGTTTGCAACGTATCTGTCCAAACGATGGTCTTTATGCCCCCTTTAAAGGTATATATCCAAATAAGTAAAATGGAAAGGACCACAGTGAGTTCAAAAGGCACGTTCCACGCGTCAAAAACAAATTGTTGCAGTACAATGGCGACTAGGAATAGACGAAAAGATGCGCCCAGAACCCTGGATATAAAGAAGGAGATAGCCCCCACCTTATAACTGGTAGTTCCAAAACGCTGTTGTAGATACTCGTAGATAGAGGTAACGTTAAGCCTGTAGTAAATGGGCATCAGTATATAAGCAATTACAAAATAGCCGGCCAGATACCCAAAGACCACCTGCATATAACTGAATTGGGAGTCTTCCACCCATCCTGGAACGGAAATAAAGGTAACCCCGGATAAAGAGGCACCTATCATTCCAAAGGCCACCAAATACCACGGTGACTGCCTTCCTGCCTTGAAAAAATCATCGTTGGAATCGTTTTTGCCCGTAAAATAAGATATGAGTAATAACAGTACAAAATAGGCCCCTATCAGAAGCAGAATATGGCTAGCGGTCATTGAAATAATTTAGGGGCAAAGTACAAAAAGTAAAAATAGTATGTAATTTTGCAGTTATGGAATTTTCATCCAAGCTTTTGGAAAATGCGGTGTATGAAATGTCGCAATTGCCCGGTATCGGTAAACGAACCGCATTGCGATTGGTATTGCATTTACTGAAACAGCCCAGTGAGCGAACGGTCAATTTGTCCAGTGCCCTTCTTAATCTCAAAGATTCGGTAAAGTTTTGTAAAAACTGTCATAATATTTCCGATGTTGACTTGTGTGAGATTTGTGCCAATCCCAAAAGGGACAAGACCTTGGTATGTGTAGTTGAAGATATCCGTGATGTTATGGCCCTGGAGAATACGGGGCAATACAAAGGCCTCTACCATGTTTTGGGCGGTAAAATATCCCCCATGGAAGGAGTAGGCCCACAAGACCTTAACATTCATTCATTAGTGGACAAGGCAAAGCAGGGAGAAATAAAGGAACTTATTTTTGCATTGAGTTCCACTATGGAAGGCGACACCACTAATTTCTATATCTACAAGCAACTGGAGGGTTTGGATATAAAAACCTCTACAATTGCAAGGGGTATTGCCGTAGGAGATGAATTGGAATACGCGGATGAGATTACTTTGGGGCGTAGTATTATGAACCGGATTCCATTTGAAGGTTCCTTAAAAGCGAATTAATCTTTTTCTTGGATTATGCATTAAACCTAAAAATTAGATACTTTTTTTGATATTTTTGCAAAGTATTGGATGAAATAAGCATGTAGAATAATAATATGTCAAAGTTTGAGCTAAAATTACCTCGTATGGGGGAGAGCGTTGCCGAGGCTACCTTGACGACTTGGTTAAAAGAAGTTGGGGATTCCATAGAAATGGACGAGCCGGTTTTTGAGATAGCCACGGACAAAGTAGATTCAGAAGTGCCAAGTGAGGTAGAGGGCATTCTTCTGGAAAAATTGTTCACTATTGACGAGATTGTAAAAGTAGGGGAAACCGTTGCAATTATTGAGGTGAATGGAGAAAGCCCTTCCTCAGCGGCCAATATAAGTGATGTGGACAGTATCAATAAAAAAACAGGAGATACTAAAATAGAAGCTCCTGAAGAAGCAGTCGCTGTGGCCGAGGATATGATATCCGTAGCTCGAGAAACTGTGGATGTCCCTGTAAGGGATTATAGCACATCGGAACGTTTTTATTCCCCATTGGTCAAGAATATTGCCAAAGAAGAAGGTATTTCCATTGAAGAACTAGAATCCATAAATGGTACGGGAAAAGAAGGACGGGTAACGAAGCATGATATTCTCGCCTACATTGAAAACAGAAAGTCCGGGAAGCAAAGAGACGTTCAAAAAATTGACCTTGCACCACAACCGGAGCCTTCAAGACCTCATGCTGCAGTGCCTATGGAGAAGCATGAAGTGTCTACCGTGCAGTCCAATGGTTTGGATGAGGTAATCGAAATGTCCCGAATGGGCAAATTGATCGCCAAACATATGGTGGAGAGTGTTTCTACGGCTGCCCATGTACAAAGTTTCATAGAGGTTGATGTAACCAATATTGTAAATTGGCGCAATAAAATAAAAGATGCCTTTGAAAAGGCAGAGGGAGAAAAATTGACCTTTACCCCAATCTTTATAGAAGCCATTGCCAAGGCGTTGAAAAAATACCCATTGATGAATATTTCCGTAGATGGGGAAAGCATCATCAAGAAAAAGAATATCAATATCGGTATGGCTGCGGCACTTCCAGATGGCAACCTTATCGTCCCTGTCATCAAAAATGCGGACCAATTGAATTTGGTAGGTATGGCCAAAGTGGTCAATGACTTGGCCAATAGGGCACGGAACAATGCGTTGAAACCGGACGAGATAAAGGACGGTACCTATACGGTTACCAATGTGGGAACTTTTGGAAGTGTTTTTGGAACCCCAATTATAAACCAACCCCAGGTAGGAATATTGGCTTTGGGAGCCATTCGAAAAGTCCCCGCTGTAATTGAGACCAATGAAGGCGATTTTATAGGAATACGCAGTAAAATGTATTTGTCCCACAGCTATGATCATAGAGTGGTGAACGGGGCCCTGGGCAGCATGTTTGCAAAAGCGGTGGCCGATTATTTGGAAAGTTGGGATGTAAACAGGGAATTATAGTTCCATCATTTAAATCATTCCTATTACCCAATCCTCATTTTTCGGTTCTATTTTTCTGTGGTTAGCCTTATCTTTGATGTTTTACCAAACACCAAAGACATTTTTGAATGAAGTATTGCCTCCATAGGAATTGGAGATTTCTGTATTTTACCCTATTTACCTTCCTTTTGTTCCACACCGGTTTTTCACAGGAAGAAACCAAGGCAAAAGGCCGTATCAAGCTCTTTATCGAATGTAGTTGTGAGCGAAGCTATATTCGGCAGGAAATTAATTTTGTAGATCATGTTCGTGATCAGGGTCTGGCCAATGTTACTCTTTTTATCTATGATATTGCCAATGGGAGCGGTGGACGTACCTATAAATTAGAATTTGAAGGAGTTGGCGCATATGAAGGTACATTGGTACAACGTTCCTATGATACCAATGTAAACATGACTGCCGATGAAGTACGCAACGATCTGGTAGTAACGGTGAAATCGGGTCTTCTGGTATACCTTATACAGTCTGATTTGGCCGAAAAGATAAAGTATAAAATAACAGCGGAAGGACTTGCCCAACAACAGGATATCGATTTTGACGATCCCTGGAACAATTGGATTTTTGAAGTATATGGCGAAGCAGACCTAGATAGGGAAACCAGCAGGAGGGAATTTGAATATGAAGTTGGTTTTGAGAGCGACCATGTTACGGAAAACTGGCGTATAAGGACCGACCTACAGTTGAATCAGGCCAATGCCGAGTTTGAACGAGACGATGAGACCTTTACCAGTGAGCGTTTTCGTTATTCGGGTGCCGGAAGTATTGTTAGAAGTCTATCTGACCATTGGTCTGCAGGTATTTTTGGAGGTGCACGGCATGATACGTTCACCAATCTCGATTTTAGGTACTACTTCACACCTGCAATCGAGTACAATATATTCCCCTATCGAGAGGTGTTGCGTAGGGAAATTGTCTTTGCATATAAAATTGGATATTTCCACAACGATTATATAGAACCTACTATATTCGGACAGATGCAAGAAGGCATCTTTAATCATTCCTTGGATGTACAGGTGCGTTATAGGCAGCCTTGGGGCAATATCTATTCCCGCTTAAGGGGCTCTACCTTTCTGGACGATTTTGAAAAAAATAGGGTACAACTTTTTGGTAGGTTTTCCATACGGGTCTTTAAAGGCTTGGCCATAAGTTTTTCAGGGGATTTCGAAATTATCAGAGATCAGATTAACCTTCCTGCCGGAGATGCCTCAATAGAGGATGTACTATTGCAGCAACGGCAAATTGCCACGGACTTTGAACTAGGGTTCGGATTTGGTCTGAGCTATACTTTTGGTTCGGCCTTCAATAATATTATCAATACCAGATTATAACTTTCATTGGTTATCTTTATAGCGAATGAGACGTTTTCTAATACTGTATTTAGTCCTAGTGGCTTCTTGTGGACCGAAGAAGTCCGATATGGATTTATCTGCCTATCAAAAGATGGAATTCAAGGACAAGAACGGCACACTTCCCTACCGTATTTTGTTGCCGGAAGACTATGAAAAGGATAAAGCATATCCCCTGGTATTGATGCTTCATGGGGCAGGGGAAAGAGGAAATGACAACGAGGCTCAATTGAACTATGGCGCGGATCTATTTCTTCAAGAGGATATCAGGAAAGCATATCCTGCTATTGTTGTCTTTCCCCAATGTCCGGAGGATGGATACTGGGCCAATGTAAAAAAGGAACAGTTTCTCCTCTTCTTTACCTTTACTTTTTATCCAGATGGCAAACCTACTCTGGCCATGAAGTCACTTCAAGGGTTAATAAATGGTCTTACAAAAAGCTACAAAATAGATTCCAAAAGAATGTATGTGGGCGGACTTTCCATGGGCGGTATGGGGACATTGGAACTCGTGCGAAGAAATCCTGATACATTTGCTGCCGCCTTTGCCATTTGTGGCGGTGCCCATCCAGATACCGCTCCCCAATTAGTAAGTACACCCTTGTGGCTTTTTCACGGAGATTCCGACATGGTAGTGGACTACGAACATTCCCAAAAAATGGCGACCGCTTTAAAAAAGGCAGGGGGAGAGGTCAAATTTACTACCTACAAAGATGTAAACCACAATAGCTGGGAAAATGCCTTTGTGGAGCCCGGGCTTTTGCCATGGCTGTTCTCACATTCTTTAGAATAAATCTTTAGTAATTTATCTTCATGGGAAAATCTATGGCTATCTTTGCCAAATATGGAATTAAAACTCACAAAACCCATTTGTTTTTTTGATTTGGAGACCACAGGTACCAATGTGGCCAAGGATAGGATAGTGGAAATTTCCATTTTGAAAGTATACCCTAATGGGAACAAGGAAAGTAAGACCTGGTTGGTAAATCCCGAAACGGAGATTCCTGCAGAGGTGATTGCCGTCCATGGCATTTCCAACGAAAAAGTAGCCAATGAACCTACGTTCAAAGAGCTCTCCAAGGAGATTTATAGTATGATCAAAGACAGTGATTTGGGCGGATTCAACTCCAATCGTTTTGATATTCCCTTGTTGGCCGAGGAGATGCTCAGAGCCGAAATAGATTTCGATATGAAAAATATGGTTTCGGTAGATGTACAGACCATCTTCCACAAAATGGAAAAACGTACTTTGGCCGCTGCCTATAAGTTTTATTGTGATAAGGAATTGACTGATGCCCATAGTGCCGAGGCCGATACCCAAGCCACCTATGAAGTCCTACTGTCACAATTGGAGCGGTACCCGGAATTGGAGAATGATGTGAAGAAATTGGCAGAGTTCTCCACACACAAAAAGATGGTGGACTTTGCAGGATTCATTGCCTTGGATGATAATGGACAGGAGGTCTTTTCTTTTGGAAAGCACAGAGGTAAAAAAGTACTGGATGTCTTGGAACAGGAACCGGGCTATTTCGGATGGATTCAGAATGCGGACTTTCCCTTATACACTAAAAAAGTACTGACAGGCATACGACTTAAAAGTCTTAATTCCAAGTTGGGATAAAGTAACAAGGTGCTGTAAGTAGTGAAAGAAATTTGGAAATCTAAATTTACAAACTTCCACACTTTTTAAACTTTCGTCCATTAACTCAATAACCTATTAACTCAATAACTCTGATAACTCTGTAAACAACAAAACCTCATCCCAATGAAACTCATCTGTATAGGTAGAAACTACACGGAGCATATCCGGGAGTTGGCCAATGAAAAACCTACAGCTCCGGTAATATTTATTAAACCGGATTCGGCTATATTACCTAAGGAACAGGATTTTTATATACCGGACTTTTCCAATGATATACATTATGAGGTTGAAGTATTGGTGAAGATCAAAAAGGTTGGAAAGCATATCCATAAAAATTTTGCACATACCTACTATGACGAAATAAGTCTTGGAATTGATTTCACGGCCAGGGACTTACAAGCCCAGTTAAAGGAAAAAGGATTACCTTGGGAAAAAGCCAAGGGCTTTGATGGGGCCGCCGTTATTGGCGAATGGCTGCCGAAGACCAAATTTAAAGATTTGGATGAACTGAGTTTTTCACTTTTCAAAAATGGGGAAGAGGTACAAAAGGGAAATACGGCGTTGATGCTTTGGAAGATAGACGAACTTATTTCGTATGCATCGGAGTTTTTTATGCTGAAAAAAGGGGATGTAATTTTTACAGGTACTCCGGCCGGTGTTGGAAGAATTCAGGCAAATGACTATCTTTCGGGAGTATTGGAGGGGCAGGAACTATTTTCCGTAAAAATTAAGTAGATGATTTACAACCTAGATAAAATCAATGAGATGGCCGAAGGTGATGAAGATTTCATCAATTCCGTCATTTCAGTATTTTTGGACGAAGTGCCCCAGGATTTGGAAGCTTTACAAAGTGCCTTGAAACAAGGAAACTATGACCAAGTGTACAAATTGGCCCATAAAATAAAGCCCAATGTAGACCTCTTGGGTATGGAACAGACGAGGGCCGCCGCCTTGGAAATAGAGACCTTAGGAAAGAAAGAAGCCAATATGGCAGAAATTGAAAGAATCTTTCCCTCTCTTAAAAAGGATATTGACCAGGTAGTCTCCGAGCTTAAAAAAGACTTTGGTCTATAATGCTTGCCGAAATCATTACCATTGGCGATGAGATTCTCATTGGCCAAATAATAGATACCAATTCGGCTTTCATAGCCAAGGAACTGAACAAAATTGGGGTTTCGGTTTTCCAGATAACCTCGGTTCAGGATGATAACGACCACATCATAAAAGCACTAGCGGAAGCTGAGGAAAGGGCAGATGTTGTTATTGTTACCGGTGGATTGGGCCCTACCAAGGATGATGTCACCAAGAAAGCCTTTTGCGAATTTTTCCAGGATACTTTGGTCATGGACACAAAGGTTTTGGCCTATATTGAACATTTATTCGCCAAATATATTTCCACTCCCATTTCGGATATCAATAGACAGCAGGCCTGGGTGCCTTCCAAAGCCATAGTATTGCATAATGCCCACGGAACTGCACCAGGTATGTGGATGCAATCCAATGAGGTATCCTTTATTTCACTTCCGGGCGTTCCCTTTGAGATGAAAAATTTAATGGTGAACGAGGTAATCCCAAAAATCGCAGAAAAGTACAAGCGTCCCTATATCATTCATAAAACTTTAGTAACCTATGGTCTGGGAGAAAGTGCAATTGCTGAAAAAATTGAATCTTGGGAAGAAAGTCTCCCGTCCTTTATCAAAATGGCTTATTTGCCCAACCTAGGGAAAGTCCGATTGCGATTAACCGCCAAAGGGACAAATAAGAAAGTTTTGGAAGATGCCATTGAGCAGGCATCCCAGGAACTATATCCATTGATTGGAGATATTCTATACGGCACCGAGGATGAAGAGACCTTAGAAGAGGTAGTTGCCAAATTATTGACCCAAAAGGAACTGACATTAGCCACCGCCGAAAGCTTTACCGGGGGAAAGATTGCCCAACAATTGACCGGTATACCTGGAGCTTCGGCCTATTTTAAGGGAAGTGTGGTGAGCTATGCCACAGAGACTAAGATAGATGTGCTTGGGGTACCCTTGGATATCATAAACAAACACTCAGTGGTAAGCGGTGAAGTCGCTAAAATCATGGCTGAAAACGTAAAACACTTGCTTAAAGCTAATTTTGCTATTGCTACTACCGGAAATGCCGGTCCCACAAAAGGGGATTCGGATGAGGAGATCGGGACGGTATTTATAGCCGTAGCGACTCCAGAGCGTGTTTTCGCGGAAAAATTCAATATGGGAAACCATAGGGAACGTATCGTTCAAAAGTCTGTCCATAAGGCACTTGAATTGCTTCAGAAAGAAATTTTAAAAATCTGAACTAAATTTTGTCCGTACCGTAAAAAAGATATAAATTTGCACCCTGTTTAAAGAAAATCCAGCGCAATGTCAAAAGTTTGTGAAATTACGGGTAAAAGGGCAATGTTTGGAAACAACGTTTCGTTTTCCATCAACAAAACGAGAAGAAGGTTCAATGTAAATCTTTCAAAAAAGCGTTTTTACATCCCTGAAGAGGACCGTTGGGTTACACTAAAGGTTTCCGCTAAAGCATTGAAGATAATCAACAAAAAAGGTATTTCCGCTGTTTTAAAGGAAGCCAAGGCACAAGGATTTATAAAGTAATACAATGGCAAAGAAGGGAAATCGGGTACAGGTTATCTTGGAGTGTACGGAACACAAAAATTCAGGTGTTCCAGGTACCTCAAGATACATCACTACAAAAAACAAAAAGAACACTCCAGAGCGGATAGAAATCAAAAAATACAATCCAATCCTTAGGAAAGTAACGGTTCATAAAGAAATTAAGTAAATTTCCATTAAGTAGGGAATATAATAATACGAGTCATGGCAAAGAAAACGGTAGCAACTTTACAATCCAGTTCAAAGAGATTGACCAAAGCAATAAAAATGGTGAAATCACCTAAATCCGGGGCCTATACTTTTGTAGAATCCGTTATGCCACCGGAAATGGTAAATGAATGGATTGCTAAAAAGTAACAAAACTTTCAAACGCATAAAAAAGCCGTCCGCAAATTTTGCGGACGGCTTTTTTTATGACCAACACCAAATTTCAAATGGCCGGGTGCATTGTAATTTGATGGTAAAGACCATCGCCTTCCTTCCAATAATATCAACTTTCCAACCTAGGATTTATTTTGGCCTGTCCCTATGCCTAACCTAAATCCTCTCCGATAGGTTGTTTCTTCACTTCTAACCAAAGACTTTCCCTTGGGTTTACGGCATTTACTTTCATATCTTTGACAAAAGCATTTTATAGGACATATGAGCTTATTCAAAAACTTATTTTCTGCTAAGAAAAAGGAAACACTGGACAAAGGACTGGAAAAGACCAAGACGAATTTTTTCTCAAAATTGAGTAAGGCCGTTGCCGGTAAATCCAAAGTAGATGATGATGTGTTGGACAATTTGGAAGAGGTTTTGGTAACCTCCGATGTCGGTGTGGATACCACCCTAAAAGTCATTGAACGTATTGAGGCCAGGGTGGCCAGGGATAAATATATGGGGACCGATGAACTGAATACTATTCTTAGGGAAGAGATTGCAGATCTACTTTCCGAGACCCATACCGGCGAAGAAACGGAATACAGCATCCCCATGGATAAAAGACCATACGTTATTATGGTCGTTGGTGTAAATGGTGTAGGTAAGACCACCACAATAGGAAAATTGGCCTACCAGTTTAAAAAGCAGGGATTAAAAGTAGTATTGGGTGCGGCCGATACCTTTCGAGCCGCGGCCATAGACCAGTTGCAGGTTTGGGCGGATCGGGTAGATGTACCCATAGTAAAGCAAAAAATGGGTAGTGATCCTGCTTCTGTAGCTTTTGATACCTTAAGTTCCGCAGTTTCCCAAGGAGCCGATGTGGTCATAATAGATACAGCCGGCCGTTTGCACAACAAGGTTAATTTAATGAACGAACTGACCAAGGTGAAAAAAGTAATGCAAAAAGTGGTAGACGATACCCCGCATGAGGTTTTATTGATATTGGATGGTTCCACCGGACAGAATGCTTTTGAACAGGCCAAACAATTTACTAAAGCCACGGAAGTAACGTCGCTGGCGGTCACTAAATTGGACGGAACCGCCAAGGGAGGTGTAGTTATTGGTATTTCAGACCAATTTAAGATTCCTGTTAAGTATATTGGTGTAGGCGAGGGTATGGAGGATCTTCAGGTTTTTAACAAGTATGAATTTGTGGATTCCTTTTTTAAGATTTAGATAGGGAACAGACGATTAAAATATGGAATTTCCAGATTAATATGTCAGGTTCTTGAACATGGGTAATTATAAAACTACAGGACAATTTTAGTGGGATATGTATATAAAAGGAATTTGGGCAAAATGGAAACAACTTCATGTATAAGGCCTATATTCTGGACATATCAAAAAAGCTATGGGCCGCGGTTACGGACCTGATTCCCATAATTGTAGTTGTCGTTTTTTTTCAAACTGCTGTTATTCAACAGCCCTTCCCCGAAATCGGTGAAGTTATTATAGGCATTCTGTTCGTTATCATCGGGTTAATGCTTTTTATTGAAGGATTGGAAATCGGATTGTTTCCTATCGGGGAGGCCATGGCATATGCCTTGGCCAAGAAGGGAAGTCTTTTTTGGTTGTTGATTTTTTCCTTTGCCCTGGGCTTTTCCACCACCATAGCCGAACCGGCACTTATAGCAGTGGCCAAGGAGGCCTCAATAATATCCTCGGATGCCGGGTTGATAGAGAATAATCAAAAGATTATGAAGACCTATGCCTTTGGCCTGCGCTTGGCAGTTGCCATTTCTGTGGGTCTGGCCATTGTTATTGGCGTATTGCGTATTCTTAAAGGTTGGCCCTTATATTACCTGATCATAGGAGGCTATGTATTGGTGATGTTAATGACCATTATTGCCCCTGAGGAAATTATCGGTTTGGCATATGATGCTGGTGGGGTCACCACATCTACCATAACCGTACCATTGGTTACGGCCTTAGGGGTTGGTCTGGCCACCGTTATAAAAGGTAGGAGCCCCTTATTGGATGGTTTTGGCCTTATCGCTTTTGCATCACTTTTACCTATGGTTTTTGTTATGGCGTATGGATTATTTTGGTTTTAGCTAAAACGTAGCTTATGTTTGATTTTATGATGGAATTTGTATGGATCCTTATATATACCCTTAGGGACGTACTGCCTATCATAGTATTGATTGTTTTCTTCCAATGGTTTGTCCTAAAGCAACCCATACCCCATTTGAAGAAAGTTGTATTGGGAGGGGTTTATGTGGTAGTGGGACTCGCGTTGTTCCTTATGGGATTGGAAAAGGCCCTTTTCCCTTTAGGGAAAATTATGGCGACCCAACTGTCCGATCCCGCTTTTATTGAGGCAAGCGGAAATGCGTTGACCGATTGGAAATCGTACTATTGGATTTACATTTTTGCAGCGCTAATCGGATTCTCAACAACCATTGCCGAGCCATCCCTTATAGCCGTGGCCATTAAGGCCGGCGAAGTTTCCGCCGGGACCATTAGCCCTTGGGGACTACGGATTACCGTGGCCATAGGTGTTGCCTTTGCGCTGGCTTTGGGTACATTTCGAATAGTAACCGGAACACCCTTGTTCATTTATATTATGATAGGGTATATGGTCGTAATTGTCCAGACTATTTTTGCGCCCAAACGACTTATTGCGTTAGCCTATGACTCCGGAGGGGTCACCACTTCCACGGTTACAGTGCCCTTGGTGGCCGCACTTGGATTGGGCCTATCCAGTGCAGTACCCGGTAGGAATCCCGCTGTGGACGGATTTGGCCTTATCGCTTTTGCCAGCTTGTTCCCCATAATAACCGTATTGGGCTATGCCCAGTTTATGAGCCTAAAAAATAGAGTATTAAAAATTAAAATGGAGAAAGATGCAGTTTAAATTGATTATGGCCTTTGTTAAACCCAATATCTGTGATGATGTTGTGGATGCCATGAAAGAGGCCGGAGCTACCGGGGCCACCATTATCCCGGCCAGAGGCACGGGAATTCATGAAGCGAAGTCCTTTTTTGGACTTAGTATAGAGGATAAGACGGATATTATCGTGTTTCTGGTAGAGGAACACGTGGTGGAAAATCTTCTAAAGGTTATCCGGGAGGCGGGAAAATTTGACAAACCCGGAACGGGGATCGCCTTTGTTTTACCGGTAGAACACATTGCCGGTTTGGAAAGTCAGATGAAGAAGTTTAAAGATCAGGCGAGGGACAAGTATTTTTAAGACATTCCGTAATTTAGGGAAATACGGATTAAGTATAAACTAGAGCAAACATGGATACAAAAAGAGGATTTCAAGGGGCCAAGGACGTCATGACCAAACGAGTGGTCTTAATAGACGGGATGGCCACGGCCAAGGAAGCCGTTGATGTTATGCGCAAAGAAGGTGTTGAGGCCTTGATTGTTAAAAAGCGTCATCCACAGGATGCCTATGGCATCGTGGTGATACACGATTTGATAAAAGGGGTTATCATTCCTGACAAAACTTCCGAAGAGGTAAACGTATTCGAGATTATGACTAAACCGGTTATAAGTGTTCCGGCCGATATGGAGGTGCGCTATGTGGCCAGTCTGCTTATGAAAGTGGGATTCCGTATGGCCCCGGTAGAGGAAAATGGGGAATATATCGGGATGGTCTCCATTTCGGATCTGATATTGGATAATTTGCTTTTCTAGGACTACTTAAGACTGAACGTTAAATAGGGTCTAAATAGATTGTTGGGTTCGAGGTACCCTTATTACGGATATTTCAAATCCATTACTTTCTTTTTATTGTTTTGGTCATTGTCCATCCTGATTTGCGATTTTAATAGATTCAAAAATCGCAAAAGAATAATAGTATAGCTGAATCTTAAGCAAAATAGTTATGGCTAGCGAATATGACCAAATTACCGCATTTCATTATGCATCTTTTCGACCTTCATTACACCTACCGATTTTAAAGGAATGTTTGGAAGGAGGTATTCAGCATCCCTCCGGGTTGGATGTGGGGTGTGGAACTGGACAATCTTCCATTGCATTGACCCATTTTTGCAAAAAGGTAAAGGGAGTTGAACCGAGCAAGGAAATGTTGGGAAAATCAATACAACATCCCAGGATAACCTATAGTTACTATAATGGGCAATATTTCGATTATCGGGATAGCCTTTTTGACCTAATTACCTTTGCAGGCTCCCTGTATTATGGAAAATCCCAACAATTGCTGGATGAGGTTATAAGAGTGGGTAAGAAAAATTCGCGGATAATCATTTATGATTTTGAATTATCCTTGGATATGGTACTTCAAAGGCTAAATTTAGAACCTTCGCTTGGACAGGATTCAAATTACGACCATGAGGTGCACTTTAACGGTTTAAATCAAGAACATATAGCTTTGGAAAAGGAATTTAAAGGGAATTTGCAATTGGAAATTTCCATATCAAATGTTTCACACCTATTGTTGTCATCTAAGGACAATTATAACTTACTATTGGAATCTTTTGAGAAGAACGATCTTTACCAGACGGTTTTACAAGAACTTCGTTCAAGGATGAATTCGGAAAATATGGTTGTCGACGCAAAGACCTATTCAACGGTGTATCGCATCAAAAAATAAGGTATTAAAAATGTTGATATTCAAAAGGAAAAAGCGAATCCTACTATGCAAAACCATAGGTGAAATTATATGTAACTTGGCTATTAAGGAATTTTATAGCACTGAAACCATACAAAACACAGGAATCAAGAATTGAGAAAAGTACAGGGGAAATTCCTAATGGCTGAGGTTTACATGACAAATACAGAAACAAAATATAATCGAAAAAAAATCGCAGCCAATAAAATCATTGCTGTTCTTTGCCACCGCAGGTCAGGTCCAACAATTTGGCCTTTATTAGAATACTAAAATCAGAAATATGAATAGACTAGTTTTAATACTTTTTATAGGTCTTGTGCTTTCTTGTCAGGAGAAAAAGAATTCCGAAAAAACAAAGGAAGATACCCAAATAAGTATTCGGGACTCCTTGACACGTGAACTGAATCAAATTCATGAAGCCGGATTTATCAACGGCTTTGGGGTTGCCCTGGTGAATCAAGACGGGATTTTATATGAAGCAGGAATAGGATTCTCTGATATGGACGGCAAAAGGGAATATACCGAAAACACGATTCAAAATATCGGTTCGGTCTCCAAAACATTAATTGGGATAGCACTTCTAAAAGCACAGGAAATGGGAAAATTGAATTTGGACGACCCCATAAACCAATACCTTCCCTTTAAGGTAATCAATCCAAATCACCCCAAGGAACCCCTAACGATACGCCATTTGGCAACACATACCTCTACCATTTTGGATACGGATTTTTACAACGCCAAAGCTTATGTACTTAAGGACGATCAGGACAAATCAAGTCCGGATTCTGTAAAATTGAATGAAAATTTCAACTCACCGGACTCCCATATGCCCATGATCGACTTTCTTGAAAAGATACTTTCCAAGACAGGGGAATGGTATAGGAAGGAAGGGTTTTCCCAAAATGAACCCGGAGAAATTTATGAGTATTCCAATATTGGGGCCACTTTGGCCGGCGCAATTTTGGAAATCGCCGTTCAAAAACCGTACAGCGAATTCACTAAAACCCATATTTTGGAACCCTTGGGAATGTCATCCTCCGGATGGTCCTTTGAAAACATAGATTTGGTCCAACATTCCAAACTTTATTCCAATCCAAAAACCGAAATTCCATGGTACTCCCTGATTACGTATCCCGATGGAGGATTAATAACAAGCAGTAATAACTTAGGAATTTATCTTTCTGAATTGATCAAGGGTCACTCCGGTGGTGGAACTTTGTTGCAAAAAGAGAGTTACGATGAACTCTTTAGGGAGCAATTGCCGGCTGTCAGTTTTCCGGAGCGAGACGAGGAGGATGACTATGATGATGAGTACAATACGGGAATTTTTATGGGATTTACACCAAGAGGCTACATTGGCCATACGGGTGGGGATCCCGGGATTGCAACTTATATGTTCTTTAATCCTGAGACAAAAATTGGACGAATTTTAATAATCAATACCTCGGTTTCCAATTCCGGTGGTGTTGATGAGTTTTATTCCATTTGGAACACCTTGGGGAAATACGAGAACAAATTGAGGTAACAAAAGCTAGCGAGTAGCAACTTAGGTCAATTGGAATTTTTCCGATTCAGATTGATTTACCTGATATTCAAAGAAGACTGATGAAAGCGTTATCTTGTGTCAGGATGCATATGGTTTAAACCTTTGAACCTATTAAAATAAAACCTTTGAAAACATATATTGGACCAACGGACGAATCGCAAAAGGAATTCTATGGGCAATTTAAAGGAAAGGGCCCAATAACAATGCTGAATTTACTGAAATTTAAACCCATAGCAGATTATTGCAAAACTGGGATATCTGGAGTTAGGGAAAAGATTTCCGGAAAGGAAGCCTATGCCAAGTATTTGGAATTCACCCTTCCAGTAATGAAGAAGGCTGGCGGTAACATTAAGTTTTATGGCAGTTGTGGGGATTTCTTGATAGGTCCGGAAAATAAAGGTTGGGACGCCGTATTGTTAGTTGAATATGAATCTGTTGATGTTTTCGTAGCGTTTGCCCAAAGTGAAGCCTATCTTAAAATTGCCGGGCATAGGACCGCCTCACTCGAAGATTCCAGATTACTCCCAATATTAGCATCGGAACTATAATTCAGTTGTTATCTTAGTGTTTTACGGCCATCTTAAACAAAGAACCTCATATGAAACAAATGCAGTGGTTTAATGAACCGGAGGAGTGGAACGTTGATGAAAACGATTCGCTTTCCATGTATGTGACCCCTTATACAGATTTCTGGAGAATCACGCATTATGGATTTACAGTGGATGATGGTCCCTTCTACTATTGCGCGCTTGGCGGGGAGTTTCAACTGAACGTTAAATTAACGGGAGAATACAGAAATAGGTTTGATCAAATGGGTTTAATGATTCGTAAAGATGAGAAAAACTGGATTAAAACCGGTGTGGAATACGTGGATGAAAAAATGCATGTAAGTGCCGTGGTCACACTTGAAAAAAGCGATTGGAGTGTGGTAGAACTATCGCATAATCCTCAGTCCATCTGGCTAAAGGTGATCCGACGTTTGGATGCCGTGGAAATATATTATGCCCTGGACAACAAGGATTTTAAAATGCTTAGATTGGCCTATTTCCCTGATAATACCCCCGTTAGGGTCGGGCTGACCGCGGCAGCACCAGATGGTGATGGGTTTAAGGCGGTATTTGAGGATTTTAAGATTAAACATTTGCCGGATGTACGAAGAAAAAAATGGCTCGAAGATAACAAACCAGATTAACGGATTACCGGGCACTTTAATACAAATATTGAAGTTCACCCAACAAAATACACAAATGGCCCGTAGGAGAAAAACAAAATATAAAGCTTTTGTACAATATTTGGCACTTATAGCATCAACAGGGATACTGTTATCCTGTCAATCGGAAAAGGGTGAACTTCCGCCCCCCAATATCGTATGGATTACTTCTGAGGATAATTCTAAGCATTACCTTAAACTTTTTGATGAAAATGGGGTAGCCACTCCAAATATTGAATCTTTGGCCGAGCAGGGGTTGATTTTTACCAGAGCTTTTTCCAATGCCCCGGTATGTAGCGTAGCCCGATCTGCTTTAATTTCCGGATGTTATGGCCCTCGGATAGGGACGCAATTCCACAGAAAATATATTCCTGTTCCTATGCCGGACTCATTACAAATGTTCCCGTCATATCTACGTAAGGCAGGCTACTTTACTACCAATAATAAAAAAAAGGACTATAACATCATTGAAGGGAAAGGGGTATGGGACGAATCCTCCGAAGAGGCCACTTGGCGGCATCGAACGGGTAACCAACCATTTTTCCACGTGTTTAATATCGGGGTCTCCCACGAGTCCAGTTTGCACTTTTCGTCCCAGGAAATGGACTCCATTGTTCCGGAAACCAGAGAGAATACATTTGAAGTTCAACCCAATCATCCACAAACCCGAACTTTTAAATATACCAATGCTTATTATCGGGATAAGATCCGTACCATGGATAGCAAAGTGGGCGAAGTATTAGATCAATTGAAAAAGGATGGGTTAATGGAGAATACCTTTATCTTTTACTTTGGAGATCATGGCGGGGTCTTACCAGGAAGCAAGGGATATTTGTATGAAATTGGTCTACATGTACCGTTGGTTGTCCGGATTCCTGCAAACTATCGACATCTGGTCAACGCCCCAGCACAAAGCACAGTTAAAGGCTTTGTTAGTTTTATAGATTTTGCGCCTACTGTGTTGAATCTTGCAGGGATTGCCATTCCCGAAGAAATGGATGGAAAGCCATTTTTGGGTCCAAAACTTTCTCCTGACGAGCTGAATGCGAGAGACATAACTTTTAGTTATGCAGACCGGTTCGATGAAAAATATGATATGGTCCGTGCAGTCCGTAAAGGAAAATACAAGTATATCCGAAGCTATACGCCCTTTAATCCAGATGGATTAATGAACAACTACCGTTACAAACAATTGGCCTACCAAGAGTGGCAAGCTATGTATGCCATGGGAGACCTGAACGAAATTCAATCTGCCTTTTTTGAACCCCGGCTGCCCGAACTGTTGTTTGATGTGGAGGCTGACCCCTTTGAGACCATAAACCTTGCTGATCAACCCGGTTATGAGGATGTACGCGCGGATATGCACCTAACGTTGAATACATGGGTAAAAGGAATGCCAGATCTTTCCTTTTTTCCAGAACACTATCTAATAGAGCAAGCCTTTACCGATCCTGTAGTCTTTGGAAAGGAGCAACACGAAAAAATTAAACGCTATGCGGATATTTCCGATCTTTCCCTTATGCCTTTCAAGGAGGCCAAAGATCAGTTGATAGTCAGTCTTCAATCCTCGGATCCGTGGGAGCGATACTGGGCAATTATTGTATGTAGTGGCTTGCGGGAGAGGGCAAAGGCGTTGGAGGCGCAAATAAGTGAATTGGCCTTAAGCGATTCGGAATTGATCAATCGTGTGCGGGCCGCTGAGTTTCTTGGAATTGTCCAAGCAGCCAATCCTTGGGAAATAATGGCAAAGGCACTTTATGAGAGCAAAAAACCGAGTGAGGCATTGCTCATACTAAACTCTGTTGTTCTAATGCAATCCACCAACTCGGCTTATACATTTAATTTGGACAGGGATAAAATAGCGACTTTAGTTGCGGAAGATACCCAGGTGAAAAGACGTTTGGATTATTTGATCCCATAGAAACAACCAGGAAAGCCAAGGTGTCAATGTGCGTGAGGAAAGCCTTAATCCGTGTAATTATGATCTGTGGTCAAATGAGACAATAGCTGCCAATCCCCAGTATCTTTTTTATAAATCCTGGTATATCTGATCCAGAAAGGATTTTTGTTTTTTCTGCTTATGGTCGTTTTCCCCTTTATTATGGCAATACCATTGCCCAGGGTCACGTTTTGAGCGTTGACCACTCTGGAAATATAGGTCCCTTCCTCGGAGGCCTTTTTTACATCCCTCAACCATTGTTGCTTGTTCTGTGCATCTCCTGAACCATGGGTGAAAACAAAGTTTTCGGCATAGGCCTTCTCCAGAAAGTCTATATCGCCATTTGCCACTGCGTTTTCAATAGCCTTTTCAAAGGCCATTATCTCTCTTTCTCCATCGGAAACTACAGGTTGGGATAGACCAAATAAAGGGATAACCAATATAAATGCAAGTAAAAACTTCATGGGACTAAATGTAGCAATTATTCCCACAGCATGCATAGACTAAATTGTTAATTGATCAAGGCTTTGTTCAATTTCCATTGGGAATCTAGGGTTTCATTGGCCCTTGTTCGTCAATGGGGCTAATTAATGGACTTTTTTGTCAACAGAAATCCGTTGAAAGGATACCGCTAGGTTGTGGCGCCCTAAAAATTGAAGAAATAGCTCTAAAACAAGCTTGTTCCAAGACCTTGTTGTATTTTTGCACCTGCCCGGAAGTAAGGAACAAAGTTATGCGTACGAAATCCATTAAAAAGAACAGGATAAATGTGGTTACTTTGGGTTGTAGCAAAAATGTCTACGATTCAGAAGTCCTTATGGGGCAATTGCGCGCCAATGATAAGGAAGTAGTCCATGAGGAAGAAGGCAATGTGGTGGTTATCAATACTTGTGGGTTTATTGCCAATGCCAAAGAGGAAAGCGTAAACACCATTCTAGAATACGTACAGAAAAAAGAGGAGGGGCAAGTCGATAAGGTTTTTGTCACTGGATGTCTGAGTGAACGATACAAACCTGATTTACAAAAGGAGATTCCGAATGTTGATGATTATTTTGGAACCAGTGACCTTCCCAATTTGCTCAAGGCTCTAGGTGCAGACTACAAACACGAGCTGATCGGCGAGCGTCTGACTACTACCCCGAAGAACTATGCTTATCTAAAAATTGCCGAGGGGTGTGACCGGCCATGTTCGTTTTGTGCCATTCCCTTGATGCGGGGTAAGCACAAAAGCAAACCTATTGAGGAATTGCTGGCCGAGGCAGAAAAATTAACGGCCAAAGGCGTAAAGGAATTGATTCTGATAGCGCAAGACCTTACCTATTACGGTCTGGATTTGTACAAAAAACGAAATCTGGCCGAATTGCTTCAAGAGTTAGCTAAGGTAGAAGGCATTGAATGGATACGGCTGCACTATGCCTTCCCTACCGGATTTCCAATGGATGTTCTAAAGGTTATGCGACAGGAACCCAAAATCTGCAACTACATTGATATTCCCTTACAGCATATTTCCGATGCCATACTAAAAAGTATGCGCCGGGGTACTACGCAAACAAAGACCACAAAACTGCTTCAGGATTTTAGGGCGGCCGTTCCGGAAATGGCCATTAGAACTACCTTGATCGTTGGGTACCCGGGAGAAACTGAAGAAGATTTCTTGATTCTTAAGAATTGGGTGAAGGAAATGCGCTTTGAGCGTCTAGGATGTTTTACCTATAGCCATGAGGAAAATACCCATGCCTATCATTTGGTGGATGATGTGCCCGAAACGGTAAAGCAGCAACGAGCCAACGAAATTATGGAAATCCAATCCCAAATATCCTGGGAACTGAATCAGCGAAAAATAGGAAAGACCTTCCGATGTATTATTGATCGAAAAGAAGGCAATTATTTTGTTGGACGAACCGAATTTGATTCCCCGGACGTAGATAATGAGGTTCTAATTGATGCTGCCAAACACTATGTAAAAATTGGAGACTTTACCAACGTAAAAATCACGGAAGCAGCTGATTTTGACCTTTACGGTGAACCTATAAAATTGTCGGTCTAAGCATTTGTCTATGTGGAATTGTCCGACAGGAGGGTGAAATTCCAAATCTCAAGTCTATCGTCTATTGTTCAACATCAAGTCCACAACAACCGACGGCAACCCATACCTATTTCTCCCTGAGCGCCCGCCTGAATGACATTGTCGGGTAGGTAGTCGAAGGGTTAACCCCGATGTACTTCACAAGAGAACTCAAATAGATAGAGTTTTGATTTATTCCTTATTTTAGTACAGACCAACGCGATAATCACTTTTCCCATTTTGAAAAACAATAGATTTATGAAAGCCAACCTGCTATTTACCCTTCTTGGATTGCTTCTATGTGTTTCCTGTCAGGAAAGCCATAATTTCTCAATTGAGATTTTAGATGATGAGGCACTTGGCCTTATTGATCCAACTACTGAAATAGAAGTAATCGGAAGTGGATTCAAATGGACTGAGGGTCCTTTATGGGTCGATTCGGGGAACTATCTGCTCTTTTCGGACATCCCGAATAATACAGTTTTCAAAATTGATGAGGCAGGTAATTTGACTACATATTTAAAACCTTCCGGCTTTTTGGGTGAAACTTTCGATGGAAAGGAACCTGGTTCCAATGGTTTACTTTTAGATCCCACAGGGAGATTGGTTCTTATGCAGCATGGAGAACGAAGGGTAGCCCGAATGAAGACCTCATTGGATGCACCCAATCCCGATTACGAGGCTGTTGTGAATAACTATCAAGGTAAACGTTTCAATAGTCCCAACGATGGGGTTTTTGATAGCCAGGGCAATCTTTATTTCACGGATCCACCTTATGGACTCCCCAAGCAAATGCAGGACCCGAACAAGGAGCTCGATTTTCAAGGGGTATACTGCCTAAAGACATCGGGTGAACTCACTTTGGTAGATCAATTGACCCGACCCAATGGCATAGCTTTGTCCCCGGATGAATCCAGGCTATTTGTGGCTGTTTCAGATCCAGAAAGTGCCGTTTGGTATCAATATGATCTTACAGCTCCGGGAATGGTAAAGGACAAGAGGATATTTTATGATACCACTTCATTAATTGGACAAGAGGATCAACAGGGATTACCGGATGGTATGAAAATGCATAGTAACGGATATCTTTTTGCCACGGGCCCTGGAGGTGTATGGATATTCAATATTTCGGGAAAAGCTATCGCACGGATCCATACCGGTCAGGCCACGGCCAATTGCGAATTTACCACCGACGAAAAGACACTTTTTATGGCCGCGGATGACTATATGTTGAAAGTATCCTTAAAATAGATTTTGTCCGATTAAAACGTGGGAAGCTTTGGATTTAATCCAATCGTTTTCCCTCACTCTAAAAGCTTATCGCGGAAAACATCAAAATGAATTTCTGCCCATATTACATGGTCCAATTCTTGAAATGGTCCGCTATCCAAATCATTCGGATTGTTGTAAAAAGGCCAACAAATCTGCCATTTCTTGGATGTCCATGCTATTTTCCAAGCCCTCGTACATCATTGAGCTTCCTGTTGAGGAAAAACGGTCAATATCATTTTTGCCGATTATTTTTTCTGTGCCTCCAACCATACGCAGACCAATTTCGGAATCGGTCTCATTGGTAACGATTCCCGTATAAATAGTGCCATCCTTGGTTTGCACTTGATGGTTTAGGTATTTGGTATCCACAGCGGCATTGGGATCTAAAATGTCGTAGAGCAAGGATTCCTTACTTTTGCGATTAATTTCAGTTAACACGGGCCCCACATCGTTTCCTAGTTCCCCATATCTGTGGCATTGTGCACATACGTTTTGAAACACTTCCCTTCCCTTTTCGGACTTACCTTGCAACTCCAATGCTGGCCGCATGGCATCAATGGCCTCTTTTCGCTGTACCACTCCGGTATCCGAGAATAGGAGTTCCGCTCTTTTCCGAATACCTTCATCATTCGAGAAAAGAAGGGTTCTCCGTCTTTCCAAATCCAGGTTGAATTCTCCCAAACTCACCTTTTTGTTTTCCATGGCCGTAAGGAGGGCATCATGGTGCGAGGATTTATACAAAAGGATATCCGTAGCATGTTTGCGTGCCTGTGGCCCTAAGGTAGGCCAAAGCTCAATGAGCCGGGATGCTATATGCACGTCATTGGAACGCCAAAGCTGGGACAGCACCTCTTCCTGAAGTTGTAAGGGCTGCTTGTTGTCCAATAAGCGGTACAAGAGCGTTTCACGGTTCTTAAAATCATCAAGCCCCGCCAGCTTTAAACGTTTTACACGTTCTTCCACAGGAAGTTTTTTGTCAAAAACGGATTGGGATGCTTGCTCAATAAGATTATCAATTTTGGACGAGGCCGGCAAAGCTAGAATTTGACGCAATTCTCCCGTGGCCTGTATTATAGCAAAATCAGATTCCTCCTCCAAGGCTTCCAAATTTGCCACCAATCGAGGATTCTCCCTAGAGTTTATCAAGTCCGGGTTTCCTTTTTTCCAACCTCGGGACAGTGCCTTTATCAATTTGGTCCGTGTCTCAGGGGCGATTCCATCTTTTTGTAGGGCGAGTAGAATATTGGCAGTCTTTTCCTTTCTTTCAGCTTTTCCGATCAGTTCCGTTAATATTTCCAGTACTTTAATTTCTCCAGACTTTAAAGTTGATGATCCCATGGACAATCTATTCTGAACAAAGTCAAAGGCTTGCCGTGCAAGGGCACTTGCCATGGCCAAGGTAACCCACTGATCTCCATCAGGCTGATCTAGTTGGGTGGAAAGGACTCTCGCAATTGTATCCTTTCTCATATTGTAGTTCACCTCTTGTAGCGTACTTAAGGTAAGGATTGCCTGCATGCGTACACGGGCATGGTTGTCTTGGGTCAAGGCAAGAATAGGATTAACCAGATTTAGTCTTCCGTTAAGAATTTTTTCCGCGATTTTTAGGGCATTTTCTCGTACCCCGGGGGACGTATCTTCCAATGCCATATTTAAATCAGTTTCATCCAAAGCTTGTAAACCTTCCAATACCCACATGCTGTGTAATCGAGCCAATGGATTGGAAGAAGTTCTAAATTGTTCTTTAAGAAAGGGGATAGCCTCGTTTTGTTTTTCAGTGACCAACAAGCGATGGGCGGTGATTCTTTTCCATTGGTTGGAATCCCCTAACAATGCTACCAAAGCTTTGATATCATCTAAAGGAAGGGGAGAAATCTTGGAGGCACTTCTGTTTTTAGGGATTATACGATAGATCCGCCCCTTTTCCTTTCCTGCGTTGAGGTCCATCTTCGCCTCCAATTCATCGGGAATCCATTCCGGATGTTCTATGACTTCTCGATGCATGTCCACTACATACAATGCTCCATCTGGCCCTACGGTCATATTTACCGGCCGGAAGGATCGTTCCCTGGAGGCAAGGAATTCTACTTTTTCACGATTTCTACTGGCTTTGAATGAAGCACCCTCAGGAGACAGGATGTCCAAATGGACCAAATTGAGCACACAGTCCGCAACCAATAAACTGGAATTGAGTCCTTCGGGAAAAATTCCACCACCGTAATGGGTAATTCCGCAGGCCCCAGAAAAGTAACCCGCTTGCTCGGGATGGTTTACCCGGGTTTCCTGCTCTCCTATCGGGTATATCCGGGAGAGCCCGTTTTCCTCATCAGCCGAAATGTTGGTCAAGGCATGTGATGGTGAATTGGGCAGGTTTTCTATGTACCGATCTTCGAATACCAGATGGGATACGTGCTCCAGATTGTGGGTCTCGTACAAATGCCCCCAATCATCAAAGGTGATTTTAAAACCTCCTGAAGATTCCCCTACACGGGCCAGCACCTCTCTTTCCAAATGGAATTTTAAATCGGTTCCCCGTAAATCCAAAATATTATTTGGAGAATTCACAAAGTAAGGTTTTCCAGAGTTACCGCCATTAGCGGCATAGATCCAATTGTCTATGCCATAAGTAAGGCCGTTAAAGTTATGCTGCAGATTGCCTATGCTAAAGCCATCCATTAGTGTTTTTCGGGTATCGGCCTCTCCATTTTTATCCGTATCGCCTATCCAGAGGAGGTGGGGTGGGGAAGCTACCAAAAAGCCATTCTTATAAGGCATAAATGAAGATGCGATTCCCAAATCAGGGGCATACACCTGTCTTTCGTCATAGACTCCATCTCCATCAATATCCACTAGCTGCACTAGCCTGCTCTCTGCATCGCGCAACGGATAACCGGGCATTTCCAAAACGAATGCCCTTCCCTGTTCATCAAATTTGAATTCTACCGGATCAAACACCAAAGGTTCGGAAGCCACTCGTTGCAAATTGAAATCAGGGTGTATTTCAAAGCTCTCCAAAGTATTCTTTTTATCGATTTTACAGCTTAGGAGCAACAGTGGAATAAGGACAATGGAAAGAAATCGATTCATAGGAACAAGATACTAAATTAGGTACTAAAAAAAGCCTTGTATAGCATAGGAAAGCAAGCTAGGTTGTACGGTTTCAGATTTATGGTTACATTTAAAAAAAGATGATAAATCCCATCCGATGAAGAACAATCCAAAGCATGCCCGATCCAGACGTAGATTTTTGAAAAATTCCACCGCCTTGGCAACAGGAATTGTATTGAGCGAACCCTTTGTTTTTGGCGCACCTTCCATTTTGTCCTCGTACAACCGAAATGACTCCAAAATAAATGGTGTACAAATAGGATGCATTACCTATTCTTTCCGGGAGATGCCGGATCAAAGTGCGGAGGCCACTTTGCAATATGTCCTTGATGCGGGCCTTAGTGCCATTGAATTGATGGGCGACCCTGCCGAACACTTTGCGGGAAAACCAAAAAACCCGGTAGATCGAAAAACTTTTTATGGTATGATGCGAAAAAGTAAGAGCGGTGAGCTTACCGAGGATCAAATTCAAGAGTTTGGGGAAATGAAGTCCCAGTTGGAGAGTCACAGAGAAGTGGTGGCCGATTGGCGTTCAACCGTGGGTATGGGCAAGTTTGAGCAACTCAAAAAAATGTATGCAGATAAAGGAGTGCATATTTATGCCTTTAAGCCAAGTGCTTTTGGGGCAAAAAATACCGATGCAGAAATCGATTATGGCCTCAGGGCAGCCAAGGCATTAGGAGCGGATCATGTAACCTTGGAGTTACCGGGGAATGATGCCCATACACAAAAGTTGGGTGCTATGGCAGCAAAACATGGTATGAATGTGGCCTACCACGGGCACACCCAACAAACCCCTACTTTTTGGGATACGGCCTTAAAACAGTCCGAACACAATATGTTGAATTTGGACCTGGGACATTACATTGCCGGAGGGAATACGGATGCCCTAGAACTTATACGGGGCAAGCATAAACGCATAAGCAGTATGCATTTAAAGGACCGGCGAAACCCGGATAATGGCCAGGATAACATGCCCTTTGGAAAGGGAGATACCCCAATTGTAGAGGTGCTACAACTTATGCGGGATGAAAAATACACCTATCCCGTATCCATAGAATTGGAATATGAGGTACCCAAGGATTCAAACCCTGTTAAGGAGGTCGCCAAATGTTTGGACTATTGTAGAAAGGCCCTAGAGGGTTAGGAAAGGACTAGTTTTATAAGTTGGATTATTCTACAAGTTTTTCACTTGATATTCAACATTTTATTCAAGCCCTCTTTATCAAATAGTATTCTGCCCACCTTAATATCCGACCAACCTTCTTTCAATTCATAGGTAAAAGTTGGTTTATTATCTACTAGCTCACAATCTATGTAGTAATTCGATACTTTTTCGTTTGTAGCATTTTTTAGTCTTTGTATGTGAGTGGATATTATAAAGTAGGAATTATCATATTTGCTCAAACCATTTATAGTCGTTTTGCAAATCTCGAAACCATCCTCAACATTTGTGCCGCTAAAAAGCTCATCGAAAACAGCAAAACACTTCTTTCCCTGAGAGACATTTTCTACTACCTTTTTTAGGTTCATTACCTCGGACATAAAATGACTATACCCTTTTAAAAGGTCATCTTTTCTATTAATCTGGATGGAGAAATGATCACAAAAAGGGATTTCTCCGATGGATGCCGGTATCGCTAATCCAAGATGTCCAAAATACATACATAGTCCTACTGCTTTGAGAAAGGTGGATTTGCCTGACATATTCGGACCATTCAAAACTATCACATTACTTGTGGTTTCAAAGTTGTTTTTTACAGGCTCGTCAATCAAGGGGTGGTAAAAGTCAAGAAGTCTTATTCCCCTTTCATTGATACTCGGAAAAGTAAAGTCATGCTTAAGAATTCCAAAATTTATGGACAGATAGGCCTCAAACCTGAACAAGTCTTGCCAAAAGGTTGAAATCAATTCTTTTCTTTTGAGCTCGCTAATTTTTTCAGTTAAGCCTATGACGTGTTTGTCTTTTAACCTATGTTCCCTTACAAGGTTTTCATACTTTTTTAACTCAAAGTTTGAAAGAAATTGTAAAATCCGTTTGATATTAGAACGATATCCTTCTGGAAACCGTTTTAAGTCTAGCCTTAAAAAATATTTTGATTCTAGGCGATGAAAAAATAATATTAGCTGATTAAGTCTGCTTTTGTAGCTTGTTTTCTCCTTTTTTGAGGCGAACAACCTGTATCGAAACTTTTTTTGGGATAAGTCTTCAATTTTTGCGTCGTTCAGAAAAAAATGAACTTCGTTTAAATATAGGACAGTATATGAATACTCCTGTAGAATTTTATTGTTGGAGGCAAACCCTTTAAGAATCTTTTGACGCTGGAAAATTTCATCAGCCGAGGATAAGGGTGTCTCTAAAATTTCGAGAATTTCTTTCTTGGTGAAGGTATTGAGCGAATAGTTGAATAAGGGTAAAACTTCATTCTCGATATTTAAATCTTGCACATTGCTCATTCTTCATTCTAAATGAAATGTCCGGTTAAGTTACGAATAACCATTGGATATAAATGGGCAGTATGCCTAACTAGCTTTTTGCTGCTTGAAATTGTTTAACTATCAATCCAACATAAAGAGGGCGTTGGCGATAAAAAGTTTACCATTTTCCCAAAAACCACGGAAAAGTGGATTATCCACTAGATATACTACCTGGCCCTTCCCATATTTCTCAACCCCAAAAATTAGACTTTTTCCTATCTTTTTCTGGGCTTCACTTCCCGCAAATCCTGAAACTGGGGTTTGGGTACTATCTTCAAAGTAGGCCACCGTGCCCGTATCTAGATAGTCATAGGCATAGGTATTGTTTTTGAGTGTAAAATAGGTATCCCCATAGCCAAAGGCCAAGGGATGCGTAGGATCCACCTTGGTCTTGAAAATGGCCCCTTCAATTTTTCTTTTTAGTTTTTCGCGTAAGGTCTCCTCATAGGCCAACATATATTCATTGGAATCCTGTTCTTTCTCTTTCTGTTTTAGACCAAAGCCGTTATTTCCGGTCAAACCTTGAATGGCCCCGCCCATAGCAATGAGCCGCCCCCCGTTGGATACCCATTTTTTAAGTCGTTGTAATTTTTCCGTATCCACAAAATCCGTATAGCCGTTGCCATCTGGTAAGATCAATATATCATACTCGGATAAATCAACACTTTCCATATAGTCTGTATCGATCACTGTTAGGGGATAGTGCAATTGCTCTTCAAAAAAGTGCCATATTTCACCAAACCGTAAGGTAGATGTAGGCCCACCGGACATCATCGCAACCTTTACGTTAGGCACCATTAGCACATATTCCGATCCAAAATCCTTTCCGCTTTCTACGAAGCCCGTATCCGTTGTGCCCAAGGTAATCCGGTGTTTATGGGCAATTTCTGTTAGAAGCGGGATAAACTCTTTATGATTCGCGTTATCTCCTTTGGTAATGATAAGGCTTCCGCGGTCATATCTTTCACCTTGAGTGGTAAATGGTTGTTTTGCAAAGCGAACCCGAATATTTTCTTGTATGAGCTCTGCCAAAAAACGGGCATCCTTTATGCTCTTCCAATCCGAAACGTAGGCATAGGTGTCTTCGGAAATATTGGCTCCTTTTGACTGATTAACTTTCCAAGGATTGCCTGTATTGGCTTCAATCCTAGTCTCGGAGGCCACAGCATCAAGGCCGTGGGCATAAGGGAGGGACCATGCGGTAATATCGTAGGTAAGGGAGTCACTTAATTTGGCATTGGGTTCAAAAAGCACCTTCACCAAAGTTCCTTTGGGTTGGTCCGTAGAAATCACCATGCTCCTTTCTGAGCTTCTAAGACTGCCGGTTTTTCCGGTTAAATATCGGAATCCTTTTACGGTACCGCCCTTACCTGATCCGTATTCAATTTGATGTTGATCCAATAACCGGGCGAGTGCATCCAATTTTTCGGCATTGCCGTTGAGAAGATAACTTTTGTATTTATAGTTCTTGTCCTTATAGAACTTTTTGAATTCTGTATTCAATTTTTCGGCGTTCCTTGCCGATATTTCCACAGTAGATAGTCCCGTGGTATGGTGGTGGGCAATCCTATCCTTAAGGGTCAGCGTGTCACCAATTTTGGTAATGATACCTAGTCCTGCCTTTCCACTGCCGCCTTGCTCATAGGTCATCCCGATTCCGCCATTGTAGGTAGGGTAGGTATCCCCATAACTAGGATATAACAGGTCAAAAGACTCCTTGGTAAAATAGAACCATCCTTTGGCATCAAAATACTTTGCATGGTTTTTTCCAATGGCTATTTGAAAAGATTTCTGAAAATCGGTAATAACCTCATGATAAGGTTCTGCGGCCGGGGCGAAATAATAAGGCTCGTCAACGCCTTGTTCGTGAAAATCCACATGTACATGAGGCAGCCATTTATTGAATACTTTGAGGCGTTGTCGGCTTTCTGTTTGGGTAAGCCAGGCCCAATCCCTATTCAAATCGAACATGTAATGGTTACTTCGGCCTGTCCACCATCCCTGGTGGTGCTCCTTACTATTGGGGTCTACATTGTAGGGCGTGTTTTTATATTGATTGTACCAATTAACATAACGGTCCCGTCCATCTGGATTTAAACAGGGGTCTATAATCACCACCGTGTTTCTGAGGTGATCACTTTTTTCTGTCAAAAGTGAGTGGATGGTCTTCATGGAGGCTTCGGTACTTACACTCTCGTTACCGTGGACGTTATAACTGAGCCAAACAATGACTTTTGAAGGATTTCCTTCACCTCTCATCCCTCGCAAATGCTCGGTTCGGATATCCTCCAGATTCTCCATATTCTCGGCACTGGAAATATAGGCTAGCAAAAGAGAACGTCGTTCATACGTTTTACCATATTCCAAGAGTTGCATACGATCAGGTGCCTTTTCTGCCAAATACTTGTAGTAGTCCACCACTTGATGATGTCTTGTAAATTGGGTTCCTAGAGGATACCCCAAAAATTCCGAGGGTGATTTTAGGTCCTGGGGAACTACCGATAAGGGTAACGTAGTAAGTAATACCGCAAGTAAAAATTGCTTCATGAAGTTAGAATTAGATTTTGAAGTAAGTCAAATCTAATGATTCTTGGATAAAAACGGCATCAAAATCCATCACTGGTCCTAAATTCGGTTTAACGTATTTTTAGGAACTCCAAAAAGCGATAGTTTTATCTTTACGGGTATTTTGACCCGACCTATGGATATTGAATGTCTTCCCTTTGATCACACTGGTTATTTTTCGGAATTGATATGTGATTATCTCAAGGAAAAAAAATCGCTTCGCTCCTTTTACCATCGTTTCCCAAATTTGGAGAACTTTCAAAAGCAAATAGAAGAAAAAGCCAAGAACTTTCCGCAATCCCGTAGGGAAGTGCTGTATGATGGGCTTCAAAATCAGTATAATGGGGTTCAAATCACCAAAAAGACGGAAGCCCATATCCGACAGCTCAAAGAACCGATTACCTTTACCGTAGTGACTGGGCACCAACTCAACCTCTTTACGGGTCCTTTATACTTTCTGTATAAGATTATCTCTACTATAAACCTTACCCTTGAACTCAAAAAAGCGTATCCCCGATATAATTTTGTGCCGGTGTATTGGATGGCGACGGAGGATCACGACTTTGAGGAGATCAATTTTTTCAACTTCAAGGGAAAAAAAATACAATGGAACCCGGACAACCTTCAGGGTGGTGCCGTTGGACATTTTTCAACGGAAGGACTAAAGGAGGTTTACCAAGCTTTTACCAATGAACTTGGGAGTAACGGCAATGCTGAGACAATAAAACAACTTTTTGAGAAGACGTATCTGGAAAATAATAATCTTACTGATGCCACCAGATATTTGGCCAATGCTCTTTTTGGGGAATATGGATTGGTAATTGTTGATGGGGACGATGTAAATCTGAAGAAGCAAATGGTTCCCTATGTAAAAAAGGATGTTTTGGAAAAGGTGGGGTTTCAAAAGGTTACCGAAACGATTTCACGTTTGGAAGCTCTGCCCTCAAAATACAATATCCAGGTCAATCCACGGGAAATCAATTACTTCTATCTCGCAGAGGGTGTTCGGGAACGAATAATTGAAAAGGAGGGAAAGTTTTTTGTGAACGATACAGAAATCGAGTTTTCAAGAGATCAACTGTTGGCCGAGCTTGAAGACCATCCCGAGCGTTTTTCGCCCAATGTGATTATGCGACCGGTCTATCAGGAGGTAATCCTACCCAACCTTTGCTACATTGGTGGGGGAGGGGAATTGGCCTATTGGTTGGAGTTGCAATTCATGTTCGAAACCATGGGCGTAACTTTTCCTGTACTGTCCTTGCGCAACTCTGTTTTGGTAATCGCGAAAAAGCAGTACGACAAATTGAAACGATTGAATCTGTCCACCACAGACTTGTTTCTAAAACAAAGTAGTTTTATCAACAAGAAGATTAGGGAAATTTCCAATATCGACATTGATTTTACTCCCCAAAAAAAGTACTTGGAAGAACAGTTCAGAGCATTGTACGATTTGGCCGAACAAACGGACAAGTCCTTTTTGGGCGCGGTAAAGGCGCAGGAGGTAAAACAAAAAAAGGGGTTGGATAGCTTGGAAAAACGCCTGTTAAAAGCACAAAAACGAAAATTGGCGGATCATGTGACCCGAATTACCGAAATCCAAAATGAACTTTTCCCGAACCAATCGCTCCAAGAACGAACCTTGAATTTCTCGGAACTCTACTTGGAGCTAGGGGATGACCTGATACCTATGCTCATTAAAGTACTGAAGCCACTGCACCATGAATTTTTGATATTGACTTACTGACTACCTTGCAGATGTGGCTTTTTAGCGAACCGTCATCTGCATATCCTTGGGAGAAAACAACTGGGCCTAGGGAACCAAAAAGTCGCTTTTCCATGAATCGTTTATCTTGGAAAATTTAATACGCAAGTGATTGGGTCGTTGCAGTTTTAGGTATTCAATTTTAAAGGGTTCTATTTCCACAATACAAAAATAATTTTTGTCCTCAAGGTATTCCACGGCATCCGGATTTGAAATATCACTTCCAGGTGCTACCGAAGTGGTATAGTCTTTTCTACTACCGGGCTGTACTTCTTTCCAGTACTTTTCAAGAATTTCCCCTTTGGTATGAATATCGGCCAATCCTTCAATTTTGATTTGAACCAATTTTTTAGGATGATAAAAAAGAAGACTTACCCTATTGTTCTCCTTGATGTGCAAGATTTTTTTGGAACGCTGATCCGTGTAGATAGAAATATTTAAATTCCTGGATACCTTTCTAAGCACCACCGTTCTAAGGCGGGGCATACGTTCCAATCCTACAGTCGCCATAGTGCAATACCGGAAGGGATGCGCTTTCTCGGTGGCTCCATTTCTAAGTTCTTTTGTTATTTCTTTCCAGAGAATAGTATTCATTTTCAGCACCTTATACTTAAAGATAAAAAAAATTAAAAAAATAGGTAGGGTATTTTAGGGATGGGTTGTTTCATATACAAATTGCTATGAGTTGAGATTGATAAACTTCATCCCGATTCATCCCACATATTCGGGATGAGGTTTTCTTAAGATATCAAATTTTAATTTGAGTTAGTTAAATAAGTTCATGTGTTTAGGTTGGTTTTTTGATTTTGACAAAAGCCTCGATGTAGGGTCGAGGCTTTTTCTTTTAGCCTGAACCTGTATAATATGCCCCACTATATATAAATTGAAAACCCCGCCGATAATTATCGGGTGGGGTTTTTCTATAAACCATCATAAGTTAACCTAGCTTTTGAACCCTGGAGTTTTCATATCAAAGTCCCAACAGAAAACTGTTAAGAATACTATTCGACTTTATAAGTTTTCCTTCCGGGTCCTACTCCTTTTAGAGTAAGCGATTTCCATTCCTTGGGTAGGATGGGGTTATTTTGTACGATGCCTTCGTCCGTAATATCCAATCCCCCAAAACCGAAAAGGACTACCTGTAGCATCCCTCCGGCACCGGTGGCAAAATAAGGGTTATCGCTGGTGGCCGCCTCTGCCAAGGCACCAAAGGGTGGGCGTTTGTTGGGTTCATAACTACGTCTAAAAAGCCGGTACGCCTCCTTGGCATTGCCCAGGCGGGCATAAATGACCGCAAAGACTGATTGCCCCATAGCAGGACCTTCCTCCGCCAATTTGGGTTCATAGTATTTTAAATCTTTCAAAACGGTTGCTTCATCATTAACCACATCTAATGGGTAGGTCAATAGATTTACATCGGCCTGTTTTATGCGTTCGCCGTCATAGGTGGCATGTTCCTTTGTGGTGCCATCCGGAAATTTCAATATCCTTATTTTTGAAGCTACTTCTACCCATTCCGGATTGGGTTTTTCCCCAACTTTGTTCGCTGCCAGTGTGGCAAATTCCAAAGCGGTAATGGCAGATCCATTGGTAAAGGCATTATCGTCGACGTTTGGAGCAAACTCATTGGCACCTACCACATTTTTGATGCTATAGCTACCATCCTCATTTTTAGTGGCCCTACTTACCCAATAATCGGCTACCTCTTTCATTAACGGATATCCTTTTTTCTTTAGCCAATCCAGATTTTTGGTAACCCTATAGTAATTCCAAAAGGCAATGGACACATCTGCTGTGATGTGATGCTCAAAGGTGCCCGTCAATGCCCATGCGGGGGTCGCTTCCTCACCAGTATCGTCGCTTTCCCACGGGAACATCGCTCCTTTGTATCCAAAATTGATAGCCTTTTCCTTAGCCTTGCCCAGTCTGTCCGATCGATAATTCACCAAGGAACGGGCAATTTCCTGATTGAGCATTAGCAGGGGAGGGAACATCCACAACTCGGTATCCCAAAAAATATGGCCGTTGTAGTTTTGCGAGGAAAGTCCCATAGGTGCAATGCTTAAATCGGAATCCCCTCGGGAAAAAGCGTAAAGGTGGTAGAGTGCCAAACGCACATCCAATTGATCTTGGAGATTCCCTTCAATAATAATGTCCCCTTCCCATAAATCGGCCCATAATTTTTTGTGTTGATCCAAAAGATCTTCCCTTGGGGTAAGGAGATTGAAAATAACAAAGCGTTCCGATTCCGTTTGGGGGTCTTCAAAATCTTGTGTGCTACATTCAGCTCCGGTCCAGGCAAATTCAAACTCTTCTCCCTTTTTGAGTTCTTTTTCAAAAGAGAGTCGGTTATCATATTCCGATACTTTTTCGTGTACCAATTGGGGTCTTTGATGCTCCCGGGTGGAGTTAATGGCATGCCAAATAAAAGTGGCTGATGTACCCACGGTGTGTTTTCCCAATCTGCTCTTGGCCACGGTTTGAAGAATGGGCATGGTGGTCTCCAAATCTTGTAACACCCGGAATGTGCTAAGAGGTTCCAAGTACTCTTCAGGAGTGCTGATCTTACCAGTTGCCTTAACGGAAATTGATTTTGTAGGAATTAATTTAATATCCACATAACCAGAGTATTGAACATTTCTAAGTGCATAAATAGTATAAGTAACCTTAGCTTTGTCCTTAAAGTTAAAGGAGGTAGTAAAAGCAGCTGTTTTCATATCCAGAACCTGCTCAAAATCGCTTATGTTTCCCTCTGTTATCTTTTCGCCATCTATCTCCAAATCTAAATTGGCAAAGTTCATTCCCAGTAGGATTTTGCTAACCCCTAAGGGTGATTCCTTGTCGTAGACATTGTTTAAAATAATGGATTTGGTTTGAAAAGGCTTATCCTCTGGCAGAATTCCGATTCGACCGTTGGCAGTAACGATTCCCGTATATTTTTCTACTTTTCCAGAGGAAATGATCCAGCCGTTTTCTTGAGCTTTTAGGGCAAAACAAAAAAGCATGCATAGGAATGCCGTTTTAGTCTTCATAATTATAAGTTTGAGTTAGTTGTTTAATCTAATTTAATCCACATTGTATTCCAGTCGCATTGTAATGGAGGCGGTCTTATTTTTGGAGGAAGTATTGTAGGCCCCGCCCCAACTGTAATCTTCCCCGGAGTTCTGCCCGGTTATTTGAAAAACACCCATACGGGCTGAAATCAGATCACCCAAACGCCCTCCTGCGTTTTCGGCGATTTTCTCAGCGCGGATTCGCGCATCCTCGGTGGCTTTTGAAATCATTTCTATCTTTAAATCGGCCAGTTTGGTATAATAGTATCGCGGTGGCGAAGAATTGAATTGAACGCCTTTGTTTAAAAGTTCGGTGATTTCTCGGGAAACTTCCTCTATCATGGATACATCGGTCGACTCGATCTGTACGGATTGAATCAGTTCATAGCCTCTAAATGTACTACCGACAAAATTGCCATTTTCATATTTGTTGTCCCGTTGCTCAATAGTCTGTACCGAGTTAAATATGATATTGTCAGCATTGATTCCCTTGGATGTCAAATACTCTTTTACGATTTCCTTTTGCTTGTTCAGTTGCTCAAAAGCTGAGGTGAGCACCGTATTGAAAGAGGAAAAGCGACCTTCCCAAACAATAAGGTCCGAAGTAAAATTTTCATTGCCCAGGCCCGTTACGGAAATGACTTGCGGCGGATTTGCCCGCTCTACATAGGCATTGCCCAAAAAAAAGGCGGCAAGGACTATGGCAATACCAAAGATAATTGCAGTAATATGTTTCATAATGGTGTTGTGTAAAGTATTTGATAAATATACCGAAAAGATACTTTTCCAAATAGGGCAAATTCTTATTTTTGCCCATGCAAAACAACGTCCTTATCCTTGACTTTGGCTCCCAGTATACCCAATTGATTGCAAGACGCGTACGAGAGTTGAATATTTTCTGTGAAATTAAACCCTACAATAAACTTCCCGATGACCTTTCCGAATATGGAGCGGTTATCCTTTCCGGATCGCCCTTTTCGGTAAGGGCCGAAGATGCTCCGCATCCCGATCTATCCAAAATAAAGGGAAAAAAACCCATTTTGGCCATTTGCTATGGAGCCCAATATTTGGCCCATTTTCATGGTGGGAATGTGGCACCCTCCAATACTAGGGAATATGGCCGGGCCCGCCTGACTACGATTAAAAACGATGAGCCTTTTTTTTACGAGATATCGGAAAGCTCCCAGGTTTGGATGAGTCATAGCGATACCATTAAGGAATTACCTTCATCTGCTATTCGCCTTGCCAGCACCAGGGATGTTGAAAATGCAGCGTATCGGATAGAAGGAGAGCAAACCTTTGGTATCCAATTTCATCCAGAGGTATATCACACGATCCAAGGGAAGCAAGTTTTGGAGAATTTTTTGGTTCATATAGCCGGGCTCAAGCAGACCTGGACCCCGGATGCTTTTGCAGAAACTACAGTGAACGAGCTTCGGGAAAAAATAGGGAACGAGAAAGTTATCCTTGGCCTGTCCGGAGGTGTGGATTCTACAGTAGCCGCCGTTTTGTTACATAAAGCTATAGGTGAAAACTTGCACTGCATTTTTGTGAATAACGGACTCTTACGTAAAAATGAGTTTACCGACGTCCTTGAACAATATAAGGGCATGGGTCTAAATGTAAAGGGTGTAGACGCTTCGGCACGCTTTTTGGATGCCTTGGCAGGGGAGGATGACCCTGAGCGAAAGCGAAAGATTATCGGTAGGGTATTTATCGAAGTATTTGATGATGAGTCGCATTTGGTAGAAGACGCACAGTGGTTAGGACAAGGAACAATTTACCCGGACGTCATCGAATCCGTTTCGGCCACTGGAGGCCCGTCGGCAACCATAAAAAGTCATCATAATGTGGGTGGATTACCGGATTTTATGAAATTGAAAGTCGTAGAACCCTTGAAGATGTTGTTTAAAGATGAAGTACGCAGGGTAGGGGCCAGTCTGGGAATTGCGGATGAACGTTTGGGAAGGCATCCTTTTCCTGGACCGGGATTGGCCATTCGAATTTTGGGAGACATTACCCGTGAAAAAGTGGCCATTTTACAGGAAGTTGATGCCATTTTTATCGATGGATTACGGGAATGGGGTCTTTATGACAAGGTTTGGCAGGCCGGAGCCATGCTTTTACCCGTAAATAGTGTAGGGGTTATGGGAGATGAACGTACATATGAAAAATGTGTAGCTTTACGGGCTGTAGAAAGTACCGACGGTATGACCGCGGATTGGGTTAATCTGCCCTATGAATTTTTGCAAAAAACCTCCAATGAAATAATAAATAAGGTTCCTGGCGTTAATAGAGTAGTATATGATATTAGTTCCAAGCCCCCGGCAACCATAGAATGGGAATAGAATGAACCGATTTTTTAAGAACACTATCCTGGTTTTACTATTGGTCTTTATGGGCCATATAGCTTTCGCACAACAATTTGTAACCCACGCCGTGAAGGAGGGCGAGACCTTGGAGAGTATTGCCAAGCAATATCGAGTTACCCCCTACAACATTCTTAAGTTCAACAAGGAGCTAAAACAGAATGATGAGTTGTCCCCCAATACTATTTTGGTAATTCCATCAGGTTTGGCGGCAGGCCAAGATGCATCCGCACCAGCCGCCGGCAAGAAAAAATTGTTTCCCGAGGAAGAACCCCAAGAACAAATAGAACCATCAGGATTTGGGCGACATAAGGTGCGAAAAAAGGAAACCTTATATGGTATTGCGAAGCGGTACAATATTACCGAGGAAGATATAAAACGATACAATAGGGAACTATATTCGAGCCAGTTGCGGAAAAAAATGATTCTAAGAATCCCAAAGTATCCGGAGCAAAGGGGAAGAACGGAGCGAGATTCCATTTTGGAAGCCGATTTCGAGATTTACACCGTAACCCCCAAGGAAACCCGTTGGAGTATTGCCCACAAATATGGGATTACCATCGATAGCATGTTGGTGCTCAACCCCGATCTTTCCAAGATTACGGATTACTTAAGGGAAGGACAGGAGCTCCGTTTGCCCAAAATGCCGGGTAGTACGGTTGAAAATCAAGAAACGCAATTATATATCTCATATACGGTACCTCCAAAAATGAATTTTTATCGTTTGGAAAAGGAATTTGGAGTGAAGTCCGATGAAATTGTACGGTTGAATCCGGAAATTGCCGAACGTGGAGGATTAAAGGAAGGGATGATCATACGCCTTCCCGAAAAAAAGTTAGACCCAGATGCCATTAACACGGAGAACTATATTTTCTATGAGGTAAAGCCAAAGCAGACCGTTTTTTCCCTGACCCGGAAGTTGGGAATTTCATATGAAGACCTACTGCTTTTAAATCCGGACCTTAAGGAAGGCCTCAAGGCAGGGATGGTACTTAAACTTCCTATGGACCAGAAAGGTGATTTTGAAGTTAGAAACGCACTGGTATTGGATAAGATTAACCTTTTGGATAGCATTGACCCGGCCAATAGACCTAAACTATTGTTTCTTTTGCCGTTTCGTCTGGATCGCTTAAATCTAAGGGACAAGGAAAGTGTAGAGAACAACATTGAAAATCGTAATGATATTAAATACAGCCTAGGGCTTTATTCCGGGGCACTTGTAGCTTTGGATTCCATAGCTGAACTCGGGATTTCGGTGTATGTAAGAACGTATGACAATCAATTAAGCCTCAACAGAACCAAAGAAGTGCTTTTTCGGGAGAACCTGCTGGATGTTGATGCCGTTTTAGGTCCCTTGGACGAACAATCCTTAAAAGAAGTGGCCGTACGTACCTCCGTTCACGGTATACCTGTAATTGCCCCCGTCCCGGTTAAAAGTGATATAAGTTTAAACAATGTGTTTTTTTCATACACTTCCGATGATATTTTGAGAAAGCGTATGCTTCAATATGTTACGGACAGTCTTACGGGCCAGAATGTTGTGGTTATCGCCGATCAAAAGAACGGGGCAGTAAAAGATTCCATTTTGGCTAAATTTCCTATGGCAAAGGTCTTGGAAGTCAAAGAAGAGGAAAAAAACATAGGCATAAATCGGGAAAAACTGGCTACCATGCTGTCCGAGGAGGTCGAAAATTGGGTTTTTGTGGAAACGGGTAATTTTAAGTTGATTTCCAGTGTAGTATCTATTTTAAATTCCTTCAATGGCGCTTTATTGGATGTTGAAAATAGTACGGAAAAACTAAAAGTGAGAATGTTTACAACCAATAAGAATAGAGCATTTGATAACGATGTTATTTCCAGCTCACATTTATCCAACTTAAGATTCACCTATCCTTCAGTGTATCGGGAAGTGGCTAATGATAAATTCGTTAAGCGATATCGAAAACGTTTTGGGGATACCCCGGATCGATATGCCGTGCGCGGTTTTGATATTACGTACGACCTGCTTTTAAAATTGGCCTATAAGAACAATTTAATGGAAGCTTCCAAACTTATTGGAAAGACCGAATATACCGGAAACACATTTGATTATGAGAAGGATTTTGCCACGGGCTACTTCAACCAAGCTTCATATATTATGACGTATGATAATTTGCGCATCAAGGAAGTAAAAGAAAACCCATGACATCAAAAGTGATTTATACTGGTGAGTTGCGTACCGAATGCGAGCATGTCCGTTCAGGCAATACTTTTATTACTGATGCCCCTTTGGACAACAACGGTAAGGGAAAAGCCTTTTCTCCCACGGATACCGTTGCTACGGCCTTGGCGAGTTGTATGCTTACTGTAATGGGAATAAAGGCCAATAGGTTGGAAGTGGACTTGACCGATTCATCCGCGGAAATTACCAAGCATATGGCCTCCGATCCCAGACGGATTTCAAAGATTGAAGTCAAGTTAGACCTACCCTCCCATGTATCCGGGAAAAATCGTAAAATATTGGAAAATACGGCCAGAACTTGTCCGGTCCTTTATAGTTTGCACGCCGACATTAAAAAAGAAATTGATTTTCATTGGGTACTTTAAGGCTATTTTCTTTTTCATTTTTATTACTTGGCCTAAGCACTGTTTTTTGCCAAGAGGAGGAAACCATTCCTTGGAGTGCGGATAGAAAATTGACTTGGGAGGATTTTAAGGGCAAGCCTTTAAAAACAGAATGGGCCGCTGCTACTACGGCCAGTGGAATTAGTTACGAGTTCTCCACATCTGGAACCCTCAACAATTTGAAGGTAAATTTCAAGGTACATACCGACTTTTATCCACAAAAATCCTGGTATCGCCCGGAAATGTGCGATTCTGTAGTGTTAAGCCATGAGCAATTACACTTTGATATCTCCGAGTTGTTCGCAAGAAAGATGCGGAGAAGATTAAATGAAACTTCATTTACTCGAAATGTAAAGGCTGAGGTAAGGAAAATTTATAGGGAAACTCTAAAGAGTCTCACAGCATTTCAAAACAAATACGACCACCAGACCAATTTTTCCAGAAATATTGAGCAACAGCTAATTTGGAACAAAAAAATTAGTGAGGCGCTTTCCGCTACGGAATTACAACCCTTGAAATAAGATATTTCATAGCTATTATATTATAGCGGAATCCAGAAATTTATACGTCACAAATGGTGACTCCCTGTTTTAAGGCGGCTATTTTGTCTTCCCAGGAAGGAACGAACTCTTGGGCAACATGGCCTTTATAACCGGTTTTTAAAATCGCCTTCATAATGGCCGGGTAATACAGCTCCTGGGTTTCATCAATTTCGTGCCGTCCCGGATTTCCTCCGGTATGATAATGCCCAATGTATTGATGATAATCTTGAATATTACGTATAATATCCCCTTCCATGATTTGCATGTGGTATATATCGTACAGGAGCTTAAAATTTTCGGATCCCAACTGCTTGCATAATTCGGCGCCCCACTCCGTATGGTCGCACATGTAATCCTTATGGTCTACCTTTGAGTTCAGCAATTCCATTTGAATGACCACTCCGTGTTTTTCTGCCGAAGGCATTATTTTTTTGAGTCCTGCAACACAGTTTTTTAGCCCAACACCATCATCCATTCCATTTCGGTTTCCGCTAAAACAGATAAGGTTGGTATACCCTGCTTCGGCCACCTTGGGGATTATTTGTAGATAATCCGCTATAAGTTCCTTATGGTATTGCGGATCGTTCCAGCCTTTTTCTATTCCCATCCCAGCGCCCCAGCACATGGATGCATGAATATCATGTTTTTTCAGAAGGGGCCAATCTTCTGGGCCAACAAGGTCTATGGCCTTTACGCCCAAACCTTTTAAGTCTTGTAGAAACGTTTCCAGGGGAATGGAGTTATAACACCAATAACATGCGCTGTGGTTTATATTTTTCTTTAGTTCTAGAGGTTTTTGTGTTATGGGCTTCATGGCATTTCCTGTTTTGCCGGCCAACATTCCAACGGATGCCACCGCCGAGGTTCCGATAAATGCTCTTCGTTTCATGATGAATTTTCTTTTTTGTTCCGTTTTAAAGATAGAACAATTAAATTTATCCATGGACGTATTTCCAGAAGGCGAAAAATTAAAGGAACTGGCACATTATAAAATGCCGTTTGGAAAGTATAAGGATAGCTTTTTGATCGATTTGCCCGAGCCCTATTTGGCTTGGTTTAAGCGCAACGGTTTCCCAAAAGGAAAACTAGGCAATTTGTTGCAAGCCACTTTGGAAATAAAAATCAATGGTCTAGAACCGTTGATCCGTAAGGTTCAAAAAGATTTTCCCAAGGATTCCCTGTAATTTCCTTGGGCAATTCGTATCTTTGAATCCCGTAATCACGAATGCATCATGTCCAATACCAAATACATCTTCGTTACGGGGGGAGTAACTTCATCACTTGGAAAAGGTATTATTGCGGCTTCATTGGCCAAATTGCTTCAAGCCCGCGGTTATAAAACCACAATTCAAAAACTTGACCCTTATATTAATGTAGATCCGGGAACTTTGAATCCTTATGAACATGGTGAGTGCTATGTGACCGATGATGGAGCTGAAACCGATTTGGATCTTGGGCATTATGAACGTTTTTTGAACGTACGAACCTCACAGGCAAATAACGTAACTACAGGAAGGATCTATCAAAGTGTCATAGAAAAAGAACGTAGGGGCGAATTTTTGGGAAAGACCGTCCAAGTAGTGCCCCATATTACCAATGAAATAAAGGAACGCATACAAATTCTTGGGAAAAGTGGCGAATATGACATCGTCATTACTGAAATAGGGGGTACTGTTGGGGATATAGAATCCCTTCCCTACATTGAAGCGGTAAGACAGCTCTTATGGGAGTTAGGGGACAATAACGGTATTGTAATCCATCTTACCCTGGTGCCTTATCTTTCTGCTGCCGGAGAACTAAAGACGAAGCCTACCCAACATTCCGTAAAGACATTGATGGAAAGTGGGATTAAGGCGGATATTCTGGTTTGTAGGACGGAACATGAAATTTCCGATGAAATAAAGGATAAACTGGCTTTATTTTGTAATGTAAAGCGTGAGGCGGTAATTCAATCCATAGACGCCTCCACTATTTATGATGTGCCAATCTTGATGCATGAGGAAGGTTTGGATACCGTAGCTCTTCAAAAATTGGCCCTGACGGATAGTACTGCACCGGATTTGAGGCAATGGAGAGAGTTTTTGGAACGACACAAGAACCCCCAAAATGAAATAACGGTAGGACTTATTGGGAAATACGTAGAGTTGCAGGATTCCTACAAATCCATATTGGAGTCCTTTATCCATGCGGGAGCCACCAATGAGGTGCGGGTTAATGTAAGATCCATTCACTCGGAATACCTGTCGGAAAAAAATCTGGAAAAAGAATTACGTGGCCTCCATGGCCTGCTTGTGGCCCCGGGCTTTGGTGAGCGTGGAATTGAAGGCAAAATCAAGGCCGTGCAGTATGCTCGGGAAAATAGTATTCCATTTTTGGGAATTTGCTTGGGAATGCAAATGGCCGTAATCGAATACGCCCGAAATGTTTTAGGACTTACCAATGCCAATTCCACGGAAATGGATGAATACACGACTCACCCGGTAATTAATTTAATGGAGGAGCAGAAGACCATTGTAAACAAAGGAGGTACCATGAGATTGGGAGCCTGGGACTGTACACTCTTTGAGGGTAGTTTAGTTGAGCAAATTTACCAAGGAGCTACCGAAATCTCCGAAAGACATCGTCACCGTTATGAGTTCAACAACAGTTATAAGGAACAACTAGAGGATGCCGGCCTTGTTGCTTCTGGGATTAATGCAGAAACGGGATTGGTGGAAATTGTGGAATTGGCCGATCATCCTTGGTTCATAGGTGTACAGTATCACCCTGAATATAAAAGTACGGTTGCCAACCCACACCCACTTTTTGTGGGCTTTGTAAAGGCCGCGTTAACGCATAAAAAAAGACAAACCAATGCCAGTTTGGCATAAACTCCGGATTTGGACATATATTTGCAGACCCTAACAAACGAGATAGGCCTCCAGTTCTAAATAACCAGTGGGTCGCCAAATCAAATTTTAGATGGAAGAAAAGAAAATAGACATCAATTCTATAATAGGCTTTGTGCTCATTTTTGGCATACTCATTTATATGTTTTATCAGAATAGGCCTACTCCTGAAGAATTGGAAGCGGAAAAAGCCAAACAGGAACAGGTTGAGGCCGCTGCGTCGGAAAAGGAGGATGTTCCCGAAAAAAATGCGCAGGCCGTACCAACCATTAACCTTCAAGACTCCTTGGCCGTGGCCAACTATAAAAATACAATCGGTGCTTTTGGATATACGGCCGCATCGGATGCCACCACCCTATTGGAAAACGATTTGGTTTCCTTGGAAATAAGCAACCGGGGAGGGCAAATTATAGAGGCCAGAATGAAGCAGTTCCATACTTATGACTCTGTGCCGGTTTATTTAATAAAGGATGGTAATGCGTCTTTTGGATTAACTTTTTCTACTTCGGACAATAGGGTGTTGAATAGCCAAGATCTGTATTTTGAGCCGTCATTATCCCAGAATGGGGATAATACGGTACTTTCCATGAAGGCCAAGGTATCCCCGAACCAGTTTTTGGAATATCGCTATGAAGTGAAACCCGATGATTATTTAGTTGGGTTTACTATACGTTCCCAAGGTCTCAATGGGATAATAAATGCCGGTCAACCTGTAAATTTAGAATGGAACCTAAAGGGTATTAGACATTCCAAAAGTATTAAGTATGAAAATAGATATACCAGGCTAACCTATCGTCATGAGGATGCAAAGATAAGCAAGCTCTCCGAAGGGAGTGACGATGAGGAGACCGAGGAAGATGTAAAATGGATATCTTATCGCCAGCATTTTTTCAGTTCTATACTAGCTACCAAGAATAATTTTAAAGAAGCCAATTTATCTTCCAAGAACTTGGTAGAGGAAGAAAGTAAGACTGCTGCATTTACGAAAGCATATAGTTCGGTAATACCTGTTGAACTGAGCGGAGGGGAGTTGTCCTTGGATATGGATTGGTATTATGGCCCAACGGATGTTGCTGTATTGGATAATTATGAAGAGTATGATCTGGCGGATTCCATCCCTTTTGGTTGGGGAATCTTTGGTTGGATCAACCGATATATCTTTACACCTTTTTATTCTTTGTTGAGTTCCTTTTTGCCATTTGGGATTGCTATTGTGGTTATGACCATTTTGGTACGTTTGGCCATGTCCCCGGTTACCTATAAATCCTATCTTTCACAAGCCAAGATGAAGGTGCTAAAGCCCGAAATTACCGAGTTAGGGGAAAAATACAAGGACAACGCCATGAAGAAGCAACAAGAAACCATGAAGTTGTACAACAAGGCCGGTGTTAGTCCTATGAGCGGTTGCGTTCCTGCCCTATTGCAGATGCCCATCTTCTATGCACTGTTTATGTTCTTTCCAACATCTTTCGCCTTGCGCCAAAAACCATTTCTTTGGGCAGATGACCTTTCGTCCTATGATACCATTTTTGAGTGGTCTACCAACATTCCGGTAATCTCAACATTCTATGGCAATCATGTAAGTCTGTTTCCAATCCTGGCCTCAGTAGCCATATTTTTCTATATGATGATGACTACGGGCCAAAATTTGCCACAGCAACCAGGGATGCCCAATATGAAGTTCATCATGTACCTGATGCCTTTTATGATGTTGATTTTCTTTAACAACTATGCCAGTGGATTGAGCCTGTATTATTTTGTCTCTAATCTTATTACCATAGGAATTATGTTGGTGATTAAAAGATTTATTCTGGATGAGGATAAAATTCATGCCCAAATACAGGAAAATAAAAAGAAGCCCAAAAAAGAGAATAAATTCCAACGTAAGATGCGCGAAATGATGGAGCAAGCCGAAGAGCAAAAGAAAGTAGGGAGGCGTTAATTCAGAACTTTTCAGTATTTAAGAAACCTTGAAAATGCTTTTTCAAGGTTTTTTTATGCCATTTGTTTTTTTACATATTAAACCTTATCCCTAAAACGTTATCTAAGTTGTAACGATCCAAATAATTTAAAAATGAAAAATCTAAGATATGGTATCGTCATTTTTTTAATGGCATTCCTGTTTTCCGGATATCACGCTGAAGCACAAGTAAGGCGACCCGTAGTAAAGACGGTAAGGGTGAGCAAAAAGACAAAGCGTAAAGTTCGAAGACACAATAGAAGGGTGCGACGCAGGACCTTAAGACGTTTGCCCTCCGGTAGTAGGGCAGTGATTTTTAGGAATGTTTCCTATTATCCCGTAAGGGGAATGTTCTTTGTAGCGAGAAGGGGAGTCTATGTAAGGGCCTTTCCACCAAGGGGCTTCCGGTTACGGGTTTTACCGGTCACCGCGGTTGCATTACATGTACGCGGTACACGATATGCCTATGCTGATGGGATATTCTATCAAAAGATGAACGACGAATACGAAATAGTAGATCCTCCAGTGGGAGCTGTGGTAGAAGAACTGCCCGAAGATGCCGAGGAAATTGATTTTGAAGGAGTTTCTGTTCATGAACTAAATAATGCACTTTACGAGGCCGTAGAAGATGGTTATGAAGTTATTGACCTTTTGGAGGACTAATACCTTAAATAAATAAAAAAACAAAAGGCCCGAACAATTTGTCCGGGCCTTTTGGCTTTAAAAAGAGGTTTAGTTTGGTAAGATTTGGGACAGCAAATATGACCTGTAAATTCCATCAAAAAAAAATGAAGTTGTAAAGTGTTCGTTTTTGTATGCTAACCGGTTTGAAATTGATGTTTAGGGTTTTAAGAATTCCTAAAATGATAAAGAAAAACTCCCGAGGATTTTTTCCTCGGGAGTCTTGAACAAATCAATTCATCAATCAAAACTAACTAACTTTCTTAATGGCTTGGAGGATTCAATGCATCTAGAACGGCTTGGGGCAACAATACTTTGTCAATAAGATGGACAATGCCGTTACTGGCCATTTGATCCGGACCTATTACATTGGCATCCGCGTCCGTTTTATCACGAATATCGATATCATGTCCATGAACAATGGCAAATAAGGACTCGCCTTGGACGGTACCAATTTCCTGATGGTTGGTAAGCGAAGAAGATTCTACCGCTGCACCAGACACCACATGATAAGTCAAAACTGCCGCCAATAAATCCTTTTCTGCTTGGGTGTCAAAATCGGCCAAGCTATGATAGTCATCACCCAAAGCATCCAATAAGTCTGCAAAAGCCTGATTTGTAGGAGCAAATACCGTAAAGGGGCCTTCTCCGCTCAATACATCCACCAAACCAGCATCGGCCTGAATTAAGGCTTCAACCAATAGGCTCAAGTCATCAACAGACTGTGCCAATTGCACGATATTAGGTGTAGGTGGATTTAGTATATCCAAAACCTCTTGGGGTAGTAGTACCTTGTTGATTACGTGTACAACTCCATTGCTTCCTTCCACATCTGGAAGGACCACAGTGGCATTGTCCTCGGTAGCATCATCAATATGTACCATGCCACCACTTATTGAAATTCCGACATTTTCACCTTGGAAAGTCTCTATCATTTGTCCATCACTAAGGTCTGTAGAAAGCGCTTTAGTGCCGGCAACTACATGGTAAGTCAATACTTTTACCAACAATGCTTTTTCTTCATCGGTATCGAAATCGGCAAGGCTGTGATAATCATCGCCCAAAAGCTCCAACAAAGCAACAAACGCATCATTGGTAGGAGCAAATACAGTAAAGGGCCCTGCACCTCCTAAAGTCTCTACGAGACCGGCATCCGCTTGGATGAGAGCTTCAACCAATAAGCTTAAATCATCCGTTGCCACTGCCAATTCTACAATGGTTTTCATGTTTAAGGCTGTCACAAAGTCAATAGCCGATTGAGGTAATAGAACTTTATCAATAGTATGTGCCACTCCGTTGGAGGCCATAATATCCGTACCAGTTATATTGGCATTTACGTCAGAAGCATCTCCTATAACAAAAGTATCTCCGGAAGCAATTATTTCAATACTATTATCGGTAAAGGCAGTCTCTACAGGGCCTTCGGCCAAATCAGCTTCCTTAACTTCTGCACCAGCTATAACATGGTATAGTAGAATATCCTTTAAAAGAGCGATTTCGGCTTCCTCATCAAAATCATCAAGACTATTGTAATCATCACCTAATATTCCTAAAAGGGCAACAAAAGCATCATCTGTAGGAGCCAATACGGTAAATGGGCCATCCGAGCTTAAAGTCTCTGCCAACCCGGCTTTGATGACGGCTGCTTCCAAAACGGAAAGCGCTTCTGTAGCGACCACAACATCTACCAAAGTACCAAGTTCATTTTCCATTTCGCCACCATTCAAGGCATCAATTATTGCTTGAGGCAACAAAACTTTGTCTATTACATGAACAATACCATTGCTTGCCTCAACATCGGGAATGACAACTTTCGCTGCATCAACATCCTCACCTTGCTTGTCCTTAATTTTTACGTCATCGCCCAACATTACGGTTACGTCCTCTCCTTGTACAGTAGTAATGGCTTGACCATCTGATAGACCTGAGGATTCGGCCGCTACACCAGAAACTACATGATAACTAAGGATAGTGGCTAAAATATCTCTCTCTTCATCGGTATCAAAATCATCCAATGAATCAAAGCCTTCCAATGCTTCTAGCAAGGAGGTGAAGGCTTCATTGGTAGGGGCGAATACAGTAAACGGACCTTCACCGCTTAAGGTGCCGATTAAGTCAATGTCATCTTTTTCATCCGCTTTGGATAGTGCTGCTACCAAAGAGCTTAAAGCATCTTGGCCCTGAGCAGTCTCAACAATGTTGATGGCATCACTTTTGGCTACTAGATTATCATCTTCATTGTCGTCGTCACATGAGAGTGAGAAGACTGAAGCCAGAGCGAGTACAAGCATACTCTTAAATCGAATCATTTTTTTCATAATAAAGTGTTTTAGGAATAAAATTGTTTAATAAAAAAATTTGTGGGTTGAACAAAAAAAATAGAATATCATTTATATCAATACTTAAACTAAAGTCAAAATTTGTTGAGTTTTAAACCGATTTCACCTTTAAAAGAAAGAATAATGTTTGACATTTATCTATTTTGTTTAAACACAAAGAAGATACTCCTAATTAAAAAAGGTTGCTTTTGTTTTACTTATTTTATAAAAAGTTTAACAAATTCGATATGACTTGCTATCTGTGTACAAAGAGGTTATGGTATAAAAAAACCGCCTCTAAGGGCGGTTTTTAAAATTTTGAAAGAGATCTTTTAGTTTTCGGTATCTGGCAACATAACTTGGTCAATAAGGTGGATTACTCCATTGCTTGCCTGGATATCCACAAATCCAATGTTAACATCATCGTTCCCCGCACCGTCCGTGATTGCGGCTATAAAAGGAGCGTTTACCTGTAAGGAAATTGTAATATCATCGCCCTCAAAGGTCGTTAGGGTCAACCCTTCGGAAAGACCACTACTCCTATTATTTCCTGGTGCGACATGGTGTTGGAGGACGGCCGTTAGAAGCGATTCGTCGATATCGGAGAGCGAAGACCAATCTGGATTTGAGTCCAATAATTCATCAAAGGCTTGATCTACAGGTGCAAATACGGTGAAAGGCCCGTCTTCTGACAAAAAAGCGGCAATATCCGATCCCGGGGTAGCCGTGGTTATTGCTGTGGTCAATTCCTCAAAATTGAAGTCTTCACTAATAAAAGTAACCACCGTAGGCAAATCGATTACCCCATCTACCAAGTGTATGGTTCCATTGGAGGCCAAAATGTCGCCCCCACCATTTACTACACGAGAAATACCATTAAATTCTATACCATCAGTGGCATCAAAATAAAGGGAAAGATTGGAGCCTTCCGTAGGACCGGAGGCCAAAGTTGCGGCATAATTTCGTTGAAGTAGGTTTAAGTCACTTGAGTTTAATTCCGTTGCTATTACATGGTTCAATAAAACTTGGGAAAGAGCGCCGACAGGAACGTCCTGTATGGAAGAGTAGTTGTTTTGTCCCAAAAACGTATTAAAAGCCGCGTTGGTTGGGGCTAGGACGGTAAACGATCCACTTGCCTCTAATTCGTCAGTGAGATTGGTACGCTGTAGCGCCTCTACCAAGATACTTAAATTGGGTTCGGCCTCGGCAAGATCTACTATGTTCTCCGCTGGCCGCGGCGGACCATCATTGTCGTCCGAATTGCAGGAGCTTGCCGCTACCAAAATGACCGCCAACGGCAAAAATTTGAATAACATAAGATACTTTTTCATAATCAATTATTTTTAATTTTAAGTTAAAGTCGTAATATTTTTAGTAGTCATAACAAGTCAACATCGTATTTTATGAAAATTTTAATATCCTGTACTTCCAACTACCAAAACGCGAAAATCTTTGAAAAATTGATTCAAATATCTGCCTTTTGTTTTGAATGAAAAGTAAATCCGAATCTAATTAAGAGTTTACAAGTGTTTTTTCCGCAAGTCTATTTTACGACAAAGGCCGCAAATTGCGGCCTTTGTACTAGTGCTTTAGGTACGATAAATACGTAATAATAATAATTTAGTTAGTGGTATCCGGTATCAAAACCTTATTTACTACATGGATTACACCGTTACCTGCCTGTACGTCCACTGCAATAATGCCAATGTCCGTATTTCCTGCCCCATCGGTAATATCGGCTATATTTTCCCCACTTCCAGGTAATGTTACCGTAATGCCATCACCTTCCAAAGTAGTTGCAGGGGTAGTCCCGTCCGGCGTAAGGTCTTCCGAGCGTATGTTGGCTCCGGCCACCACGTGATGTAACAGTACGGCTTCCAATTCAAAGAAATTGGGAATGGCATCCTGCGCCTCAAGTGCGGTATTGGTGGGAGCGAAAATTGTAAAAGAAGGATCTATCCCATCGCTGTTTCCACCGGATGTTCTTGATAATATTTCTACAAAATCCGTGTCTGGGGTAAGTTCGGTCAATGCCCCGACCAAGGTTGAGAAATCGGGATTTGCGGTTGCAAAAGTTACGACCGTTGGAATATCTATTACGCCGTCCACCGCATGAATAACTCCGTTTGTAGCAACAATATCCGCTGCTGCTACGCTACTCACTCCGTTAATTCTTACTCCATCATCCGTATTAATGTATAGGTTTAAATTATCGCCATCCGCATTGGTGGCAGCGGTTGTGATGTCATATCCTGTTTCCAAGCCTCCAGAAAGAGCTGCGGTTCCTACCACCACATGATTGGACAATATATTGTCAATTTCGTTTTCACTGGTAAATCCATCAAAGGCAGTATTGACCGGCGCAAAAACCGTGAAATCCGTGTCGGTGCCCGAGAGAAGATCAGTAAAAGTGGTATCGTCATCTGCAGTCAATAATCCAACCAAGCTGGAAAGGTCGGGATTGGCCACGGCATGGTCCACAATATTAGGAAGGCCAATTACCGCATCCACTATATGCACAACGCCATTGATTGCCTTATTATCCGGAGCGCTGACTTCTGATACCCCGTTTAAGGTAACTACATCCGTTACATTTACAAAAAGACTCAAATTGTTTTCCCCCGCCCCGGCGGTTGATAGAGTGGAAATGTAGCCCGTGCTAAGATCATTGGAAAGATTGGTTCCGCTGACAACGTGGTTCAAAAGTACTTGGGTCAAAACATCAACAGGTACTGCAGCTAAATCAGCAAAGTCGTTCGCTTCCAAAAAGGTGGTAAAAGCTTCATCCGTTGGGGCAAAAACCGTAAATGGCCCGTCGCCTGCCAATACTGTAGGTAAATCTCCATTGGCAGCTTGCAAGGCAGCTACCAAATTACTTAGGCTAGGGGTGGCTATTGCCAAATCTGTAATTGAGACCAATAAGATATCGGAAAGCGCATCAAGCGCAGCTTGGGGCAACAATACTTTATCTATAATATGTACAATACCATTGGCTGTCATTACATCTGCCCCGATAACCTCGGCAGCTTCACCAGCGGCATCCGTAAAGAAAACCCCACCGTCCAGACTTACGGTCAAGGTTCCACCTTCAAGAGTGGTGACCGATTGATCTGCCGTCAAATCCGTTGAGGCTACTGCCGCACCCGAAACTACATGATATGTTAATATAGTGGCCAACAAATTTTGAAGTTGTTCGCTATTGAAATCATCCAAGGAATCGAAACCATCCAAACGGGCAAAGAGGTCGGTAAAGGCATCATTACTTGGAGCTAAAACGGTAAACGTGCTATTCTCGTCACTAAGGGCTGCTACCAGATCATTGGCAGAACTTTCGTCAGCTTTTAATAAGGCAGCGACCAAGCTATTCAAGGAATCCTCTCCTTGGGCAGTTTCTACAATATTAAGTTCATCCATGGGCTGCTCCGGAGGAGTAGTGGGTCCATTATCATCATCGGAACAGGAAGCTACGAGGAGCAAAGCCATGGTTAAAATTGAGTAAGTAAAATTTTTAAAGATTCTTTTCATGATATAGATTATTAGGAATTTATGTTTAACAAATATATATTAATGATTAAACAAAATTTATCCTTTATTAAATGTTTAACAAACGAAATAAGATTTTAGTATATTGATTTATAGGATATAAAAAAGAATATGTGGCTTTGCCACAGACAAGATGGTTCACAATTAAAAAGGTTGCTTTTGTTTATCTTTTTTTATTAAAAATTTAACAAAATTAAAAATAAATAGATACCTCAGTGTAGCACTTTACCTGTTATGCCGTGGTATTTTTGTAATTTTACGAGCTATACCAAGGGAGATGAAAAAAGTAGTAATCGGACTTTCCGGAGGAGTGGATTCCAGCGTTGCAGCCTATCTTTTAAAGAAACAAGGGTATGAGGTCATTGGGCTTTTTATGAAAAATTGGCACGATGATTCCGTGACCATATCCGAAGAGTGTCCCTGGTTGGAAGACAGCAACGATGCCCTTATTGTGGCGGAAAAATTAGGTATCCCGTTTCAGACTATAGATTTAAGTACCGAATATAAAGAACGCATTGTCGATTATATGTTCCGCGAATATGAAAATGGACGTACGCCCAATCCAGATGTGCTTTGCAATCGGGAAATCAAATTCGATGTTTTTCTTAAAATTGCGCTTCAATTGGGGGCCGATTATGTAGCTACAGGACATTATTGTAGAAAGGACATTAAAAAAAATGAAGATGGTACCGAAACCTATAGACTTTTGGCCGGCCTAGACAACAATAAGGACCAATCCTATTTTTTATGTCAACTTTCGCAAGAGCAACTATCTAGAACACTCTTTCCTATAGGGGAGTTGGCCAAGCCGGAGGTCCGTAAAATTGCTTCGGAGAACGATTTGATTACGGCAGACAAGAAGGACTCCCAAGGACTTTGCTTTATAGGTAAGGTACGATTGCCCGATTTTTTACAACAGAAATTGAAGCCTAAAAAAGGTGTTATTGTAGAGGTGCCGGCAAACATTCCCCAATATCTTAGCTCAAAACGGAAATTCGATACAAAGGAAGAAGAATTGGAGTTTATGTCCGAAAAACCAAGCTATAACTTAAAGGACGGTAGGGTAGTAGGCGAGCACCAAGGAGCACACTACTTTACCAAAGGACAGCGCAAAGGATTGGATGTTGGGGGTACCAAGGAACCTCTTTTTGTAATTGAAACGGATGTTGAAGAAAACATTATCTATACCGGGCAGGGTAAATCGCATCCTGGATTGTACAGAAGAACCTTGTTCGTTAAGGATGATGAAATCCACTGGGTACGTCCGGACCTGGCTTTGGATGTGGATGGTACAATGCAGGTTATGGCCCGGATTCGTTATCGCCAACCCTTACAAAAAGCTACCTTATACAAAATCGAGGGTGGGCTTTATGTCGATTTTGAAGAAAAACAGTCTGCTATTACAGAGGGTCAGTTTGTAGCCTGGTATAGAGATGACGAACTTTTGGGCTCAGGAGTGATTTCCTGAAGTTTACGACTGTATTCCTCCAGATGTTATAGTTTATGCAAAACAGGATAACACAACTCTTTGGTATAAAATATCCTATTGTTCAGGCCGGGATGGTTTGGGCCAGTGGATGGCGTTTAGCCTCCGCAGTCTCTAATGCAGGTGGATTGGGTCTGATAGGGTCAGGAAGTATGTACCCGGAAGTACTCAGAGAGCACATTCAAAAATGTAAACAAGCTACCGAAAAACCCTTTGGTGTAAATGTCCCCATGCTTTATCCAGACCTAGATAGGATTATTGATATTATTGTTGAAACCGGTGTTAAAATTGTATTTACTTCTGCCGGAAATCCCAAGACTTGGACATCTTATCTAAAAGAGAGGGGAATAACTGTAGTGCATGTGGTAAGTAGTGTCAAATTTGCTTTAAAAGCACAGGAAGCAGGAGTGGATGCTATTGTAGCCGAGGGTTTTGAGGCAGGGGGGCACAATGGACGTGACGAAACCACGACCCTGGTATTAGTACCTGCCGTTAAGGAAAAGATTAAAATACCCCTATTGGCTGCGGGGGGAATTGCCACAGGGAGAGCTATGCTGGCAGCTATGATACTCGGCGCAGATGGCGTGCAGATAGGAAGCCGATTTGTAGCCAGTTTAGAGGCTTCTTCCCATGAACTTTTTAAACAAGAAGTGCTCAAGGCCAAAGAAGGGGATACTGTGCTTACCCTAAAGGAGTTGGCTCCAGTACGATTGTTAAAAAACAAATTCTATAGGGACGTACAACGAGCATATGCAGATGATTGCAGCAGAGAGCAACTAAAAGCCTTGTTAGGCCGTGGCCGTGCCAAAAAAGGTATGTTCGAAGGGGATTTGGAAGAGGGGGAATTGGAAATTGGCCAGGTTTCCGCTTTGATCAATACCATAGAGCCTGCGGCGACCATTGTAGAGGAAATGATGGACGAGTTCTTCCAAGCAAAAAAGGAAACAGAGACCACTCGATTCTTGCCATAAACCATTTCTTTCCTGAAGTATTTAGACTTTTTTACGTAATGTTGATTATATTGTGTGGAGATTAACGATCAACTAAAATAACTCAATGGCAAATATCAATGGCAAGGCAGTTCAACAAAATACCTATGACGCCATAGTGGTAGGATCAGGTATTAGCGGAGGCTGGGCGGCGAAAGAATTGTGCGAAAAAGGATTAAAAACTTTGGTACTGGAACGGGGTAGGATGGTAAAGCATGTACAGGACTATCCTACCATGACCAAAGACCCTTGGGATTATGAACTTAGAGGTGCCCTGGAACATGAAGAAAAGCAAAAACATGCCAGTTCAATTACAAGAGTAGGATGGGGGGGTGAGGACACCGAACATTTTTTTGCAAACGATCAAGAGAATCCGTATACCGAGATTAAACCGTTTATCTGGATTCGCGGACATCAGGTTGGGGGTCGATCCTTGACATGGGGTAAACAAACATACCGATGGAGCGACCTTGATTTTGAAGCGAATGCAAAAGATGGCCATGGTGTGGATTGGCCCATTCGTTACAATGATATTGAACCCTGGTATACGTATGTCGAAAAATTTGCCGGAATCAGTGGTGAAGCTCTGGGTCTACCGCATTTACCGGACAGTCATTTTTTACCTCCCATGGAGTTGAACTGTGTAGAGAAGCATGCGAAAAAGAACATTGAAGAAAAATTTGAAGGAAGGCATCTCATTATAGGTAGATGCGCCCATCTGACCGAACCTATAAACGGCCGTGGAAAATGCCAGTTTAGAAATCGTTGCTCCCGGGGCTGTCCATATGGCGCTTATTTTAGTAGTAATGCGGTAACACTTCCAGCAGCCGAAAAGACGGGTAATCTAACCATGCGGTCCAATTCCATTGTAAGTTCCATTATTTACGATGACGAAAAAGGAAAAGCGACCGGAGTACGAATCGTAGATTCCGAAACCATGGAAGAGATGGAATACTACGCAAAAATTATTTTTTGCAATGCCTCGGCCATAAGTTCTACGAAGATTTTATTGAATTCCAAATCCGACCGTTTTCCCAATGGACTGGGCAATGACAGTGGTGAGTTGGGTCACAATCTTATGGACCATACGTATAAAGTAGGTGCCATGGGATCCATCGAAGGTTTTGAGGATCAGTATTATTCGGGGCGAAGACCCAACGGAATCTATATACCGCGTTATGTGAACCTCGATGAAAAAACCAAGTCCGATAGTTTTCTTCGGGGTTTTGGATACCAAGGCGGGGCAGGACGGTCTAACTGGGGTTCCGGAATTAATTCCGACAATTTTGGTGGCGATTTCAAGGATAAACTCTTCAAACCAGGACCTTGGGGCTTTTTCATTACTGGATTTGCGGAATGCCTTCCCTATCATGAGAACAAAGTAACGCTTAATTCCGATTTGAAAGACAAGTGGGGCCTACCTACGTTAAATATCGATTGTGAGTTCAAGGAAAACGAACTTAGAATGAACGATCAAATTAAATCGGATGCTGTAGATATGCTGGAAAAATCAGGATTCAAGGATATTTTGCCCTTCGATAATGAAAGTCCACCGGGTCATGGTATCCATGAAATGGGAACTGCCCGAATGGGCAAGGACCCCAAAACCTCTGTGTTAAATGGCTTCAACCAGGTGCACGCTTCTAAAAATGTTTTCGTAACGGATGGTGCATGTATGACTTCTTCCTCATGCGTCAATCCGTCCTTAACCTATATGGCAATCACGGCACGTGCAGCGGATCACGCCGTAAAAGAATTAAAAAGACAAAATATATAAGCATGGATAGAAGAATAGCCATAAAAAATACAGCATTATTAATAGGTGCTACTTTAGGGAGCTCTACTTTGACCGGCCTTTTGCAATCTTGCCAAAATCAAAAACGTATCGATTGGGTTCCTGTCTTTTTTAATGGGGAGCAAGCAGCCGTAGTTTCGGAAATTACCGAAATGATATTGCCCCGAACCGAGACTCCAGGAGCCAAGGACCTTAAGGTGGATATCTTTGTAGACCTAATGTTCGGAAAGACTCTTTCACCTGAAGATCAAAAACATGTAATGAAAGGATATGATCGATTTGAAGCGATTTGTCAAGAGAAGTTCAATGAATCTTTTATTAACTTAAGTGTCGACGAACGAAAAGAGGTTCTAGAACAGGTGGAAGTCGAAACCAATACATTTAATCCCGCGGTTTGGGGAAGCCCTTTGGGCAAACAGGAACCTGTAGATTTTTATAGGAGGGTAAAGCAATTTACTTTGGTAGGTTACTTTACTTCTGAAGAAATCGGGAAAAATCACTTGCAATATGACCCTATCCCAGGGGATTATAAAGGCTGCTTTCCCTACAATGGGGAAAATTCCTGGACATTATAAAAATACCAAAGGAAGGAACTTTCTTCAGAAGTCAATCGTCCTTTAAACTGGCCAGGAATTCCATCAGGTCCCGTAGCTCACGTTTATTGATCAGCAGACCCATGGGCGGCATTGCCGATGGCATGTTTTCCCTCTTTTTTATTCGTGAAATGGCTATCTCCATGGGTTCGGCATCTGAAGTCCTCAATATGATTTCTTCTTTTGTTTCCTCTTCTAGAACTCCTGTGACTTTTTGACCATCTTTCAACGTTAACCTTACGCTACCATAACCAGGAGCCAATCGGACACTGGGTTCTATGAGCGATTCCAGAAGTTGCTCCCGGGTTAGGAGGGCGCCGATGTTATCTAATGGCGGGCCTACTTGTCCACCTGCACCGTTTACCGCATGGCATCGTACACATTGAGCGGTAGGATTATTGGTAAAAACACTCCGTCCCCGCCACCAGTTGCCCCCGTAAAGGGTTTCCGTATAGGAATCCATGGTATTGCCATTGCTTTTTATTTTGTCAAGTTGTGCAATTAGTTTTTCGGAATTAGTAGCTTCCACGGCTTCAATAAGGTCTAGGATTACTCCTTGGGAGAGTTTGTTGTTATCGGCCATTTGAATCAATCCGCGTAACACATTTTCGCTTTTGTCCAGGGAGAGCTCACCTAAAACCCCTAGCATTTCTTGTTGTTCAAGCACGGAGCCGTTTTTGAAAATAGGATTTACAATATTTGGCAGTTTGTTTTTACTTACATCCAATTTTCCTATAAGTCCCACGGCAACGGATCTAACCTTTTCACTTTTATCCTTCATGCCCATTTCCATGGCCATTTGGATATTGGACCCGTCCAATTGGGCTAGGGCCCCAAGAGCGGCGGCACGAACCTCGGCATCGGAATTTCTTCGCATGAGACCGTATAAATCCGAATTATGGGAATCGATACCCAATTCACCTAAAACCTTCATTGCTCCAACGAGTATGGCTGGATCCGCTTCATTGAGAAAAAGTGGAATGTCCTTTTCAATTTTTTGTTTTACCGCATTGGGATCTCTAGTAATTTCACCCCTAAAACGGCCATCCACACGATCCAAAACGGATGGGGATGCCCAGGAACCAATTACCTCCAAGGCTTCCCTTCTTAAACCACTACTGACTTCTTGCCGTTTGGCAAAGGCAATAAGGTTATCCAATTCCTTTTCACCACCAACGCGCAGTGCCGCATTGATACTTCTTCGTAACAAAGGTTCGGAGGAGAACCTTTCTTGGGTAAGGGTCTCCGCTAAATCCGGCAATGCTTCTTCAATGGACCAATCATCGTTTATAGCCCGGGCCGCTTCGGTAACAATGTATTCGTCGGCATCCTTTAAAAATTGCGATACCCGGGCATCTTGTAACCTTCTAAGAACAAGCACGGCTGCAATACGAAGGCTTTTTTGGGGATTGTCCACAAGGTTAAGCATCGGTTCTGCTTCTCCAATACGTGACAAGGCCAAAACGCCTGCATGCCTTAGATAAAGATCCTTGTCGTCATTGGCCAAAACCATATCCAGCAAGGGTTGTACGGCCTCAGTGTATTCTATTCTGCCCAGGGCCTGTGCAGCATAAAATTTTACCCGGTCATTTTCATGTTTCAGTAATTGGACTAGGGCCGGACCAGCTTCAGAGTATTTTACGTCGCCCAAAACCTTGGCCGCCTGAGCAATAATTTCCGTATCTTTATCGGACAAGAGTTCCAACAAAATTTCCGCCTTATCCTCATTAGTAGCGGCGATTTGACCTATGCCCCATATGGCATGGATGCGTGCAAACTGGTTTGCACCCTCTTTGGCAACATCCTTTAAGGCCCTATATCCCCAAAAGGTACTTTTAACCAATTGAAACTGGGCTTTTTTACGAATCCGCATATCAGGATAGGATAACAGGTTGATCAACTCTTCTGTGGATTGATCCTCATAATCCAAGGTCATAAGACGTTGCGTTTCTTTGCGTTCCTGGCTTAGGTCGTTTTTTCCTTCTTCCACATCCAATTTCCAGATACGACCATAATTTTTGGTTCCCCATCCGTTGATCCAATCGGCCAGATATAAGGCTCCATCCGGCCCGAATTTTAGGGCAGTGGGCAGAACTCCACTAAGCACATCTATATCCGATTGGAGTTCAAAAGAAGCCCCCTTAGGCTTTAAATCGAAAGACCAGATGTGGGAACGTCCAGGGTCGCCAACGAATTCGACCAAAAAGAAACGGTTTAGCCAATCCTTGCCCAGGGCGGTTCCGGGGTTATAGGCCATTCCGGTGGGACCGTTGTGAAAGTTGGCAATTGGAGGTATAATATAGGCCGCTTGTCCTTCCCATCTTGGAACATAGAGTTTTTCGTCCATCCAAACCTTGTAGCTGTTGTTTTTTGGATCGGTATATTTACCATATTGCCAATTGGCACGCCATCCGGCATCAGATCCCTCCACGATATGGACCAAACGCTCGCTCTCCCCGGCATGATCCCCATCGTTATCCGAGGAAATGATGTTCCCGTAGGCATCGAAGACAAATTCATGTGTATTTCGGAGTCCGCGAGCAAATACCTCAAAATCAGTTCCATCGGGATTGCTCCGTACTATAACGCCTTGATTGGGATAATGGTGTTTTTCACCATCCACAGTGGTTATACTGGCACCGATATCCCCAATGCCCCAATAAATCTTTCCGTCCGGACCCTCAACCGCCCCGGACATTCCATGGGCTCCAAACCCGATATGTACGGCAAATCCATGGGCTATGGAAGTTTTCTCATCCAATACTTGATCCTCGTTGGTATCCGTAAGCCGCCACATATCTGGCCCCACACCCACAAATACCTCTTCGTTCCGGACCAATAGCGCTCCGGCAACATCCGTGATTTCTTCATTAAAATCCTCTAAAATTCGGGTCGACTTGTTGGCAAGGCCACTGTTATTAGTGTCCTCTAGCATCCATACCTCATCCTTTTCAACGGTAAGGTCTTTCCAGTCGTGGATGCTATCATTGTTCAAATCCGGGAACCATTCATTTTCCTTGCTCTTTTCAGGGGAAAAAGTGGAGCGCAAAAAATTCCTTCTATCTTCAACGGATTGCAAGGAGATGGATGCCGTCATCCAATCTTGATGACCTCGGATATCGAATTCCGAATTTTTTTGTCGATTGGTACTCGTCAAATAGATTTTGCCAAAATCATCGATGTCCATGGCGATAGGGTCGGGAGCCAAGGAATCGGATGCCCATAGGCTTAAAACAAGTCCATCCGCAATCTTGGGAGCTATGTTTTTTCTGGCTTCCAAGGCCTTGGCCATTTCCTGTAACGAATCCTCATAAACGACCAAAGGCATTTCCTTTGGTTTATTGGACTTCGTGCTGCAAGATGTAAAAATGGACAAGGATATGAATAGGAATATGAAGATTCGGGAGGGGATATTACATTTCATTATGTGCTTATGTTTTGGTATTGAAGGTTTGTACGGACTAAAATAAGGAATTCCGGCTCAAGAAGAATTCTATCACCATATATTGTTTTCAAACCGAATTCTTTTTATGGATTTCCTGTGGTATGAAATTGCAAGTACAAATTTTTTCATTCCGAATAAATACGATTGAAACTATTGCTACTTTTGAAGACCATGAAACATGTAATCGCTTTATTTGTATTTACCTTAATAGCTTTTCAGGGCAACGCGCAGCTAGAACAAGATAAAGTATTGCACTTTGGAATAGGAGCCTTATGTGGTGTAGGCGGAGCCGTTCTAGCGGATGAACTCTCGGATGGAAATCGGTTTTGGATCTTTACTGGGGCGGTAGCAGGCAGTCTCTTGGCAGGAACGGCCAAGGAAGCTTTAGATGAAAAGCAAAACAACGCTTGGGACAACGGCGATCTTGCGGCCACGGTTCTGGGTGGAATTTCCGTAGGTGTTACCATAGAGTTGTTTTCTGGAAAAAAAAGAAAGACCAGACGACAAACTAAGATAACGGTTTATGAAAGGACCATGGGAACTTCCATTGTCAATACCTTGGATCGTTTCTTGGATTCTAGAATAAACCCATCTATCTCCCAAATTCCGTATCCATCCCGTTTTCCCAAAGATTGATTATTAATGATGACTTCCCCATCTAACACAAAAATGTATACCCCATTATTTTTTTTCTTTATGGTGTAGGTTTCCAAGGAACCCGTATCAAAGTCCCCTAAATGAAACCATGCATCTTGATGTACCCAGACTCCTTGGTCTTGCTTGTTTGGAGACAGAATTTGATAAAAGACGTTTTTCCTTTCGATATCCTTTAAGGATATTTGATCATACCGTGGCTCCACGTCTTGCTTATTGGGAAACATCCAAATCTGAAGGAACTTCACGGGTTTGTCAGGATTCTTATTGTACTCACTATGTTGAATACCGGTACCGGCACTCATGACCTGAACATCTCCCTGCTTAATGATGGCAGAATTCCCCATACTATCCCTATGCTGTAAATCACCTTCCAGGGGAATAGAAATGATCTCCATGTTGTTATGAGGATGTGTGCCAAATCCCTTGGCTTCGGAAACTATATCGTCATTGAGTACCCGTAATACGCCGAAATTCATTCGATCCGGATTGTAGTAATTGGCAAAACTAAACGTATGATGGGAATCCAACCAACCGTGATTGGCATGGCCTCGGCTTTCGGCTGTATGTAAAATGGATGGCATAACTAATCAATTCTAAATTTCAACTATGGTCAATTTTAATAATGCTCTTGATCCCTTCCAAATAAGGTGTGGGGGAAAGGTTAAACCGCTTTTCAAATTTGCTACTGTCAAAAACATAGGTTCTATCATACTGATATAGCATTTCTACCATCTCTTTCATAATGGGGATAAATAACCCGAATATCCGTACCAAAAGTCTTGGGGCAGTTTGGTACTTTGGTGGTGCTCCCATTTCTTTGGCAATGGTCTCTATCCACTCTTTTCCTGTATACGGATTTGATGCGGTAGGCAAATGCCAGACTTCGTTATAGGCATCTTCGGTATTTCCCAATAGGGCCATTGCTTTTCCGGCATCCGGAGTATAGGTAAAAGAGTGCCTTTGGTCAACGGAAACCAACCAATTGGCCTTTTGATTTGAAGCCAGTTTCTTGAATACCATTTCCGTCAACATGCTGGTCTGCTTTATGGATGGGCCATAAAAATCCGCAGATCGCGCGATGAGCGCTGTAAGTTCTCCTGCTTCAATCTGATTCCAGATCATCTGTGCAATTTCGGCCCGGATCTTTCCTTTTTGGCTTGGTGGATTTATGGGCGTATCCTCTGTCATACCGTTTAGATGGCCTTTATCGTACATATAGATGTTATCAAAGAAGACCAATTTTGAGTTATTGGCCTTACAAGCGTTAATAACATTTTCCATAAACTTGGGCCAACTCTCCTGCCAGACTTTAAAACTATAGGGAAATCCTACGGTGACATAAACGATGGAAGAGCCTTTTACAGCTTTTTGGACCGCATCCGGATTCAGCAAATCAGCGGATACCAGTTGGTCCGTTGTATTCACTTTTACTGGATTTCGGCTTACCAATCGTATGTTGGTAGTATATTGGGTAAGTGCCTTGGCAAGTTCCGTGCCTATGGCACCTCCGGAGCCTAAAATTGTTTGCATGGCTTTTGTTCTTTAGGGTTGATGAACCCTGTTAAAGTTAACAAACTTTTGTCCGTTATCTTTTGCACTCCCCATGTTTTGTTATCCTAATTTTTTGAAAGGTCATCTTATAAAAGTCCGCGCGCCTTTATCTCCAAATATTTATTGATGGTATTAATGGTGAGATCTTCAGGCTTGGTTAGGATGGTCTGTATGCCATATCGTTGCAATTCCTTTTGCATTAGCCGTTTTTCCAGGGAAAACTTTTCGGCTATAGTTTTATGGTAAATGGCCTGTAAGTCCTCTGCATCAGTGGATATGAGTTCCTCCAGTTCAGTGTTCTCAAAAAAGATTACTACCAGCACATGATGTTTTGCCATGGCCAAAAGAAAGGGTAATTGCCGCCTGAGCCCTGAAATATGTTCAAAGTTTGTATAGAGGAGCAATAGGCTTCTATGGGTCACCTTTCGTTTAATATGTGCATAAAGCAATCCAAAATCGGAATCGGTAAACTCGGTGGTAATGTTATATAGTTTTTCCAAAATGGTATTAAGGTGGGTAATCTTCCGCAGCGCTGGGACGAAGGATTCAATGTTCTTTGAAAAAGTAAGCATTCCCGTTTTATCGTTTCTTTTTAAGGCCACATTGGAAAAGGCCAGGGTAGCATTAATGGCGTAGTCCAATAATTTTAACTCGTTAAAGGGCATTTTCATTACCCTACCCGTGTCTATTAGAGAATAAATGGGTTGTGATTTTTCATCCTGATATTGATTGACCATCAAATGATTATGCTTGGCGGTAGCCTTCCAATTTATAGTTCTAAAATCATCTCCCCTTACATATTCCTTTATCTGCTCGAACTCTTGGGTATGCCCGATGCGGCGGATTTTTTTTAGACCGAATTCCGTTAGCTTATTGCTTATGGCGAGAAAATCATAGTGTTGCATTTGGATGATACTTGGGTATACAGGCACCATTTGATCTTTTTGAAAGACAAAGCGTCGCTTTACAATTCTTAGGGGTGACGATGCGTACAGATTCAGGCTGCCAAATACATATTCGCCCCGGTCCACGGGGCGAACCGAATACCCAAACGTTTTCCATTCTCCTTTTGTGATATGTGTGTTATGTATAAAATCCCTTTTTTGAAATTGGGTCGGGAGTTCATCAATAATGGATATATAGGTTTTAAAAGGATAATATGTGGTAAACTTGATGCTTAGAGGGTTTATATCACTATTGGATAGTTTTTGGGGAAGCTTCCTTTGCGCTTCAAGGCCTTTTGTATGGGAATAGAGCAAATAGGCATCGAACAGGAGTAGGCCCAGAAGCACCCATGTAAGCAACCACGCAACGGGATAAAGCCAAGGCAGCCAATACGATAGCACAAAACATGCGGATAATACGGCAAGGTATCTGAAAAATGTGTTATGTATGTAGAACGACCTTAAAAAATGCACGGCTTAACGTGGTATTTCAACAGATTCCATAATCATTTGTACAACACCATCCGTGGTAACCCCTTCCATTTCACGTTCCGGAGTAAGGATAATCCGATGGTTCAGTACCGGAACCAAAGCTTTTTTTACATCTTCGGGAATAACAAAATCGCGTCCATTGATGGCAGCAAAAGCCTTGGCAGCGTTTAAAGTGGCTATAGAGGCCCTGGGAGAACCACCCAGATACAAATGGGGATGGTTACGGGTTTTTGTGATGATGTTTGCGATGTACTTGACTATTTTTTCTTCGACAATAATTTCCTGGATCTTAGATTTATAATCCGCCAACTGTTTCGGTGTAATAACAGACTTTATCATTTCCTGAGGTTTTGAACCTTGCCGTTCATGATGGGTCTGAATGATTTGTATTTCTTCTTCAACCGATGGGTAAGCAACTTTTATCTTAAAGATAAATCGATCTAATTGTGCTTCCGGCAATGCGTAGGTGCCTTCTTGTTCAATAGGATTTTGTGTGGCCAACACCATGAAGGGTGTTTCCATGGTATAGGTTGTGCCATCCATGGTTACCTGGCGTTCCTCCATGGTCTCGAACAAAGCGGCCTGGGTCTTCGCGGGCGCGCGATTAATTTCATCGATCAATATGATATTCGAAAAAATAGGGCCTTGTTTAAACTCAAATTCTGAAGAGTTTACATTAAAGATGGAAGTCCCCAGAATGTCACTGGGCATTAGGTCCGGGGTAAACTGGATCCGACTAAAATCGGTCTTTAATGTCTTGGCAAAAAGTTTGGCCGTAATGGTTTTGGCAATCCCGGGAACTCCCTCTATAAGCACATGACCATCCACTAAAAGGGATACGATGAGCAGTTCTATAAAGTCTTTTTGACCTATAATGACCTTGGAAAGTTCAACCTTGATATCGTCGACAGTTTTTTTTAGGTCTTTCAACGGAATACGACTGTTAAAACTAAGCTCCTCTTCTGGAGTACTATTTTCTTCCATTTGCTTTTACTTTGAATTTTTCTATTAATGTATTTAGCTTTTTGAGTTCGATATCACTTATTTCTGTACGAACTTTTAGTTTTTCTATAAGGTTGAACAATTCCTTCACTCCTTCTACGGAATGGTTACTACGGGATGCAAGGTTGCTATAAAATCCTTCATCCCTGTTTTGGGTATCCAAATAAAAATGAGACCGCAGGTATTCCAAAAAGTGGGCTATTTTATGCTCGGCTATCTGTTTTTGTTCCCCTTTTTCAAAATACATATCCGCGATGGTCCTAGTAAAGGCAAGTGTTTGATTTTTTAGGGGACGCACTACAGGTATGGCCCGCTGCTTCCTTTTGCCCTCAAAAACCACATAAAAAAGAGTACCTATCAATGCAATGTAGTAGGCCCATTTTAATGCTTTGGTGTTCAAGAAAATATGCATTGGAGATGTATAAAATGTTTTTCCGGCCTTATGATGATTATCCATATAGACAGTTCGCGAACCATCCAAATAGGACAATAGACCGGCTGTGTAATCTTTATTTCCTTCCTTTAGAATAAAGTAATTGGTAAATGCCTTGGGAAATAAAGAAAGGATAATTTCACCTTTGCCGAACTTTTGTTTGATAACATTAAAGTGTGCCGTTTGAATACTATCGCTTACGGATGGGATTTCCACCGCTCCCAAAATATGGGTCTTCAAGGTATCCAAAGATTCAAAATAGGAGGCATAACTATCTTTATTAAATGGATAGGGGGAATCCTTTTTTAGCATGGGATGAACCAATTTATGAAATTGTACCCCTTCCTCGCCAAAGCCTGCGTAAAGAGAGCCGGTTTCTACATGTAACGTGTCCAATAATTGCTCTTCAAAACCTCCCGCGGCCATAAATAGGTTATTGCCTTGGGCCGTCCAGTCCAAGAGTGCATTCAATTCCGTTTCCCCGAATTCAATACGGTCGTTTACAAAAAAGTAGGTACCTTTTATACTGGAATTGGTGGTTAAAAATTCAAAAGGCGAAACATGTATTTGTTCAATATTACCCGAAAAAAAATGTGCCATGACCTCATTGAGCACATAAGTGCCATAGGGTATTTTGTGCTGCATAACATAAGAAGGAAACCAATTGATTTCCTTTGGCTTATTGTACTGCATAAGCATTAAAAGAGCAACGGTCAGTAGGGCTATTATGATATATGTGACTCCCTTTTTACCCATTTTTAAGTATTCTTTTTTTAAAGGAGGTAAAATTGGTTTCAAGCCTAGTATATTTAGCCTCATCGATATCAAACTCCCCGTACCAGATATAGTCGTACAACCGGGTAATATGGCCGAACGGCTGTTTCAGTTCAAGTTCTTCAATTTCGGAGATATAATCGGCATTGGTCTTCTGAAGCTGCCATTCTATAAACTCTCCATCACTAAGCATTTTTAAAATATGCAGATAGTAATAGCGTATCGCCAAACGATAGTCCTTTTGTTGTATGGCCTCTTGAATCAACTGTTGTATGTCCTCGTTTTTAATAATATGCTCCTCCTCGGAAAGCGTTACCAAGGATGGATTTTTTTTGGAATAAAACAGTGACCTTGCATTGATGTTTAGAAAAAACTTAATGAGTAAAAAGAGAAGCAACCCCAAAAGGACATAAGGTATCCAGCTGAAAAATTCTGCTAAAAAGCCTGCCGCCTTTTCTACACCAAAAAGCCATTGGAAAAAGCGGAGGAGTAAATTCCAAAGCCAGGTCAAAAAATTATCCCACCAAGAAGGGCTGGATTCAATGACCTCATAATTAAAGTCAGGATTGTCCTTAAAGGTTTGTAAATCCTCATCCGTTATTTTTTTGATTTCTAAAGGCCCGGTATCAAAAATAGGGCCAGTGGAATCCTTTTGTCCCAAAACCGAAATTGTCCCTAGAATTAAAAGGCAGAAAAAAGGTAAAAATTTCCGCATGCCTAATTTTCAGGGGTTTTACCTAAATTTTGGATGCGTTCGTAGGTACCTGTGAAATTCTTTTTCTCGTTTAAGTTAAAATATACAAAGGCAGCCGCAATAACGGATATCAAATTGAGCAGAAGACTGGCCAAGGTGCTTAGTACATTTAACAGGATGTAGATAGGATCTACAAAATTGCCCGTCATGGTTTCGGCATCCAATTCTCCGGAAAAAATGCCCATTTTCATCCAGCTATAGATGGCGGCCGGTATGTTAAAGGCATAGCTGGCGATACCAACGATTATACCAATGACCAATAGTGTGGCAAAGGTAATCCACCATTCATCCTTTATTAGTGTAAAGCTATATCCATAGGCATCCGTAGCTCCTTTTTGGTCAAATACCAATACGGAAAAAGAAAGCACCAAAGGTACATATAGGTAAACTCCGGGAATGACGCAGGCCATAAATCCGGCTATGATGGATAGTACCACCAAAAACCCTAGTCCAATAAAACTCCATAAGGTGGCGTATACTTCCCTTTTAATTTCGGCCAAATCAATACTGCCTTTGTTGTTTGCATAGGATTTTATATAATGCAAGGTTGTGGATTGTGAGATTGAATAGACCAGTACCAAGGAAATTAGGAAAACAAAAAGAGACAACACCATTACGGCTCCTCCAAATATCTGATCGGATGGTTCTGATCCAATATCAAAAAAAGGTTGAAACGAATACAGATAAAACCCTGAAGCTACAAGCAATACAACTAAATATGGGCCGACTATCTTGAAGTATGTAGCGAAAAAGGGTTTAAATTGGCTACGGAGAAAGGCAAAGGTATCGGACAGAATCTCGCCAAGTTCGCGTTGTTTTTTAAACTCAATGTAGTCATCCTTCATGGTTTAGCTTTTTATGGATTTGTCTCGGATATATAATATAATAGAATGTAATGAGTGCTAAGGATCCACCAATAATCAGAATAGCCAATGCATCTGGCATTTCAGTATGTCGGGTAACGAACCCTTCCAGAAATCCGGCGATAATGAAGAAGGGTACGGTGCTGATCATGATTTTCAGACCGTTTTTCACTCCCCTTTTAAAAGACTCCAATCGGGTGTAGGTGCCGGGGAACAGCATTCCATTGGCCAACACCAAACCTGCACATCCTGCTATAATAATGACAGAAATCTCTATGGTACCATGGATCCAAATGGTACGTACAGACTCCCATAGAAGCCCCTTGTCATAAAAAAAATATTGAAAACTACCCAGCATTATACCGTTCTGTAGCATAATGATCAAGGTGCCTACACCAAGAAAAATCCCATAGGCAAAGGCCAAGAGGGCCACACGGATATTGTTGATGGTTATGCCTAGGAACATGTTGAACTCGCCCATCTCCTTGTAAACGGCCATGGGGTCACCCTTTTCTATATTTTCCAAGGTCATGTTTACATAACCATCCCCTAAAATAGATCGGACAAAATCTCCCTCATTGGCCGAAGAAAAAGCGCCTACCACAACAAAAAAGGAAAAAACCAGAAAAGCGATGAGCAATTCCCTATGATGGTAATAGAACATAGTGGGAAACTCGGCCTTCCAAAACTCTACAATGCGATTTTTAGGCTCCCTTTTAGTCCTATATATTTTTTGATGTGCTTGTGATGCAAGGGAATTTAGATAAAATTCCGTATTGCTACCACCATAAAAGGTCTTGGCATAACTGAGTTGGTCTGTGATTTCAATGTAAAGGTCGGACAATACATCGGGCGCTATCTTCGTTTTGTTGGACAGGGCATTTTCAAAAACAGCCCATTTGTCTTTATTTTGCTTTACGAATGCCGCCTCGCGCATCAACTTTGGGTTTACCTCAAAGAAACGAAACTATGGAACAATTTCAAATAGAAACGGCCCAAAATATAAGTATCGATCAAAATACGGCCCATCTCGGAGACCGCATGCTGGCGTACATCATAGACAGTTTTGTTATACTGGTCTATACAGTATTAATGATTTGGTTGTTGTTGGCACTTGACGTAGATTTTGCTGATATGTGGGCACTGTATTTACTATTGAGTTTACCTGCTTTTTTGTATTACGTTCTCTTGGAAACCTTTACGGACGGGAAGACTATCGGTAAGAACCTTATGCACATTCGTGTTGTAAAATTGGATGGTTCAAAGCCTAATTTTGCTAGTTATTTCGTTCGATGGATTTTACGGATAATCGATGTGGCCTTAAGTTCCGGAGGGGTGGCGGTATTGACCATATTGATCAGGGGCAAAGGACAGCGTGTAGGGGATATTGCCGCTGGCACTACGGTTATAAGCGAGCGTAAAAGGGTCTTTTTAAAAGACACTATCTTACGGGAATTGCCCCAAGATTATGCTCCAAAATTCCCCCAGGTCACTGTTTTTAAGGATAGGGAGATGCAGACCATAAAGGAGCTTTATGATGCGGCACGAGTAAACGGAGACCACCAAATTATTGTTTCTTTGAGTGATAAGATCAAGGAAGTGGCCGAAATAGTTACGGATTTAAAACCTATTGATTTCGTGGATATTGCCATTAAGGATTACAATTACTATACCCAACAGTTATAATCCCATGTTCTACTATATAATTGATATTCTAGGAACCATTGCCTTTGCCATTTCGGGAGTATTGGTGGCCATGGAAAAAAAGCTGGATCTTTTCGGGGTGTGTATTATTGCCTTTGTCACCGCGGTAGGAGGGGGAACCCTAAGGGATATGCTTATCGGCGATACTCCTGTTATGTGGATGCGCAGTTCTGATTATGTTATTACTATTTTGGGATCCGTAGTCTTCGCCATACTTTTCGTGAACCAGTTAAAGTATTTGAGGCGAACACTCTTTTTGTTCGATACCATTGGTATAGGGCTTTTTACAATGGTAGGAATAGAGAAAGGAATTTCAGCCGATCTAATGCCCGTAATGTGTATTTTCCTAGGAACCATTACAGCTTCTTTTGGTGGAGTGATCCGTGATATCCTATGCAATGAGATTCCTGTGATTTTCAGAAAAGAAGTCTATGCCACAGCATGTGTTTTTGGAGGAATCAGCTATTTCCTTTTGATCAAGTTGCCTTGGGCCGGGGCCTTTTCCTACGTCACAGCGATTCTTATTATCATTATTATCCGATTATTGGCCGTCCGTTTTAAGATTGCTTTGCCTAATATCTACAGAAACAAAAAGTAAAACTTCAAATTTCAAATTACAAGGACCAAAATCCAACTTCCCTAAAAACCGTTTTCTTCTAATTTGAAACTTGGGATTTGAGTCTTGGCGCTTCGACTTCGCTCAGCATGACATATTTGGTTATCGAAAGCTAAGTTCTAAGTTTGAGTTTTGGAATTTGGGATTTAAGTTGGCATCTACTCCAAAACCTCCGCTTTTTCTATATATACATTTTGAAAGGGCCAATCTCCTTTGCCTACCCTTACCTTGTTAATTTTATCCACTACTTCCATTCCCTGGATTACTTTTCCAAAGGGAGTATATTCCCCATCCAAATGATACGAACCTGGATTGGTAACTACGATAAAAAATTCGTAGGGTGAGGCCAGCATATGCGGATTGTTGATTTCACTACTGGGCATGGACAAAGTACCTCTATGGTGTTTATATCCCTTTCGGGTGTCCGGTGGTAGGAGATAACGGCCAATTTCCCGACGTTTTTCCGGTGTGGCCTTATCATCTGCGTTTCCACCTTGGATGATGAAGTTTTTTACTACGCGGTGAAACTGTGTACCATCAAAATATCCCTTACGGGTCAGAAAAATGAAATTGGCCTTGTGATAGGGTACATTGTCATAAAGCTGTACGGTAAAACTACCCATACTGGTGGTCAATTTTACCTTGTTCACTTTTAGGTCCTTTTGGTAATCAAAGAAAAAATCGATGGCATTTTCCTCGGTAAGCACGAACTTTTCCTCTTTCTCATGGGACGCCAAGGAGTCCATTTGCATGGTATCCTTCTCTGCGGATTTTACCTGTTCCCCAATCTGTTTTTTAGCCGAGGAATCCCCACATCCAGTCAAAAATAGTAGTAATATTGTATGCAAAGCGATTTTTTTCAATAGCATGGATTTCGATTTATTTTCCCAACGACTTTCAAAAATAAAAAATCTACCCTTACCGGGTGAAGTCTCCCATTTTAAAATGGCTCCTGAAACAAGGATTAGACTAATGCAGGAAGCAAGACAAAAAAAAAGAAGCCCAAAAAGAGCTGCGGTAATGGCCTTGTTCTATCCGGATACTAATGCTTTGGCACACATACTACTAATCCTTAGAAAGGCCCATCCTAAGGACGTACACTCAGGGCAAGTAGGTTTTCCCGGGGGGCAATCAGAGCGGGGTGATAGGGATTTAAAAGAGACGGCTCTCAGGGAAACCCATGAGGAAGTGGGTGTTCCCTCAACTGAAATTGAGGTTATACGGTCATTGAGTGAGATCTATATTCCTCCTAGCAATTTTGAAGTGCATCCTTATATAGGCCTTCATCAAAATAGGAAGCCCTTATTTGCACCTCAGCAATCCGAGGTAGAAGCTTTGGTAGAGGTTCCGGTTGCTGACTTTATGGATGATTCCAAAATTTTCATGCAAAAGCTAAGCACTTCGTATGCGGCAAATATTGATGTACCTGCCTTTAATTTAAAGGGTTACACTGTTTGGGGAGCTACGGCCATGATGCTAAGTGAGATCAAGGAGTTGTTGAGACAGGTCTTATAGCTCCATATTTTGTAGTTTTGCCTTTATGGGTTTATTCAAGGAAAATCCTTTTGGGCATATTCTCTTTTTAAAAAAGTGGCTCATTCGAATCATGGGGCTTATGACGCGCTCACGCTACAAGGGCTTCAATACATTGGAAATTGAAGGTTCGGAAGTCATAAGAAACCTACCTGGGGAAAACGTACTCTTTGTAAGTAACCACCAGACTTATTTTGCGGACGTGGTGGCCATGTTCCATGTTTTTAATGCAAGTTTATCAGGAAGAGAAGACTCCTTAAAGAATTTGGGTTATCTATGGAACCCGAAACTGAACGTGTATTATGTGGCTGCTGCCGAGACGATGAAAAAGAACCTGCTCACCAAAGTCTTTGCCTATGCCGGTTCTATTAGCGTGGAACGCACCTGGCGATCGGAAGGTAAGGATGTGCAACGGCAGGTTAAAATGAGCGATATTTCCAATATTGGTAAGGCTTTGGCAGATGGCTGGGTCATTACCTTTCCCCAGGGTACGACCACGCCATGGAAACCTTTGCGAAAAGGTACTGCACATATTATAAAAAAATATAAACCTGTGGTTGTTCCTGTAGTTATTGATGGATTTCGTCGTTCGTTCGATAAAAAAGGGCTTCGCGTAAAGAAAAAGGGCATTTTGCAGTCTATGGTCATCAAAGAACCTCTGGAAATAGACTACGGGAACGAATCTCCGGAATCTATTATTGAAAAATTGGAATACGCCATAGAACAGCACCCTTCCTTCTTGAAAGTGATCCCTCAAGAAGAGTTACTGGCCTATGAACAGGAAAACGAATTGCGCAGGTTCCGCAATCGAAAGAAAGTTTAGATTTCCAAACGTTTCAGTTCTTGATAGTTTCTTTTAAGCTTCCTGAGCAAGATTCCGTAAAGCAGAAAATAGATTCCGCCCATTACAAGGGTAAAGAAGAACCCTCCAAGGATAACCCCCCAGAACACCATAGTCCGGATTTCTTCCAATGTTCTCTTTTTTAGCACTTCCTCAAAACCATCGATACTCATTAAGACATCATCTACGAAATACATTTCCAAGGCATAGTACAAAAAGAAGACAAAAAACATGCTTAGGGAAAAAATGATATAATAGAAAGCGGTTTTTCTGGTAAGGATTATTTTGTCCATAAGGGTTTTAGCGTTTTCTAGAACGGAAATCTCCTTGTAGCGTTTGTAAAAAAGATAAATGAAATAGACGACCACCGCATAATAAAAAATGGACAGAATCAGCAAGCCAAGGTTAAAGGTGGAATTGTCCAAAAGGGCCATTGAATTCCTAATGGAGGGAAACAAAAATAATAATTGGGGAAGCGAAATCTCCAAAATACTAATGATCAATATCCATCTAACTATGGAAGAAGATTTTTTCCATAGCATGTTCTGTATTTCATCAAAGGACAATTTGGGAAGCTCCGCTCCCTTTTTTTGCCAATCTTTCTTCAGAAGTTCTAATTCGTCCATCATATCCTCAAGGATTCAATATGGTTTTCAATTTATTCTTGATGCGATTCATCTTTACCCTGGCGTTCACTTCTGTGATACCCAAGGTCTCTGCAATCTCCCTATAGTCCTTATCTTCCAGATAAAGAAAGACAAGGGCCTTTTCAATATCGCCCAATTGTTTTAGGGCGTTGTACATCAGTTTCAGTTGTTTCTCTTCCGTCTCATCATATTCGTCGGCCTTTATCTTAAAAATTACCGATTCATAATCTTGGGTGATTACCTGTCTTTTTGATTTTCTATACAAAGTAATCGCTGTATTCAATGCTACGCGGTACATCCATGTACTGAATTTGGATTCACCTCGAAACTTTGGATAAGCTTTCCATAGTTGTATGGTTATTTCCTGAAAAAGGTCATTGTGCGAATCCCTATCATTGGTGTATAGCGTACACACCTTATGAACAATATTCTGATTGTTCTCAAGCTCTGTAACAAATTGATGTTCCAGTTCCTTGTTCACGTACGGGTTGGTAAGTTGTTATTGATTAGTAGAGCGTTACTTTGTTTTGTTACAGAATAAATCTGGAAGTTCAGGTTTACAAATGTTTTGGAAGGTTTAATTTTCATTTTTCCCACTTGATTTTTTTAGGGTCAAAGTGAATTTAACTCAATTTTTCTTCCCTTTGGCTTCTTAAACTCCATTTGTAAATCCAGTCTTGATATTTTTTTGTTATCCAATTTGTAAACCAATATTAACTCCATATCCGAAATATTGATAAAGGTTGAATATAATGTGCCGCCTGTTCTACCCTTCTTATCCACAGCCGGTGTTTGAACTGAACTGCCAACAGTGTTTGCAACTTCCAAAAAACTTATAGAATCTTTATTTTTCTCCAAGGCCTCCAAGTTTTTTTGGATGGCATTGTATCTTGGGCATGGATGGTTTCCTTTTGAGGGGTCGGCCAGCAAAAAATTGGTCATGATTAATTTATTGTTCGTTATGGGAACGATTTTCCGATCTCCGTCCATCCACTCGACGACCACGGCATTTCCATTGGCATCACCAAACATGATGTGGGCATCGGGCAACGCGATTTTTCTTTCTTCAATAAATGTAATGGCTTCCTGTACCGTTTTACAGGAGGCCAAGATTTCATCCCCTAAATTCCCTTTTATTTTTTTGGAACCTTTTATTTTAGGTTGTTCCGGGGTAACTGCACCATCAAAGAACAGTCCTGATTCATTGATTCCCCCTTGGGCAAAATCATCCCAACCATACCAGAGACGGGCCAATTCCCCTTTGGATTTTGGAACGATCTGGATATAGGCATCTACATCATACCAATAATCCTCATTGTTGGCCACATAAATCTTTCCTGTAACAGAGTCGATGTAATATACTACGGAACAGGCATGGCTTACTACTGAAAAAAGTAGAATGGCAAGAAAAAAAAGAAGTCGTTGTTTTTTTAGCATAGCCGGTGTTAAGGGGCTTAAATATACTAAAATCGGTTTCAATGCAATTGATAAATTACCGCTTGGTAAGGTTCTAGTGCAAACCTTGTATCCTTCTTAAGTTCAGCTGCCTCAGCATTGCTAATGATAAGTCTGGCATGCTCAAAATCCAGTTCTTTCAGATTAATTTCGGCCTGTTCTATAGAAAAACTGAGCAATACCAAGAACGTGTTTTTACTATCGCTACGGGTGTACGCGTAGATATCTTCATTTTTTGGTGCTAGCAAGGTATAGTCTCCATAGATTAATGTAGTATTGGACTTACGAACACCGATCATACGTCTAAAATAGTTGAGTACGGAATCTTCTTCGGATTCCTGGGTCATAACGTTTATACCTTCCTCGTAATTCCCGTTGATTCCTATCCAAGGTCTTTCCTTGGTAAAACCGGCGTTTTTGGAAAGATCCCATTGCATGGGTGTACGGGCATTGTCCCTACTGGCATGTTTTTCATTTTGAATAAATGCCTCAAGATCCCCGCCCTCGTTTTTAAGGGTTTCATAGCGGTTTAGGGTATTAATATCCCTGTAATCACTGATGTCATTAAACTTTATATTGGTCATTCCAATTTCCTCACCATACAGAAAATAAGGAGTTCCCCGCATGGTAAGCACAAAAGTCTGTAGCATAGTGGCCGAATTGTGCCAATACGCTTTTGAATCATTTCCCCAACGGCTTACGGCCCGAGGAAAATCATGATTGTTCAAATAGATGCTTCCCCAACCTTTTTGAGCAAAAATGGAATCCCACTGGGAATGTATCCGTTTGAAATCGGTAAGCTTCCATTTTTCTTTTCGCATTGTAAACATTTGACCGGGCTCTCGATCAAGGTCCATCAAATCAAAATGAAAGAACATATTAAGTTCCTCTCGGTCTTCGTTAACGAAATCCAATGCACGCTCAATGGATATACCGGTCCCCTCACCAACGGTCATCACATCATAATTGCTTAGCACCTCCTTGTTCATCTCGTGCAAATATTCATGGAGTCTGGGCCCATTGGCATAGTATGGGATAAAATCTCCTCCATATTCTTCAGGAAGTTCTGGAAAGTCTGTGTCCTTTGAGATAAAGGAAATGACGTCCATACGAAAACCGTTGACCCCTTTGTCGAACCAGAATTTCATGAGGTCATAGATTTCCTGCCGTACTTTGGAGTTTTCCCAATTTAGATCGGGCTGTTTTTCGGAAAAACAATGCAAGTAATACGCTTTGGTACTTGGGTCATATTTCCAGGCATTCTCCTCAATGTCAAAAAAGCTCCAACGCTTGGGCGGTTTTCCTTTTTCCGCAGGCCACCAATGATAATAATTCCGATAGGGGTTGTCACAGGATTTTCTGGATTCCTTGAACCAAGGGTGTTCGTCACTACTATGATTCACAACAAGGTCCATAACCAACTTTAGACCCCTTTGTTTCATTCCTTTAAGCAACTCGTCAAAATCCGCCATAGTACCGAATTCCTCCATTATGCCTCGGTAATCGCTTATGTCATAGCCATGATCATCATTTGGGGATTTGTATATAGGGTTCAACCAAACAATATCTACTCCTAAACTTTTAATATAGTCCAATCTATGGATAATGCCCTTTAAATCACCAATGCCATTGCCCGTCGTATCTTGAAAGCTTCTAGGATAAATCTGATAGACAATGCCTTCTTTCCACCATTTTCGCTTTGCTCGCTCTTCCATACAAACTTTTTGCGGAGCCCTAATATATTGTTTTCTTTAAGAAAAATCGGGTCTGGAAAAATCTTAAATCAACTATAACGATTGCGTTCCCTATTTTTTTGCAGATGAACTCCTTAATCCTCTGGATATCGCTTAAATTCAAAACTTTTCCTCTAAGGTGAAGGCGAATACCTGTACGTTAAATTCATTTTAAATATTTAGGAATACCAAGGCGTTTCATCTACTTTTAGATATGCAATTACTGAAAGTGAAACCTGTATTTTCACACTTAAAAGTTCCCAAGATTCTTTTCTTTTTTATGGGGCTTGTTGCGGTATATAGTCAAGAGCCTAAGCCGGACCCCTTTGGTCTTATGAAACAAGGCAATTTAAACATAGAAGGGTTTTCTTACCCTCTATTTTTCAGCAATGAAGAACACTCGTCTTTTCTGATAAACTATGATTTGTCCGAAGAACTGGATGTCCTATTGGAAGGTTTTCACGATACATATATTGTTTCCAATAGGTTTAGAACTGCTCTTTTGGGAAGGTATTATCTTACGGAAAAGCTATACCTTCTTTCTGGGATGGAACTGGAAAGGGAGGCGAAAAAAGATGGGAGAGCGCCTTTGTCTCCCAGAATAGGGATTGTATCAGGTGCTGGCTATGAGGTACAGGAAAACTTTTTTTTGGAAGCAAGGGCCAACATACAATTTAATGATTCCAAAATGGGAAGCTTTGGAGAACCTCTTATTCCTACTCCTGCCCTGTATTCATTGGGAGGAAAATTCAAGTTCTGATATAAAATAGACCTCTTTTATTTTCTAGGGTGGTATTTGTTCATAACATCGGAAAGATGGCTACGATCTACGTGCATATAGACCTCGGTAGTAGTAATGCTTTCATGGCCTAGCATTTGTTGTATGGCCCTGAGGTCCGCCCCATTTTCCAAGAGATGGGTGGCAAAGGAATGCCTGAATGTATGTGGGCTAATACTTTTCTGTAGTCCGATTTTTTCCGCAAGCCGTTTAATAATGGTGAATATCATGGCCCTTGTCAATTGTTTGCCCCTTCTATTGAGAAAAAGAATATCCTCATGGCCCTTTTGGATTTTTTGATGTATTCGGATTTCGTTTCTATAGATGTCGATGTATTTGATATTAATGGTCCCTATGGGGACAAAACGTTGTTTATCCCCTTTGCCTGTTACCTTTATAAAACCTTCCTCAAAAAAAAGATCCGAAAGTTTTAAACCTATCAATTCGGAAACACGTAGCCCGCATCCGTACAAGGTTTCTAGCATGGCACGGTTTCGCTCTCCATCCGGTTTGCTTAAATCTATGGCTCCGATAAGTGTATCTATTTCAGGTTCTGAAAGGGTATCTGGGAGTTTTCGTCCAATTTTTGGGGACTCCAAAAGATCCATAGGATTGTCGGTTCTGTATTCCTCAAAGACCAAATAATTAAAGAAACCCTTAAGTCCGGAAATGATACGAGCCTGTGAACGAGGGCTAACAGTTTTTGCGATATCGTAAACAAACCTTTGTACTGTTTCCATGCTTACTTTTATAGGGTCCTCCAGAATGTTATGTGTTTCCAGATACTGTATAAGCTTGTTTATGTCCCTTTGGTAACTTTTGATGGAATTTTGGGCCAGGCCTCGCTCTATTCTTAAATAATGCTGATAATCCTTCAATGCTTGTTGCCAATTCATGGTTTAAAGATACGTCATGTCCAAGATTTCCAGGGTACCAATCCTTCAATGCTATCATTGTCTTTGGCAAGTATCAGGGCATTTTTTATAGAATTGGAACTTTGTTAATCGAAAATATCATTGAATGAAATAGCTTTATTGGACTTTTTTTTCAGCATTGAAATAGAATTTTAAAACGGGTACTTTGTAAAAAATGGTATTTTTGTGTGGACAACCTTTAAATATGAAAACATGAAAAAAGCAACTTTCCTAACCGTTTTGTTTTCCTTTTTTACCTTACAATGTGCCTTGGCCCAAATACAGGGAACCAATAATATTGGCGCTGACGGCACAGTGGCCGTTAAGGCTGGATTTAACCTATCTTCACTAGGTGGTGATAGCAGGTATGATTACGGCTCCAAGCCCGGTTTTCATATTGGGGGATTGGTAGAAATTCCCTTTTCAGATGTTATTATTCTTCAACCGGAAGTGCTTCTTTCCTTTCAGGGTAGTGGTACATTCCTGGATGATGATATTAACTTGTTTTACCTCAATGTGCCTTTGATCGGTAAATACAATGTTTGGGATAACCTTTTCATAGAGGCAGGACCACAATTTAGCGTTTTACTTTCCAGTAATATCGATGAGGATACCTATGGCACTTTGGTTACACCGGACAAGAATACGTTCGACATTGGTTTTGCCCTGGGAGCGGGATATCGATTGGACGAGAACTTCTACTTTCAGTTACGTTTTATTCCTGGGTTTATCAATGTGGTCAAGGATTTCGATTCCAAGAACCGCGTGTTACAGATTTCTGCTAGCTACTTCTTTTAAAATCCGAAAGGGGTAAAAATACTTTTCAGGGATTTGTAGACTGTCTTCCGATAACCAAAAGGATATATGCCCTTTTGCCGACTTTGTTATGCTTGGCATAATGGAGACCGCCGTTCTTGGAAAAATTGTTTCTGATTCAAGGGTATCACTATCCTTTTGATACACCTATAAAGCCTATGTGCAACGGTTTTCGCAAATTTGGCAACAAAGTTGCTTAATCATGTAGGTTAATGGACATATTTGACGTTATGGTACCAATAATCCATAGTTATGAAACAAACCGTATACGTCTTTGTCTTTATTTTATTCGGATGGTCCATCAATGCGCAGGAAGGATTTAAACTGGGCATTCAAGGCGGATTGCCCCTTGGGGACTTTAATGATGCGGTAAGTTTATTTGTTGGAGCAGATGTAGGTTATTCGTGGGCCTTGGGCGAGTTGGTGGATCTTGGTGCCACTGCTGGTTTTATCCATGGTTTTGCCGAAACTTTTCAAGATCAAGCTGTATCGGTTGATTTACCCAATGTACAGTTTTTTCCCCTGGCCGCTTCCATCCGGATTTGGCCTTCCAATTCCTTTTCCTTTGGAATACATGCCGGAACCGCCTTAGGGATCAATGAAGGTAATGATGGGGGACTTTACTATAGGCCTATCATCGGTTTTTTGTTAGGTCCACAAACTGAATTGAATCTTTCCTATACTGGAATACAATTGGACGAAAGCACATGGAACTCTGCCAATCTTGGTGTAATCTATACCTTTCCTACCGGGCGTAGGCGTTGATTCCAAAATCACCCAATCAACATTTTTTTTACGGGCGCTAATTTGTTTATTTTAGCTATATGAAAATCATTATAATCAACGGCCCCAACTTAAACCTTTTGGGCAAACGGGAGCCCGAGGTATATGGCAACCAGACTTTTGAGGACTATTTTTCGATACTGCAATTTAAGTTTAAGGACGTTCAGTTGGAGTATTACCAATCCAATATTGAAGGGGAAATTATTGGTAAGCTTCAGGAAGTAGGGTTTTCCTATGATGGCGTTGTCCTCAATGCCGCCTCATATACACATACATCAGTAGGTATTGGTGATGCAGTTAAGGCTATTGAAACGCCGGTCGTAGAGGTACATATCTCCAATACCCATAAACGGGAGGATTTCCGACATGTTTCCTATATCTCTTCGGGCGCCAAAGGGGTCATCCTCGGCTTCGGCCTACAAAGCTATGATTTGGCGATACAGAGTTTTTTGGGAAATATCACAGAATAGCCAATATCCTTAGTGGCTTTTGAGTATCAGAAGGGCAAACCTTGTTCGGTCATTCAAAAACAGGTGCAAAATTTATCCCCTTATTGCTCGGATTGTAACGGCTTTAGATATTTCTGGTCCATATAAAACGTACCAAAGGGCAATAAAGAGGCCATGATCAATACGAACAATCGTTTAATGGTCCACTTTTTTTCCATCCAAAAGACAATGGCCAAAAGCAGATAAGCAATGAACAAGGCCCCATGGGCGTAACCAATATAGATATTGGGTTCACGGATGTCCGCCCAATACTTCAAGGGCATACTGATGGCAAAAAGCATCAGATAGGAAATACCTTCAAGAACAGCCGTAATTCTAAATGTGGTAAGCATTCTTTACAAATGGATTACTTCGTCATAGGCATCGGCCACAGCTTCCATTACGGCCTCACTCATAGTAGGGTGGGGGTGAACCGCCTTTAGCACTTCGTGCCCCGTAGTTTCCAGTTTTCGCGCGACCACCGCTTCGGCTATCATATCCGTAACACCTGCACCGATCATATGGCAACCCAGCCATTCCCCATATTTGGCATCGAAGATAACCTTAACGAATCCATCCGCTTTACCAGAGGCCTTGGCTTTTCCACTTGCTGAAAATGGGAATTTCCCCACTTTAATATCATGCCCGGCCTCTTTTGCTTGTGTTTCGGTCAATCCTACGGAAGCTACTTCGGGCATACAATACGTACATCCAGGGATATTGCCATAGTCCAGAGGCTCAACATGCATGCCTTTTATTTTTTCCACGCAAAGGATACCTTCTGCAGAGGCCACGTGGGCCAAGGCCTGCCCTGGTGTAACATCACCTATGGCATAGTAGCCTGGAATATTGGTCTGGTAATAATCATTGACCAGAATTTTATCCCGGTCGGTGGCAATCCCCACATCTTCCAAACCGATATTTTCAATATTCGATTTTATACCTACGGCCGAAAGAACTATATCCGCCTCAAGGACTTTCTCGCCTTTTGCGGTCTTTACGGTAGCTTTAACACCTTCTCCCGAGGTATCCACACTAGTAACCTCGGATGAGGTCATAATCTTGATTCCTGTCTTTTTAAAACTCCGTTCCAGTTGTTTGGAGACCTCCTCATCCTCAACCGGTACTATGCGGGGTAGAAATTCCACAACGGTAACTTCGGTACCCATAGCGTTATAGAAATAGGCAAATTCGATACCTATGGCCCCACTACCTACCACGATCATCTTTTTAGGTTGCTTGTCCAAGGTCATGGCTTCCCGGTAACCAATTATCTTTTTGCCGTCTTGGGGTAGACTAGGCAATTCGCGACTACGCGCTCCCGTGGCTATAATAACATGCTCCGCGCTATATTCGGTTTCCTTACCTTCAGCATCGGTAACGACCAATTTTTTTCCAGGTTTCAATTTTCCAAAACCAGAAAGGACCTCTATCTTGTTCTTCTTCATCAAAAACTGTACGCCCTTGCTCATCCCATCAGCTACCCCACGGCTACGTTTTACCACGGCATTGAAATCTTTGTCCACATCACCCGCCTTAAGGCCATAATCCTCGGCATGTTGGAGATAGTCAAATACCTGGGCAGACTTAAGCAAAGCTTTCGTAGGGATACAACCCCAATTTAGACAAACCCCACCGAGACTTTCTTTTTCAACAATCGCGGTTTTGAAACCTAGTTGGGAAGCCCTTATGGCAGTAACATAGCCGCCGGGACCGCTGCCCAAAACAATAACATCGAAATTGGCCATTTTCAAACTTTTTAGAAATTACCTCCCGAAAGCTCCCGAATGGATCATCGGGCGAGAGCGGTGCAAAAGTACGGAAATCAGAACCCAAATTACAAATTCAACATCCCAATTGTTTGCCAAGAAATCCTAAAATAACATATCAAAACATGTATTTACGGTCTTCCTGTTTTGCTTTAGTTTTGAAACGTTCTTAAAGATAAGAAGCCAATATTTTAAGATTACCAGGTTTTTGACCGAAAGATGTAATCTGTCCTAATGATTGGAACAACCTATCTACTGCAGATTGGAAATAATCTTTGTTTTGTCAGTGCAAGATATAGTGCTTATTCCTTGGGCACAAAATCCAAGGCTACACCATTGATACAATGCCGTTTTCCCGTAGTGTTTCTGGGGCCATCATCAAATACATGTCCCAAGTGACCTCCACAGGTTGAACAGTGTTCCTCGGTTCGTTTATAACCTATTTTATAGTCTATATCGTAGGCAACATTGCCCTCTATTTCCCGGTCAAAACTGGGCCAACCTGTACCGGAATCGAATTTATGTTCGCTCTTAAAAAGTGGAGTATTACAACCTGCGCACACATAGGTCCCTTCCTCCTTATTATCCAAGAGATCACTACTAAAGGGATTTTCCGTAGCGGCCTTTCGTAGTACATAAAACTCTATATCGGTAAGTTCCTTATGCCATTCTTCTTCTGTTTTCGATATGGGAAAAGTCTTTTCTTTTTTCGCGTCCCTATTCGAGGCAGTTTCCCTTTCTTGGGAATTTTCTTTGCATCCGGTCATATGAAGGATAAGGGCGATCAAAAGTATTTTACGGTTCATGAACATAGGCTTATTTCATTTCTTAAATTGGACGATGCCCTTGGCAATTCCTTTCGAATGCAACCTAACTTTAGGAACATATTAGGTTAATGTCTTGCCAATACTATCTATCTAAAAGAAAGCCTGTTCACAATTGGGGAACAGGCTTTTGCGTGATTTTATGCTAAAATGGGTTTAATCCAATTTTATTTTTCTAACGTCCTTTTCTTCAATGCCCAACGAACGCATTACGGCATCGATATTGGATTTATCCATTTTTGAGGATAGACCTAAATCTGCCGGAATAACGACGATTCTAAAAATTTGGTTTTGGACCAAATCCGCAGGAACCAAACTTGCATCAAATTCCGGTTCTACCAAAACACTATAATCATTTAGGGTAAAGTCAAAATTGTAGAACAACAATCCCTGATCGGAAAAGAAAGGCTGTGGCAATTGTCGCCAAACGTCCAGGTCATTGTTTACTTCCTCCAATCGATACATGAGCACCACATCGTCCTGTAGCAATATTACATCATCGGGGAAGGGTTCAAGAGCAAACTCGTACCGGTTTAGGTCCGAATTTAAAACCATATCAATATCAATTTCAAAGGCTATCGCTTCAAATTCGGGACCTGGAGGCCCCGGAGCACCATCCGCCCCATCAAATCCGTCCAATCCTGGAGGCCCTGCCGGACCCTCGCAGGATATAAAAAATAGGGCCAATACTGTACTAAATACCAAAGTTGTTTTTTTCATAATTACTGTATTTTAGCTAGAGATATGATTCTTTTTTGTACCTGTTTCAAAAAGCGTTCCAAAAATGAGATTGGTAGAATTTGACTTCTTCAAAGAACCCAATATTTGTGCCTCTCACATGTGGGATTATCGTTTTATTTCCTATTTTTAGCAAAACCGGACAAACCTTAAACTATGTTAAAACAACAACGTGTTGTTATTGAAAATGTTTCACCACAAATTCAATGTGGAGCGTTTTTTATCAAGAGGACCATAGGCGAAAAAGTTACAGTTTATGCTGATGTACTCCCAGATGGTCATGATGTTATCCAGGCCGAAATTCTTTATAAACACGAGAGTGAGAAGAAATATTCGGTGGTCCGTATGCAAGATCAAGGACAGGATGTATATTTTGAAACCTTTGCGGTAGATAAACAAGGATTTTACGATTATAAGGTACAGGGATGGGTAGACCACGCCTTGAACTGGCAACACGGTATTGAGGCGAAACTTGAGGATGGGCAACATGTTAAGAGCGAACTTTTGGACGGCGTGCAGTACTTGGAGTATGTTTCCAAAAAAGCGCCCGCCCAGGAAAGGCCATATCTCCAGAAACTAATAGGACTTTTTAAGGAAGACAATTCTTATGATGAGGCGGTAAAGGAAGCTGTATCCCACAAATTACACGAATTGTTTTTGAGCTACCCTCAACGTTTTTTAGCCAATAGCAGTAAGGTGCTTCAAGTATATGTTGATCGTAAGAAGGCCAATTTTAGCACATGGTACGAGTTTTTTCCAAGATCTTCCTCGCCAAAAACTAATACGCACGGGACTTTTAAGGATTGTGAACAATTACTGCCCAGAATAGCCAATATGGGTTTTGACGTGTTGTATTTTCCTCCTGTGCATCCCATTGGCGAGGTAAACCGGAAAGGAAAAAATAACACCGTAAATGCCGTGGAAGGGGATTCTGGTGTGCCTTGGGCCATTGGATCTAAATTGGGAGGCCATACTGCCATACATCCGGAATTGGGTACTGAAAAAGACTTTAAGAACTTGATCAAAAAGGCGAATGACCATGGAATAGAAATCGCTATGGATCTTGCTTTTCAAGCTGCCCCGGATCATCCCTATATTACCGATCATCCGGAATGGTTTAGAAAACGACCGGACGGAACCATCCAATATGCCGAAAACCCTCCCAAGAAATATCAGGATATCGTCAATTTTTACTTTGAATCCAATGCATACAAAGAGCTTTGGGAGGAACTTTTGAAGGTTACCCTGCATTGGGTCAATTGTGGAGTTCACATTTTTAGGGTAGACAACCCCCACACCAAACCCTATTATTTTTGGAATTGGCTCATTGCCCAGGTCAAGAAGGATTATCCGGACGTGCTGTTCTTGGCAGAGGCGTTTTCCCGGCCAAGGGTTATGCAGCAATTGGCCAAACAAGGCTTCTCACAATCGTATACCTATTTTACTTGGAGGGTATGGAAGCATGAACTTATTGAGTACATGGTAGAACTTACCCAAACAGAAATGAAGGAGTACTACCGCCCCAATTTTTGGCCTAATACCCCGGACATAAACCCATATCATCTACAGGGGGGCAATGAGGCCATGCATCTTATTCGGTACGCCCTGGCAGCTACAATGAGCGGAAATATAGGAATCTATGGACCGGTGTTTGAATATATGGATACCGCAGCCCTTCCGGGCAAGGAGGAATATATGAATTGCGAAAAATATGAGATACGACATTGGGACTGGTCCAAGGAAAATAAGTTAACCTATGTCATAAGTAAAATAAATGCGGCGCGTAGAGCGCATGAATGCCTACAGCAAACTAATAACGTCCATTTTTGCACTGTTGATAATGATAATCTAATCGCTTTTTATAAGTGGAACGATGACCGTACGGACCAAATGTTGATTGTAATCAGTTTAGATCCCTATTACTCCCAAAGGGGTACGGTTCAACTTCCATTGGACAGCTTGGGAATCCATGCAGGGCAATCCGTACAGGTACATGATGTTGTTACGGATAATGGGTACCTTTGGCACAATGAATGGAACTTTATAGAGCTGCATCCGGCATTGCCTTTTCATCTGTTCCATATCAAAACATAAGAGATGACCAAAAAGAAAAAGGAATCTTTGGCACGACCACCTTATCATTTCGATACCATATGGGAAGAATTGATGGGGAACGATAAGTTTGTCAAAGTGTTTCTTTCCGATGTGCTGGAAAACTACATAGTACAACAACGGTGGTATGGGGGCAAAGCCAGCAAGTTGAAATATGTGGAACTCCAGGAGTATTTTAGGATTCAACAAAATGAGGAAGTATACTATGGCCTATTATTGCAAGTTAATTTTGAAGAGGCCTTCTATCAACATTACTTCTTGCCCATTGCCTTTGTATCCGATGAAAGTTTTGCCGAGAAAGATCGCATCTTGCCCATAAAAATAAAGGACCAGGAAGGTTATATTATAGACGCGCTCAATCTTGAGGCCTTTCGAAAATTGGTCTTTGAGCGTATTATGACGGCTGTACCCAATGATACCACTAAAGTGAGGTATCATAAAAGTGCCAGTTTTTCGGAAACGGAGTACGTATCCTCCCGATTTATGGGATTGGAGCAGAGCAATACTTCGGTAATCATAAATGATAGGCTGGTTATTAAGTTTTTCCGCAGAATTTATTCCGATAAAAATCCCGACTATGAAATGACCCGATTTCTCTCCGAGGAGAAGGAGTACAGGAACATACCAGCGTATAAAGGAAGTATCAACGTCATTGATTCCGATAACGTGAATATCACAATTGCCCTAATGCAGGAATTAGTGCCGAACCAAGGGGATGCATGGGAGTATATGTTGGGGGAACTGCATAAAATATTCAGCAATCTGGAATACAAGCGTATTCAAGTAAAGAACTTGCCCGAAACCTCGATGTTTAAAAATTTAGGCATTAACAATGTACCCCCACAGATTATTGATTGGGCCGGGCTCAATATTTTTTTGAAAATCCAAAAACTTGCGCAGAGAACGGCGGAGATGCACATTGCCTTGGGATCCGAATTTGGCGATACGGCCTTTCACCCCACACATTTTAACGGAGACTATGAAGTGTGGCTAAAGAATAGGCTTTTGTATCAATTTCAGAATCGCTTGAATATCGTTGAGAACAATATGCACCGTTTGAAGGGACTTTCATTGGAATTGGCCCAGGAGTTTTTGGAACGGAAGAACGAGATACGAAAACGATTCGTGAATTTTGATTGGACCAAACTAAAGGGAGAGCGTATCCGTATACATGGGGATTATCACTTGGGCCAGGTGTTGGTTCAGGAAGACGACTTCTACCTGCTGGACTTTGAGGGAGAGCCGGAGAGCACTATTCGGGATCGTAAAGTGAAACAACCTCCCCTAAAGGACGTTGCCGGTATTTTTCGCTCTTTCCACTACGCAATTTATGCAACCATCTTTGGAAAAGGAGAAGAGTATCCATATTCGCGGGAAGATCTGTATAAGGCAGGCGAAATATTATACCGCTATTTCATCGGGGTGTTCTTAGGAAGTTATGTGGGCTTAATACAGGAACACAACCTTAACATAGGATACGTGCAAGAACGCATATTTCTTCTTAAATACTGTATGTTGGAAAAAGCAGTTTACGAATTGGGTTACGAAATGAATTCCAGGCCGCAGTGGGCAGTAATACCCTTAGAAGGTATTATGGGAATTATTAACGATACTAACTAAACTATAATATGGCAAACGTAATAGCGCACAGTCTATTTACCGATTTTGATATTGATCTTTTTAAAGCTGGTAAGCACTATCAGCTTTATAAGAAACTGGGATCTCATCCCATGGAGTTGAATGGCAAAAAGGGCACCTATTTTGCTGTATGGGCACCCACTGCGAAATCCGTATCGGTGGTGGGCGATTTCAATTATTGGATCGAGGGCGACCACAAACTCTTTGTACGATGGGACGAAAGTGGTATTTGGGAGGGATTTATCCCTGGTATAGACCAAGGCTCTTTATATAAGTACAAGATACGCTCCCACAATAACGATATCAAGACGGAGAAAGCAGACCCGTTTGCACGTTATTGTCAACATCCGCCCAATACGGCGTCTGTAGTTTGGAATGATACATATAAATGGAAGGACAAAAAGTGGATGGGTTATCGCGGCGATAAAAATGGTCTGGATCGGCCTTACTCCGTATACGAAGTACATCTAGGTTCTTGGAAACGTAAAAATGGAAACGAATATCTCTCCTATGTCGATTTATCCGAAGACCTTGTAAAATATGTAAAGGATATGGGCTTTACGCATGTGGAATTTATGCCCATTATGGAATACCCTTATGATCCTTCTTGGGGCTATCAATTAACGGGATATTTTGCGCCTACCTCAAGATTTGGAAAACCGGAGGATTTCAAATTATTGGTTGACAAACTCCATCAAAACGACATTGGCGTTATTTTGGATTGGGTTCCATCGCATTTTCCCGAAGATGCCCATGGACTTGGCTTTTTTGATGGATCTCACCTTTATGAAAACCCGGACCGTCGTAGGGGTTACCATCCTGATTGGAAAAGTTTGATTTTCAACTACGGCAGGAACGAAGTTAGGGCCTTCCTTATCAGTAACGCCTTGTTTTGGCTAGAACAATATCATGTAGACGGGTTACGGGTAGATGCGGTAGCCTCTATGCTCTATTTGGATTATTCCAGGGAAGAAGGAGAATGGGAACCAAATATATATGGCAACAACGAAAACTTGGAAGCCATATCCTTTATTCGGGAGCTCAACGAAACGGTTTATGGGAATTATCCGGATGTACAGACCATTGCAGAGGAATCCACTGCATTTTCAGGGGTTTCCAGACCTGTGAATTTAGGAGGGCTCGGTTTTGGGATGAAATGGATGATGGGATGGATGCACGATACCTTGGAGTATTTCAAAAAAGAACCTGTCTATAGGAAACATCATCAAAATGATATCACTTTTAGCATGACTTATGCCTTTACCGAAAACTTCATGTTGCCCTTTTCGCATGATGAGGTGGTTTATGGTAAGCAGTCCCTTATTTATCGCATGCCCGGGGATGAATGGCAACGTTTTGCCAATCTGAGGTTGCTTTTTGGTTATATGTTTACCCATCCCGGAGGTAATCTAATTTTTATGGGAGGGGAATTCGGCCAGACATCGGAATGGAACTTTCAACAAAGTTTGGACTGGCATTTAACCCAGTACGAACCACATTCTGGAATTCAGGAATTGATTAAGGATTTAAATGCACTCTACAAATCGGAACCCGCATTGTACGAGAAACAATTTAGCCACGAAGGTTTTCAATGGATAGATTACGGAGACTCGGAAAACTCCGTGCTTTCTTATATCCGCTGTGGCCATGATGATAAGAACGATATTATCGTTGCCTGCAACTGTACACCCGTACCCCGGGAAAAATACCGTATCGGTGTTCCAAAAACCAAGGCCTTAAAAGAAATTTTTAATAGTGATACTTCGAAATATGGTGGCAGCGGCACACAAAATACTTCTGTGAAAATCACGAATAAAGAATGGCATGGGTATAAAAAATCCATAGAAATCACCATTCCTCCTTTAGGTATCGTCATTTTAAAGTAACGAAAAGTAGCTATATCGTTATAGTTAACAATTGGTCGTAATATGTTTTCGTTATTATGGGTTAAGTCCTTAATTTGTGGCGTTTTAAATTTAACCCGCTATGATTACCAATACCGAACTTGAATATAAGGGCAATTTATACCCAAATCGTATAGTAGACTACAAAAGGGATTCGGATAAACTCTACTTTACCACGGAAAATGGCGTTATACTTGAAGTTACGGTCCTTCAAGATAGTGTCTTAAGGTTTCGATATGCTACGGAATATGTATTTGAACCTGATTTTTCATATGCCATAAGTGAAACAGCGAGTAAGGGATATAACCGTTTGGAGGTTACGGAGAACAAAACCGAGTATCTTTTGGAAACTTCCGTTCTTCAACTATTGATCGATAAAAAAACCTTGCGCACTCAGATATCCGACTTGGAAGGGAATATCATAAATGAGGACGAACTCGGCTTTCACTGGGAGGAAAATTATGAATATGGCGGCAATACCGTAAAAATGAGTAAAATAACCCAGACCGCCGAAAGCTTTTATGGTATGGGGGATAAGGCTACACACTCCAACCTAAAGGGCAAGCGTGTAAATAACTGGTGTACCGATCAGTATGCCTATGGAAAAGATCAAGAACCACTATATAAGGCAATACCATTTTATACCGGTCTTCACAATGGTAAAAGTTATGGTATTTTCTTCGACAATACCTTTAGGACCTATTTTGATTTTGCCCATGAACGTAGAAACATAACCAGTTTTTGGGCAGATGGTGGGGAAATGAACTACTACTTTTTTTACGGACCACAAATGTCCGAGGTAGTACGTTCCTATACAAATTTGACAGGAACTCCGGAAATGCCCCCACAATGGGCCTTGGGATACCATCAATCCAAATGGAGCTATTTTCCTGAAAGCAGGGTAAAGGAAATAGCCGAAAACTTTAGAAAGCTCAAGATTCCTTGTGATGCCATTTACCTTGATATTGATTATATGGACGGCTTTCGCTGCTTTACATGGGATAAAACGCGATTTCCCGACCCGAAACGGATGATAGGGGAACTGAATGAAGATGGCTTTAAGACTGTAGTAATGATCGATCCCGGTATTAAGGTGGATAGGGATTATTGGGTCTACCAGGAAGCGATGGAAAAGGACTATTTCTGTAAACGCGGTGATGGACCCTATATGCAGGGAAAAGTATGGCCCGGTGCCTGTAAGTTTCCTGACTATACCAACCCGGAAGTACGTGCATGGTGGGCGGAACTGTACAAAGAGTTTATGGCAGAGATCGGGGTACATGCCGTTTGGAACGATATGAACGAACCTGCCGTAATGGAAGTACCTACGAAAACGGCCCCGCTGGACACCAGGCACAATTATGATGGTCACCCTTGTACCCATAGAAAGGCACATAACATTTATGGCATGCAAATGGTAAGGGCCACCTATGAAGGTGTGAAGAAGTATGTATTTCCTAAAAGACCATTTGTCATTACCAGAGCGGCCTTCGCGGGGACCCAGAGGTATTCCTCAACTTGGACTGGGGACAATGTGGCCACCTGGGAACATTTGTGGATAGCCAACGTCCAGGCGCAGCGCATGTGTATTAGCGGCTATTCTTTTGTGGGGTCTGATATTGGGGGATTTGCCGAACAGCCTAATGGTGAACTGTTCGCCAGATGGATTCAATTAGGTGTTTTTCATCCTTTTTGCAGGGTACACTCCAGTGGGGATCACGGCGATCAGGAACCTTGGTCTTTTGACAATGAAGTAACGGATATTGTCCGCAAGTTTATTGAATTGCGATATCAATTATTACCCTATTTGTATACGATGTTTTATAGGTATACGGAATACGGCACACCTATGTTGCAGTCCTTGTTCTATTACGACCAAGAGGATACTCAGACCCACTTCCGTACAGATGAGTTTATTTTTGGAAAGCAGATTTTGGTCTGCCCCGTTCAGGAACCCAATGCAAAGGGTAGACGGATGTATGTTCCTAGAGGAAAGTGGTACAATTATTGGACTGAGGAAACCGTAGAAGGGGGTAAGGAAAGATGGGTGACCGCGGATATCGATAAGATTCCCCTATTCATTAAGGAAGGAGCCATAATACCCAAATATCCCGTGCAACAATATGTGGGAGAGCTTGAAATAAAAGAATTGATTCTGGATGTCTATTTTAAGATCGGACCGGAAAATTCCATGATTTATGAGGATGCCCAGGACGGATATGATTATAAGAAGGGACAGTTTAGTCTACGCAAGTTTAAATTGGTAGGCAAGGAAAACGAACTGATAATCCAACAATTCAAAGATGGTTCTTATACAACTTCCTATGAGAGCTTTAAATTTAAATTACACGGATTGCCATTTACCATAGCTACCATAGAAGTGGATAATGAGGAGGTTCCATTAAAGCAGATAAAATTGAATGGTAATAATAGCATTGAAATCGACAAGAATTTTACCGAATTACACATAACAGGAAAATAATTTTCGTATTTTTCTTATGCTAAACACTATTAGAAATGAAAAAATTAGTATTGACTTTGGTTGTTTTTATTGGCGTTGTGGCCTGTAAAACCAACCCGTTTACCGGAAAGAGCACTTTGAATTTTTATTCCAATAGCCAATTGTTTCCCACGGCCTTTGCCCAATACGATCAGTTTTTGAATGAAAACAAGGTTGTGGAAGGTACGGCCGAAGCGAAAATGATAGAAAAGGTAGGTCAAAGGATAGCTTCAGCTGCGGAAAGATGGCTTGCAGCGAATGGTCAACCAGGATACCTTAAGGACTATAAGTGGGAATATAACCTTGTACAGGACGAGACCGTTAACGCTTGGTGTATGCCAGGAGGGAAAATCGTTTTTTATACGGGGATTATGCCTATCTGCCAGGGAGAAACCGGGGTTGCGGTGGTCATGGGTCATGAAGTAGCCCATGCCCTTGCTGATCATGGGGCACAACGGATGAGTGCCGGTACATTACAGCAATTAGGTGCTGTGGCTGGAAATGTAGCCATTAAGGACCCTCAGAAACGCAATATGTTCAATCAGGCTTATGGTGTGGGCTCTTCAGTAGGTTTGATGTTGCCCTTCAGTAGAAGCCACGAGACAGAAGCAGATTTGATCGGTCTTCAAATGATGGCAATTGCAGGATACAACCCGGATGAGGCCGCGGACCTTTGGAGAAGAATGAAAGCGAAAAGTGGGGGACAAGCTCCTCCTGAGTTCTTGAGTACACACCCATCCAATGATACCCGAATCGCTAATCTTGAAAATTGGGCTCCGATGGCAAAACAAGAGGCAGGTAAATTTGGTGTAACATCATTTGAATAAGTATCCCAAAGAAGCAATATAAAATTGTATATTGAAAGCTGTCCGCCAACAAGTGGGAGGCTTTTATTTTTTATATGAATAAAACTATTGCGATAAAGGGAAATCGAAAACTATTGAACGCTTGGGCGTTTTATGATTGGGCCAATTCAGTATATAGTTTGGTCATCGCTTCTGCTATTTTCCCTATCTTTTATGGCGCGTTGTTTCGAGTGGCCGAAGTTGAAAAGGTCTCTGTGTTTGGTGGAGAAATTGCTAGGGCCCCATTGATCAGTTATATTACTTCCGCCGCTTTCTTGTTCATAGCCATAATAACACCCCTATTGTCCGGTATTGCCGATTATTTGGGTAACAAGAAGGTATTCATGAAGTTCTTCTGTTATCTGGGCGGACTTTCCTGCATTGGTCTATATTGGTTTTCCCTGGAAAGTATCTATTTGGGTTTAGGGTGTTATTTTTTTGGCCTTGTTGGTTTTTGGGTAAGCTTCGCCATTAACAACTCATACTTACCGGATATCGCATTTCCAGAGCAACAAGACCGCATTAGTGCAAAAGGCTTTTCTATGGGATATATAGGCAGTGTAATTCTTTTGCTGTTTAATCTGGCTATGGTAATGAAACCGGACCTTTTTGGCATTCAGGATAGTGTGGGGGAGGCTGCGGAATTAAAAGCCATGAAATACTCATTTGTCTCCGTCGGTATTTGGTGGATAGCATTTGCGCAGTACACCTTTTTCCACTTGCCCAAAGGATATAAAAAGGAGGGCGAAAGAACGAATATCATACTTAACGGTTTTAGGGAGTTAAAAGGCGTTTGGCATCAATTGGGCAATGAAACCAAATTGAAGCGGTATTTAGGGGCATTTTTTGTCTACAGCATGGCCGTCCAGACCGTAATGCTCATCGCTACTTATTTTGGCGAAGAGGAGATTAATTGGGGTTCGGATGGTGAACGTACCACAGGCTTGATTACCAGTATTTTGGTCATTCAAATTGTAGCTGTTTTAGGAGCCACTTTGACCGCTAGGGCATCCAAGGCTTTTGGCAATATTCCTACACTGATAGTAATCAACCTTTTATGGGTATCCATTTGTATCTACGCTTACTTTTTGATTACTCCTATGGACTTCTATATTGCTGCAGGATGTGTGGGAATGGTCATGGGAGGCATACAGGCCCTGTCCCGCTCAACCTATTCCAAGTTCATTCCTGAGACAACAGATACTACCTCTTTTTTTAGTTTTTACGATGTAGCGGAGAAAATAGGCATTGTAATAGGTACTTTTTTATATGGTTTTGTAGCCCAGTTTACTGGGAGCATGCGAAATTCCACAATCTTTCTAGGGTTGTTTTTTCTGATCGGTATGTTTTTACTTACCCGGGTGAATAAAACAAAAAAAGCCCCCATTGGATAATGGAAGCCTTTATTTAAACACTATTCGTTTTTTGATTTACTACTTTTGTATACGGCGTTATCCCCTTGAAATATCTCCGGAACCGGATGTCTTGGTATCCACTTTATCGGGATTTCCCCGGTATTCTATATCTCCCGATCCTGAAACCCGTGCTTTTAGTCTTTGATTGGCTGTAACCTGTATGTTTGCGGATCCGGATACCGTTGCCTCTACGTTCTCTGCCTCTAGCGAATAGGCCGCAACATCTCCAGAGCCTGAAATACTCACTTCAAAATCATCTGTTTTTCCTTTAAGCCTTATATCTCCCGAACCGGACATGGAGGCATTGACGGAGTTGGCTTCTACTGCTAAAGTGATGTCGCCCGATCCAGACATGGCCGTTTCAAAGGAATTCGTCTTTATAGTTGTTTTACCAACGATATCACCCGAACCGGATAGCGATATGGAGTTTACAGTTTCTACGGGAACCGTTATAACAATACCTTCGTTCCATTTGGAAGGTTTTAGGTTTACCCCTTTTTCGGTCTTAATGACCAGTTTCCCATTTTTAACTTCGGTTTTAATGTATTCCAAAAGGTTATCTTCTCCCCTTAAGGTTAGTTCCCCTTCATTTCCTTCCACGAGATTTACATCAAACCATCCTGATACTGAAATTGCGTCATAGTCTCCGGTAGACCGTTCTATGGTAACGGTATTGCCATTTCCTTTTATTCTCCTGCCCCATTGCGCGGTACAAGAGGCCGTAAATGCCAGTACCAGACCTAATGTGATTATTTTTTTCATAATGTGTTGTTTTTTGATTTTTATTTATGTGCTAACTACTTCTTTTTCTTTTGGTAACGGAACCTGACCCCGAGACCTTACTATCTATTTTATCAGGGGTACCGATATAATTTACATCCCCAGAACCTGAGATTCTTGCCCGGATTTCCTTGTTGGCCTTGACATTAACATTAGCGGAGCCACTTATGGTCGCATCTATAATATCGGTTTCCATGTCATAAGCCTTTATTTTTCCAGAACCTGATATCTCCGTGTCATGATTTTTGGCCTGTCCATGAAATATGATATCTCCCGAACCTGATATTCTGGAATTCAGGGAGTTCACATTTACGTTCAGATCAATTTCACCTGAACCGGAAAGATTAGTGGTAAAACGGTCAGCGGTCAAAGTTGTACTTCCCGAAATTGAACCTGAACCGGAAAGAGACACGGCATTGATGTTTTCAACAGGTATGGTAATCGTTATTTTAGAGAAGGAATAAAAGGGGTTCAGATTGGATCTTTTGGCCCATTCTATTTTTAGGTCTCCATTGACTACTTCGCTATCAATATGCTTCAATTGACTCTCCCTTCCTGTAAGGGTTATTTGGCCCTCATTCCCTTCCACTAGTTCTACATCGAACCAACCTGATACGGAGATTTCATCATATTCCCCTACCGTACGTTTTTCAAGGCTTTGTGCCTGTATGGAAAAGGTTAAGATAGAAACTAAACCGAGTAATAAGACATTTTTCATAATAGTTGGTTTTCGATTAATTTCTTGAAAAGGATACACCGCCGTAGTCACTAGAAATGGTGACCGTGTTGCCACTATTTTGCTGTCCGTGAAAGCCTTTATAATACTTGGAATGGGATTTTTCCTTGCTGATATTCACTTCAAAATCACCCATACCGCTCACTCCGGCATATTCCGTATCGATTTCAAAGTCGAAATGATATTGGGGAGAATAACCGATTTTGATTCCGGTATAATCCGTTCTAATTTGAAGGTTCCCGGCATCATCGGCCATATCTTCAATTTTTATGGAGCCATAATCGGCGGAGATATCCACATCACCATGGATTGTACCTAACTTTACATTGATGTAATCCCCACTTCCTTGAACATCGTTTGCTTCACCGATATCTATTTTTCCATAATCACAGGTATATCGTAAGTTTTCCATTTCTTCCACGGTTGAATCCGTATAATCTGCATTGATCATAAGATTTCCGGCTTTTTCAATGGTAAAGCCCGAATAGTCCGCCCGTATATCTCCGCTGTTAATGTATCCGATGCTTGATCTGGAAGTATAGTCAAAATTAAGCTGATTGTTCCTACCCCTTAATTCGCCGATCTCCAACCGGCCGTAGTCACAATTTATTTTGGCATGCCCGTCTACGCGGTCTAAAATGATATTTCCGTAATCATTGTCCAAATGAACACTATTCTTTACCGGTAGTTTAATGGTATAATTGATCTGCATATTTACGTTGTTGTTCCTTCCCCAGTTCCAGCCCCAACTACCTTTGCTGTCGTTAAAAATGGTTTTGGCGGAAACCATACTACTGCTTGCGTCAAAGTCCACATTGATGTTGTCCAACTTACGTTGCACTTTGTCCTCGTTGTTGCCGTTGGTCTTAATATGTACTTCTATAAGTACACGATTCTCGTTCCAAGAGGTGATATTTAGGTTGCCATAGCTATTGTTTACTTTCAGGAGGGCATCAGAGTTTACGTTGTACTCTTTTTTAATGGTCTTTTCCTTGGTGTATCTGCCCTTTAATTTTCCCTCATTGGCGCATAAGGTCAATGGTAGCATACAAAAGAGTACTACTGCCGTATATTTATATAGTAATGTTTTCATCATTGTAATCTTTTAATGTTTGTATAGTTTCAATTTGGTTCAGAACATCTTGCAAAAGATCTATTCTTGTTTGGAAATTGGTAATCATGGCACTAAGTATAAGCTTGCTGTTACCTCCATTTAAAAGGTCCTGTTCCAATTGTAGGTAATTTGTCTCCAACTTTTTTAGCTGGGTCATGGTATCGGCAATAATCTTTTCGGTTTCCGGGGAGCTCTTGCTTTCCAGTTCCCTCACTTGTTGCTCAATAAGATTGGCAAAGTAAAACTCGGTTTTGGACACTTCGGGGGAGATTTCCGCCACTTTTTCCTGTGTTGTGGCCTCACCGGTATAAAGACCAAATCCTATGGTGCAAAGCACAAGAACAGAGGCCGCTATGGACAAGGGTTTCCACCAGTTTCTTCTTTTTGGGCGCATCTGTACCACTCCTTGGGCAGCGTTCATTTTTTCCAAAAAACGCGATTCATGGCCCGAAGCTGGTTCTTCCATATCAAAAGAACCTTGTAATCGCTTGAACAGTTTTTCCAAATTTTCGTTTTCCATCATCCTGCAATTAATAGTTTTTGTCGTAGGCTTTCCTTGGCTCTTGAGATTGTTGTCCTACAATTAGCGTAACTTATATTCATAATACCACTTATTTCTTCGTAGTCATAACCTTCTATTAAATGTAGGGTTAAAGAAATTCTGTAATTGTCTTTCAACCGTTTCATGGCTTCCATCACCTTTTGAGCCTTCAGTTCGGTAAACGCATGATCCGAAGCAACTCCATCATTATCTTCAACCCTGTACATTACATCTTCCAAAGCAACTTCATTTTTTTTCTGCTGCTTTTTATAGTGATAGATACTGTTGTTTATAACAATTCGTTTTAGCCAGGCTCCAAATGTGACCTCCCCTTTGAACGTATGCAGTTTGGTAAACGCGTTTAGAAATGATTCCTGCATGATGTCCTCGGCTTCGGCACTGTCCTTTACAATTCTAAGGGAGATGTTGTACATCGCCTTGTAATAACGATTGTAAATTTCCAGTTGTGCACTTTGGTTTCCTTTAAGGCATAATTGCAATAAAGCATCAATATGTTCACTCTTGTGGCTCAAAAGATGGACGGTTTATATAAAAGATGATTCCATTTTTGGATTGTTACAGTAAAATATAAAAAAGTAAGTTTATCTATTATGGATATGGCATAACAATTGTTCAGTAAGGTATGGCCAGAGCATCTTATCTCATATGATTATAATGAATATAGGATGTATCGGTGTTAACAAAGCTTTAGTTGAACATAATATTCTGTCTAATTGTGACAGAATGACCGAAATAAATATATGGGAGATTCCAAATTTTCAAATTTTGACAATATGTCCTTTCATGGAATTGATGAGGACTCGGAGTTGATTCCTCTGTTGACTCCAGAGGACGAGGAAAAAATGAGTAAAGAAGGACTACCGGAGACCTTGCCTATTTTGCCCTTACGAAATACGGTGCTATTTCCCGGTGTGGTGATCCCTATCACGGCGGGTAGGGATAAGTCCATTAATTTGATAAAGGATGCCAACAATGGATCCAAGGTTATAGGGGTGGTTTCCCAGAAGGATGAGGAAACCGAAAACCCTGATATCAATGATATCAATACCTTGGGAACTGTGGCAAGGATACTTAGGGTCCTCCAGATGCCGGATGGGAATACCACGGTTATCATACAGGGCAAAAAGCGTTTTGAGATCGCAGAAGTACTTACCAAAAAACCCTACATGATGGCTACGGTGCGGGAGACAAAGGAAGAGCGACCGGATGAGGACGGACAGGAATTCCTGGCCATTATAGAGTCCATAAAGGATTTGGCCTTGCGAATAATCAAAGACAACCCCAATATTCCCAGTGAGGCGTCTTTTGCCATAAAGAATATTCAGAGCAATTCTTTCCTTATCAATTTTGTGTCCTCGAATTTAAATTTGGATGTAAAGGAAAAGCAGGAGCTTTTGGAAATAGGTAGCCTACAGGAAAGAGCTTTGGCAACTTTAAAGTATATGAACCTGGAATTACAGCGGTTGGAACTCAAAAATGATATTCAATCCAAGGTTCGAAGCGATATGGACCAGCAACAACGCGAATACTTCCTTCATCAGCAAATGAAAACCATCCAAGAGGAATTGGGTGGTGTGTCCTATGATGAAGAAGTACAGGAGATGCGTGCTAAGGCCAAGACCAAAAAGTGGAGTAAAAAAGTAAAGGAGCACTTTGAAAAGGAATTGGCTAAAATCCAGCGAATGAATCCTCAGGTTGCGGAATACTCCATTCAAAGAAATTACCTTGATCTTTTTTTGGATTTACCTTGGAACGAATATTCGAAGGATAAGTTCGATTTAAAAAGAGCGCAACGAATTTTGGATAGGGATCATTACGGCCTTGAGGATGTAAAACGAAGGATAATGGAGTACTTGGCGGTATTGAAGCTTCGTAATGATATGAAATCACCCATCCTTTGCCTTTATGGTCCTCCGGGAGTGGGTAAGACCTCTCTGGGGAAATCGGTCGCCGAGGCTTTGGGACGGGAGTATGTTAGAATGTCCCTGGGAGGACTGAGGGACGAGGCGGAAATCCGCGGCCATCGAAAAACCTATATAGGGGCCATGCCTGGCCGCATTGTACAAAGCATTAAGAAGGCAGGTACCTCTAATCCCGTATTCATATTGGATGAAATAGACAAACTCTCCAATAGCCATCAAGGAGATCCTTCTTCAGCTATGTTAGAGGTTTTGGATCCTGAACAAAATAGTGAGTTTCATGATAATTTCCTGGAGTTGGGGTATGACCTTTCCAAAGTGATGTTCATTGCCACGGCCAATAACTTATCCACCATTCAACCTGCGTTACGGGATAGAATGGAAATTATAAATGTCACGGGTTATACGATAGAGGAAAAGGTAGAGATAGCAAAAAGGCACTTACTTCCCAAACAACTTAAGGAGCATGGGCTTTCCTCCAAAGATTTAAAAATAGGAAAGCGACAATTGGAAAAGATTGTTGAAGGATATACCCGGGAATCCGGGGTACGTTCCTTGGAAAAACAAATTGCCAAAATGGTACGCTATGCCGCTAAATCCATTGCTATTGAAGAGGAGTATGATATAAAAGTGAGCAATGCCGATGTAGAGAAGGTTTTGGGACCTGCACGTTTGGAAAGGGACAAATATGAGAACAATGAGGTTGCAGGTGTAGTTACCGGGCTTGCTTGGACAAGCGTTGGAGGGGATATCCTTTTTATAGAATCCATATTGTCCAAAGGAAAAGGCACGTTGAACATAACGGGCAACTTGGGCAAGGTGATGAAAGAATCCGCTACCATTGCTATGGAGTATATAAAATCCAACGCAGAGCGGTTTGGGATAGATACCCAGATTTTTGATAAATATAACGTACACATCCATGTGCCGGAGGGCGCTACACCTAAGGATGGACCTAGTGCCGGTATTACCATGCTCACTTCCTTGGTATCCTTGTTTACTCAAAGAAAAGTAAAGAAGAGCTTGGCCATGACCGGAGAAATAACACTTCGTGGCAAGGTATTGCCTGTTGGCGGTATCAAGGAAAAAATATTAGCTGCGAAGCGGGCAAGAATCAAGGAAATTGTTCTCTGTGAGGACAATAGAAAGGATATTCTGGATATAAAACAGGAGTATTTAAAGGGACTTGTTTTCCATTATGTAACAGACATGCATGAAGTTATAGACACTGCCCTGACCGACAGAAAAGTAAAGAACGCCAAAAAGCTTTAATGCCTTTTAGGAAATATTCGCTTTAAAATCATCTTTGAACTCTGTAATTCTACCTATTTTTAACCTATGGGAAAAATTACCGTTGCCATAGATGGTTATTCATCTACAGGGAAGAGTACTATTGCAAAACAGTTGGCAAAAGCCTTGGACTATGTTTATATAGATACTGGTGCCATGTATAGGGCCGTAACACTATATGCACTTCAAAACAAGTTCATTGCAGAACATATCAACGATACTCATGCTATAGTGGCATCACTTTCTAAAATAAACTTAGAATTTGAGTACAATTACAAATTGGGGTATTCCGAGATGTACCTGAATGGAGTTAATGTTGAAAAAGAAATACGAACTCTGGAAGTTTCAAAATACGTAAGTAGAATAGCAGAAATTAAAGAGGTTCGCGAAATGTTGGTCGGAATGCAGCAAGAGATGGGCGAGTCAAAAGGGGTCGTCATGGATGGTAGGGACATTGGGACCGTAGTTTTCCCCAATGCCGAACTTAAGGTTTTTATGACCGCATCACCCGAAAAAAGGGCATATAGGAGATATAAGGAACTTTTGGAGAAAGGTGAAGAGGTCACCTACGAGGAGATATTGAAAAATGTAGCGTTGAGGGATCGGATAGATTCCAGCAGGGAATTTTCCCCGCTAAGGAAGGCAGATGGTGCCATAACTTTCGATAACAGTGATATGGGCCTTCAAGAGCAATTTGAACGCTTACACAATTATGCAAAGCGTGTTATTGAAAGGAAAAACAAAAAGGGCACTCCATGAGCGCCCCATTTTTTTTGATAAAAGTTTAGACATCTTAGGCATTTGGGATAACCAAAACCTGATCGGGATGTATTACATCCGGGTTGCTTAAGATATTTGTATTGGCCGAAAAGATTTGTTTATACTTCATGGCATCTCCATAGTAGTGTTTGGCTATCTTACTAAGTGATTCTCCGCTTTTGACTACATGTCTATGGTAAACGGAAGTATCGGCAACAGTAATATTGGCTTTTATATCGGAAGGGTTTTCACCACCGATTTCCTTTATCTTATCCCACAACAAGTCCTTTTCATAAGGTGTATTGGCCTCACCTTTTATTTTGATGATACCACCTTCCTCGGTGACATTTCCGTCCTTGATTCCTAACTGTTCGCCCAAACTTAAAACGGGCTGATACTTGGCTTTAACGCTCATAGTTGTTCTCTTTTAATGGTTAATATTAATGCCTGAAAGATAACGATTCTTCATATATTATTATGAAAAAGCTTTGAAATAGTATTTTTGCATCCGGCTTAGCTATTTATGGTTTGCAAAACCATTTTTAAATTGTACTTTTGCAATCCTTTTTTGCAAAGATTCAAGAGGAAAAGGATACAATAAAAATAGACTTTTAACAACTTTCGGGGATATTGTTTAGCTCTTGTAACACTTCGGAATACAAATTTTAAATCAGCATATGGCTGAAGAAAAACAAACGGCCCAGGTAGAAGAAACTACTGAAGCAGCACAGGAAACACAAACAGAAACTCAGGTTCAAGATCCCAAGGAATTCTTGGAAAATTTTGACTGGGAAAAATACGAACAAGGGATAGAGCGCGTAGAGGACTCCAAACTTCAAGAGTTTGAGGATTTGGTAGCCGAAAACTTTGTGGATACGGCAGATGAGGAAGTGGTTGAGGGAAAAGTAGTCCACTTAACGGAGCGCGAGGCCATTATAGATATCAACGCAAAATCCGAAGGAGTAATCTCCTTAAACGAGTTTCGTTATAATCCGGATTTAAAGATTGGGGATAAAGTAGAGGTTCTGATCGATATCCGCGAGGACAAAAGTGGTCAACTAGTACTTTCCCACAGAAAGGCCAGAACCATTAAGGCTTGGGAGCGCGTAAATAATGCACATGACAAGGAGGAAATTGTAAGTGGATTTGTAAAATGTAGGACCAAAGGCGGTATGATCGTAGATGTCTTTGGCATCGAGGCCTTCCTGCCCGGTTCACAAATTGATGTTAAACCGATTCGTGACTATGACCAGTACGTGGGGAAAACCATGGAATTCAAAGTGGTTAAGATAAACCATGAATTCAAGAACGTGGTAGTTTCCCATAAGGCACTTATTGAGGCCGATATTGAAGAACAAAAGAAGGAAATTATCAGCCAGTTGGAGAAAGGACAGGTATTGGAAGGTGTTGTCAAGAACATTACGTCATACGGTGTCTTTATTGACCTAGGTGGCGTGGACGGATTGATTCATATTACCGATCTTTCCTGGAGCAGGATAAATCACCCTAACGAAGTGGTGGAGCTAGATCAAAAGCTCAACGTTGTTATCTTGGATTTTGATGAAAACAAGTCAAGGATTCAACTGGGGCTAAAACAATTGGAGAAACATCCTTGGGACGCTTTGAGTGATGAAATCAAGATCGGAGACAAAGTAAAAGGGAAAGTGGTTGTTATTGCGGACTACGGAGCCTTTATTGAAGTTGTGGAAGGTGTTGAAGGACTTATCCATGTTTCTGAAATGTCCTGGTCCACACATTTACGTTCCGCTCAGGATTTTGTAAATGTTGGTGACGAGGTAGAAGCAGTAGTATTAACCTTGGATAGGGAAGATCGTAAGATGTCTTTGGGCATAAAACAACTTACCCCAGATCCGTGGACCGATATTACCACCAAATACCCTGTTGGTTCCAGACATAAGGGAATTATCAGGAACTTTACCAATTTTGGTGTGTTTGTAGAATTGGAAGAGGGAATAGACGGATTGATTTATATTTCGGATCTTTCCTGGACCAAGAAAATCAAACATCCGTCAGAATTTGTAACTGTTGGAGATACTATTGAAGTAGAAGTACTGGAATTGGATGTAGAGGGTCGTAAGCTTAGCCTCGGCCACAAACAGACTACGGAAAACCCTTGGGACAAATACGAAAAGGAATTTGCCGAAGGAACAGTACATAAGGCCTCCATTACTGAAATAGTGGATAAAGGAGGTACCATAGACTTCAATGAGGATATCACTGCCTTTATTCCGCAACGGCACATGGAGAAGGAAGATGGGAAGAAGTTGGGCAAAGGTGAAGAAGCCGAATTTAAGATTATTGAGTTTAACAAGGACTTTAAGCGCGTAGTGGCAAGCCATACCGCTATTTTCAAGGAAGAGGAACGACGAAACGTAAAAGCTGCGGCCAAGAGGGCGGCGGTAAGTGCGGAGGAGTCCAAGCCTACCCTAGGAGACGCCAATGAGCAATTACAAGCTTTAAAGGACAAAATGGAAGCCAATAAAAAGAAATAGGTTTTAGAACTAGCTTTCCTTTAAGGAAATGAAAGCCCTGAACCAATTGTGCATACGGTTCAGGGCTTTCTCTTTTGTCTTAAATCAAACTTCTTATTTAAGGAATAATCCCTATTTTTGTCCTTTCAAGAGTAGACGGTCTAATACATGAGCCAAAAAGTACTACTTTCCTCAAAAGAAATCAATATCATTCTTCATCGTTTGGCTTGCCAACTTCTTGAAAATCACTTGGATTTCAAGGATACCGTTCTAATTGGCTTGCAACCTAGGGGTATTTTTGTGGCCCAAAGACTAAAAAAAATACTCCAATCGGAATATGGTGTAAAAGAGATAAATCTTGGTTTGTTGGACATCACCTTTTATCGAGATGACTTTAGAAGGGGGGACAAGCCCTTAGAAGCCAACACCACCAAAATAGATTTTCTGGTCGAGGATAAGAAAGTGGTCTTCATTGATGATGTCCTATATACCGGGAGAAGTATAAGGGCAGCGCTTACAGCTATTCAATCCTTTGGTCGGCCTCAGGAGATTGAACTGCTTGCGCTTATTGATCGTCGCTTTAGTCGGCATTTGCCCATACAACCCAATTATAGGGGTAGGCAAGTAGATGCCATAAACGATGAAAAGGTAAAGGTAATGTGGGAGGAAAATGACGGAGAGGACGTAATATATTTGATAAATAAATAAGAATGAGCGAATTAAGTGTTAAGCACTTATTAGGAATAAAATATCTGGGAGAGAAAGATATTCACCTCATTTTTGAGACTGCCGATCATTTTAAGGAGGTCATCAACCGATCGATCAAAAAAGTACCCTCCCTTAGGGATATAACCATAGCCAATATTTTCTTTGAAAACAGCACACGTACCAAGTTGTCCTTCGAACTTGCGGAAAAACGCCTTTCGGCTGACGTCATTAATTTTTCCGCTGGACAATCATCGGTGAAAAAAGGCGAAACCTTGATCGATACGGTAAACAATATCCTCTCCATGAAGGTGGATATGGTAGTGATGCGCCATCCCAATCCGGGAGCGGGGATTTTTTTAGCCAAATATGTCGATGCTTCCATTATCAATGCGGGGGATGGAGCCCACGAACATCCTACCCAAGCTCTTTTAGACTCATACTCCATTCGTGAAAAATTGGGTGATGTGGCGGGTAAAAAAGTGGTTATTGTGGGAGATATTCTACACTCCAGGGTAGCCTTGTCCAATATATTCGCTTTAAAGCTCCAAGGGGCCGAAGTAAAAGTTTGTGGACCACGCACCCTATTGCCCAAATATATAGAATCTTTAGGTGTAGGAGTGGAGACCGATTTGCAGAAAGCCCTAAATTGGTGCGATGTGGCCAATATGCTGCGCATCCAGAATGAACGATTGGATATTAGCTACTTTCCTACCACTAGGGAATACACACAACAATATGGGGTGAACAGAAAGTTGTTGGATGATCTGGACAAAGAAATTGTAATTATGCATCCGGGTCCGATTAACAGGGGGGTAGAGATAACCAGTGATGTGGCTGATTCAAAGCAATCCATCATATTGAACCAAGTGGAAAACGGAGTGGCCATACGTATGGCCGTTATTTATTTACTGGCCTCCAAAATAAAACAGTAAACCATGATTTTTGATAGGGAAGGGAATACAATCGTGGTACATCAGGAAAATATCGCGCTGAAACAATTTTTGGAAAACTTGAACAGCTACCATCAAGAAATCAAAAATGATAATGTTATCATCAATCTTTTTTCATTTTCCGAATTAAGTTCTGGGGACATTTTGGAGTTTTTGAATCTTTCCAATAGGCATAGAGCCTCCAAAAAATCTTTTGTTTTGGTAACTGACAAAGTTTCGTTTGATCAAGTACCAGATGAGATTTGTGTAGTACCAACCCTTAGGGAAGCACATGATATTATTGAAATGGAAGAAATTGAAAGAGATTTGGATTTCTAATTAGTTGGCAATGAAACTTTCAATTCTAGGTTGTTACGCTGCCACTCCAAGAACACTTACCAACCCCACCTCACAAGTATTGGAAATCAGAAACCATATGTTCTTAATAGATTGTGGGGAAGGGACCCAAGTACAATTGAGGAAGAATAGGATAAAATTCTCAAGGATCAACCACATATTTATTTCCCACTTACATGGAGATCATTTTTTTGGACTTCCTGGATTGATTTCGACTTTTCGGCTTTTAGGGCGGGACAAGGAAATGCATATTTACGGCCCAAAGGGGATAAAAGAGGCAATCACCCTTTTGTTGAAGCTAGGGGATTCATGGACCAATTATCCCTTAATTTTCCATGAGCTTACCTCCAAAGAGCCCACAATACTTTTTGAGGACGATAAGGTTACTGTAGAAACCATTCCCTTGAATCATCGGGTGTATACCAATGGTTTTCTATTTAGGGAGAAACCATTGGAACGAAAATTGAATATAGAAGCCGTAAGGGCCTTTAAAATTGATAAGGCTCATTTCCGTAACATTAAAGGAGGTGAGGATGTACCATTGGATGATGGTCGAACAATTCCCAATGGGAAACTTACGTTAGATCCACCAAAATCCATGAGCTATGCGTATTGTAGTGACACCCAGTTTAAACCAGATTTAAAGGAACAGATAATGGGTGTGGATATCCTATATCACGAAGCTACTTTTTTGGAAACTGAAAAACATTTGTCCGTTAAAACAAAGCATGCTACGGCCAAGGAAGCTGCAACTATGGCGAAGATGGCCAAAGTTGGTAAACTTATTCTGGGGCATTATTCTACCCGATATAAATCCATAGATCTTTTCAAGGAAGAAGCCGAAGAGATTTTTGAAAATGTGGAACTTGCAAGAGACGGGAGAATCTTTCAATTTTGATTTCTATTTTCACCAAGCTTTGGTTTGAAATGTCCGATTCATCTTTCCAGAGTCCCGTCTTTTTAAGAACTTTGCCTATCTTGTTTTTTTGATGATAGCAAAATGCAAAAAGATTTAGGGAATTATAGGAAATCATATGAAAAGAGCGCCTTAATGGAGGATAATATCTCAGACAATCCCATGGAACTCTTTCAAAAATGGTTTTATGAGGTTGAGGCCTCGGAGGGAACGGAGGAGCCTAATGCAATGACCGTTTCTACCTTGGGCTTGGATGGATTTCCAAAAAACAGGGTAGTTCTCCTTAAAAAGTATACCTATGAAGGATTTATTTTTTATACGAACTATGAAAGTGAAAAGGGGAAGTCGATAGCCGAGAACTCCAACGTATGTCTTTCATTTTTTTGGCCGACCATGGAGCGACAGATCATTATAAAGGGAAATGCCGAGAAAATTGCCGAAAACCTTTCCGATGGGTATTTTGAATCCAGGCCTGAGGGCAGTAAATTAGGGGCCATAGTATCTAACCAAAGCAGCGTTATTCCTTCCCGGGAATTTTTGGAAGTAAAGTTAAAGGCGCTTGAAAAAGAATATTCTGGGAAAGATATTGAACGGCCCGATTATTGGGGAGGTTATATTGTAAAGCCTTTATCCATTGAATTTTGGCAGGGTAGACCCAACCGTTTGCATGATCGTATCCGTTATACCCTTCAAGAAGATTTTAACTGGAAGATAGAACGGTTGGCACCCTAAGATTTTGGTCCATTGAGCTCTTCTGATTTCGGTATTGACATCTTTAACTCATATTAAGTTTACGTTAAATGAAGACACTTATATTGGTAAGGCATGGTAAATCTTCTTGGGAGTATTCCGTAGATGACAAAGATCGGCCACTTAACGAAAGAGGAATAAATGATGGTCATTTGGTGAGTTCCGCATTCCATTCCCGGGATATGGGGATTGATGCCATTTTTTCAAGCCCTGCCAGTAGGGCACTTCATACCTGCCTAATTTTTTTAAGACAGTTGGACTTTCCCTTTGCCAAATTTGAGCTCTCAGAAATGTTGTACGATTTTTCGGGCGATGATGTGCTAGAGTTTGTTCAAGGCCTGGACGACAACTTAAAAACAGTAATGATTTTTGGACATAACCATGCCTTTACACATATTGCCAATTCCTTGGGAAATAGCTATATTGACAATGTTCCTACCAGCGGACTGGTTCATTTGGAGTTTCAGACCGACCAATGGGCTTCCGTGGAAAAAGGGATTACAGTACAGACCATTTTTCCAAAAGATCTTAAAGAATGAACAAAACGGGAAATCAATATGTTAACAGGGAAATTAGTTGGTTATGGTTTAATGAAAGGGTATTACAGGAAAGTGCCGATAAGAACGTACCGCTCATAGAAAGACTTCGATTCCTGGGCATATTTTCCAACAATCTTGATGAGTTTTTTAAAGTGCGTTATGCTACGGTCAAACGCATAGTGGAAGCTGGAAAGACAGGTAAAAGTGTTCTCGGAGGAGAGAAAGCGAAAGATTTGCTGGAGGAAATCACCAAAATTGTAATCAAACAGCAGGCAGACAGTATTACCATTTTAAGGAACATTGAGAAGGAGCTTGAGACACAAAATATATTTCTTTTACGGGAAACGGAGCTCAATGAAAATCAAAAGGAGTTTGTAAAGAATTACTTTATTCAAAACGTGAGCCCCCAGCTCATGACCATTATTCTCAATGACCTTACCGAGTTTCCCATGTTGAAGGATACTGCTGCATATCTAGCCATAAAAATGGTGATACGGGGAGATGAAGAGGAAAAGGAAAAAAGATATGCCCTTATAGAAATCCCAAAAGGGATAGATCGTTTTGTGGTACTTCCCAAGGAAGGAGAAAAAAACTTCATTATTATCTTGGATGATTTGATTAGGTACTGTTTAGACAGCATTTTTACCATGTTCGAATATGAGTCCATCTCCGCACATATGATAAAAATTACCAGGGATGCCGAATTGGATATTGACAATGATCTGAGCAAAAGCTTTATCGAAAAGATATCTTCCAGTGTGGAATCTCGCAAAATAAGCGACCCCGTTAGGTTTGTATATGACAAAAGCATAGGGAGAGATACGCTTCTATTCCTAAAAGAAAAGATGAATATAGAAGATACGGATAGTGTTATCCCAGGAGGCAGATATCACAATCGAAGAGACTATATGGGCTTTCCTAGTTTAGGAAGGAAGGATTTGCTCTATGATAAGATTACTCCTTTGCCAGTCAAGGGCTTAAGTATGGAGGGCAGTCTTTTTGAGCACATCGCGCAAAAGGACTATTTGCAATATACCCCATACCATACGTTTTCCTATGTAATCAAGTTCCTTAGGGAGGCGGCTTTAGACCCGAAGGTCCGTAGTATAAAAATAACCGTCTATCGTCTGGCTAATAACTCTCAGGTAGCCGCATCACTTATTAATGCCGTCAAAAATGGGAAACAGGTCACCGTTCAGATTGAACTACAGGCGAGATTTGACGAACAGGCGAACATAGAATACGCAGAGCAATTACAGGCAGAAGGTGTTAAATTGATCTTTGGGGTTCCCGGCCTTAAGGTACATAGCAAAATATGTGTTATTGAACGGGAGGAGAACGAAGAAATTAAACGTTATGGATTTATAAGTACAGGCAACTTTAATGAATCCACGGCCAGAATTTATACGGACTACACCCTTTTTACGGCACATGAGCCCATTTTAAAGGAATTGAACAAGGTTTTTGCCTTTTTTGAAACCACTTATAAGATAAACAAATATAAACACTTGGTGGTATCCCCACACTATACCAAAAGTACGTTTCAAAAATTGATTGATAATGAAATCGCCAATGCCATTGTAGGTAAGGAAGCCTATATAAAAATAAAAATGAACAGCTTTACTTCTTATAAAATGGCGGATAAATTGTACGAGGCGAGTAGGGCTGGCGTAAAAATTCAATTGATAATACGTGGTATATGTTGTCTGGTGCCCGGGGTTAAAGGGATGAGCGATAATATTGAGGCCATAAGCATAGTCGATAAATTTCTGGAACATCCCAGGATTTTTATTTTTGCCAATGAAGATAACCCCAAAGTATATATCTCATCGGCAGATTGGATGACCCGAAACCTGGATTATCGGGTGGAAGTGGGTTGCCCTATTTATGATAAGGATGTAAAACAGGAATTAATAGATACTTTTGAAATCTCTTGGAAGGACAATTTAAAGGCCAGGGTCTTTTCCGAAGAACAGGATAATGCCTACAGAAAGAGCGATGGCCCAGAGGTAAGATCGCAGTTCGCCACCTATGATTATTATTTGGACAAACTCAATTCCTGATACCTTCTTTGTGCCTTTTTCGATTTATCCGTGAACAGTCTCTTTTTTTCCAAGATTTTTCATAATATCCGCCTCGTAGATTAGTAATTCCTTCCATTTTTGATCAACTTCATCGCGTTTCCCGTACATTCTAGCAAACTTGAGGAACATGGTATAGTGCGAGGCTTCACTTACCATCAGTTTATGATAGAATTCCGCTAGTTCCTTATCCTTAAGTTCTTCGGACAATAAACGAAACCGTTCACAGCTTCTCGCCTCTATCAATGCAGCGTACAACAGTCTATGGACCAACTGTGTTGCTCGGCTGCCGCCTTTTGGAAAGAATTTCATCAATTCGATTACATATTCGTCCTTTCGATATTTACCCAAGATTTCTCCCCTTGCGATAATTCTATCGTGGACCATTTTAAAATGACCCATTTCTTCTCGGGAAAGCGCAATCATTTCTTCTACCAATTCTGGATATTCGGGAAAAGTAACGATTAGGGAAATAGCCGTACTGGCCGCTTTTTGTTCACAGTAGGCATGATCCGTAAGAATTTCTCCGATGTTTTTTTCAACGATATTTACCCACCTTGGGTCCGTTGGCAGTTTTAATCCCAGCATTGTAATTGGATTTTTTCAAATTTAATGGGAATTGCAATAGAATTCAAAAGCTTGCTTATTATATTTGTTTTTATGAGATTACTTTTCTCCATATTGGGTTGGGTTTTTGGAGCCTTGTTCCTTGTATCGGCAGTAGTACAATATAATGATCCCGATCCTTGGGTCTGGATTTTAATTTATAGTATTGCGGCATTGGTTTCTTTTGGCTTCGCTATAGGGAGAATGCATTACTTGGTGCCTTTATCTTTTGGAGTTATTGCCCTATTGGGTTTTGTCTATATTTTTCCCGAAAAGTTTGAAGGTTTTGAAATAGGTACTGGAGATATAAAAAATATTGAAGAGGGTAGGGAGGCCTTTGGTCTCCTCATTATTTCTGTCATAATGTTCGTGTATGCCCTTCGCACCCGTTTTTTACGAGCTTCAAAAGTCTAGATCGAATTCCTTGCGAAGTAGATCAATAGCAGGGTTTTTCTCCCGAAGTTTTTGATATTTTTCCTCTGGTGTAAAGGCAAATTTCTTGGCCGTTTGCTCATTAACGGTAATCCTTAGATTAACGGAATAATTATTCAATTGCTGCCTTAGGTGTAGCATTAGATCATACTGTTCTCTTTCCACCTCTTTTTTCATAGTATCATTGGGCAATTCTATCCAGATGGTGCTTTCATCAAAGAGTTTGGGTGTATCCGTGGTGAGACTGGATGCCAGTATCTTTCTGCCTTCCCCATCTATCTTTTGAACAAAATCTGCCCAATGTTTTTGCATATCCTCTTCGGTAAAGACATCTTTTGGAAGTTGGCTTTCCTCAATGGATTCCTCTTTCTTGCTTAGATGATGCTCTTTTTTTGCTTTAAGGCTGGAAAGGGAAAGTCCGGATATCCTTTTTCCGGCTGTCTTAAGGTTTATCCTCTCTAATGTTGGCGGTTTGTTTGTGACAGGTGGAGTAGGAGTAATCGTATTGGGAGCAACTGGAATTTCAATTTTAGCATTAACTGGAACCTGCTCTTCTACTTCTGCAGTAAAAGCTGATGGCTCAACGTCTATTGGAGAGTCTTTTGAATGGACTTCCTTTAATGTGTTGGCAGTTTCGAGAACTGGGGCCGGTAAATGATTAAAAAAAGATGCAGGGGCAATAGGCGCGTTGGCGAATTGGTTTACATCAGTGGAATCAGGATTTTTTTTTTCAAAATCGATAGATGCCATTTTCATCAAGGCCAGTTCTACAAGTAATCTTTGGTTTTTGCTGGCTTTGTAATTTAAATCGCAATCATTGGCAATATCCAAGGCTTTCAACAAAAAGGAGTTGGAAGTTTTCCTGGACTGTTCTTGATAATGATTTTTTGCCACTTCACCCACTTCCAATAAATCAATGGTATCTTGATGTTTACACACCATTAAATCCCTAAAATGGGATGCCAGACCAACAATGAAATGATGTCCATCAAAACCAAGGGCCAGTGTACTGTTCAATAACAATAGCAATTGGGGGATTTTATGTTGTAATATTAACTCTGTGGCCTCGAAATAGGTATCATAATCCAGTACATTTAAATTTTCCGTAACTGCCTTTCGGGTAAGTTGTTTTCCTGAAAAACTGACCACCCTATCAAATATGGAAAGCGCATCACGCATCGCGCCATCGGCTTTTTGTGCAATAATATGCAAGGCATCGTCCTCGGCTTGTACGCCCTGTCTTTCGGCTATATTTTTTAGATAGGCCGCAGCATCCTTGACCGTTATTCGTTTAAAATCGAATATCTGACAACGGGATAAAATGGTGGGGATTATCTTATGCTTTTCAGTGGTGGCCAAAATAAAAATCGCATGTTTTGGTGGCTCCTCCAAGGTTTTTAAAAAGGCGTTAAATGCCGACTGGGAAAGCATATGCACCTCGTCTATGATATACACCTTGTATTTTCCGACCTGTGGTGGGATTCGTACTTGATCGATAAGGTTTCTGATATCATCTACCGAGTTGTTGGATGCTGCATCCAACTCAAAAATATTAAAGGCAAAATCCTCTTCCTCACGTTCCGTACCATCTTGATTGATTTGCTTGGCCAAAATACGGGCACATGTAGTTTTGCCAACTCCCCTTGGTCCACAAAAAAGCAAGGCTTGTGCCAAATGATTGCTTTCAATGGCATTCAATAAGGTCTTGGTAATGGCTTCCTGTCCAACGACATCTGCAAATGTCTGAGGCCTATATTTTCTAGCTGATACGATAAATGGTTCCAATATGTGTCTTTTGAATTACAGCTAACTTGTTCTACAAATATAAAGATAGCTGTTTTTGATATGCTGTGATAATGGGCCATATCGTTAATTTTTATCAACAATTGGACTACCTTTGCGAGAAGCAGGTCGCCTTATCGCCCTTGATAGCTATTGGGGGAGGAAAGTCCGGACACCAAAATGCGGCATAGCGGGTAACGCCCGTCTTCCCATGCATATGGGAAAGGACCAGTGCAACAGAAAGTATGTACAGATAATGCTGTAGTGAAATCAGGTAAACTCTATGCGGTGAAACGCCACATATACCGGCGTTATGAGGGTTGCATGCCCAAGCCGAAGGGTAGGCGGATGGAGCTTTTGGGTGACCAAGGGCCTAGATAAATGATAAGGATCCGTATTAATGGAAACAGAATCCGGCTTATGGCCTGCTTTTTTATAATGTCCATTTTAGCTTTACTCGCGATCTTGTCCACCTGTGGATGGATCAAAAAAGCTAAAGATACTCCCTCCATATTTTCTTGAATCCGAAAAATGAATAGATTGGGACAAGTTCATATGCTTGGAATGTTCAATTACCAGTATGCCATTTTCTGTAAGTAGGTCATTATTAAAAACAAGCTGGGGTATTTTTTCAAAATCATTTAAAGGCATGTTATAAGGGGGATCGGCAAAGATAATATCTACTTTTATGTCGGACTTCTTCAAATAGACCAAAACATCGGCCTTAATGGGGGTGATATTAAATTTTAATTCACGGGCCATTCGTGAAATGAATTTTATGCAATTGCTATTGGTATCTATGGCGTAAATAGGTTTGGAGCCTCGTGAAGCGAACTCATAACTAATATTTCCAGTACCCGAAAACAGGTCGAGAACAGATACGTCCTTAAAATAATATCGATTGTTCAAAATGTTGAACAAAGCTTCTTTGGCCATATCGGTCGTAGGCCTAACAGGTAATTTTTTAGGGGCCAAGATCCGTTTCCCCTTGTGTTCCCCGGAGATAATGCGCATTATAGGGAATTTAATATGGCAAAATCGATATTTTCAGATGCAGTATCTATAAAAGGATGCGACGCACCCGTAGGCATAAAAATGGAGATATGTTTAATATATTCATAACAAAGCACATAGATTTCATCATCCTCTTCTATACTGCCAAAGAGTCGTAAGGTGACAGATTCCGCATCCAAGTTCAATTGTTCCAGTACAAAAAGGAGATAATAAAGAAAATCCTCTTTCGTATCGAATGAAAAACTATTGTACAATAACAATCTTTTTTGGGAGATAACCGCGATGTCCATATTTTTTTCGGACACATGAACGTAGCAAACCGGACTTTTCCCGTTGGTATGATTTTTTAATAAAGATTCAATCAAAACGGTACCGATATGTTTAAAAATGAAATCACCAAAAAGCTCATAAATATAGTTGTTGATATTTACAAATGGCACATAAACATTAACCATATCGTAACTTGCTATCTCGTCGAAATCTATATGATCACTTGCCAATATTTTAGCATTAAACTTTATATAATTAGGGAGCTCTTCCGGATTGAACAGTGGTTTTGGGACCAAACCGAATAATTTGTTCTGATGAATGACAATTACTTCGGAGAACTCTTTTTGAGAAATGGAATGTTTTTTAAAGAGATCTTTTACTTCCCTTAACAGTTTATAGGGGGTAAGGGTTATGTCAAAAGTTTTCTTTTCCGATAGCAGCACGGTATTTTTAATAGTATCCAGAATACAAAAAGAAAGTCCATTCAAACTAACTTGAATGGACAGTTTCAAAAAATCTTGAGAAATTCCCTTGGAATTATTGTTCACCTTTTTTATCGTAAATAGGAGGCCAATTACCACTTGTGCTCACTTCCTCCAAAGAACCTACTTTAATAACATTTCCATTCACCTCGTCCACTCCTATTTCAGCATTTTCCTTTGCCAATAAGTCCTGGGGTTGGTCATAAAGTATTACGTTTTTCTCCACTTTTGCTTCAAAAACAGGAGCCTTGTAACCACTTTTTTCAATGATATCCGCCTTCATTTCAAACTTTTCACCACCTGGTGCTCCAGGAACGTTCATCATGCTTTTAAAACGATCGTCTGTTTTGAACAATGAATCCTTTACCGAAATAAAACCAAGCGTGTCGATAATTTTCACTTCTTTCAACAGGTCAATTTGGTATACCTTGTCAAACTCCATATACGAGGAATCCCTTTGCTGGGTTATCACATATTTTCCGGTGTCCACAAAAGTGATAAGGCTATTGAAATCCTTGGCGTATTTACCGTTTACCGTTTTGTATGCTTCCTGGGAATTTCGAATATCCTTCAGGTTGGAAACTACTTTGGCAAAGCGTTCTACCTTAACTTTGTTGAACTCTATGGGACCGGTAACCGATCTATAAATAAGATATCCAAGTCCTACACAAGCTATCCAAAGTACAATTTGTATTATGGTCTTCATTTCGTATGTGTTAATTAAATTTAGTGGTTAACACAAATCTACAATTTTTTTGCAAACTGCCTAATTTTTTGCATTCGGATTTTGCACTGGATTTTATGGGTCTAACGGTGGAAAATCTCCTTGTTTTATAGGCTTGGAAGGCAAGGCTATAAATCTCAGAGAGAAGGAATGTTACTTGGCCATCTGACCTGGAATAAGACTTCTTTTATAATATTACAGAGGTTTTGCAAGGAAATCCTCTCTATCTTTGAAAATCTATGAAACGTCTTTCAAGTACGTCTTTTTATGCTATTCTAGAAGAGAAATTCCCCCACGAACCTACCATAGGGCAATCTGTCGTTCTTCAAAAAATGGCCGATTATCTTTTGTCCGAAGGAAAGGATAGTGTGTTCCTATTAAAAGGTTTTGCAGGTACGGGAAAAACTACAATTATAGGTACTTTGGTCAATTGCCTTTGGAAGACGACTATGAAGTCTGTGCTCATGGCCCCGACGGGAAGGGCGGCAAAAGTAATGTCCAATTACTCCAATACACAGGCATTTACGATACACAGAAAGATATATTTTCCAAAAAAACAGAGTGGAGGTGGAATTCAATTTGTGTTGGCGCCAAATAAACATAGAAATACAGTTTTTATTGTGGATGAGGCCTCAATGATTCCCGATTCCCCCGCGGATTCCAAACTTTTTGAAAACGGTTCCTTGTTGGACGATTTATTAATGTTCGTCTATTCGGGCCATAACTGTAAATTGATCTTAATAGGCGATACGGCTCAGTTGCCCCCGGTACATCTGAATATAAGTCCAGCTTTGGATGAGAACAAGTTATCCCTCAATTATAATAAAGAAATAGTTAAGGTTGAATTGGATGAAGTAGTTCGTCAAGCAGAAAATTCTGGTATTTTAGTCAACGCAACCCTGTTGCGTGAACAACTTCAAGGCGGTTTTTTTGATTCGTTTCAGTTTGATGTCAACCTTTTTAAAGACATCCAAAGGTTGGTGGATGGCCATGAAATACAAGAAGCCATAGATTCATCTTACTCTAGGAACGGGAGAGAAGAGACGGCCTTTATTGTTCGTTCAAACAAAAGAGCGAATCTTTACAATGAAAATATTCGGAGCCGGATTTTATTTCTTGAAAATGAATTGGCCGTCGGTGATTATATGATGGTGGTAAAGAACAACTACTTTTGGTTAAAGCCTAATTCCGAAGCTGGATTTATAGCAAATGGCGATATCATTGAAGTGCTTGAAATTCTTACCCTAAAGGAGATTTACGGTTTCAAATTTGCCGAGGTTAAAGTAAGAATGGTAGATTATCCCGATCAAAAGCCATTTGAAACAGTGCTCCTCCTAGATACTATACAGGCCATTACACCTTCTTTGTCCTATGAGGATGGCAACAAATTATACCAGGAGGTGAGTAAGGATTATATACATGAAAAGTCCAAGTACAAAAGATTTTTAGGGGTTAAGAACAATAGGTATTTTAACGCGCTGCAGGTAAAGTTCTCCTATGCCATTACATGCCATAAGTCACAAGGAGGGCAATGGGATACCGTTTTTGTAGAACAACCTTATTTACCCAATGGGGTGGATAAGGATTATCTTCGCTGGCTATATACAGCAATAACACGTGCCAAAAGACAACTGTATCTCATTGGCTTTAAGGACAATTTTTTTGTTGGGAATGAATAAGTTAAATTCGTGCAGTTAAAGGGGGTGGTTAAACAAAGCTCCCATAAAATAGAATGACCTCGGATACCATTGTTAGCATTTTTTTGGGTATAGGCCTTGCCGCTTCTGTTGGCTTTAGGGTTTTTTTACCCTTGTTCGCCCTAAGTTTGGCTGCCTACTTTAATATTTGGGAGCTTAACGAGAATTGGCAATGGGTGGGAAGTCTTGCTACCCTGATTACATTGGGCGTGGCTACCGTAGTTGAGATTTTTGCCTATTTCATTCCATGGGTGGACAATGTTTTGGATAGTATGGCCATACCCTTGGCGGCTATAGCAGGCACGGCTGTTATGGTATCTACCGTTGCCGATTTAGATCCTGTTATAACTTGGTCATTGGCCATTATAGCAGGCGGAGGTACCGCTACGGCAATTAAAGGTGCCGGTGCCACGAGCCGGCTGGCTTCTACGGCATCTACAGGAGGTCTGGCAAACCCTATAGTATCTACGGTAGAAACGGGAACTGCTCTTGTTGTCTCCGTGGCCTCTATTTTTGCGCCCATAATGGCGGCTGTCCTGGTCATCGTAATCTTGATAATTGTATTCAGGATATATAGAAAATTAAGGCCACGACCCAAAACATAAAATAGACCAACCAAAACAAAAAGAAGGTGAAAGTTATTGCTATGATACCGGCGCGTTATGCGGCATCAAGATTTCCCGCAAAATTGATGCAAGACCTTATGGGCAAACCCGTAATCTTGAGGACCTATGAAGCTGCTGTGAAAACAAAGCTCTTCGATGCCGTCTACGTAGTTACTGATAGCACACTTATTTTTGATACCATTTCAAATGCCGGAGGTAAGGCAAAAATGAGTTTTAAGGAACACGATTGTGGAAGTGACCGTATTGCCGAGGCAGTTGAGGATATGGATGTGGATATTATTGTAAATGTTCAGGGTGATGAACCTTTTATCGATAGGGAAAGTTTAGCAGCGGTACTAAATGTATTTCAAGGTGATGTGAAAAAAGAAATCGATTTAGCTTCCTTAATGGTCAGGATTCGGGATAAGGACGAAATCCACAACCCCAATACCGTAAAAGTTATTGTTGACCATTATAATTTCGCCCTATATTTTTCACGATCCCCTATTCCGTATCATAGGGCGGAGGAAGTTGACCCTCCTTACTTTAAACATAAAGGAATTTATGCTTTTAGAAAAAGGGCCCTGATGGATTTTCAAAAATTGCCTATGCTTCCATTGGAGGCATCGGAAAAAATTGAGGCTATTCGCTATTTGGAATATGGGAAAAAAATAAAAATGGTAGAAACGACCATTAGTGGAATAGAAATTGATACCCCTGAGGACTTAAAACGGGCACAAGAGGAATGGAAATAGATTACAGCAGCATCAAGGTTATAGGCTTTGATGCGGATGACACACTTTGGGTAAATGAAACCTATTTTAGGGAGACCGAGGAAAAATTTGCAGATTTATTGGAGGGCTATGAGACCAAGAACAAAATAGACCAAGAGCTTTTCAAAATGGAAATGAAAAACCTTGAGCTGTATGGATATGGGATTAAAGGATTTATGCTTTCCATGATAGAATCTGCCATGGAATTATCAAATAATCAAGTTTCCCAAGCAACGATATCGGAAATATTGAATCTTGGTAAAAGGATGATTGCACATCCTGTTGAACTATTGGGCGGAGTAAAGGAAGTATTGAGACAATTGAATGGAAAGTATAGACTTATAGTTTTGACCAAAGGCGATCTTTTGGACCAAGAACGCAAATTGGAACGCTCAAGCTTGTCGAATTATTTTCACCACGTTGAGGTTTTGAGTGATAAAAAAGAAGAAAACTATCTAAATTTGTTGGATCATTTGAAAATAGGGGTTAATGAATTCTTGATGATTGGGAATTCCCTAAAATCCGATGTTTTACCGATTCTCAATATAGGCGCTCAGGCCGTACATGTTCCTTTTCACACTACATGGCAGCATGAGGAAGTATCAGTAGAAGAAGGAAAGTATACATATCTGAAAATTAATCAATTGACGGATATTTTGAAGTATTTGTAAATCGTTATGGAGATTAGAAAAGAGGTTGGCGTAAGGGATTCTATCACTTCTAAAGTAAGTCGGTATAGAAACTTTCCCATGGTGCCCAGGGTAATATTTGGGCGAGGAAGTTTTGATCAATTGGGCGAAATACTTATGCCCAAGCGTAGGCATTCCGAAGCTCCATTTATATTTTTGGTCGACGACGTTTTTGAAGGTACATCGTTTGCTAGTCGTATCCCTTTAATTTTTAATGACCAGGTAATTTTTGTTTCTGCCGAGGAGGAGCCGAAAACGGTTCAAGTTGATGCCCTGGTAGGGAGAATAAAAACGGAGTTTAACGAACTCCCGTCCGGAATTGTTGGGATTGGGGGCGGTACTCTCTTGGATTTGGCCAAGGCCGTATCAATTTGTTTGACCAATAAGGGAAGTTCATGTAATTACCAGGGATGGGATTTGGTAGGAAAACCATCGGTTTACCATGTTGGTATTCCCACAATAAGTGGTACTGGAGCAGAGGTTTCCAGGACAACCGTTCTTTTGGGGCCGGAAAAAAAGCTGGGAATAAATTCGGACCACACCACATTTGATCAAGTGGTCCTGGATCCTGATTTAACCAATGGTGTTTCAAAAGAACAGTGGTTTTATACAGGAATGGACTGTTTTATCCATTGTATAGAATCGCTCAATGGTACCTATTTAAACGCTTTCAGCCAAAGTTACGGTGAAAAGGCTTTGGAACTTTGTAAGGAAGTGTATCTTGGTGAGTTATCACCCGCAGATTCCAGGGATAAACTAATGATGGCCTCTTGGCACGGAGGCATGAGCATAGCGTACTCGCAAGTAGGGGTGGCACACGCCATGAGCTATGGACTGTCCTATTTGCTTGGCGTAAAACACGGCATAGGGAATTGTATGGTATTTCAGCATTTGGAAGAGTTTTACCCGAAAGGAGTGGCACTTTTTGATCAGATGGTGCAAAAACAAAAAGTACAACTGCCAACGGGTATCTGTTCTGACCTTACCGATAGCGACTACGAAACCATGATAAGCGTTTCCCTTAGCATGGAACCTTTATGGGAGAATGCCCTTGGCAAGGGCTGGCGCGATATTGCCACCCGGAAAAAATTGAAATCTATTTATAGTAGGATATAATTTTGGTGATAATAGTTGGCATTAGGGCTAACAATCCTTTGTTCATTTCCTGACTAGATTTTCAACTCGAATCACTTCTACACTTTCATTTATTAAATGGCCGTACTTATGCAACAGCAAGTTAACACATGCATACGCTAGCAAAATTCATTTACTTCAAGATCTTGGGATGGAAATTGATAGGTTCATTTCCCAAAGTGGACAAATGTATCGTCATTGTGGTGCCCCATACCAGTTGGGTCGATTTTTTTCTCGGACTTTTGGTTCGTAGGGTATTGGATGAGGAAATTAATTTTATCGCCAAGAAAAGTTTATTTACGCCTCTTTTGGGTTGGTATTTGAGGTTGATGGGTGGTGCGCCCATTGATCGTAACCAAAGTAGCGATACGGTAAACGCTGTTTCCAAGATTTTTAGGGAACGCAAAAAGTTTAGATTGGCTCTTTCTCCGGAAGGTACCCGAAAGAAGGTTACACAATGGAAGACCGGTTTTTACTATATCGCCAAAGGTGCCCAGGTGCCTATTGTTATGGTAGCTTTTGACTATGGTCGCAAGCAAGTGAAAATTTCAGAGGCCCAATATCCATCCGAGAGTAAAGAAACGGATTTTGAAATTTATCAAAGGTTTTTTAACGGGGTACAGGGTAAGGTACGGGAATATAGTTTCTAATCCCTTTTGATCAGTTTTTTTGGTCTGGGCTCATCTTTTTTATTCGCATTGCCCGGGAATACTAGATTAGTACTGGAGTAGGTAGTGCCGAAGGTCACATTAGCTAAATAAACCTGGTCAATGGCGTCCAATACTTGGTGAGAGTAAAGCTCCCTGAGGGGATGTGTAAAAACGGACCAAATGATTTCATCACTTAGCGCATATTTCACGTCCAAGGCAGAATGAAAATTGGCCACTAAGGCATTCAATAACTGTTCCTCCTCTATTTCCGCACGTTGAACAATTGGTGAAATAATGCGCATACGGTTGGCATTTTCATCATAAATCATAAAAAGAAAAACATCCTTATAAACGAACCTAAAGGAATTGCCATTGATTTCAAAGGTGTCTGTGACCGATTCAATAAGTTCCCCCAACTTTGTAGGATTCATTTCCTGGGCTCTGCTTGCAGCGATGTTGAACATAAAAAATAAAAGGCCAAGGAGGAAAAGATTGCGCATAACACGTTTTATAAGTAAGTCGTTGCCCTGGAAGCTTATTTACAAAACGGTAAAAAATAAATCAAATTGTTGGAGGGCTATTCCTTCATCGTGTGGTATACGTTCTGAACATCATCATCCTCTTCAATTTTTTCCAAGAGTTTTTCCACATCTTGGGCCTGTTCTTCGGTAAGCTCCTTCGTTACCTGGGGAATACGTTCGAATCCGGAAGAAAGAATCTCAATGTTCCTATTCTCCAATTCCTTTTGGATAGATCCAAAACTTTCAAATGGAGCGTAAATTAAAATTCCATCATCGTCCACAAAAACCTCTTCCGCACCAAAATCGATCATATCCAATTCCAATTCCTCAGGATCTATATCATCTCCATTGATTCGGAAATTACAGGTATGATCAAACATAAACTCTACAGAACCAGAAGTTCCCAAACTGCCATCGCATTTGTTAAAATAACTCCTTATGTTGGCCACGGTACGTGTGTTGTTATCGGTAGCGGTTTCAATAAGGATAGCGATTCCATGTGGGGCATAGCCCTCAAAAAGGACTTCTTTATAATCTCCTTGGCTTTTGTCCGATGCCCGTTTAATGGCCCGCTCAATATTGTCCTTGGGCATATTCACGGACTTGGCATTTTGGATTACCGCCCGTAACCGGGCATTTGAATCGGGATCTGGCCCACCTTCCTTAACGGCTATTACGATATCTTTCCCAATACGGGTAAATGCCTTGGACATCGCGGCCCACCGCTTCATTTTGCGTGCTTTTCTAAACTCAAAAGCTCTTCCCATTGCCTATATTTTGTAAAATGTAATAGGCAAATTTAGCAAAATTAATACCTGCTGCAAGAACAATTGAGCATAGTCCTTTTACAGAATTATATTCTGTATACTATGGGCAAGTTGAAAATCTTTCTCTGTCACACCTCCGGCATCATGGGTGTTCAACCGTATTTTTAAGGAGTTGTATACATTGGTCCAATCCGGATGGTGGTTATGTGCCTCACACTCAAAAGCGACATGGGTCATTACGGAAAAGGCTTCCCTAAAATCCTTAAAAGTGAAATTGGCCTCTATGGCTCCATCCTTGTATTGCCATCTTTCAAATTTTTCCAAACGCTCCGCTATAGTCCGTTCTGATAATTTTTTCATAGTGTTATTTTTAGTATCCCTCTAAAAGTAAAGAATTGAATGAACGTTCCATTCGATGGTACAAGATTTAAACAAAAATTAACGCCAGAAAGAAGTTTATTTGAGAATGTGATGATCAATAATTTCCTGATAACCGAATCTTAGATTTTTCGGCAGGGTATTGTCTTTAGGAAGTACGGCTAAATAACGTTCTTCATTTGTGGTATATACACGCTTGTAGATAGGATTAAAATTACCGATACGATTTACAATTTCCTTTATGAATTCATCATGGTGTATTAAATCCATACTCCCCATATGATAAATACCCGTTTTGTTTTGGTTGATCAAGTAGTGTATCTGTTGGGTTAGCTTGTCGTCGTTGGTAACGTTCATTACCAAGTTTGGAAAAACCTCGATAGGGGTGTTCTTCCATATTGCCTTTTTAATTTCCTTTATCCGAGGAGAAGAATTTCCGAAAACCATGGGTATCCTTAAGATGGCCATCTTCTTTTTGGGAAGCCTAAGGAACATGTTCTCGATCTTTATTTTCAATCTCCCATAAATACTTTCGGACAAAGTCTTATCGTACTCGTAGGATGGATATTTGCTGTAAGCATCAAAAACATTTGCAGAAGAAAGGAAGTAGAGGGTACACTTATTTTGCAAAATGTATTCGGTAATGTGTTGATGCATTTGTATCTGGGCGGCGAAGTTACCGCGCACCGCAGAAATAATATATTGGGGGCGTACTTTTTCCAAAAGGTGGAAAATATCATCCTCCTGCATGTCGTACTTAAAGAATTGATGATTATCCTCGAAGGCCCTTCTGGCCGAGAAATAGGTGCCATAGGTATCAAAATAGTTACAAAGTTCTTTGTAAATGGCATTGCCCAAAAAACCGCTGGCTCCTAAAATGAGTACCTTTTTTCCTCCTTCCTCCAACTTTCCCCTTCTTTTACCCATAGAGGTTGTTTACCCTTTATAGAATGGTAACTTTACTACAGTAGCGGATACCCTGTTCTTTCTGATCTGAATATGTATCTTACTACCAGTTTCCGAAAAAATGGTAGGTACATATCCTAGTCCAATACCTTTACCTAAGGAAGGCGACATAGTGCCCGAGGTTACGGAACCGATTTTTTTCCCTTGCCCATCAACAATATCGTAACCTTGGCGTGGAATTCCCCGGTCGTCCAGTTCAAAACCGACAAGCCTACGCTCTGGGCCCTGTTTTTTTTCTTTGGCCAAGTTTTCTGCATTGACAAAGTCCTTGGTGAATTTCGTAATCCATCCCAAACCTGCCTCTATGGGTGAAGTGGATTCATCTATATCGTTACCATATAGGCAGTAACCCATTTCTAGGCGAAGTGTATCACGGGCAGCTAACCCAATGGGTTTAATTCCAAAGCCCTCTCCAGCTTCTAGCACTTTGTCCCAAATCTGTTGGACTTCATTATTCTTGCAGTAAACTTCAAATCCCCCGGAGCCTGTATATCCTGTTGCCGAGATGATGACGTAATCGATACCGGCAAAATCGGCGACGACAAAATTGTAGAACTTGATTTGCGATAAATCCACCGATGTTAAGCTTTGCATTGCAGCTACAGCCTTTGGACCTTGAATGGCCAAAAGGGAATAGTCATCAGAGATATTTCTAAGGTCGGCACCCAACGTTTCGTTATATTTTGAGATATGCGCCCAGTCCTTTTCTATATTGGATGCATTCACCACCAAAAGATAGGTTTCTTCCTTAATTCGATAGATGATAAGATCATCCACGATTCCACCCGTTTCATTGGGCAAGCAACTGTATTGTGCCTTCCCAATAGCCAATTTTGATGCATCGTTGGAACTCACTTTTTGGATGAGTTCCAGTGCTTTTGGACCCTCAATTAAAAATTCGCCCATATGGGACACGTCAAAAACGCCCACACCTTTTCTTACGGTCTCATGCTCTAAATTCACCCCATCATAGGAAACAGGCATGCTATAGCCTGCAAAAGGCACTATTTTGGCACCAAGTGCCTTATGCGTTTCGGTAAGTGCGGTATCTTTCATCTCGCTTCAATTTTGAAGCGCAAAGCTATAGAATAATTTAGCGATAGGAAAGCTTGTTTATGCTATGTTTTTTATAAAGTGTTGGCACGAATGATGATTGAATCATCGCCGGTCCAATAAGTAGTCTTTTACTTCTTGATACGTAGAAATTTTGATGGACTTTTTCTTCTTATCCATTACTTTTTGGATTTGTGATGGTATCTCCAAAGATTTTCCCAAAGTTTCCTCCACCACATCCAAAAATTTTACCGGGTGCGCGGTCTCCAGGAAGATTCCATATGTGTTTGGATGGTTTTCCCTAAATCTTTTCAGACCTAAGTAGCCTACCGCACCATGCGGATCCGTTACATACCTATTTTCCATATAAATTTTAAGCATGGCCTCTTTAGTTTCTGCATCCGTAAAGGAGTAAGAGGAGAGGTTTTGTTTCAACATGTCAAAATTGTCCTTATACAAATGTCGAATACGGATAAAATTACTGGGATCTCCTACGTCCATGGCGTTGGATATGGTGGCTGTGGAAGGTTTAGGCTCGTATTTTCGTGATTCCATAAATTGGGGTACGGTATCGTTTACATTGGTGGATGCTACAAAATGGTTTACCGGCATTCCCAGTTTTTGGGCTACCATTCCCGCACAAATATTTCCAAAGTTACCACTGGGTACAGAGAATACTATTTCCTTGTTTTTGGATTTCAATTGTTTGTAAGCGAATAAAAAATAGAACATTTGGGGCAACCATCGGGCCACATTAATGGAATTGGCCGATGTTAACTGCATATTTTTGAGGAGCTCTGTGTCCAAAAAAGCAGTCTTCACCATTTTTTGGCAATCATCAAAGGTGCCGTCAACCTCCAAAGCTACTATGTTTTGGCCCAATGTGGTTAGTTGTCGCTCTTGAATATCGCTTACCTTGCCACTGGGATACAAGATAACCACATTTACACCTTCTACCCCTAAAAATCCGTTCGCAACAGCACCTCCTGTATCTCCTGAAGTAGCTACTAGAACAGTAACTTCATTGGCCTTTTCTTTTGAAAAATGGCCAAGGCATCTCGCCATAAACCGAGCACCGACATCTTTAAATGCCATAGTAGGACCATGGAAAAGCTCCAATACAGCTATGTTATCCTCCAGTTCATTTACGGGAAAGTCAAAGTCTAGAACATCATTTAGTATAATATTTAGAACGTTTTCGGAAATGTCCTCACGAACAAATTGATGGATGGCCTTAAAGGCGATTTCATGATTTGACAAACTTTCAATGCCTTCAAAAAATCCAATGGGCAAAGAAGTGATTTTTCCCGGAAAATATAATCCACGATCTGGGGCTATGCCTTTGACAACTGCATCCTTAAAGGACACTTTAGGAGCTTTCTCGTTTAAACTGTAAAAATTCATTGATCTAATGGCTTAATACCCAATGTATTTATTCTTGAAACATGTACATCATAATCGACCCCGATTTTTAGGTATACTTCTTTCATTGTGTTGGCTACGCTTTTCGCAAGGGTCTCACCTTTGCTAAACGCAAAAATGGAAGGACCGGAACCCGAAATTCCACAACCCAGTGCCCCTGCTTCCAATGATTCGGATTTAATGGTGTCATATCCCGGAATTAGAATGGAACGAATGGGTTCCACAATATGGTCTACCAATGATCGTCCGATCAATTCATAATCTTCTTGGAAAAGCCCTGCGATCAATCCACCTACATTGCCCCATTGTTTGATACCGTCCGCCAAGGTAATGTTGGTCTTCAATATCTTTCGAGAATCAGAGGTCTTCACTTCTATCTGTGGATGGATTACCGTAGCATACAATTCAGAAGGGCTGGGTATGGAAATAACATCCAAGGGATCATAGCTACGTACCAAGGTAAATCCACCTAAAAGGGCTGGGGCAACATTATCCGCATGGGCCACACCACTGGCCAATCGTTCCCCTTCCATGGCGAACTTCACCAGGTCCACACTGGCAAATGGTCTGCCCAATAACTGGTTCATGCCCCAAACGGCTCCTGCAGAACTGGCCGCACTACTGCCTATCCCGCTTCCGGCCTTGATTTTCTTATAAATCTCTATTTCAAAGCCGTCCTCATAATCAACATGTTCCAATAATGCCATACCTGCTACCCCTGCAACATTCAAATGGGTTTCCAATGGCAAGTCCTGTCCTTCCAGTTTGGTGATTTTTATACCTTTTTCCTTTGTTTTCCGAATTACCATTTCGTCCCCAACGGCGTCCAACGCAACACCGAGTACATCAAATCCACAGGAAATATTGGCGATGGTAGCCGGACAGAATATTTTAATTTCGTTGGTATCCATATGTTCCTATTTGATGTGCAATTTCTTTTTATTGACCCTAAGGAGGTTTAAAAATTCCCTACCCGAATAATATCCGCAAAAATTCCAGAGGCGGTTACTTCAGCACCTGCGCCCGCGCCCTTTATAATCATAGGCTGGTCCGGGTACCGTTCCGTGTAGAACAGAACAATGTTATCACTTCCTTGTAGATTATAAAAGTCATGATTTTTTGGAATTTGCTGCAACCCCACGTTGGCTTTTCCATTTTCGTATTGGGCTACATATTTTAATTTGCAATCCGCGTCATTGGCTTGTGTATACAAATCTTGAAAGTCGTTTTCATACTTTTTCAAGGAAGCAAAGAAATCTTCATTGCTTTTTGTCTCGAGACTCTCTTTGGGGAGAAAGGATTTATTTTCGATATCGTCAATTTCCAATCGGTTTCCACTTTCCCTGGCCAAGATCAGGATTTTTCGCATCACATCTATTCCACTAAGGTCAATTTTTGGATCTGGCTCGGTATAACCTTCCTCTTGAGCTTGTTTAACAACATCATGGAACGTAGTCTTATCATTGAAATTGTTAAATACAAAATTAAGACTTCCCGACAGGACGGCCTGAATTTTTAGGACCTTATCCCCGGATGCTATTAGGTGCTTTAAAGTGTCGATTATGGGTAGACCGGCACCAACGTTGGTTTCAAATAAAAAAGGCGCGTTGTATTCCCGGGCCAGGTTTTTAAGGCTTTTGTAGTTTTCGTAATCCGAAGAACATGCAATTTTGTTACAGGTAACCACGGAAATGCTATTGCCCAAGTAAGAATTATAAGTAGATGCCACTTCATCACTGGCCGTATTGTCCACAAAAATACTGTTCCGATAGTTTAATTCTTGGACCGTATCAAAAAAACTATTTTTGTCTGCCTTTTTGCCTTTCTCCAATAGTCCTTCCCAGTTCTTAAGGGCAATACCATCCTCATCAAATACCATGGTCCGCGAATTTGATATTCCAATAATCCGGATGTTCAGCTTCAAATTTTCTTTCAAGTACTTTTTCTGCTGTTGTACTTGTTTCAAAAACTTGGAACCAACATTGCCAACCCCCATGACAAAGAGATTCAATTGTTTGATGTTCTCTTCAAAGAATTCTTCGTGGAGGGCGTTCAACGCTTTTTTTACATCGTTTTTTTTGATTACGGCAGAAACATTACGTTCCGAGGCTCCTTGGGCTATAGCCCGAATATTCACATTGTTTCTCCCTAGAGTACTGAACATTTTACCACTTAACCCTTGATGACTTTTCATATTATCACCTACCAAGGCAATAATGGCCAAGTTCCCTTCAGTGATTACCGGTTTAATTCTATTTCTATCAATTTCGTGTTCAAAAGCGGTATTTACGGTATTCACGGCCTCATCGGTATCCTCCACCGAAATACCCACACAAATCGAGTGCTCGGACGAGGCTTGGGTAATCAATACAACGCTGATACCTGCCTGGGAAAGCACTTCAAAAAAACGTTTTGAAATACCTGGAATACCCACCATGCCGGGACCTTCTAAAGAAAGTAGGGCAATGTTCTCCACATGACTGATACCCCGGACGGTCTTGCCCTTGCCATTCTTATTTTGGGTAATAAGCGTGCCCCTATCGTTGGGTTCAAAGGTATTCTTGATCAATATAGAAATCCCCTTGGAAAGCACGGGCTGAATTGTTGGCGGGTATAGTACTTTGGCACCAAAATGGGATAGTTCCATAGCTTCTTCATAAGAAATATGGGGTAATGCCTTAGCTTGCTTTACAAGTTTGGGGTTCGCGGTATACATACCACTTACATCTGTCCAGATTTCCAAAATATCCGCATCCATGGCCGCTGCGAAAATGGCCGCAGTGTAATCTGAACCTCCCCTTCCCAGGGTAGTGGAATTTCCCTTTTCCGAGGATGAAATGAACCCAGGGGCTACCACAACGCTTTTTTGTACACTTTCAAAGAAAGTTTTACAAAGCGTATCGGTAACCTCAAAATTCACAACGGCCTTTTCATTCAGGTCATTGGTTTTGATCAGTTCCCTGCTATCCTTGTACGCAACGTCTATTTGTTCCTGCTTGAAGAATTCGAATATGATGTAAGATGAGAGCAATTCGCCATAACTAACGATTTTATCGGATAATTTGGTAGTTATTTCCCCTATCAAAAAGGAACCTTCCAAAAGAGTTTCCAATATGTTGAGGTCACTTTTTACCTTGCTGAGAATTCTACTTTGGCCGTGAACAGGAATTAGTTGCTTGATAGTATTTAAGTGCCGCTCCTCTATGTCCTTGAGAACAGATTTATACTTCTCATCCTGTTCGGAAGCCAAATGGGCAGCCTGCAAAAGTAAGTCCGTTATTCCTCCAAATGCGGAGACAACTACTATGTTTTTAAGGCTATCACTTTGGGAGACGATATCCTTTACAAGGGCTATATTTTTTGCGCTGGCTACGGATGTGCCACCAAATTTTAAAACTTTCATCTGATAAACTGCTTGAAGTTTGCTATTGTGTTAAGGTATAGAAAATGCGAAAACGGACAAATATAGAATTGCTTACCCCAAAGGGGTGGTGATACCAAAGGTAAAAACACAATATGTATTGAATGAAGAAACTAGCATTTGTTTGTCCTACGTGTTAAAAAGCACACTTCTTAGATAGGTTCAAATGTAGTACTTTTAGCAACCCAATCAAATGTTCGGATGAATTTTTATGGAATTGACAATTTTAAACAAAAACCTTTATTGAATGAAGATTTTCACTGCTGAACAAATCTATTTGGCGGATAAATCCACAATTAAGAACCAGCAAATTTCCAGTACTGAGCTTATGGAAAGGGCGGCGACGGGAATTTTTGATTGGATACACAGGCGTATGCAAGGTGCCCAGGTAAAAATTCATTTATTCTGTGGTATTGGCAACAATGGTGGCGATGGTGTTGCCGTTGCAAGGCATTTACAAGATCACGGTTACAATATTGGTGTTTATGTTGTGAACTACAGCAAAAAACGATCTCAGGACTTTCTTACCAATTTAGAACGGTTGAAGGAAAGAAAAATATGGCCCGTTTTTTTGGAAGAAGGTTCCGAATTTCCAGGGATTGGGCGGGACGACATTATCATAGACGCAGTTTTTGGAATAGGGTTAAATAGAAATCCTGATGATTGGGTTGGTGGATTAATACAGCATCTAAATGATTCGGATGCTTTTATTCTTTCGATAGATGTTCCTTCCGGATTATTTTTGGATAGGGGAGTAGGGGATAGTAAAGCAGTGGTCAAGGCCAATTATGTGCTGAGCTTTCAGGCACCCAAGTTGATTTTTTTCCTTCCCGGTACCGGAATCTATAGCAATAACTGGGAGGTATTGGATATTGGGTTAGATCCTAGTTTTATGGCATCTACCGAAACGGATTATGAACTTATAGGAAAAAGTGAGGTGCTGCCCTTATATATTCCCCGGGAAAAATTCTCACATAAAGGGACCTTCGGCCATTCTTTGATTATCGGCGGAAGCCATGGTAAGATCGGAGCGGTCACCCTTGCTGCAAAGGCCTGTCTTAAGGCAGGAAGTGGCCTGGTTACAGCTTACGTACCGCAATGTGGATATATTCCTCTACAGACTTTTCTTTCTGAAGCCATGGTCGCAACCGATGAAGGAGAGAAATGCATTGAACATATAGATTTTGAAATTGAACCGAGCGTAATAGGGATAGGCATCGGTTTGGGCATCTCGGATAAAACGGTAAAAGCGTTTTCAGATTTTTTGTCTAAGAATAAAAAGCCCTTGGTTATTGATGCGGATGGATTGAACATTCTTTCCAAGCATTTGGGATTGATCGGAAAAATACCGGCTCAAACTGTCCTTACGCCTCATCCCAAGGAACTGGAAAGGTTAATAGGCACTTGGAAGGACGATTTTGATAAACTTGTAAAGGCGAAGGCCTTCTCAAAGAAGTATGATTGCGTCCTGGTCATAAAAGGGGCCCATACCATTACGATTTATAAAGATAAAGGATATGTAAACACTACGGGGAATCCTGGAATGGCCACGGCTGGGAGCGGTGATGTACTTGCAGGAATCATAACAGCCTTGATCGCCCAGGGATATGAACCATTATCCGCTGCAATATTCGGTGTTTACCTACATGGCAGGGCGGGGGATATTGCTGTCGAAAAAACGGGGTATCAAGCCCTTACCGCTTCAGATATCATAACACATATGGGTGAAGCTTATTTGGATTTGTTCACCACACCTGAAAACAGGTCGGAACATGCTCCTCAAGAAAAAGAAGAATAAACAAAGGTAACCGCAAGGAAAGTTTCTATTTTGCTTTTACCCTTTGCCTAACCCAGGCCAGGGCATTATCAAACTCTATAAAGAACTTCATTGGTTTTTTGTAGAAAAGTTTTTCTATTTTAAAATTGTGCATATCCACTTCCTTTACCGAGACGATGGCAAAGGCCTTTAGATTTTCCAACTCCCTCAAGTAATTGTAAATAGTAGGGTCTATGGCATAGGAATGCTTCCGTAGACTGATAAAGCCAAAGTTTTTACCCCTAAAATGAATTTCCGATATTCCAATAATTTGATAGGCTCGCTCCAATGTCAATGTAGCCCCCTCGTCAAAAATGGATACCATATAATTATCGTACACCTGCACTTTTCCAATCTCCAATTGATACTCTCTGACAATAACTGTCTTCTTTGGCTGTCCCACTTTCATTACGTATGTTTAATAGTGTCTGGAACGAAAGTAGATGTAAGCCTAGATTTTCTACAAAAAATTAGATTAAAGGCTTAAATATCGTTTATATTGCTTTTCACAGGTGTTTTAGGTTTTTTTATTCTTAAACCCCTTAAATAGGAGTCATAAAAAAAGGAGTCATTTTGTATGACTCCCTTATCCAATATTTACTATCTATTCTTTAGGTTTTTGAAGATTTTTCTGCCTTTTTAATCGTTATGGTAAGTTCATCGTTCTTTTTGTCCAAATCCATTTGGATACTATCGCCCTCTTCCAATTTGGAGTTGACAATTTCCTCGGCCAGTGCATCTTCTATATACTTTTGAATGGCTCTTTTCAAAGGTCTGGCTCCATATTGTTTGTCAAATCCTTTTTCAGCGATATAATCCTTGGCCTTTACCGTGAGTTTAAGGTTGTAGCCTATATCCTTTATTCTTGCAAAAAGCTTGTCCAATTCAATATCGATGATTTTGTGAATATGCTCTCGCTCTAACGGATTAAACACGATAACATCGTCAATACGATTCAGAAACTCGGGAGCAAAGGCCTTTTTAAGGGCACTCTCTATTACACTTTTGTGGTGACTGTCCTCCTGGGCTTTTTTAGCCGCGGTTCCAAAACCTACACCTTGTCCAAAATCCTTTAACTGTCTGGCACCGATGTTAGAAGTCATAATGATAATAGTATTCCTAAAATCAATTTTTCTTCCAAGACTATCCGTTAAGTAACCATCATCCAATACTTGCAATAGCATATTGAAAACGTCCGGGTGTGCTTTTTCCACTTCATCAAGTAGAATCACAGAATATGGTTTTCTTCTAACCTTTTCCGTAAGCTGCCCACCTTCTTCATAACCCACGTACCCTGGTGGTGCTCCTACCAATCGTGATATGGCGAATTTTTCCATGTATTCGCTCATATCTATTCGAATAAGCGCGTCTTCGGAATCAAACAATTCCTTGGCCAATACCTTGGCCAATTGTGTTTTGCCCACTCCGGTCTGCCCTAAGAAGATAAAGGAGCCAATTGGTTTATTGGGATCCTTAAGTCCGGCTCTATTTCGTTGGATGGCCTTGGCCACTTTAGCTACCGCTTCATCCTGGCCAATCACGTTGGCTTTTATCAATTCGGGCAATTCGGCCAACTTATTACTTTCCGTTTGGGCTATACGATTTACAGGGATGCCGCTCATCATGGAAACAACATCTGCCACATTGTCTTCGCTTACTGTTTCTTTGTGTTGCTTGCTATCTTCCTCCCACTTTTCCTGAGCAGTGGCCAAATCCTTTTCCAATCGCTTTTCATCATCCCTTAATTTGGCGGCCTCCTCATATTTTTGTTTTTTGACTACACTATTTTTGAGCTCGCGGACGTCCTCCAATTGTTTTTCCAGTTCCAATATCTGTTTAGGAACATCCATATTTACAATATGCACACGCGATCCTGCTTCATCCATGGCGTCGATGGCCTTGTCCGGAAGGAACCGATCTGTCATATAGCGATTGGTCAGTTTCACACAGGCAACAATAGCCTCGTTCGTGTATTCTACATTATGGTGATCTTCATACTTTTCTTTGATATTCTGAAGAATCTCAATGGTCTCCTCTACAGAAGTGGGCTCAACAATCACCTTTTGGAAACGCCTTTCGAGTGCACCGTCCTTTTCAATGTATTGTCTGTACTCGTCCAAGGTGGTGGCTCCTATACATTGAATTTCTCCTCGGGCAAGTGCGGGCTTGAACATATTGGAAGCATCTAAACTTCCAGTTGCTCCTCCAGCACCAACTATAGTATGAATCTCGTCTATGAAAAGTATAACGTCGTCGTTCTTTTCAAGCTCGTTCATTACCGCCTTCATCCGTTCCTCAAACTGGCCTCTGTATTTGGTGCCGGCTACCAGGGATGCCAAATCCAATGTCACAACACGTTTGTTATATAAAATTCGGGATACTTTCTTGTTTATGATACGAAGCGCCAAGCCTTCCGCAATAGCACTTTTTCCTACTCCAGGTTCTCCTATCAGAAGGGGGTTGTTCTTCTTGCGTCTACTTAAAATCTGGGATACCCGTTCTATTTCCTTTTCCCGGCCTACCACGGGATCAAGCCGGTTTTCCTCCGCCAATCGGGTAAGGTCCCTCCCAAAATTATCCAAAACCGGAGTTTTGGATTTTTTGTTCCCTTTTTGTCCTGAAGAAGTTCCAAAGGTACTCTCCTTTCCTTCGGCAGCATCATCCGAATCGCTTGGAAATGATTCGGAAGTAGGCGCATCCACAATGTCATCATCACTGGTGATCATGAATTTGAATTGCTCCTTTACCCCATCATAGTCAACTTTTAACTTATGCAAAAGTTTGGTGGTGGGGTCGTTTTCATTGCGCAAAATGCACAATAACAAATGTGCCGTGTTTATGGAAGAACTTTGAAAAAGTTTGGCCTCAAGGAACGTTGTTTTAAGGGCCCGCTCCGCCTGTCTGGTCAAATGCAGATTTTTCTTGTCTTTTTGTATGCCGCTGGGATTTGGGTTGGAAGGGCTTAGAATCTCGACTTTTCGTCGTAGATGGTCCAGGTCTACGTCCAAGGCGTCCAATATACTGATGGCTTTTCCGTTACCATCTCGTAAAAGTCCCAACATTAAATGTTCGGTACCTATAAAATCATGCCCGAGTCTTAATGCTTCCTCCTTGCTGTAAGCAATGACATCCTTTACCCGAGGTGAAAAATTATCATCCATAGAAATTTTCTTTCATCTATAAAATTAGTAAATCTAGCCTTATCTCGGACAAATACCGTACCTATATTCGATAAACTAGTCCTAAATGACGAAAAAAGCATTGATTTACAAAATAATTAACAGGGTAATTATCAACGAAAAGAGGGGGTGAAAGTGTTGATAAATAATTGAATAAAGTCTTTTCAATATGCTTTAAAAGCCTCTATTTTCCGTATATTGGCATGCTTTTTTGATGAACTAAAACAACAAGATTTTAATAATGGCGGAAGGAGAAAAATTGATTCCTATCAACATTGAGGACGAAATGAAATCTGCCTACATTGATTACTCAATGTCGGTCATTGTGTCACGTGCCTTACCCGATGTCAGGGACGGTTTAAAACCGGTACACAGAAGGGTGTTATACGGCATGCACGAATTAGGGGTCAGGTCAAATAGTTCCCATAAAAAATCCGCTCGTATTGTCGGAGAGGTTCTAGGTAAATACCATCCACATGGGGACACCTCGGTTTATGACACTATGGTCCGGATGGCACAGGAGTGGAGTCTTCGCTATATGTTGGTGGACGGCCAAGGAAACTTTGGCTCTATAGATGGAGACAGTCCGGCCGCAATGCGTTATACGGAAGCACGTATGCGCAAAATTGCCGATGAGATGTTAGCGGATATCGATAAGGATACCGTGGATCATCAACTCAATTTTGACGACTCCCTGGAAGAACCTACGGTACTGCCGACACGCGTACCCAATTTATTGGTGAACGGCGCATCGGGTATTGCTGTAGGAATGGCTACCAATATGCCTCCCCATAACCTTTCCGAAGTAGTAGATGGGACAGTCGCCTTTATAGACAATCCGGAAATAGAGATTGATGAGCTCATAACCCATATCAAAGCACCCGATTTCCCGACTGGGGGAATCATTTATGGTTATGATGGTGTAAAGGAAGCCTTTCACACAGGTCGGGGAAGGGTAAAGATGCGGGCAAAGGCTAATATAGAGGAGGTCCAAGGCAGGGAATGTATCGTGGTCACCGAAATTCCATTTCAGGTCAACAAGGCGGATATGATCAAGAAGACCGCCGATTTGATCAATGATAAGAAAATAGATGGTATTTCCAGTATACGTGATGAATCTGACAGAAAAGGCATGCGTATCGTATATATTTTAAAGCGTGATGCCATTCCCAATATTGTATTGAATACCCTTTACAAATACACTGCATTACAGTCTTCCTTTAGCGTAAACAATATAGCCCTTGTAAACGGACGGCCACAATTGCTCAACATCAAGGAAATGATCCATTATTTTGTGGAACACAGGCATGATGTTGTAGTGAGGCGCACAAAGTTTGAGCTTAAAAAAGCAGAGGACAGGGCCCATATCTTAGAGGGTCTAATTATAGCCTCTGACAATATAGACGAAGTTATCGCTATTATACGTGCATCTTCAAATGCCGATGAGGCCCGGGAGAATTTGATGGAACGGTTTAAGTTGACCGAAATCCAATCCAAGGCCATTGTAGAAATGCGCTTGCGACAACTGACCGGCCTGGAGCAAGATAAACTACGTTCCGAATACGATGAGATAATTAAGACCATTGCAGATCTTAAGGACATCCTGGACAAAAAGGAAAGAAGGATGCAGATCATAAAGGACGAGCTTTTAGAGGTAAAGGAAAAGTATGGAGATGAAAGAAGGTCTGAAATCAATTTTGCGGGAGGGGACCTTAGCATAGAGGATATGATTCCGGATGAACAGGTGGTCATTACCATTTCACATGCCGGTTACATCAAGAGAACTCCGCTTACGGAGTACAAAACCCAAAATAGAGGTGGCGTTGGCCAAAAAGCATCCTCCACAAGAAACGAGGACTTTTTAGAATATCTTTTTGTTGGGACCAACCATCAATATATGTTGTTCTTTACCCAGAAAGGAAAATGTTTTTGGATGCGGGTCTATGAAATACCGGAGGGAAGTAGAACTTCCAAGGGAAGGGCCATACAAAATCTTATAAATATTGAACAGGACGATAATGTAAAGGCATTCATTTGTACCAGAGACCTTAAGGATGAGGACTATGTTAATAGCCACTATGTGATAATGGCCACCAAAAAAGGAACCGTAAAGAAAACCTCCTTGGAACAATATTCCCGACCTAGACAAAATGGTATCAACGCAATTGGTATCCGAGAAGGAGATGAGCTTTTGGAAGCCAAGCTTACCACGGGGACCAGTCAGATTCTATTGGGCTTAAAATCCGGTAAGGCCATACGGTTTGAGGAAAGCAAGACTAGGCCTATGGGTAGAAATGCCTCCGGGGTAAGGGGTATTACTTTGGCGGATGAAACCGATGAGGTAATCGGTATGGTGTCGGTTCATAATTTTGATGAGGATATTTTGGTGGTCTCTGAAAACGGTTATGGAAAAAGGTCTAGTATCGATGACTATCGGATTACCAATAGGGGAGGAAAAGGAGTAAAGACCATCTCCATTACCGAAAAGACAGGAGGCCTGGTTGCTATAAAAAATGTGTCGGATTCTGATGATCTGATGATTATCAATAAATCGGGTATCGCCATCAGGATGGGTGTAGAGGATTTAAGAGTAATGGGAAGGGCCACGCAGGGTGTTAAACTTATTAATCTTAAAGATAACGATTCCATTGCGGCCGTTGCCAAGGTAATGAAGGACGAAGATGAATTGGACGAAACGGATATCCTTGATATTGAGGTAAATACGGAAGATGGCACGGCTCTTGATAATGGAAGTCCCGAAGAAACAAAAGAGGAATAATCAATAAACACTAATAATTTAATTAATTCAAAAATGAAAACTAAGGTTATATTAATGGCGGCCATGTCCTTTGCATTGGTCGGATTAGCTCAGAAGAGCGAAATTAAAACCGCGGAGAAGGCTTTAAAGGGTGGTGACGCCGTTGCCGCAAAAACTGCCTTGGACGGTATTTCGGGAATGATTTCCGGTACGGATGAAAAAGTACAGGCACAGTATTATTTTTTAAGGGGAAAGACTTTTGCGGACTTAGCTAAAAAGGGAGATAACGATGCCTTTGATGAAGCGGTTTCTTCCTTTCAAAAGGTGATTGAAGTAGAAAATGCGAGTAGGAAGCTTAAGTACACTAGTGAAACACGGCAGCATTTACAAGCCATAACGGCGGATTTGGTGAACTCTGCCGTGGAGGATAATGGCAACAAAAAGTTCAAGGAAGCAGCGGAAAAATTATATATGGGCTATAAGATCAGCCCTCAGGATACTACCTATCTTTATTATGCCGCCAGTAGTGCAGTAAATGGGGGCCATTATGAGATGGCCTTGGAGTATTACGATGAACTACAAAGTATAGGTTATGATGGTGGTGGTATTGTTTATAAGGCCACAAACGTTTCTACTGGAGAAGTCGAGACCATGGACAAGGTACAGCGTGACCTAATGGTTAAGTCGGGATCATACAAAGATCCCATAGATGAAAACACTCCTTCAAAAAAAGCAGAAATCGTTAAGAATGCCGCTCTAATTTATACTCAATTGGGGCAAAATGACAAAGCGGTGGAGGCCTTTAAGAAAGCCAGAGCGGACAATCCGGATGATGTAAACCTTGTCCTTAGCGAGGCGAATCTATATTATAAGATGGGTGACAAGGAAATGTTTAAGACCCTTATGGCAGAAGCAGCCGATATGGCTCCCGATAATGCAGATTTGCATTATAATATTGGTGTAATCAATATGGAACAAGGTAATTTGGAAGAAGCTAGAGCTTCCTATAAAAAAGCCTTGGATATCAATCCTGGTTATACCAATGCACAATTGAATCTTTCTACAACCTACGTAAACGAGGGTAATGGCCTTATAGATGAAATGAATTCATTGGGGAACTCCAAAGCGGATATTGCGCGTTACGAGGAGCTAAAAGAGAAAAAAGATGGCTTGTTTAATCAAGGTGCCAATGTTTTGGAAGAAGCTTTGAAGTCAAATCCGGACAATCAAGGTATTTTAACGCAGTTGAAGAACATCTATGGCGCCATGGGCGACAACGATAATTTTATGAGAGTCAAGAAATTGTTAGGGGAATAGCAATATCCTAACACTCTCCTTGAAAAACCCAGGTTAGGCAACCTGGGTTTTTTTATATAATCTTTTTGATTACTCTAAGATTATGAGTGTAATTTCCCATATCAGTGTTGAAGATACCGGTATGGTCCAATCTATCCATACGTACCTTTCCATGAACATGAATAATATAGTTATTTTTCATAATGATGCCCACATGGAAAATTTCTCCTTCAGCATTATCAAAGAAGGCAAGATCCCCAGGTTCGCTCTCCTCTATAAAACTTAAGGCAGCACCTTGCCCTGATTGTTCAATTGCATTTCGGAACAATTGATACCCACAGAGCTTATAAACCAATTGGGTGAATCCGGAACAGTCCAAACCAAATGGAGTTTTGCCTCCCAACAGGTATGGCGCATTAAGATACATCAATGCGGTACTCACGATATTGGATTTTTCCATTTTGCCCTCCATACAAAACCCATCAAAAACATAAGGTAGGGTAGGCGTACTTACAATACAAGACCCCAACACCACGGGGATTAGGGTAGAATTTTCCTGGATTAAATAAGAAACCAGATCTGAACTGTATTTCGGAGTTTCAATGGCATCGATTTCTTTATATTCCGTTTCATTAATTAGGGAAATCTGATTATTGCTTACCCAACCTTCGCATCCATCAAAAGCATTACGGATTTTACCCCATAGTTTTCTTCGTTCCAAAACTTTGAAGTGTTCGCCATATAATAACTGGGAAATCATTGGTGAGGTATCTTCCGCGGAGGATTTCACAGCGACTATACTAAGGTGGCAAATACCGTATTGCATAGGCATTGAGCGGTAAGGCTAATTAATTTTTTCTTTCCAAGATCATTGCTGAAGCACCTCCACCGCCGTTGCAAATGGCTGCGGCTCCAATTTTGCCATTTCTTTGTTCCAAAATATTGAGCAAAGTAACCAGTATTCTGGCCCCTGAACATCCCAAGGGATGCCCTAGGGAAACCGCTCCTCCATTAACATTGACGTTGGCATCCGTTAGCCCTAATAATTTCATATTGGCCAATCCCACAACGGCAAAGGCTTCATTAAATTCGAAATAATCAACATCATTGAGGGATATGTTTGCCCTATCCAATGCTTTGGGGAGGGCTTTGGCCGGGGCCGTGGTGAACCATTTTGGTTCTTGGGCTGCGTCGGCATACCCTGTAACAGTAGCTAATGGTTCCATATTTAGTTCCTTTGCCTTATCCGCACTCATTAAAACCAAGGCAGCGGCACCGTCATTGATGGTAGAGGCATTGGCCGCGGTTACGGTACCATCTTTGGAGAATGCTGGTCTTAAGGAGGGGATTTTTTCCATCTTTACATTTTTGTATTCCTCATCCTCATTGACCAAAATGGGTTCGCCCCTGCGCTGAGGTACTTCAACAGGAATTACCTCATTTGAAAATCTACCTGATTTCCAGGCCTCTGTAGATCTTTGGTAGGATTGGACGGCAAACGCATCCTGATCCTCTCGGCTAAATCCATATTGGGAAGCACAGGAATCAGCACATACACCCATGGCATTCTGATCATATACATCTACCAAACCATCCTTCTGCATTCCATCTACCAAAGAACTGGGACCAAATTTCACACCATTTCTCATATGGACGTAATGTGGGATAAGACTCATATTCTCCATTCCTCCAGCTACAGCTATTGAAATATCGCCTAGGGCAATAGCCTGGACAGCTTGCATAACGGCTTTCATGCCCGAAGCGCAAACCTTGTTTACGGTAGTACAGGGAACGGTATCCGGGATACCGGCAAAAATAGCCGCTTGTCTTGCCGGGGCCTGACCGGTACCTGCCTGTACCACATTGCCCATGAGTACCTCTTGAATAAGTTTGGGGTCGAGTTTGATTTTTTCGAGTGCACCTTGAATGGCAATGGCACCCAATTTAGGTGCGGGAATCGTTGATAAACTACCCATAAAGCTTCCAATGGGTGTCCTTACTGCAGATACTATAACAACCTCCTTCATAACGGGAATTCTTTGCTGCTGCGAAATTAAGAAATTAAAGCGCAACACTATAGTTTACTTTTTCAAAAGACTTATGATGAATTTATATTTTCTATTTTTGATATAGATACTTGCCGCATGCGAAAATTCCTGGACAAACTCTATAAAAACCAATCGCTTATTTACAAATATTTTCTATACTTCCTTTCCATATTTTGTATTGTTTTTTTCTTTCCCAAAGGAGGAAAGTTTAAGTATGAATTTCAAAAAGGCAAGCCGTGGCAATATGAAAACCTATATGCCCCGTTTGATTTTTCGATCCAGAAAAGTATTGAAGAAATTGAGCAAGAAAAAACCCGGATTAAAAACGCTCAAATAGATTACTATAGGTATGATCAAGCTATTGTGGATGTAGTATATGGGGAATTTGAGAATCAGTTTCAAAGCGTTTTCTCCAAAGAACGGTTTACCGAAGATCAATTGCCTACGCTAAAGGAAACGGGCAAGGAGATCCTAGGAAAGCTCTATGAGAACGGTATTGAAAAGAAGACAAGCAAAGATAGGCCTGGCAGGTATATTTATTTGGTGAAAAATAACGAGGCCGAACAAATTTATGTTAATGATCTGTACCGGTTACAAGGAGTTGAAGAAGTGACCAGATCGATTCTGGACAATAAGGGCCTCTCGGACTTTTACTCTTTTTTCCAAGACCTTTTATTCGACCTTGTTAAACCAAATGTATCCTACGATGAAAACCTTTCTAGAAGGGCTTTGGATGAGGAGCTTTCCAGCATATCGTACACTAGGGGAACAGTTGATGAAGGAAAGTTGATAATTGCCAAAGGCGAGGTTGTGGAATCCGATAATTTACAACTTCTAAATTCCTTAAAGGAAGAGTATGAATCGGAACTTTGGACAGATAGCAATCAGTATTTTATTCTTTTTGGATATACCATCCTAGTGGCGCTTGTGTTAATGATGCTGTTCCTTTTTCTTAAAAAATATCGGAAGCACATTTTTGAAAATAACACCAAGGTCACCTTTATTTTCTTCAATATCCTATTAATGGTATTTATCACCACGTTGATGGTAAAGTATAACGAGGCTTATGTTTTTGTAGTTCCGCTTTGTATTTTACCACTTATCCTAAAGACCTTTTTTGATGCACGGTTGGGACTTTTTGCCCATGTATTGACTGTACTCATCCTTGGTTTTGTGGTACCCAACAGTTTTGAATACATTTTTTTACAAACCATAGCTGGCATCGTGACCATATTAACCGTATCCGAATTGTACAAAAGGGCCAATCTGTTTATTTCCGTTAGCCAGATTACCCTAATATATATCATTGGTTATCTGGCCTTTCATATTATACATGAGGGTAATTTGGATAACATTGCTTGGTTTACCCTTGGCTTGTTCCTGTTAAATGGTATGATTACGCTTTTTGTTCAACCTTTGATTTACATTTATGAAAAAATATTCGGGTTAGTTTCCGATGTGTCATTGTTGGAGCTTTCCGATACCAATTCTCGATTATTGAAGGAGCTGTCCAATAAAGCTCCGGGTACTTTTCATCATTCTTTACAAGTGGCAAATTTGTCCGAAGCGGCGGCCAATGAGATTGGTGCCAGTGCTATGTTGGTAAGGGTAGGTGCCTTATATCATGATATCGGGAAGATGAACAATCCTACGTATTTTACGGAAAATCAAGTTACCAATGTAAATCCGCATCATGATCTGTCCCCAAAGGATAGTGCAAAGATTATTATTGATCATGTTATTCAAGGGATAGACATTGCCCGTAAAAACAATTTACCAGACAGGATAATTGATTTTATACGTTCCCATCATGGAACTACTTTGGTCTATTATTTTTTTAAGAAACAACAGGAGATATCAGGTGAGATCAATAAAGATGATTTCAAATACCCCGGGCCAACCCCTTTTTCGAAGGAAACAGCAATCCTTATGATGGCAGATTCCGTTGAGGCCGCTTCAAAGAGCCTTAAGAATCCCACATTTCCTATAATAAATGAGTTTGTTGACAAGATAATTGCCGGGCAAATGCAGGCCGATCAATTCCTTAATGCCAATATTACCTTTAAGGAAATAGAGATGATCAAAAAAGTTTTTAAGCAAAAGCTGACAAATATCTATCATTTAAGAGTAGAATATCCAGAATAATTGTAGGGATAAGCATAGGTAAAAAACTAACAAAAATAGTTGCGTTCCATCCTTTGAAGAATTACATTTGCACCCGCCTGAATGCAGAAAATTTTTTCGGCGGGCAGGTCCGCATTTTAGAGGATGTGGAACAAATTGAAATTTTGGAGAGGTGCCGGAGTGGTAACGGAGCAGATTGCTAATCTGTCGACGCGCAAGTGTCGCCTGGGTTCGAGTCCCAGTCTCTCCGCCTTCGTCGGCCTGAGCCATTGAAAGCGAAGGCCGACTTTTAAATTGGGAAGGCCAACTTCGGGGGATAAACTCCGTCCGGTTCCCGGACTACTTTCAAAGGTAGTATGTTTTGGGACTTGGGATTTAGAATTTGAAGTATTGAATTTACACCACTCGGGGTGTAGCGTAGCCCGGTTATCGCGCCTGCTTTGGGAGCAGGAGGTCGCAGGTTCGAATCCTGCCACCCCGACGAACAAAAACTAAAAAGTTCTCATGAAAGGATTACTTTCTAAAGAGAACTTTTTGTTTTTACAGCAACAAGAGATTAGCTTTAATTCGTTACTCCTCTCCCTAAGCCACATGTTCCTAAGTTCGATTCCATGATTTTGACTTCATGGTTTCGTTAGGTCGGCAATGAACTTCTGCTCCACTCCACAAGCTAATCAATCCGCTTGAATACTTTTCCATACATTCCGCCATACTAGCAGCAACACTCATTGAAAGTGGTAGAGCTATTGCCATGGTCATAGGTTATCTCACAATTCAATTTTCGTTGTTTGACACTTTTAAAATAGTCTCAATTTGCGTGGTTGAAAACAAATATTCCTTCTCTTATGGATCATTTAAAACTAGGATCAATATTCCACCTATGCATAATTCGGTTACAAGGGTGGAGCCTGTAAAAGTTTGGGTATTTGTTTCCAAAAAATTTTATATCAAAAAAGAACTTTTTTATAACCTAAAACACGGCTATTTTAGAGGGCTTAATCATAGCCATAATAGAATTAAAAATAGATATGCCTCTTTTAATCATAATTGCCGGAATCCTATTGCTCTTTGTTTTAATAATCGTAGTAAAACTAGACACCTTTATTTCATTTCTAATAGTATGTATCACTGTCGGCATATTTCAAGGTATGCCATTGGACAGTGTTGTACAATCTATTCAAAAAGGCATTGGCGATACGCTTGGTTTTTTGGTAATGATTATTGGTTTAGGTGCTATGTTGGGCAAACTTGTAGCAGATAGTGGTGCTGCACAGAGAATTACATCAAAGCTTGTCAATGCCTTTGGTTTGAAATACATTCAATGGGCGGTTGTACTAGCTGGTTTTATTGTCGGTATACCCATGTTTTATTCCGTAGGCTTTGTAATACTAATCCCATTGGTGTTTACCGTCGCGGCCTCCACGGGTTTGCCCTTAATATATGTGGGCCTTCCTATGCTTACATCATTGTCCGTTACCCATGGTTTTTTACCACCACATCCGGCCCCGACCGCAATTGTAGGAATGTTTGGAGCAGATACGGGAAAAACACTATTGTATGGAATCGTAATTGCTATTCCTGCCATCATTCTCGCAGGGCCATTGTTTGCAAGAACAATTAAAAACATAGAGGCAACGCCTCTTAAGGAGTTTTATAACCCGGTAATTTTAAAGGATAATGAAATGCCCAGTATGGCTATTAGCATTTTTACTGCATTACTTCCGGTACTATTAATTATGATATCAACCGTTTTGATGAACTTCATTCCGGAAAGTGGTACGCTACATCTTATTATGGGTTTTATTGGCAATCCTGTCATAGCCATGCTTATCTCCGTTCTTGTTGCTATTTATACTCTGGGAATTTACCAAGGTGAAAAAATGGGCAAACTGATGCAATCCATTTCCAATTCAGTTTCCAGCATTACCATGGTTTTGTTGATTATTGCGGGTGCCGGAGCATTAAAACAGATTTTAGTGGATAGTGGTGTAAGTGATTATATCGGGGAACTGCTCAAGGGCACCGACGTTTCTCCTTTATTTTTAGGATGGATGATAGCCGCAATCATTAGAGTTTGCGTGGGTTCCGCAACGGTGGCAGGACTTACGGCCGCGGGAATAGCATTACCCCTTGTATCCGGAACAAGTGTCAACCCGGAACTTATGGTACTGGCCGTAGGTTCCGGTAGTTTAATGTTGTCCCACGTCAACGATGGCGGATTCTGGATGTTTAAGGAATATTTTAACCTTTCTATAAAAGAAACACTTTCTACATGGACAGTAATGGAGACCATAGTGGGCATTATTGGTATAGGAGGAGTTCTGTTATTGGATACAATTTTAACTTAATATGAAAAAATCACCTTCAGAAAGAATTGAGGAGTTGGGATTGGTTTTGCCCCCTGCACCAAAACCCAAAGGGGTTTACATACCTGTGCTCGTAGTTGATAAGTTCCTATATGTTTCAGGTCATGGACCCGTAAGGAACGATGGAAGTTTAGTACAAGGGCGGTTAGGTGATACTGTGGATATAGATGGTGGATATTTAGCGGCCAGACAAGTAGGATTAACTGTCCTTTCATCAATAATTACGCATTTTGGAAGTATCGATAGGGTTAAACGAGTGGTTAAAGTACTGGGTATGGTAAACTGTACTCCGGATTTTGTAGATCAGCCTTCTGTAATTAATGGTTTTAGTGAGTTAATGGCCGATATCTTCGGTGCCGAACTTGGGATAGGTGTGCGGAGCGCGGTAGGTATGATGCTACCTGACGGTATTCCCGTGGAAATAGAAGCTATGTTTGAATTGCATTGACAGTAGTGGAAGAATCCCCGGTATATATATTCCGTGTTATCAATCGGACGATTTACGAAGTTAAAAAGCCAAATCAAGAGCCCTAAACCGATAAGTTTCATGGTTCAAAACTATTCTTAGAGGCTAATTTAACTTATAACTTCTTTAATCTTTGCCCGGGTCGAAATACCTTCATTACCTCTTGATTTACTTCTAAATAAGGCCCTCCAATAAGATCGATACAGTAGGGAATAGCAGGAAATACGGCCTCGAGACATTCTCGAATGGATTTTGGTTTGCCTGGTAGATTGACAATCAGCGTGCTTCCACGGATTCCAGCGGTTTGACGGGAGAGAATGGCAGTGGGTACATATTGCAGGCTTACCTGTCGCATCTGCTCACCAAATCCGGGGAGTAGTTTTTCACAGACGGTAATCGTTGCTTCCGGAGTCACGTCCCGTATGGCAGGTCCGGTGCCACCCGTTGTTACGATTAGACAACAGGCCTTATTGTCGGCCATATGGATCAATTCTTTTTCCAGCAAGGTTTGTTCATCGGGAATCACGGCGTACTCCGCTTCCCATGGGCTGGACAGCCATAATCTCAGAAGCCGCTTTACCTCCTTACCAGGTAAATCTTCATATTCACCACGACTGGCCCTATCTGATACATTGATAATACCAATTTTTACTTTTCTCATTTATTCTCAACTTTAGAGTTTAATACGAGCACCATTGTTGTAACGGTACTAAAATAAAAAGAAATGAAAACCTTTGCCCATTTATATTTATCCAGTACCCACGGGGAATTACTGGGAATCGTACAATTGCCTTTTACGCATTATAGGATAAACTAGTCAGCGCAGTGTGTAGAGTAAGTTTATCATTATCAAGATTCCACTGTTTTCTGAAGTTTTTGGCATGCATCCGCAATGTTTTAAATGCAACCAAGTAGTAAGAATAAGCAAACAACTTCTTAGTGTGGCTTAGTTGCAATGCGTTTTGTGCAATGATAACATTAAGAATTATCAAATTGGTCGAGACAATTCCCGACACGTTTTGCTCCTATATGCATTTCAAGTAGAAAAACATATCGTTTCATCCAATTTTAATACAATTTCACCTTTTAAAGCTCAGATTGTTTGTTGTTTTGGTAAAAACATCAATCATGAGAAGAACGATTAAAAATTATTTGTACATACCCATTTTCCTAGCCTGGTCAATGGTTTTTTCCCAAAAACAGAGCGAAGAACTTACCAGTTTCCAGCAGTCATATAACAAATTCGTCCCAAAAAAAATGAAAAAGTATCATGTAGTCGGAGCAAATGTGACCGTAATCATGAACGGCGAAGTCGTGGTGGACAAAGGATTCGGTTTTTCCGACCTGGAAAATGGTTCAAAGGCTGATTTGAACACCCCATATCCCATAGGATCGGTGTCCAAAGTGATTACTGCAACTGCAGTGCTCAAACTCTATTCCGATGGCAGAATCGACATCGATAGGCCTTACACCGATTACGTTCCCGAATTTATAATGAAGAAACACTTTTCTGGTCCCATTGATTTCACGGTAAGACATTTATTGTCCCATTATGCAGGTGTGCCACGGCTGAGGGCCAAAGGGTTTTTAAAGAAGCAACCGTTGCCTTTGGATAGTCTTTTGATCTATAGTCGTAACGAGTATCTTATTGCCCCAGCAGGAAAGGTATACCAATATTCGGATTGGGGGGTAGATCTATTGGCCTTATTGGTACAACGGGTGGCTAAAATGCCGTACTCGGAATTTGTAGCTACAAAGGTATTTAAACCCTTGGGGATGGATCATTCAGGTTTTGGCCCTGTGGACACTAAAGGGTATGTAAACGGAAAAGAAACCCCGACCTATGAATACAGTTGGCCTGGATCGGACGGGGTGTACTCCACTACTTCCGACCTTGCCAAATTATGCCAGGTCTATTTTATTAAAAATGATGGCGATGGCAATGTTTTTTTGAAACCTGAAATAGTGAAGGAAGCCCATACCCTGCATTTTGTGGACGCCCCAATGGCCTATGGCACCCAGATAGGCCTAATGTGGGAAATACAACCGTTTCAAGGGTTCAAGAGGATTAAAAAAGGGGGAATCCACGAACCTTTCTACAGCTATATCTTTTATATCCCCGAGCAACGGACTGCAGTGATCGTATGCAGCAACTCCAATGCCTCAAGCCGTTTGCACTGGGATATTTGGTCAAAAACATTTGATTTTCTATCCAAAAGATATGGTTTAAAAGGGGGTATGCCCCAAATAAAGAGGAAGTCGGGCAAAGTAACTTTGACCAATAGCCAAATGAAGGAATTGGGGGGCGCGTATAGCACCGATCTTGGTATCTTGGACCTACAACCTGCTGGCAAAAAGTTTAATGTGACCCTTGGTCTGGACAAGCAAAAAGGAATTGCCACGGTTCATGAAGATAATTTACTTAAATTATCGGTAAAGAAGATGGGCATCAAAATTCATGCAATGGACATTTTTTGGGATAAGGTCGGAAATGAACTTGTGGTCGGGGAACAATACGAAAGCGGAAAACGGAACATTGGAGGGGCAAAAATCGACAATACCCAGATTCCGCAATCATGGAAACAGGCCGTCGGAACCTATAAAGTGATCAATTACGATGCAATTGATTACCGAACCATCGAAAAAGCGGAATTGTTGGTGAACGAGTTTGGTGTTTTGGAACTAAGGTTCCACGCATCCTACCCCGGCACCGTCGATTTTCAATTGGGGCTTTCACCCCTGTCGGATAGCTTGGCCATCATCCCAGGTTATAACTTTGATTTTTTTGGAGGAGAAACGGTTGAGCTAATCAAGGTAAAGGATAATTTTGAGTTGAAATCTTCGGGTTATAGACTTCAAAGAATCACGGAATAGTAACTGTAAAAATGGGACTGTCCTTCTTTAGACAAAGAAAACAAGATGTATCGGAAGCGCAGGAATTACTTTTTAAGTGGCCCTACGTGGGACTTATTACCTTTTCCATTACCACGCTCAATTTTTTGATTACCTATAACCTTCAGGGTACAACCGTTAAGTATGTATATTTCTACATCATTGATTTGGTGACCACCTACCTGATCATTACATTTTATGCCTATGGTATCCAGATCTTGAATAGGAAGGCGCCATTGCACGGTGATTTTGTGAAAAGGGTTACGTATCAATTTACCTTGCACACTTTGGGCGTGGTCATTTTTAGCATCTTGATCAACGAGTTTTTGGACCATCTCTTTTTTAAAGGGGAACGTCTTTCACTTTCCTTTCAATTTTATACACAGGATACGGTATTGGCCCTGGTGTTCACCTTGCTGTTCCATTGTCTGTATCTGGGACTGTACTTGCTGTCGGTCAAGAAACCGCCTCAGGAAGAGGGTATAAAAAAAATTAAAGTCTTTAAGGGCATGGCCCATAAATTGGTGGACTTAAATGATATTGTTTGTATCTATACCTCCTTGGGCAACACCTATGTGGTAGATGGCCGTTACAATAGGTTTGTGTCCGAAAAGACTCTGGGCGAGTTTGAGGAACTGGTTTCCCAACGTTTTTTTAGAGCCAACAGGCAGTTTCTGGTCACCTTGGCCATTATAGATTCATATAAGAGTGTGGCAAATGGTAAAGTGGAAATTTCTTTAAATACAAACAGTATTGGCGATTTGAATAGAAGCATTTATGTAAGCCGGAGCAAGGCATCTTCTTTTAGGTCATGGTTGAAGAAAGGATGAGCATATAAAAGTTTGTAGGGAGAATTGATAGGTCACTGCTTAAGTTAAAAGTCATCTATATAGATCCAAATTAAGTATATAAAGCGATGAAATTAAAATCTAATATGTGCATCCTTTGAAGGATGGCAATCAAGACAATACCTCTTAAAGTTTAAATTATTAAATTAAGAGTCTAGTAACCACTTAAAATAGAAGATGAATCAAAGGATATGTAGAATTCAATTAAAACTGGGATTAAGCCTAATTGTAATGGTATCGTTATCCTGTAAGAATTCGCCTGAACAAGCCAATGAAACAAGAAATCGACCCAATATCGTTATGATCATGGTGGATCAGATGCGCTTTGATAGGTTTGGTGCCGCAGGGGATTCAGTGGTTAAAACTCCAAATATTGATGCCCTGGCCCAAGCGGGCCTGCAATTCAAAAACTCGTATTGCCCTTCACCAGTATGTGCCCCTTCAAGGGCATCGGTAAAGACCGGGATGTTCCCTCCCGGCAATGGAATGGTCACCAATTGGGTACCCTTTAAGGAAAAGGTGACCGATACCTTTAGTATCGACCAGTATTTGCTACCTAAGCGACTTAAATCACTGGGCTACAAAACAGGACTTGTTGGAAAGTTACATTTTGTCCCTGCTGACAGCATGTACGGCTTTGGTCATAGGGCACTCAATGACGCACCCTATTCCGTATATGCCAATGACGATAAAAAATCAGATTACGTAAAATGGTTAAGGGAAACCCATTACAAGCATAGTGAAAAGGACATTGTAGAAATATTTGACAGGGACGAAAGTTACTATCCTGATGATATTTATAAATTCGTTATGGGAAGCGGCTGGAGGACCGAAGAGCAGCATGACATTCCTTGGACAGCCGAAGAATCCATTAGATTTATCGAAAACAGCGATCCAAATGACCCATTTTTTCTGTTCACCTCCTTTTTTGGCCCGCATCAACCTTACTTGGCACCTGCACCGTGGGACACCATGTACAATCCTGATGATATGGAACTCGGACCAAGGTTCTATGCCAATATGGAAGACAGCCCAATATTCAAAAATAGTCCCTTCGGCAAACTGTCGAAGAAACTACGTGCTACCTGGACTGAACGAAAATACAAGGAGACCCTTGCCGCCTATTATGGCCAAATCTCGATGATAGATCACTATATGGGGAAAATATTTGACCAATTGAAGAAAAAGGGAATGTGGGAAAACACTTGGGTCGTATTTCTGGCGGACCATGGCGACTTTAACACGGCATATGGAACTTTCTTTAAAGGGGAGATGTACGATGTAAGCGCCAAGATTCCTTTGATTATAAAACCCGCTGCGGGATATATGAGGGATGGAACAAAGGAAGAACTGGTCAATTCCCTTGATACATATGGGACCATACTGGATATTGCTGGAGATAAGGAATGGGCAAAGCTTCCTGAAATGGAGTCCAGAAGCCTCCTTCCATTTTTTGAGATAGGTAATGATACCGCTCCAAAGTGGAAGAACAAGGTGTATTCCATAATCGGGAAAGACCCAGATAAGAACCTATGTATGTTGCGCTCGGGCAATCTAAAAGTTATTCGTAAGGCAATGGTCGATGGTGGTGCTGTTTACGAACTTTACGATTTCGACAAAGACCCGCTCGAGACCAAGAATGTCTGGGACGATCCCGTCTATAAGGAGCTTCAGGCAGAACTTAAGACGGAACTCGATAACTGGTGGAAAAAGCAAACCCAACGATATCCTAAAGAAATAGATAATTCTTTCCAGGTTCATTAGTTTGGGAATGGAGAACGTTTTCCTTGACATTTGGGACCAACAAACAGGAAATCCAGGCTCAAAAAGATTGAAGAGCCAAAAGTCACCTATTACGAAATTGGAAATTACTCAAAAACAAAATGTAAGTCTTCAACTAAAAGTGGACTGAAGCCGGTCTAACTACGTAGGTCTGGAGAACCTATGAATTTCGTTGGAAATATCGAGTCTATACCAAAGACCCAAAGCTCTCCTTCAACCATATTATTTGCGGTACAACGTATTTGGTTTCTCCAAGAATAGGTTATTCATAAAGCCAAAACAACAAATGCCATGGGCCTCACCACTATCCTCTTGCAGTTAACAACAAATATCTGGTATTGACTGCCAAAGCGATTTTCTTTGTTATAAACAACTACAATTACAGTGCTCATGGCCCCCAGTTTTGACCGGTATCAAATAAAATTGTGCAAGAGGTGCTTTCTGTTCCTGTTACTTATTTCTTGCAATTTTATTACCGCACAGCTAAGTGACCTTCATTATTTACCTCCGTTAAAACAAGGTCAAAATAATCAAGGTATCAGGGATCAAGCAATATATCTATCAACCCCGGAACCAACAACCTTTACGGTTAACGCGTATCGAGGTACCAATCCAGCCCCTGTAGCTTCCTTTAACATTTCTAACGTTAGTCCTGCAGTATGGACCCTAGGTGATGGGGACAACAATATTACCTTGGTAAACAATGCTAATACCGGGGTAGTGCTTACCAATAGTGGATTACGTTTTGAATCCCCAAGCGGAAATCGGTTCTATGTAAATTATAGGGGTAACTCCAATGCTCAAGCTGCTTCACTGACCGCAAAGGGAAGACAGGCTCTGGGAACCCGCTTTAAATGGGGAGGGGTTCCAAACCTGGGGGCCCACTCGTCCAAATCGAATACCTTGGGCATTATGGCCACGGAGAACAACACTACGATCAACGTTTTTGGTTATGATCCGGGTTGTGAATTTAGAGTGGGAAACAATAGGGCGGGAATTACGGACAATACCTATACCATTACATTAAATGCCAACGAATCTTTTGTTTTTGAAACCTATATTGGAAACAGCCCCACCCAGGCTCACGAAGATGGGTGGATCGGTGCTTCCATAATTTCCGATAAGGATATTGTTATTAGCAATGGTTCCATAAACTTTGGTAGACAAGTAGGTGCCAGCAACCGCGATGCCGGTATTGATCAACCTGTACCTGAAAATCGTTTGGGCAAGGAATATGTATTTATCCGTGGCAATGGAAATACTAATGGTTGGACGGAGTTTCCACTACTTATAGCTACCGCGGATAACACCCAAATTTTTGTAAACGGTAATCCCGCACCGATAGCTACACTTAACAATGGGGATTATTTTGAAGTCCCCAATAGCTATTACTCCGCCAATGCCGTTGGAGCCAATATGTTTGTACAGAGCTCGAAAGATGTCTATGCCTATCAGTGTATGGCCGGGGCAAGTCAAGTATACACCCAAGGACTAAATTTTGTTGCCCCCGTAAACTGTTTATTGCCTGATGTTATGGACAATATTCCGGACATAAGGAATATGGCTGGCTTAAATGTAACCGGGGGGATGACCATTATAGCGGCCGCAAATACCCCGGATGCCAACATTCAGGTTACCGATGGAAACGGTGCGGTAACTTTACCAGCTTCAAATCCTGTTTCCGGTTCTACAGACTGGAAAACTTTTTTTATTCCCAATCTTAATGGGGATGTAAGTGTACAATCCACAGGGCCAATGGCTGTTGGATTTTTTGGATATAATGGTGCGAGGGGAGTTGCCGGATACTTCTCCGGATTTGACACCTTGCCAGAGGTAACCCTTGCAATTAGAGGAGGTAGTGGCTGTTTTGTAGGATCAGAAATCTATGAAGCGACGAACAATAATTTCGATGCTTTCCAATGGTATGAAAATGGACAACCTATTCCAGGCGCCAATAGTCCAAGCTATTCACCGCCGGGAGCTGGCGATTATTTTTTAAGGGGTACCAAAGGACCCTGTACTTATGATAGTAACCTGATCCAAGCCCTATACTGTGATCCCGATGTTGTATTGGAGAAAACAGTAGATAAGGCTGAGATTATGGAAGGCGAGACGGCCACGTTTACCATCCGGGTTCAAAACTTGGGCATTGGACCTTTGACCAACCTGCAAATCACGGATAACATTCCAACAGGACTTACTTTAACAAATGCTTTTACCATATCCGGAAGTTGGAGCGGCAACACTTGGAATATTGGAACCTTAAACGGAGGTGAAGTGGCCGAATTGGAACTTGAGGTGCGTGCCGATGAAATAGATGTACTTCCCTTGTTAAGTTTAGCCAATACGGTAACCAATACCCAGGATCAAACGGATACCAACATAACCCCGGACAATCCAACTGCTCTACTTACGGTTCATAATGACTTTGACAACGACGGTATAAATGATATTACGGATTTGGATGATGATAACGATGGAATATATGATGAGGAAGAGTGCGCCACATTGCTATTCAATATTTCAAACGGAAGCCCTCATAACAGTGGCCTTATAACCGTTGACAATTATTTGGTACTCGATGTTTTTAGTATAGACAATTCCTTCAACCTACAAATCAACGGAAATGATATTGCCGGAGAAATTCAGTTCCAGGATGGTGCCTCTGGGAATACAGCTAATTTTATCGATGGCACAGGTTATGGAGAAAACGGCAATCCGGACATTTGGACCATAACCGGTACACACGATAGTCCACTGCTTCGGGTAATTGTTGATCAAGCAGGTGAGTTTAGACTTTTCGGTACACGATCCTCCAATGGGCCATTGGAGCCCATGATGCTAACAACCCCGGCCAACATTGTAAATTGGAACCCATCGGGTAATAACGATGTTACCATCGGTCAAGCCGTAGTAGGCCCGACCAATATGCGGGGTGTACTTCTAACGGCGGGCTGTGATACGGATTCCGATGGTTTTCCCGATCCTTTGGATTTGGATAGCGATGATGACGGTTGTAGTGATGCCAACGAATATTACAAGGATAATACTGCAGATGGTGGCGATGGCGGGGAATATGGTTCCGGGGTACCAGTTGTAGACCCAAATGACGGTACCGTAAACAATGCTACCTATACAAAGGTCTTTGCTCCTGAGATTTTATTGGGCAATACCTCAGAAAACCTGGGCGGACTAGATATTAATGGACAAGGTATTAGTCTTGGACAGACTTTTCAGTATGTACTACGCTTTCAAAATACCGGGGATGACAATGCTGTTAACTATGTTATAAGGGATATATTGCCCAATAACGTAACCTTGGATAATATTGATGTATCCGATGCGCCAGGTACTACGAACACTTACGATATCAACACCAATATCATTGAATTTCAGGTTCCCAATAACCTGGTGGAGGTCGGAGATCCAGAATATACCATTAGGATTATAGTGACAATCTCGGCCAACTGCTCAGATTTTGTGGATGCCTGTTCTTCACAATTGCAGAATTTGGCATATTCTACTTTTCAAGGCACCCTAAATCCAACCGTATTTACTGATGAATTAGGCACTTCCAACTTTCCTTGTAACAGTATTCCAGAGGTTGCTAACAACAATATTTTGAATAACTTGGCCAATTGTGGCCAAGCGAGAACTGTACAGTTGTGCGGTGATGATGTTCTTCTTGCAGCCGGTTCTGGGTTCGGCACATATACATGGGCACTCGACAATAATGGCAATGGGCAGATTGACGGCTCCGATACCGTTTTAAATGACGGTGATCCCGATAACGACCCGAGTACTTTGTTGGTTACGGACATAGGTAATTACATTGTTGAAAAATCGGCAGGAGGTAGTTGTCCGGACCTGACCGAATTAATTACCGTTGAAAGATTTGGTACAACACAGACCAATCCCATAATCGCCTATTTTAACCAGGTTAATTCGGATGGCGATTTGGACAATGACCTATACGGTGAGATCGTTGCCTGTTCCTTGGATGGGGATTTACTGCCAAAGATATTCCTATGTGGTGAAAATGATTCGGCTCTAATCCAATTGGGCATAACCGATGCTCAAAGCATTATCTGGCAAAAGTTGGACGAGACCAGTTGTTCCGACAATGGCGATGATTGTGCCAATAAGAATTTTGGGTGTACCTGGAACGATCTCGCTACTGAAAATAACTTCACGGTGACCGATAGTGGTGAATATCGTGTGGTCATCACGTACCAAAACGGTTGCTTCAGCCGCTTTTATTTTAATGTATTCAAAAACACCTTGGATATCCAACACACCGCTTCGGATATTCTTTGTAGTACTCCGGGGAACATAAGGGTAACCAATATTGGTGCGGGCTATGGGTTCCAGTTGGTGAATACTGCAAATAATGCTATCGTTGTCCCATTTTCCAGTAATAATGGACCCAATTTTGATATTGCGGACAGCGGCACCTACAAAGTTCAGGTTACCCAATTAGATCCTCTCAGCGGGAATCCAATTGATGGGGCCTGTATCTTTGAAACAGAGGACATAGGTATCCTTGAACGTGATTATCAAGTTAATATTACGACTACCCCTGCCGATTGTAATACCTTGGGTACGATAGCGATTCAAGCCCTAAACGTATTGCCTCAGTACAGCTATGAAATCCGTTTGGACGATGGTAGCAATGGAGGACAGGGAACTTTTGTGGACAGTCATCTGGTATCTGACGATAATACCTACACTTTTACCAATGTTAATCAGGGAAACTATATGGTTATTACCACCACGGTCGATGGTTGTACGGATACCCAAAACATAACCGTGGGTGAAATTCCGGAATTGACCTTGACTGCCGTTACTCAAGAAAACATAACATGCGACCCAGGGATAGTAAACCTGACACCAGGTGGAGGAACTCCAAACCCGGATTATAGAATGGCAGTTTGGAGCAAGGATGGAACGGATCTTTATCCAAGTCCGCCAAGTCTTTCCGATATTCCTGCAGGCTCTGTGCAAACGGCTTCTACGTTTCTTTTCAATTCTCCTTTGGAGGCAGGGGATTATGAATTCATTGTTTTTGATGACAATGGTTGTCATGAGTTCTCAAATTTGGTTACTGTGGAGTATTTGGATAGTCCATCCATTACGGCTTCACATTCGGCCATTGTTTGTGCGGACGACTCAACGGCGTCCCTTACCGTTTCGGTTACCGGAGGTACTCCGCCATACCAGTATAGTCTGGACGGTGGGACCAATTACCAGACGGCCGATACATTTCCAAACCTTTCCGCAGGCTTGTATACCATCACCGTTATGGATTCCAGTGGAAGCGGAGTGACAGGTTGCGTAGTAAGCTCGGACTATGAAATTGATCAACCGTTTCGATTAACGGCATCGGCGGCCATAGTAGAGGACGCTTCTTGTAATCCGAGCGGGGCATTGGTCAAGATCTTGAATGCCAACGGTGGGCAGGCACCTTATGAATACAGTTTTGATGGAGGCAGTAATTTTGGCCCGGTAAACGAAAGAAACCTTTTAGCGGGAACCCATCAATTGGTGGTCAGGGATGCTTTGGAATGTACCTTCAATATGAATTTGACGGTTCCGGCTCAAGTATCGGATCCTAACTTATCATACGCCGTCGACTATGATTGTAATGGTATAGGGACTATTACCATCTCAACATCGAACACTACGGATTTCGACTATACCTATAGTCTAAATGGAACAGAAAACACGCCTGCCGATAATAACATATTTGCCAACGTTGCCGCTGGAACACAAACCGTAACGGTAGGTTATTCAAGCAGTATAGCGCCGAATCAAAGTATCCTGTTCTTCGAGGATTTTGGTTCGGGAACCACCACTCAAATAGGTGAAATTGGACCAGACTATTGTTATGAACCGCAAGACGGTTCAGTGACAACCTGCAATAGGGGCCCCGCGGGAATTTTAGTGAACGGTGAATATACGGTTACCGACCGGGTCACCAATCCCGTTCCTTTTTGGACGAGCCCACAAGACCATACAAATCTTACGGATGGCAGGTTCTTGGCCATAGACGTAAGTAACTTCTCGGATACAGGTAACCCACAACTCAATAATATTTTATGGGCAAGGCGGGATATAGAAGTACTGCCCAATGAGGAAATCACCCTTAATTTCTGGGCCTATAACCTCATGAATCTATCAGGAGCTGGTAACAATCCCGAGGTACTTATCGAGATTTTAGACAATACGGGAGCTTTAATTTATAGTGAAGTAGCCCCGGAGATTCCAAAAAACACCAATGATACGGATTGGCATGAACGTACCATCACTTTCGACCCTGGAACCAACACGGATATTGACATTGTGTTTAGAACTAATGTTAACAGTAACGACGGTAATGATTTAATTTTGGATGATATTACAGCTTTCCAAGTGCCCTCTGTTTGTCCAAAAACCCAAGATCTGGCAATTTTGGTGGAGACTGATCAAGCGTTTGATGCCCAATTGCTAAACGTTATTGATCCAAGTTGTAACGGGGTCGCAGATGGATCCATTCGTTTTGAGGTTTCCAATTTTGATGCTTTGGCAGGTTTTGAATACTCTTTGGACGGGACCAATTGGATTGCTTCAATGACCTCACCGGTTACCACAACAACTACCTTGGCCGACGGAAATTATACCGTTCGGGTAAGAAAAGCTAATGAGACTACATGTTCGGTAGACTTCCCGGCTACAATTACGGAACCTTCGGTTATAGTGCCTACATTAGGCTTAACCTCCGAATTTACGTGTTCGAATACCGGTGCAACGCTGGAAGCTTCGGCCACTGGTGGAAGCCCTGAATATGAATACCAACTGGAGGATACCCTAGGAAATATTGTTACATCATATCAAACTGGTCCTGTATTCTCAAATATTGCTGCTGGAGATTACCTAGTTCGGGTAAGGGATAACAATAGTTGCGAAGTACTATTGCAATCTGCAATGGCAGTTACGGTATCCCTACCACAAACCATAGCTTTCACAACATCCCATACCAATTGTTATGATGGCCAAAACAATGCTACCATAAGCGTTCAGGTAACCTCAGGAAATGGAGATTACACGTTTAGCATTAATGGAGGCGCACCAATGAGTCCATCCCTGGCGACTCCCACCGATTACACCTTTACTAATTTAGGAGACGGTACCTATACCATTGAGGTATTCGATACCTATGGGTGTTCCGCTTCAAATACAGCGACTCCTGTTATTATAGATCAAGTCCTTTTGGCGCAAATAGATGCCGTTGATGTTACCGATTGTGCGGATGGTAGCATTACGGTTACTCCTTCTGGTGGTGATGGCAATTATGTGTATGCGTTTTTGCCAACAGGCTCAACCGTAGCGGATTCTGATTTTGGCGCGGCAGACACCTTTACGGTAACCAATGCCACCGCTGGTAATTATGATGTTTACGTAAGGGATAACAATGGGTCTGGTACACCTGATCCGTATTGCCAATATATGGAAACGGTAACGGTGGGCAACGCTCCCGTTTTGGCATTTACGACCGCCCCGACCGATCCAGAGTGCCATGATGGTCTAGGTTCAATAGATATTACCATTACGGCTGGGGATGCACCCTTTACGATAGAGATTATTGATTTGGACAATGGAGGAGCCTCTGATCAAACCGTAAACAATGTACTGGCCAACGATTATACATTTTTCAATCTAAATCCAGGCGATTATACCATTTCCGTAACAGATACGCATGGTTGTCCCATGACCGATACACCGTTGACCTTGAACAATCCAGATGAGCTAACAGCTACTGTTACAGGGGAAACCCCTGGTGATTGTACAGGATTGCCAACTGATTTTGGATTTGATGTTACTGGCTATCCAACAACGATTGGTACAGTTGAGTTTAGTGATGATGCCGGTGCAACCTGGCAGTCTTCGGATCAATTCAGGGGATATAATTCCGGCCAAATCGTCCATCCTTCCTTAAGGACAGTAGATGGTTCCGGGAATACTATCTGTCAAACCGATTTACCTCAGTTCATCATTCCATATCCACTGGACAATCTTGACATTACCCTATCCGCATTGGTAGTGAATTGTAATGAGCTTCAGGTCGTAGTACAAGGTTCCCAAGGTGTGGCCCCTTACCAGTACGCGTTTAGTGATGACCCCGCAAATTTTGATCCTACAACCGCTACTTGGTTTCCAGGAGAAAGTACACATAAAGACGGTAGCCCGGTACTGGCCGGACATGGCAGATATGAATGGTTGGGCTTGGTTCCCGGTAGAACCTATGTTTTTTATGTACAGGACAACAACGGCTGTACAAGACAGAGTGACGTAAATGTAAACAACTTGATAACCCAGCCTTTGGGAATTACCTCTTCGCTTACACCCTCATGTAACGGAAGTAATAACGGTAGCATTACCTATACCATTGTTGAGAATATAGTATCACCGGGTACGGAAATGCAATGGTCATTTTACGATATATCCTCGGGAACACCTGTATTGGTTACTGATAGTGGCGGAAATGTTCCCTTCTCCGCTCCCCAGACATTGACCTTCAATTCTTTGGGAACTGGGAGTTATTTTATAGAAGTTACGAAAATGGATGGTGCTGTTTCCAGTTGTGTCAGTGCTTCGGAAAACGAATTACTGGAAGAGTTGGATGCAATTACCGGAACTCCCGGCATGTTTCGGGATATCAGTTGTGACCGCCCAGGACTTATAGAGATTCCGGATATTTCCGGTGGAGGGGGCATCTATTACTATGATGTTACAGGCCCTGCTCCATTTACATCGATTACGGGTACATTGGACAATCCGATAGAAATTCCGGCAAATTCGCCTTCCGGATCATATACGGTTTCAGTAACCGATCAATACGGCTGTTCAAGCTCGTTGGGCAGCGTAAACTTGAACCTCTCACCTAATCCGGACATCCACAATATTGAAGTTAACAATTGTGGCTCCCAAGCCAGTATTACGGTTACTTCATTTTCAGCGGCACCCATTCATTATAGTATAGATAATGGAGCCGGTTACACGGCAAGTAATAATACGGGTCTGTTTACCAATGTACCCTTGGGTACCTATACGGCAACCATTTTGGACGGCAATGGTTGTGGAGATACGGATACCGTAACCGTACACCCTAGCTTACAGGCCAATGCAAGTTTGGAGCAAATTTTAGGCTGTGGTGTAGGCAACGAAGCGGAAATATTGGTGGAAGCCACCAATGGTTCGGGAAATTATGAATACGAAATAATAGGTACTTCAAGCACTTTGATTTCAAGACAGGCCTTGGCCGTCAACCCAACTACTGTTCCAGTACCAACAGCGGATACATATACCGTTCATATCTACGATATTGGAGTCGATGGGCCAGAATGCTCTCGAACGTTCACCGTGGTAATCGACCCGGCCGTAGTACCTGGCATATCGGTAGATGCTTTCACCGATGCAACCTGCAATGGGGCAAACGATGGTACTCTAACGGTGACTGCCACCAACTTGTTGGCCGGTACACATACCATTGAAATAGTTTCAGGAACTGGGGCCGTACTAAGTACTTTCCCAATTAGTGCACCAAATGGTGGCCATACGGTTACCTTCCAGAACCTTGAGGCAACAAGTTCAGGTATCGACTATACCATTAGGGTGACCTCGTCCAATGGTTGTTTCGCCGAGACCACCCAAGTGATTTCTCAACCAGATGTCATTACTGTTAATGCCATTACTCCGGTACCTTATGAATGCTCTTCCGGAAATACCTCTGGAAATGCAAGTCTAACCTTTGCAGGGGCAAACGGTGGATCTGGAAATTATGTGCGATATGAATTCATACGCGACGGAAATCTGGTACAGGATGGTACAAACCCCACTTGGATCGAAACCGATTTTGCAGGGGGCAATTATCTTATCAATGTCTATGATGAAAATGGCTGTATGGGGAGCACAAGCCCTACTATAGTGCCTTTTGACGAAATGACCACACCCACAATTCATGTGAGTCAAGACATAAGCTGTTCGAACACAGGAGAGGAAATCCGTATAGATGTTACGGGAAGTATAACCAATAGTACCACCGATCTGGGGAATTACCAATTTACGGTACTCTCATCGGGTACTTACACCCAAGATGCTATCCACGAAAATGTATTTACCGAGCTACAGCCAGGGACTCATACTTTTGCCGTAAGGAATATTGCAACAGAATGCGAAATAATTGTAAACCATGTTGTTGAAGAACCGAACACCTTTGACATTGTTGTAGAAAAACTTTCGGATGTTGTATGCTTTGGAACTGATGGCAGTATCCGACTTACCCTGGTGGATGCTACCTATGGCGGAGGGTTCTCATGGGGTATTTTTGACACCAATGGAACTCCGTCCGACCGTTCCGATGACGGCCCGGCCATTGTCCATGGAAATTCTGCAAACCTAGGCCCAACGAGTCCTATCGCCGTGCCTGCCGGTAACTATTTGGTAGAAGTGCTTCAGGATGCTTTTCCGGAATGTAACCAGGTACGGTCTTTCAGTATTACAACACCTCCGGCCCCAATTACCTTAGGCTCTATTGATTTGACCAATGTGGGCTGTAGCAACGACCAGGGTAGTGCCTTGATAGCCCCGACGGGGGGTCAAGGGCCTTATACCATAGCACTGACCCATGTAGGTAGTGGTACAACTACCGTGGAAACATCGGTGAGCAGCCACCTCTTCCAAGGATTAAGCGATGGGGATTATAATGTTAGCATTACCGATGCACTTACTTGTAACCAAGTATTCAACAGTGTCTTTAATTTGGCATTGCCAAGTCCTATTACCGGTACCATTTCAAATACTACTTTGGTTTGCCAAGGAGATACAAATGCGTCGGTATCCATAAGCCCTGGGAATATTAATTATAGATATGTGCTGAACACCTATAGCGATGCGGCAGGAAGTACACTGCTTAGTACCTCGGTGTCCCAAGACGACCGTACCTTTACCAATTTAGGCGCAGGATTTTATAGTATTGAGATAACCGATGATTTTGGATGTACTGAAACGAGTTCAATAGTTGAAATAGAGAACCCCGTTGATGTGCAGGCACAACTGTTTACCCATCAGGCGCTAAGCTGTCAAATGGATGCGGAACTACTTCTGGTGGCATCCGGAGGAACCGGACCCTACGAATGGAGTGAGGACAATAGCAACTTTATTCCTACGAACAATGTCCAGGGAGCAGGCACACATCTATTCACCAACGTGGCATCTGGTAATGATTACCAATACTATATTAGGGATAGTTTTAATTGTGTTTCCATAATATCCAATGAAGTTTCTGTAGATCCCGTGGCGGACCTTTCGGTACCCTTAGATACATCCGCTGCAAACATAAATTGTAATAGTGACGCTACTGCGGCTATTAAAGCCAATGCCAATGGAGGGTTGGGGAACTATGAGTATGCGCTTTTCGATGCGGATTCAAGCACAGAGATTTTACCTAACCAACCTAATGGATTGTTTACTGATTTATCTGCAGGCAACTACTATGTACGGGTCCAAAGTGGGGATTGTGAGGCAATTTCCCAAATAGTACCAATAGCGGAACCTGAACCCTTGGTAGTAGATCCTATTATCTCTGAAATTAGTTGTGCCGATTCCAATGATGGAAGCATATTCTTAGAGGTGACTGGAGGAAGTGGAATCTATCAATTCGCCATTTCACCAAATCTAAACCAGTTTGATGATGAAAATAGTTTTGATGAACTGGCTCCCGGAGATTATACGATAATTGTTCAGGACGGGAACGGTTGTTTTGAGCTTGTGGAGTTTTCATTGACCCCACCTGATGCCTTGGCCGTTACTTCTACCGTGTCCGATGAGATATGCTATCAAAGTAATGATGGAACCATAGCACTGCAAATCACAGGAGGAACGGCACCTTATTCTACAAGTCTAAATAGCAATGAGGATGCGGATTTTGCCCAAGATGTATTGGATTATAGCGGGCTACCCAGTGGCAACCATATTGTTTTTATCAAAGACGCGAATGGATGCGAAATCACAGAAGTTTTCCAAGTACAGGGCGGTGTTAACCTAGCTGGTGAGGCGGTAGTCCAGTATGAATGCGATCCTCAAGGAGCCACATCAAATTCCGTTCAGATCGTTTTTGAAGATCCAAGTATTTCCAATGAAGTACTTTACGGTCTAGACACCGATGAACCCTTGGATATGCAGTTGGAACCGGTTTTTGAAAACCTTACGGGTGGACCTCACGTAATTACCGTAATTCATAGTAATGGATGTTCCACGACCTTTCCATTCGAGGTCACTATTTTTGACCCCTTGGAATTGCAACTCAGAGAAGGCGATATCAACCAAATAAGTGCCGAGGCATTGGGTGGATCGGGCAATTACACTTTTATTTTCAATGATGAGCCTCCTACCGCAGATCAGGAATATTACATTCGCGAAACCGGAACATATACCGTAACGGTAACCGATGAGAACGGATGTAGCATTACCCAAGAGATCTTTATGGAATTTATAGATATTGAAATTCCGAATTTCTTTACGCCGGATGGAGATGGCAATAATGATTCATGGGCTCCACGAAATATAGAACAATACCCCAATATTTTCATAAAGATCTTTGACCGCTATGGAAGAACTATTTTTCAATTTAAAGGCAATCAAGATAGTTGGGATGGACAATATAAGTTCAATGGTCTACCCACGGGCGACTACTGGTACATAATTAAACTTAACGGTATTGAGGATGAGCGTGAGTTTGTAGGTAATTTCACCCTCTATCGTTAAAACTGAAAGTCTCTTTTTTCTGGATGTTGGCTCTAAAAAGACATTTTTGCATTATTTTTTGGTTTGTAGGATTCATTTCTTACGGTCAGCTGAGTGATCTCCATTACTTGCCTCCTCTTAAACAGGGTCAGAACAACGGTGCAATCCAGCAGCAGGCCGTCTACCTCTCCACACCGGAGACCACTTCTTTTACGGTTAATGTATATCAGGGGACCAATGCCACGCCGGTTACTTCCTTTACAATTTCGAATACTAGTCCAGCCACATACAACCTTGCGAATGGTGATAATAATGTAACCTTGGTAAACAACACGAATACAGGTGTAACATTAACGAACAGTGGATTGCGTTTTGAAGCTCCGGGGGGCAACAGCTTCTATGTAAACTATAGAGGAAGATCAGGTTCCCAAGCGGCTTCGTTAACTTCCAAGGGAAGAGCTGCCTTGGGGACAAGCTTTAAATGGGGCGGTGTTCCCAACCTAGGAAGTCATGTTTCAAAATCCAATACTTTAGGTATTATGGCTACCGAGAACAATACCACAATAGATGTCTTTGGATATGATCCTGGTTGTGAATTTCGGGTAGGATCTAATGCTGCCGGAATTACTGCGGACACCTATCAAATTGTTCTGGATGCCAATGAATCCTTTGTCTTTGAAACCTATATCGGTAATTCCCCGACTCCGGCCCATGAAGATGGTTGGATTGGGGCCTCGATCGTTTCCGACAAGGATATTGTCATTAGTAACGGTTCGCTGAATTATGGGCGACAAGCCGGAGCAAGTAATCGGGATGCGGGGATTGATCAACCCGTACCCGAGAGCAGTCTTGGTAGGGATTATGTGTTTGTTCGCGGAAATGGAGGATCAGGTGGAGAGACCGAGTTTCCACTGATTATAGGTACGCAGAACAATACGGAAATCTACGTAAACGGATCGGCCACTCCCATAGCGACGATTAATAACGGCGACTATTTTGAGATACCCAGCAGCAACTATTCATCCAATTCAGTAGGGGCCAATATGTACGTACAGACTTCACAGGATGTCTATGCCTACCAATGTATGGCCGGTTCCAGCCAGGTCTATACGCAAGGGCTGAATTTTGTGGCACCGGTTAACTGCCTGCTACCCGATACAATGGACAACATCCCTGATATTAGGGATGCAGCAGGTATAAACGTTTCCGGAGGTGTTACCATAATTGCATCGACGACGACACCCGACGGCAATATTACTGTTACTGATGGAACGGGTACCGTTACTTTGCCTTCATCGAACACGGTGGCAGGAACTTCGGATTGGAAGACCTTCTATGTCCCCAATTTGACCGGGGATGTAAGCGTTCAATCTACGGGCCCTATTGCGGTCGGTTTTTTTGGTTTTAATGGGGCCAGGGGATTGGCCGGATATTTCTCAGGATTCGACACTTTGCCGAACGTAAATCTCCAGATAAGCGGTAGCAATTGTTTGCCGGGCTCTACTTTGGAAGTCTCTGGAGGCGAGGTTTTTGACGCTTATCAATGGTATGGCAATAGTGTTTTGATTCCGGGGGCGACATCATCTTCCTATTTGGCCACAACTGCCGGGGAGTATTTTTTGAGGGTCACCAAAGGTTCCTGTAGCTATGACTCCAACGCAATTCAAGTATATTACTGTGATCCTGACATTGTTTTGAATAAGTCAACTACAGATTTGGTAGTAAATGATGGCGATTTGGTGTCCTTTGATATAACGGTCGAAAGTTTAGGGTTTGATCCGTTGACAAATCTTCAGATTACGGACATATTGCCCAACGGGCTGGATTTTGTTTCCGCTACGGTATCAAAGGGATCTTTCAGTTATCCCAATTGGAGCATAGGAACAATGACAGGAGGTGAATTGGTTACTATGACCCTTGTAGCCAAGGCATACATTACAAATATTCATCTTACCTCCATGACCTACACCAACACCATTACGAATACCCAAGACCAAACAGATTCAAATAACACAGCGGACAATCCTTCCGTGGATGTACAGGTGAACCTTATACCACCTACAAACGTAATTACCAACAGGAGAATAACCTTTAGGACAAACAGAAACTAAATCAAGAATTGTAATTTGATTTGACCTTCCCTCTAATCCCCCAATGGCAAGACGTCTGTAGATTTGCACCCTTTCCCTTTCCAAAAAACAAGTAGAAGCCGGACAATGAAACTAAATTTATGCCCTTATCAAGAAAAGGATGTAAATATTTCAATTTTGAACCCTAGTTTCCTTGCGTATCTTTTAGGTAAGAATTAGTTTCACCATAAATTCCAATATAGTATAATCATGAAAGTACAATGGGAAGGCGTGATGCCTGCGATAACTACTAAATTCACCGAGGACGATACACTGGATTTAAAAATGTTCAATAAGAACATCCAAGCTCAAATGGATGCCGGGGTACACGGTATTGTTTTAGGAGGATCCTTGGGAGAGGCCAGTACACTCGTTGAAGATGAAAAGGAGGTTTTGATAAAGGAGACCCTACAAACCGTATCCGGTAATATACCTGTAGTAATGACCATAGCGGAGCAGGCGACCAAGGCAGCCATTGCAGCGGCCCAAAATGCGGAAAAGCATGGAGCAGATGCTTTGATGGTGCTACCACCTATGCGCTATAAGGCCACGGATCATGAAACTGTTGTTTATTTTAAGGAAGTGGCCCAAAACAGCAGCTTGCCCATAATGATATACAATAACCCGGTCGATTACAAAATTGAGGTAACCTGTGATATGTTCGAGGAACTGTTGGAGCTTAAAAATATTGGAGCGGTAAAGGAATCTACAAGGGATATCATTAACATTGGTAGGTTACGTAATAGATTTGGGAAGCGTTTAAAAATTCTTACTGGGGTAGATCCACTTGCTTTAGAAAGCCTTTTGCTAGGCGCGGACGGATGGGTAGCCGGATTGGTATGTGCCTTCCCTTCGGAGACGGTGGCTATTTATGAGCTGGCCAAAGCGGGCAAGATTAAGAAAGCCACTGAAATATACCGCTGGTTCCTTCCGCTTTTGGAGCTGGACATTAGCCCACAGTTGGTGCAGAACATTAAGTTGGCCGAAGTGGCTACGGGTATCGGTACTGAACATGTAAGGGCCCCAAGATTGAAATTGGAGGGCCGGGAACGAAATCGCGTTCTACAAGTTATAGATGAGGGACTTCGCACACGACCGGAATTACCGGAGTATAGGTCATTGGCCAAATCCCTCTAATAATCGAATTGGAATTTTAGGTTTTTCCAGTTACAGAAATCTAAAATTCAAACGACTTCATTGGCAAGATAAATTTTAGATAATGCACCTTCTTTTAGCATTTGTTTTTTATCTTCGACCGACTACACGAAATCGTTCACGGAAAATAATTTTATAGAGATTATTCATGATAACAGGGAAAAACTTTGTGGGTAACGAGCTTTCGGCCAAAGGTAATATTACCTATAGCACGTTCGACCCAAAATTGAACATACCGACGGAATGGAATTTTCACGAAGCAACGGATGGGGAAATCAATACTGCTGCAGAGAAGGCAAAATCCGCTTATAAAGCCTTCAGGAATACGTCTGGAAAACAAAAAGCTGATTTTCTTATTGCGATTGCCGAGGAAATAGAAAACCTCGGAGATGGATTGATACGGGTTTATATGCAAGAATCCGGACTTCCCGAAGGTCGTGCAAAAGGTGAACGAGGCCGTACCATGGGGCAATTACGGGCCTTTGCCGATTTGTTGAAAGAAGGTTCCTGGGTAGATGCTACCATAGATACCGCACAGCCGGAGCGTCAGCCTTTGCCTAAAACGGATATTCGAAAAATGTTGGTTCCTATTGGTCCCATAGTTGTTTTTGGATCCAGTAATTTTCCCTTGGCCTTTTCAACGGCCGGTGGGGACACGGCCAGTGCACTAGCGGCCGGTTGCCCTGTCATTGTAAAAAGTCATCCCATGCATGCCGGTACTGGAGAACTGGTGGCCTCTGCCATTATCCGAGCGGTTGAACGTACAGGAATACCGGATGGTGTCTTTTCCAATCTGAATAGTAGTGGAATTGAAGTGGGCCAAAAGTTGGTGATGCACCCCAATGTTAAAGGTGTTGGTTTTACAGGCAGTATCCGAGGTGGAACCGCACTGTACCAATTGGCCAATGAGCGCAAGGAACCTATACCGGTTTTTGCGGAAATGGGCAGTATCAACCCTGTTGTGGCACTACCGGGAGCATTAGGGGAAAACGGCGAAGATTGGGCAAAGAGTTACGCGGGCTCCATTACCTTGGGAGCAGGACAATTTTGTACCAATCCGGGATTGCTTTTAGGTGTTAAAGGCAAAGAATTTGAAGAGTTTGGTTCCATTTTGGGAAAAGAGATAGAAAAAATTGAACCGGGATGCATGTTGCACCCTAATATTCACAAGGGATACGAAAAAGGAAAAGAAGAACTCTCTTCCCAATCCAAAACTGAAGTAGTGGCTTCCTTTGATACGGAAGTACCGCCCAACTATGGAAAGCAACGGATATTAAAGGTAGACAGTTCGGATTTTATGGCCAACCCCAAATTGCATCAGGAGGTTTTTGGACCTTTCTCAGTTCTGGTGCAATGCGAGAACACGAATGAACTGGAGAAAGTAATCGATCTACTGGAAGGTCAATTGACGGGGACTGTTTTGGGAAATGAGGAAGAGCTGGAGAATTATGGCCCTGTTGTTGAGACGCTAAAGAATAGGGTAGGGCGTTTGATTTTTAATGGGGTTCCTACAGGTGTGGAAGTCTGCCCCTCAATGCAACATGGTGGACCCTTTCCGGCGAGTACCGACAGTCGTTTTACTTCCGTCGGAACTGCTGCTATTCAACGTTGGGTAAGACCTGTTTCCTATCAGAATTGGCCGCAAAAACATTTGCCGGATGCCTTAAAAGATGGTAATCCTTTGGACATAATGCGCTTGGTGGATGGAAAATATACTACTTCAAAAATTTGACTACTTGGCAAAAATCTTTATGGTTTTGGTGATTGGCGAAAGTAAAGGAACTATGCCATCTCCTAGATTAAATAGCCCAGTAAATTTTGACTTATTTCGACATGTCCGTACACAGATTTGATTGTATCGATGCTCATACTTGTGGAAATCCAGTAAGATTGGTCATGACCGGTGGGCCAAAACTAAGGGGTTCCAATATGGCCGAGAAGCGGCAACACTTCATAAAGAAATTCGACTGGATTCGAAGAGGGCTCATGTTCGAACCCCGTGGCCATGATATGATGAGTGGAAGCATCCTGTACCCACCGATGGATTCCAATAACGATGTAGGCATTCTTTTTATAGAAACGAGCGGTTGCCTACCTATGTGTGGCCATGGTACTATTGGTAGCGTAACTATAGCACTCGAAGAGGGCATTATTACGCCAAAAGTTCCGGGACAAATACGTTTGGAAACTCCGGCAGGTCTTGTTGAAATTGAATATGGACTCAAGGATACCAAAGTAGAATGGGTAAAGCTGACCAATGTGAAATCCTATCTCGCAGCTTCAGGGCTTACCATTACCAGTAACGTTCTAGGGGAGTTGGAATTTGATGTAGCTTACGGAGGTAACTTCTATGCCATTTTTGACAATCAGCCTAATTTTTCAGGCCTTCAGGATTTTTCGGCAAATGAATTGATACGATTTAGCCAAGAAATCCGGGAGAAAATCAATCTTAAATACCCTGACCGATTCATCCATCCCGAAGATAATACAATCAGGGATGTGAGTCACATCATGTGGTCGGGAGACACCCTATCACCGGATGCCACGGCACGCAATGCAGTATTCTATGGGGATAAGGCCATTGACCGATCACCTTGTGGAACGGGTACTTCCGCACGGATGGCCCAATGGTATGCCAAAGGGAGACTTTCCGTTGGAGAACCCTTTGTACATGAAAGTTTTATCGGATCCAAATTTGAGGGAAGGGTAGAGCAGGAAACAACACTGTTGGGAGAAACTGCCATTAGGCCTAGTATAAAGGGCTGGGCAAGAATCTATGGGCATAATACCATAACCATAGATGAGGACGATCCCTATGCTTATGGGTTTCAGGTAATTTGATATGGGAAAAAAAGTTATCATTGTTGGAGGTGGAATTATAGGACTGTGCTCGGCGTACTTTTTAAGCAAGGCGGGCCATGAGGTTATAGTAATCGATAAATCCAACATAAGTTCTGGAGCTTCCTTTGTAAATGCAGGGTATTTAACACCTAGTCACATTATCCCGTTGGCAGCACCAGGTGTTCTCATGCAGGGATTGAAATGGATGATGGACTCTTCCAGCCCTTTGTTCATTAAACCCCGTTGGGATCTGGATTTCTTAAAATGGTCTTGGTATTTCCACAGGTCTTCGACCAGGGCGAAAGTGGAAAAGGCCATTCCGGTCATTAAAGATATTAACGTATTGAGTAGGGAACTCTTTCAAGATATCAAGAACTCTGGAGACTTAGGTGATTTTCAGCTGGAACGCCAAGGATTATTAATGCTCTATCAAACAAAGGCCGCTCAGGAACATGAACTACTTGTAGCACAGAAGGCTGGAAAATTAGGTCTGGAAGTTTCCGAATTAGATGCTAAAGGCCTTGGACGACTGCAACCCGATGTGAAGATCGATGCGAAGGGAGCAATTTATTATGAATGCGATGGACATACTACCCCCACAGAGTTCATGCCCAAAATGGTAGAACATCTAAAACGTGTTGGTGTAAACTTGAAATTGGATGAAGAGGTACAGAATATAACGGTGAAGGGCGATAAAATAACCGAAGTGCAAACCTCGAAAAACGCCTATAGGGCAGATGAAATAGTACTTGCCGCAGGGTCTTGGAGTGGCAAGCTCGCCAAATTACTGGGAAAAGTTTTACCGCTTCAAGCGGGTAAGGGGTATAGTATAAATGTGTCTAGGGATACCGGAATTACCCTACCCGCCATCCTTATGGAAGCCAAAATGGCAGTCACCCCAATGCGCGGGTTTACACGGTTTGCAGGAACCATGGAATTCTCCGGTATAAACCACACCATACGTAAGGAGCGGGTACAAGCCATTGCCAAGGGTGCACATCGGTTTTATCCAGAACTTGAAATAACAGCCGAAGAAAAAAGTAAGGCCAAGATGGGACTACGTCCTGTTTCACCGGACGGGTTACCCTACATAGGCAAGTTCAAGGGCTTTTCCAACCTCATTATTGCCACCGGCCATGCCATGATGGGGTGGAGCTTGGGGCCTATAACGGGTAAATTTGTACAACAGCTCGTAGATGATGAAAAACCGGATATGGATCTTAACCCGTTTACCCCAGATCGAAAATTCAGTTGATTTCTTGAGACACCGTTAACAGGAAGAGTCACCTATAATTTTCCATTCACCGTTGATTCGTTTAAGAACGATCATAAAGGTTCCATTGGCATCGCCAACTTCTCGGGTCAAATGATATTCGCCCATTACCCAATAGGCATCTTCACTAATTTTTGAAATATCATGAAGCGTAAACGCAAGTGTTCCGGTATGGGCCTTGGTGGGATACCTTTCTTTATAACCATCCAACATGGCCTGATAACCATACCGTACATTGCCGCCCCCAAAATAGGCTACGGAATCGGATTTTTGATACCCTTCCATAAAACCTTCAATATCATGGTTGGACCAGGATTTTGCCTGCGTCTCCAAAAGATTGCGTATGGCAGCAATATCCTCTTTTTCCGAAACTTGGTGTTGACATGAAACTTGAATCAATATGAAGACTAATACAAATAGATTTTTCATTTTGGTTTTGCTTGATACGTTCTTGATTTAAAAATTTGCCCTTCCCCTAAACAGAACCAATTGCAGAACAAGTAATGGCTATGAACAATAAGGGTTAACTTGTTTTTGACATTTTCTGTTACAAAACTACCAAAACCTATTTTTTTGATATTATCCAGAAAAGCTTTTCTAAAAGTATTGGATATATTAGCGATAAACTAATAATAACGCACATTACCAACTATGAAACTTTACCTATTACCTCTATTGGCCTTTGTTTGTTTTTTCATATCCATAGGACAGGCCCAGGAAAAGACCAAGATCATTTTGGATGCGGATACGGCCAATGAAGTGGACGACCCTTTTGCCATAGTTCGTGCCTTTGCCGAGCCCACCTGGGAAATTCAGGCGTTGAATGCTACACAATGGCAGGCCAGCCAATGGACTTCGGATCGTAGTATGGAAGAAGGCCATAGAATAAACCAAGTATTGGCCGCCTATTTAAAACCGGAGAATACAAAACTTTTACGGGGAGGGCACAGAAGAATGTATGATTGGGGAGATATGGCCTTGCATTCGGCGGCTACCTATAACATTATTAAGGGGGCACATCTTCAGGCGGCTGGAGAAAAATTAACCATTGTTGCCCTTGGGGCCCTTACCAATGTTGCTTCCGCTGTTTTTATTGACCCTACCATCAGTTCAAAAATAAAACTGTATTGGTTGGGTACCACCTATGACTTTGAGAACAATATCTCCAAGCGTACCGATTTTAATCCCATGATGGATCCGCAAGCTATTGCATTACTATTATCCTCTGAGGTAGAAATGCATATTCTTCCCGTAAGTGAGGTGAATCAGATGAAATCCAAGTTTTCGGAAACCAAAGAACGTTTGGAAGGCAAGCATGCCTTGGGTGATTATCTGGTACAACATTGGTTTGATCATGATGATGGAGGTAGGGAAGAACGTGTGCTATGGGATATTGCCTTGATAGAGGCCATGTTACATCCAGAATGGGTGACCGAAGTGAAAGTAGATGTCTTTGAGAACAAAGACGTATACCTTTATAAAGATATTGACAAGGAAAAATTTCTAAACGATTGTTTTGATCGTATCGTGGCCAAGTTAGAAAAACTTTAATTTATCCCATCTTTAGTTTTTCGGTACCTGCTAGTGAAAAGAGCTGCTCGTACAATTTCAATTATAACGATTTTAGCAGAGCAAAGTACAAGCAAAATTTATGGTATATTTTCAAAACAATAGCTCGGGTTTTAAGTCACATCAATGAAATCTAGCAATAGAATCGGTCTCTGGCTTGGCATACTATTGTTTTTGGCAATCTTGGTCCTGCCTACTCCGGATGGACTTTCCTTGGAAGGAAAAAAGATGGGGGCCATTGCTCTATTAATGATTGTTTGGTGGGTTACCGAAGCTATTCCCATTTATATTACTGCATTTTTGCCAGTAGTATTGTTTCCTATCTTGGGTATTCTGAATTCAGCTGAGACTACCAAGGTCTACGGCCACGATTATGTGCTTATGCTTTTGGGAGCTTTTATCTTGGCCAAAGGTGTAGAGAAGCAAAATCTTCATAGAAGAATAGCGTTGCGTACCATAGGTCTTTTAGGCACGGGTCAACGGAAGATTATCTTAGGTTTTATGGTGGCAACGGCACTTTTATCCATGTGGATTACCAATATGGCCGTCGTTCTGATCATGTTACCCATTGCTACATCACTCATTAAAAAACAGAAAGGAAACAATGTAGGGAATTTTGGACTGGCACTCCTTTTAGGAATTGCTTATGCTGCCAGTGTTGGAGGAACCGGTACCCTTATCGGGACCCCGCCCAACTTGGTTTTTGCAGGATTAATGGACAAACTATATCCGGGTGCACCGGAAATCGATTTTGTGGACTGGATGAAAATAGCTTTGCCGCTGGTAATTATCTTCATTCCCGTTATTTGGGTCTATCTAGTCTTGTTCCTAGGAATACGAAAGGATGCAAAATTGGTCAATTTCGGGCTTACTAATGAAATAAATCGTTTAGGAAAAATGAGTGGTGGGGAGAAAAGAGTATTGATTCTTTTTTTACTTACTGCCTTGGGTTGGGTTTTTAGAAAAGACTTGATTATCGGCGATTTTGTTCTTTCTGGATGGGGCAGCCTTTTAGGAGTAGCGGATTATGTACATGATAGTACGGTGGCACTTTTTGGAGCTATCCTTTTGTTTTTAATTAGTGATGGGAAAGATGGCAAACTAATGGATTGGAGAACTGCGAGTAGTGTACCTTGGGGAGTGGCCATGTTCTTGGGAGGTGGCTTAGCCTTGGGTTCCGGGTTCAAAAGTACAGGTCTGGCGGAGTGGATGGGGAACTCTTTTTTAGTTATTGGCAACCTTCCTGAATTCCTGATCTTATTGGGTATTGTTGCCCTTATTATCTTCATTACAGAGGTAAATTCCAACACGGCTACAGCTACGATATTTCTACCTGTATTAGCGGCAATGGGGGTGGCAGGCAGCATAAATCCACTATTAATCATGGTCCCAGCAACCTTTGCGTGTTCTTTTGCGTTTATGATGCCTTCCGGTACGGGTACAAATACCGTTATTTTTGCAAGTGGCCGGATTCGAGTATCGGATATGGCAAAGACAGGTTTTTGGTTAAACCTCATTTGTATCGTGGTACTTCCGTTGCTACTATACTATTTTATATTGCCCATTATGGGTATTACGGTCGAACTCCCAATTTGGGCAGAATAAGTAATAGGAATCCAAACCGCTGCTGATTTAATCTAAAAGGCCGGGACCACAATAAGTGATCAGTTTTCAAATTGATCGGGATGTGGATGTTCCCAACCGCCCCGATACGGTCTTTGCAATAATGCTGTGGCTTCCGGATCGTTGACCACTATTCGTTTTTCCGGATCGTATACCAAGGGCCTTTTAAGATCCATGGCCATATTGGCGAGAATACAGCTGGCCGTGGAGATGTGTCCGTCCAAAACATCCGCCACGGGCAAAGTACCTTTATCGATGGCCGATAGCCAATCATTCATATGCCAACGCGTTGCGGGAGCCGCATTTAATTCAATATCTTTTTCGGTAACATCTTCCGGGTACTTCTCTTTCTCGTACAAAACATCAAAATGTATGGGTTCCTCATCATCACCATAGGGAATAAAATCCGCTTGCATGGTGCTCCCGGCCAGGGTTCCTTTGTCGCCATATAATTTAAAGGACCAAGGATATTCCGGATCTGCTGGAGCCCCCCAAGAACGATGTTGCCAAACACAGTTAAGGCCATCATATTCAAATACGGCACTTTGGGTATCCGCAATATTGGATTTTCCATCCTTCTGAACATAAATACCTCCAGTAGAACTAATTTTATTGGGCCAGCCCAAATCCAGCATCCAACGGACTGTATCCAACATGTGCACGCACATATCACCCATAATGCCGTTGCCATATTCCATAAAGGTACGCCACCATCGTTTATGGGGCAGGCCATCATATGGGCGTAATGGCGCAGGACCTGTCCACATCTCATAGTCCAAAAACTCGGGCACTTCCTGTTCAGGGGGATTACCGTTGGCCCTCATGTGAAAATAACAACACATTTCCACATGGGATATTTTCCCCAACAATCCGGCTTCTACAACCCGTTTTTTTGCATCGATGAGATGGGGGGTACTTTTACGCTGGGTACCAATTTGAACCACGCGGTTATATTTTCTTGCTGCGGCTACCAGGGCTTCGCCCTCCATAACATCCACACTGATAGGCTTTTGCAAGTATACATGGGCACCGGATTTCATGGCCTCAATACCATGTAATGCGTGCCAGTGATCTGGGCTTCCCACAAGGACCAAGTCCAAATCTTTTTTCGCAAGCATTTTTCGATAATCGGAGTAGAGTTTGGGTTTTTTACCTGATTTCTGGCGTTGGCTTACTAATTCTGCAGCCTCCGTAAGCAAGTTATTATCCGGATCGCACAGGGAAACCACTTCTACAGGAGCCACTTGAATCAAACGAAAAAGATCGCTCTTTCCATACCATCCCGTTCCTATGAGTCCAACACGGACCGGTTTTTCCTTGTTCATTAAATCAAAACCATACGCTCCGAAAGAGGAGAGCACCATGGCCGCCGTTGTACCTTTTAGGAATTGTCTTCTTTTAATGTTTGAATCTTTATTTGTCATTGTATCGGTTATCTGTTTGGTACTAAAGATATTGAAATCATTTTAGAAAATATAATGTTAACAATTTGTGTCAAATAAGTATATTTAATAACAATTGTGCTAAACCTTTAAATTATGAAGACCAAACTTTTTATTCTGCTGATTTTCCTATCGGGCATACATTTATCAACCGCAGAGGTAACGCTTCCCGATATCTTTTCGGATAATATGGTCTTACAGCGGAATACAGAGGTAGCCTTTTGGGGATGGGGCAATTTGAACGAAGAGGTTACGATTACCACGGGATGGGACCAAAAACAATATACGGTAAAGACCGCTTTGGATACTAAGTGGAAGGTTCTTGTTGCTACCCCGCAGGCTGGTGGTCCCTTTACAATTACCATTAAAGGAGAAAATGAAATTGTGCTGCAAAACGTTTTGGTAGGGGAGGTATGGCTTTGTTCCGGCCAGTCCAATATGGAATGGAGTGCTACGACCGGTGCAGGGATCGATAATGCCGAAGAGGAGATTAAAAATGCGCATTACCCGAACATCAGATTGCTTACCATTCCCAAGCGTACTTCAGAATTTCCACAGGAGAGCGTTCCCGGAAGCTGGGAAGTCTGTACCCCGGATACCATGAAGGATTTTAGTGCTGTGGCCTACTTTTTTGCACAGAGGCTTCAAGGGGAGTTGAATGTGCCAATAGGCTTAATAGACAATGCCTGGGGCGGCACTCCAGCCGAAGTTTGGACACCGGTATCGGTATTTGAGGATCATTCGGATCTTAGGGAAGCTGCCAAAGCTGTGGAAAATAATAAATGGAGCCCAGGTTTTGCAGCGGCCCTTTATAATGCTATGGTTTACCCAATAGTGCCGTATACGATTGCCGGTACCATATGGTATCAGGGAGAGTCCAATACGGCAAACTATAATACCTATGCAAAGCTATTTTCTGAAATGGTAGCTTCCTGGAGAAATGCATGGGGATACGAGTTTCCATTTTATTATGTACAGATCGCACCTTATAAATACGGTACCGAGGAAGTGGGTGTATTGATTCGCGATCAGCAACGAAGGGCCTTAAAAATGATTCCCAATAGCGGAATGGTAGTTACCAGCGATATTGCTACCATAGATGACATTCATCCACCAAATAAACAGGATGTTGGACTTCGGATGGCAAACATTGCCCTGAAGGAGCACTATAAAAAAATTGAGGGTGTTGTTCATAGTCCGTTATTTAATACGATGACCATTCAAGGTAAAAAAGTAGAAGTTACCTTTGACAATGCGGAAGGCCTATTTTCCAAAGGGAAAAAGATCACCCATTTTGAAATGGCCGGTGAGGGTGGTCAATTTTATCCGGCCAAGGCCATTATTAAAAATGATAAGGTGATCCTGTCTTCAAAAGAGGTAAAAGTGCCCAGCAAGGTGCGTTTTGCTTGGGACAATATTGCGGAACCAAACTTGTTCAATGGTGCAGGTCTACCTGCTTCTAGTTTTACAAGCAAAAAACAATAGCAGTCCATTAACATTTCCTTGTATGGCAAAACGGTATTTTAGCGATTACTATTAGTTTGGTACTTATGATACGACGTCTTCAGGGAACCTTTTTCCTTGTGCTTTTACTTCTTATATCTTCATGTGAAGAAAAGGCCAAGCAGCAATCCACGATACATAAATATACCAATGCCCTGGCCAATGAAACCAGTCCATATTTATTACAGCATGCCCATAACCCTGTAAATTGGCGCCCATGGAGCCAAGAAGCCTTGGACGAGGCCAAAAAGGAAAATAAGTTGGTTTTGGTCAGTATAGGATATTCATCTTGTCATTGGTGCCATGTTATGGAGGAAGAGACGTTCGAGGATGAGGAGGTCGCCAAAATAATGAACGAAAGCTTTATTAGCATAAAGGTAGATCGAGAAGAACGCCCCGATATAGATAATATCTACCAAACCTTTGTGAGACTGATCGATAGTAACTCCGGATGGCCCTTGAACGTGATTATATTGCCTAATGGGAAACCACTATACGGAAATACATACCATACAAAAGATCAATGGATGCAAGTCTTGTCCAAAGTCAGCGATATGTATAAAAATGACCCGGAGAAAGCTGCTGAATATTCGAATATGGTAGCCCAGGGTATACAAGAGGTCAATTTGATAGCACCGTCAACGGATTTTGAACTATTGAACGAAGATGCCCTGCACAAAAGTGTGGATAGCTGGAAGCCTTTTTGGGATTTGGAATGGGGCGGAGATCAAGGAATACAAAAATTCATGATTCCGGTAAATCTGAATTTTCTAATGGATTATGCACTTTTGGCCAAGGACGATCTGGTTAAGGCCCATGTAAAAAATACATTGGACAAAATAATATTGGGCGGAATTTATGACCATATCGGAGGTGGATTTTTTCGTTATAGCACGGATACACGCTGGAAAGTGCCGCACTTTGAAAAGATGTTGTATGACAATGCCCAGGCCTTAAGTCTTTATTCAAAGGCCTTTGCAGTCTACAACGAGTTGGAATATAGGGATAAGGTCCTGGAAACCATAGCTTTTTTGGAAAGGGAGATGAAGCATCCGGAAGGGGGGTATTATGCTGCTATGGACGCGGATAGTGAGGGAGAAGAAGGGAAATTTTATATATGGGGAAAGGAGGAGCTCGAATCTGTTTTGGATGAAGACTTTGAACTGTTTGCCAAATACTACAATATTAAGGCAGAAGATGCTTGGCAGGAGGATACCTATGTGCTCCATAAGTCGGTGGAGGATGTGGATTTTTCCAAAGAAAATGATGTGCCACGGAACGTGTTGAATTCCGCTAAAAAAAGCTGGAAAGAACAGCTTCTGGATGCCCGGAAGCTGCGAATACGTCCAAGTTTGGACGATAAGGTCATTACTTCCTGGAATGCCCTTTTGATCAATGGTTTTGTGGATGCGTATAAGGCATTTGGTCAGAAAGGGCATTTGGAAAAGGCCAAGGCCATATTTAGATTTCTCACGGAAAAAAGTTATCAAAATGGTGAACTTATCCATTCCTATAAGGAAGGCGGAAAGCATATTGGTGGATTTTTGGAGGATTATGCATTTTTAGCAGATGCATCGCTGAAATTATACGGTGTAACCTTGGAAACTTCATATCTGGATTTTGCTCAGGCCTTATCCGATAAAGCACAGGACCAATTCCTGGATCGAGCTTCGGGAATGTACCACTATAACAAGAATAATGAACTTATCGCTCGGATCATTAAAACGGATGATGGGGTCTTGCCTTCGCCCAATGCGGTAATGGCGCATAATCTGTTTGTTTTGGGGCATCTACATTACGATACTGGGTTTTTAGAAAAATCAAAATCTATGCTTTCTTCCATGATGCCATTGATCGGGGAAAGTGCGGCAAGCTATTCCAAATGGAATACCTTATTGCTGCACAACACCTTTGTCTATTATGAGATTGCCGTGGTTGGCAAAAATGCACTTCCCTTGGTAAATAACCTGAACCAAAAATCCATTCCAAATTCTTTGGTAGTGGGGAGTCTATCTGAAAGTGACTTTCCTTTGTTTAAGGACCGATATAAAGAGGATGGTACCTTTATTTATGTTTGTCAGAACAGTACCTGTAAACTCCCGGTGAAGACCGTAGATGAAGCCATGGTGCAGTTGCGGGACTTCTGATTATTCAAAAAAACACCCTTGACAAAGTGTTCAAGGGTGCCGTTTGCAAACTCAAAAAACTAAACAAATAAAGGGGAATATTTTAATACAATCCCTTGTTTTTTTCGATCAATGAAAGAATATTTTCAACAGAACCATTGGTACTCAATTTATCTTGCGGGGTATTTTTGCAATAGTCTACCAAAATATCTATAGTGGAAGTGGCTACATGCATCCGCGTATCCGAGGAGGCATAATAGATAAAGACCTTACCATCTTCATTGGCAATCCACCCATTGCAAAACAGGACATTGCCCACATCCCCATAAATTTCCGTGTCGTTAGGGGCCATAAAGTATCCCCCTGGTTGATGTATGACCTTGGTAATATCATTTAAATCCGTCATGAACATATAGAGTACGTAACGCAGTCCTGCAGCGGTATTACGTACACCGTGCGCCAGGTGCAACCAACCTTTCTTAGTCTTTAAGGGTGAAGGTCCTTGACCATTTTTGAGCTCATAAACGGTATGGTACTGTTTGTTGTTGATGATTACTTCATCTTTTACTTTAGGATGGGTCATCTTTTCAATAAATCCTAGACCTATTCCTCCTCCGGAACCTGTCTCTATAAAACCGTCCTGTGGTCTGGTATAAATAGCATACTTTCCATTTACGAACTCGGGATGAAGGGTTACATTACGTTGTTGTTTGGAATTCGAGATTAAATCCGGGAGACGCTCCCAATTTTTCAAATCCTTTGATCTAATGATTCCTGCGTTGGCTATAGCCGCCGAAGTATCGGTTTCCAAGGCATTGGGGTCTTTTCGTTCGGAACAAAAAATACCATAGATAAAACCGTCTTCGTGCCTAACCAAACGCATATCATAGGCATTAATGTCCGGATTTGCATTTTGCGGAAGTAAAAAGGGTTTGTTCCAAAATTCGAAATTATCCAGTCCATTGTCACTTTGCGCAAAGGCAAAGAACGATTTTCGGTCATTACCTTCCACTCTAACCATCAAGAGATATTTTCCCTGCCATTTAATAGCCCCGGCATTAAAGGCGGCATTTATACCTATACGTTCCAATCCATGCGGATTAGTTTGATTATTAAGGTCATAGCGCCAGTGTATTGGGGTATGAGCGGCAGTTATAATGGGGTTTTCATATCGGTTGTAAATTCCGTTGCCCTCGCTAATGGGCGTATTCCTTTTTTGGATAAGCGTTTTGTGACTTTCCATCAAGGTGTTATAGTTCTTGATTTTTTTTGCACTGTTAACGGTTATCATAGTTTGTTGGATATTTTAAAGTTGTTGGTCTAATTTGTCCCACCATAGTTTTTTAAGCAAGATTCCACATAAGGCCAGAAGTGCCATGCATATCAATAAGGAGTAATATTCCCTAAGGATAAGGTACAGCGGTATGATGACCAATAAGGTTTGGGCAATAACACCTACAAAAACGTTGAACATATCCCTTTTAAAGAGCGTATTCTTTTTGAAATTGGGGTCTTTGGCCAAAACCTTGGATTCAATAGGTTTCCAAAAGCCCCAGGGACGTGTTTTCTTGTAAAAATCGATAAGTTTTGACTCTTCCGTGGGAGCTCCTGTATAGGTTCCGATGATACAACCTAGTGCTGTAATAACAAGCAACAAGGGAAAGAGGTACAATTCCAAGGTCTCAGGGAATACCAAGGGGAAAAGTATGGCTGGCACCAACCCGGACAACATACCCCAGAAATAGCCTTCCCCATTGAAACGCCACCAATGCCATTTTAGAATATTGGACACGATATAGCCACCCCAAAGTGCTGATACGATCCACTGTGTTATGGAATTTACGTCCTTTACATAAAAGCCAAGAACAATACTCACAATGACAACTACAATTCCACTGGCGTAATTCATTCTGTTGACCTGCTTGGGTTTGGCATCTTTTTTATAACGCAAATAAATATCATTCACCAAATAGGCCTGGGCAGCATTCAAAGTCCCTGCAAAAGTGCTCATAAATGCTGCCAAGAGACCAGCCAATAATAGCCCCATTAATCCAACAGGCACAAATTGGCTAATGGCCGAAGGCAAAATCTGCTCAAAATCAATAACCCCTCCGCGCTGTAGATCCAACTGATCGTAAAAAAGAATGCCTAAGATGGCAAATCCACCTATCATTAGATAACGGGTAGGCATAAGGGCCAAGGAGACAAAACCGCTCATCTTGGCCGCATCCTTGGGCGATTTGGTTGATAGTATCTTTTGCATGTCGTAATTCGGTGCCGGTCCGGCAACGCTGGAAAGGATTCCTTTGAACACGCATAACATGAAGAAAATGGTAAATAAGGAGAAACCATCGGAAGTTATTTTCTCGTTCACCTCGGAAATAATCCCGGTCCAATCTACGTCCAAGTTCCATCCAAAAAAGGGATCCATCCAACCTTCCGGTACGGTCAACGTATGCTCTCCCATAGCCACCCAGGCGATTACAGCAATGGCGATGGAAGAAATGGTCATTATTGTAAATTGTAAAAGGTCGGTCCATACAATTCCGGACATTCCGCCCAAAACAGAATAGAAAACCGCGAACAAGGTAAATACCGTACCGTAAAAATGAGGGACAAATTTTGGAGCGATGTCAAAGGGAATATAAGCGCTTACAGCTTCCCAAGGAATAAAGATTTCTACAAACTTCCCCAAACCTATAAATCCATAGGCAAGGAATCCCAAACAACTGACTATGGCAAATAGGACCACTACAGTATGTGACCATTTACCGCCCTTTCCCTCTCCAAAGCGAAAGAAAATCCACTCCGCTCCCGTAGTGACATTGGACCTCCTTAGCCACGCAGAGAGGTATATCATTAAGAATACTTGATTGAAAACCGGCCATAGCCAAGGAATCCAAATACTTTTTAGCCCATAAACAAAGGTTAGGGTCACCAGCCACATTGTCCCTGAAATATCAAACATTCCAGAAGCGTTGGACAGGCCTAACATATACCAGGGCAGGGATTTACCCCCTAGGAGATAATCATCCTTGCTTTTTTGCGCTTTCTTACGCAGTACCAGACCTATAATAACGGTGGCCAGGAGATAGGCAAGTATTATTACAATATCTACGCCTTGTAGCATACGTTATTGACGTTTTGTTCGATGAGGGACAGAAAAAGATTGTTAAAACAATAAATCAAAATATTGATTTTTAAAGTATTGACAATTTTAGACGATATTTTTAGGCTAAATCTAATTTCAAATCTAAAAAAATTGTTAATATTGTCCTGATAGGATTTTATCATTTGAATGACTAAATCCGGCAAAATAATAAGATAATTCTTGGAAATTCTAAAAAAAATACACCGCGAGATTACCCCTTTATCCAGTTTGGATAGTTTTTTGGTCTTTGATAGGACCAAGGATTTTTTTGATTTCCCGGTCCATTTCCATCCAGAAATGGAGCTTAACTTTATTTCGGGAGGAAAAGGTGTGCAACGTATCGTTGGGGATAGTATTGAAGAAATAGAAGATATAGAGCTTGTCCTTATCGGCTCCAGCCTATATCATGGTTGGGAACAGCACAAATGCACCCAAAAGGACATTCGTGAGGTTACCATACAGTTTCATGAAGACTTGTTTGATGGCGCTTTTTTGAGAAGGACTATAATGAAACCTTTAAAGGACTTGTTTGACCGTTCCTTACATGGTATTTTGTTTTCGGAGGAAACCACCAGGGCAATGGCCCCTAGGATAATCAAGGTATCTAAATTGGGCGGAATCGATTATTTTTTGGAACTACTTTCCATATTGTACGATCTTGCTAATTCCAGGAACCAGCGACTACTGTCCACATCGACCATACATCTGGAAAATTTTGAAAACAGCGACAAGATCAAACAACTCTATGAATATATCCAAGAGAACTACCCCTCAAAAATAACCTTATCGGAAGTTTCAGAGTTACTTAATATGAGTAATGTTTCCTTCAATCGATTTATTAAGAAAAGAACCGGGAAGACTTTTGTTGAATATTTAAACGATGTACGGATTGGCTATGCTTCCCGTTGGTTGATCGAAAAGGATTTGAGCATCTCCGAAATCGCCTTTATGTGCGGTTTCAATAGCATTGCAAATTTTAACAGGGTATTCAGAAAAAGCAAAGGCCGTACCCCGACCCAATATCGTCAGGATTTTTCAGGAATCAAACGCGTGTTATAATCAATGCATGATACTAGAAAATACCCTTGAAATAAAAGATATTGAGTCAATAATTGGAGAGTTATGGGAATAGGGAAGAATACTCGGCATTTGGTCGTTCACATCAAAATTTAATGAATACTTTTTATCGTTTTTTATCTTTTATTGCAATTTTTTTTTCAAACCAGAAATCGTTATTTCATCTTTGGAGAAAAGATGTAACTTATACCACACAAAATTAATTCGTAAACCAATCAGATAAATTACATGATGCAGATTAAAGAATCCTCCGAAGTATATGACGTTATTATCGTAGGTTCGGGAGCAGGTGGCGGAATGGCTACTAAACAGCTGGCAGATGCCGGACTCAATGTTGCGGTCGTTGAAGCTGGCCCATTTTTTGATCCGGCAGATCCAAAGACCATGACCCAGTTGAAGTGGCCTTATGAATCTCCACGAAGAGGTGCAGGAACGGATAGGGCTTTCGGCGGATGGGACATGGCCTATGGCGGATGGGAGATAGAAGGCGAGCCCTATACCCACACGGAAGGCACCGAATTTCACTGGTTTCGTTCACATATGCTAGGCGGCCGAACCAATCATTGGGGACGCATTTCATTGCGTTTTGGACCAAAGGATTTTAAGGGCAAGACCCGGGACGGGCATGGTGAGGACTGGCCCATTGGTTACGAAGATGTTAAACCCTATTATGACAAAGTGGATAAACTGATCGGGGTATTTGGCACCAATGAAGGTCTTGAGAATGACCCCGATGGTTTTTTTCTTCCACCACCCAAGCCTAGGTTGCATGAACTCTTTTACATTGAAGGGGCCAAAAAAAGTGGAGTCCCCGTTATTCCTGGGAGGCTTTCAATGTTAACTAAGAAAATTAACAATGATCGCGGGGTATGTTTTTATTGTGGACAGTGTGGACGTTCCTGTTCGGTCTATGCTGATTTTTCGGCAGGCAGCTGTTTAATTTTCCCGGCGCAGAAAAATGGAGGCAAGGTGAAGATTTTTGTAAACTCCGTGGTGCGTGAAGTAACTACAAATGAAGAAGGCAAGGCAACCGGGGTATCTTATATTAGCAAAGATGACAGAAAAGAATATAAGCTAAAGGGCAAGGTAGTTGTTTTGGCGGCATCCGCCTGTAGTTCTGCCCGTATACTTTTGAATAGCAAAAGCAAACAGCATCCTAATGGCCTTGGCAATAGCAGTGATGTTGTAGGCAAATATTTACATGACTCCACAGGCTCTAGTCGCGGAGGTTTTATTCCGGCTTTGATGAACAGAAAAGTATCCTATAATGAAGATGGGGTGGGAGGTATGCATGTATATTCGCCGTGGTGGGGCGATAATTCCAAATTGGACTTTCCTCGCGGTTATCATATTGAAGTTTGGGGCGGTATGGGACAGCCCAATTATGGATTTGCCATGAACCCGAATGAATTCAATAAGTTTTTTGGATTGCCGGTAGGAGGTTACGGAGAGGGCCTTAGGAAGGATGTTAAGAAATACTATGGCTCAGTGGTTGGTATGGCAGGCCGGGGAGAAGGCATTGCTAGAAAGGAAAACTACTGTGAAATAGATCCTACTACAGTGGACCAGTTTGGCATTCCGGTGCTGAAATTCAACTATAAATGGTCCGATTTTGAGGTAAAACAGGCCAAGCATATGCAGGATACTTTTGAGGAAATCATACACAACATGGGAGGCGAACCCTTAGGTGATAAACCTGGTTCTGAAAGCAATTATGGTTTGGAAGCACCTGGGAAAATTATACATGAAGTGGGAACCACTAGGATGGGTGATGATGCTAAGACTTCCGTTACCAATAAATTCCAACAATTGCATGATGTGGACAATGTATTTATAGTGGATGCAGGACCGTTTGTTTCCCAAGCTGATAAAAACTGTACTTGGACGATTATGGCCTTGTCATGGAGGGCGAGTGATTACATTATTGAGCAATTGAAACAACAAAATATTTAGGCATGGATAGAAGAAAAAGTATACAGACCATTATTCTTGGGGCCGGCGCATCAGCTTTGGCCTTCCATGGTTGTAACACGGAAGGTGATACGGCAACCGAAGAAATACCGGCTGCGGGCGACACCAAATATTTTGGTAGAACACCGGAAGAGCTGGAACGTATAGAAAAATTGAATGCAGAACAGTTGTTCAATGACCATGAGATGGAGACCATAGCCGTTTTGAGTACGGTAATATTGCCGCCAAAGGAACCGCATGGTGGCCCCATAGAAGCAGAGGTGCCCGAGTTCATTGAATTTATGGGCAAGGATATTCCGGAAATGCAGAATACCTTGTTGGGCGGTTTAATGTGGCTGGATCATAAAAGCAATACGGAATTCGGTACCGAATTCAAATCGGCCACCTTGGAGCAACAGAAACAGATTTTGGATACCATTTGCTTTCATGATATGGAAGTTCCTTTGGATGAACAACCTCTTGAAATTCAATTTTTCCATTTGATGCGGGCACTTACCATGACAGGATACTATACCTCAAAAGTAGGCATAGCCGATTTAGGATATAAAGGAAACCAGCCCAATGTATGGGACGGCGTTCCCCAAGATGTACTGGACCAGCACGGCGTGGCCTATGACCCGGAATGGATAGCCAAATGTGTAGATCAAAGCAAACGTGGTGTACTAGCTGAATGGGACGATAAGGGCAATCTATTGACATAACAACAAAGCCCCATTTTTCTTGCCCAACGCGTGGATTTTGCATGTAACGATTCGTTATATTGCGTATTCAGAAGAAGACACCATCCCGTAAAAAAGGATTCGGAAGGATTTCCATAAATTTAAAGAGATATGTAATATGAAACAGGTATTGACTTTGGTGGGGATATTGGCTTTTGTTATTCCCGTATCGGCCCAAGAAGTAGGCTTGCAACTGTATAGCCTTCGGAACCAATTTAAAGAAGATGTTCCCGGGACCTTGAAAATTATAAAAGGTTGGGGGATAACCAAGATTGAAGGAGGGGGCACTTATGGTCTTTCTTTGGAAGATTTTAAGAAAATGCTTGCAGAGAACAATCTGGATGTGGTAAGTGTGGGAGCCGGCTTTGGGGATTTGGAGAACAATGTGGATAAGGTTATAGAAAATGCTAAGAATTTCGATGCCAAATATGTAATGTGTGCCTGGGTACCCCATGACGATAACAAATGGGACTTGGAAGAAACCGAGCACGCTACAAAAGTTTTCAATGAGGCCGGAAAAAAACTAAAAGAGCATGGATTAATATTGGCGTATCATCCGCATGGTTATGAGTTTCGGCCTTGGAAGGATGGTACCTTGTTTGATTATATGGCTCAAAATGCTACGGACTATACTTTTGAACTGGATGTATTTTGGGCACACCACGGCGGTGCCGATCCCCTTGCACTGATGAAAAAGTATCCAGATAAGTTCACCTTAATGCACTTAAAGGATATGGAGCACGGTATTGAAGGGAACAATACCGGACATGAAGATGTGGAAACCAATGTAATTTTAGGCCAGGGTCAAGTTGATATTGCGGGAACCGTGGCAGAAGCCAAAAAACTGGGTATTGAATATATGTTCATTGAGGACGAATCATCCAGGGTGGTGGAACAGGTGCCCCCTAGCCTTGAATATCTAAGGAGCTTGGATGAACCGGAAATTGGGTTGCAAATCTACAGTTTGCGCAATGTGTTCCCAACGGATGTGTCCGGTACCTTTGCCAAGATCAAAAGTTGGGGTATTCATAATTTGGAGGACGGAAACGATGGTACCTATGGTTATGCCATGGAAAAATACAAGGCGATGTTGGCTAAAAATGACTTGAAAATAGTCAGCGTAAGTGCACCTTTTGAGGAACTCCAAAATTCACCCGAAACGGTAATCGAAAGAGCTAAGGAATACGGGGCCAAATACGCGGTTTGTTTTTGGATCCCACATAAAGATACCATTTTCACCATCAAGGAAACAAAATTGGCGCTGGACGTTTTCAACAAGGCAGGGAAGAAGTTAGAGGAAGAAGGCATTACGCTGGCCTATCATCCCCATGGTTATGAGTTTCGTCCGTATGAAGGGGAATTGTTATTGGATTATATGGTCAAGAATTCCGATTATTTCGATTTTGAGATGGATGTGTATTGGTTTGCGCATCCGGGTGAGGATCCCATAGCGTGGTTGCGGAAGTATCCTCAGGAATTCAAGTTGATGCACATTAAGGACTGTGAAAAGGGAGTTAAAGGAAATCAGAACGGTAAATCAGATGTAGAGACCAATGTGGTTTTGGGTACGGGACAAATTGATATTGAAGCCATCGTCGAAGAAGCCAAAAAAATGGATATCGATTATATTTTCATTGAGGACGAATCTTCCCGTTCCGAAGAACAAATACCTGAAAGTTTTGATTATTTAAAGGATTTGAAGAACTAATACCGTATCACGGATATCAGATTTTTGCCCTTTCCTTTTTAAAAGGGAAGGGCTTTTTACTAAAAAGCTAAAGGCAAGTTTTAGTCTGGCATCAATTTTATAAAGAATGAAAAAATATTCAACCCTAGTTTTACTCGCACTTTTTCTTTTAAACTGCACAGAAAGGAAAAAAAACATTACAAACGAAAAGAAGCAAAATCTGCCGAATATTGTTTGGCTTGTGGCTGAAGACCAATCCCCAGAGCGCTTTGCCATGTATGGGGACAGTACCATTTCACTCCCAAATCTGGAGAGCTTGGCACAAGATGGAATTACCTTTACCAATGCAGTTGCTCCGGTGCCGGTTTGTGCTCCTGCCCGTAGTTCCATCATTACAGGGATGTACCCGACCACTTTGGGAACTCATAACATGCGGACCTATGCCCCGTGGAAACAGGAAGGCAACGAACCTACCATACGTATCCCGAGTTATTCCCCCATAGTACCCCAAGGCACACGGATGTTTACGGAGTATTTGAGAAAACAAGGATACTATACGGCCAATGGCCCCAAAGAAGACTACAATTTTGAAAAGACCGATGCGGCCTGGGACGAAAGTAGTAATGAAAGACATTGGCGAAAAAGGAGAGAAGGACAACCTTTTTTTACGGTATTTAATTTCTCCGTTTGCCATGAATCCGGTATTTGGAAGAAGGGGGACAGTACGCTATTTGTTTCACCCGAATCCGTTTCCGTTCCACGTTATTTTCCGGATACCGATATTGTTCGTCATGATATCGCGGTAAATTACAGCAACCTTAAGCGTATGGATGATCAGGTCGGGGAGATTATCCAAGATTTAAAAGAAGATGGGCTATATGAGAATAGTATCATTTTCTTTTACGGTGATCATGGTGGGCCTTTCCCGAGGCATAAGCGTGCGTTGTACGATACCGGGCTTAAAGTGCCTTTGGTCGTTAAATTTCCAAAAAATAAGAACGCAGGTAGTTTCGATAATCGTTTGATCAGTTTTATTGATTTCGCTCCCACCGTACTTTCCCTAGCGGGTATAGAGCCACCTAAGGTGATGCAGGGGGTGGCGCAATTTGGAGAATTTGAGGTCACGGAAAAACCTCAATACACCTTTCATTCCTCAGACCGTTTTGATGAACTGTATGATAGGCTACGTGCGGTACGTTCTGCGAGATACAAGTATATTAAAAGTTTCAACACGGAGTTACCACATGCCATACCCGTATCCTATCGGGAGCAAATGCCACTAATGCAGGAGCTCAATAAATTGTATGCGGAAGGCAAACTAAATGAAGCGCAATCCCTTTGGTTAAAGGCCCCAAAGCCCGAGGAGGAATTGTATGATCTACAAAATGACCCCTATGAGTTGAATAACTTGGTGGACCACCCTGAGTTTAAAGATACCCTGGTCCATCTAAGAGCTGTGCTTGAAGATTGGATGAAAGAGACGAATGATTTAGGCCGATATCCCGAAACGGATTTGATTTCCAAATGGCTGCCTGATGGGGAACAACTACAGTTGCGTGCATTAGAAGTGGAGGAAAGGAACGATAGTATTCGTTTAATAGCCAAAAAGGCGGACGCCACCATTGTCTGGAAAAAAGACCAGGACTCTATCTGGAGTATTTATACAAGTCCATTGCCCAAGACACTATCTTTTGAGGCCAAAGCCGAAAGGATAGGATATAGGGACAGTGAGATTTTAGAATATAACCCTTAATTTCTATTCAACCCTCTGAAATAGAAAACTCATAATTTAATCTACTAAAAAATTAGTAGAATTACTAAAAAATTAGTAGATTTGATTTGTTAAACTACCATCATGAAAAAACTTACGGAAAAAGAAGATCAGATTATGCAAGTGATATGGCGTCTGGAAAATGCTTTTATCCGTGAGGTGGTCGCGGAACTCCAAGAGCCCAGACCCCATTATAATACCGTTGCTACGTTGATAAAGATTTTAGTGAAGAAAGGCTTTCTAACATCCGAAAAGTTGGGCAATACGGATCGGTACAGCGCCGTAATCCCCATGGAAGTCTATCGGCAGGAGCAGATAAAGGGCATAAAGGAAAAATATTTTGGGAATTCGTTGCCAAAAATGATGGCGCATTTTGCCAAACAGGAAAATCTATCGGATCAAGAGATAGAGGAACTGATAGGTATTATCAAATCCAAAAACAGCAAGCGGTCATGATAGTATTTTTGATAAAGGCATCGCTAGTACTCTTGGTCCTTTGGGCATTCTATAAACTCTTTCTTTCCAAGGAAAGCTTTTTTGGTCTTAATCGCTTGTATTTATTGGGATCTTTAATGCTGACTTTGGTAGTTCCATTTATTGCACTTCCAGAATTGGTAAACCATCAAGGGGTGGTGAACTCCTTTGTAGAAAAAGCCCAAAACACTATTGACCCTATCGTTACAAATGAAAAGCCCACTATAGGGGTGCATAGGCCCAACCCAAATATCCAAGACACTGGCCTACAGTTTGCAAATGAGAATACACCTAAGGACATGAAGAAAGGGTTTTGGTTTTGGGTAGTATTGTTCTATGGATTTGGAGTTCTTGTTCTAATGTTACATTTCATTTTCCAGGTATTCGGGATTTTACGAAAAACGGGAAGGAACGCTGATACAATCCGTGAAGGTAAAGCCGTAATCGTTAATTCCGACCGTATTGTTGAACCTTGTTCCTTTTTCAATTTCATATTTGTCGATCCCAAGAAGCATGATTATAAAGAATATGAACAGATAATGGCGCATGAGAAAGTCCATGTGTATCAATGGCATTCTATTGATTTATTGTTGGCCGAAATGGCTACTATCGTGTTTTGGTTCAATCCAATAGTGTGGTTATTCCGAAAGGACGTAGAAAAAAATCTGGAATACCTTACCGATAGTTATGTGTTGCGCAATTCGGACATACCTCCTCAAGAATATCAGATGAACCTTTTGAACATAGCAACCACCCAAGAACCGCTTTCAATTACATCAAATTATAATCAATCATTAATCAAAAAACGAATCATTATGATGAACACAAGAAAATCTAACCCGTATAATTGTTGGAAGTACACCTTTGTTGTACCTGTACTATTTACTGTACTTTTGGCATTGAACAAACCATTTTCCGCAGTAGCTCAAACCGATGTTTCCGTAGTGACCCAAACGGATGTTTCCTTAGCTATTGATGTTGACCATGATGTTAATGTTGATGTGGGGTACGGAGATTTAACTGCGCTGTTGCGAGCCGTAAGAAAAGGGAATTTGGAAAAAGTGAAAACACTGGTACAACAAGGAGAGGATGTAAATGAGTTGGTGAAGGGAGATGGCACTGCGTTAACCAACGCAGTTATCCATGGAAAATTTGAAATTGCTAAATTTTTATTGAATAACGGAGCCGATCCTAATCTTGGGTCGCAGGCGGATGGTCATCCTGTATGGCTGGCCGCCGATGCCGATAATATGGAATTGCTACAACTTTTAGCGGACAAGGGAGCAGATATGAATAAAGATTTCCCTGGCAATGGCAATGCTATCATCCACGCCTCTAGTAATGGAAATTTAGCTATGGTAAAGACACTACAAAAGATGGGCGCAGATATTGAAAGGGGTGTTAAAGGCGATGGAAACCCACTAATTATGGCTTCCAAAGGCGGGCATCTAGAAATTGTAAAATATTTGGTGACCGAAGGGGCCAACGTGAACTATGAAATTATGGGCGATGAGACTCCCTTAATCAACGCCTCTGAACAAGGACACTTGGAAGTGGTTAAGTTTCTGGTAAAAAATGGTGCCGATGTAAACAAAATTTGCACGGACACCTCCACCGATCCTCCCAGGGTACGCACCGCTCTAAAAATGGCCCGTAAGAATGGACATAAGGGAGTTGTTGATTATCTATTGGTCAATGGAGGCATTGATAGATGAAAGTTGACACAAATTGCTTAGGTGCCAGAATAATGAAGGATTTTCGTCGAATTATTTTAATGCTTTTGGCATTGATTTTTGGATGTACATCCCATAATTCCGGAGAAGCTTCGACACAAAAAAAAGAAAGGGCCATTCATAACCTTTTAAAGAATGATACCACGTATTATTCTATTGTGGAAGCCATGGAAGAATCCGGTTTAATCGGATTGAGTGTGGCCGTATTTGAAGACTATAAAATAGTTTGGAAAGAATCATGGGGGATAAAAGAAGTAGGAACGGATGAAAAAATTGATGAGAATACGGCGTTTTCAACAGCTTCCATTTCAAAATCCATAACGGCTACCTTATGCGCTATTTTAGAGGAAAAGGGCTTGATTGATCTAAAAGCCCCGGTGTCCGGCTATCTAAAAAGATGGAAACTTCCGGACAGTGCGTTTTTGAAGGATACCGTTCTTACCCTTGAGCATCTGCTAAGTCATACGGCAGGTACTACACAGGGCGGGTTTGCGGATTTTTATGAAGGGGACACCATCCCAACAATAGTCCATAGTTTAAAAGGTCAAATTCCTGGATACGATACAGAAATCGATTTTGTATTTGATCCGGGTACATGGTGGAAGTACAGTGGAGGTGGGTATGTAATTGCTCAAATGGCAATAGAAGACCATCTGGGAAAATCGTTGGCCCATTTGGCCGAAGAACACCTATTTATGCCCTTGGGTTTAAAAAATACTACGATGCGCCAGCCCGATGAAGCGGGGTTTCTAAGCAATGTGGCAAAGGCCCATGATGAAAATGGCAAAACTATCCGTACCGGTATTCCAATTACCCCGCAGGTATCCGCATCCGGAATGTGGTCTACACCTACGGAAATGGCACTCTTCTTAATTGAAATGCAAAATGCATTACGAAATGAAGGTAATAGGGTGATTTCCCACAATGTCGCCCAAAGGGTAACAAAAATAGTGACAACCAAGGTTATGGGGGGATGGAGCTTGGGCTGGGAGAGAAGATATGGCTTTGGGAATTATGAATGGTTTTCCCATGGTGGGGCCAACACGGGTATAGGAGGCCATATCTATGCAACAATGGATGGAGGTAACGGCATTGCATTTTTTGGGAACGGTCCTAATGCGATTAGAATTCCCGTGCTGGATAAGTTTAGGAGCAGTATTATCGAGGCCCATGGATGGTATTTGCCAATGGATAGAAAAAATGAACAGGAAGTTCCCGACGATTTCATAAGTTGGGCCACGGGGAAATACCGGGATGTCGTGTTCGATGTAGAAATTGAAATTATTTCAAAGGATAAAAAAATCCGCATGGTCCCTTCCCTTTTAGGAAAGGAGTATACGGAATTTATATATATTGGAGATTCCACTTTTTTAATCGACGAATTTCCGCACAAGATAAAATTTGAGAAAAACCCTGCGGATAGCCTTATGTATATGGCATTAATCCGGAATGGCACCTCAAAAAAGGAATACACACTTCAAAAACAGGAATAGTGCACAGAAACCTAAAAATCTAGGACCAGGACAATTTTGGGAAAGACAATGCAAAACGCAACCAAAAAGTAAATCTGTTATCTTAGTAGCGTAATCCAATGCATAAACAGATCTATGAAAAAGGCGTATGTATTGCTTTTCTCACTTCTACCCTTAATAATTGTAAGCTGCGGGAAAAACGACAATGGTGACGGTATCCAAAAAGTTGAAGGATCTGAGCAAAACAATCCGGAGATGCCGGATGCTGTCAACTATGATCTCAATGCAGATTCGATAGACGATTTCCAAATTGATTATGTTTTGGGAAGTTGGGATGGGGTTGATGCAAGTGGACTGCTCATATTGGGCTCTTTAGAAGCTTTAAATGAAAGTACCCTTCTTGTAAGGTCTGGGGAGAATCTGCCTGCCCAAATTCTTTTCAACAGACCTGAGGATACTATTTGGAGCGTACCTCGGGAACCTTTTAAGTGGAATGACGATTCCAATCCAATAACAATAACAGAAATTAGGCAGGCAGCAGATGGGATTTGGCCGGATGAATGGAGTATAAATAGTGAATTCAATACCAACCCTTACTACCTCGGAATTCGGGTAAAAGAGAACGAAGACTTTTTGGTCGGCTGGATCAAACTGGAAATTAATAAGACCAATGGCAAAATTAAATTTGAGCAATACCTATTAACTGCTAACGAATATATTGTCATTCCAGAATAAGATTATCATTTTATATCATTTGCTGAACATTAAAAGCCGTACATCAATAGCTTGATCCCCTGGAATTTCCAAAGCTTTTAGCGTTAAGTTACCTTGACCTTTTTTTAGGGCAATGGTCCCCAATTTTATAGGTTTAAAATCTTTGACATAGGATTCCATTCGCGGGGTACGATCATTTTCCATTCCGGTAAGGGGCGGGTTATGGGCTTCCATAATTTTGGCCGAAACTTTACTATGTCCCAGGCTGAGTTCAATGGTGGAACCTGTATTTTCTGCGGCACAGGTATAATAGAGTGTCACGTCAAATTCGCCATCCGACAATACTTCCACATTCCAGGTAATGGAATCTCTTTCACTCCTCCAATTGGTGAAAAAAGTATTGTTAGGGAATCGGTTGCTACGTTTAATATTCCCATGAGGTATCCCATCCCTGGCAGGTATTTGTGTAAATCGATGATCGGGACTTCCCAAGGTCAAAGGGCGATGATCTTCTTCCTTGGGCAATTTGGGATTTACCTCTGCCAACCATTTGTTTTTGGCCTTTATGAGGGAGTCGGCAACCTCTTGGTGCTGTTTGGAAACATCCGTGGTCTGTGCATGGTCGTTTTCCATATCGTATAGTCGATTTTCATTATCCAGACGATACTTTTGGGAACGGACACTTGTCTTTCCGGCCCAATGATTATAGACCAATTGAGGCCGCCAACTAGGGTTTTTGGACCATAATAAAGGGGTAAGATCTCGACCATCCAGAGGTTGTTCGGTTTTTGATTCGAGTCCGACCATGTTGGCCAATGTGGGCAGAATATCGATAGCACTGGCAATCTCGTTAATCTCTTTTCCGGCAGGTAATGAATCCTTCCACTGTACAAAGAACGGACTTCGTACCCCGCCTTCGTCCACCCACCCTTTTTTGCCACGCATACCTCCATTCCATCGGAATCCGTTGGGCCCATTATCCGTCATGTAGACAATTATGGTGTTTTCCTCCAAATCCAATTCTTGAAGTTTTTGGGTAATCCTACCTACATTATGATCTATGTTCTCCACCATGGCCAAGGCTGCCTTGGTAAAATTCAAGTCCTCGGTTTCTTCCCCGTGATAAGTCAAGGCCAAGTCTTTGTTTTTAAATCGGTCCCAATAGGAGTCGGGTACCTGCATTGGGCTATGCGGGGTATTATAAGGTAGGTATAGGAAAAAAGATTCGGTTTGGTGTTTTGTGATAAATTCCAATCCCTTATTGGTAAGGTCGTCAACCAAAAAGCCTTCACCTTTGGTAATTTCACCATTGTGTTCCAGCATGGGGCTAAAGTAGTTGCCCCAGTGCCCTGAGGTAAATCCATAGTAATCATCAAATCCACGGGAATTGGGATGGTAAGGCGGTTGCATTCCATTATGCCATTTACCATAAGCCGCGGTGGCATAACCACCGTTTTTTAGGATTTCTGCCAAAGTGGTCTCGCCTAGATTCATACGTTCCCCACCTGCTGAGGTATCGAATACCCCTAATCTTGGAAAGTAACGACCTGTTAGTAATTCGGCTCGAGTGGGGGAGCAGACGGGTTGTACGTAGAAATTTTTAAATGAGACCCCATTTTTGGCAAGTGCATCGATATGGGGAGTGCTAAGGTTGGTATTGCCGTTGCTACTCAGATCGCCCCAGCCTTGATCGTCCGCTATGATTAAGATAATGTTAGGTTTTTTGGAATTAGCTAGGGGCGCGGATTCTTTTTGATCCGTTTTGCAACTAACGGTTATAAACAAAATTACTGCATGAAGAAATATTGACTTTTTAAACATAATCATATTTTAACATCGGGTATAGATAATTCAAAACCATTATCGGCTATTACGTGCTTGAACCAAAGGGCTGAGTGTTTAGGGGTGCGTTCCAAGGTTTCATAATTTACATAGTGGATACCAAAACGTTTGGAGTAGCCGTGTGCCCATTCAAAGTTATCCATAAAGGACCATACGAAGTAGCCTTTTAAGTTCACTCCTTTTTGCAGCGCCTTATGGCAAGCGGCCAGATAACCCTCAATATATTCCTTGCGAACGGTATCTTTTACTTCCCCATTTTTTAATTTGTCATCCAAGGCACATCCATTTTCTGTGATGTATAAGGGAGGGTTTCCATAACGAGCGCTGACCCACTCTATTAATTTACGGCAACCCCAAGGCACGATGGCCCATTTCATGGTGGTCATTTCCCATTTTGGATCAGCGGTGAGCTGCACATATTGATCTTCAAAAATGCCGCCGTTTCCATAAACTTCATTTTGAACATCTGCATCTGGATTCACATCGGATGCATATAGGCCCGTGTAGTGATTTAATCCAAAAAAATCCGAGGACCCTTTGATTAAAGCGATATCCTCTTCGGTAAACTTTGGAAGCCTATCACCGACCCGATCTTTCATTACCTGAGGGTAATCCCCAAAATATATAGGGTCGGCAAACCATCCCAGAAAAAATTCCAAGGACCTTTGGGCGGCATCCTTATCCGCTTCGGAACTGGTGAGCGGTTCACGCCAATCACAGTTATTGGTAATCCCGATTTGTCCCTTCTGTATGGTCTGATATTTCTTTCGGTACAATTGTACGGCCTTTCCATGGGCACGAAGCAATTGATGGGCTACTTGGTAGGGTTCGTTCTTGGACTTTCGGCCCGGAGCAAAAATACCTTCACCATGTCCCAATATGGCAACGACCCAGGGTTCATTGAGCGTAATCCAGTTTTTTACACGGTCGCCAAAATGTTCAAAACAGATTCCGGCATATTGGGTAAAGGAGTCGGCAATTTTGGGATTGAGCCAACCGTCCTTTTCTGTCTGTAGCGCTAGGGGCAGATCCCAATGGTACAAGGTAATCCAAGGCGTTATATTGTGTTTAAGCAGCTCGTCGATAAGATTGTTGTAAAAGGCAATACCTTTAGGGTTTATGCTGCCCTGCCCATCGGGCTGTATCCTGCTCCATGATATGGAAAACCGATAGGCCTTAAGCCCTATATCTGCCATGAGCTGTACATCCTCCTTGTATCGGTTATAATGGTCGCACGCAACATCGGCGGTATCGCCCTTCTTGGTTCTACCTGGGGTATGGGAATGTGCATCCCAGATACTCCAGGACCGGCCATCCTGAGTGGCACCTCCTTCTATTTGATGGCTAGAGGTCGCAGAGCCCCAGACAAAGTCTTTCGGAAATTTTAGCATATGGTTTTTCAATTGTATTCCATTCATTAAATTATAAAAGTCATTAAAAATGCCCGAAATAACTAATGGGATTCCGACATTTTCAAGTATGAAAATGATGGGATGCGTCATCGCGGAATTTAAAAATATACCTATATTGAACAACGATACATCAAACCATAGTTAATGGGGAACCCAAAGTTGCCAAGAAAAATTGATCTTGCTTCAGTGGGCACCTGTGTGTTCCAAGTCTTTCGATGGACCACCTCCGCTTGAGATGAATTGCTTTTATAAAATGATATAATCCGATTTTTGATGAAGTACTTTCAATATGTGTTGTGGTTTCTTCTGCTGGTTATTGCGTGCAAACAAAACCCGTCAAAAAATACAAAAACTCAGGAACCCAAAGGATCAAAAGTGCATATGTTGGATACTATTATTCCTGAAAAATCCGTGCCCCAAAAGGCCTTTCGCTCTTTTGAGGGTCTGGCCGACACTACCTTTGTACGCCTTGCCGATTTTAGTGATGGGTTTGCCTATGACCTCCGTTATGCGACGTCCAATAATTTTTTAAAAGAAAAAGTGTACGATTGTGCAGAATGTTATACCAGGGTAAAGACCGCCAAGGCATTGTTGGTTGCCAATAAAGAGTTTAAAACTAAGGGCGTTAGAATTAAATTCTTCGATTGTTATCGACCCAATTCCGTTCAGTACAAGATGTGGGAAATTGTTCCAAATCCACAGTATGTGGCCGACCCAAAAAAGGGATCGATCCATAATAAAGGCGGCGCTGTTGATATCACTTTAGAGACATTGGATGGCGAGGAACTGGATATGGGAACCGATTTTGATTTCTTTGGCAAAAAGGCCTATCATGACAATACCGATCTACCCCAGGAAATTTTGGACAATCGCAAGTTGTTGAAAGGGACCATGGAACGACATGGCTTTTGGGGTATTAGAACCGAGTGGTGGCATTACAATTTAGGAACAGCCTCCAATGATAAGATAGCCAATTTTAAATGGCCCTGTGATGAATAGAGATTTGATTTATGGAACTCTTATTTGTATTACTGTTATGCTATATGCTTCCTGTAAGGATACCCCAGTAGAAAGTGAAGCGCCGCCATCAGGTGAAAATCCCAATGTACTTTTTATTGCTATCGATGACCTGAACGATTGGGTAGGTTGCTTAAAGGGACATCCGCAGGTAAGGACCCCTAACATAGATCGATTGGCATCCAGAGGTATTTTGTTTACCAATGCACATTCCCAAAGCCCCATCTGCAATCCGTCACGGACCAGTATACTTACGGGGTATAGGCCCTCAACCAATGGAGTGTACGGTCTTTCACCCTCAATTAGAGATGTCCCGGAATTAAAGGATATTGTGACCTTACCGCAATACTTTTCCAAACATGGGTATACTACCTTTTCTGCCGGAAAAATTTTTCATGGCGGATATGGCAGGAGGGATACCGATGCTGAATTCGATAGTTTGGGACCAGGGTCCAGGGTAAAGACCAAACCGTCCTCAAAAATAATTGGAACCACTCCTGGCGGCAACAATCCGTTAATGGATTGGGGCAAGTTTCCTTTAAAGGGCGAGGAGACTTCGGATTGGGAGGTAGCTAGTTGGGCCGTAGATGTTTTGAACGGCGGGCCAGAGTCACCCTATTTTTTATCCGTTGGTTTTTTTCTGCCCCATGTCCCTTTATACTCCCCTGAGGAATGGTACGATCTATATCCCATGGAAAACTTACAGCTTCCTCCCATTTTGGAGAATGACAGGGAGGATACTCCCCGGTCTTCCTGGTATAACCATTGGGATGTACCCGAACCAAGATTGAAGTGGACGCTCGAAAATGGACAACATAAGAATTTAGTACAAGCTTATCTGGCGGCTGTTAGCTTTGTGGATAGCCAAGTTGGGAGGGTACTGGATGCACTTGAAGCCAACGGACAGGCCAAGAATACGATTGTAATACTTTGGTCCGATCATGGATACCACTTGGGAGAAAAGGAAATTACGGGTAAGAATACCCTGTGGGAACGTTCTACAAGGGTACCTTTAATTTTTGCCGGTCCCAATATCGCGGAAGGCGGAACTTATGATTATCCAGTTGAACTTCTGGACGTTTATCCCACATTGAACGGCTTATGCGGACTTCCTCAAAAAACTGATTTGGAGGGCCATAGTTTGTTGCCTCAATTGGGGAATCCGGACACGCAAAGGCCTTGGCCGGCCATTACTACCAACAATTGGAACAACCATACCATACGAACTAAAGATTGGCGGTATATACGTTATGCCGACGGCAGTGAGGAGTTATATAATATGAAGAAGGACCCCAATGAATGGTATAATGTAATTTCTGACGGAAAGCACAATTCTATAGTGGATAGTCTTCGGCGGTGGTTGCCAGAAACAAACACGCTTCCACATGTTGGAAACTATCTTAGAATTTTGGAATACAGGGATGGGCAACCTTTTTGGCAAGGAAAGAGTATTCTATCGGAAGACCCCATACCTGGAATATGAAAAACATTTGGATTATGAGAATACTTTTTTTCGCATCACTTTTAGTCTTAACACAATTTTCCATGGAGATGAAAGCACAGGACACTATTATTCCATTATGGCCCAAGGATAAGATTCCCAATCGGGTTGAGACCGATGAAAAGGAAATCCATGAACGTAATGGTATCCTAAGGATAAGCAAGGTACAAGAGCCTACTCTTGAAGTGTATTTGCCAGCCCAAAGTAACGCCACGGGACAGGCCATGCTAATTTTTCCTGGTGGAGGCTATCATATTTTGGCCTATGATTGGGAAGGAACGGATATAGCCAAATTCTTAAACGGAAAAGGTATTGCCGGTATAGTAGTCAAATATCGCTTGCCGACTTCGAAATCGGTTAGGGAAAAGCATAATGTTCCCTTGATCGATGGGCAACGTGCCATGCGCTTGGTGCGGAGCAAGGCCAAGGAATTCAATATAGACCCTGATAAAATAGGGATTATGGGCTTTTCCGCAGGAGGACATGCCGCTTCCACTCTGGGCACCCACTTTAACGAAAAGGTGTATAAGGAACAAGATGCTGTGGATGCCATCAGTGCCCGGCCGGATTTTATGGCCCTAATCTATCCCGTTATTACGTTTACTCAGGTCGAAAAGCATTCCGGTTCCCAGAAAGCCTTACTTGGCGAAAACCCGGACCCCGAATTGGAAAAGCACTTTTCCAATGAATTGCAAGTGACTTCTGAAACGCCCAAAACACTATTGATTCATGCCACGGACGATGCAGGGGTTCCAGTAGAGAACAGCTTGCTATTTTTCAAGGCTTTGAAGGATAATGGGGTATCAGCCGCAATGCACATTTATCCGGAAGGTGGGCATGGATTCTCGTTGGCCAGGGAGAACCCCCATTTAAGAGGTTGGACGGAGCGGCTGTTCGAGTGGATGGAAAGCCTGGAATAGTTTTGGTATTTTTTTTATGGAAACATAGAACCAAATCTGTACAACTTTTATATTTTTGCAATCCAATTTCGGGATGTAGCGCAGCCCGGTAGCGCACACGCCTGGGGGGCGTGGGGTCGCAGGTTCAAATCCTGTCATCCCGACAAGTAAACACCCGACTTCGTAGAAGTCGGGTGTTTTTCGTTTCGGCGAGAGCCAAGTGAAACTTGAGCGATGCCCGCAAACGAAAAACGACCTAAGATGCGACAGCATTTGGCGTTTATTTGCAAGCAATGCGATGTAAAAGGATTCTCCAAATCCAGTCATCCCGACCAAAAAAAGGTGATCTGCCTAGGCAGATCACCTTTTTTCATTCCTTTAAAAATAATCGGTTTTATAGTAAAATGAATTATTAAGGTTACCCCATTCAGAACACTTTTGCTAAAACAATTCTTATGTGCTTTTGCAAACGGGTTCTAAATAGTCTGAGGAAGTGATTGGTTCCAAACACCGCTCTTAACCGTTTTTTCCACATACGACTTAAAGTCAGTTGCCTTTCTGCCCAATACCCGTTCAACATCATGGGATATGTCCTGATTTTCCGGATTTCCCAATACCTCCTTGAATAGGTAGCCAAAGAGCCAAACATAGGAGTCCGGCAGACCGGCGGCTTTCATTCCCGCTTTGAATTCCTCCAAGGAAATGGGTTGGTAATGGATTTCCCTGCCAACACCTTCCGCTATGGTCTCCACCACTTCCTTAAAGGTCATTTTCCTTGGGCCGGTAACCGTTATCGTCTTTCCGTTATAGGAATCATCAACCAGCACTTGTGTCACTACCTCTGCAATATCATCGGTATCCACAAAAGGAATCTCTGCCTCTGGCATAGGAAGTGCCACATGTCCGGCCAAAACGGTATCCAGAAAGGCACCTTCGCTAAAATTTTGATTGAACCAAGAAGCCCTAACCAAGGTATAATTAAGACCGGAATTCGCTACGATTTCTTCACAGGCCTCCGCTTCTGTTTCTCCTTTTCCGGAAAGAAGTACCACTTTTTCAAGTCCTTCCTTAAGGGCCGCTTCCGTCACTGCGCCAATCGCTTCCCTTGCCCCGGGTACCGCCAAATCGGGATAGTATACAATATAGGCTCTGTCCATTCCTTTAAGTGCCTGCGCATAAGTGGAATGGTCGTCCCAGTCAAACGCAGGGGTATTATTTCTAGAGGCGACCCTAACATGGTGTCCCTGTTGTTTTAGTCCTTCTACTACTCGGCGACCGGTCTTACCGGTACCTCCGATTACTAAGATGTTGTGCTTCATTTTATTATGGTTTTAGATTAATTAAACAAATGGGTATTATCTGAATGGTTTAACTTGAGCGAACAGTGCCAATACGGCCAAGACAAATGAGATTACAGCACAAATGGTACGTATGCTATGCAGTCTGTTCCATTTTTGTTCATAGAACGCCCGGAATTCAGCAATTTTAGTACTACTTAGTTCGGTAATCTGAAGAACATCCAATTGATTGTTAAGTGGAACGTTCCCAAGCCCCGTGACGCCTACAGTACCTATCATATAACAAATTGAGGACGCCAGAATCAACCAGAAAGCGTTCGTATTGAGGTTGAATTCATAGATGCTGGCCACACTTAGAAATAATATACTTCCAAAAAAAACAGCGTAGAAGGCCGGATTCAAGATGGCCCGATTAATGGATTGCATTGTTGTCAGGTAATTGGAGTGACCCAGATTCTGTGTGCCGGGAATTACGGAAACCGACCAGGCATAAAACAACCCTGCTGAAAGCCCGGTTAGGATAACCGCTCCGAACAGGACAAAAGATTTAATAGATAGCTCCATGATTAGTAGTTATTGATTAATTATGGAGCAAAACTAGCTGGGACCAGGATGCCATGCTTGACAGTTTAGGCCAAAGTTTTGACAGTTTAGGCCAAAGCCAACTTAAAGGGAGATTTTCCTAAATTCTGTAGGGGAGTGGCCGGTCCATCGCTTAAAGGCACGATTAAACGCACTTTGCTCGGAAAAGCCGGTTTCAAATGCGATTTCGGCAATACTTCTATTGGAATTTTTAAGGAGGTTTTTGGACAGTTCTTTTTGGGTCTTCCCGATTAGGTCTCGAAAGGATACCCCATTCTCGGAGAGCCTTCGCGTAAGTGTCCGGTTACTCATCCCTAGAAGATCACAAATTTGTTGGATGCTTGGAATGCCACTGGGCAGGGCATCCTTGATCAACGACTCTACGTCCGATGATAATTTGCCAACGCTTACCTGCAGCCCATTGGTTTCCTCTTCCACCCTTTCCACCAAAAACTTATTGATACTTGCATCCGCCTTGGCAGTGCGCGTTTCAAGATCTGATGTTCTGTAGGTAATCGAATAATGAGGCTGATTGAACAAAATGGGACATCGGAAAGCTTTCTGGTGACTATCGATATTTTTTGGGGGATCGTGCTTAAAGGTCACTTGGATAGGGGCCATATGGGTCTCCGTCATTGCTTGAAGAACAACTACCGTGGCCGATAAGGTAGCTTCATTGGATAGTTCCAGACCCCTTCGATGAGGCTCCCTATGTAGATAAATATGGGATTGATCCACTTTTTTCTCAACTGTGAAAACATAGGTGTTGGAAAGTAGTTTAAAATAGCGCTCGCTCCTTTCGAATATTTCGCCTGCCCACGAACAGGTTCTCCAGGAAAGGCCCAATACCCCATAATCCTCTATTTTCATTTCCTGCCCAACCCTAATCGAAAACCCGGGGCCTAATTTTTCATCAAGGATTTCGTGCAACTCAAAAAAGTGTTCGGCAGGTACTGCCTTAAGTTTCTCAATGGTATCGATGGAAGTGGGCAGATTATTAAAATCACCCCTATTCATGCCCTCATGAATGGCATGATCAATGACCTTTTTATAGAGACTTATCGAAATGTAGTTCATACAGGGATGCAAAGTTTAAGTAACTTGGCGAAAGAGTAATATACGAACAATTGGTAAATGGTGGTACCTATCATACCGGAACACGCTATCTTTATTCACTAGTATGTATGGATTACAATTCCTATTTCTAAATTGTAAATAATGGAAAAAGTCTTATGGGATCCCATCCTGCGAATTTAGCCTTAAGGTTCTTGTTGGAACTAGCTGCGCTTGTTTCTGTCGGACTGTGGGGGTGGAGACAGAACGAGACTTGGTTCCGATTTGTTCTTGCCATAGGTATTCCAATGGCTTTGGCAATTATTTGGGGGACTTTTGCTGTTCCAAATGATCCTAGTCGGTCAGGGTTCGCACCAGTACCCGTCCCTGGGATTTTCCGCTTATTGATCGAACTTGGCTTTTTTGGATTTGCCTTATGGGCCCTATACGATATGGGTTGGAGCAAACAGAGCCTAATTTTGGCTATAGTAGTTTTGGTACATTATATTTTTTCTTATGATCGCGTTTTATGGTTGTTGGGCAAATAGTGGATGAGCTTCAAAATACAATTTAGGTAAGGTACCCTATTTCATTTAAAATGGTATCGGGATAGGTTTTGGTCTTGCCTTAACCCAAGAAACAAGTCACCAGCTTTTTTTATCTTTAAGAATCCGACCATTTGCCATGCGATTCAAAACCTTCATCTTCTTTTATTTATTTCTCCTTTTTGCAGGGCTATCTTATGGACAAAAGTTTAAATATAACTACTATCATGGGGAGGAAGTTCCTTTTAAAAATGTCAATGAGACCATACAGGATTATCAGGGTTATGTCTGGTTGGCAACGGACCAAGGGTTGTTTAGGTTTGATGGCGATACCTTCGAGGATTTTAATACTACCTTGAGAAGCAAGACCATAAGGTCTTTTGTCTCATGGAATGAAAATGATTTGCTTTTCACCAATGATACGGGAATTCACAAGATTATTTATGTCAACGGACAACCGAAAATTGAGTCAATTGGGTCAAGTGCAACACTACATTATCCCACAGAACTTTTTAAGGATAGCCAAAACAGATTGTGGACGGGTCTGATGAACGGTTCCATAATGATGTTTCCGGAGCTTAGTAATTATGGTAAGCCATTTGATCTGATATCTCGGGAAAAAACCCCTAAAATGATCTTCGGAGAGGATAAATTTGGTACTATTTGGGTCTTGGTTCCAGGACGCGGACTCTTTTACCTTAACGAATCTTCCCAAAAATTTATACCCCTTAAAGGCTATGCTTTTGGCAATGACTTTTTAATAAAGGGCGATAATATGTGGTTGGTAGGGGAACAGTTGGAAAAACTTAAGATTACCCATAATCAGACCATTGCCAATAGGCAATTGTTCCATGTGGATGAGAAATTCCAGAATATATCAATGAACGATAAGGGTATTTTGTTCCTAAGTTCGGACTCGGGAATCTATACATTTCAAGCCCAAGGAAATCGGACAAGTGTGTCCAAGGTATTTGGCGCAAATGATCCACATCGCGTAGAGGAACTTTCTCTCGGCACTATAAATCAATTGCAATTCACAAAAAATGAAACCGGACTTGATGATGTAATCTGGGTATGTTCGGACAAAGGGCTTGCCATAATGTGGTCCAGTTTTTTTCAAAACGTTTCGGGTTTGGGCCATGATAATATAAGGGCGATAAACCCCTCCCGGGAAGGCCCTACTGTTATCTCGCAAGGGGCTGTTTCATGGATCAGTAGTGAGGATGAGGCCCCGCGTTTTGAAAAAGAAGTCAATCTCAATGACATTGTCGGTATTGGCTCATTAAAGGAAAAGATTTGGTATGGCTCGGCAGAAGGCAAGATATTTCAATATCAGGGGCACCAACTGCAGAGAACATATGACTTGAACAATCGTGGTAGTGGTGTCTTTTTTATTTTGGCGGACCATACCGAGGATATATGGTTCTGCCAAGCGGCCTCGGATAAACCAATTACTGGGGCAGCCAAAATTGATTCAAAAGGGAATATCATTGAATATGGTAGGGACAAGGGCTTTGATACGCGCATATTGGTAATTAGAGAAGGGGGCAAAAACGAATTGTATGCCGCCGGTATTGGAATAGAATCCTATCTCTATAAATATGATCGATCATCCGATCGCTTTCAAAATAAAAGCTTGCCATTTCCTTTTAAGGTTAGCGGTAATTTTGAAGTACATGATATGGCCGTGGATCGTTTGGGCATTGTTTGGCTGGCGACTACCGACGGACTTTTAAAATACGATACCGAGACAATACGAAAGGTAAACCTTGGAGCATTTACCGATAGCGAGATAAGAGCGATAACCGATATGCCCAATGGAACCCTTTGGTTGGCTACCGATACCAATGGCCTTATACATTTGGATAAGGAGGACAACTATGTAGTTTTTGATGAGACAAGTGGAACACCATCCAAGATTTCCTCTTATCGTTGTATGGTACTCTATGAAAATTCCCAGCTTTGGGTGGGCACGCCGGAAGGCATTGTATATTCTTCACAGGCAAATCCTGAGCCCTACCAAACAAAAACCCCCATCATAAAAAAGTTTGTGGTAGATGGAAATGTGATCAAAGGACAAAATACCATCCAACTGAAGGAATCCCAAAAAGTAGGGTTTACCATGGCAACCCTTACTTTTCCGAGTGAAGATATGAGATATCAATATAAGCTATTCAAAGAAGGGTTATCCCAAGAAGACATGGATGACGTTCCATGGTCGGATATGCAAAACAATGAATTCGTTCTAGCAGGGTTGGAGGATGGAAACTACACGACACTGGTTCGGGGCCAAAAGGCAGGGGGATTTAAATGGAGTACTCCGGTATCTATAAATATGGGTGTTACCCAAAAATGGTTTTATACATGGTGGGGCATAATTTTAATGACAGCCTTGGGGCTCTTTTTCTTTTGGTTTCTTGCAAGGCGTTGGTTGTTGCAACAAGTTGGCGGGTTGCAGGCATCTTTATATCAAAAACAACGTGAGCTTGAGCAAAAGGAGGCTGAATTGGTCATACAGACCGATGCACTCTTGCTTAAAAAGAACGAACTAAAAAGTACGGGGATCAACATCTATTTGCTTCATAAGCTGGTTAGACAGATCCCAAAGGATTCCAGTTGGAAAGTAATTTTGCCTATTCTTAACAAATTGGTAGAGCTTCCCACGGGAATTGATGTATTTGAACTTGCTTTTAAAAAGGGAGAGGCTATCCATTATAAGGGTTACCTAAGGGGAAATCATGAAATGATTCATAGAGAGGAGGCATTTGATGAAAAGAGCAACTTATCCAGTTATGTTATGTGTTCGGGGAAACCACTTTTGATCAATGATTTCAATAAAGAAGTGGGTAGATACATAGGCAAAAAAGATAGTATGGGGTATTTTTCAAGAATGTATATGCCCTTTGAACAAAAAGTTGGAGGCACAACAATTTTTTGTGTTTATTCCAAGGAAAAAAATGGATTTTCACAGCAAACCAGTGCTTTGTTAGGAATCCTTGTTAGGTTTTTGTCGATAAACGCAAGTGATGAACTCAATTAGTATGTACAAAATACCTTCGATATCATTTTTGCTTACAATGCTTCTCACCGGTCTTGCGGGTAACGCCAATATCTATAGGGACACCCTGCTCGTGGGCATTTATCAGGATCCTCCCTTTGTAGTAAAGGAATCGGGAGGCTATGCCGGGGTTTCGATCGATCTTTGGGAGCATATAGCATTGGAAATGGATGTGCCTTATAAATATGTTGAGTTTAGCGATGCGGTAGGTATTGTTCGTTCCCTGGACTATGATGAACTAGATATTTCGATTAATCCCTTAAGTAATAGTCCAAGTCGGATCGAGCGCTTTCAGGTTAGCCAACCCTTCTATATTTCCAGTGTAGGTGTGGCCACCACCATTAGTAGTCAAAGTCAGTTTCAGATTTTTATCAATAATTTCTTCTCTCGTGATTTTCTAAATATAGTGCTGCTCTTGCTTGCTATTTTGTTAACCTTCGGAACCATTCTTTGGTTTGCGGAACGAAAAACGAACAAATACCAATTTAGGCCTGGTATCATGGGCCTATTTGATGGTCTTTGGTGGGCTGCGGTTACGATGACCACCGTCGGCTATGGAGACAAGGCTCCAAAGACGCATTTGGGAAAGACCATTGCCATTGTCTGGATGTTTACGGCTATCATCATCATTTCCGGATTTACGGCTACCATAGCCTCAACACTAACGGTAAATACCCTTGAAGCAGATATCAACGGATTGGAAGACCTGCAGAATGCGAAGAAAATTGGTGTTGTGGGCGCTTCTGATGGTGAATTCTTTGTACAGCAACAAGACCTACAACCATCACAGATTTATAGAACCCCGTTACAAGCTTTAAGGGCTTTGTCCCGTAAGGAAATCGAGATTTTGGTTTCTGATAGAACTACCACTGAATACCTTATTAAAACCAACAATATGGGAAATCACGTAAGGCTACTTCCGTTAACTTTTCAGAAACAGTATAGAAGCTTCATAATGCCTAAGTCCCAGCCTTTTTTTAGCGAGGTGAACAAACAGCTCATTACCCAAATTCAATCGGTATCTTGGAATGAATCACTTAAAAAATACGGATTGGAGGAGTAAATTTCCTATATTATATCTTTAACTACTGAAAACCCGGATTTGAAATACGTATTCTTCTTTTTTCTCCTGATAACCTTTGGGCTTTTTTCCCAGGAACTTCCCCCAATTCAGAATTTTTATCCTATAGATTATAATGGTGAAAATCAAAATTGGGATATTTCCCAAGCTTCGGATAAATTGATCTATGTAGCCAACAGCAAAGGTCTGTTGGAATTCAACGGGGCCCGCTGGATGCTTTACCCTTCACCTAACGAGACGATCATGAGGTCGGTTAAGGTAGTGGGAGATCGAATTTACACAGGCTGTTTTATGGAATTTGGGTACTGGAAAAAGGACGACCTAGGTACGCTAAATTATACATCGCTATCTCAAAAGATTAACACGGACCTTATTGAGGATGAAGAGTTTTGGAATATTCTACATGTAGATGACTATATGGTTTTTCAATCCTTAAAACGGATTTACATCTATGATATAAGTAAAGGGAGCGTTAATACTATCGATTCAAATAGTACAATTACCAAAGTGTTCAAGGTTGGACAAAGTGTATATTTTCAAAGGCTGGGAGAAGGGCTCTTTAGAATTAATTCCGGGAAGGACTTTTTGGTTTTGGATGATGAAGTACTTAGAAATTACGAGATAATCCATGTTTTTGGAAGTGAAAAGGATTTGTTGATTCTTACCAGGGACAATGGTTTCTACACTGTACAAGATGATGTATTGGTTCAATCTGACAAGCATCCTAATATAGTTCTATCAAATTTTAGTTTGTATGACGGTATTCGCTTAAAGGATAATAGTTTTCTATTGGGTACGATATCCAATGGCGTTATTCATTTGAGTTCAACTGGAGAAGTGGTTTTTCAAATAGATCAGGACAATGGCCTATCCAATAACACGGTATTATCATTGTTTGAGGATGTGGACCATAACTTATGGCTAGGCTTAGATCATGGTATTAGTTATGTAAATAGAAAGTCGCCCTATAAAGTCTTTAATGATTACAAAGGTATTTTGGGGAGTGTTTACGCCGCTGCTGTATACGATCAGAATTTGTATTTGGGAACAAATCAGGGATTGTTCTACAAACCATTGAAGAGTAGTACTAGGTTTAACTTTATTGCGGGTACGCAAGGCCAGGTTTGGAGTTTGCGTAAAATCGATACCAAACTGTTGTGTGGGCATAATTCGGGTACTTTTCTCATTGAGGATAATCAAATTCAAAAAATATTCGATGTTCAGGGTACATGGGATATCGCTGCGCTAAACGACGACCCAAATGTATTGCTTCAAGGTAACTACGATGGTCTATATATATTGGAAAAATCGGGCACCTCATGGCGACTTAAAAATAAAATAGGAGGGTTTGATAATTCATCCAGATATTTTGAGACATTGGGTAATGAAATCTTTGTAAATCACGAGTATAACGGGGTTTTCAAATTAAAAGCGGATGATTCCTTCCTTGAAATAAAAAACGTGGTAAAGGATACCGCCATCAAAGGTTCCAATTCGGGTCTTGTAAAGTATAATGGGGATGTATTGTACGCTTATAAAAACGGGATTTTCAAATTCGATACCCACTCTAGGGAATTCACCAAGGACAGCCTTTTAAGCGTGCTGTACGATGAGGGGGACTATGAATCAGGAAAACTGATTGCGGATGAGGCGGATAATAAATTATGGATCTTTACAAAATCCAACGTAAGTTTTGTGACTCCAACAGGATTAACAAATACTCCTAAAATTAGGAATATACCGCTCACCAAGGAGATGAGGGAGGGTATCTTGGGATATGAAAATATTATAAAACTCGATGACAACGGAAACTATTTGTTGGGGAAAACATCAGGTTATATTACATTGAATATCAATGAAGTAAAAGTTGAAGACTTTCAAGTACATATTGCTACCGTTTCCAATGGGGTAAATAGGATAGATCAAAATTTGTCGGATCACAGTTTAAAAGGCAGTTTTACAAGTAATAGGAACAACTTTAAATTTTCCTTTTATGCCCCGGAATACAACAAATATGTAAAGACGCAATACCAATATCGATTACAAGGAATTTATGATGAATGGAGTGATTGGTCTCCGAACACTGGGGTGTTTTATGAAAACTTGCCTTTTGGGGATTATGTATTTGAGGTACGGGGAAGGATTGGGAATTCGGTTTCGAGCAATACAGCCTCGTATACCTTTGCTATAGCCAAACCTTGGTACATATCCAATGTAATGATTGCCGTTTACATATTGGGAATACTACTGTTCTCGTTCTTTATGCACAATGTGTATAAACAGTATTACAAAAAACAGCGTCTAAAACTCATAGAAAAAAATAAAAAGGAATTGGAACTGGCCCAAGTTCAGAATGAAAAGGAAATTATACGAATCAAAAATGAGCAGTTGGAGTTGGAAAATAAAAGTAAGAGTAAGGAATTGGCCGTCTCCACAATGAGTATCATCAGGAAAAATGAATTGCTCACCACCATAAAGGATGAACTGAACGCTATGGGAAACAAAGACGTGGTGAAACCGGTGATAAAAATCATTGATAAAAGTCTAAGACAAACTGATGACTGGGAACTCTTTCAGGAAGCGTTCAACAATGCCGATAGTGAATTCCTAAAGAAAGTAAAAACGACACACCCATCCCTATCACCCAACGATCTTAAATTATGTGCGTATCTACGCTTAAATTTATCCTCTAAGGAGATAGCACAACTTCTACATATTTCTCCCAGAAGTGTTGAAATTAAACGGTACCGACTTCGCAAAAAACTGGGATTGCAGCATGAGGACAATCTAGTAAACTACATCTTGGAGCTCTAATCCGGTCAACAATTCTGTTTTTTTCCTCAACATGCTTGGTTTATGCCTCAACATGACCTATACAAAAGTGTTTTCCCCTTTTGTAATCCTATGAAAACTAGTTTTTTAACAATTGGCCAAAATATCAGCAATAATGGTAGATTAAAGCACATCCTTCTGTCATATCGGTAGAAATTACCCCTATTTTTTATCATGTATATTTTTTGTAGGGGTAAATCTTATGGTATCCATAATTTTTGATAATAAGTTTAGAGAATCAAAAATTGCTCTATGGATACACTTCATAAAAAATTACTCAAACTAACCTTTTTCTTCTTTACCGCGATGGTTTTTGCGCAATCCAGCAATGTAACTGTAGTAAGCGACGAAAAAGGAACAAAACTGGTCGTTGATGGCGAAAGCTTCATGATCAATGGTATGAACTGGGATTATATCCCTATCGGCACCAATACGGTGAACGCAGAATTCTGGAAAAAGTCCGATGATGTGATTAAAGCCGGACTTGATACGGAAATGTCGCTTCTTAAAAACATGAATGTTAATGTTATTAGACAGTACACAGGAGTTCCGGCAAGGTGGATAAAATACATCTACGAAAACTATGGTATCTATACCATGCTTAATCATTCTTTTGGTCGCTACGGGTTAACGTTGGACGGTGTCTGGACTCCGGTGACCATTTACGACGACGCAAAGACCCAGGAGTTCTTAATGTCCGAAATGGAGGAATTGGTCAAAGGTTATAAAGATACACCTGGCCTGTTACTTTACCTATTGGGAAATGAGAATAACTATGGATTGTTCTGGGCAGGAGCGGAGACGGAAGATTTTCCGGACGATGAAGAAAGAATACAATTTATAGGCGAAAGCAGGGGAAGGCCCATGTATCGATTGATGAACGAGGCCGCTAAAAAAATGAAGGCCATGGACCCATCGCATCCCGTGGCCATATGCAATGGGGATGTTTTGTTCATCGACATCGTTGCCGAAGAATGTAAAGATGTTGATATATATGGAACAAACACCTATCGCGGTCTTTCCTTTGGGGATATGTTCCAAGTGGTAAAGGAAAAACTCAATAAACCGGTCATGTTTACGGAATTTGGGGCAGATGCTTACAATGCTGTTGAAAACAAGGAAGACCAATTTTCACAGGCCTACTATATGGTGGGCAATTGGAAGGAAATCTATGAAAATGCCGCTGGTTTGGGCAAGGCCGATAATTCCATAGGAGGTTTTACATTTCAATTTAGTGATGGCTGGTGGAAATTCGGTTTTGATGATCGAGAAAACGCAGATGTCCACGACAACAATGCCTCATGGTCCAATGGAGGATACGCCAGGGATTTGGCAGCCCCCGGAGCCAATAACATGAACGAGGAATGGTTTGGAATTTGTGCCAAAGGCGCCACCAATCCCAGGGGGCTGTACGAGCTCTATCCACGGGCGGCCTACTATGCATTGAAGGAAGCACATCAATTGAACCCTTATGGGGAAGGTGTAGACTTAGACTTTGTAGACAATTATTTCAACAATATTCAACTAATGGATGCCGTGCTCAAGGCACGTGGCGATAAGGCCGCCTTAAGCGGTGAGCAAAGCAAACTACTTCGTATAAGTAATCTCACGGCAAGGCTTGCTACGTTCAGTACGGGAGGTAGTCTAATAACGACTCCGGATAATGCCGACCCGGACGATCCCAATACGTTTCCAAATCAATTGGGGTTTGATCATATGCAATCCTATTTTTTTGGGGTAGAGGGCAACCCTGCTTCCAACATGCGGGCAGAGGTAAACTTTAATATAGTCGGAAATGTAGCACAGAATCCGATCAATGAAATTTTTTATGAGAACAACTCCCGTCCAATAGAGGTGAATACCGATCAAGGAAATGTAGTGGTCCAGGACGTAAATAGGGTACGGGTATACCAAGCTGAATTTGAATGGAACGCAAAAGAGTTCGATTTAAGGGGGTTCTACCGGACCGGCCATTATCACTGGGGATACGAGGGTGATTTTTTTGGTCTCTATCCAGAAGCCAATTACGGTCCTAACCTGGATATCTATAACGGTGAAATATTAGGAGCGGAAGTTGATGGCAAAGGAGTGCTTAAAGGTTTAAAAGCGGCCATAGGTCCCCAACTATGGTGGGGCGCCAACCCAACAATGCTTTTTAAGTACAAAAGACATTTTGGAAAATTCGACGTAACCGGTATTTATCACAGGGATTTTGAAACCAACATTGTTTTTGATGAAAATGGACGACGGGTCCTGGATATAAATCAATTACGAAGTGGTGTGGTTCCACCATGGCCAACGGAAAGAGCAACACTGGCAGTAGAAAGAGAATTTGGCAAGTTTGGTGTTATGTTAGGCGGAATTTGGGCCGGAAGCCCATTGAACGGTACTGCTTTTCAAGATGTGAGGGGTACGCCCGGAAACTATACCGTTTTTGAGGACAGGATTCAAGCAAGTGATAACTGGGGTGGTAAAGTGAAACTTACCTATGAAGGCGGAAAATTTAATTGGTACGGCCAAGCTGCGGCTATGGGCTTGATTGCCAATGGAGGAGCTGATCAAACTTTGACTTTCACTGGATGGAAGCTAAAAGATACCGGAAGCGGTAATCAGGTAAATGTATTATCTGGATTTACTTTGGCCACAGGAAATTTTCAAATTGCACCCAATTTCTTATGGCAAAAACCATTGGTAGATGCTATACCTCAAGATGTACAAGCTCCTGGTCGACTAAGGAATATTATTGATGATCCTTTTGCCGTACGTTGGAATCGTGAGACCACTGCCGGGGAGATACTCTTTACCTATGACCCCACGCCGGGTACATGGATGTACGAATGGGACAATGACCGGTCGGAAGATGCCAAGTTTGCCATGAACCTGGGCTTTGTATACCGCCACCTTCCCACCACTATGGACGCCCATATTGGATTTTTGGCGGATCGGACCATTTTTTCTTTTCCCAATTCTGCACCTGCCGAGGACTTATGGGAAGTCCATTCCAGGATGGTTTCCAAACTAGGCGCAGATCTAGGAATCATTGGAAATTTCTACTATGGCAATGGACAAGGTAATGGCGATAGTGATCGATTGATAAAGCGTTTTGGCGGAGATGTCCGTATACTTTATAAAAAATACAAACTGCAGTACTCCCAAAAGATTAACGACTGGGGACCTTATGACTACCATAGGGATTTTAACTTAACATACCCGGTACAGTTGATGTTGGATATCTCTACCACCTTGGGCAAACCTGATTGGTTTATTTTACCCAGTACCCAAATAGGTATACGGGGTATATGGCGATCATTAAACGAGTTCTCCCCCCGCTATGCACCGACCGCCGTATCAACTGGTACATTTCCTCCTGAGCCCATTTTAAGTCCGGTTGGTTTTGACAATGGTAATGAATGGGAAATTATGACATATATACATATCAATATCGGGAAATAAAAAGATTGAAAAATGAAAATTTATATATACACCAATTTACGTTTTATACTTCTTCTGGTTTTGGGCTTTGTTGCCTTTTCATCTTGTGAAAGAGATTTTTCGGATGAGGTGAAATTTGCTACGTTTTCGGCTAATGCAGACATATTTACGGATACTCCCGTAAGCCTTACCGATGAGTTTTTCGTGTCTTTTGATCCAGCTATCGGGGCGAATACCGAAGGCTTTGGTACGGATGATGATATCGCTTTTGAAGGTTCGTCCTCTATCCGAATTGATGTACCTGCACCAGATGACCCTAATGGGAGCTTTATTGGCGGCATTTTCCTCGATCGCGGGCCCGGTAGGGACTTAACGGGTTTTGATGCTTTAACGTTTTATGTAAAAGGTTCTACCACCGCCACTATCGATGAAGTAGGTTTTGGGTCCGATTTTGAAGAGGATAAATTTGCGGTAGGTCTGCAAAACATTCGTTTATCCACAGATTGGAAAAAAGTTATAATTCCTATTCCGGATCCTTCAAAATTGGTTCAAGAACGTGGTATGTTTAGATTCTCCGCCGGGACACTAAGCACTAACGGTGTGGGGTTCACTTTTTGGATCGACGAGTTACGGTTCGAAAGTTTAGGGACTGTAGCGCAATCCAGACCTTCCATTTTGGGAGGCAATGACAGCCGGTTCCCGACAACGGTGGGGCAAACTGTAACCATTAGCCAGTTGCAACAAACATTTAATTTGGGGTCGGGAGTTGATCAGACAATCAACCTTACACCTTCTTACTTCAGTTTTGAAAGCTCTGATCCCAACGTAGCTTTTGTAGATGAACTTGGCGAGGTTACTGTTGCAGGCACAGGTTCAACAGAAATAACAGCCTCTATTGCAGGGGTGCTTGCAGAGGGTAAATTGCTTGTAGAATCCTCTGAATCAGCACAAATCGTCTCAATTTTTACTGATTTGTTCGCTGACATTCCTGTGGACAACTACAATGGGTTTTTTCTAGGTCAAAATACAAAAGGAGGCCTAGTGGAAGAAAATGGAGGGCAAATCATTAGATATACCGAACTTGACTTTGTCTCTATTAATTTCTTTCAAAATGTAGCTCCAATAGACATTACTGAAATGACAGAATTGCGCATTTCAATCAGAGTGGATGAATCCATTGATGCAGGGGACTTCATTAATATACAATTGATCAACTCTGTAGGAAACCCAGATTTGACTTCCGGTACGTTTAGAATTGAGGGTAGTGATCTAGTCCCCAACGAATGGGTAGAATTCCAAATCCCACTCTCCAATTTTACGGGTCTTGGCGCAAGAAATGCTATTGGCCAGTTATTCTTTGTCTCAGATGGTACCATATCCAACGTATCGATCGATAACATCTTTTTCTCCGCTGAATAATATGTAAATCCTTAAGAAGCTATGAAACATAAAGTTTTAAATACGAACATAAAATCAATGTGGGGCTACAAAACGTTTTTCGCAAGCCTGTTCCTTTTGGTTATGGGTTGCGAAACTGATGATACCCAGACCGTAGCCACCTTCAATACCTTGGTGTGGGAGGATAATTTTGATGTAGATGGTGCGCCAGACTCCAGTCGTTGGCGTTTTGATATTGGCGATGGTACGGAACAAGGTATCCCGGGTTGGGGCAACAATGAGTTACAGTACTATACGGATAGGCAGGAAAATGTTACCGTTCAAAACGGATTCCTATTGATTACCGCAAGGCAAGAGGATTTTAATGGGGCCTTGTTTACCTCCGCAAGACTTACCACCCAAGGATTGTTTGAGCAGGCATATGGGCGTTTTGAGGCACGTATTCGAGTACCTTTTGGAAAAGGCTATTGGCCGGCATTTTTTTTATTGGGCAACAATTGTGATGATAATCCCTGGCCTGCTTGCGGCGAGATTGATATTATGGAGAATGTAGGTGATGAACCCACCATTGCTTTTGGTAGTGTCCATGGCCCAGGTTTTTTCGGTGGGGATTCAATTGGCAAGGACTATGAATTGGCCAATGATCGTTTTGATACCGGATTCCACATCTTTGGAATAGAGTGGGCCCCGGATTACATTAATTACTACGTAGACGGTGATTTGTATCAACAAATTACACCTGAGGATATAGATGAGGAAACGGATGGCCAAGGTGAATGGGTCTTTGATCGTCCGTTCTATATCATTCTTAATGTAGCTATTGGGGGTAACTTACCCGGACCACCGAATAACGAAACTGTTTTCCCCCAGACCATGCTCGTAGACTATGTACGTGTGTATCAACAATAAAAAACAAATTAACTATGAAACAGATTATTGATAGAATTAAAATTCTTTCGGTCTTCTTTCTGGCACTAACATTGGTAGGCTGCGAAGATGATGATGATACCGAATTACCAAAAGTAGAAGTTGGTTTTACATATACCCTGGACCAAAGCACAGGTGCGGTCACCTTTATTAATACCTCTACAAATGTCAATGGTTATGCCTGGGATTTTGGTGACGAAACTGATTCGGAAGAGATAAACCCTACCAAAATCTATACGGCCAACGGCACATACACGGTAATCCTTACCGCATCCAATATAGCAGGGGCATCCGGTACATTTCAGGATGAAATTATTATTAACGTTCCAGAGGTATTGGCCTTGCCCATTACTTTTGACGGTGAGAATGTGGATTACTCTACCATTGTCACTTTTGATACGTCATTTCAGATTCTGGAAAACCCGCAACTATCCGGTGCCAATACCACAACCTCTATGGTAGGGGAAATTGTTTCCAATGGGGTCTCGTTTCAAGGAGTCACTTTCCCCATGGACAGTCCCATAGACTTTAGCGGTACTGATAAGACCATAACTTTAAAACTATATTCGACCGTGGCAACCAACTTTTTAGTAAAGTTTTCTGGTGGTATTGATGGTGCCAGGGACGTGGAAGTGGTTACGGTACATACCGGTAGCGGCTGGGAAGACCTAACCTTTAACTTTTTGACAAATGGGGTTAAAAGTTTTATTGATGGCGATCTGGAAAACGGACAGGCTTTTGTACCGGATGGACAATATGAGAACTTGGACCTGTTTGTGGGCTTTGCTGCCGACCCCGGAATATCCAGCACATTTTATTTGGATGATATAATACAAGTGGAGAGTGATATGGGTGGAGGTTTTGACGACGGCCTTTTGACCAATGGTGATTTTGAAAACGGTGGGGCAGGCTGGATTGGGAACGCCCTTAATGTGGTAGCCGAAGGCGGCAATAGCTTCAATTCTGCCAATGTGGAGATGGCCGGGGAGCCCTTCACGGTGAACTTGAGCCAAGTCGTAGAGCTTACTCAGGGCACCAATTATATTCTATCCTTTGAGGCATCTTCGGACAGGGCCAGGACCATCTTGGCCGGCATTGGGTTAAACGTAGATCCCTTTACCAACACGGCACCCGTGGTAAATTTGACCACGGAGCCCCAGACCTTTATGCTTCAGTTGAGTGCAGCCGATTTTGGAGGCGCCGATAGTCGCATCCTCTTTGATATGGGCGCCGATGTAGGTGCCGTAATCATTGACAATGTTTCTTTGGTTGAAGGTGGGGATGGTAGTGATAGTAATACTGGTGGCGGATTTGATGATGGCCTGTTGACCAACGGAGACTTTGAGGGAGGTGATGATCCGTGGATCGGGAGCGGACGTAACATTGTTAATGAAGGCGGAAATAGTTTTAATTCGGTTGACGTAATGGTGGCGGGTAATGCATTTGATGTGAATTTAAGCCAAGTACTCGATATCACCCAAGACGCTGACTATATACTGACTTTTGAAGCTTCATCGGATCGTAGTCGGACTATGATAGCCGGTATTGGATTAAATGTTGATCCTTTTACCAATGTTAATGAAACTGTGAACCTGACCACGGATACCCAAACATTTACACTAAACTTAAATGCTACCGGATTTGGCGGATCGGACAGTCGCATACTCTTTGATATGGGTGCCGAGATAGGTACGGTGATTATAGACAATGTGTCCTTAGTACAGGATACAGGTGGTTCCGGCGGTGGAGGTGGATGTGCCGATACCGAAGTAGCGGCCACTATGTTACCCTTGGATTTTGAAGGTTGTGAAACCTTTCTTTCCAATCAAAACTTTGGAGCAGGTTTAACTTCTGAACTTGCAGCCAATCCATCCAAAACTGGAATCAATACCTCCGACTTTGTTTTAAGAGTGGATAAACCTACCGGTTCGGAATTCTTTGGGGGGATTCAGAATGTATTCCCATCAAACTTTGATTTAACGACTACCGATACGTTTAAAGTAAAAGTCTATTCCACAAAGGCAAATGTAGTTTTCCGGTTCGAATTGCTGGCCAATCCAAATGACGGAAGTATTGGAAATCCCGCTGCTGTTTTTGCAACCATTCCCAATGCAAATGAGTGGACAGAGGTTGAATTTACGTTCATCAACCTGCCGGCTTCACCAACCTCGTATAGCCAATTGGTGATAAAACCGGATAATGATGAAATGGACAGTCCCATAACGGAAGGCGGCACGTATTATTTGGACGATTTAGTTCTAGAATAGATGAAATATGCTTAAGTTGAGGAAGGGTCGGTGGTGAAACAGGTCCCACTGGCCTCTCGCTTAAGTACAATAATCAACCATCTAAAAATCTGAAATGTCTGGAAACGATATTTACATAGGAAATTCCAAGATAACGACTACCTCAAAAGAGATTAAGGGAGAACAGGTTCAGTTTGAAAATGAAGCATATTACAGGATTTCAAACTATAACGTGATGCGCCCTTTTTTTATGAGCATTGTGAGCCATTCCAACCATTGGATGTTCATTTCCAGTAATGGGGGGCTATCCGCTGGAAGGCGAAATTCGGAGTCGGCATTATTTCCATATTACACGGACGATAAAATCACCGAATCTGCCGATATAACTGGTGGTAAAACAGTATTTCAGGTGCATTGGGAAGGGAAGACCTTGCTATGGGAACCTTTCTCGGGCAACTATGTGGGAATCTACAAAATCCAAAGAAACCTCTATAAGAACGCCTATGGCAATAAAATTGTTTTTGAGGAGATCAATGAGGATTTAAAGTTGACGTTTCAATACCATTGGAATTTCAGTAGCCAGTTTGGTTTTGTAAAGAAGTCTACCCTTATCAACTCTAGCGAAAATGAGGTTAGGATAACCATTTTGGACGGTATCCAGAATATTATGCCCTATGGGGTCAATTCCGCCATGCAGAATACTAGTAGCAATCTGGTGGATGCGTACAAAAGGAACGAGTTGGAAGCTGAAATTGGTTTGGGCATTTATGCCTTGAGCGCCATCATTGTTGACAAAGCGGAACCAAGTGAAGCCTTAAAAGCAACTACGGTCTGGTCTACGGGATTGGAAAAGGCAAGCTACCTCGTTTCCTCCATTCAATTGGATGCCTTTAAAAAAGGAAGGGAAATTGAACAAGAGGTCGACATAAAAGCAGAGAAAGGGGCCTATTTTGTAAATGCCGATGTGGTTCTTGCTGCAGGTACAAAACGCAATTGGATGCTGATTGCCGAAGTGAACCAATCCAAAGCGGATATCGCTGAAATTTACCGCTTGATCAATACAGAAAGAAACCTTTTTGATTTAATCGAAGAAGATATTCAAAAAGGATCAGGACAATTGATGATGTTGAACAGTGCAGCGGATGCTATGCAATTGACAGCGGATGCCATGCGCAACACAAGGCATTTTGCAAACACGCTTTTCAACATCATGCGAGGCGGTATTTTTGATAACAACTATGAAATCGAGAAATCGGACTTCTTGGCATATATCGAGAAGGCAAATAACATTGTATTTCAAAAGAGGCAAGGAAGTCTGGAACAACTCCCAGAGCGATTTACGGTAGCTCATCTAAAGCAAATTGCCAACGATAATAAGGACGGCAATTTTAAAAGGTTGGCTTTGGAGTATATGCCTTTAAAGTTCAGTAGAAGGCACGGTGACCCAAGTCGGCCATGGAATAAGTTCTCCATAAATACGGAAACCGATGACGGCAAAAAAGTATTGGATTATGAGGGAAACTGGCGCGATATTTTTCAGAACTGGGAGGCGTTGGCCTATTCCTATCCGGCCTTTATCGAAAGTATGATCCATAAATTTCTCAATGCAACCACCTTTGACGGTTATAATCCCTATAGGGTTACCAAGGACGGTTTTGATTGGGAAATCATAGAACCGGACGATCCGTGGTCCTATATCGGCTATTGGGGCGATCATCAGATTATTTACCTGTTGAAGTTCTTGGAATTTATGGAGCGGCACTATCCCAATAAACTGATTTCCTATTTCAACGAGAATATTTTTGTATACGCCAATGTACCCTACAAAATAAAGGGTTATAAAGCCATTCTGGCTAATCCCAAGGATACCATCGTCTTTGATGCGGATTTGGATGCTAGCATCAATGAAGAGCGCGAACAATTGGGTGCCGATGCGGCCCTATTAAAGGATTCGAATAAAGCGATCTATAGTGTAAACCTGTTGGAAAAATTACTGGCCACGATCTTGGCAAAAGTATCCAATTTTATTCCGGAAGGCGGTATTTGGATGAATACCCAAAGGCCTGAATGGAACGATGCCAACAACGCCTTGGTAGGTAACGGCGTTTCTATGGTGACGCTTTGTTATTTAAGACGCTTTTTAAGCTTTTTTGGGACAATTGTCAGGGAAGTTCCTGATGCTGAATATCAAATTTCCGAGGAACTCCTTGAGTTTTTCAATGAAACACGTCTAGCGCTGGTTAATAATCTATCCGTATTGTCCGATAGGATTTCCGATACGGATAGAAAAACCATTATGGATGGGTTGGGAAAAGCGGGAAGCAAATACCGAGATCAGATCTATGATTCCGGCTTTAGTGGTAAAACGGGTGGGATTTCCAAGGAGAAAGTTGTTCAGTTTATTGAGGTTACGATACAATATTTGGAGCATACAATTGATGTTAATAAACGCTCGGACAATTTGTACCACGCCTATAACTTAATGACCGTAGAAAGTGATACTGAGGTTTCCATCGCCCATTTGGCCGAAATGTTGGAAGGTCAGGTCGCGGTCTTAAGTTCAGGTTACATTTCGGCCGAAGCTTCTTTGGAACTTTTGGATGCGCTTAAAAGTAGCAGACTTTTTAGGCCGGACCAATACAGCTATTTGCTATATCCCAATAAGGAACTCCCAAGGTTTTCGGATAAAAACAACATTCCGCCAAGCGAGGTAGGGAAATCAGATTTGATGCTTAAACTTTTGGAGGATGGCGATACCCGGATCGTTGAGAAAGACAATAATGGGGAGTATCATTTTAATGGAACTTTTAATAATGCCAATAGTCTGCAAACGGCCTTGTCCCAACTACCTGAAAAATACCGAGGTTTAGTTCAAAAGGACAGGCAATTACTATTGGAAATTTTTGAAGGGGTCTTTAATCATAAAGCTTTTACCGGCCGTTCAGGAACCTTTTTTGGCTATGAAGGTTTGGGGTCCATCTACTGGCATATGGTCTCAAAGCTGTTGCTTGCCGTTCAAGAAACCTGTTTAAATGCCATTACCAAAAAAGAAGGTGAGGAAATTATAGGTAGGTTGTTGGAGCATTACTATGAAATCAACGAGGGAATTGGAGTACATAAATCCCCTGAACTATATGGTGCTTTCCCAACGGATCCCTACTCCCACACACCTGCCGGTAAAGGAGCGCAACAGCCCGGTATGACAGGCCAGGTAAAAGAGGATATCCTAAGTAGGTTTGGTGAATTGGGCATTTTTGTTCATGAGGGGCAGCTACGCTTTGATCCCCAATTGTTGAGAAAAACAGAATTTTTAAGGGAGCCCTCAGTATTCAGATACATTGCTGTAAATGGGGAGTTTAAGGAGATTGAACTGGAAAGGAATTCGCTTTGTTTTACCTATTGTCAGGTTCCGGTCATTTATCAATGGGCAGACAAAAAGGGTATTAAAGTAACATTCAATACAAGTTCTACATTAGAATTCGATACCTTAAAACTTGATTTACAAACTAGTACAAAAGTTTTTGATAGAAACGGGGAAATTGATAGAATTATGGTATTCATCAAAAAATAAAGGACATGAAGTACGTAAAAAATGGCATAAGAACAATTATCTATATATTGCTGATGGCATCCGTTTCCTCGTGCAAAAATAAAACAACCAAAGAAAGCAAAATTGATACTGTGAAAGAAGCATCAGATTTAAGTGCAAAGGATATTTTGGGTAATCCTGATTATGTGGCCATTTCCTATGGAGGGTACAGACATGCAGATCATGATATGGAGCCCACCTTGGAAGAGCTAAAAGAGGATATGAAGATTTTGGCGGCGATGAATATTAAAATATTACGGACCTACAAAGTGCATTTGCCTCATGCTTCTAACGTATTGAAAGCGATCAGTGAGCTAAAAAAAGAGGATTCAAGCTTTGAAATGTACATGATGTTGGGGGCATGGATAGATTGCAAAAATGCATGGACGGATCTAGAACCGGACCATACGCAAGAAAGTGAAAGAAATGCGGTAGAGATTGAAGAAGCCGTTAGATTGGCAAATCTATATCCTGATATTGTCAAAGTAATTGCGGTAGGTAATGAGGCCATGGTAAACTGGGCTACAAGCTATTATGTACAACCTTGGGTTATCCTAAAATGGGTAAATCACCTTCAGGATTTAAAGAAAACCGGAAAATTGCCAAAAAGTCTATGGATAACCAGTTCAGATGATTTTTCGTCCTGGGGTGGGGGAGATGCCGGCTATCACACGGAGGATTTGGAGAAACTTGTAAGAACCGTCGACTATATTTCCATGCATACCTACCCCTATCATAATACCCATTACAATCCGGCATTTTGGGGTGTCCCTGACGAAAAAACGGGACTTTCGGATAAGGAAAAAATAGATACCGCAATGTCCCGGGCCTTGGAGTTTGCAAAATCGCAGTATGATAGTGTATCCAATTACATGAAAAGCCTGGGAGTTTCCAAACCTATCCATATCGGCGAAACAGGGTGGGCAACCGTTTCAAATGGCCATTACGGATCTACAGGTTCCAGGGCTACCGATGAATATAAAGAAGGATTGTATCACAGGCTCATGAGAGATTGGACCGACAAGGCCGGTATATCCTGCTTCTATTTTGAAGGTTTTGACGAACCATGGAAAGACGCTAAAAACCCCGAAGGTTCTGAAAACCACTTTGGTTTGATAACCGTTGACGGAAAAGCAAAATTTGCGCTTTGGGATTTGGTGGATAAGGGTGTTTTTAATGGATTGACACGTAATGGAAATCCCATTACCAAAACCTATAAGGGAGATAAGGAAGAATTGATGAAAACAGTATTGGTCCCCCCAAATGCGAACGAAATTGCAGCTCACAGATAAGACGGATTCCAAAACCAACGCTTATGAAAATGTTCAATTACATTATGTGTATCCCTTTGGCCTTTGCAATGTTTAGTTGTGGTGAAAAACGAGAATCATTGAAAATAGAAATCTATGAAACTTCGGCTAGTGGCAACAAATTGAAGCAGGTAAAGGAATTTTCTTCAGATGGGGATGCTACCGTGATAAAGCTATCTCCTGAAAAAGAATTTCAGACCATAACGGGGTTTGGCGGATCCTTTACAGAGGCATCGGCCTCTTTGCTAAATAGATTGGGCAAAGAAAACAGGGATAAGGTATTAAACGCCTATTTTGGTGAAGATGGTGCAAAATACTCTTTAACACGGACGCATATGAATTCATGCGACTTCTCCTTGGGTAGTTATTCCTATGCCCCAATAGAGGATGATGTGGAATTGAAGAGCTTCTCCATTGATGAGGACCAAGATGATCTTATCCCAATGATAAAGGAGGCTATGGCCCTTTCCAAGGATGGGTTTAAGATTGTAAGCTCCCCTTGGACAGCACCGCCATGGATGAAGGACAACAAAGACTGGCGTGGGGGCAAATTGTTGCCGGAATACAATGAAACCTGGGCGTTGTTTTTTTCAAAATATTTAGAGGCGTACAAGGCAGAAGGAATTGATATTTGGGGCTTTACCGTAGAGAACGAACCTTTGGGAAATGATAGCAATTGGGAAAGCATGCATTTTACCGCCCAAGAAATGACGGATTTTGTAAAGGACTATCTTGGACCCCAATTGGAGCGCGATGGCCACAATGTGAAAATACTGGGTTATGACCAAAACCGTGAACATCTAAAGGAATGGGTAGATGAAATGTATAAAACTCCGGCCACTAAAAAATACTACGATGGCACGGCTATACATTGGTATGCGAGCACCTATGAGGTTTTCCCCGAGGCATTGCAATACGCACATGACAAAGCACCCGATAAACATTTAATACAAACGGAAGCTTGTGTTGATGCGGAGGTCCCCAAATGGCAGGATGACCAATGGTATTGGTCCAAGGAAGCCACGGATTGGGGATGGGACTGGGCCCCTGAAAAGGATAAGCACCTACATCCAAAATATGCGCCGGTGTATCGCTATGCACGGGACATCATTGGTTGTTTAAACAATTGGGTAGATGGATGGATCGATTGGAATATGGTTTTGGATAAGCAGGGTGGCCCAAATTGGTTTAAGAATTGGTGTGTAGCCCCCGTCATTGTGGACCCGGAAAATGATGAAGTGTATTTCACCCCAATTTACTACACCATGGCTCACTTCAGTAAATTTATCCGTCCTGGATCCAAAAGAATAGAATTGACAAATACGGATGAGTCTCTTTTGACCACGGCTTGCAAAAATCCTGATGGTTCTATTGCAGTGGTAGTCTTTAATCAAGGCCAGGACAACAAAAATTTAGAACTGTCTTTAGGGGAAAAAAGCTCCAATTTCAAAATTAGTGGCCAAGCCATTCAAACCATAGTAATCAAATAAAAATATAGAGTGCGACCAATGTAAAACGCCAACCATTAAATCAGGGAATCATGAGTCAAGTAAAAACACTTTCAACAGATAAAGTCCCCATTGGGCAAAAAGCTGCTTTTGGGGCGGGCCATTTCATATTGAATATTTTGCCTGGAACACTTGGGGTCTTTATCCAATTCTTTTTATTGACGGCTTGGGGCGTGGATCCCTTATGGGCTGGACTCTTAGGTGGTTTACCACGGATATTTGATTCGATAACGGACCCAATAATGGGTTTTATTTCAGATAATACCAAATCGAAATGGGGCCGTAGAAGACCCTATATTTTCGTTGGAGCGATTATAAGTGGGATACTTTTCTTTTTAATGTGGCAAATTGATGATAATGCATCACAATCCTATATCATTTGGCATGTGATGATCCTTCAGTTGTTATTCCTCATTGGTAACACCATGTTCGCAACACCATTGGTGGGTCTTGGATATGAAATGACCTCGGATTATAACGAGCGTACGCGACTCATGGCCTTTTCCAATACCATGGGACAAGTTGCATGGATGATCGTACCTTGGTTATATGTAATTATCCCGGATTCCAACACCTTTAATACACAAACCGAAGGGGTGCGGACTATGGCCCTTATAGTCGGAGCAATGTGTATAATTTTTGGAATTCTTCCTGCATTATTTTGCAAGGGTATAGATTCCTCAAATATGGAGAACCGAAAAGAAATTAATTTTAAATCACTTGCTTCCAATATGAAAGACTTGTTGGCGGGAATTGTTCAAGTTTCTAAGAATAAGCCTTTTATGAAATTGTGTGGAGCTACCTTCTTGGTTTTTAACGGCTTTCAGCTTGTAGCGGCATTTGGTGTTTTCATCATTGTGTTTTACATGTATAACGGCAGTTATGAAATGGCAGGTACATGGCCCGCTTGGTTCAATACGATAAATGCGATGATAACCGCATTTTTGGTGATACCCATTATTTCAAAAATGTCGGATAAATGGGGTAAGAAAAAAGCTTTTATTATTTCAACAGTTTTATCTATCGTTGGCTATCTTTTAAAATGGTGGGGCTTCGATAAAGATTTAAACAACCAATTTAATCAAACAGGCTTTGGTAAAAGTTTAAATTCAACGGTAAGTTCTATTTTCGAAACTCTAAATCCATTTCTGGATAGTGTAGGAATGTCATGGTTTAGTATAGATCCGGGTAGTGAAGTACCATGGCTGATTTTTTTGCCTATACCGCTATTTGCTTTTGGTATGGGGGGGCTTTTCACCTTAATGATGTCCATGACCGCGGATGTCTGTGATTTGGATGAATTGGAAAATGGCATGCCCCGAAAGGAAGGTACCTTTGGTGCTATCTATTGGCTCATGGTTAAAATTGGCCAATCTATTGCACTGGTTTTGGGCGGAGTGATTTTGAGTATCGTTGGGTTTGACCCCAATGCGGCCGAACAGTCCATAGAAACTATGAATAATCTCAGGTTGGCCGATATACTGGTCCCATCGCTTACCGCGGCACTCGCCGTCTGGGCCATGTGGAAGTATAGCCTTACTGAAAAGAGAGCTAGGGAAATTAAGGCAGAATTAGAAGCACGTAGGGGAAAATTATAAACAACAATAGCTAAGAAAAAAAACAATGTCATATAGAGGAGAACACGATTATTTGATCCGTTCGGCTAGTTTTACAGATTACCAGGGAGTCGATTTTAGCAAGTATTCCATAGAGGAGTTAAGAAAATTATGGAGGGCCACCTTGGAGAATGGGATGCATGGACTATGTTTTAGCATGTATGAGGATGGACAAAAACCGGGAGACATTATTACCGAAGAGCAGGTAAGACGTAGAATTCAAATCATAAAACCCTATACCAAATGGGTACGTTCTTTTTCGTGTATAGAGGGAAATGAACATATCCCGCGTATGGCGCATCAAAATGGCTTGAAAACTATGGTAGGGGCTTGGTTGGGCCATGATTTGGGCATGAACGAAGCTGAAATAGAAAGTCTGATCACATTGGCAAAGGAGGGCTGTGTTGACATTGCCGCAGTAGGCAATGAGGTTTTATATCGAAATGATTTGACGGAAGACCAATTGCTGGACTATATTTATCTGGTAAAAGAAGCCCTACCGGGAATTACGGTTGGATATGTGGATGCATATTATGAGTTTTCACATCGACCGCGTATTGCCGAGGCCTGTGATGTCATATTATCAAACTGTTATCCCTATTGGGAAGGCTGTAGCATTGAACATTCCTTGAATCACATGCAACAAATGTTCGGCCAGGCCGTCGATGCTGGTAATGGCAAAAAAGTAATTATTACGGAGACTGGTTGGCCGAGCACAGGCAGCAGCCTAAAAGGAGCGGTTTCATCGGAAGAAAATGCCATGAAGTACTTCATCAATGCACAGATGTGGTCTGCCAAGGAGAATATTGAAATGTTCTATTTTTCTTCATTTGACGAGTCATGGAAAGTAGGGGCCGAGGGCGACGTTGGTGCCTATTGGGGACTATGGGACAAGAACGAAAGTCTTAAATATTAAGATGTCCATTTGCCGAAAAGGACATCTTGCATAAAAATAGATCGGAGCATTTTCTAAAAAAATTGTTTGAATCTGTTTTTAGATCATTGTGATTTGCTAAATGCAGTTTTCCCCATTTAGTAAAAGCAATAGTTTTAATTTAAATCATTTAGAGATGGTAACAAGTGTTTTAATTTCAGTAATTGCAGGTATTATTTGCGTACTGGCCGCAATATTCTACAACAAGAATGCCAATGTTAAGATGGTTTTGGCAATCATTGGGGCAGCGCTTTTGCTTTTTGGAGGTTTTGGTTATGGGGTAGTACAGCCCAAGGCCCATATGGAAGTTTTTCATACCGGAAACAAATTGCAAGTGGAATACCCTGTAAAAAAAGTACAAGTTATATCTCCAATTGAAGGTGACACGGTTAAATGTCGCATTCTTACTATAGGTGTATATCCCGAAACGCATAACAAAGACATTTGGGTGTTGTTAAAACCCATGGATAACAAATATTATCCACAGTCGGATTATACCAATACTTCATACAAAGAAGATGGCAGATGGCAGGTAGTTACCCGATTTGGGGGAGATCAGGGCGAAGCGTATCAGCTGTTCGTATACGAAACCGATACATTGGCTTCCCAATTTTTCAGTGAGACCATTGAAAAATGGAAAGCGGCCAATGACTATGTGGGATTACAGCAAGACGAATTACCGTCAGGGGCTACCGAGATAGATAGACTTAAGATAACCCTGGAAAACAATTGCCGTGGCATACATTAATTGTTGGTCCATGTTGTTTCCAGGATAGATTTTATCTGGCGCTGAATACAGAGAACCTAACATGGCTGTAATTGTGCAATTCTATGGGATAAGAGCGAAAAGTTGAGTTAACATGTCGTCATCATCTTGGGAAATCGATTTTGCCGACTTATTTTGGAAGGTGTTCATAGGGTGAAGGCACTATTCTATATGCTGTACAAAAATGGTGGCTTCCAAAAATGATTTCCGCTTACGGTAGTCCTTTTTCTTCTCAAAATCCATATGGACGATGTCGCCGAAACTCCCTTTGTGTTCTAGCATATAGGCTACCTGGAGTATATCGGTATAGCTACCGTTCAATACGATGGAATGGGTCAATAATTTATGATCATCGAAGGAGTGGGTATGGGGCGGGTTGAAGTCAATTACCTTTACATTCCGAACCTTGGCCTGCTCATTAATGGTACGTAATAGATTGTTTTGAACTGAGGTGTCGCCAATATCCATGCGTTGCATTATGGAGTCATAGTATTGTTCTTTTTGCGCCAGGAGTGCAAGCTGTTCTGGAATATCCTGGGCCTGTATTCTTTTGGATTTCAAATTCCCGTATTCTTCTTGGATGGCCATAGTTTTGGACAAGGCCAATTTGTAAGTTGCAAAGAGCAACACCAGACATCCCGCAATTAATAGTTTATTTTTATTGTCCAGTTTCATAAAAACTAGTTTTAATCAGGAAATTGGAAACGTTGGTACTTACAAAATCGTAATCCAAGGTTTCCACACTCGAAATCCAGTCCCATTTTTCCAAATGCTCCAACCATTTTGAAAATTCAGCATCATCTTTGGATATACCTGAAATCAGTATTGTATTTTCTCTAAGCAGTATAGGTTTGGAATCCCGAACGGGCTTGTCCAAGGGACAATAGTTTATTCTATCCAACAGAATGTGTTGCGGTATACTTTTCGCAATTCTATCCAGATAAAAAGTAGATTTGGAACTTGAAACTGCTTTTAAAGTTTCCACCCGCTCCTTTTTGGTTTTTACAAGGTCTTCAAGCCGGACCAGATTTTCTTTTTGTGAACTGTCCAATGTCAATTCTGAACTCAAACGATTTACTTCCGTATGGTAATGCTCAAATACTAGAAAATTGGCCAACAACAGAAGTATAAAAAAAGACAGGGAAGCTTTTAGGCCATAACCAAAGACCCTCCGATTTTTGAAGCGCGATTGGTATTGCCCATTGGCTTTTATAAAATTAGTTGCATGAACATTACCTCCCAAATGACCTAGGATATGTGAGAAGCCCAAGAGACTGGAACTGGTTAGCTCCAGCCCGTTTACAAGATAATCTTGAGGTGCTGAAGGCTCTATGTGACTGATTTCCATGATCGTTCCATTTTCCAACGCCATTTGAAAATTTGAAATCGCTACGACCTTGTCTTCCATAAAAGGAATGCTATGGGCCATAGGGCCAATGCCCAATGAAAAATGGAAGATATCCAATCCCAGCTCTTCCAATTTTTTAATGATGCCATCTACATACTCCTTCTTGGAAATGGTTACAATGGGGTGGGATGAAATCTGCGCAATTTCATAATAAAAGTTATCCAGATCCAAATTGAGGAAAGTAGTATGGACCAATGCCTCTGGATTCTCAGTTTGAGTACCACGGGCCAGTTTAACCAAAACCTTTGGCGTATTTATGGATAAGAATAGAGGGGTATTCCTTTTATAGGATTTGGGTAATTCCCTTAGGTCAGAAAATTGCTCGGTCTTCACTAAATAAAGTTCTCCTTTTTTTTTGAGCACTTCCAAATAATGATACTGCTCCTCTCCATGGGTTTCATGGATTTCCAGTCCGGAATAGGAGGCACCTTCGGTCAAATATGTTATCCATTGGTTTAGCATCAGTAGATTACGGTAGGTTTGATAAGAATGGTCAATTTTTGCTTGGTATCTTCCCGCTTCCGTTGACTAAACAACCATTTTATTATCGGGATACGGGCTAAAAATGGAACCCCATTGCCGGAATCGTTCTTTAACTTCTCCTCCAACCCTCCTAAAATGGCCAGATCCTGGTTCTGCATGCGGACAATGGAACTGAACTCCCGAGACGTGAGCCCCGGCGGTGCATCTTCCTCGATGCGTTCCCCGCTAAAATCGGATTGGATGACGTTAATGTCCAATGTAACCTGCCCGTTGCCAGAGACCAACGGTTTTATACTTATGGCCAATTCGGCGTCAATGGGATGGTAATTGCGTACTTCCGAAGTAGTAGGGATTTGAGACCCAAAAAAGTTTTGATTGGTAACCACATAATAAGTGGTCTCCCCAATGGAAAGATTGGCCCTATGTCCATTTAGGGTAGAAAGCTTGGGTGTGGAACGGATTTTCAGGTTCCCGTTTTCTTCCATGGCCTTAATATTGGCAAAGAATTCGGGCACCACCTGTCCAATGTTGAACGAACCGAATCCATCAAAACCTCCTATGATTTTGTTTACGGTATTGGCCCCCAAGGTAACGTCAGCTTCGGGAAACAATTTTCCCTGGGTGTTTACCGGAGCATCGCCGATTCCCCAGCTAATACCGGTCTCTACGGTAGCGGACTTCTTTACCTCGATGATCATGACCTCGATGAGCACAACAGGAACGGGCCTATCGATTTCCTTAATAAATTCCTTAAAGCGTTCAATATTGCTGGAAGGGCCACTTACAAAAAAGCTGTTGAGTTCATAGTCCACACGGATATCCAGATCCGCCTTAAGCTCATCAGGTAAAATACTTACAATGGCCTCCGCACCATCCTGATACGTATCAAAACTCTGGGAGCGGGTGTCCACACTTCTCCGGTTATTGTTCGTATTGAATCCCTGCTGGTTATTTTGGGCTCCACCGGCACCAAAAAAACTGATATTGGACGAAGTGGTCCTTCCCGAGGAACGATAACCACTGGATTGGGAGGGATCTCCCAAAAGTTCCACGGAACGGTACATCATTTGAACGATTTCCACTTCACGTAAGCTCAATTGGTCCGCGGTTCCAAAAAAATAGATATTACCTTCTTTTTTAAAGGTAAAGTTTATAGGCAAACTTGCTTGTGGCGGGTTGTTTCCGTTTTGCCGTATGTTCTTATTATTCGGTCTATTTTGTACCACTGGGGCAGGGGAATGGGTTTCCTGGCTCTCGAAAATATGGCGTAGCAGCGCATCAAAATGGATATTTTTGGCGGTAAAGGTAACATGACCCGCTTCTTCCAAGGGGGTGGCCATATAGATATCCAATTTTAGGTCATGTGCCAATTCATATACTAAGGTTGCTATGGATGTATTTTTCAGATCTACGTTTAGGATACGGTTAACGGTATCCAGGACCTGATACGGAAGGTTTCTTCCTCCAAGTCGTCTGGAAGGTACTCCAGGCCCATTGGCAGTTTCGGCAAAGGTGTCGAAAAGGTAAAAGCCGTCTTTGGATTTGGAATAGGCCATTCCATTGGTTTCGGCCAGTTTTTCCATGGCAATATCAAAGGGGACATTGGAAAGGTAGAGGTTCAAGTTTCTATTTTCCATCCCGGAAGCATATAATAAATTTTTATCGGAAGCATCCATAATAGCTCGGAATGCCTTTCCGAGGGGATCGTTTTTAAGGTCCAGGGAAATCAAATTTCCTGTTCGGTCATAGTCTACACCAATCTTTTTTTCCAAGACTTCAGGTGTAGGAGGAATATACTTTTTAATGGAAAGAATATTCCCGGTAAAATCTATGGTAAGTCCGTATTCCTTACATAAAAAAACCAAAAGGTCGGCTACGGAAACCTCTGAAAAATTGTTTACGATCGTAACATTTTCCAAATTTGGGGAAACTGTCAGGTTGAGGTTGTGTACTTTAGATACCGCGATTAAAAAGTTCGGTAAGGTTACATTGGTAACATTGATGTCCAATTGTAGGTTTTTGCCCAATTCAGAATTCTCAAGTGCCAAGACCTCCAAATGATTTTGAATGTTTTGTATCCTGTCAGGTTCCTGGCCGCATACCTCAAAGATAAGCAGCAGGGATATTATATGGAGGAATCGTTTCATAGCTGGTCTGTCAATAATGGATATACCTCCTCAATAGAAGTTATGCCCTCGTGTATCATCTGTATGGCATTGGTTTTTAAGGTGCCAATTTGCTTTTCTCTTAGATAATCGTCAATATGCATATGGTTGTCCTTAATGGAGACCATAAGTTCCTTGGTAATGGGAAGAATTTCGTAGACGGCCTTTCGTCCCAAATATCCGGTATGGTGACAACTGTTGCACCCCACAGCCTTAAAATGGGTCTTTAGGTTTTTAGGTATGCTAAAGCTTTGGGGAAATAACCCTGGTTCAATTGCCGATTCCACCTTGCAGGTGTTGCACAACTTTCGCACTAAACGTTGGGCCACGCTAATATTTAATGTACTGGCGATAAGAAAGGAAGGAACCCCCATATCGATAAGCCTTGAAATGGTACCCCAGGCGGAGTTGGTATGTATGGTGGACAAAACAAGATGCCCGGTTTGGGCAGCACGTATGGCTATATTGGCCGTATCCACATCCCGGATCTCCCCGATCATAATGATGTTCGGATCCTGTCTCAGAAATGTTTTTAGGGTTCGCATAAAATCCAGCCCGATACTTTCTTTTAACTGTACTTGGTTTATCCCTTCCAAAGTATATTCTATGGGATCTTCCAAGGTAAGTATGTTCTCTTCTACCGTATTAAGTTCCTTTAGGGTAGCGTAGAGAGTCGTGGTCTTCCCTGATCCCGTTGGGCCGGAAATGAGTATAATACCACTGGGCTGCCGTAGCCCTTCCCGATAAACGAGCAATTCATTTTCTGAGAATCCGAGTCCGTTCAGGTCGATGAGGGAAGCATCCTTGCTTAAAATCCGAAGTACCAATTTTTCACCGTGAAGCGTGGGCAAGGTGGACACCCGAATATCAAATTCATCACCGCCAGCCTTTACGGTGATACGCCCATCCTGGGGCAATCGCTTTTCGGCAATGTCCAGATCCGCCTTAATCTTTATTTTATTGACCAGGGTTGGATATTCTTCCAAGGTAATGGTATACTGCTCTATAAGTTTCCCGTCCAATCGAAAACGCACCCTACATCGTTTTTCATAAGGTTCAAAATGAATATCGCTGCTTCCAACGTTTTTAGCACTGGTCAAAAGTTGTTCTAAAAAATCAGTAGAGTAGTGCAGACTATCGCTTCCGGAGGACTGCCCCTGTCTATAATTGGTAGTCAGGAGCTTTTGTAACTCTTCCTGTTCGCATTTTTCCAATATAATTGGAGTATCCAAAACAATTTCAAGTTCGGACAATAGCTGTTCAAGGACGGTATTATCGGTCTTACAAACAAGACCTTGAGCTGTTTCCTCAATAGGGACAATACGGTAATGAAAGGCTTGTTCCGGTGAAATACGTTGGCGCAGTATCGGGGGAATGTGCGTATCGTTTAGTGTCATAGTTGATAGAGATTGGGGGTTTTTATGAAAAAGCTTACCGTCATTGTTCCAATGAGGAACAGGGACATGAATCCTGCCAAAGGAACCGTTTCCATGTTCTGGACCGATTTTAACAGAAGAAAAAGGAAAAGGGAAAATAGCAGAGCCCCCACAAATAGAATAACAAAAGTAAGGGTGGGAAATCCCAGGGAAAAGGCATAAAAGAACAGGATGTCTCCAAGGCCTAAACTGGTATTCAGAAATTTTTTCTTGCTAACAAATTGAGTATATAGAAAAAGCAGTAGAAGGATTCCACTGACCAACAATAGGTTAGTGACCGAAAACCAAAGTACCAATTCCCATCCTGAGCTTGCCAAATGGATACCGGTAAGGATTAGGGCCATCATGGGGAAAGCCACCCATATGACCATTCTATCCTTAAGGTCTTGATAGGCAATGGTTCCGCATACGGCCAGGGCAAGAACTTTTAGGAGTACCATTAATCCTTTATGATTTGTTTGGGGTTGCCGTTCTCGTCAATTTCCCAGACATTAAGGATGCCGTCCCCATCAAAGTCCGTAATGGCTTCCGCCCGAGCCTTAAAAGTGGCATCACTTGCATTTGTAATTTCATACCGATAGTTAGCCGTACCATTTTCTTTCACAGTACGTGGTGCCTCAAAATCAAGCTCATTAAAATCCATAGTAAATTTACTGTACATGTAACGATGCGTGGTCTGGGCATTGTAAATGGCTTTTAGCTGGGTTTGTGCCTCGACACTTTTTGCTTTAGAGATAAGTGGCATTAAATTGGGAAGTGCCAACAGTAGTAAAATACCGATGATAGCAAGTACTATAAGGGTTTCCTGTAGATTTAAGGCAGGAATCTTTTTCTTTAGGATAGAGTTCTTCATAGGTTAAGTAAATTAAGATTCTGGTAGGGTAATAACAGAAAAACAAGGATATTATTATAAGGAATAAAAGAAATTATGTAGATGTTAATATTATTTGTATTTCATCGAATTAATCAAAAAGCATTAGTTTTTATAGAATAAAATTTATTTATTTGACACTTAATACTTACTTTTATTTCAGAATAATAGTAGTATTTTAGAGACCCAGATCAAACCTAACCTTGCATGAAAGCTTTCCCCAATGGACATGCACCTATGCTGTCCTTCTATTCGCCATTTGGCCTTCTTAGGCTTTTTTTGATTGCTTGTTGGTACCGTTTTAATACAGTCTCTACTGCTAATTCGGGCGCTAACCGTATCCAGAACACTTCAAATGATTTTTTGGAAGGAAATCGACAAGGACCCGTTCTTTTTGAGACCATGGGACAAGGCTGTTTAGAATTTAATATGAACATGGTTCAGATTTATAGAGCGATTGGCTTGGGATGCCTTTGGCGGGACAGGATGAAATTTTCCGCGGCCTTTTTGAAACGAATCCCAGACCCATATAATTTACTAAAACATAGAAAATAATTTGTTTAAATAAAATAAATCCTATTAAATAACGATTAAATACTATAATAATTTTATTAGTAAACAAGAAAAGTCATCTAGCATACAGTTTTTGACATAACCTATCTTCTTATGAAAAGTTCCCCCATTTTCTGCACTTTGTACTGTTCTTTAGTTCGCTTGGTTGCGGTCACTGCAAATTCCGTCGACCAGGTCTGTTACTCTGCGGTGTACAATAATTCAATCGTAGACTACATAGGGAATTTTTTGCGGAGTATTGCATCGTTGCCTTCCGCTGATCGGTACTGGAGAGAAACAGTTAAGTATGATCTTCTAGGTATTTCGAATTATCAGATGAATTACATCTAGGAACTGAAAATTTTCAAACCCCAAATAAATTAAATAAAAAATCAAAAAAAAAATGAAATCCATATTAAAGTTTTCTTTGTTGCTTATAGGGATATTCTCCTATGCCCAGAACAATTTGATCGATACGTCTACATGGACCGTAGGTAGTGGTTCCGTAGATGGTTTTTGGAGATTAGGTACTGATTCCGAGAACGTTAGGGAAATGGGGGCCGATCCCCACGGCAATACATCGGTGCTTTGGAAGGCCGTTCCAGATGCGGCCAGTAATCAGGACGGCGGGTGGAATTCACCCTACATGTCTGCTGACCATACCAAGACCTATCGCTTTACCGTATGGATAAAAAAAACGAATTCCAATGACGGTTCTACATATTTTGGCCCATATGCCTATGACGCCAACGATAATGCGAACAGCAGGCTTCTGGATGGAACGCTAAATGTCAATCCTTATTTTTTTGTAGGAGACCTCCCCCAACTGGATACTTGGTACCTTTTGGTTGGGTTTCTACGTGAGAGCGGGTATTCCTCTTTAGCGAGCGAAGGCGGCATTTATGATTTGAATGGTGTTAAGGTAGGAAGCCTTACCGACTTTAAGTTTTCATCCACATCGACCCAGATGCGCCACCGGGCCTATCTGTACTACGATACCAATACTGCAGACCGCCAATTTTTCTGGGGGCCTACTATTTACGAGGTCAACGGTCAGGAACCTTCTATTGCAGAGCTAATCAATCCTGGAGGAAGCAGCGGTAGCGGCCAGACGGTCTGGAACACCTCGGGCAACGATATCGATTATACGGCGGGCAATGTGGGTATCGGGACTACGGCCCAGATCAATTACCGCCTGGCCGTGGACGGTACGGTGCATTCCAAGGAGGTTAAAGTAGACCTTGTCGGCTGGGCCGATTACGTCTTTACAGAGGGTTACAAACTTCCAACCTTGGAAGAAGTACAAAAGCACATCCAAGAGAAAGGCCATCTGATCAATATCCCTTCCGCGGCCGAGGTGGAGACCAATGGTATCGAACTCGGGGAGATGAACAGGTTGCTCTTGGAGAAGATAGAGGAGTTGACGCTTTATACCCTTGAACAACAAAAGACCATACAATATTTGATAAATGAAATAAACCTCTTAAAAGAATAAAGAAATGAAGATAATTCATAAAGCATCGGCTACCCTTTCTATACTGTTTTGTATCCAAATGGTTTCCGCTCAAAATCTGCTCAACATGGATGATTGGATAGCCGGTACAAACGGTCCCACGACCAATTACCATGGGTATGGGCCAGATACTATGAATCACCGTGTTGACGTTTTGGGTCCCTTTGGCCAAAGCGTTGTGGCGTGGCAAGCCAGGCCTGACGCAACTGATGGGCTAAACGGTGGGATGATTCACAATGGAGTGGTCCTATCTACCAATAAGACCTATCGTGTGACCTATTGGGTCAGGAGCGAAGGTTCCAGCAATTGTAAGGATGGTATCGGGTTCTTTGGTTATAAGGGCTCTGATGGACAACGGCTTACACAATATGAAAGGCTTGACGGGGTCATCCATGACTGGCCCAAATTCAGTAATGTGGCCCTTTCCAATGACAAATGGCTTTTAGCCGTAGCTTATTTGCATGCCAATGATTATACGGGTCCCGAACTAGGGGGTATTTATGACCCCTCCCTTGTAATCGGTAACAATCTTCCCAGCCCTTCATACGTCATAACAAGTTACAAATTACCTTCCTCGGAAACTACGTTGAATACCAGGGCGATGACTTCCCTTTATAGCTGTGGGGAAGGGGATAACCTATACACCTATGCACCGCGCTTGGAGGAGGTAAACGGAAACGAAATGGCCTTGATCGAAATCCTGACCGGAACTTCTGGGGGAGGGGATGCCCAACCCCCGACTGCCCCTACCTTATCGAGCATCGGCCAGACCGATACCACCACGGATCTAAGCTGGACAGGGGCCACGGATGATACTGCCGTAACTGCTTATAGAATATACAAGGATGGGGTATTGGAAGCTCCATTGGGCAATGTAAGCACCTACCAAGTCACCGGCCTTACCGCAGGTACAAGCTACAATTTTACGGCTACTGCCCTGGATGCGGCCGGTAATGAAAGTTCGGTCAGTAATGCGGTGTCAGTGACCACAAACAGTTCAGGCGGTGGTGGAAGCACCGTTTGGAACGAGGCGAATTCGGTTGCAAGTTATACGGGCAATGTCGCCGTAGGCACGGCCACCGTACCTAACGGATACCAGATGGCCATCGATGGTAAACTCATTACCGAAGAGGTGAAGGTTCAGCTCAGTGGCAACTGGCCGGATTATGTATTTTCCGCGGAATATAGGCTTCCAACCCTGGAAGAAGTACAAAAGCACATCACCGAGAAAGGTCACTTGGTCAATATCCCTTCCGCGTCCGAGGTAGAGGCCGAGGGTATAGAACTCGGGGAGATGAACAAACTGCTGTTGGAAAAAATAGAAGAGCTTACCCTATATATTCTGAAAATGGATAAGGAGATTAAAGCACTGAAAAATAAAAAGCAACCCCAGACCAAAGGAATGAAGTGTTTGCACTGATGTTGTTAAAATGTGCAGTAGTTTATCGAAAAATCATAAAATCATGCATTTATATAGAACAAGATCTATATATTTGAGTTATAAATCTTACAATATATATAAATGAAATAGTGTTAAAAAATTAAACAATAAACCCAAATTTAACCTACTTGATATGAAAGCTTCCCCCGCTGGACGTGCCCTCGGCTGTCCTTTAATTTTCTTCTTTGCAGCCTTCGGTCTTCCACGGACCGATACCTCAAATGTTTCTAGTACCGTATCCGGTACAAATGAAAAGATTTTTCATTTGAAAAGCCCTTCCGATGATTTTCCTTCTTTGGACAATACTGTGTCGGCCATTGCTGTTGGCGGGTTCAATAAACCTCGGATGGGGCCTGCCGGATGTTCAATACAAAAGGACTGCCGGGGAGTAGACTTTGCATATCCTAGATCAAGAAAACAGATTAAAACGATTGGATATTATGGAAAATGAGATCATACGATTAAAAAAATAGTGGTACAACCAACGAATCATAAGTAAGATGAAAAAAATTGTATTTACACTTTTGGTATTTCCAGCCTGGATATGGAGCCAAACCAATTTGATCGATACCTCCACCTGGACGGTCGGCAATGGAACGGTAACAGGATTTTGGAGAATTGGAACCGATGCCGAAAACGTAAGGGAACTGGGAACAGATCCCCATGGTAACACTTCGGTACTGTGGAAAGTGGTCCCAGATGCGGGCTATGACGCCGATGGGGGATGGAATTCACCTTATATGGCGGCGGATCATACCAAGACCTATCGCTTTACGGTATGGATAAAAAAAACGAACTCCAATGACGGCGTAACATATTTTGGCCCTTATGCTTATGATACCGGCAACAATGCGAACACCCGGCTTCTGGATGGAACCGTAAATGGCAATGTTTATTTTTTTGCAGGAGATCTCCCCCAATTGGATACCTGGTACCTCTTGGTTGGGTTTCTGCATGAGAGCGGATATTCATCCATGTTAAGTGAAGGTGGTATTTATGACCTGAATGGTGTTAAAGTACAAAATCTTACCGACTATAAGTTTTCATCCACTTCGACCCAGATGCGCCACCGGGCCTATCTGTATATCGATACCAATACATCGGACCGACAATTTTTCTGGGAGCCTACCCTTTACGAGGTCAACGGCCAGGAACCCACCATTGCGGAACTAATCAATCCCGGGGGAAGCGGAGGTAGTGGACAGACCGTTTGGAACTCCTCAGGAAACGATATCGATTATACCGCGGGCAACGTGGGTATCGGTACCACCAATATCGGTACTTGGAAATTGGCCGTGGGCGGCAAGATCCGCGCCGAAGAAGTAAAAGTGGAGACCAACTGGGCCGATTATGTTTTTGCCAAAGACTATGACCTTCCCACCTTGGAAGAGGTAGAGGAACACATCAACGAAAAGGGCCACCTCATCAATATCCCTTCCGCGGCCGAGGTACAGGCCAACGGTATAGCACTCGGAGAGATGAACAAGCTGCTCCTAGAGAAGATAGAGGAACTAACCTTATACATTTTACAACAAGAGCAGAACCAAAAGCAATTGTATAAAAACTTGGAAGCCTTACAAAAAGAGGTGTCCCTTATGCGAACAAACCACAAAAAATAAAATCAAAACAGAATTAGAAATGAGATCAATGTTCAAATTTTCCTTGTTGCTTATCGGGGCATTCTCCTATGCCCAGACCAATTTGATCGATACCTCTACCTGGACAGTCGGCACCGGGGCAGCTACCGGTTTTTATAGATTGGGAACCGATGCGGAGAATGTCCGTGAACTGGGGACCAATCCCTACGGCAACCAGTCCGTGTTGTGGACGGCCGTACCTGATGCTACAAGCGCTTATGCAAACGGAGGTTTTAAGCTGCATATGAATATGGACCATACCAAAACCTATCGGTTCTCCGTATGGATCAAGAAGACCAATTCCAATGACGGGCGGACTGATTTTGGTATCTGGGCCGGGAATTCCTCCGGTGCAGATGCCATCCTTAAACTGGACGGTACCGCCAGTAACAGCGGTATTCTTTGGGGCGGAGACCTCCCATCGTTGGATACCTGGTATCTGTTGGTAGGGTTCGTGCATCCTAGTGCGCATACAGGCACTACCTCAGATGGAGGCATATACGATCCGGCCACCGGGCAAAAGGTTCCGGGGGTCACGGGCTTTATCGATTTGAAATTTGCCTCGGACGCCGATGACCTTAGCCCTAGGGCCTTACTGGCCTGGGAGAGCAATACCTCCAACAGGCAATACCATTACGGTCCCGAGCTCTATGAGGTCAATGGCCAGGAGCCCACCATTGCGGAAATTATTGATCCCAATGGAAGTGGTAGCGGCCAGACCGTTTGGAACACTTCCGGTAATGATATCGATTACACCGCTGGCAACGTGGGCATTGGTACCACGATCCCGGACGACAAGCTTACGGTAAAAGGTAGGATCCATGCCGAAGAAGTAAAGGTGGATCTTTCCGTTCCCGGACCGGACTATGTCTTTAAGGAAGGATATGACCTTAAATCCTTGGAGGAAGTACAAAAACATATCCAAGAAAATGGGCATCTGCCCAACATTCCCTCTGCGCAGGAAATGGAAGAGCAAGGGGTTGAACTTGGGATTATGAATATGAAACTCTTGGAAAAGATCGAAGAATTGACCCTCTATATTTTGGAACAGGAAAGTAGATTAAAACGATTGGATGTTATGGAAAACGAAATCAATCGATTAAAAAAACTAATCGCACAACCTTCAAATCATAAATAAGATGAAAAACATTGTTTTTGCACTTTTGGTTTTTCCAACATTGATGTGGGGCCAGACCAATCTTTTGGATACCTCTAGTTGGAGCGTAGGAACCGGTTCGGTCGGTAGTTTCGGGGTTTACCAAAATGAAGCTTCCGAAAATGAAAGGATAGTAGGCACCGACCCCCATGGCAATACTAGTGTAGTCTGGAAGGGTATGCCAAGCGGAAATGGTGGACAAGATGGGGGATGGAGGGGAACCTTTATCAATATCGATCATACTAAAACTTATCGGTTTACGGTTTGGGTGAAAAAAACCATTTCCCATGACGGAGCTGAATTATTCGGCTTTGAGGCGAATGACAATGTCTCCCAAGAGGCAAGTTTAAACCTTGACGGGAGCACTGACAATTCCCCTTGGTTCAATGATACGGACCTGCCGGCCTTGGATACTTGGTATTTAATGGTGGGCTTTGCGCATGGAAGTAATGAAACCTCAACCACACATTTGGGTGCTTTATATGCTGTGGATGGCACGATGATACGATCTTTAACTGATTACAAGTTTTCGGCCGCTGCGGTAACTATGCGGGAAGAATCTATTTTATGGGGAGATACCGGGGGCGCAAGCGAGATTTACTTCTGGAATCCGACTCTCTACGAGGTAAACGGTCAGGAGCCTACCATTGCGGAAATTATTGATCCCAATGGAAGTGGTATCGGACAGACCGTTTGGAACACTTCCGGGAACGATATCGATTACACCGCGGGTAATGTCGGTATCGGTACCACCAATATAGGTAGTTGGAAATTGGCCGTGGGTGGCAAGATTCGGGCCGAGGAGGTAAAGGTGGAGACCGGTTGGGCAGACTATGTGTTTGCCGAAGGCTATGACCTGCCCACCTTGGAGGAAGTGGAAGCCTACATCAACGAAAAGGGCCACCTGATCAATATCCCCTCCGCGGCCGAGGTTGAGGCCAACGGCATAGCACTCGGGGAGATGAACAAACTGCTCCTGGAGAAGATCGAGGAGTTGACATTATATCTCTTACAAAGTAATCGTACCCAGGTAGATCTGGTAAAACGAATAGAGGTATTGGAACAAAGTAGAAAGAATCCATAGGCTATCTATGAGAAACAATAAATAAAAAGAAGACCCAAATCAAAAACATACAAAATGAAAAATGTTTTCCCTTTAATTTTCTTGTTAGGAATACTACAGCTTCAAGCACAAGATCCAGATCCGGACCCAAGACTGTTGGATTTTACACCTCCCAGTCCAACCGCTTATTCCCTGACCCAATTCTCGGCGCAGCAACCGGCTTTGTACACGGGTACGGCCAATACATCCATACCTCTGTACACTATAGATTTTGACGGTTGGTCCTTGCCGATTACGCTGAACTATCATGCTACGGGGATACGGACCAACCAAGAAGCCACGGAAGTAGGTTTGGGCTGGTCCCTGAGCTCTACTGCGGTTATTTCCAGAAGTATCAGAAAAGGCAACGATTTTCACAATGTGCCTAATTTGGCAAAGGGCTATATCCATGATACCGAAACCGTGGGGGATATTATAAATGACCTTGACAACTGGACTAGTCTCAACTTAACTGAAAGAAACTCACACGTAACGAATTTTACAAGTTCATGGTACGATACGGAACCGGATACCTTTGATTATAACTTTTTTGGGTTTCAAGGTTCCTTCATACTTTCAAAAAAGAGTGCTCCAACAGATGCCATAACAGTCATCAAACTGAAGAATGACGCTACAATTATTCAATATTTTGATGGCCCCAATCCCTATTTTACCATAAAGACACCTGAGGGATTCGAAGGTACTTTTGATATAAAGGAAAGAACCACAAATATGGCCGGGTATAGCCCCAACCCAATTGGAGGACCTTATGATGGGACTTACATAGATATTGTCAATACTACGAATCGTGGACAATTTAGGACGGTAACGGCTTGGTACCTGTCCAGCATACAAAGCCCTAGGGGTAAGCAAATCTCATTCAATTACAATATTCTATCAACTCAGAACAGTCCTTTTGTATCGGTCGGTGCACCTTCTTTTTCAGATGTTCATGTAACAGAATTACAACCGGGCTCTCAAGGAATTTCCTTTTCCCGTTTGGTAACCGAGCATGTATATCAACAATCCATAATCATACCTAACGAACTGTCCATAACCTTTAATCAAGAGGACCGGGAGGATCTTCGTAGCAATACTTTTCTCTTCGAAAGCTCATTTCCCTTGACCGCGCAAAAACCAAAGCGGTATACAGGTCTGTATATTGAAGGACTTGATCCGGTATCTACCTTTGAAAAGAACATAGTTTTTGGACAATCCTACTTTAATCTGGAATACTTGTTGGACGAGAGCATAGACAACATCAATACGGAACCAGCCAAATACGCCTGGCTCAGAAGCCGCTTGGACTTTGTAACCGTTGATGACCAGACCCATCGTTTCTTTTACAATTTAGGAAGCAACGGTATCCCCTCAAAGTTCACTAGGGGAATAGATCATTTTGGTTTCTACAATGGCGAGGAGGACAATGATCAACTGCTTCAGGTGACTCCAAGAATATTAAGTGATGCTTGCTCCGTTTTTGAAGCCGATATCACCAAGAAGTTCTATTATCAAACGGAGGGACGGAAAGCGGATTTTACCTACGGGATAGCGGGAAGCTTAAAAAGGGTACAATACCCTACAGGAGGTTATACCGATTTTGTGTACGAACCGCACGATTACTATGTTGAGGGAGGTTCCGCCGCCGCTGCCTACTATACCCCGGAGGCTTTGGACGCCAGTGGCGCCAGTGGTAATGCAATCGCCGGAGGGCTTAGAATTAAGGAACTTACCACCTATGAAAAACCTGGAATGGTTTCGATCAAAAAAACATTTGGATATAGAAACCTAAATGAAAGTACGGGAATAATGCTTACTCCCTTTGGACACTATTCAGAGAATCTTATTCTATTGGACACCAATGGAGATGGTATTTTAAACAGTAATGATATATGTAGTTATGTTTGGTTTTCCCTAGGTGGCATTTCAGGCCAAAACACTGCGGAAGGGAAGAAGATCGGATATAGCCAAGTTACGGAAATAGCCGAGGGTAAGGATGGAGAAAGTTATGAAACAGAACATTATTTTACCAATATTCCGACGCGTAGACCCGTTGCCGATAATACAGTACCCTATGAGCCAAAAACCTATAAGAATGGCAAATTGGAAGACCAAATCCTGGAAAACATTAGCGGTTTGCAAGTCCAAAGCAAGCACTACGGACTCTATGAAAATTTTGATTCACCAATTTTAGGATTGTCATATTCCAATCGTAAGTACTGGAACAATGGCTACGCCTTATCCTATTACCCGTATCACCTTCCTGTGGGTTTTGCCGAGATTGACTCCATCAATACCAAAACCACCTATGGTAGCAGGGACGTAAGCAATACTGTCAATTATACCTTCAATGCCATAGGACAGCAAAAGGAGGAAAGCACTACCAATAGCAAAGGGGAAGTGCTTCGTACGGAGTACAAACGCCTAGAAGAGTTCACCGGTGCAGCCTGTGTATACGCCAGTGACGGTGTTACATGCTTGGGCAGCGTCTTGGATGATGAGAATATTGTAAGCCCGGTATTGGAAAAACTTACCTATGTGGGTGATTCGGTAATTGCCGCAACCGGCTACCGCTATGATTTGGAAGAAGGCAATGTTGTTTTACGGGAAGTCTTGGAGTACGATGGTTCCAAGGCCAATTTTACAAGTTCTGCCAATGGTTTTGAGTTCCCCGCGTACCGCTCGGTGGTGGTCTATGAGGATTATGACTCAGAAGGCAACGTATTGCAATATAAGGTAGCGGATGGCCCAACAACATCCTTGGTTTGGGGCTATAACGAGGAGTACCCCATTGTAAAGGGCGAGAACATAGGACATACGGACCTTGCTCAGGCCCATACCACTGCCCTTAGTAATCCAACAACCTATGAAGAAAATATCCGTTCCAATCCAGTTGCCCAAAAGGCCCTGATCACTACCTATACATTCGACCCCATGGTGGGAATGGTAGCGATGTACGATCCCTCGGCCCGCAAAACGACCTACTCCTATGATGCCTTTAGGCGATTGGAAACGATCAAGGATTTGAACAACGAATTGCTACAAGACTATGAATACCACTATAAAACACCGGAAAGGTACGGTGGAATTACTTCTAGGACCGGGATTAATTTTGGGGTGGTCGGCCCGGATTCCGTCCGGACCATAAACACCGGAATTAAAAATGAAGGAAACTATGACATTACCATAAATAGTCTTTCACTACCTACCAACTTTAGCAGTACCTGGGCGAGCACGCCTTTTCTGATTCGACCGGGCGATACCTTTAGCTTGCCTGTGACCTATACTTCGCCCAATCCGGGAGCAGGAATAGAAGGTGGCAATATGATCTTACAGACCACGGACAACCTGGATGGGAACGTTAGTATATCCCTTTCGGCCAATAGTGCCGTAGAAACAAGGATTTTAAGTCTTCCCCAAGACTGTTATGAGGTAGGATCCGGCTTTGCTGAAATAGGGATTCTTCTCAACAATGATGGGAACTCCCCCATAAAAGTGACCCATGTGGGAATAGATACAAACGAACTGCAACTATTAGGCACATATGATGTTCCACCCACTACACAGTCTTGGATGGCGGTAAAAGTGAAGCTATTAAAACCACTTACCGGACCCAATGCCTGGGATGGTATGTCTACCATTTTTATTGAGACCGATGCGGATACTCCTGTTTTCAATGTCCAAGTGGATTTGACCGCAAACAGTTGTAACTAAAACATTACCCAAAAATATATAGCCATATTCTGGATATGACATTAAAGTGATTACGATGACCACTGTCACTGCCAGTACGAACAATAAATAAAAGACCCCAAGATGAAAACAAAACAAAACAATAGAATTTGGACATTTGGCCCTTTGGCCGTTCTACTCCTATGTCTCTTTATGGGGACAGCGGCCTCGGCACAACAAATAACGGGCCCGACCTCCGTGGACGAGGGAACGACCAACAATTACTATCTTTCCGGGGCTTCCAATATCTCCTGGAACGTATCCGGGGCGGCCAGTTGGTCGGGATCCGGTAGCAGCATTAGCGTAACCGCCGGTAGTTCCAACTATACGGTATCGGCCAATTTTACGGGTGGTCCTGGCTATTCGGCATTATTTGTCAATGTAACCCCCAGTGGTCCGCCCAATCCGGGAAATCCCACGGCTTCCACTTCAAATTGCGAAGTGACCCTCACCAGGACCGGTTCGCCAACTTCGGGGATTACTTGGTACTGGCAGGGAAGAACCAGTTCCGGGACATCTATCACCAAAGGTTCCGGAAGTACCTATGTGGCTGACGAAGGTTCCGGAAGATATTACATCAGGGCCAAGTACAATACCGGAGGATGGAGCGCCGGGTCCGGGTATGTGGATGTTACCCTGCCCACAACGCCTTCGGCGCCTACCTTTACCGGGAGCAATCCTAGGGAGATCTGTGCGGGCCAGACGACGACATTGACGGTGAGCAGCCCGATTTCGGGTACCTACCGTTGGTACAATTCCTCGGGGACCCAAGTAGGTACGGGTACCAGTTACGCGGCCTCCCCCGGTAGCTCTACCACTTATTCGGCACGGGTCACTTCAAGTGCAGGTTGTGAAAGCGCGGCGGGAACCATCCAGGTGGATGTAATCGACCTGCCCGCCCCTCTGAACAACAGTCCTGTACGCGATTGTACCTCAACCTCTACCGTAGTGCTCTCCGCCCAAAGTTCAAAAACGGTCGATGGGCAGACCCATAACGATATGGTACACGTTTGGTATTCCGACCAGACGCGTAACAATGTCGTTTCCCATGCTGTGGTCGGTGGTACGCCATCGGGTACCCTGGCCACCGAAAAGATAATTACACTTCAAGTGGGCCAAAGCGCCAGCTATTGGGTCGCGAGCAAAGTGGGCAACTGTGAAGGAGACCTGGTGGAGGTTACCGGCGAGTATATCGATTACTCGATTGACGGAGGGCAGATTTCCGCCCCATCGCAAGCAACCATCTGTTATGGTACGGACCCCGGGAACATGGCAAACTCCACTTTGCCGTCCGGAGGCGACGGTGCCTTCTCCTATGAATGGCAGTATTCGGACGATAACAGTATTTGGAATGACATTTCGGGGGCCACTTCGGCTTCCTATGATCCCTCGGGCGTCCTAGTAGGCAACCGATGGTACCGCAGGAAGGCGTTGTCTTGTAATAGGTTCGGTTATTCGAATACGGTGCAGGTTACGGTCCAGGCCAATGTGCTACAACCTACCTTACAAATCGAATCCCAGACCACCTGTTCGTCCCCAAGCGGTAGCATTAGGATCAGTAATTACAACGCTGCCTACTCATATAGTGCAAACCCGTCCACAGGGGTTACCATTCAAGGGGATTTGGTGACGGCATTCCAGGGTACCTATACCATTACGGCTACGAACAACGGCTGCTCTTCCATCGCATCCGAATCTGTTACGATACTTGAGCAACCCTTTGCACCGGGTGCTCCATTAAGCCCAACCATCGACGACACGGTCTGTGGAGAGGTTACCCTTACTAGGGGCGAGCCGAACCCCACTTCCAATGCCACTTGGTATTGGCAGACCGAAGAAACGGGCACGAGTACGGGTCCGGCCAATTCGGCGGCGACGGTAACCTTGACCAGTGGAAGCGTATATTACCTCAGGGCAAAGCACGATACTTCCGATTGTTGGGGACCTGCCCGGGTCATCAACTATACTATTGATCAGGTTCCTTTGGAGGCTACGGGAAGTGATGTCTCCCGCTGTGGTTCGGGAGTCGTTACGCTAATCGCCTCGCCTGGTACCCATGGTGATGAAATCAGATGGTATACCGTTGCCTCCGGAGGTTTGCCCCTCAGCGATGGGGTCAGTGCCAATACCTTGGAGTACACCACCCCGGGCATAAGTAGCAACACCACCTACTATGCGGAAAGCTACAATGCCACCACAGGTTGCTTTTCATCGACCAGGCATGCCCTTCAGGCCATCATAGACTCCGGTATCAACACCTATTATTACGATGGGGACAATGACGGTCTGGGAGACCCCAATATTAGCATTATCGCGTGTACCCAGCCCAGTGGCTATGCGACCAATGCGTCCGATCTTTGCCCCAACGTACAGTCACCGACGAATGATTGTCCCGCAAGTAATTCCTCGGACCAAAACTATGTCTATACCCGAACCTATCAGGAACCCCGAACCGCGGTCCCAACGCAAAAATTCGATGAGGGCGATAACGGGCAGTTCGATGTAGAGAACGATTACGTACAGGGCATCACCTATTTTGATGGGCTGGGCAGGCCCATGCAGCAAGTCGGTATCCGTCAGTCGGCGGATAGTCTGGACCTTGTTACCCATTTTGGGTATGATGCCTATGGACGGCAGGACAAGGAATGGTTGCCCTTCCATGAACCGGACAGTACCCTAGGGAGCTATCGCTATTGGGATGTGGAATTGGCCACAAAACAGTATTACAAGACCCATCCGGTATATGCCGATGATTTTACGGGACTCTTGGAAGGTGATGTCAATGCCTATTCCGAAACTTATTTTGAAACCTCCCCCTTGAACCGGGTATTGCGGCAGGCCGCCCCCGGGGAGGACTGGAAACTGGACAAACTGTCCGACGATCGCAGTATCGAATTCGATTACGAGACCAATGACACCCTACAAATACGGATGTTCCGGATAGAGACGGAATTTGTCAACAACACCCGTATCCCCGAGCTTAAGTTCCCCGAGGATGCACAGGGCAATCCCATAGAATTTTATTCCCCTGGAGAACTCTTTAAAAATATCACCAAGGATGAGAATCATGATACGGCGGACGGCAAATTGCACACCACTGAAGAGTATACGGACAAACAGGGCAGAGTGGTGCTGAAACGGACCTATGCCGATGCGGACATCGATTTAAACGGTAATGGCAATAATACAGATCCCAACGAGATCCTTGAGGCTCCCCATGATACCTATTATGTCTATGATGATTTTGGAAACCTTGCCTATGTATTGCCCCCCAAGATGGAGGCCAGTACGGCCACTTTGGCGGAGATCAATACCGGAATGGTGGAACTAGGGTACCAATATGTCTACGATAACCGCAACCGTCTGGTGGAAAAGCAACTGCCCGGAAAGGGTAGGGAACATATTGTTTACGATAAACTAGATCGGCCCATTATGACCCAGGACAGTGTACAACGGGTCAATGGGGAGTGGCTCTTTACCAAGTACGATGCCTTTGGCCGGGTGGCCTATACGGGCAAGGCGGTGGAGATGGATGCCTCCGTACCCCGATCCAGGACCGCGGTACAGGATTTGGCCAACGGCATTGGCGGTGCCCATTGGGTGGAACAAGCTACGGCCGCTACCACCATTGGTGGCGAGGATGTCCATTACAACAATGCGGCCTATCCCGTAGCTACGGTAACCGAGGTATTGACCATCAATTATTATGACAATTATGATTTCTTGGCCAGTGAAACGGGCATTTCCCTACCTGCCACCGTTTTGGGGCAGGCCGTGGAAAACCATAACAACCTTAGTCCGATAGCGACCAAAGGACTCGCCACGGGTAGCAAGGTAAAGGTATTGGATATTATCCCAACCTCTTGGATAACTTCCGTAACCGCTTATGATACCAAGGCCAGGCCGGTGTATACCTATACCGAAAATGAGTATTTGGGTACGCAGGATATGATGGAGAGCGCGTTGGACTTTTCGGGCAGGGCGGTAAAGGTAAAGGCAAGCCATACACGTAGTAGTGTTACCATCGTTACGATAGATAATTTTACCTATGACCATACCGGCCGTCTGTTGGCCCAGACCCAATGTATCGGGGACGAGACCTTGGGCGACTCCTGTACAGGTGGTGGTGGCGTTGTGGCCGACCTTCCCCTAAGCGGGACCGTTACGGATAGCCGGGTAGCCACGGCCAGTATTACGGTGACCAATGCCACCCTCCTGCCGGACGCCCGGCTCTATATAGACCCCAACGCTACGGGAACGGGCGGGGCCGAGGAGCTTATTGTATACAATAGTTATGATGCATTGGGGCAATTGGCTCATAAAAAAGTAGGCGGTACGTCCGGTAGCGGTTATACCGCTACTGGAGGCCTACAGGAAGTGGACTACAAATACAACGTAAGGGGATGGCTAACGGATATCAACGATATTTCCGATGCTATCCCGAACAAATTGTTTAACTTTAGCCTTAGTTATAACCAAGGACCAGCTCCATTGTATAACGGTAATATATCCAGGACACAGTGGAGAACGGACAACCAAGACAGTTCTTTGAAATCTTATGACTATGCCTACGATGCTTTGAACCGTATCGGTAGTGCCGTGGACAACACGGGGAACTACAACCTTAGCGGCGTCACCTATGACAAGAACGGGAACATCCTTAGCTTGAACAGGCAGGGCCATACCAATGCCGGGGCCACCAGTTTTGGTGCTATGGACCGGTTGACCTATGTCTATACGGGTAACCAGCTGGACCTTGTGGAGGACGACGACTCCCTAGGGAACAACGATTACGGTTTTGTGGACGGCACCAATACCGGCGATGATTTTGCCTATGACGCCAACGGCAACATGACCTCAGACCGTAACAAGGGCATCACGGGGATTACCTACAACCATCTGAACCTGCCGGAGCAAGTGAGCTTCGGGAGCGATAACATCCAATATGTCTATGCCGCCAATGGGATAAAGTTGAAGAAGACCGTAAACGATAATGGTTCTTCCATATCCACGGAGTATAATGGCAACTATATTTATAAGACCGTGGGTGGGAACAACGAATTACAGTTCATTGGCCATTCCGAAGGGTATATAACCCCCGATGGCAGCAATGGATGGCAATACGTCTATAATTACAAAGATCATCTGGGCAACGTAAGGTTAAGCTACACCGATGCGAACGGGGACGGTGACATCACGACCAACGAGATAATCGAGGAATCGAACTACTATCCCTTCGGATTGAAACATCAGGGCTATAACAGCAATATAAGCTCGCTTGGTAACAGTACTGCCCAGCTGTGGAGATACAATGGTCAGGAAAATGAAGAAGCTCTGGGATTGAATGTTACGGAGATGACCTTTAGGCAGTACGATCCAGCTATTGGAAGGTTTAATGGCATGGATAGATTTACAGAGTTTTCGTATGATATTACCCCATATCGTTTTGCCTTCAATAACCCAATATATTGGTCTGACCCATCTGGATTATATGAAGTTGATGAAGACGGGAATATAATTATTACCAACGAGCTTGAAATAGAGAATCTATTAAATTATCTTGACAACAATCAAGGAGCTAGTGTAGCTGATATATCAGAACATATATTTACTTCGGAGAATTTTGGAATGGATTTGGACGGAGTGACTGTTACCGCTGGTAGCCCAAGTTCTGAATTTTTAGCTCTTAATAGGATTGGTAACCAAGTACAATCTGGATTAAACAGCGTAACCAATTTTAATGGTAACATTCTACACAATGGTGCGGGAATGTTCGATGAAGAAGGAAGGGTAAATGATACCTTTGCTGGTGCCATGGCTGGCGCCCAAAGCCTTACAAGTACATATAGGGTGACCAGAGGTAATGCGATTAGCCCAAAATATTATTCTTCTGGTTGGCGAGGCGGAAGTAGAGGAAGGATTACGACATATAGTGCATCTGGCACAGCCAAAGTACTTGGAAGGGGTTCACTTGGAGTAAGTGCAGCCATAGGGGTTTATAATATAAATCAAGCCTACAAATTAGATGGAGGCACAATAGGTTATAATACCAAAGTTCAAACATCAACAACCTTGGGCAGTATTGCTGGCGGTTGGGCAGGTGCAGAAGCAGGCGCAGCTGCAGGTGCAGCCATTGGAGTTTGGTTCGGAGGCGTAGGCGCGGTGCCAGGTGCGATTATTGGAGGTATTGTTGGAGGTGTTATCGGTAGCTATGCCGGAGCGGAAGCAGGTGAGGCCATAGGAGAACAAATAGCAAATTAAAGTTATGAGGAAATTTGTTTGGTTCTGGAATATTTTTCATTACTCTCTATATAGATGGGAGGTTTATGCAGGTAACATCATAACTTATCCTGTGAGGAAAATTCTTAGAAATGAGCATGTTAAAAAAAAGTATGCGGAAAGAGGCGTTGAAAATCCGGAGAAGATTGTATTTAGTACTCTAAATGACCCAGATAGCGGGGTAAGGGTATTTTTAGCAGGGGCTTTGGCTGTTGTTTTAATGTTCTTATTGCTCTATAGCATCTTCAATATTATCGTCGGATTGTTTGCCGTTAGGATAAATTTGGAATTGAACTATCTTTTTTTGATGTTGGGAGCTTCGATTCTAATAAACTACTTTTTGTTGTTCAGAAGAAACAAGTACATGGTTTACTTCAAGGAATTTGCGAAAATGCAAAAATCTGAAAAGGACAAGTACGGTTGGTTGAGTTTTTTGACTGCGCTGTCAATTTTGGTATTAACAGGATTTAGTTTTCAATTTGCCAATTAAAGTAAGCCGCTAAATAATCATAACATTACAAAAACCACGACGAGAGTTGTGGTTTTTTTATTGCAGTACGTTCTGAAGTTTGGTCTGTTTGATAAAGGCGTCGAGCATTGCGAATACGTGTTCCCTACCCGAAGGCCAGGGTTATGCGGTGGGTGCTGTCTTAACCCTGTTTGATCCGTCGCCTGCCGGCGAAACAGCTGCAGTCGTAAAAACTGCCAATAAGGTTGCAGATGTAGCGGAGGACGCCGTCAAGGCTATCGGTCCAATTGGTGATGCAGGAGGCGATGTTCTTAGGCAATTACCTAAAAACATGCAGTCAAACATGAAGACAACACGTAACAGCCAAGGCACGATCTTTAAAGATCCTGAAAATCCAGCAGGAAATAATGTTCGTGTCCAAAGGGGTAACCCAAATAGTCCAAATCCCGCACAACAAAACCCATATGTGAAACAAGTCAAAGATGGTAAGACTGTTGATGTAAATGGAAATGAGATTGCTTGTCCGAGTGATGATATTTATGATGATTACAGAGATAGCGATAAAAACAACATTACGATATTCGATGAAGTGACCGTAGTTGGCGAGGATAAATCTGATGTTGACGAAGGCCAATTTGTTAAAAGAATAAGAGGCGATCAAACTCTAGTAATTGTCCCAAATGATGCTGATGTTGAGGAAACCGATCTTAGTGAAGTTGATATGGGGTCATCTTTACCAAATAAAGACAGGATAGAGACAAAAGCTGCGGCAACAATAATGATAAAGGCGTTGGAATTATCCGATCCTACACCTGATGTCCCTGAAGTAGCTCGCATCATCTCCGAAATAAGAACTTTAAATCGTTTAAGACGAATGAAGTTGCCTAGAAGTAGCACTAGAACGACCAGCGAGGCACCATCAACTAATAGCTCAACAAGTTCTGCATTGCCTGCTGGGCATACCAGGACAGGTCGAACTGTGATGGTTTCAGGACAAAGTAGGGATATCATTCGTGGACCGCAGGGTGGTTTATACTATATTAACTCGAACGGAAACAGAGTTAGTTTAAACAGAGATGGGACGAAAAGAGACTGATTGAATTAAACTTATAAAAATTTAAAAGTATAGGCAATCGTTTTAAGTATTGCCTATACTTTTTAGGAATAATTCGCATAAATAAATGACAGTGTTTAATTGGAAAAAGGCCTCTCTAATTCTCACATCATTATTTGTTTTTCTAATACTTCTTAAATACATCGATACAATAACGGAAGAGTATGTTCCTACAACATATGAAAAGAAACTGATCAGTTATTTTAAAGAGATTGCTTTACAATCCGAATATGATGGTAACCCAGAAAAAATAATTAAATGGGAACAACCAATGGTTCTATTCATATTCAAAGAGCAAGAATTTAAACCTCAGATGTCCATTATAAAAAAGACTATTGAGGAAATTAATCGATTAGTAACAGACGGTTTTAAAATTGTAATTACTAACAACCTTTCACGTATTAATTCAATTCTTTATTTGTGCAAAAAAGAGAAGGTTGCGGAATTAGACCGTTTTTTTTATGAAATTCTCACAAAAGACATTGATTATGATATTTCAGGTCTTGCGTATTCAGAGTTTGATACAAAAACTAATGTTATAGATAAATCTCTAATCTTCATAAATTCGGAATATACTTTCGAAGTCCAAGAATCCACAATCCGAGAAGAAATAACTCAAAGCTTAGGTTTGGCATTTGATTCAAAGATGTATTCAAATAGTGTTTTTTACAAGGATAAATTCAATCAGGAAATCAGAATCAAGGAATATTCACAATTTGACAGAGATATTATAAGGTTATTATATCATCCAAGAATGAAACCAGGGTTGGATTCTACTGGATTGGAGCAAGTAATTAAAAAAATATTGAAATCGGAAAAGGACTAAATTTGATATGTGATTTTTGAACCTTTTAAAAGGTTGCTATTGCTTTTTAATTCTACTGTTACGTCCTGTACCCCATGGTATTTTTTTCCAAATTCAACGTCACAGTCATACTCAATTTGGTGCTCATCCAGAATGGCATTAATCTGATTCAGATCGGATTTTACTTTTTTCGTCTCTTTAATGTATTTACTCAAGATTCGATAAGCAAAAATACATAAGCCAAAGCCAAGGAACAATAGAAACGAAGACCTCTTTAGTATTGAATAACTTATATCACTAAAACTAGAGTCTTCCCACAAATTTATTCCTACTAATATCAAAACACCCCCTATAGACATATAGGCAAAAAAACAGCAGTATGTCTGTAGTTTCTTTTTTTTAAGTTTTTCATTTTCAATATGAATCAGACCTAAATCCTCTATAAATTTTTCACTTAGTGGACTTTTGGACATGTTGTTTCAGATTAAGGCATTTTTACTGGCTAACCTGCCAGCTTCTGGGCAAGGTCTGCCTTTAGCACGAAAGGGGAGAGGAAATCCTTGACGGTCTCCTTCTGCTTGTCGGAGAGTTTTTGCGCCTTCGAGAATAAATTAAGTAAATCACTGTCGTCAATAGTAGCTTCCGCTTTGTTGTCGCCGTGCACCAGCCTATCGAGGGAAACCTCCAATACTTCGGCCATGCGCTTGGCAACCTCCAAAGAAGGTATGGAAATGTTGCGCTCGTACTTGGAAAGGTTGGTCACGTGAACGCCCACCTCTTTGGCGAACGCTTCTTGGGCAAAGCCCCTCTTGCCCCTCAAATCCTTCAATATCGAACCAAAATCACCCATAGTCTTTAAACTTATCAACAGCGTAAAAAACGCCCAAACACTATGCAAAGCTACGAAAAACACAGCGAATAATACCAATGTTGTGAATAAACGCCATCAAAAAGGATTAACTATATAAACCAAATACGCTAAGTTTGTAAGCGAAAACGCTTAGGCGAAAACTTATGAACAATCTGGACACCACCAACCCGAACAACTACGAGTACAGAACCGAATACCTCGGGTAATGTTCCAAATTGGCGCTTTTGCCGGAGCAGGTTCTTAAGTTTTTAATTATCAGGAATATAGAAATACCAAGAGGCCACTGATAAGTGGCCTCTTGGTATTTGCTAGGATCCCCGCTCCGCAGTAGTTGCACTGCTGCGGCATAATAAATAAGACAGAGTAAATAATAGAGTGTTAAGGGTCATGGCAAACACCATGACCCTTTATTGCTTTTCCCGGCTGCTTATTTTTATTACATTCAGGTATGCAACAAGGCGTAAAACATGAAATAAAGACAAATGGATTCTATTATTTAGAGGAAGGATCAATTGTGCCAGAGGTTATGGTAACGCCTCAAATGTTGAAAACTATAACATAATGGAGTTTCCGTAGCAGTATAACTACTGCGGAACTGGGGATTTTGGAAGGTTGGTGCCAGAACTTATAATTAAAAATTCTTGGAATACTGTTAAATGGAACCCGAGTCAAGTATTTAAGGTAAATTTTTAAAATGGATATAAACAAAGAAAAAGTACTGGAAGAATTAAAGATATTATATTCTCTACTTAATGAAGAGGGGTTTTCCCGCAATTCACTAGAGGTAAAGAATTTAATATATGCCATTGAAACCAATGATTTGGAAAAATTTAAAACAAATTACAACTCAACAGCAATATGGGGAGGAGCTGGGTCAATCTCGGATATCGATTTTCGAGATTCGGAGAAAAATAAAATGAAGGATGATTCCTTAAAATATTTGAAAAAATATAGAAAAAAGATTGTCAAACCATTTTGGAAGCTTTGGTGAAAAGAAGTTGTTGACCAGACAAATAAAACAAGATGATATTTGAAACACCTACTGATTTTAATATAGAAAGAGAGTATAAAAACCACACTGTCAAGTACTATAACATGCGAGAAATAGCTCAGGGAAGTCCAGAAATAGGTAATGTTTCAATAAATGGTAAGAATCTACCGTTAAGGTATTTTTTTGGAGGCCCACCCTTGTTTTATGAAGAATATATGCTATCTCCCTTGTATGTGAAGAAGTTTTGCAAGACAGGATTTGTACTTTGCAGAATTAACTTAAAGAACCTAAGTATGGATTTCATAGGAAATCTTAAGGATCTTATTTTTCTAAAGGAGGTGGATTTGCCAGACAAGAAGGTGTATTATCATCGCGACGTTAATGGTACAACAATTTCTGCAATTAGTCTTGAGGAATAGTCGTTCAATAAAATCGACCCAGCTCCGCAGTATTTGTACAGCTGCGGCACAATAAATAAGACAGAGTAAACAATAGAGTGTTAAGGGTCATGACAAATGCCATGACCCTTTATTGCTTTTCCCGGCTGCTTAATTTTATTACATTCAGGTCATGCAACAGGGCGTAAAACATGAAATAAAGACAAATGGATTCTATTATTTAGAGGTAGAATCAATCGTGCCAGAGGTTATGGTAGCGACTCAAATGTTGAAAACTATAACATAATGGAGTTTCCGCAGCTGTACAACTACTGCGGAACTGGGACTGGGGAACTGGTATGGTGTAGATTCAATAAAGGTATTTAGTAGAGGAAAAAAGAGATAAGTGAAATGCAATTTTATATTAAACTCTTACCCATATTTTTTGTTTTGGCGAACGTATTAATTTCATGTAATCGAGCTAAATACAGGGAATATTACGGTAACAGAGCTTTGAAAAGTGAGTTTATAGGTACCAAGACCCCCAAAAAAGGTATTTATAAGGAATACTACAAAAGCGGAAATATAAAGCAAGTGGACATTTATGACAACGATGTAAAAGTTGATTCATCCGTTTACTATTTTGAAGATTACGAAAATCAGATTAAAGAAATCAGATATTTTAATGATAGCAGTATCCGCATTGTTGGATATGACCGTAACGGAAACAAGACCAAAGAGGGGAAATCTCTCATGGACGACCCTAGTTATAGGATAGGCAAATGGGCTTTTCATAAGCAAAAAACCAAAACAGATAGTATTGTCGAATATATTACTGTCGACGGAAAATCCTACGTAAATCAAATATGGCACAAGAATATCGAGGGTGATACAATACTAGGCAGAGGGAATTATACGGAAATTGTTAAAAAAGATAGTTTCAATCTTGGGGATTTAGTCAGGTTGCGGTTTATCCTTATGGAATCGTTTTATGGTGTGAACTCGGATATTATTATTATAATACCTAAAGATGAAAATCTTTTAAAAGAGGATTATTCAAATTTATTGGAAATAGAAAGAGACACTATTCAAAGCCTAAAGAATGATGGCATTCCACGTCCGGGAATACCAAAGGAAATGCCAATTAACCATATTGCAGAGTTTGGATTAAAATACGATGAACCCGGCCAATATGGTCTAAGGGGAGCTTTGGTTGAGTATGTTTACAAGAAACTCGAGAATGCAAAAAAACCTGACTCCATATACAGGGTAGAACGAAGATTGTTTTTTGATGATACTTTTTTCATTAGAGATACATCTGATAATGTCCCTCGATAGGGTGTAGTGTTCCAAATTGGCCCCGGCTCCCGTTCCGCAGTTGTTACTACTGCGGCACAATAAATAGGACAGCGTAAATAATAGAGTGTTGAGGGTCATGGCAAGCGCCATGACCCTTCGGCGGGCTCCATAAGGGCTATAACATGGGCGGGGACAATTCCTTGGGCAACGATGTGGCGCGACGTTGGAAGTTTGGCGGCAAGGAACTCGATGAATCATTGAGCCTCGAGACCTATGACTTCGGGGCGAGGAACTACGACCCGTGGATAGGGCGTTGGATGAACCTTGACCCGTTGGCCGAGCAGATGCACAGGCACAGCCCTTACAACTATGCGTTCGACAATCCGATATTCTTTATAGATCCTGATGGGATGATGCCGTGTCCGAATGGAGATTGTGATGAACAAATACCGGAACCAGTTCAGAGAGTTAAGGAAGAATATAGTATTACCAACCTTGTATCAAGAGCCGGGGCTGCATTAAACGAATTTGGTAATAAGATTAAAGGAAGTTTGGCTTCCACTGCAAATGATATTAAATCTTTATTCCAAGAAGAAGCAGGCACTTTAGATACAGGTGCTGATTTCACCGAGACCGGTACTCAAATAAGTTCTAACAAGCAGATAAAAGCTATCGGCGATAAAGCTGGTGTTATAGGAGATGCGGTGGTTGGTGCTGATCTGGTAATAGAGTTTTCTGAAAATGGGGCCTCTGAAGATTTTGTCGAGACTGCTGCAAGTGAGGTTGTTTCTAAACTGACTGGCCCAGCCGAACCATTGACTGGCATAGTTCTAGAAAACGGCAAAGATGAAGATGGTGCGACGAACACTAGTAATATGGCCAATAGTTTTGCTCAGGCCGGAAGACAAATGGGGGCTTATAGGCACAAGAGTTTTTCAGCTAATAGTGGGGATAACTCTGCAAATATTGATAAGAATACCGGCAGGAATAAGTTTGATATGTTCATCTGGTACAGTGTTACCTTACAATGGAGCAAAGCAAAGGAGCTTACTAATCAGAAATAATCAACAAGGCTTAATAATATTATAGATGAAATGGTATTACGGATGTATTTTATCTTTTGCTATCGAAACTGGATATGGTTCAACAAATAAGGATTCCACAGCAAGTCTTATTTTTGTTGTAGTTAATCTAATGGCAATAGGTATAATCACTAATTTTTTTGGACTAGACGTTAGAGATATACCTATTTTGGTTAGTTTATCCGCTTTTTTAATACTGTTTTTTGCGACTTATAAGTACTTTAAAAAAGAGAGCGTGAAATCTGAGATAATCAGGAATATTCGAGGATTGAGTAGAAATTATAGGATAATTCTTTACTGTTTTTGTCTTTTTTACACGGTTTTAGTTCCATTCATATTTTTAAAGGTGTATGCTTAGAAGAATTTGTATTTGGCTTTTTATCTTTTTTGGCTCTTATAAATGGTGTTTTGGACAAATGGTCGATAACCAAAAAGTAGAGAAGATAGGCAAAATAATTTGTGATTGTTTGGACTCGAACAACGGCCAACCTAACCTTGAAAGGATCAATGATTGTAGCAGTGCTATGGCAGAAGGTTTGTCTGTCATTAAGTCAGATTCATTGAGATATTTATATTTAAGAAAATCGGATACTTATCTACAGAAGAACTGTTATTCTTATATTGAGATACTTTCCACGAAAACTCCAAATTCGGATATTAGGCTTGAAACTCGAAATATCTTTTTTGAATTAAAGAAGAGTAATAATAGTGTTGATTTAATAAAGACAATGCAAAAAAAATTTTTGTACCGTAATTTTGTGGGAGACACCATTTACTTACAAATGGATGAAAATGCCTTGATACAAAGAAAAAAAGGTTACGATACCACAACTACTTTTTCTGTTAAACCCAACGAATCAAAGCAAAAGATGTTTTTTTTAGATAGCGATGAAGCTTTTTTCAAAGATTATTACGCTAAAAACGAACCAATTGATTTTTTGCTGGTTAAGGAAGAAGAAGGGTACAGGTTGTTCACAAGTTTTTTAAATGGGATTATTCTTAGCAAAAGGCTCTGGAAAGTCGATTGAAATGATAAATGATTTAGGCTGAAGTTTAAGTTTGAGACGAAATCAAAGACACATTGAGTAATGTTTCAAATGCCTTTTGCTAGTGCTAATGACAAGATGGGTAATAGTCTGACCCTAACTCGGAACGGCTGGCAGGACAACGGAGGTACCATCACATACCCCGATATGGACATCCTGGATTATGATTACGGTGCAGGGAACAAGCTGACCAAGGTAAGCGACACCGGTAATGGCAATTATGGCTTTAAGGACGGCACCAATACCAACGACGACTTTGCCTACGATGCCAACGGCAACCTGGAGATTGACAGGAACAAGGGAATTACGGGCATAACCTATAACTATTTGAACCTTCCAGTCACCATAAGCATTGATAACTCCCCGGACATAGGTACCATTACCTATACCTATGATGCCACAGGTATAAAACTGAAAAAGATAGTTACGGGAAGCAGCACGGGTACAACCGAATATTCTGGTAACTACGTTTACGAGGATACTGGTGGCGGTGCGGTGTTACAGTTCTTCAACCATCCCGAGGGTTATGTCAATGCCAATGGCAGTGGGTACGAGTATGTCTACCAGTACAAGGACCACTTGGGGAATGTGCGCTTAAGTTATACGGACGACCCTTCGAATCCGGGCACTCCGACTATAATCGAAGAAAATAATTACTATCCTTTCGGCATGAAACATAAAGGGTACAACTCTGGTGGAGACACTGCACTCGGCAATGATGTGGCACAAAAGTGGAAGTTTGGTGGCAAGGAACTTATTGAGAACCTTGGACTTAACTGGTTGGACTATGGATGGAGAAATTTTGATGTGGCAATGGGTAGATGGATGAACATCGATAATCTGGCGGGTATGATGAAAAGTCAAAGTCCATACAATTATGCACTTAACAATCCTGTGTATTATATTGACATTGATGGATTGATGCCAGGTAATGGTCCCAATCACATAACGGATTACTACGATGATGGGAGAGGAAATATAGTATATGATCCGAACGTACATGGCCCGGGAGACGTGCCTGATGGCGCCACCTATATAGGACGCTACTACTGGAATGCTGAAACGCAGACCCTTTGGGGCCCAGGAGGTGTGCCGACTTCGACAGGAGTAATAGCTTTGGATGGAGTTACGGTAACCGCTAAGGACAAGTCCAGCAAGGCCCAATCTACTTGGGATGGTAACACTACATGGGGTTTTGGAACTGAAGATAGAGGACGAAGTGGCAACCGGCGAGGAGGTATTGATGTAGAAGAAGTAAGCCCTGGTGGAAGTCTAAAAGGAGGCGGGAACTTGATTGCGCGATTGTTAAGGTTTTTAACAGGTACACCTAAAAGGGTCAAGACAGTCCAAGACATAGTAGGCGATAATCCAAACCAAAGCACCATGGAGCTACAACCAATACCGGAACCTACGGTGGTAGATCCCTATGCCTTCATATTATTACAGTTCCGTAGGGGAGAATCCTTTATCGACTTTGATTTTTCGCATGACTTCTTTGTTCCTAGACATGGAGTAGAAGGAGCTTATCAGAATGCGGTAAACGCAGCTGATAGTATAATTTTGCATGATGTTGATGTTGACTCAATTAGTATTCAATCCAGTGTGATTCGTGGACGGAGTCAAAATCGTATATCCTCTGTTAAAGATACAGTTATAAGAAGGCAGTAAATGATAAATACACGAATAACATGGTTTTAAAAAAAAGATGGGCTATACTATTAGTTTTAGTGACTTCTATACATTTTGGATGTTTGGAAGAAAATAAAGAAAAGAAAAACTCAAAGGATAACCCACAAGTAGTATTTTCTGTAACAGCTACTTCGGATACTGTACAAATAGGAAAATTCGCGAAGGTATTTGCTAAACTTAAGCAACCTTACTTTACTAACGAAGAATCCGAAATAATGGTTTTAATGGAGAGTAACGACAGTCTTCCCTTAAAATCCGATTTATCAAATGAGTATGATATAGATATGGCTGTTTTTTTGAATTTAAAACATGATACCGCAAATCGGAAATGGGTTCGTAATATGGATAACAAAAAAACTGCAATCTTTGGAAAGAAGTTTTCTCAAACAGGTCTAAATACCATAAGGGGCTATATTATGGAGTATTTAGGCGATATGCCACCTATTGATGATGGAGCATTGGATACTATTCCTGTAAAGAAGTATTATTTTGAAAAAGAAATATTTGTGATGCCAAGATAAGGTAATGTTCCAAATTGCCGCTTTTTCCAGAGTAGGTTCTTAAGTTATTCATTATTAATAATATGAAGTGCCAGAAGCCGGTAATGTTCCAAATTGGCGCTTTTGCCGGAGCAGGTTCTTAAGTTTTTAATTGTCATGAATATAGAAGTATCGGAGGCCGCTTATCAGCGGCCTCTTGGTATTTGCTAGGAATTGGCATTTAGCGTGGCACCCTTATAAAGGCCGTTTGCTTTTCCTTGGTGTTTCAAAATGATATCTATTTTTTTAGAACATAGCCAGTAATTATTTTACCAAGAACGAAAGCTGATGTGTGCAAATCTCACCAACAATCAGATTCCCCTATCGAAATCCCTTGCATTTCATCTAAAACGAATTCATTTTGTAGTATTTTACCCACTATTTTTGTATTTTTAACGTAATTTAGTACTTAAACCAAACCTTGCCTTGAAAAACGTATTCCCCCTAGTTTTTTCCTTGTTTGTTTCTTTTGTAGCATCTGCCCAACAAGAGGCGGCCATCTGGTATTTTGGCCAGAATGCAGGCCTCGATTTTAGGAGTGGGGCCCCGGTGCCTCTTACCGATGGCGCATTGAACACCGAGGAAGGCTGTGCCTCCATATCCGACCCCAATGGGAACCTCTTGTTCTATACTGATGGTGTTCGGGTATGGAACCGTAACCATCAGGTGATGCCCAATGGTACAAATTTAGGAGGACACCGTTCCAGTACACAATCGGCTATAATTGTACCAAGTCCGGGATCTACGACGATTTACTACATATTTACGGTAGATGAACAAGGACGTAGTAACGGTCTTATGTTTTCCGAGGTAGACATGACCTTGGATGGCGGTCTAGGTGATATAACTGGGACAAAAAACGTGCAGTTGGCCATGCGCGTTACCGAAAAAATTACGGCGGTGGAACATGCCAACGGAACGGATATCTGGGTCTTGGCCCATGGACGATGGGACGATACCTTTATGGCTTATTTGGTTACCGCGGCGGGAGTCACCACCACTTCGGTGGATACCAATATCGGAACCAATTTGTCTATGTCCTATATACCGGATCAAGCTTTGGGCTATTTAAAGGCCTCACCGGACGGGTCTAAAATCGGGGCAGCTTTTTATCTGAATGCCATAGAAGTCTATGATTTCAATTCGGCCACTGGGGTTTTAAGCAATCTTAGGGTGGCAACGAACGATGACACTAAGACCTATTATGGCCTGGAATTTTCCCAAAATAGCCAAATGCTCTATGTGTCCAATTACCGGGGAGAAGTGGCTCAATACGATACTGCTGCGGCAGACTTGGCAGCGAGCAAGGTTCTCATCTTTCAAAAACCGGGTGATCGGTTCGGGGGACTTCAGTTGGCTTTAGATGGAAAAATCTATATGGCACACCGTAGAGAACCCTATTTAAGCGTTATCAATGCACCGGATAATCCCGGCCTTGCCTGTAATTTTGTGGAGGGTAGTATAGATTTGGGCGGACGACGTTCCGACCTGGGACTCCCTCCTTTTATCCAGTCCTTCTTCTTACTGGGTTTTCAGGTGGAACAATTTTGCCTGGGTCTTCCTACGACCTTTACCCTCAACATCAACGAACCCATTCTCTCGGTGACCTGGGACTTCGGGGATGGCCATACCTCGAATGTGGAGGACCCAACACATACCTATGCAGTCCCTGGTACCTATACGGCAAACGTTACGGCCACTACGGCCTCCGAGACGAAAACGGAATCCGAGACCATTACCATTTATGAAACACCGACGGCGAACCCGGTGACGGATTTCGAAGTCTGTAGCTTGGATTCGGCTTACGGCTTCGACCTCTCCACCAAGGATTTGGAGGTATTGGGCGCCCAACCCGCGGCGGACTTTAAGGTGGGATACTACCTCAGCTTGGCGGATGCCCAAAGCGGGACGAACCCTTTGCCGACGATGTATGTGAACACCGACCCCGTAGAGACGGTCTTCGCCCGCATCTCCAACGGCAACAATACCGCCTGTTACGATATAACGAGTTTCGACCTTGTGGTAAAACAGGCCCCGGTACTACATCCGGCAACCGATTGGACGGTCTGCGATACCGACACGGACGGGCTTTTTGCCTTCGACCTCTCCACCAAGGATAGCGAGGTACTGGGCGGGCAGGACGCGACCGATTTCTCGGTAAGCTACTATACCGACCAAGCAGACGCCGATAATGCCACAAATCCGATTGGCCCCAATTATACGAACACGGCGACGCCGGAGATGATATACTTCCGAATAGCCAACACCACCTATCCCGAATGTTACGAGACCGGAAGTTTCCGATTGGAGGTCATCGACCAGGTTGTGGCCCATACACCCCAGGATCTGGACCATTGTGACGATGACAACGACGGCCAGGCCGTTTTCGACCTGACGGCAGCGCAGGCGGAGATCATCGGGAGCCAGAACCCGGCCGGGCTTGTCCTGAGCTACCACGAAAACCAGGTGGACGCCGACAGCGGGAACAATGCCCTAAACACCGCAAATTATCTGTCCACGGCCTACCAAAATACGATTTATGTCCGGGTAGCCAATACCTCCGATGCCAGCTGCTATGACACCACTTCCTTCCAACTGAACATCTTCGATACGCCCGTACCTCCGGAGGCATCGGACTGGCAGGTCTGCGACGATGATAACGATGGGCGGTATACCTTTGAGCTTACCGAAAAGGCCAACGAAATATTGGCAGGAACCATGGGCAACTCCGTTTCCTTCTATCTGTCCCAGGACGATGCCGACAACGCGATCAATGCCCTGGGCGGTACCTATCGGAACACCACAAACCCACAGACCCTTTATTATCGGATGGAGAATACGGACCATCCAGACTGTTATGGAACGGGGTCGTTCCAATTGCAGGTCTTCGATATCCCTACGGCCCACGTCCCGCAGCCCCTTATCGCTTGCGCTACAGATGGTACAGGGATACGTACCCTTGACCTTTCCGTCAAGGACGCCGAGGTGTTGGACGGTCAGGACCCGGACGGTTTTACGGTCCTGTACTTTGCCACCCAAACTGATGCGGACACCAATAGTAACGTACTGCAGAAATCAACCTATACCAATGCATCGGTCTGGGAGACCCTCTATGCCCGCATCCAGAACAATGATAATGAAAGCTGTTATGATACCACCAGCTTCGAGCTCATCATCAACCCGTGGCCACAGGCCCAATTGGAGGAAACCTATGTCATTTGTCCGGACAGCCCGGAGCTGAACCTGGACGGGGGCGATTTCGAGAGCTGGTCCTGGCGCGACGGAAGTGATACGGAAATTGGCATAGACCGTACCCTGGATATTACGGAACTCGGCAACTATTCGCTTACTGTCGCCCGGACCCAAAACGGGGTCACCTGTGAAGGAACGGTTTCGTTCGAGGTGGTCTCCTCGGGCGCCCCGGACGATTTTACTACGGATATCATCGGTTTCGGGGACCGGGTCGTCATAGCAGTGACGGCCACAGGGGTTGGGGAGTTCGAATACTCGGTGGACGGGGAGAACTATCAGGACAGCAACCGTCTGGAGGTCTTTCCCGGGGAATATACCGTTTATGTGCGGGACAGGTTCCTGTGCCGTACCCTGGAGAAAGAGATCATCGCCCTGGGCTACCAAAAGTTCTTTACCCCGAACGGGGACGGTTCCCATGAACATTGGAACATCATAGGGGCGGAACGGTATCTGGAATCCAAGCTCTATATCTACGACCGCTACGGGAAGCTTATCGCCCAGGTACTCCCGGACGGCCCGGGCTGGGACGGTACCTTTAAAGGTGTTGCCATGCCCTCCTCGGACTACTGGTTCCGCTACGAGCTGCAAGGAGGAAGGGCCTTTACCGGGCATTTTACTTTAAAACGGTAGTCAGGAGATATTTTTGTTCCCATTTGTACAACACTTCAAAGATAAATTCGTTATAATTTGTAAGAAACCTACTTATGCGAATATATTCTGTATTATTATCCCTCATGGTATTGGTATGTTCTTGTGCCTCGCTCAAGAATACAAACCCTTCAGGGCAGCATGCCCCATCACTTGGAGCCATTGGAAACCAAAGCCAATCCCTATTGCATACCCGTTTTCAGCAAATAGGGCATCCGTCCTTGGAACACCCCATTGCCGTTTCGGTTCGGGAAGTTCCCTTTACGAAGTCCAGCTTTAAGAAGTACACAGCTTATAAGAAGAATTCGGGCACGGTTCCGGAAATGCAATTCATTGATTCCTTGGGTACTAAGGCTAGCTATCTATGCTTGGAAATTATGGATAAAATTGCGTTACGAGATGCTTTGAACGGAAAGGAAAATAGTAGTGTACTAAGCTATTTGGAGAAGGATGATGCCTATCGTTTGGTCCATAAGGTGGCTCTGTTCCCTAATTTGGAAGCGTATCGCCTCTTGATACAATCGGATCGGCTTTTTTTGAAAACCGACCGAAGTGGCATTTTGACATTGATAGCGAGGAATAGAAATTTAGACAAGGAAGTAAACCTTTCCAAAGCGGAGATTTTTGACTATAACAGCTTGGGATTCTGCTGGGGAGAGACCCAATATGGGAAAAAACAAATAGAGGCCTTGGTACAGGATGGTGACGCCTGCCCGAAGCATACGCAACGGAAAGCCTATAAACTGGATGAGACCAAATCTTATTTGAAGCTATGAGAGTACTGTTTATGATTATGGGGTTGGCCCTTTTTCTTGTTGGCCTCACTTCCTGTGAGGACATCCTGGAGGTACCGGATATTTCCGGTCAGCGCGTAGAATTGGTGGCTCCCTTGAACAATACGGTGGTAAACCAGAACACGGTAAACCTCACCTGGAACGAGCTTGCCGATGTGGATGCCTATCGCATACAGGTAGCCTTGCCCAATTTTGAAAATGCGGCACAAATTATATTGGATAGCCTAATTGTTCGAGATACCCTGGGCCAAATAGATACGGGCCTGGAACGCCTTTTACTTTTCAATGGGGGCTATGAATGGCGGATACAAGGGTTGAACAGTGGTTTTGAGACCCCTTTTAGCAGTGCCATTTTTTCCGTTAACGGCGATGAAAACATAGATTTGATACCACCGAATGTGCCTTCACTCACTTCACCTTCCAATGGTGCTTCCTTGGATGATGCCGAGGTAGACTTTGTCTGGACCCGCCAAGATATTTCTGGCACTACTGAGCGAGACAGCATTTTCATTTTTAAGGATGAGACCCTTCAAGTATTGGAGGTCAAAGGACTGGGCGCCAATAAGACCTATACGACCAATTTGGCCGATGATACCTATTTCTGGTTTGTAAAGGCTTTTGATGGTGCGGGTAACGAGAGTAGTGCTTCGGAGGTCTTTGAGTTAACTATTACTATTCCCTAAAATGAAGAAAAATCAAAAGACATATCTATTGTTGACCGTGGTCCTCGCCATTTGGGGCATCCTTGGATTTAAAGTTATAAAGACCGTAAATCCGGATTCCGATCAAAATGCAGAAGCCGTCGTTTCGAAAAAATTCAAGCCTATGGAATTCAAGGAAAGGGACACCTTTAGTATCGTGGCCCACTATCGGGATCCTTTTTTGGGTACGCTTCCCAAATCGCTTACACCCAAAAAACCAAAAAGAACGCTTCAAAAAAAAGATACCCTTCCCAAACGGGAAATTCTATACACCGGTTTTATTGCGGAAAGTTCCTCCGGTCACGAGATTTTCTTTTTGACCATTGACGGCCACCAACAACTCATGGCCAAAAATGAAGTATTTCGGAAGGTAAAACTGTTGTCCGGCGACCTGGAAAAGGTCAAGGTTCATTTTGATGGAAGAACAAAGACCATACCCTTGACCCAATGAAGGCTCCTGCAAAGATAAAGGCTGGGGCGTTGCAGTTCGTACTCTTTATAGGAGCCATCATAGCCATACTCCTTTTTTCTTTTGTATTGATTTCCTATACCCATAGTTTTTTCGGAAAAAAGACGGATCTGACGGTAGACATCATCCAAGAAACGGAATATGGACTCCAATACGCCTATCAAAGAAATATGGGCGTTGGTGAAATTCTCCAAGTACCAACCAACAGGGATACCGACATTTCAATTACGGTTCAAAAAACATATTGGGGCATTTTTGAAAAGTATGTTTCCATAGCCGAACAGGGAAAACAATCTTTTTCAAAACTCGCCCTTTCGGGAAATCGATATCCCGATGGTCTACCTGCACTATATCTTCGGGACAAACAAAGACCGTTGATTATTGCCGGGAATTCCAAAATTACTGGGGACGCCTATTTGCCACAACAGGGCATACGAATGGGAAATATTTCGGGAAACTCCTATCGTCATAGTAGGTTGGTCCATGGTAGGGAGAGGCAAAGCAAGACTACCATGCCCAAGTTGGCGGAAGAAACGATTGGGGAAATCAATAGGTTGTTGAATGCGAATCAAAGTGGGGAATCTACGATTCCCTTACGACCTAAAATGGAAGTAAAAAACTCCTTTGCTTCCCCAACAGTTCATATCAATGATTATATCATAGAATTGGAAAGCGTTTCATTGACCGGCAATATCAAAATTATGGCTTCCCATAAACTTGTGGTGCATCCCACCGCGATGCTTAGGGACGTGGTACTTGTTGCTCCTGAAATTGAGATTCGGGATGGGGTAAAAGGTTATTTTCAGGCCATTGCCAGTAAAAAGATCCATATGGGAAAGCATTGCGAACTGGCTTATCCGTCCGCACTTGTCGTAAAGGAAAAACAGAGCAATAGAACTCCCCAAAATAGGAACCCGGCCGCCAACCTTTTTGTTGATGACCAATCCGTTGTAAACGGAATAGTGCTCTATCTGGATGAATCCGAGGAACGTACTTACGCCCCACAGTTAAAAATTTCCGAAAATGCCTTGGTACGTGGGCAGGTATATTGTACCGAAAACTTGGAACTCCCAGGGACTATACTAGGTAACGCAACCACAGATGCCTTTATTGCCTTGGCGAATGGTAGCATCTATCAGAACCATTTGTACAATGGCCATATTGATAGTGCCAAACTACCCTTGGCCTATGTAGGGCTGCCCATAGCGGGTTCTGGGGACAAAAAAACGATGAAATGGTTGTATTGAAACAGATAAAGGCATCCACTTTAATGGAAACCTTGGTCGCCACGGTCTTGATTGTGGTCATTTTTATGATCAGTAGTATGCTGTTGAACAATCTGTTTTCCAACTCCCTTAGGGGAAGGGATGATCAAATGGAAGAACAATTGAACCAACTGGTTTATGCGTATGGCCATGGAAAGCTGGGTTTGCCGTATTACGAAGAAATGGGGGACTGGGCGCTTTCGGCCACCGCCCTAAATCAAAATGGAACGGAAACCATACGGTTCGAAGCAACACATCAAGTATCCAAAAAGACCATCGGAAAATCAATTGTACATGCAGATTAGCGTTAAAAAAATACAGGCCTTTACCTTAAGCGAGATGATTGTTGTCTTGCTCATTACCACCATGGTAGTGGGGATGGCCTTTTCCGTGCTTCAATTGGTACAAAACCAAATGAACGGGATAGCCGGGAATTATGAACGGAATACGGAATTTGATCTACTGCGCCAATCCTTATGGATCGATTTCAATCGATACGATAGGATTTATTATAACGAAAATAGCCGGGAATTGCAATTTGTCAATGAAATGGGCGGCCAAACCTATCGTTTTACGGAAGATTTTATGACCAAGGATATCGATACATTCCGAATCAAATGGGAAACACAGCGCTTTCTTTTTGAAAACAGGGACAGTCCCTTGGGAGAAATCGATGCCATCCACTTCCAAACGACCAAGGCGTTTGGTAACCGGACACTTTTTGTATACAAGAATAATTCCGCAACTACGTACATGAATCAATAGCTATGGGTTTTAAATTGGAACATAATATAAGGGCACCCAAACAATCTGCGGATAGCGATTGGCTGTCCAGTACCCTGAAAAAAGAGATTACCTTTTTCGGAAAAACCTTTGGCAATAGGAAAAAAGAGGATTTTTATACCGAAATAGCGGTTTTGCTCAAAGCGGGCATCACCTTAAGGGATGCCCTGGCCTTGATACAGGAAAATCAGAAAAAAGAGAAGATGCGGTCCTTTTATGCGGAAATTGTGGATGAATTGGTCTCCGGTACCAGTTTTTATGAGATACTCAAGAAAAAGAAAGCGTTTACCGAGTATGAATACTATTCCGTTAAAATAGGGGAAGAGACCGGAACCTTGCCCCGAATAGCGGAAGAATTGGGCAAGTTCTTCGCCCGAAAAAATGAACAGCGAAGGGGATTGATCAATGCCTTGACCTACCCGATCATTATCTTAATCACCGCCGTGTTGGTCGTTATTTTTATGCTTCGGATGGTAGTACCCATGTTCGAGGATATTTTTAGGCAGAACAATGTAGATCTTCCGGCCATGACCAAAATGGTAGTAAGTGCGTCCAACTTTATCCGGGATTTTGGATGGCTCGTACTTTTAATAGTCGTCACCCTTATTGTACTCAGAAAAACATTTTCAAACCAGGTATGGTTCAAGCGGCGAAAGGACTTTCTGCTATTGAAATTGCCCTATGTAGGGAACTTCATCGCTTCGGTCTATCTGGCGCAGTTTACCCAGGCGGTCGCTTTGTTGACGGCTTCCAAGGTGCCCGTTTTGAACAGTATAGGGCTGGTAAAAAAAATGATCGATTTTTATCCTTTGAATGAAGCCTTGACCCATGTGGAGATGAACGTACTTTTAGGCCGAAGCCTAAACGAAAGTATGTCCGGTGCCCGGATTTTTGACAATAAAATGGTCTCCCTCGTCAAAGTGGCCGAAGAGACCAACCAAACCGAATATATTTTTGAACGCCTCAATCAGCAGTATGCCATTGAGGTACAACAAAAATCCAAGTTGCTATCCACCCTAATGGAACCTTTGATTATTGTTATCGTAGGGATTTTTGTCGGCGTAATCCTGGTATCCATGTATCTGCCCATGTTCAAGTTGAGTAGTGTGGTGGGCTAGGGGGAACCTTATTAAAAATCTCTTGGAAAATCTCTTTCAGGGCTATACTGTATAAGAGTAGGACTATCCTTTAAAGGAAATGTTTTTAACTTGGTCTTAGGGGATTGGATTACAATAGATCAATCATCATATTCATCCAAAAAGACAATCAGCAATACAACGGACAGGAGAATAAGGAGGTACAATAAACTTTCAAAATAATAAAAATGACCCACCCCGTACCTCTTATTACAATTTAGTCATCCTGCATATCATACTTGGGGGTAACTTCTACCGTTCCATCAATAATATCCTTGATCGGAATGATTGTTCTTTTTTCGATACCCGTCCGTATGGTAAGGGAAATATTGTCAATGGCTACGACCACACCCTCCATATCGTTTAGCTTTACCAAATCTCCTATGGCATAGTTCTTCCGGGCGTAATAGGTAAATAACAGCTTCCCTATTATCTCCTTGGATCCTAGGCCAAATCCTATGGAAATGGCCAGGAGAAAGGCTCCAAGGACAATGGAAAAGTTGTTGGTGACTATAGTAGTATCTATCCCCGTTTGGTTTAGGGCAGCGATGGTGATCAGAACCGTGATAAAATAAAAGACCACTTCGCTTATGATTCGGGAACCGCTAAGATCAAAGGACTCAAAAAGGCCTTTGATGGATTTTTTAATGAAATCCGCAATATACAGCCCGATCATAAATAGGGCAATGGCACTAAAAAGTTTGGGCAAATAGCGCAAGAGGTTTCCGATTTCCTCGGATACCACGGTCCAGTTCATGATGTCCGCCGCTATAATGAGGAATACCAGAAATAGAATCCAGCGTACAAAATTTACGATGACCTGGGACACCTTAAATTTTATTTGGGCCCTTTCAAAGAGGTTTATGGCATTGATTTTTTCGGTCAATCGGTCTACCTTGGCAAATTTCAGGATCCTTTTGAGCAAAAACTCGATGATCTTGGTAACGAGCCATCCCAGTGCTAGGATAACGATTGCCCCAATAATATTGGGCAGTACGGTAACAAGACCGTCCAACATTTCCTTTAAGGACCCCAAAGTAAGGGTTTTCCATTTGGTGATTTCTTCCATGGTATGTAAGTTTGGTTCTTAAATTCCATTCCGGTTCAATACCGGCCCCTGGTCTTGAACAGATTTTCCAAGGCCGAACTATAATTAGTAGAAAAAAGTGATGCTACTTCCATAATAAACTTGGCCAGAGCTATGTTTCGCATCACTTTTTTCCTCAGTTCCGGGGGAACCGGTTTTTGGTATTGGTCCATTTCCTTGAATGGATTTCTATTTTCTTCCGTCATTTATGTTAGTTTATGGTATGCTCGTATTACTTTTTGCCTTGCCCTTTTTAGACGCATCTTTATGGCTCCTTCGGTTACGCCCAAAAGTATGCCCAGTTCCTTTACGGAAACATCGTCCTGATACTTTAGCAGCAATAGGGATTTGTCCTCTGCGGTTATGAGTTCCAAGGCCTTTTTTAACCGTGTGGCCTTTACCTGCATCAACTGTTCTTCGGATACTTCAAATAAGGGCATAAAATCCGGGTCGCCCACGTTGTCCAGGGGATGATCCATTTTTTTTAAGTTCTTTCTGCGTATATAGTTCACACAAAAATTATAGGTAAAGGCATAGAGCCATGTGGAAAACTTGGATTTTCCCTTGAAGGTGTCCAACTTCAGGTACAGTTTTAGAAAAACGTCCTGCGTAAGATCCTCGGCCTCGTCCTTTGATTTGGAAAAACCATAACACTTGTTGTATACCCTTTGGGCATAGCGATCGTAGAGATGACCGAAAAGCAGCGGATCGTTCACTTGAACGATCTTGCGTACCAGTTCCTCGTCGGAAAGCGTTCGGGGTTTTCTGCCAATTTCCAATGGTATCCTTAGATTGGTTGTTTGTTTTAGGGTTAGACCCGCTTTTTGCAGCAGGTAACCCATTATTTTGCAGTATTTCCGTTTTTGTTTGAAAATGGACATGATATAAGCGTTTGGCCTATGGTATTGAATGGATATTCCCATGTCCTTAAAAGTGTAGTATTCCGCTACAAAATTAAGTAGGGTATTGCTCCGGTGAAGATGCGATCATACCAACGGCGGTTCCTGTTCGATAATGGGTGCTCTGTGTGGAGGTAAGGCGTTTGGGCCGTTTTATATATTGGCAATGGGATTTACGGTTCAGGGTTCTTCCCCTAGAACGGGAAGGTGGTCCGGCCCTGGGCCGGAGCGGAAGGGGTGGGGGTGTTGTACGGGTTGCGGGCCGTTTGGATTGGATTTGTTCTGCCGGAGCCTTAGACGAACCCTTTCCGACTTCCCGCTTTCGCGGCAAGCCACCTTTCCCTGTCAGGGAAAGGAACACTCACGATTGGCCTATACGTTTATTTAAGAATTTTTCCCCTTTCACATAAAGCCTCTTTTTCCTTATTATCTCGGAAAGGACCATTTGGGGTTGCTTTAAGGGCAGTATACATAGGTATATTTTACCTTCTTTTTTGGAATTTTCAACTTTGTTAAAATTTTTTTCTTACAAAGAATAATGACTCTTCTGTCTTATTGCCAAAATACGCTGTTTTTCCTGGAAAATAGAATCTAGGCTTAAGGGTAAACCTTGGGTTTTGTATCCCGGATATATACCACGATCGTACCTTGGCTACAGGCTCATGGAATGCTAAAAAGGAAAAATCTTTTAGTCCTAACTGGTACGGGACAATAATTTTTTAGAAGGCCCAAGGGCTTTTGCCAGCGTTGTAAGAACCCTCTCCAGAGATCGGAGACAACACATAGAGAACATATAAAACCAATACAAACTCTTTAAAACGCAAATACTATGAAAAAAACAAGTTCCCCCCCACCATTCTTCTCCCGTATTCTGTTCATTACCATGGCCCTGACGTTCTTAGGGATACAGGCCCATGCACAAAGAACTTTCCTTAGTAATTACCAAGTTTTTGACAAAGGGATACGGATCAACGGGGACAACAATTACGGAAATACCGAGGCATTATCCCTACACCCCACCGTTACCTTTGAGTTGGATGCTCCCGGCGTTATAGGGGGCCGGTTTGGAATAACCACAGATGGCCTGGTAGGTATTGGAAACAACAAACCCATATTTGCTTTGGATGTGGCTCATTCCGGGTCCAGTGGTTGGGTGACCCAATTTTTAAATAAGACATCGAGTTCTGGAATCCATCTTGGTGGTAGAGAGATAGACGGAATTAAACATGGCATCATTGGTAGTATTGGCAAGACTCCCTTGGTCCTCAATCCGGATGGAGGTGATATACACTTTGGTTCGCAAGACAATTCCGATCTTAATATAACCGCCCATGGAAAATTTACCTCCGGTCATATCACTACTACGGGTTTAACTATAGACCACGGCAACGTGGGCATAGGGGTAACCGACCCTGGCTTTTTGCTTGATGTAGCTGCGCCAGAGAATAAATTAATAGCTGGCTGGACAAGCCAGTTTAAAAATGAAACGACCAATACCGGGGTTCATTTTGGGGGAAGAAGTAATATCGGTATCATTGGCTCTCTTGGGAAAACTCCTCTGGTCCTCAATCCGGATGGAGGCAACGTGGGCATAGGGGTCACCATGGAACCAACGGAAAAACTGGAGGTCAATGGAAACATCAAAACTACAGGAAAAGTTATTGCCGAAGGGGGAATACAACTCGGTAACGGAACTGGGATTTTATCTTTTTTAGTCAATGGTGCACCAACATTCCGAGTGGGATCAGACGCTATTATAGATGGTGATGTACGGGCAGCAAAGGACTTGTTGGTAACAGATAAGTTGGGAATCGGTACGGACAATCCTTTGGTTCCACTGCAAGTACAAGGACCAAGTCGTCTATTTGGCAATGTAGGCATAGGTACCGAAGATTTGACTGAAAAACTACAAGTAGACGGCAACATCAAAGCTACTGGGAAGATTATAGCAGGGGAAGGAATACAATTGAATAATATCTCGGAGAGCATGTACTTTGCAGAAAATGGCGATGTGGGCATTGGGGTTGTCCCTGGTACAGGCGAAAATAGGAAGGGTAAACTACATGTTAAAGGTAGCTTTCATGTAGAGAATGATAATCACCAGGTATTTCATGTTTCCAGCGGTAGGGAACTGGTATTTATAGGAACCAGCGCTTACGAGGCTTGGAAAAAGGTCAGCGATACATTTGACCAGTTGAGCCCCGAACAGCAAAAAAGGTTTAATTCGCATTCCGTATGGGCAAGTGGAGGTATTACCTCAGAGGATTTCACAATACAACCGGCAACTAAATGGCCTGATCATGTATTTGAAAAGAGTTATGACCTGCCCTCCCTGGAGACGCTCAAAACCTTTATAAAGACCCATAAACATCTGCCCGATGTACCTTCTGAAAGTGAAGTACGCGAACATGGGTATAGCCTGAAGAACTTGCACTATGGATTTTTGAAAAACATTGAAGAGCTCGCCTTGCATACCATTACCCAGGAAGAAAAAATTAACGAGTTAGAGGCCCAACTGGAAGAATATGAACATCTAGGCCAGGAGGTAAAGCAATTAAAAGCAACCTTGGAACAACTCACCAAAACTAAATAATCCCTCTACCCAAATTATAAAATATCAAAATGAGACATATAGAAATAAAGGTCTTAGGGGAATGGCTTCCCTTATTAATGATGTTGACCATCATGGGAACTATCTATGGCCAGGGAATCGGTTTGGATCCTATGGCACTTACCGATCAATCGCTTTCTGCCTATAGCACGGATTTCCCAGATTGGCTTCAGGATAACGTAAAGATTTATGAATCCCCGAACCCCAAAAAGAACCCTATTTGGGAGGAAGAAGATATGTATACCATAAATTTCAAGGAACTTCTTGGAAAACAGGGTACAGAAAAACCCACTGCCTTTATGAAAGTAGCCCTAAAGGCTAGTGAAATTCCCAAAAATAGCAGGAAAAATAGCTTTATCGAGGTAGATCTATTTCTGTACGATGAAGAAGAAGAGCATGGCTATGATGAGGGTCAAAAACTTATAAGCATTTTCATGACATATGATAGATATTTGAACTATTTTGAAATAGGGGATGGGGAAACCAGCAGGTTTATAGCCTCTAAAAATGAATCGATGAAAGCTCCAAATAGTAAGACTTATGATTCAAATCGCATTAAGCAAGCACTTTGGAATTTGGGCCTGGCTACTAAACTAAAAAATACCACTGAAGGTAAGGTTGTTTTCCGAATGACGTTCCATCAAGTGGGAAAATTAGTGAATCTTCAAGTTGAAGGGCTCGGTGAAATAGAACCCCAGCAATTGCTCTATGCAAAGAGCAACAATGTATTCAATGATCCAAGCAAAAAGGAAACTGTTGTTGACTTTCCTCAGTCTACTGGTATAACCATAGACCGCTGGACTTGGAACTCAGGTAAGCGTCTTTATGGGACTACCAACAATATCCTTAACATTGCTGAATTGGATTTCTCCGCAAGCAGTAACGTCGAACTACAACTGGATTATGTCTTTAAGGATCCCAGGAGCGATCCGGAGAATTTTAATCCCAAGACCTTGAAAAATAATGATGGTTCCCCTGGAATACTGAGCGCAAGTGAGCTTGAAGACAAACCATCTATGGATATAGTTCAATCCATCATGCTTGACCAACCACAGGCCGGGATGTTCGATGTGGTCTCCCATCGGGCGGCCCGGGCCGGCGCACTCTTTGCCGTAAACGGGGCCTTTTATGATTATTACTATTACTGTTTGCCCGGAGTAAAGACCTCCCTAAAGGTCGATGGTACTTGGCGCTATGTACCTGATATTTTTAACCATCGCAATACCGGGGCCCTGGTATTTAACAAAAATAATGATTTTAAGTTTCTAAGAAATGATCGGGAGTATGATTTTATTGGGGATAAGACTGGGTATTCCTATGATGCAGCCAAAAGTGCTTATTTAGAACAGGGAGGTGGATGGCCCAACCTTATGTCAGGGGGGCACTTTTCCGAACTGGGCAAACCCTATCGCTTTTTTGAACCAGAAATTATTAAGGAACTTAAAGAAAATGGCGATTACTTCTGGGAGAATCCTAGGAGAACCTACCCCAATATAGATGACATAACTGAAAGTAAATACAAAAACTGGAATGCCACGGAATTCAGAATCTGGGCTAGGATAGCATGTCAAAGGTATGATACTGCAGAAAACCATTTTTCTTTTTCTGACGCCTTTAATCCGGCATACCTTCACCAGGACGGAATGGTTAAAATTAACAACAACCAGATAGATTTTACTGGAGGAAAGGCTAACAAAATCTATACCACTGTGGACTATAGGCGATACAAACATGAATTCGGTATACAGAAACGGGGCCGTACCTTTATCGCCAAAAAGGGCCGAAAGTTTTATATTATAACTGCAGATGGTGAGTACAATCTCAACTGCCAACTGGAATACAAGGGCTACAAAGGTAAAGACGCCAGGTACTATGCTACAGTGGCCCCGGGGCTTACCATCGATGAATTGTCGGACCTTTCCCAAAAACTGGAGTTTGATGCCCTGCTCAACCTGGACGGGGGCGGTTCCTCTACCTTCTTCGTTAACGGTAAGGGCATGCTTCAAACACCTTATGCCGGCCATGCCGAGGGCCCGATGCAGCAACGCTATCTATCTACCACGCTGATGATTGTGCCCAAAATTGTTAAAGGTAACATCAAACCAAAAAAAAATGTAAACCAAGGACACCTGTATTTTGACAATTCTGGTTTGCAGTCGGAATCGTTTGGATTCCAACACCATCACATTTATGGGTGTCCTCCCTCAGAGGATGCCATTGCTCCTATTATTCCCTACCGCGATTGGCCTAAGGTGAGAGCTTTGAGCCTTACCCCGTCCATTGATAAATTTACAAAGGTGTCAGATGCTAATAAAGGCGGACTTATTACGGGAACATTCAATGGGGGATTGGCAAGCTCTGGGACAGAAGGAGCTATACTTTTTGCGCTTTCAGAAAATGGGCAGTATACAAAGAGAAAGGAAGAAAAAACAAATTTGGACACAAAAGAGATATTCACCGATCCCGGATCTCTTTTTGTAATTGGCGTTGGTAAGATGCCAGAAATGTTGAGGAAAGTTTTGGGAAAATTTCACTTTTACGATTCAAACACCACCGCTCGACAAGAGGCATGGGAAGGATATCTTACAGATAACAATCAGGCTTTTTATTCCATTCTGGTTAACAATAACAAAATTTACCACTATGTATTCGATAAAGCCAATAGCTGGAGCCATTATCTAGACGGCAAATGGCATCAGTTCACGGTTAGTTATAATAATGAACAACATCATACTGGTTATTCGTCAAATGCTTTATATACCTATGTCGATGGAATTGAAGTTACGTTTGATGATGATGCATATCTTTGGGAAGTTGATTCATTGGAGGACCCCAGTTATTTCTTCCAATTAAATGATGTTACCCATGCTATGATCGGTGCTATCCCTTTAAAAGGAAATTATCTCACACCTAAGAAAAGCAACTTGAAAGTGGATAATTATATGTTTTTAGTTGGGCATTCTGCTCTTGAAGAATTGCGCATATACTTGATAGATAAGTATAATGCTCCTTTTGATTTGGGTGCTGCTATAAAACAATTTAGCTCGGATATTGCATCTAACGACTATACGTTGCCCGATTCCTACGACAGCTTTGAGTGGAGCGATCCCGCAAAAAACCGTTGGTATCTTCAATTTGAGGAAGGTACGGGATACCATGCCCATGCCGTAAATGACACCCAAGCTCTAGATGAGAATGGGAAACCTTATTTCTATGGCCTTAACCTATGGGGGTCTTGGGTAACGGAAAGTTCCGCCAAGAAAGAAGTAGCGGATACCGCCAAGGCCTTGGATAGTATTGTGGACCCCATTACGGATGAACCTTTAAATGCCAATCCAACCCTGGAATTCGGCTCCGCCGGAGTTTCCCATACCGAAGAGGCCCCGGATGCCTCGGCAACGAACAGCTTAACGGAAGATACGCTGCGCCATAGCTGGAACGTTTACCCCAACCCTGCCAGTTCCTCGCTCTTCCTGGATCTGGTACTGGAAGAGAGCACGCCCTTGGACATCTATCTCTTTAACCTCTCCGGGCAGCAATTGTTCCACGCCCGCTCCGCACGGATGGAACGTGGGACAAACCGTGTAGACCTGGGCGAGATTGCCCGGCGTTTTGGAGGCAAGCAACAGCTATATACCCTAAAGGTACGCGGCAATGGTTTTGCGCCCATAGATACCAAGGTGATGATCAAATAGGGATTTCCCCGGGAAGGAGGCCAGGGAGTGTGGGGCTTACTACCTGTCAGCGTTATCCGATCCGGGGTCTGCCCTCCCGAATGTTCCTTTCCCTGCCAGGGAAAGGAACACTTACACTTAGCCCTGAAATGCTTGTTTTCTTGGGAATTGGTACCCACGTTTATGGGTAAACCCTGGCCATTTCAACTGGCTTGGGTTATGCCCAATTTTCTGTTCCGTTTCCATTTGCCACGGGTAAAATCCGGAAAGGGTACGGGGATACTTCCGTTTTCCACGGAAATCCGGGACAAGGGCCCCACTACGGACCAGGCCACCCCATCATAGATGTCCATATCCTGGGGAATACCTTGGTTAAAACAGCTAATGACGCGGTAGGCCATTACAAAATCCATTCCCCCATGGCCGCCTTTGTGCCGAGCGATCCGTTCCTGCAACTCGTTCCAGATAGGGTGCCTATAGGTATCCCGCAGCGCTGTATAGTTTTGTTCATCCAAAAAATGGTGGCCCTCGCCGTTTAGCGACAACCTGCTAGGATATCCTTCGTGATAGCCTTTGGTCCCGGACAGTACATTTTTCCGATCATAGGGTCTTGGGGTCACCACATCATGCTGTAGTAAAATAGATCGGCCCTTATGGGTCTTGATTAGACTATTGTTGATATCCCCATGGGCAAAATCGGTCTTTCCGTAAAACGGATTATCGGTATCCAGGGTCCGGGCGTATTCGGACAACGCATTTTGGGGACTGCCCATGGATACTAAATACGCAAAGGTATCGCCCCTTTGGATATCCAGATACTGGGCCACCGGTCCCAGCCCATGGGTAGGATATAGGTTGCCGTCTCGTTCCACATGGTGTTGCAGTCGCCAATTGTTGTAGGAGTCCTTACGGAACAGTCCTTCCCGTAAATCGTGGATATAGGCCGCTTCTGCGTAGTTAAGTGTTCCCAAGACCCCTGCCTGTGCCATATTGAGCAGCCAAAGCTCTTCGTCCCCATAACAAACGTTTTCCAGCATAATACAATTACGTTGGGTCTCCTCGGCCGTATCTACCAGAGCCCAACATCCCTCCAAGGTATAGGCGGCGGGGACTTCTACCCCTACATGCTTGCCTTGTTGCATGGCATGGACGCTCATGGGTACATGATCTTCCCAGGGCGTGGCCACAATGACGAGGTCTATATCGTCCCGTTCCGTCATTTTTTTCCATGCATTTAGGCTTCCTGTATAGGTCTCCGGGCGTTCATTGCCATGGGCCTGTAGATAATTCATACAGATTTGTATCCTCGGCTCACGGACATCGCAAAGCGCAACGATGGATGCCATCTCAGGGCATAGGGCGTTAAATTGGTACAATAGTCCCAATCCCCGGCTGCCACAACCGATAAGGCCTATCCGTACCTTTGGAATCGGCGGGACCATAAGATTCATAACCGAGGAGTTTTGGGTAGGCCTTTCTTTGGTGATTTCGTTCAGGAGTTCGGCTATTGGCCTTCCCGTATCCCTTTGGTCAGGGCTGCAGGCCGAAACACCTAAATAGGCACTGGCATAGGTACTGTTTCTTAAAAATCTTCTTCGTGTATACATTACGGGTTATTGTGTTATTGGTTGTTAGTTATTGAGTTACCAATTACTGATTACTGGTTACTGGTTGTTGGTTGCTGGTCATTGTTCATTGGTTATTGGGTTTCAGGTTATTGTTTATTGATCATTGAGTTATTGGATTGTTGGATTGTTGGATTGTTAGGTTATTGAGTTATTGGTTATTGAGTTACTAATTACTAATTACTGATTACTGATTACCGGTTTCTGGTTTCAGGTTATTTAGTTGTTGGACTACTGGTTATTCAGTTATTGGGTTATTGATTCATTGATTCATTGTTCATTGGGTTACTGGTTATTCAGTTATTGGGTTACTGGTTATTCAGTTATTGGGTTACTGGTTATTTAGTTATTGATTCATTGTTCAATGGGTTCCGGGTTTCTGGTTTCAGGTTATTGTTTATTGCATCATTGGTTATTGATAATTGAGTTATTGTGTTACTAATTACTAATTACTAATTACTAATTACTGATTACTGATTACTGATTACTGATTACTGATTACTGATTACTGATTACTGATTACTGATTACTGATTACTGATTACTGATTACTGATTACTGGTTTCGCGTTTCATAGGTGATGCGGTTCCCATCTTGTTGGATGGTGATAAAACTATTGGGCCTCAGTTGTTGAAAGGTGCTTACGGTATTGGTATCGTCCGGCCACCAGATTTTTACTTCCCTGATTTCCTTGATCTGTCCCAGCCCTATTTCCTGTTGTAGGCTGGAAGCCCCAAAGCTTCCCCCCGAGGATACCGTAGTATAGATGGACCGCTCGGTACCGGTCTTGTCCTCGACCGTAATTTTGATCCGCGCCCCAATGGCGGAACGATTGGCGGTCTTCCCCACCAGACGCAGCGTGATCCAGGCATTGGCATTGCCCCCGTTTTCAAACAGGATGTTTTGGAAGGTATCTCCTGAGACCGCACCGCCCAAGACTTCGTAGATGTCCTGGTCGCCATCGTTGTCATAATCGAAAAAAGCGATACCATGCCCTTTTTGGATATGGCCGAAGCCTCCTTGGAAGGTAATATCCTCAAAGCGTTTCCCCTCCATGTTCCTGTACATACGGTTGGGTACGATGGCATTTAGGTTCGGGGTACCGGTACCTAAATAAAAGTCCAAAAAACCGTCATTGTCCAAATCACCATAGTTGCACCCCATAGTGTACAGGGGCCGGTGGATGCCGTATGCCCTGGAGACATCGGTAAAGGAATTGTCCCCGTTGTTTTTATAGAGACGCGGCGTTTCGGCCATTGTTTTTCTTCCCAATAGGGCCCGGGCCTCGTCTTCCGCCGCCTTGTCCAAACGATCCAAGGTATAGCCCGAGACGAAAATATCCTCAAAGCCATCATTGTTAAAATCCCAAAACCAGGTCGGAAAACTATGATAGGGTTCCTGTACCCCGGAAATAGCGGCTATCTCAACAAACTGCCAACTGGATTTTGATATCCCACAGCGATTTAGGAACAGGCGATTGTTACCGGACAGATTGGACAGGTATAGATCAGGGAGGCCATCATTGTTGATATCGCCCCAAGCGGCACCCTTTATGACACCGACCACCGAAAGGCCTACCTGCTGTGCGACCTCCTCGAACGTACCATCCCCTTTATTTACATAAAGTTCGCAAGGATGTGGGCTGTCCGGGGATTCATTGCCGATGAAAAGGTCTAAAAAGCCATCCTTGTTAAAATCCGCCCATGCGGCCGTTTGGGTGGGAAAATAGGACAGCAGTCCGGCTTCCTGGGTTACATCGGTAAAGGTGTTGTTCCCATTATTACGAAGCAGGGAATTGGGAAACCTCCCGTAATTCCCCAACCAGGCCCCCCGAACTACCAGAACATCGGAAAAACCGTCATTGTTATAATCGGCTTGGAGCAGATTAAGCCCCCCGGTCAAGCCTTTTAAACCTGCAGCTTCGGAAATATCCTCAAACTTACCTTTGCCCGTATTCCTAAAGAGCCGTAACGGGTCATTTAGACCGTAGGAAGAAACCATGAGGTCCAAAAGGCCATCATTGTCAAAATCCTCACTGACCACTCCACCGGCCAGTCCGGTAGCATGTATCCCTAAGTGCATGGCCACATCCCGGAATTTCGGGATTTCCGTGGTTTTTGTTTTGACAATATCCGGAATATGAACATTCTTCGGGACCCCCTCCGGATAATCCCCAAGGGTCATATAGGCCAGATTTAACAACCACCGGGCCTGCAAGTCATTCGGAAAGGCCTTGAGAATTTTTGTATAGATTAAAATGGCCTTTTCGGCACTGGAGGTATCATGATGGAGCCCTTCCTCTTCTATAGGAATAATACAGGACTTTGCGGTATGGTGTTCCACACAGTTCTCTTCCTCGCCCTTTTGAAGGTAGGCAAGGGCCAAAAGATCATATAGCTCTTTATTTAAGGAGGTAACCTCCGTTTCTTTTTGGTCCTTAAGGCGGTTTTCAATTTCGGTAATGGCCTTTTCTACAAAGCCTGCATTGATCAGTTCTTCAAGATACCGGGTGTGGAGCCAAAGGGATAGGGTATCCTTCCGATCGGCCCTGAGGTAATTTTTATAGTAATACACGGCCCGTTCCTCATTGAGCATATAGTTGTTTGCAGGATCTGCATTTTCTGCGAGGGATTTAAGTTCCTCCGCCATGGCCAAATTGCTATGAGGTGCAAAATGTTCCTTGTCAGCGGTCTTAAAATCCTTGGTAGATCTATGGCAACTGGTAGATAGCAATAGAAGGGTACTTAGAAATGCAAGAAGTGCGCATGTTTGTTTTTCCCTTCCTTTGGCCGGATTACTACGCAGGCAATTGGTTTGGATAAAATAGATGGGCATTTAAGGATGTTGTTTTAGCATGATCAATTGCAATGCATCTCCATTTTTGGCGAAAAGAAAACCTTGTTCCCTTCCTAAAAAATTGATAGGTTGGCTGCCTTTGATATCCCCGGGGATGTATAATCCACTTTTATTGGGGGGTACAGGTTTAAACTTGCCCTTGCCATTACCTGTTAACAAAAGTCCGTAACTGGCATCGTTTCTGGGGGTTTCCACTTCGGCCCCATATAGGTTGCCCGCAAGTAGTACATCCAAATAACCGTCCCGATTAAAATCTTGGATTTCGATGGTATTTGTTGCCGATAATTGCGCCAGATGGGGTAGGGGATCTACAGCAAATGTTCCATCTCCTTTATTCTCCAAATAACTGGTGGCAAAATCGGTAGCGGCATAATGCAATGCACCTTCCATGTTCTTTCGGCCATAGACCTCTTCCAGGGAGGCCTTGGCAAACAGATCATAGGTAGGGAATTTTTCCTTGATCATGGGTACTTGGTCAGAACTGCACTCCCTTCCCCGTAAGGGGAAAAGATTCCCCTCTTCGTAGTATCCCAAGGCAATATCCAAAGATCCGTTACCATCAAAGTCTTTGGTATAGATTTCAAAAGGTGCTTCGGGACTGCTCTTGTATTTGTAATTTAACCCCAGGTTTCCGGCAATAAGATCCATATCCCCGTCCTGATCAAAATCGGCCGCATTGATAGTATTCCACCATCCGGTATGGTTTTCCAATCCTGTACCGTCTGCCTTGATAAATCCACGATCGGTATTGTAAAAAACGGTAATGGGCATCCATTCACCCACAATGACCATATCCGTACGGTTGTCCCCATTAAGTTCTATCCAGGCCATGTCCGTAACCATGCCCAGGCCTAAAAGCTCCGGGGCCCACTCCTTGGTGATATCGGTAAGTGCAATTTTTTTGGGGAAGGAATCATTCCGTAATACATAAGAGTCCGCCGGGAAAGGGTATTTTCCCGGGATTTGTCGTCCTCCAATGAATAGGTCCTGATCCCCGTCCCCGTCAAAATCAAAAGCTTTGACCACTGACCCGCTGTTCCGTATTTTTGGGATATCCAAATAGCGGCTAAATTGGCCTTTTCCCTTGTTTAGGTAGAGGCGATCCTGTAAACCTTTTGAATTTTGATTGTTTTCGTTTCCTCCGCTGACTACATAAAGATCTAGATCGCCATCGTTTTCCACATCCAAAAACAAGGCCGCGGTATCCTCATAACCTTGTTCTTTGTTCCATAAGCTTGAATTTTGATTATCTTCCTGAAAGGTTCCATCTATTTTTTGTACATAAAGCGTTCCGGGATACCCCAAGGCGCCACCGACATAAAAATCGTCCAATAGGTCACCATTTACATCCCCTACGGCCAATGCCGGGCCGAATTGTGACATTTTATGGGGCAATAGGCCCTCACGTTCAAAATCGTCAAATACATTTTCCCGATGCAAAAAATCAATACCGCTTTTTGTGGTAACATCGGTGAAGCGCTGTTGGATTTTAAGAGGCTTTGGGGGAACTACCTCTGCGTTTTTATAGTGTAATGTATATACCTGGTTTACCTCCAGGGCGTTTAGGGTTTCTTCGGTGCCATCGGGCCATTTCACCACCATCTGGTCAATCTTTTCCGCAGTACCGATTCCAAAGTGCAAGTGTCCACCAACGGAGGACTGAAACCCACGGGTCGGATACTTTTCCAAGAGTTGCCTTTGCCCGTTGCTATGTTCAATTTGGATGCGGGTACCTATCCCATACGGATTTTTTTCACTGCCCTTTAGCTGAAATTGTATATAATTGTTTCCGACTTTTAGCTCGTTGGTGTTATTGCGGTAGATGAAGCCGTAATCGTCCACGTTATTGGTCACCAGATCCAGATCACCGTCATTATCCAGATCGGCATAGGCGGCACCGGTGGTACTGGTCAATGCGCTGAGGTTCCAGTTTACATTTTTCTTGGCAAAGGTGAGATTCCCGTTATTCCGGAAAAAGAGATTGTCCCTATTCCTTTTTGGAATCTTTCCCATGAGATCACGAATGTAATCTTCCAGAAGCTTTTTGGGTTGTTTGGTGGTCTTTTGGTCCTGAACGTATTGGGCCAGCCGCTTTTTCTTATAGCGTACATAGTCATTGTTCCTAAAATCCCTTTTGATACCGTTGGATACAAATAGGTCTTTTAACCCATCATTGTCCATATCAAAAAAAAGGGGCGCCCAACTCCAATCCGTATTGGATACCCCGGCCAGTTGGGCCACATCCGAGAATACGGGTACGTTATCACCATCCGGGATACCATTATTGAGTTGTAAGGTGTTGAACATATATTGGTGGTGCAGCCCATAGTCCATAAGTTGGTAAAAACGTTCGGGGGCCATACCGCTCATACTGGTCTTGCTATCATAATTATGTTCGGAGACCATGTCTACCGAAATAAAATCCAATAGGCCGTCATTGTTGAAATCGGCCATATCATTGCCCATGGAAAAATTGGAAATATGATTGGTGGCCTGCCGTATTACCTCCTTAAAAGTACCGTTGCCCTGATTGATATAAAGATGGTCTTTTTCCGCATAATCCTGCCCTATAAGAACATCCGGCCAACCATCATTATTGATGTCACCAATGGCAATGCCCAGACCAAAGCTGATGGTGTTATTAACAATTCCTGCAGCATCACTGACGTCTACATAGGTACCTTCATCATTTCTGAACAGGCGATCGCTTTGATAGGGCGATTTTTTTTGAAGGAGTTTCGGTACTTGTTTAAAGTCCGAGGTATAAGAAGCATCCGTACCATGGTTCAGTAAAAACAGATCCAAGTCCCCATCCCTGTCATAATCAAAAAAAGCCGCTTGTGTGGATTGATGGGGCAAATCTAAATTGTACTTTTTAGCTTCTTCCTTAAATACGGGAATCCCGTTCGGATCATTTCCCTGATTGATGTAAAGTTCATTTTTTCTTTTATCCGGATCATCGAACAAGCCCGATCTGCATGCATAAATATCCAAGTCCCCATCATGGTCGATGTCTACCATAGTGGTTCCGGTATAAAACCCGTAAGTTCCCCTAACATTTGACGTTTCAGTAGTATTTCTAAACTTTAAATCGCCCCCATTTAAGTATAGTTCATTTCCCCCAAAGCTTGAAACGAAAAAAATATCCTGAAGCCCATCATCGTTGAGGTCGCCTACCGAGACACCGCTACCATTGTATATATATTCATAGGTGAGCCCGTTCATATACATACTTTCTTGTATCCTATTCGCAAACGTGATTCCGGTATAGCTTGGGGGGAGAATTTTAAATAAGGCCAGAGAGTCCACATTTTTAACAAGGGATTTTTCCAAGGGCGTTGTTTTTTTTGTACAACCCGTTAGGGTACAAAGACATAATAGCAAGAGCGGGGCATTTCCATTTTTCCTTATAAAAATTGACAATCTGTACATTCTGATTTAAAAAAATGGGGGTTTGAGCGACTAACCCCAACCCCCATTTTAAACTAACATAAACAAAAAATTAACTTAAATTAAATACGCTCTTTATCTCTTACCAATTGGGGTTTTGGGTTATTATCCCTTCGGATAGATCTATTTCTTCCTGGGGGATAGGCCATAGGTAATCCTTTGCCGGATCAAATAAACGTCCCGTATTGGCCAACACGTTTGTACCACTGGCGGGATTCACTGCTCCGAGCACATCTTGAGGTACCACTTGTTCCGCTATCCTACGCCTACGGATCGTGTAAAAACGATCACCCTCAAAGGCCAATTCTACCCGCCGTTCATGTAAAATGCGCTCCCGCATTTCATCCTGACCTAGACCTACGGGTAGATCTGGCATACCTGCCCTTGACCGAATGGAATTTAAGGTGGTATAAACCTCCGTGGTAGGACCAGATGTTTCATTGACGGCTTCCGCATAGTTCAGCAAGACTTCCGCATAGCGTATTAAAATGTAATTGGTACCGTCCTGCGCGGTCGGCAGTGTATTGTCATAGAACTTTTTGATCCAATATCCGGTCGTGGTGGAGTTTCCCCCTCCCAGGCGATCCGCACCATCCGTATTCCATGGATCCAGGGTTACACCGTCAATGGTCTCCCCTGGGAAAATTATGGATTGCCCAAGTCGCGGGTCCCTATTTTCAAAAGGATTGTCCGGGTCATAGCCACTTCCCGGATCTTCGATATCCATTCCGTTGGAGGTTTCAAATTCATCGACCAAGGATTGACTGGGCGAGGATCCGGTCCACCCTCCTAAACTGGGCGGTAATGAATACAACTGTTGGGCATTTAGATAATCCCACCCTGCGGTAAGGTATTGAATATCAAAAATGACTTCCTCGTTGTTTTCATTGGCCAGTTTAAAAATATCCCCGAAATTGGTTTCCAGATTATAGGGCCCGGCCATAACGTCCTGTGCGGCGTTGATCGCTTCCGTAAAGTTGTTTTCGAACATCAATACCCGGCAGCGGAGGGCATCTGCGGCACCTTTGGTGGCACGCCCTACGTCCAATCCGGAATAGGAGGGCGGCAAAACACCCGCGGTGGCCTCTAACTCGCTTAGCACAAAGTTTATCACTTCTGCCTTTGCCGTCCTTGTCGTATTTTTGGCATCCTCTACGGGTACTACTTCCGTTATCAGTGGAACATCCCCATATAAAAAGGTAAGCTCTTGATAGGCAAAGGCCCTTAGGAAACGCACTTCCGCCTTTAAACGTTCACGTAGCCCGGCATCCATTTCCGTATTGTCCACATTGGCCAGAAAAACGTTGCTCCTTCGGATCATATTGTAAAAGAATCCCCATACCTGATTGATCATTCCAAAACTTGGGGAATGTGTTCCCTGCCCAATGGGTTCGTATTGGCCGGCCGTAAAACTTGTACCCCAGGCGTCATCGCTCCAAATATTCCTTCCGATCATATGATAGCGTTCGTAAGGATCATTGGAGGATAACAGCTCATAAACACTAAAGGCCCCGGCGATGGCATCGGCCTCCGTTTGATAAAAAGTATCGGGATTAATGGTATCATCCGGTGAGACATCCAGAAAATCCTTACTACAGGAAGAAATTACCATTAACGCTATCGTGACCCCACCCAAAAGGATGGATTTTTTAAAGCTTATACTATTTAAAATTTTCATATCGCAGTTTTTCATTGATTAAAAAGTAACATTGAGTCCTATGGCGTATGTTTTTACCTGAGGGTAGATCTCGCCATTGTTACCTGGATTTAATGCATCCGGATCAGGGTTACCCAAGGTTTCCGGGTCAAAACCATCTGGGAACTCCGAATTTGTAATCGTTAGGAGGTTGTCCGCTGTAACATAGACCCTGCATTTTTGTAATCCGAACTTGTTGATAAAAGACTCCGGTAAGGAATACCCCAGTTGTATGTTCTTTAGCCTTAGATAGGATGCATTGTAGGTGAAAAACGAACTGGTAACCTGGTTTCTCCCTGCATTGGCGGAATGTAAGGTAGGGTAGGAGGCATTGGTGTTTTCCGGGCTCCACCGATCCAAATGAACGGCAAGGGTTTTACCACCATTACTAAAGGGATGTGCCGCCCTATCGATCAGGGAGTTCTGTACACGCCCCACCCCTTGAAAAAACAGCGATAGATCTAACCCTTTGTAGTCCGCTCCAAAATTAAAGCCATAAAACAATTTTGGGGTAAAGGTTCCCAAGGAGGTTCTATCATCGGGATCGATTACACCGTCCGGTTGTCCGGTCAAATTTCCATTTTCGTCACGGCCATTTATATCCGCGTATCGGATGTCACCCGGAACCGGGGTTCCTCCCAAAGCCGTTTGATCAGGAGCACTTGCTATCTCCGCATCGTTTTGAAAAAGCCCCAATGCTTCATATCCAAAGATATTGTTTATGGGATCACCCACGCTACGCCCCGGAACTTCGCCGTTCTCTGGAAGGGCATCAATCGTTGGAGCTTTTAGAAAATTGGTCATATTATACCCAATGGAGTAACGGAAATCATCCCCGATACTTCCGTTATAATTAAAGCTCATTTCAATACCACGGGCAATGGAACTGGCTACGTTGGAGGGTGGTGCGGATGCCCCGAAGGAACCGGGCAGAGGAACCACGGCCAAAATATCATCCCGATTTTCAGAGAAATAATCAAAGCTGAATTGAAAACTGCTATTGAAAAGAGCCGCGTCAAGGCCCACATTACTCTTTGTAATGGTTTCCCATCTCAAATCTGGATTGGCAATAAGGCCTTCCCTAAAGCTGGTCTGTAACTGACCACCGGCCTGATAACCCCTGCCCGCCCTAAAAGTAGGGGCGTAGGCAAAATTGGAGACTGTACCGTTAACGATCACTTCCTGATTGCCCAACTGGCCCCAGGATCCCCTTAGCTTCAATTGATTTAATTCCTCAATCCTGAAGAATTCCTCATTGGCCAGATTCCAACCCAAAGAAAAAGAGGGGAAGACCTCTTTTCTATTGGCCTCTGCAAATCGGGAGGTGGCATCTTGGCGCAGGGTAAACTCAAAGAGGTATCTGTCATCAAAGTTATAGTTTAGCCTTCCGAAATAGGACTCCAAACGATACAATTCTACATCGCTATCATTAGTGGCGGTATCCGGATCGCCCAATGCCAGTTCATCACTAACATTGCTGGAAGGTAATCCAGTTCTGGCGGTTTGGGTAAGCTTAAAATCATCTTGGATGGAATTATGCCCCAACAGGGCTTTTATGTAATGTTTACCAAAAGTTTTTTCATAGGTCAATAAAGCCTGTAAATTTATATTGGTCCTTCGGGATTCCTGTACCTCTATACGGCTAGGGAGGCCAATGGCCTCAGAGCCATCGGTGTTGTATAATTGCAGGAATCTGTCAAAGTCGTTGAAATTCCTATAATCTTGGTTTATGGCCGCAATGCCCTTGATATTGAGGCCCTCAAGGATCTTGAATTCGGCCGAGACGCTCCCCAACAATTTGTCTTCCAGCGTACGTTGAAGCCCCCCTTCATTGGCTTCCGCAACGGAATTGTGCTCGTTGATGAAGGCTACAAAATTGCCGTCACTATTTCGAATGGGTACAGTAGGGTGTTCCCTAAAATTCTTGCTGTAGATGCTACCGACACCTCCCCGAGGTTCTTCCACATCCCTTCGGGTCAACGCTACATTATACCCTAAGGTCAATCTATCGTTTATTTTTTGGTCCAAATTCAATCGGAAGGAGTATCGTCTGTAGTTGGTATTGGGTATGAGCCCTTCGGTATCCAAATAGCCGAGCGAAGCACTGTAGTTGAAGGTATCCGAACCTCCAGATAAGGCCAGATGGTGCCTTTGGGTAAAGCCATCCGGGGTCAATAATGCCCCTAGCCAATCTGTACTGGGCGCCGAACCATTTTGAAAGGCCTGCAATTGTTCATCGGTAAATTCTGGGGCATTGCCATCATTGACCAAAGCTTCGTTGCGCAATGTAGCATAGTCAAAGGAATTGGTAAACGTTGGGGTTTCCGTAAACTCCTGAAACCCAAAGGAGGTACTGTAATTTACCATAAGGGCTCCTGAACGTCCTCTTTTTGTAGTTACGATGATTACCCCATTACCGCCCCTTACTCCATAGATAGCTGCTGATGATGCATCTTTAAGGACCGAAATACTGGCAATGTCAATGGGGTCGATGTTGTTCAAGGTAGACTCTACCCCATCCACTATGATCAACGGGGAATTGCTACCGCCAAAAGTGGTATTTCCACGGATGGAGATATTGGACTCATCCAGACCGGGCTGTCCGCCCCCTGAAAAGGCCGTAACCCCACTGGCCTGGCCGGCCAAGAGGTTGGATACATTGTTAACTGGCCTATTTTCTAGGGCGGCGTCATCAATGACTTCTACAGACCCGGTTAGGTTTATCTTGCGTTGGGTGCCGAAACCTACCACTACGACCTCCTCCAAGGCCCCGGCATCTTCCTGTAGATTTATGGAAATGGCCGTTTGACCCGCAACTTGGACTTCTTGCGTTGTAAAACCAAGATAGGATACTACCAAAACGGCATTTTGATCGGCCACCGAAATGGAAAAATTACCATCAAAATCCGATTGCGTACCATTTGTAGTACCCTTTTCCACGATATTGGCACCCGGTAGGGGCGCTCCATTGGAATCGGATATCGTACCACTTATTTGCAATTGATATAATTTCGGTGAACTGTCCACTTGCTTTTGGGAGGAAGTGGGATAGGTTGCTTTTTTTAATATAATATGTTTGTTGAAAACTTCATAGGAGACCTTGCCATCTTGAAAAATTCTATTTAATATGACATGGATGCGCTCTTTCTTAATTTTTAAAGTAAGCTTACGGTCTAGATTTACATCCTCATTTTTATAGAAGAATCGAAATTCCGTTTTACTTTCAATTTCCGAGAATACTTCAGCTAGTGTTACCTGAGCTAGATCTAGACTAATTTTCGTGTTTTGGGAATACCCGGAATTTGCTTGTATTTGAAAAAGGGCAACGATGAGAAAAAAGAAGGTAAGTTTCATTTTCAAATCAAGTTCTGGAACGATTTTGTATAACCATTCCATGATGTTCGGTTTTTTCATAATTTTGAACGATTTTTAGTTTGTTTCAGACAGCTGTAAAATCAATTGTTGAATCGGGGAATGTGGCTGCATTTCCCGATTTTCTTTTCTTTAGTTGTTTCGTTTATATCATTGGCCGCTTTTTAGGTTATTATTTCTCGAAAAAATTAGGGGGAGGTGGTAATTATTATCTTATCCTTTTCCAGGCGATATTCAAATTGGGTATTTCTTTTAAAAACATTTAAGACCTGTTCTATGGTTTCGGACTCAAAAGTTCCGGTATATCTCGTATCGTTCAATTCTGGATAGTTGTTTTCGATTTTTATGTTGTAGTGGCGTTCCATTTCCTTAACGATATTTACGAAACGGTCATTAACGAAATACAATTGGCCTTTGGTCCATGCAATATGCTTTTGAACGTTCACTTCCCTAATGGTGAACTCTTTGTCTCGAATAGAGGCTTGTTGCCGTGGCGAAATGACGATACTTTTTTCCGTATCAAAGGCTTCGGAAGGTCTATAGACGCCAACACTGCCCTTGACCAAAACCGTAGAAGTGTTGTTTTCATTTTTATAACTGGAGACGTTGAACTGGGTACCCAGGACACGGACATTCATTTTTTCGGTATGTACAATGAAAGGATGGGCCGCATTTTCCGCTACTTCAAAAAAAGCCTCCCCGTCCAAGTACACTTCCCTACTCTTGGGATCGGTAAATGCCTTGGGGTACCTAAGCTTTGTACCGGCATTAAGGAATACTAATGTCCCATCGGCCAATTCTATGGTAAATCGTTTGCCATAGGGAACGGTAAGCTGGTTGTAGACCAATTTACCTTCGGTTGTTCCATCATTTTTGTACTTAAGTTTATCATACTCCTGGCTTACCACTTGATCGCCTTGCTTGTTAGTCAAGGTAGTCTGTTGCTTCTCATCCAAAATCAAAAGGCTTCCGTCTTCCAGTTCCAAGGTAATTTGGGGAGATGTCTCCGTAACTGGAGGGGCGGTTATGCCAATCCCGTCCTTTTTTGCCAGGTGGTACAGACCCACTGAAGTACTTAGTAAGATAGCCGCTACGGCCGCATATTTAAGAATAGGGTAGCGTTTTGGTAGAGATCGTTGAGTATTGGTGGTATTACTCAGCACCTTTTTATAGGCCATCTCCACATCAATGGGCCTATGGATAAAATCCAATTCTTCATTGGCCTGGACCATGGCCTTAAAAACCGCTTTGTTCTTTGGATTTTGCAACCAAAGGTGTAATTCAATAAGCTCTTGATCGGAAATTGTATCGGTTAAATACCTGACTATAAGACTTTTCACACAGGAATAAGTTTGATAAAGTTACATTGTATGTAAAGAAGATGCAAAAACACATATTTACCCTTAAACTTCCTGAGTTTTTTTTAATCTTTATGATATAAAACATATGAAACCAAATCCCCCCGAAACCAATGTTGGATGATAAAATTTTATGGTCCCGTATTCAAATGGGCGATCATAATGCCCTTAAAATGCTTTTTGATTTGTATTATAGGCCGCTGTGTTCCTATGCATTACAGTTTACCCATAACATGCTGGATGCCGAAGATCTTGTTCAAAATGAATATGTAAAACTTTGGGTAAGACGAAGCGAACTTAGTATACATACTTCCGTAAAATCCTATTTATATAAATCGGTTTACCACGCGTACTTGCAAAAAATCCGTCAGGACAAAAAAAATGATAAGCTTCTGGATTCCCTCAAATATGAGGCATTGTCCTATCTATTGGAGGAAGACAATTCTGAATTTATCCAGAAAACAGAAAGGATAAAGGACGCTGTAAAGAACCTGCCCGATCGATGCAAGGAAATTTTATTACTGAGCAAAAAGAAAGGGTATAAAAATAGGGAAATTGCCGAAAAATTGGGAATCTCCATTAAAACAGTGGAATCCCAAATACGGATTGCCTTTAAAAAAATAAGGGAGGCTTTAGAAGATGGCAATTTGCATTTATTCCTGCTTTTTAGGGCGTTGGAAAAGATGAAATAGATAAACTGTTCTTTTCCCACAAAACTGGTTTTGGTTCAAGATTCACCCTTTCCGACTTCCCACCTAGCGGGAAGCCACCTTTCCCTAACCTGGAAAGGAACTTGTACGATTACGCCAAGCGTAGGTTATTAAGCACTCAGGCTTGCCCAATAGTCTTAAAGGTTTTTTCCCCTACGTGAGAATGCAATACAAAAATTAGTCATTAATATGGGATAAAGGAGTTACCTATATACAGTTTGTGTGTCCAAACTAGTTGGAGAACGAAATAATCGGATTTCGTTTACAAATATTCTTGAATAGCTAGGTAACCAAACTGAACTTTATATGAAATGTTGATTGATGTAGTATTTGCTCTCATTCGCCTTAAATCCCGAAGTCGGTCATTTGTTTTTTGTAGAATGTATAGCCAATACAGGTGGTTAGTACTGCCCTTTTGGTTTTTGGCATTTCATTTTTTGGAAGCCCAAGACTATAAGATTCGGGAAATACCTATCAATAACAATGGCGAGAGTCATAAAATCAGGAATAAAATATACATTGATGAAGATGGAATCCTCTGGTACTCCACCTTTAATGGAATCGTAAAGGAGTTTGAAACCAATTCTGTGCTTTCTACTTTTTTGGACAAGGATGAAAAAATCCTGTCCACCTATTTGGATGTCATATTTATGGATAGTAAACATCGTATTTGGATAGTATCCGATATTGGTGTCTTTATATCCGATAGTTTGGATGACAGTTTTGATCGTGTTCATTTCAAAAGGATTCTGGATGAGGAGAAGGTGTCGTTGGGTTCCTTGATCGAGGATTGTAATGGCAATATATGGGCGGGGACTTATAATGACCGAATTTTAAAGATCGACCCCTCACTCAGGGTCACAAAATATAAAACCCCTAAAGCGGATCGGAATTTAAATCCGGGGTATTTTCAGAGAAGTTTTTCGTTTGTCGAAAAAGTAATTGACTGCGACAAGATTTTGTTTAGACTGGGCCGTAAGTTATACCTCCTAGAGGAAGGAAACAGTACTTTATATACAGACCTTACCACTTCCCTTAATTATACAAAAAGTAGTTACCTGTACCCGGAGTGGTCCTTTAACGGTGGGGATGGACTATTGATTACGGACAATGGCGCCCTTTTTCCGGAATCCAAGGATACCGACTACCAATTTGAAGGGGAAATTTTTGAGACCCAGTATGTTGAAGATCTGGGGATTCAGGTGACGAATCTGCCTTTTCAAGAAATGATTCCAATCTATAAAAGCAATACCCCTTATTTAAAGAACCATGCGGATTTGATTGCGATCGATGGTTCCGGAAAAAAATTGGGTTTTTATAAACTTCAGCAAAGAAACGGGCAAGACCATTTGACCAAAGCCCATGAAATTTCATTTCCCTATATGATCGATGATGTAGTCGTGGACAATTTCGGCGTCATTTATGTAAGTAGCTATGACCGTATCCGTAAAATAAAATTCAATAGTCATACCTTCCATAAAATCCTCGAGGATTATGGGGAACGAAAAGTAAGTGCACGAGGTTTTTTGGAGCTGCCGAATACGGAAATCCTGGCGGCCAGTTATCTGGGGACGTTTAAGTTGAGTACTTCGGTTAATGATTTCCGCGAAAGTACCTATTCAACTGAAATGGTTTTTCCGACCTTAAACTACCTTAGGTCCTTTTTGCCAATCAGTGATTCCACGGCTTGGTGCGTTGGAGAGCATAAAAAAATATCGCACATAAACTTTCTTGAAAATGAAATTATAGGAGAGTACTTATTTGAGGGCCATCCTAGATTGACCCATATGCAATACTATGATGTAGCCAAGTACTCGGATTCTACCTTGTTGATTGCCAGTAATTTTGGTCTACAGGAATTTGACACCTATAGAAAACAATTCTTAGAGCTTCCCATATTGCCTTTGGACAATAATGATGAAGTTTTTGTAAGGGATCTTCTCAGGACCAAGGGTAAGCTTTATGTGGCTACGGATCGAAATGGATTGTTCATACAAGACCTGACCTCCCAAACCTTCCAGACCTTAAAAAGGGACGATGCCAAGAGTACCCTAAGAATTCCCACCAACAAAATCTATGTGGTTTTTGTGGATCAAGGGGAGAATCTATGGATAGGCACCAATATTGGGGTAGTTTATGTGGACAAGGATTTGAAGAAAATGAAGGTTATCGGAAAGGCGGATGGCCTCACGGATCTAAATGTAGTCGGTATTTTGGAAGATGCAGATGGCATTATGTGGTTTAGCACCTATTACGGTCTTTTTAGATATGATAGGAGTTCCAAGGAAGTTGCCTCTTTCTTTGTCGAGGATGGACTTGCGTTTAATGATTTCAATCAAAACTCATATTATAGGTCGTCCAAAGATCGGTTGTTTTTTGGAGGAATCAATGGAATCATTGCATTTGATAGTATCAATATCCCCCATCAATCCAGGGATATCAAAATATTCCCTACAAAATTTGAATACTATGATCGTACCAAGGGTAGGGAAGTGGGTATAGATGTTTTCAACGATAGCATTCCAAGTTTTAATCTACCCTATTATAAAAATTCATTTTCCACATCCTATGGTATTAATGACAATTTTAATACGGACTACAACCGATATTTTTATAAACTGGAAGGATTTGCCGATGAGTGGATAAGCTTGGGCAACCAAACCACTTTAAAATTGTTTTCCATACCTCCTGGCAACTATGGTTTAAAGATCAAGGGATTCAATGCCACAGGGGTGGAGTCGTCCAATGAATTGTCCTATACCCTAAATGTATCCCAAGTTTTTTACAAAAGGCTTTGGTTTCAATTTTTAGCGATCTTTTTTTTAATCGGTACGTTTGTCGTATGGCTTGTTTCCTATATCACAAAGGAGCGGAAAAAAAATGCCTTGAACCTTACCCTTATAGAACTGGAACGCAACGCCCTTAGGGCCCAAATGAGCCCCCATTTCATATTCAATTCATTAAGTGGCATACGCTTAAAGCTAAAGGAAAAGGGATTACTGGATCTGCACAATTATATATCCAATTTTTCAAACCTTATGCGGCTTACCTTGGATGTGACCCGACACAAGAACATTACATTGGCCAAAGAAATGGAATACATTAAAAACTATGTTGCCTTGATCAATTCCCAGAACGAACATACGATAGAACTCCATATGAAATGTATGTCGGATATTGATATACATGGCACCTATATTCCCCCTATGATCTTACAACCCATAATAGAGAATTCCATTGTACATGGTTTTATGAAGGATCAAGAAAACAAGGTTATTGTAGTGGATATCAAAAAATCCCCTATCGGCAAACAAATAGTGGTCGTAATAGAGGATAATGGTCTTGGGATTTCCCAAACACGAAAGAAGCAGAATATTGCCCAAAAGCATCAATCCTACGCCACACAAATATTGTATGAGCGATTAATGTTGATGAACAAGACGCACTATTACGGGGAGTCCAAATATGAAATCGCAATGAAGGATTTAAGCGATAAGGGAGCGCAAGGGACCCGGGTTACCATTGGAATACCCTATTATTAGTTTTGCCATAGATAGGCTTTGCCAGGGTTTTAGAATTGGTCAAAAATGGCCATTAAATCTGGTCTTCTTCGCCTAGCCACAGGGATACGATCCCCAGTCTCCAGAACCAAAGTACCGTCCGTAAAGAGTTTAGAAACCTTTTTGAGATTTACCAAATGTGATTTATGGGTCCTAAAAAACAAAGGCATGGTCAAAATCTTTTCAAAAAATTTGATGCCATAAGAACTCATATGAATGCTACCGTCGGTTAAATGTATTTTTGCATAGCTGTCCACGCTTTCCAATCGGATAATATCCAGAATACTTGAAAAATAGGTGCATCCCAAAGTAGGAATAGGAATTTTTTTGTTTTCCAACTCCAATGCTTCCAATTGCCTTTCATTCGGTACCGTCTCCTTAGCGGTCGCTTTCAATCTTTGGATGGCTTTTGATACAACGGCGATAAAATCGGCCTCATTATACGGTTTTAGGAGAAAGCCCAATGCAAAATTCCGATACGCCTCTATAGCGAACTTATCATGAGCGGTACAAAATACAATTTCCGTATTTGGAGATTTAAGCCGCTTTAAAAGGTCCAACCCATTTAAGTTGGGCATTTCTACATCAACAATTAACAAATCCGGTCGGGTTTCATTCAGAAAGTGCAGACCTTCCGTAGAATTGCTAAAGCATTGTAAAGCACCAATATGGGAAAAGTTCCTGACAAACAGTTCCCTACAGTAGTTTATTTCGGAAAGATCATCATCTATGAGTACTACATTCATCAGTTAGAATTTGCAATATAAGTCTGAGTTAAAAATCAACAGCTTAAATATCAATGCTTTAATCTAACGCTAAAAAGTAGGGTTAAGTATCGTGGGCTTCCAAAAAATCCAGAATTTGGGAAATATGCAAGCTCTTGTGTTTTGAAACGTCCACCACCTCAATACCTTTCATCTTGATGAGGTTTTTATAACTATGCTTGTTCGTTGGAGCAAAAATGATAGGAACATTAAGTTGGGCCAACAAGGTAGATTCCACCAATTCAAACTCTTCGTTGAATATGAATAGCACAAAGACAAAGTTGATTTTTTGCTTGAGCTTTACCAGATTCAGTATCTGCGTTAATTTTTTGTTCTTATAAACTGTAATCGGTGTCTTTTGGAAAGAGCGCGCAATCGTATTTCCCAAAGGGCCCTGTTTATCATATATAATTAGATTTCTTCTCGTTTTCATATGACGTATTCTTGTATCGTGTACTTTTAATTCATTAGATCTATCTTATATTAGGTTGTCCATTTTTGTTTTCCTTGTTAATTACTGGCCTTACCTATGCTTTTATTCTTGTTTTTTTAACCACAATTCCGCCTCTTTGCGCCTACCATCCTTGATAAGGGCTTTTATATACTTTTCATGATATTCTGAATGGGTTTCCTCGTCATCAATAAATAATTGGAAATACGCTATGGCCTTTTTGTTATCTCCAGTGAGCAAAAAGGAAACCGCTAACTGACGGTATGCAAATTTTAGTGAATCTTCATGCTTCATTTTATAATAGACTCATTGTTTTTAACTTATTGTTTATCAGAAATATGTAAGCATATGTCCTTTCTTGGGAGATATCATTTGTTGATGCTTCTGACATATGTTTTTTGTTTATAAAGGAGTTTTTACGCATACGCTCCATTAAAAATATCGAGGAGATTTTATACCTCCTCTTCTTCGAAAGGAGGGTTCATAGATCAACAGCACTTCATGGGTGCCGGAGCTGGACGTTCTAAATTCTGTGGTTGGAAGGTCATAAGCATACCCTATCCTAATTTCCTTCGTGAGCTGATAATCCATAATTGCTCCAAAATTGTTCGCAAAATTGTAGCGGTAGGTTGCTCCCAACCACAACTTATCGTATAGCAAAAAATTAGCTGAAATATCATAAGTGGCTGGTGCGCCATCCGTGAATTTTAGGATTATGGAAGGTTTAAATTTTAAGTCTCTGGACAAGTCAAATACCACACCGCCTATGGCATAGTAACTATTTCTTTCCAAAGCCATAAACTCTCCTTGGTTCAAGTCCGTATTGAGGATTCTGGGCGAGGAAATTCCTAGGAACCAACGTTGTGAACTTACGTATATTCCTGCTCCAAAATTTGGGGACCACACAGTACCATTGTCCGCAAAGAAGCTGTCATTTGGGTCTGGGTTCTCAAGGGAATAGCTCGTAAAACCGGCCTTAAGTCCGAACGACATTTCTACTTTTTCATTTACAGGTATGGAGTATGAAAAATCACCATAAATATAATTGGTGCTTTCAAAACCTAGCTTGTCGTTGATGTAGGACAGGCCAATACCTACACGTGTAAATTCTATGGGCATGTGTACCGTTGCCGTATTTGTTCTGGGGTTTCCTTCCAAACCGGACCACTGGTTTCTGTGAAGGATGGTCCCATTAAATACGCCCCTACTTCCGGCATATGCCGGATTTATTGAAACTGTATTGTACAGGTATTGTGTAAACTGGGGCAATTGCTGGGAACTCAGGACTGCGCCGTACAATATGGTGATCAGGATTAGGTATTTCCTTTGTTTTTTCATGCCTTGTGAGGTTGGGGGTTTTTGGTAGACGATATCTATGTCATGGAGCTACAATTTGGTTTTCGTTTTTAATAATCGTTTTATGTTTTATTTTCTGTCATGAGTTGCTATTCAATCACTTTGCTTCGTGCTATGACAAATCCTAGTATTGGATGCTTTTAATTGGAGCCAAAATAAATGTACCCATCTATAGGTTTTAATTCTTGGTCCTGTACAGTAATGATGTAATAATAGGTTCCCGAAGGCAGTTTGTCAGAACTACCAAATGAATTATTAGGAGCGGATCCCCCCCAATCGTTGCGGTAATCGTTTGATTGGTAAACAAGATTGCCCCATCTATTGAAAAGCCGCAACTTAAAGATGTAATTGCAGCTTTCTACTCCTGTAATTTCAAATCTGTCGTTAACACCATCACCATTGGCAGTAACCGTGTCCGAGGTGATAATTTTATCCAATCCGCACACATCATCAAAGACGCAACTAATCGGGGATACATCGGCTATAGTAATACCACAGGTATTTACATCTTCAAGGCTTATGTTATAATCCGTACCGATAGGGATAGGATCCGAAGTCCAAATATTTCCATTGAACGTACCCGGGGCACCAGTTCCCGATGCAGTATAGGGGGCAATACCATCCAATTCGGCGACCAAGGTATAAAAGCCACCTTGCGTGTCACAATTCTCGACCACGGGCCCTAAAAGGGAAAGACCAGGTCGTAAAGGGATCGTAATAGAAAGGGTTTCTACCTCTACTCCAGCACAGAAGACGGGTTTTAGCGAATAACTTGCCGTATAAGTCGAGGTGGTATTTACATTCACGGTTATGGAAGTTCCCAAGCCCAATGGGTTCCCCAAGCTATCGGCCCATTCAATATCATATAGGCTTTCAGGCAGATTAATTGACAAATCCACGGCGGTTCCCGGAGAACAGACAAAAACACTATCTGCCGTTGCCTGTACCTGAAGGGATACCGGTAATAAGTTTAAATTAAGATCCAGGGCATCACAAGGAGTGGTAATCCGAATCAAGTAGTCACCTTGGGGAACATTCTGAAAAAGGTGGCTAGTAACAGATGGTTCAGTTTCCGTAAATGTTTGTACGGCCATATCCAGATCTGTGGTTTCAAATAATTCGTAAACCATGGGATAGGTAGCAGTACCACTTAGAATCTCGGTAAAGATTATTCCCGATGAGGGATCTGTAAAATCGCAAAAAGTACCTGATGTCGTGGCGGTTATATTTTGAAATGGGTCAATACTAACCGGAGCTGTATATTCCCTTTCCTCATTGCTGAGCGTAACGGCGGAGAAAACTTCGGTATCGTTCCCGGATTGAAATCTAATACCGGCAAAGCGTAGGACATAATCTCCTGCCGCGAGATTATTAAAAGAACCGGAAAGGCCATCGGGAGGAATATCGTTGGTCACCAATACACCCAATCCATCATTACCGTCGTTGGTCCATAACTCCACATCTATGCGATTATTGGTAGTGTTGGCAACGTTCAGCGCTCCCAGGTCATAAATAACTCGACCTGAATTGGAACATCCACTAAGGGTCTGTAGCATAGGGCTGTATTGCGCCGGGTCAGTGACCTCAAAGGGGATCACCCTTTCGGCACCACACGAGGTGACCTTTAGTTCATAATCACCCAGAGGTAAATCTCCTATAATTGAGCGATTTATAGTGGTGGTATAGGTTATCGGGAAGTTTAAGGTATAGGAGCCTCCCAAGGTAAAGGGATGTGTGGGATTAATAGTACTATTGGGAACAAAAGGTACGGGACTTATTTCGTAAGTTGTACTTGGAACGGTGATATTGCTACTAGGCGCTGACGTTCTATCAATTACTACGGCACCTGTTCCTTCCAAAACAGAAGGAGAATTCCGTATGCTTATTTCTTCCAGGGAATTCGTTTCCGGAAGGGTATCGAATTCTCTGACCACCGTATGGCAATCATCCGATGCGGTAATCCTGTAATGTCCCGGACCTGGTAGTATATAGAAAAAATTATTGGCATTCAAGGAATTGGAAGATGTTACATTTGTCCATACGCCAGGTGTAATTTCCTGTTCTATGGTAATCGAATTTGTACTGCAAAATGAACCGCTACCATTTATCTGATGAATGGGGGCACAAGTGGATACGTCAAGACCTTGTTCCGGAGTTATAACAAGAAAATCATTATCAATCCTTGGTACCACATGACTTTCACCAAATTGATAGCATCCATCGTCAAACGCCAAGGTATAGGTATCGTTTTCCATTAACCCGGGAAGATGTTTAAAAGTAACTGTAGTTTCGTTAACATTCTCTAGAGTTAGATCCTGTGGTGCCCCCCCGTTAATGCGGATGGTAGCATTACCAGAAAGTAGTACGTTATCTATGCGATCTTGCGAATAGACCCTTGCCCTAAATGTTGCATCGTACATAGTACAGTCCGGGGCACATCTCCTTAGAAATTCACCATTCAGTGATATAGAAGCTCTATCAAGATTATCGGCTATTATCGGAATTTGTGTTTCGGCTACCCCACAACCCAAATCCGTTACGGTCATGGAAACCGATTCGCCCCCGACCATGTTGCCAAAAGTATGGGAAGTGTCTGTGCTGGGGCCAAAACGCTGTATACCGAATTGTGAGGTGATTTCATAAAGAAAAGGCCCCGTGCCACCGCTGTTTACACTTATGCTCAAAGTTCCATCCGGACTGTAGAAGTCAGCATCTGTTGGGCATGATGGAGCCGTATTACTGCTGGTAATATCCATAGCCTCGTAGGAGGTGGTTATAACTACAGGGTTTCCCGAATAAGGTATTTCGGTGGGCCCATTGATCAATCGTATGGAATAACTACCGGTGGATAGAGCTTTAAAACTAACCGCTTCTCCATTAACGGGAATGTTTTGTATAGTTTCTATCCCGCCCTGATTGGTAAGAATGGCTTGCCATCCCAGACAGGGAGAACCACCGGGAAGCTCTATATCAATTGAACCATTGGCAGGGCAAGTTCCAGAGTTGGCCGTCACCGTAAAGTTGGTCGCGTCACATTGCGCATTGATAATTTGGCAAGTAAAAACCAATAGGAACAACAGCATGGGGGTGCTTGTTGAATGTGGTTTTTTTTTCATGGTAGGTTGGTTTGGCAATAATTACATAACAATTACTTGGCGGATAGGGTTCTGTTTATGATTTCTGTAGTATTCTTGTCGTACCTTTTTAAGTGTGTTGGATTTACTGTTGGAAGTATCAATAAGTGAATTCGCTCCCGAGCCCCGGACGACCTCACAAATCAATAGGCCGTCCACGGTAGATATCGCTAAAAGGGTGGGAAATTCAACGGAAATACCAAGCATGACACAGTTGGTTAGTATTTTGGCGACCCGAAGAAAAACTTTAGATATTTCGTCAAACATTAACACCTGTCTGGGGGAAATAGCAATGCTTACGTTTTCCGACAATGCAATGGAATCTCCGGGCATATACGTCTCCGATGAAACCTGTTTGTTTTCTTTTGGGTTAGAATAGATTAAAGAATCCAGATTTCTAGCCGTTGATATTTTCGACATAATTACCTGGCCGGACATCAAAAGGAGCAACGGCACTAGTAGGTCAAGCTTTTTAAAAAGGAACATAATCAATAATTTATCGGCTTTAAACCCCTTTTCATACTTTGGAATGTCCTTGGGGTAGACACCAAATAGGGAGGCCGATTGTTTTCATGTCAAAATTAAATGGGAAAATGGGCCAAAGTTGGTGAGATTCAGGTAACGGTAGGTCCCATTTGCGCATCGGCAGGAAACATTGGCGGATTGGAATAGGGTTATTTTCCCTGAAATGTAAGTAAATATTTATAATTTGGATAGGGGCAGACTAATTTGGACATGACTATTGGACGTAACTTCTTCTTGTGGCCGGTTTATCTTGGGAAAAGGTAAATAGCAATACTGTTAGTTAGCATTTTAGGGTCAATAGATCCTACGGTCAATTCACCTGAAGCATTAATAAAATAATAATGTTCCCGAACCCCGGACGACCACACAAATCAAAAGGTCGTCCACGATATATATCGCTATTGGGGTGGGAAACTCAACGGAAGTACTATGAATGGCACTAGCGGCCTGTATTTTGGCAACCTGTGGAGAAACTGCAAACAACACATTGGAAGTAAACACCAGCCTTGGGGAAATAGCGGTGTTTACATTTTTCAGTACTGTGGCAGAATCCCCTAAATTCTCGGTCACCGGTGAAATCTGTTCGCTGGCTATTCGGGTGAAATAGATGGGGGAACACAGATTTCGAGTTGTTGGTATTTTTGCTATTACTATCTTGCCAAATACCAGAAAGGTCAAGAGCATAAGTAGTAGGTCTAGATTTTTCAAAAAGGCTGTGGTTGTTGTGCTTTGATGGTTTCAAGATCTACGATTTGGATTTAGGTTTTTTATAAATTCACAGTGGTAAACTGTTTATTATGGGATAAAATTACGAAGTAGAATGCCTGGATGTTTGCATGATTTATTAAACGGTAGCTTTCCTCTTTTTATAGGTAACGGATAAAGACGGATTGGTTACCTTGGATTATTAGTTTGCCTAAACCTGTTCCCATAGCGATACTGACTTTGCCGCCTTCCTTTCCATAATGACTTGTATACGTAACAAAAGGGATAGGAATAATAATATTTTTAATTATGCATTATAGTCGGTCAAGAAAGAAGTTATGAAGGCCTCCCAGTTATCGCTTCAGGGCAAAATGTTTTTTGTACTCCCTGCCGTCACCAAGGTTGAGGGTAAACCAGTAATCAGACGAAGGCAAAGGGTTTCCCTTGAAAGTACCGTCCCAGCCACTATCACCGGGCCGTATCCGGCCCAATAGTTTTCCATAGCGATCGAAGATTTGGACCACGGCATCGGGGAAGTCCGTTAGGTCTTCGATTTTCCAACGGTCATTTATCCCATCACTGTTTGGGCTAAAGAATTTGGGATAGTCCAACAGGATCGTTTCCCTGGAATCCTCTCCGCAACCGTCCTTGTCCCTTACGTATACGGTATAGGTTCCTCCTGGAAGCTCATAGAACATGTTATCGTCCTGATAGCTCTCGCCATCTATGGAGTACTCAAGGTCCCCGTCCCCTGAGGCAAGGACCTCGATACGGTTATCCCCGGAGAAGTCCTCACCTGTGTTCAATTGTTCTATAAGGGTCGGTTCAGTACGTATCAGACGAAAGGGGGCCGAGCTTTCACAATAGATTCCGTTTTGGGTCTTGCCCATAACAAGGGTATAGATACCTTCTTTGGAAAGATCCACCTCCGAGGAACTTGAAAGTATGGTGCCGTCATCGGCGAACCATGTCCAGGAGTCCGCATCGGGGGTTGCGGAAATGGTCCTGGAAGGTTCCTGGTCGCAGAGGTAATAGGTTTCCTGTAGATCAATGACCGGGGGTTGGATTACGATCAGGTCAAAGGAAGCTTCGGAATAACATCTAGGGCTATCTTCCTCGGCCAGCCTAACTGTAACCGTCTGGGAATAGGCATCTTCGTTCCTATAAGAAGCAGAGGGGAAACCGGATAGTTCCTGTCCATTGACATCCAGGTAGGAGATTCGCAAATCACTGCGTTCTCCAAGTATTTGGGTCTCCAGGGAAGAGGTGTCGAAAAGCGAGTGGCCATCGCCTGTGTCACAGGCATATAAATTTGGAAGAGGCGGTATGTCCGGAGCTTCAAATGTCCGGAAGTTCAATAGGGTTTCTACAGTACACCCGGTAAGAGGATTGGAGATTACTATCGTGATCGTTTCCAAATAGGGCTCCGAATTTATATACGGATTCGGTAAGGGGTAGGGAAGTTGGGATCCTTGGGCATCCAGGTATGAAACCTCCAATCCGGTCTGGTTGCCGACTACCGCGCCTTCGACCCCGGAGGTATCGAATTCTGTGATACCATCATCGTCGCACACGATAAGATCTGGGAGGGCATGTACCACGGGTAAGGGACTTACGATAAGGTCGAAGGCGGTCTCGGCGTGAAATGTAGGGTCGCTCTGGTCAGTCACACTTACGGTGACGGTCTGTGAATAGGGTTCTCGATTCCCGTAGGATGCGGAGGGAAAATCTTGTAGTACCGTTCCATTGGAATCCAGATAGGATACGTTTAGTCCGGTCTGTGTACCGATTATTTGCGATTCGATCGAAGAGACGTCAAAATGGGCAAAGCCGTTCCCCTCATCACAGGCATAGAAATCAGTTGGACTCTCAACTGTAGGAGTGTTCAAAACCCGTAAGTTCAATGGGGTTTCCACACTGCATCCGGTAAGTGGGTTGGTCACCACTACCGTGATCGTTTCCTGATAGGGGGTAGTATTTGTATATGGATCGGGAAGGGGGGAAGGGAGCGGGGCTCCCTGCGTATCAAAGTAGGAAACTTCCATTCCGGTCTGGCTGCCCAACACCGAACTCTCAATACCTGAGGTATCGAATTCGGCAAATCCATCCCCATCCTCATCCTGGACTATTAAATCTTCCAAGGATTGGGCTTGGGGCAAGGGATTTACAACCAGGTTGAAGGAAGTTTCCAAGTAACAATCAGGATTGTTGCCATTCTCCACCCTTACCGTAATCGTCTGAGAGTAGGGCTCTTGGTTTCTGTAAGACATTGAGGGAAAACCTTGTAGCACCTGTCCTTGGGTATCCAGATAGGATACGTTTAGTCCGGTCTGTGTACCTATTATTTGCGTTTCGATCGAGGTGACATCGAATTTAGCAAAGCCGTTCCCTTCATCGCAGGCATACAAATTAGGTGGATTCCCAACGGTTGGGTTATTCGAAACACGCAAGTTCAACGGGGTTTCAGCGTAACAATTGCTTAATGGATCGGTAACGCGTACCGTAATCGTTTCCTGATGGGGTACTGTATTGGTATACGGATCTGGAAGTGGATGGGGAAGTTGGGATCCTTGGGCATCAAAGTAAGAAACTTCCATTCCTGTCTGACTCCCGACCACGACGCCTACGACCTCGGAGGTATCGAATTCTGCAAACCCATCATCATCGCACACGATAAGATCTGGGAGGGCATGTGCAACGGGCATTGGGTTTACGATAAGGTCGAAGGCGGTCTCCACATGAAATGTAGGGTCGCTTTGGTCCGTTACACTGATTGTAACGGTCTGGGAATAGGGATTTTGGTTCCTATAGGATGCCGATGGGAAATTTTGCAGTACCTGTCCTTGTGTATCCAGATAGGAAACATTTAGTCCGGTCTGTGTACCGATTACTTGCGATTCGATCGTAGAGACATCAAATTGTGCAAAACCGTTCCCTTCATCACAGGCATAGATGTCGGATGGTTTCATCACTATTGGGGTATTTGAGGCGCGCAAGGTTAAAGGGGTCTCAGCAAAGCAACCGGTAATGGGATCGGTGACCCGTACCGTAATCGTTTCCAGATTTGGGGTCGAGTTGGTATATGGGTTTGGAAGGGGATAGGGAAGCGGAGATCCCTGGGCATCAAAGTAGGACACGTCGATTCCGGTCTGACTGCCAATCACGGTACTTTCTACACCAGATGTATCGAATTCAGCAAATCCATCACCATCGTTATCCTGGACCACCTGATCGCTCAAGGGCAGGGCTTGTGGCCGAGGCCTAACAATAAGGTCAAAGGAGGTCTCTTCGTAGCATAGTGGATCATTGCTGTAGGTTCCGCTAGGTGCCACCTTTATGTAAACGGTCTGTGAATGAGGGTTTTGATTCCTATAGGAGGCGGATGGGAAATTGAGTAATTCATCGCCATTGGCATCAAGATAGGAGATATTAAGTCCGGTCTGTGAACCGATTACTTGTGTTTCTATAGAGGAGACATCGAATTGGGCATATCCGCCTCCCTCATCACAGGCATATAGGTCGAGTGGTTGCTCTACGTCAAAAGGGTCTTCGGTTCTTATGGTAAATGTGGTTTCCTGGCAGCCCCCATTAATGGTATCTACCGCTCGAATTGTAATTACTTCTTCATAAGGAACGGTATTCGTATATGGATTAGGAAGAGGATAGGGAAGTTGTGATCCCTGACTGTCATATAAGGTGATTTCCTTTCCCCATCCGCTCAATGAGGATCCAACATGTGACGCGTCGAACTGGACGATACCATCGCCATCGGAATCGCAGATTCGGGCTGCGCCTCTAACAGGGTAGTCCGAGCAGCCGGAGGGCACCTTGGCCTCACCGAAAACTTTTAAGTACGCATTCGCATCCGGATACCCATAATTTTCAGCAGTGTCATAGCCGTATGGGGGACAGCCACCATTGAGCCAGGTGGAATCGGTTTCACCCTCGGTAGATGCCAAATGGAGGCTATTTGGATGCAACCTTCCCTCTACTTCCACCAAAATCCTTTTGGTATTTGGGGGCACGGTCACCGGAAGATTGAAATTGGCGGTCAAGGTCTTCAAAGGGGTCAAGCCATTTTGGGTCGGCGACGTCTCCAATTCAACAAGTTGACTTTTTCCTAGTAATGTGCTTGGAGTCCGGGAGAAGGAGGCCGGAAAATTTTCATCTATCGCGTACACATAGAAAGTTACCCAAGCACGAAGTTCCCTTTCCATCTTAATTTGATAGGCTATTTCGGCAGCGTTGATGGTAAGTTCCTCATCTTCCGCAATCCCAAAATCCTGAAGATTAAAAGTCCGCCCTGTAAATGTCGGACTACATGAAAAAGGTGTATTAGGTACTATTTCACCAACATTGTGGGTCAAGGTTACCTGTGCGATAAGGGTATGGCTTAGTGCACTACATAGCACGAATATTAAAAGTAGGTCGAGCTTTTTGAAAGGGGACATTTCAATACGTTTTTACCTGCCTTTTCTCCATGATTTAGATTACCCGTTTGGGAGGGACATCCAAAACAGAGGCTGGTGTTTACAATATCAAAACTAAAGGGAAAGGTGGGTGGATGTTTCCGCAATCGAGTAAACGGTAGGTTCGGTCAAATTATCGGTATGTATTATTAATTGAACGTAAATTCCTATAAAGTTTTAAGAAAAAACATAATATATTGAAAATAAAGTTATGATGTGAAGTAATCTTTTTCGTGATATGTTCCGTCAACTTATCGGTAGATGTTGCCTTTTGACATGTTTGTTCTTTGTTTTCCTAGCCCGCAAGTATTGTTTCACACTTATAAGGCTTTTCAATCGTATGTTTTAAACAGGTGTTGCAATCAAATTCAACGTTATTCTTCCATGAAGTGTAGCGTTTCCTTGCTATTGGCCGTATAGGTAGGCAGCAAACAAAATTTTACAAAAATGAAAACTCAAATGGTGTACTAGTAAGGAAAGACTGGTTCAAAAGTCTTTGTGTACGGGGTTGATTGGGATTGTGTTGCTTTCATATACCAAGATTGGCAATAATCCTCTTACAAGGAAAAAGGATTAACCTAAGGGCGACTTGTTTATAAAACAATTTAAAATATAAGAAGTTAAATGACACAGGAACAAAAAAACAGACTTTGACATAATTAGCGTAGTGCGTGTTGATGTCCAACTTAAAACGAAATGTTTTAAATGCCGGAGGTATCCTAAATCATTGTTTTTATTTGGTCTGGATATACAAAGAAAATACGTCCACCCTAACTATGTTTAATAATCTCCTGCCACGGAAAGGATAATAGTGATTTTGACCGCAACGAGCTGGACTATTGCTTTTCTATTGGTATGTAATAAATTAATGCTGCACAATCAATTTTTTGGTATGAGTTAAATCATTTGTGGAAAATTCAATTATATATAATCCATTTGGGACATCATATAAATCTATATTCAATATAGATGTATTAAGATGTGGAATCTGTTTGACGACACGTCCATCTATTGAATATATAGATACACTTTTAAGTATTTCTTTACTTTTTAAGGTAACTAATTTATCTGCTTCGTTAGGGTATAGAGAAACTATGGGTATCTCATCCGACTCTTCGATTGAAACTTTTGATTTTAAACTTGCTGAACCCTCAGAAAAAATTACATTTCTAAAAAAGCTCTCCTGCGTTTCCGGATTCGAATCCTTGTCCGCCACGAAGACGATATGGTTTGGGCTCCCGGTTACGTATTGTCCCACGGGTACGGAGAAGCTCACCCATCCGTTGCCGGAGTAGGTCGCGTAGTTCTGGATGCCAAGATCGTTCTGTGTTCCGGCGAACTGGAAGAGCGTCTGGCCCCCCAACGTATTGTCGTCGTCGAAGGCTATGCCGTGGATCTCCCCTGTCCCGGTGACCCTTAGGTCGAACTGCAGTACGGTATTGACGGTAATGTTGTAGTCCAATGCCGTTTTCTTCCATGCGTTTCCAGTGAGCCTGAGGGTGTTCCCTCCGTCCTGTATATCGAAGCTGCCCGAATCCTGTGATGCGGGGTCGTAGGAATCCACGGTCTTGGGTGTCCCGTTGATGTTGAAGCTTGTCGGCTCACTCAGTGTGACATTTCTAAAAAAGCTCTCCTGCGTTTCCGGATTCGAATCCTTGTCCGCCACGAAGACGATATGGTTTGGGCTCCCGGTTACGTATTGTCCCACGGGTACGGAGAAGCTCACCCATCCGTTGCCGGAGTAGGTCGCGTAGTTCTGGATGCCGTAGTCGGTCTGTGTTCCTGCGAATTGGAATAGCGTTTCGCCGCCCAACGTATTGTCGTCGTCGAAGGCTATGCCGTGGATCTCCCCTGTCCCGGTGACCCTTAGGTCGAACTGCAGTACGGTATTGACGGTAATGTTGTAGTCCAATGCCGTTTTCTTCCATGCGTTTCCAGTGAGCCTGAGGGTGTTCCCTCCGTCCTGTATATCGAAGCTGCCCGAATCCTGTGATGCGGGGTCGTAGGAATCCACGGTCTTGGGTGTCCCGTTGATGTTGAAGCTTGTCGGCTCACTCAGTGTGACATTTCTAAAAAAGCTCTCCTGCGTTTCCGGATTCGAATCCTTGTCCGCCACGAAGACGATATGGTTTGGGCTCCCGGTTACGTATTGTCCCACGGGTACGGAGAAGCTCACCCATCCGTTGCCGGAGTAGGTCGCGTAGTTCTGGATGCCGTAGTCGGTCTGTGTTCCTGCGAATTGGAATAGCGTTTCGCCGCCCAACGTATTGTCGTCGTCGAAGGCTATGCCGTGGATCTCCCCTGTCCCGGTGACCCTTAGGTCGAACTGCAGTACGGTATTGACGGTAATGTTGTAGTCCAATGCCGTTTTCTTCCATGCGTTTCCAGTGAGCCTGAGGGTGTTCCCTCCGTCCTGTATATCGAAGCTGCCCGAATCCTGTGATGCGGGGTCGTAGGAATCCACGGTCTTGGGTGTCCCGTTGATGTTGAATAAATTATCATTACCACCGACCTTTTCCAGTTTGTCCAAATCGCCCGCGGCATAAGCAAGATAAACTTCTATTGCTGCATAATTGTTCACATTTGGATAAATATATTCGGGAAAATCATAATTGTTTTTTACTTCTGATGGGTTTGAAACTCCATGGCTGTTCTCAAAAAAATCGGGAAGACCGTCATTATCAGTATCCCAATTTGAACTTCTGATGTTATTGGGTAATATGGGTTGTGTCCATGACTTATTTAATGGGTCTCGACTAATAGAATTTATAACATCGTTTATTCTTTGTGTATCATATGAGTCAAGATATTCCCCTCTAACTCCCGCGTCGGCTACATATCTGTTTGCACCGACATCAGATAGCACCTCCGCATATGCTTCTGAAGCGGTGAGTAATGGAGCAGGGTTAATCATGGCGGCATGTGGAGTAGTTACAAAATATTGATTTGCCACAGGACTACCTGTGCTGAAATCTGTCCATAACTGTCTATCATCCGAAACTGGCGTAGTGGCCAGAATGGAATGATAATTATTGGACGTGTAGATGGTAGGATCCGTAGTCGTGTTCCCTGTCTGTAATTTATTGTCAGAGGATCTGTAACTCCCGGCTTTATAATAATTATTATAGTGGTTCAAGTCAGGACTGCGACCGTTTATATTGATGTTTCTAAAAGACCAATTAAAATATACGTTGTTTATCACATCTGCCCTACCTTCATATCCCAGATTTGGGTTTCTCCATCCCTGATGGGAATGAAGATTAAATAAATAACTAAAATTACCTGTGGAGCCAGTGGGGGGATTAATTCCCCAGACAATGTTTGTGGCATTCTCGGAGAATAAGCATCTAGAAATGGTATGGTTTGCGAGACTACCATAGTTTGCGTTCAAGCTCATCGCTTGGTCGTCGTTCATTGCAAAGGAGCAGTGGTCCATTATTAGTCCATCCGTACCTGTAGAAATAAACCCTGAGTGTAGTAGTTGGTCTGGGATTCCGGTAGTTGTCCCGTTCCTAAATCTAATAAATCGCCAAATCCCATTGTTACATGGTTGTAGAGATAATATCCATCCACCACCCATTGAAATGGGGAAACCACTAATAGTAATGCCACCTTCCGGGGCAGTTTGACCTGCGACGGTAAAGTTAGAAGCTGCAAGAGGTATCTCTATAATATTATTTAATTCAATTATTCCAGATACATCAAAGACTATCGTTCTGGGAGTTTCTAGTAACAAAGCATACCTTAAACTACCAGGGTTACCATCATCACTTAAATTAGTAACATGTACTATTGTACCTCCGCGACCTCCTATAATCCCGGAACCTCCCCCATATGCCGTAGGAAAAGCTTTTACCCCAACGGGTTCCTGTATTATAGGTTTATTGATAAAAGGGCTGACTACATTATTATTTTCAGAAGTTAGTGGTAAGTTCCTTGTAAAAAAAACCTCTTGTTTATCTTTAATCTTGCCAGTATTATAGATGTTATCAAACCTCTTTTGGATTTGCAATTCTCCATGATTAAGTAGAAAAAAAAATGGGGATATCATGATAATGTAGTTTTTCTTCATGCTGATTTATTTTTTTTAAAAATACTAAAATGGAAATATTTTCTTACTAATAAAAGTTGAAAAAATCATATGATTTTATCAATTAATCAATATATATGTTAAGAAATATCTTGTATTGAATTACTATTGATATTCTTTTACCTGATTCGATTAAAAAATTGTTAATCGTTACGGTATAAAAATTAAGAAGAATAAAAGGTTGACCTATTCGAAATCCCTTAAACGGTAGGTTCTGTCAGATTATAGGTGACTAATGATGGGGTTTGTCGTCAACTTCATAAATAGAGTTAGACATACCATAAGCTTTTGTCTAAAGATGTGAATTACGGTTTGCGGGAAGCTTTTCAAAAGCATGCTTTAAAATGGGCACCGCGGCCAAATTCAATGTATTCTTCCATGAAGTGTAGCGTTTCTTTCCTACAGGCCGTATAGGTAGGCAGCAAACAAAATTTTACAAAAATGAAAAATTCAAAGAGTTTATGGTCACAAAGGCATTGTATTAGGGGGCATTTATTTTCTAGTGTTTATGGGAATTGTATTGTTCTCCTGTAACAAAGATGATGGTAATCCCACTTTGCCGGGAGAAAATGGAATAAACCTGTTGATCGGTGCCAAGCTTTATAAGGATATGGAAAACAAAAGGTTAAATGGTAAGGGATCGGAGAACAGTGCGAATTTTGAAATCGTCGGGTTAGAGCGCGAAAGGAATTTACTCAAGGTAGGTGTTTCTTATCAAGGATGCCGCGAATGTATTTTTGATGTGGTCTGGGAGGGTATCATACGGGAGACGTCCCCTTGTAAGACCAACCTGACCCTCTCACGAAAGATTCTTGACAGTAATGTCAGTTGTGGCAGTGGTACGATAAGGCCGTTTACGGAGACCTTGGAAATAGATCTTGAAAGACTTTTTGGGAAAGACAACACCGAAACCTTGGCCTGTTCCATAGACGTTTATAGTATGCTTAACGAGACCGATTCTCCGGATCAGGAAGTCCCCGTTGAACACCACCTGTAGGCAAAATATCAGCGGTCATGGTTCATAGGGCCCATATTTAAAGAATACGTTTAAATCGGATGTTGCAAATAGACTCATTTTTTTCTGCCAAGTGTAGCGTTTCCTTGCTATTGGCCGTATAGGTAGGTATAGAATGGAAAAACAACAAATAATTAATAATAAAAAGTAAAAAATGAAAAAGTCAAATAGTGTATGGGTACCGATGTATCTAATGATCAAGAATCTTTGTTTTATAGTATTGATCGGGGCAGTGTTGCTTTCCTGCAACAAAGATGATGGTAATCCCATCTTACAAGGCAAAAACAAGATTAATTACATAACCAATGCCAAAGTATTTAAAGATATGAATAACAAAAGGTTATCTGGTGTTGGTGTACAGGGAATCGCTGATTTTGTAATTGATAGCGTAGCACGAGTAGGTACCTTACTTAAATTAAGTGTTTCATATGGTGGAGGCTGCCAAAATCACTATTTTGATGTGGCCTGGGATGGAATTGTAAAGGAGATATCTCCCTGTAAGACGACCCTACTCGTTTCCCATAGGGCAGATAATGACGATTTTGGCTGTAACAGGGTAATCAATGAGACCTTGGAAATAGACCTTGAAGAACTTTTTGGTAAGGATAATGCAGAAGCTCTGCCTTGTTCCATAGACGTTTATAGCATAATCAATGGAACTATTGACCCAGATATTTCTTGTTGTTTCCGCTAATTGGAAAGGCTATGGATACTGTATTTTCATTTATACCTTTATTGCTATGAAATAGCTTGTATATTCATGGCCACGACCTTTGTGGCCGTAGTTTTTTTTAATAACCCCCGTTTGAAAAAAAAACCAAAAGAAACCCATAGGGAAAAGCTTGAAGAGTTACTCGTTTCCAACTGTAAACTCAAAAAAAAAGGTAGTCAGGAATTGTTGTACAAACATTTTTACGGCTATGCTTTTAAGATAAGCAGGTTGAACACCTATTCCAGGGAAGAGGCTATTGACCTGATGAATGACAGCTTTGTCAAAGTCTTTCATTCTATCAACAAGTTTCATCAAGGAAAGCCCTTTAAACCATGGCTTAAAAGGATTATTGTTAATACCTCGGTAGACAATTTTAGGAGAAAAAAAGAAAAATTCCTGAGTTTGGAACCAGAGACTATGGTGGGCACCCAAATTAATGCCGAAGCGATTTCCCTGCTGAATGTAGCTGATATTTTAATGGCTTTAGATCAATTGCCCAGATTACACCGACTGGTTTTTGCCTTATTTGAGATCCAAGGGTATTCCCATGGAGAAATTGCAGAAATGCTAGATATTGGTGAAAGTAGTTCGAGGACGTTTTTGGCAAGGGCCAAAAAGAAATTGAGAATTGTATTGCAAAACCAATTAAAATCCGCAAAATGAAAGATATTATTGATGATAAATTTGTGGAGCAGATCAAGGGAGTTCTTGGTCATTGGGAGGAGCCTTATAATCCGGAAGATTGGGAAAAGCTCCTGAAAAAGAAGAAAAAGAACCGAAAGGTAATCCTATGGCTTCCCTTTCGTTATGCGGCCATGGTGCTGGTTCTTTTTACCACAGTGTTACTTGTACATCAGTTTTTGAAAAACGAAGCCCAAAATGGGTTTACGGTACCTGTGGAACAAAATAAAGAGGGAATCCCTAGGGAGAAAAATGTTGAGAGAAATCAATTCGAAAAAAGAAAAGATTCGGAGGAACAAATTGATATATTAAAAAATACAGAAGCAACGGTTTCCCAAGAAAAAGACGAAAGTGGGGTTCTTTCCGGAAAGGCGGCAAGCAATAATGATAGAGATTTAACCAAGAAAGGTGTTCTGGCAAAAAGTACCACGGCCAAAAACTCAAATGAAATCAGAAATAATCCTGCAAAGGAAGAGCCGTTGTTTTCCAAAGAAACGGACAGTACCGTTTTGGTGGGGGGTACCTTGCCAAAAACCGATTTGGAGAATGAAAAAATGATGGTGGAGACCGATGAGGAAGAAAAAATTGCCCAATTGGAAGAAGAAGCCTCCAAGGAATTGCTTGAAGAGGAATTTGATGAAGAAACCTTGGATGAGATACTAAGGAACAAAATCAGGTTTGGGGTAGTATTATCCCCCATGGTAAATTATAATCAGGGCACTGGTGAAAGCAATGTAACCTTTTCCGGTGGGGCCGTGGTAGAAATACCTGTTCTTAAAAATATAGATCTTTATACCGGACTTTCCCTGATCAATCAACGCATTCACTTTGAGGAGAATCAACTCAATGAGATAGGGGAAGGAACCCAACTGAAATCTAGACAGGCAATTTTAACGGGATTGGAACTACCACTAAACCTGAAGTACAATTTCAGGATTGGGGAAAGGCAATGGTTTGCCACTCTGGGGGTTTCTTCCACTACCTATTTTAAGGAAGAAGATGAATCTACCTTTCAGGAAACCAAAATTGTTATTGTTGATGGATTAAATGGGGTCAGGGAAGCTCGGACCCAGGAAAGCCTTAGAACGGAAATAACGGATATACAATCGGAATCAGGGAGTTTTAATTTTGCCGGGATATTGAATATATCCGTTGGTATTGAGCTGCCCATTAACAACAAAAAACAATCCCTTATCGTTGAACCCTTTCTTCATAGCTCGCTTTCCCCTGTTACACGGGAAAATATCGATTTTACCAATGGTGGAGTAAAGCTTAGGCTAAATTTCAACTCATTCTAGACCATTTCCCTTTGGGTAGTAAATCGATTAAATGAATAGCAGTTGCGTGCCTTCTTGATCGGCTCTATTATAAAAATCCCCTATGGTAAGGATGCCTTCGATTTCATCGATCAAATCTTCTTCCTTTAAATGGAACATATCCACGGCCAATTTACAGGCCCAAAGCCTACATCCGGAATCGGATAGGATTTCCAGAAATTCACCAACAGGCGGCATATCCAATTTTTCCATTTCCTTTTTCATCATACTGGTGGCCAGGGCCTCCACCCCGGGCAAACCACCCAACATCGTTGGAATATGCATGGCAGGGTTACCCACCGTGGCCACACGCAAATGTTCCAGTTTTTTCTTCTGGATGGCTTCTAATCCGAAAAAAGTAAAGAATATCTCGGACTCTATACCTTCCATTCGGGCACCATTGGCCATGATAAATGCTGCATATACATTTTCTATGGTAGCTTTGGAAAGGATGAACATCATTTTCCGCACTTTGGTCTTACTCATGATTTTTGATTTAAATAGTTCTAAGAATACCGGTTTAGATACAACTTTTGGGTTTGGGTATCCCGGCGATCATTGTAGCTTTTTTTAAAGGGCCACCAGGGAACAGTTGATAAAATTCTTTGACATTAATAACCCCGCTTTTTTTTATGCCCCGAATGGACAACGGTTCTTCCTTTTGGAATTTACCATGGATATAATCTATGACCTCCCAGTGCCTAGCCGTCATGGCGATGTCCTGCTCCTTGGCGATCTCCTCTCCGATTTCCTTCGTCCATTGTGAAAAATCGGTCAAATAACCTTCTTCATTTACTGAAATAGTACGTTGTGCGATTAATTTTTCCATTTTACCTTGTTTTAGTTTAGTTAGATTCCACTTTTTCAAAATGTTTGCCTTTTGTACTCATGTTCGCGGATACGAACGGAATATGCGTACCTTTTAATAACATGTTCCAGTACACCCATTTAAAAGCCATTTTGCCCATGTGGTTCGCTCTACTTTCCTTCAATAACTGCAAAGGGCCTACGCCGGGAAACGGGAAGGTTCCCTCTACCGGCTCATGGGTATAGTTGAAATCGATTAATAAGGCTTTGCCATTACCGGTCTCGATAAAGCAATTGGCATGTCCGTCAAATTCCTCTTTCAAAGGTTCTCCCTTTATGTAATGAAGTATGTTTTCGGTCAGTATCTCCGCTTCAAAATGAGCGACCGATCCAGCTTTTGAGGTCGGTAAGTTTGTGGCATCGCCTATGGCAAATATGTTTTCATGATCTAAGGTCTGTAAGGTGGCCTTGTTCGTTGGGATATGGTTCAGTTCGTCTCCCATTTCCGAGCGTTCCAAAAGTGCATCCCCCATGTTGGTGGGTACGGTAACCAACAGATCATATTCAACCTCGGTATCGGCATAATCGATTATCTTTTTGTTTTCATAATCGACGCGTTCTATATTAAAATCGGTAACCTCCGTAATGTTCTTTTCTTCCAATAGGTAGTGTAGGGCCTTGGTAGCCTTGGGTTTGGTAAAAGCACCGCTTAGAGGGGTTACGAAGGTAATGTCCACGCTGTCCCGCATGCCCTTGTTCTTAAAATAAGAGTCCGCCAGGAACACAAATTCCAAAGGGGCGATAGGACATTTAATCGGCATTTCGGTAATATGCACTACCAGTTTTCCACCTTCCCATTCCCGTAGCTTATTGCGTAGTGCCTTAGCTCCTTCATAGGTATAAAAATCGAAGATATCCCTATACCACCCTGGGCCGTCCATACCTTCTATTTCATCAGGAGCTATATTTGTACCAGTCGCGACGATCAATATATCGTACGGTAGTTCCTCCCCACCTTCAAGCTTTACCAAATTTTCCTTGGGCAGGATGAGCTCAATTTTTTTTTGGATATAATTCGCTTGTTTTGGAATAAACTTTCTACCGTCCTTTTTTACCTGTTGTGTGGTATAGATATCAAAAGGAAGAAACAGAAACCCTGGTTGATAGTAATGTGTTTTATACTGATCTACTATGGTAATTTTCCATTCTTTTTTGGGAAGCTTTCCAATGAGATGATTTACCATCATGGTACCTGATGTCCCCGCGCCTAATATGACCAAATGCTTCATGCTTTCTAAGCTTTATCCTTTCTAATTTTATACACATAAAGTTATTGGGATGGGGGTTCAAAAGACATGACAAAAATCAGTTGAAGGGTTAAAACTTGGTAACATTTGTTACATAAATCATCTAAAAATCAATGGATTAACTGTATTTTCTGCCTATGTAATGTTACCGGAAACTGGAGGGGATGGTTTTTAAGAAGAACAAATTGTAGCAGAAAGGGCACAAAAAAGTATTGCGAACCGTTACCCAGAACTTGGTCTTAGTTAACGATTCGCAATTACTATAGTTTCGCCTCTTTTTGTAAGGGGATGAAGTCCATAATTGGATCAACTATCAGTCTTTAGGACAGCCTGGGCCGCAGCTACCCTTGCAATGGGAACCCTAAAGGGAGAACAACTCACATAGTTCATTCCTGTAGCATAACAGAATTCTACAGAACTAGGCTCCCCACCATGTTCTCCACAAATACCTACTTTTAAATCAGGCTTGGTACTTCTGCCACGTTCCGTTCCCATTTTCACCAACTGTCCCACACCTTTTTGATCCAAAACCTCAAAGGGATCTGCGGTCAAAATCCCTTTCTCCAGATAGATGGGCAAGAATTTACCGGCATCATCCCGTGAATAGCCAAAGGCCATTTGTGTAAGATCGTTTGTTCCAAAAGAAAAGAAATCGGCGCGCTCTGCGATGGAATCGGCCATTAATGCTGCGCGGGGAACCTCTATCATAGTACCTACCAGATAATCGATAGTGTCCTTATACTCTTCAAATACCTTGTCGGCAGTTTTCCGTATTACCTTTTCCTGTTCCATGAATTCACTTAATGTGCCTACCAAGGGTACCATAATTTCGGGTTTGGAGATAATACCTCTTTCCTTTAGGTTTAGTGCCGCTTCAATTATGGCCCTGGTCTGCATTTCAGTGATTTCTGGATAGGTGTTTCCCAATCTACATCCCCTGTGCCCCAACATAGGATTGAATTCCTGCAGTTCCGCCACTTTGTTCTTAACAGCCAATAACGAGATGTGCATATCCTCGGCCAACTCCTTTTGTGTAGCCAATTGGTGGGGCACAAATTCGTGCAATGGGGGATCCAAGAGGCGAATGGTAACGGGATGTCCGTCCATGGCTTCAAAAATACCCTCAAAGTCCTTACGCTGCATAGGCAACAAATCTTCCAAGGCATGTTTTCTTCCCTTTACCGTATCGGCCAGGATCATTTCACGCATGGTCTTGATGCGATCTACTTCAAAGAACATGTGTTCGGTACGGGCCAGTCCAATGCCTTTTGCACCAAAATTACGAGCAACCTTTGCATCTTTTGGAGAATCGGCATTGGTACGTACCTCCATAGTTCCATACTTATCCGCCAATTTCATAATTTCACCAAATTCCCCACTTAATTCAGGTTCGCTCGTAGCCACCTTACCTTCAATAATATTTCCGGTGGAACCGTTCAAGGAAATCCAATCCCCTTCATGATATACTTTTCCGTCTACGGTCAACGTCCGTCTTTTGTAACTGATCTTTAAGGCCCCGGCACCGGAGATACAGCATTTCCCCATTCCCCTGGCGACTACGGCCGCGTGGGAAGTCATTCCGCCCCGAGCCGTTAGGATGCCCTTGGCAATATTCATTCCCTCCAAATCTTCTGGAGAGGTTTCTATTCGGGTTAAGATGCTATGGCGGAATTTATGGGCCTCATCGGCAAAAAACACGATTTGTCCTGTTGCGGCCCCAGGAGAGGCAGGTAATCCTTGGGCAATGACATGTGCACGTTTTAGGGCTTTTGGATCAAAGACCGGATGTAACAACTCATCCAATTTAGTGGGCTCTATACTGAGTAGTGCCTCCTTTTCATCAATCAACCCTTCTTTGAGCAAATCCATCGTAATTTTTACCATGGCCGCTCCGGTACGTTTCCCGTTACGGGTCTGTAGTATCCAAAGTTTTCCTTCCTGAATGGTAAACTCCATGTCCTGCATATCCCGATAATGCTTTTCCAGCTTTTCTTGATACCCATGAAGTTCTTTATATATGGTAGGCATCAATTCCTCCAAGGAGGGATAGGCAACCAAACGTTCATTTTCATTGATCTTGGCCAGTTCCGCCCATCTTTTGGACCCAAGCGTGGTGATTTGTCGTGGGGTGCGTACACCTGCGACCACGTCCTCGCCCTGTGCATTGATCAGATATTCCCCATTAAATACATTTTCTCCTGTTCCTGCATCCCGGGTAAAACATACCCCGGTACCGGAACTATCTCCCATGTTTCCATATACCATGGCCTGTACGTTTACAGCGGTTCCCCAATCCGCAGGATAGCCATGCATTTTACGGTAGTACAGGGCGCGGTCTCCGTTCCAGCTATTAAAAACCGCGATAATGGCTCCCCATAATTGTTGCCATGGGTCTGTCGGGAAATCGTGACCGGTACGCTTCTTTACAATATCCTTGAAATCGTAGACCAAATCCTTAAGGTCTTGTACGGTAAATTGGGTGTCCAGTTCAATTTCGCGCTTTTCCTTAAGGTGTTCCATAATTTCCTCAAAGGGATCGATATCGTCCTTGGATTCCGGTTTCATTCCGAGGACAACGCCTCCATACATTTGAATAAATCTGCGGTAGGAATCCCAGGCAAATCGGTCGTTCTTTGTCTTAGCCGCAAGGCCTTTTACCACATCATCGTTTAGACCAAGATTTAAAACGGTATCCATCATTCCGGGCATGGAAACACGTGCTCCCGATCGTACGGAAATCAAAAGAGGGTTTTCCGAATTACCGAACTCGGTATCCATAATCTTTTCAATATTGGCAATGGCCTGCTCAACATCCTTCCTGATCAGTTTCAATGTAGTGTCCTCTCCTAACTTATTATATTCCGTACAAACTTCTGTGGTTATGGTAAACCCTGGCGGTACGGGGATTCCGATAGCGCTCATCTCGGCCAGATTGGCACCTTTTCCACCAAGTAGGTTTCGCATTGTACTGTCCCCATCGGCCGATTTGCTACCAAATCGAAATACCCGTTTTTTAACTTCTTCCATGATTTCCATACTATTGTTTTTAAGGTGTTTACCTGAATTTTGGATCACTCAAAAGTATAGACTTCACAGAAGTGTTTTCATGATATTTATCACCTTATTGCTTGAAAATCCGGTAACATAGGTTACAAAAACTGGGATTGCGGCTAATACCGATATCCACCACTTTTATTATATAAGAATTAGCTTTATTTTTGATGATGTTTGGCAAAATAGTTTGCTTGGTAGAAGTGGTAGGAATTTCAAGAACTACCGATTACCTTTAAAATAGGTGGTTTTATGCAGTTAAATGATGTAGGCGAACAGCTGTCAATTATTATTGAAAATACCGTCGACCAGGAGGCCCGCAATTGGTTGGAGGAAAAAATCCGAAAAATTGTCCGCGAAGGTAATGTTCGGGATATGTATTTAACCTACAGCCTTGTCCCGTCCAAGATTGGCCTTCAAAATATCCAAAGTACTAATTCCGGTAATGATCTAGAAGATTATTTACGCATTCAGAAAGCGAATATTCAACAGATTTCAAGGATTTATCTGTTGATTAACGTATTGAAGGCCGATATGGAATTTTTTACACCTAAGGTTGCCAATATTATTCAGGTGGCGGATACCGGGGAACTGGAGACTTTTTTAAAATTTTTGATAGTATTGCCCAATCCGGAGGCCTATAAGACCCAGGCGGTAGATGCACTGCGGACGAATGTATCTACGGTTTTTAATGCTATAGCCCTAAATAATCCATATCCCGCACTGTTTTTTAATGAACAACAATGGAACCAGATGTATCTCAAAACTGCTTTTATGCAAGGAGATTTGAATGCCATTTTGGATATCGACAAAAGGGCGAACCAAGAACTGGCCCGTATTATTTCTGATTATGCCCATGAACGATGGGCGGCCTCTAGGGATATAAATCCTTATTTTTGGCGTCCCGTTTCCGGATTTCTGAATGCTACCCTTCTAGCGGATATGAAACGGCTGTTGAACAGTGCCGATCCTTTAGAAAATAAAGCCGGAGCTTTATGCTGTTATCATTCAGATACCCCTGAAGCCAAAAAGCTATTGCAAGACTATCCTCACCTTTTGGAACAGGTTAAAAATAAAATACTAAGTTGGAAAACCCTAAAAGATTGAATATGGAAGAAAAAATGATATTTATAGACTCACATGTTCATATGTCATCCAGGACCACGGATGATTATGAAGCTATGGCAGAAGCCGGGGTTGTGGCGGTTATCGAGCCTTCTTTTTGGTTGGGACAGGCACGTACCCAAGTAGGTTCATTTCAAGATTATTACAGCAGTTTGGTAGGTTGGGAGCCCTTTAGGGCCAGTCAATTTGGTATACAGCACTATTGTACTATCGGTTTAAATTCCAAGGAAGCGAATAATGAAGCCTTGGCGGAAGAAGTAATTGAGTTATTGCCTTTGTATCTCCACAAGGAAAATGTTGTGGCCATTGGGGAAATAGGGTACGATGACCAAACCCCTGCAGAGGATAAATATTTTCGAGTTCAACTGGAAATGGCGAAAGAACTAGGAATGGTGGTACAGGTGCATACACCGCATCGCGATAAGAAATCAGGTACCATCCGAAGTATGGAGGTATGTTTGGAACATGGCCTGGATCCTGCTATGGTCGTCATTGACCATAATAATGAGGAAACGGTGCGGGAAGTACTGGATAGGGGCTTTATTGCGGCTTTTACCATCTATCCCAAGACAAAAATGGGGAATGAACGTATGGTAGAAGTGGTCAGAAAATACGGTAGCACAAATATCATTGTGGATAGCTCGGCAGATTGGGGCGTAAGCGATCCGTTAGCGGTCCCCAAAACCGGCAACCTAATGTTGAAACGGGGTATCGCAAAGGAAGATGTTGTGAAGACCTGTTACCAAAACGCTCTGGATATCTATGGCAAAAATGGAAAGATGAAGGAATCCGATTGGTTGAACCCCAAGGGTATCGACCAGACGCAATTATATAATGAGAACAGCGTATTGCGCGGTCAGGTCCCAAAGGTGGATTCAGATAAAATTGTATAGATGTCCACTGTGCTAAAAGGATATCTACGGTTGGCTCGTCCGGCTAATTTACCTACGGCCGCCGCTGATATTTTGGCCGGTATTGCAATTGCCGGAGTTCTTTCCAATGATTTTATTGGTTTAGAAATCGTTTATAAAATAATCTTCTTGGTTTTTGCATCGGTCTTTTTGTATGCGGGCGGAGTTGTTCTTAATGACGTCTTCGATGTAAATTTGGATAAAGTGGAGCGTCCGGAAAGACCCATTCCAAGTGGATTGATTCCTCTAAAATCTGCAGCACTTTACGGAGCGCTTTTATTGATATTGGGAATAGTATTGGCCTATTTTTCCGGATTTTTTAGCGGTATTATTTCCATGGTTTTGGCTTTTTTTATTGTCCTTTATGATGCTTTTTCGAAAAAAGATGGCTTTTTTGGGCCTTTGAATATGGGATTGTGCAGGGGCTTGAACCTAATCTTGGGCATGTCCATTCTGGGAGCATTTTCCCAGTGGTGGTACGCCGGAATCCCTTTGGTGTATATCTTTGCCATAACGGTAATAAGTAGAGGTGAGGTGCATGGAAATAATAAGAACCATATCATTTGGGCAGGGATATTGTACATACTGGTTATTTTGGCCATTGTAACTATTGTTATGTCTAAAACCGACAATATAGTACAGGTAATTCCTTTTTTAGCGCTCTTCGCTTTTTTGGTCTTTAAACCCCTTATTCGTGCCTATAACTTGAATTCTCCTCAAAACATAAAAAAAGCCGTGATAGCAGGTGTCCTTTCACTAATTGTTCTGGACGCTTCATTGGCCGTGGGTTTTTCCGTTTGGTGGTATGGCCTTTTGTTGTTACTATTGTTGCCTTTATCCCTACTTTTGTCCAAGCTTTTTGCAGTTACCTAAACCAAAACGATGCATTCAAAAACTATAGAACAATCCTTTGCCGTACAGTATGCGTACAAATTACACTTTACCCAAAAGCTGTTCGACCTCCAGAATACTTTATTCAAGGATGTTTTTGAGGGGTATAAAAAGAATGGAAGGGTAAAGGCATTTTTTGTAATCGATAAGGGTGTCCATGAGCTTCATCCCGGGCTAGATAAGGAGATAAAGGACTATTGCACGCAGTATTCCGCGCACGTACAATATACAGGAAGTCTCATTATAAAAGGAGGGGAACAATGTAAAAATGACTATGGAAATGTTTCCGCCATATTGGAGAAAATCAATACGAACTCCATTTGTAGACATTCCTTTGTGGTGGCTATCGGTGGAGGGGCCATAATAGATATGGTGGGTTATGCGGCCGCGATTGCACATCGGGGAGTGAAACTAATTCGCGTTCCTACCACCGTACTCTCCCAGAACGATTCCGCCGTTGGGGTAAAGAACAGCATAAATAGCTTTGACAAGAAGAATTTTCTGGGCACTTTCGCTCCGCCTTATGCCATAATCAATGATACGGATTTTCTAAAAACCTTGGAGCAAAGGGATTGGATAGCAGGGATAGCCGAAGCCTTAAAAGTTGCCTTGATCAAAGATAAAAAGTTCTTTGATTACCTTAAAGATCATGCTCAAGAATTGAGGAACAGGGATATGGCCACTATGGAATACGTGATTTATAAATGTGCCGAAATGCACATGCATCATATAGCCCAAGGGGGCGACCCCTTTGAAAGTGGTTCTTCCAGACCATTGGATTTTGGCCACTGGGCCGCCCATAAACTGGAGCAGATGTCCCGGTATACACTTAGACATGGGGAAGCCGTGGCAAAGGGCATCGCCCTGGACATTACATATTCGCAGCTAACAGGCCTTATTTCCGAAGCTACCCAAAAGTGTATTTTAGAGGTGATGCAAAAAATCGGGCTCGATTTACACATTTCCGTAGAAACCGAAAAAGAAATAAAGGAACTTTTGCTAGGAATCGAGGAGTTTCGGGAGCATTTGGGAGGGGAGCTATGTATTACCTTGATTTCTGAAATTGGCAAAAAGCACGATGTGAATAAAATCGATTTAAATCTTATGCAACATGCGATTAAAGTTCTAAACGATGGTTGTAAAATAAAAATAGACTAGCTAAAATGCATATAAACACCACTACTCAACTTACCTATTGCACAAATATTCATCCAGGATCAAATTGGGAAAGTACGTTTACTAGTCTAAAGGAATATGTTCCCGGTATTAAGGCAAAGGTATCTCCCGATCGGCCTTTTGGATTAGGTTTGCGTTTGTCCAACAAGGCCAGTGAAGAACTTGATGAAGGGGAGCATGTATTGGAATTCAAGGAATGGTTGACACAAAACGACCTTTATGTATTCACTATGAATGGGTTTCCCTATGGGAATTTCCATGATGAACGTGTAAAGGAAGAGGTGCATACTCCGGATTGGACAACGCGGGAAAGGGTAACGTATACCAAACGCCTTTTTGAGCAGTTGGTGGAATTACTTCCCATGGGAATGTCCGGTGGGATTTCTACCTCGCCCATCAGTTATAAATACTGGCACGCTAGCGAAGAACTAAAGAAAAAGGCCTTTGAAACAGGTGCCGAACACCTAGCTGAAATCGTTTTACAACTTTGGGATTTGGAATCCACTACAGGCAAATACTTACATCTGGACATTGAGCCCGAACCGGACGGTCTTCTCGAGAATAGTGAGGAGGTGGTTCATTTTTTTGAAGAATATTTACTGCCGATAGCTGTTCCGATACTACGGGATAAGGCTGGGATTGCCGCTGAAGAAGCGGAAAAATTGATCAAAAGACACATCACGGTCTGTTACGACATTTGTCATTTTTCCCTGGCTTACGAAGAACCGGAATATACGTTTCAAAAGTTTGCTGAAGCTGGGATCCAAGTTGGAAAGATTCAAGTTAGCGCTGCCCTAAAAATACTTTTTGACGAAGAGAATCAAGATGCCATTTGGGAGTCCCTTGCCCATTTTGATGAACCCACCTATTTGCATCAAGTTACTGAAAAAAAGGATGGCAAGGTGAAGACTTATAACGACTTGCCTATCGTTTTAGAGCAAAAAAATGATTTTACCGAGTTAAGGGCCCACTTTCACGTTCCAATTTTTTTGGAGCGTTTTGATACCTTGTATTCCACTCAGGACCATATTTTGAAAGTAATCGACTATCTGAAAAAACATTCGGTTTCCGAGCATTTAGAAATCGAGACCTACACTTGGGACGTACTTCCAAAAGCGTTAAAACGCGAGTTGTCGGAATCGATTATACGGGAGATCAATTGGTTAAAGGATAGATTGTAATCCCATGCGAAAAACGGTGGTCATTAATGTAGTAGGATTGACTAAAAGACTCATTGGTGAGCATACGCCCTTTATAAAATCCTTTTTGGAAAAAGGAAAATCAACGGTTATCCAACCCGTGCTTCCCGCAGTTACCTGTTCGGCACAATCAACCTACCTCACCGGGAAATACCCTTCGGAGCATGGTATCGTGGGCAACGGATGGTATTTTAAGGACGAATGTGAGGTGAAATTTTGGAGGCAATCCAATAAGTTGGTTCAAAGTGAAAAAATCTGGGACAAATTAAAAAAACAAGATTCTAATTTTACCTGCGCCAATTTATTTTGGTGGTATAATATGTATGCCAATACCGATTATAATGTAACGCCACGGCCCAATTATTTGGCAGATGGAAGAAAGATACCCGATATCTATTCCCACCCTTCAACCTTAAGGGATACCCTACAAGAGGAATTGGGAACTTTTCCGCTGTTCCATTTTTGGGGCCCGAAAACTTCCATAAAGTCCAGCCAATGGATAGCAGATGCAACCCTGCGAACGGATGAAATTTATAGTCCAACACTTACATTGATCTACCTTCCCCATCTGGATTATAACCTGCAACGTTATGGCCTTGACTTCAACATCATATCCAAGGATTTGCAAGAGATTGATAGTGTGGTAAAGCAATTGGCAGAACATTATCGGAAACAAGAAGCACATATTATCCTGCTTTCGGAATATGGAATTACCAATGTGAACCGCCCAGTGCACTTAAATAGGATACTTCGAAAAGCGGGCTACGTAAACATTCGCACGGAGAGGGGATTAGAGCTTTTGGACGCCGGCGCTAGCAAGGCCTTTGCCGTAGCGGATCATCAGATAGCACACGTATATCTAAACGATGACTCCATCAAATCCAAAGTACGGGAAACATTGGAAAAATTAGAGGGGGTAGAAAAAGTACTATCGGGAGAGGAAATAAAGGAGACTAATTTAAATCATGACCGCTGCGGTGATCTGGTAGTTATTGCGGACAAGGATTCCTGGTTTACCTATTATTTTTGGATGGATGATGCCAAAGCCCCTGATTTTGCCCGTATGGTGGATATTCATAAAAAACCGGGATACGACCCTGTGGAAATGCATACGGATCCCAGGGACAAATGGGTCATGGCAAAGGTCATCGGCAAACTTATCAAAAAGAAACTGGGCTTCCGAACTGTGATGGATATCATTCCCTTGGATGCCAGTTTAATAAAGGGGTCTCATGGCAGGATTCCAGAGCACATGGACGATTACCCTATTTTCATCACAAACAATAGCTCAGCAAACTTAAAGGAGCAAATACCACCTACCGAAGTCTTTCACCAATTGGAAAATCATATTTGCAATTAGCATTGATGCGGTCTTTGCCATTGGAAGTCCATTATTTTTTTATTTTTAGGGAATAGGCTTTATGAGGATTCAAAAAGAGTCTCGTTTTCACGAACCGATTCAACAAAATACAAATATGAAACTCCAAACCAAAACAAGGGAAAAATGGTATTCACGAAAAAGTAACTTTCCCCAATATGTCTTTTGGATATCGATTTTTTCAATTTTACTCAATTTAACCGGTTGCGGATCGGAGGTTCTCGAAGAATCTTGGAGTTATGAAATAGATCTTGGCGATGAAAGCCCCCAAGGAATTCTTAAATTGGTAAAATCGGGCGGAGATGATCAAGCCTTAATGGTTTCTTTGGATTGGGGGACATTTATACTTGAAAATGTTTCCATTACCGCGGACCGGATGTCGGGAAACTTCGAACTTTTTGGAAATGCGGCCAAGTTGGAGGGTACATTTAAAGAAAATACGTTTTCTGGGGAACTTAGGATTAATGATGAGGTATCCCCGTTTAGGGCCACGAAGTTATCTAATGAACCCTTTCAGGTAGATCGCTCTACTATTGTATATGTACTTTCCGAGTCAGATCTGTCCGAATCCGAGAACAATATTGACCATTCCGGTATCATTTCCAGTGCGGATCGCGAAGGATACAAAAGGGGGGAACGGATATATTCCGCTAATTGTATCAACTGCCACGGAACAGATGAGGTAGAAGGTTCAATTCCGTTGTCCACCAAGTTTTGGGAGCAACCGTTTAAAGCCGGTAGCGATGCTTTCTCCATGTACCAGACCATAAGCCGCGGTTATGGTTCCATGCCACCACAACCAACGCTGACCCCACGGGAAAAATATGATGTCATCTCCTATATACGCCATAAATACATCAAGGAAAACAAAGAGGAAAACTATATTGCCAATTCTCCAGGTTATTTGGCTGGTCTGCCCAAAGGAACTTCACAAGGTCCTGAAGCCAAACCCTACCAACCCTGGTCTGACATGGATTATGGAAATTTTTTAATCAACACCTATGAGTTGGTGGATGAGGAAACCGGACCGGAACGATATCATTCCCCAGGGCCCGCCCCATATCCTGATGAGGATTATAGCAAGAACAATTTTGCGTATAAAGGTATTGCCATCCGTTTGGACAAAGGAGATGGGGGAGTGTCCAAAGGAAAGGCCTGGATGATATTTGATCATGATATAATGCGTGTTGCCGGGGGATGGACCGGAGAGGGATTTATAGACTGGGACGGTATTCTTCTCAATGACAAACATGAGACGTATCCTAGGACAATCGGTAAACTTCATTTTGAAACCCCGGTAGGTCCCGGATGGGCCAATCCTCTAACAGGCTCTTTTGAAGATCCGAGATTTCGGGCTCGGGATGGTAGAGCTTTTGGCCCATTGCCCAAAAGTTGGGCTGATTACAAGGGTTTGTATCATTATGGAAATCATACCATTGTTTCCTACACCGTGGGAAATGCCCAAATTTTGGAAGAATTGGGTTTGGAAGACCTAGCAGGGAACACCATTTTCACCCGGACATTGAATATTGGTCCATCCACCGGTGAATTAAAAATGAAAGTGGCACCGGTAGCTAATGAAGTAGCTCTTGTAGGTGAAGGTGCTGTGCTCCAAGAGGAAGAGGGGTACATAATACTTAAGGTTCAACATAGAACGTCAGTGAACCTCAAGTTATTTATTGCAGATTCATCCGTAAAGAATTTGAGCGCTTCGGCCGCTTCAAGCCCACCCGAATCATTGGCGCAATATACTTCAGGTGGTCCCGCACATTATCCCGAGAAGATAAAAACTACAATTACCTCGGGAAATGAAGATGGCCTTTTTTCGGTAGATCAATTGACCCCTCCATTTGATAACCAATGGGCCTGTAGGATGAAGTTGAGCGGTATCGACTTTATGGGAGATGCCAACAAGGCCGTGGTTTGTTCCACGGATGGCGATGTTTGGTTGATTAGTGGACTTACCGATACTACAGGACAACTCACATGGCAAAGGATTGGATCCGGTCTTTTTCAGCCGCTGGGTATCAAAGTACTAAATGATAATATCTATGTAATTTGTCGGGATCAGTTGGTCTTATTACATGATTTTAATGGCGATAATGAAACCGATTTCTATGAAAGCTTTAATCATGATCATCAGGTAACCGATCATTTCCACGAGTTCGCCATGGGGCTTCAGGCAGATGCTCAGGGGAATTTGTATTATGCCAAGAGTGGGCGTCATGCAAGGGAAGCTTTGGTACCCCAGCACGGTACTTTACTAAAAGTCAGTAAGGATGGCTCCCAAACTGATATCATTGCTACTGGTTTTAGGGCGGCCAATGGCGTATGTATTAATCCGGATGGCAGCTTTTTGGTTACCGATCAACAAGGATTTTGGAACCCTATGAATCGTATTAATTGGGTCGATGGAAAAGGTAAATTCTACGGTAATATGTGGGGGTATGGCCCGCCCAAGGATACCACTAGGGTGGCGATGGAACAACCCATGGTCTGGGTGGACATGCAATTTGACCGGTCTCCCTCTGAACTCCTGTGGGTAGACAGTAAAAAATGGGGCCCCCTAAATGGAAAACTTTTGAGTTTCTCTTATGGTTATGGCAAAATCCAATTGGTACTTCATGAGAAAGTGAAAGACCAGATGCAAGGTGGTGTCATTGATTTGCCCGGGGTCAAATTTTTAACGGGTGTTATGCGGGGAAGGTTTAACCCCGGTGATGGACACTTGTATGCCTGTGGCATGTCCGCTTGGGGTACCAACCAAATGTTACGGGGTGGAGGACTGTACCGGGTTCGTTATATAGGTAAACCGCTAACGCTTCCCATAGACCTTAAAGTAACAACTTCATCAGTTCAGTTGGTTTTTGAACTACCTCTGGATCAAAACAAAGCCAAGGATATTGGAAATTTTGAAATAAGGACTTGGAACCTCATTAGAAGTAGTAAATACGGTTCCGATCGTTATGATGAACAGACCTGGGACATCTCCAAAGTGGAATTACTCACCAATGGGAAAGGAGTGAAACTCTTTAGTAAGGATATACAACCCGTGGACGTTATGACGATTAACTACAATCTGACTTCCCAAAACAGTGACCCTATAAAGGGAACCATTCAAAATACAATACATGCCTTGAATATGGAAAGAGAACCACTTTAGACTTAAATTATCTCTTGGATTGGAATGAATAGCTTCGTGTAGTAAAAAAGAAATTTCTCCGGTTCGGTAGTGTTTGGATGCATAATTATACCTCCCATGGAATAGATTCCCATGTAAAAAAATGGTTGGCTTATGATAGAAAAAGGTTTTGATGGCAATTTCGAAACCTGTACTTTAAACATGCATAGAATAAGAGACCGTTTCAAAAGAGTCTCTAGACTAAAAAACTAATTCTCAGGAGTTTTGTTCCTATGATGTCTTCATTAAAGTATAGTTTCAATTGGAGTGCAATTTGCATTACGGTATTCTTCGTTTCCTGCACGGAAGAGCCTTCGTCCCATAACAACATCATTCTCAATGACCCTGATCTTTCGTTGCGATTGATTGCAGAACATCCAAGTATTAAGACGCCCATAGGGATGGCCATTGATGAAAGAGACGCCATTTATGTTTTGGAATCCCACACCCATACGCCCCCGGACAACTATCAAGGACCAAAGTTTGATTTGATTAAAAAATCCGTGGACGAAAATGGTGACGGTATCCCGGAGAAATGGATGATTTTCGCGGATAGTATAGAAGATGGGATGAATCTGCATTACGATTTGGAGTATGGTTTGTTTTTGACCACCAAGGATGTTGTTTATCAATATCTTGACCATGATAAAAATGGTGTGAGTGATATGAAGAGGGCAATAGTTACCATGGTAGAGCCCAAAAATGTTTATGACCATGCGGGAATTTTGGGACTTGCCTTAGGTGAAGATGATCGGCTTTATGTCTCCAGGGGAAATGTAGGGGGAAACCCTTGGACTATTCAGGGAACCGATGGGTCACAAATTGAGGGGTATGGTGATGGGGGTAATGTCTTTAGATGTAAAGTGGATGGTAGCCAATTGGAGGAAATAGCTACCGGTTTCTGGAACCCGTTCGATTTAAAGTTCAATAGCGAAGGTCGACTCTTTGTTACGGACAATGATCCGGACAGCCGAGGCCCAAATCGATTGATTGAAATTGTGCCCGGTGGAGATTACGGATACAAATCGGTATATGGTGGAAGTGGTATCCATCCTTTTTCAGCATGGAACGGCGAATTACCGGGAACATTACCCTTTTCTGCTCCTTTGGGAGAAGCACCCTGCGCCATGATCGATGGGAGCTTTACCAATTTTGGAGACCCATATGCTTCTCAAATGTTGGTGAATATTTGGGAGGAGAACAACTTGGTTCGCGTCCCTTTGGAACAGAACGGCTCTTCCATAAAAGGTAGCCCGGAAGTTTTAATTCAAGGGGACCCCTCTTTTCATCCCGTTGCATTGGCCTCAAATAGTGTTGGAGACCTATATATTACGGATTGGGTTTTAAGGGAATACCCCAATCATGGAAGTGGGCGGTTATGGCGAGTTAGGTCCAAATCGGTTACGGCAAAGCAACCTAATGCAAAGTCTAAAATCAATAGATTTAAAAAGGACGCTAGGAGCGTAGACCAGCTTATTGAGGCCCTCAAACAAAAAGACCCTTTTGAATTGGCCATGACCCGGCATTCCTTGGCAAAAATTGCAGGGCTTAAAAAGTTGCTCTCCCTAATAAAAAATAATGACTCCCATCTACGTTTACAAGGTCTATTGACCCTTTTTAAGGTAAAGGAAACCTTGGATAAAGCGACCATACTTTCTTTATTGAAAGATGAAAATCAGGATGTTCAAAGGATGACCTTAATGTATATTGCCAAAAAAGGCATCACAGAAATGGAGCCTTATTTGTTAAGTGTATTGAGGGAAAACCAAATACGGCCGCAACTTTTTGAGACTCTTTTGGCCACTGTTAGGCATTTGCAGCCTAATTTCATAAATGAGATCGGGAAAAGATCAGGAAGAAGTTCCAAAATACCGAGGGAATTACCCAAATCGTTTATCGAGGATCTTTTAAGAAACCCAGCAATAAGCGATAAGGTGAAAGCTATGGCTTTACCCTACTTGCCAGATTTTAAGTCGAACAGGACACTTATAGCCGAACTTCTTGGGAATGCAAAGGATGAAGACCTTCAAATTGCCTTACTCCATGCCACTAAAAAGATTCCCGGAACTGATTTTAACGATGCGCTCCAGAATATAGCTTTCAATACCGATTTTACAACAATTGCACGGTCAATGGCCGTGCAGGAACTGAGTTATAGTCCCCAAAAACATGCTAAGAAGGTACTGGCTCTACTTAATGAAAACAATCAAATTCTACAATATGCTGCCCTAAAGTATCTCTGTACGACCCGACTAGATGATGCAACACGGGCTGAAATCCAGGGATGGATAGAAAATTCGAAAAACCAAATATCCGAAACTGCTTTTTCCATTTGGAGTAATTGTGTTAAAGGTGTTACCACGCCATTTAATGAAGCTGATTATGCATCGGTAAAGGGCAATGGGAATTTCGAAACCGGGCGATTGGTTTTTGAAAACAGGATAGGTCTATGTACCACTTGTCATAAAATAAGCGGTTGGGGAGGATCTTTTGGACCCGAATTGTCCAACATTGGAGGTAGTAAATCCATCGCGCAATTGGTATCGGCGGTTTTGGAACCCTCATTGGAGATTTCCCCGGAATGGCAGGGGTGGTATCTAGTGGATGCGGAAGGGACAAGGCATACGGGTAGACAAATCGATGTACACCTTAACTATGCCGAGTTGATGAATACAGATGGGGAATACGATACATACAAAAACCCAGAATCTTATGGGGTAATGGAAAGTTCCTTGATGCCCGAGGGGCTGGAAAGGACTATGACACCATTGGAATTCAATGATTTAATTACATATCTAAGTCAGTTAAAATAGAGAACCATGAGCGATAGAAGAACGTTTGTAAAACGTATGGCCGGAACCGCGGCGGGGATGGCCATGGGCGTACCTATGCACATAAGGGCGTCCAATAGAAAAGCCCAGGAATTTCTTGAAGCAAAGGGAATTAAGGATTTACCCGAAAATCCTTTGGTGCTCTTTGACAATTTTCATGCGGGAAACCGAAGATCCTATTCCTGGAAAGCAAAATTAGCAGCCGCCGACCATGCCGGTTTTGATGGATTTGAATTTGTTGGTCTAAATACGGATTCCAATACTTGGAAAGAAGTTACAGATCTTTTTTTTGAGACACGTTTTAAAGTTATGGGTTTCCATGGTACCACGCAGGCCGTGATAGATGGGAAAGCTCCCGAAATTGATGAGGAAATCGCCAAAATTGTAAATAACGTAAAGGCTTTGTCCCAACTGCCCATCAAGCCCTATTATTCCTTGTCCTTGAGTGGCCGTGGGGAATTGATTGGTGATACTATTGCAGAAAGTGGTTCGGCCAGGGCCGAGGACAGACATTGGGAGCGTGCCTATAAAATAATCGCTGCTTTCGATAAAGCCTGTAAGGAGTACGGGATAGTTGGTGCACTATATCCGCATACCCATTGGATATGCGACACGCCCCAGTCCGCCTTTAGGATATTGAAAGGCGCCAAGGCGAACACCATAGGCCCTGCTTTTTGCTCCCATCATTGGTATGCCAATACGGCTTCGGATGAATTGGATGAAGTCCTAAAAAATGACTATATGAAGCGCTTAAATTATGTGGTCCTCACCAATGGGATTTTTTCACCGGCCAATTTTCAGGCAGTTCGTTTTAACGAAGGTCAGATAGATATGGCCTGGATGCTTGCCAAAATTTATGAATTTGGTTATACCGGTCCCATTTCCACGCAAGGATGGCGTATAGGGGGAGACCCCTTGGTAGCCTGCAAACAATTCGTGGATACCATAAGAGCACTTCGAAAAAGATTTTCAGAATATCCGGAGCTATATCCGTTGATTTGAGCCGGATAATATAGAAAAGGATTTCATTATGGATAGGTAAGCAATTGCTGCCCTTTAAGTTTTCATCAATCCTAAAGCTTCCCGCTAATTGCCATTTTTTATTAAAAAACAGTAATTATTTATTGTTTTTCAATAATTTTTTGTTTTTTTATAATTAAATTCGTTGTTATGGTAGTGAAAAATAGGGTTTATGGCGGTGCTCTTATTCAGTTTTTATTATGGGTGCTTAGAATTGGTTTTTTTCTTTTTGCACACGGAGTAATTATCTGGCTGATTTACAGCATTTTCATTTTTATTACCGGTGGTCCAACACGTCATATGGATTTTCCCGTGATGTTTTCCTTTGCCGATGAGGGTTCTCTAAAAACACTTAATGATGGTTCGGCCGCAAAGTTTTATATGCGAGGTGCAACCGGGGCAATTATGTCAGATGAAGTTCCTAGAGGGTTTTTGGCCATATACAGCTTTATAGCCCTTTTGATCAAAGTTCTTTTTCTTCTTTCTTTGCGGTTGACAATTCGTATCCTGGATTCAGTGCGAATAGGAAAATTTTTCATTGTGGAAAACGCTATTCGATTGAGGTATATTGGGTTGTTAGGGATTGTGTTTTTTATTCTAGACCGATTGGGAACGGTAATTTCTGCATCCTATTTCAGTGATAGATTGGAATTTTCTGGCATGGTATTTACAAGTTTCAACCTGTTTTCTTGGGTTACCCTAAACTCTTTATTTATATCCCTTTTCCTTTTAGTCATTGCGGAGGCATTCCGTATCGGAGCACAATTAAAGGCAGAAAATGATTTAACTATTTAAGAAAAGAGCATGCCCATTGTTGTGAATCTTGATGTGATGTTGGCCAAACGAAAAATGTCTCTTACCGAGCTTTCGGAAAAAGTAGGGATTACCATATCCAATCTTTCCATTTTAAAGAAGGGAAAGGCAAAGGCTATTCGCTTCAGTACCCTTCAGGCCATCTGTGAAGTTTTGGAATGTCAACCCGGGGAAATCCTCGAATACATTCAAGAACAAGAATGATTTTGATGGTGTTTTAATGTTTTTATTCCAAATCTTCGATTTTCAATTGTTTTTCCAACCAGTACTCATCTGTTTGAAACCCATAGGCGGAGGGATCATACGCACCAACCAGATTTACATTGGCTTTTTCGGGTACCGACATGTCCAACGCCCAAAACACCCCATTGATCAAAAGTCTCCGGACACCTTCGTTCATTAGGTCACTGGAGGAGCCGATAGTGGAAGTAAAAGCTTTGCCCACTTTCCCATTTGGGATTTGATAGCTTTTAGTCCAAGCAATCGGCATCAAGGTTTCGTTAACCGTAATTCCTTTGTCATTAACCGTAGCGATTTCATCATCGGTAGGCCTCATGCCATAAAAGACATCGTTCTCATCATATTCTCCTTTTCGATTGACAACCTGGCCTAAGACCACATGCTCCGCATCTCCGGGCAAAGGGAGTCTAACACCATACACATCCGTAGAACCCCAAATTTCGCCATTTTCGATACCATTGGTAATGGGATGAGAGGCGGATTCCTCAGGTATAATTCCGCGTGTACTCTGGTGTTTATGGTGACCATGATGTGTATGCCACTTTTCACCCAGGACCAGACGACCAAAACCATCCGCCCATTCGGTCATATCACCTTTGTAAGCATTACTATAGTGGGAATAGCTGGAGGTAGAGTCCTCCTCGGTAAAGTTAAAAGCATGGGTGGCCGTTCGAATGGCGACAATCGGTTTCCCTGCTTTGAGATAACTATCAATAGGTTTCATCTGCTCATCCGGGAGTGCCCTAAAACGGGTGAAAAGCACTATGGCGTCTGCGGTATCCAAAGCTTTCAATCCGGGAATATTCTTTAGATAATTGGCATTGACCACGCCGGGTTTATCGGGATGTTGGGCAAATAACACGGTACAAGTAAACCCGTGATGTTCGGATAATATTTTGGCCAATTGGGGTAGTGCCTCCTCAGACCGATATTCCTCATCCCCTGAAATTAGAACAACGTGTTTGCCATTGGCACTATTTCCTGCAAACGTTAGAAACTGCTTAGGTGCCTCTACCGTCTTTTCCGTCTCTTTCTTTTCTGTTTTTTGCCCGCAAGCCATTAATAGGGCAAGGAGTAAAAGAGAATATATTTTCTTCATATTTATAGATTGACTTTCAAGTTATTTATTTTGTTGTTTGTTGCCCGGTTGATTTTGATGTTTTTACTTACCACTTACCACTTACCACTTACCACTTACCACTTACCACTTACCACTTACCACTTACCACTTACCACTTACCACTTCAAATCCCCATTCCTTTTTTTATAAACTCCAATCCCTTTTGATAGACTTCTTGCATAGGGGAATAATCTCGCCATACGTTGATGGCATTGGCAAATTCCGGAATTATGGTGCTAAAGGCCTCGATAGTCAACCATCCGTCGTACTTTATTTCCTTCAAGGTCGTAAAAACATCGTCCCATTGTACTTGCCCGCTGCCCGGTGTGCCACGGTCGTTTTCACTGATATGCACATGTGTTAAATGGGGTGCTATGGTCATTAGTGCCTGGGACTGACTTTTTTCCTCAATATTGCTGTGGTGCGTATCATACATTGCTCCCAGACTGGGATGGTCTACGGCCTCTACTAAAGTTTTTAGGTCTTTCATAGTATTGTAAAGGTAGCACTCAAACCGGTTCAAAGCCTCCGGGGCCAACACAATATCCGCTTGTGCGGCATATTCCGCTGCTTTACGAAGCATCTCGGCACTCCATTGACGTTCCTCTAGGGTAGGTGGTTGCCTTGTAAAATGGGCAAAACTAGAATGCAAAGGGCCACAAATAGTATCGGATTTCAGGGCCTCGCCATTGTCGATGGCCCATTTTAATCGGTCGAGTCCGGCCTGCCTGATTTTGGCATCGGGACTGGCGATATTTTCTTCAGGGCCTAATCCGGTCACTGTTGTTACACCCAAGCCCAATTGGGCCAAATGATTTCCCAATTTGGAATAGTGTGTCACATCACCTTCACCCATATAAAGTTCAATGCCATCGTACCCTGTTTCCTTTAAATCGTCAATAATGGGATAATGCTCTTCTGTTACATGATTGGTCCAGAGCAAAAGGTTCATTCCAATTTTCATTTATATCAATTTATTGCGGTATTTCAGTTTTCTAAATCATTTCCTAAAAGAAACAACCCCCACCTGTAATAGGCAGGGGGTGCATATAATCTTATATTTTTTTCGACCTGGTTTTTGATTCCATGTGGTCAAAATTTCAGTTTTATCAGGATGCGGCTGCCACAGCTTCCGGTTTCCGATTCTTCATCCAAAAATAGAGTATGGTAAACAGTACGATCAATATACCGGGGAACAAGGTCATGGTCTCCAAAGTGGCCTGGCCGGAAACCAACTCCAATTCGTCTCCTGTAAGGCCTGCAGCCGCAGCTTCGGCTTTGTCAGCATCGATCCAACTACCAATGATAGGCTGGAAAATTGATGAGGAGAACATGCCTACGGCACCTATAATCGATAGGCCCAAGGCACCACTTTTTGGAATTTTGTCTGCGACGAAGCCAACCATATTCGGCCAAAAATAGGCAATGCCCAAGGCAAAAAAGATGGCTGCCACATAGGCCATAGCTCCTGTTTGGGTACTGAACAGATAAATACCAATAGTAGCTAGAACGGCAGAGCCCAGAAGTACTCCAGTTTGATCGAATTTATGTACCATTTCACCACCAAAATATCGTGCCACTGCCATAATTCCCGTAACCAAAGCCAATATAATCATGGGAGATGCCCCACTTTTGGACAAAATCAGTCCTACCCACTGTTGGGGCCCGAACTCTGAAATTGCGGTGAGGGACATACAGGCGATCATAAAAAGAAACAAGGGGGAAACCATAGCTTTTAAATTACCCATAAGAGTAGCACCTTCCTTAACTTTCGCCTTAGGCCAGGTCTGTCCAAAGAAAAGATAGGCATAAATCAAGGTCGGAATTAATATGACCCAAATTTGTGATTCCCAGCTCATGCCCATATCCGTCATAATTTTGGAAACGATACTTCCTATGACGATTCCTCCGGGGAACCACATATGGAAACGGTTCATCATCTTACTCATTTTGTTGCCCTCATAGGCATCCGCTATCATAGGATTACAGGCCGCTTCGGTACATCCGTTACCCAACCCTATAAGAAGCGTTGATATGAGCAACCCTGTATAACTACCTGAATAGATAGTCATGATAATGCCTATGGCGTGGGCGAAGAAAGCAAATTGCATGATAGCTTTGCCACCTACCTTATGATAGATGAGTCCGCCGATAACCATGGATATGGGAAAGCCCAAAAACCACATTTGGTTGATGAAACCCAATTGTGTAGCGGATAAACTCAGTTCTTCTCCTAATTGGGGAAGGATGCCGGCCCGAATACTAAATGATAAGGCTGTAGTGATTAAGGCAAAACAACTACCGTAAAATAATCTTTTGTCATTTACCATCGAGGTGGAAGCGGTATTTTCCATACGTTTTTAGTTTAGGTTGATTAAAATCAATACTAGAAAATTTAAATTCAAAGTATAAGTTTACTTACTTTTTTGCTATTATCATAATTATTTTATGGTTGTCTTACCAGTTTATCACAAAATATAGGTTGCTGTTAAAAAAGCCACAACATTTATTTCATGAAATACATGATTTTAGCTAAATTAGTCCACTTAGTGTACGTACACACCGATAATTTACAATACCCTAAATAGTTAAGACAAAATGCAACAGAACAATTATCCCAAATTGCACAATGCCTCTTGGCCTGGTGTAGTGGGTAAGGGACCCGATTCCGAACCCCCAATTGACATTGATACCATGATCGAACTTACCGCCAATGCGGAAGTGGACGGAACAAAATTTGATGGTTTTGACTTATTTCTATTCGATCCGCATATGGACATTGATGCTTCGGATGATGATATCAAACGAATGGCGGACAAGGCGACGTCCAAAAACTTGGAAATCGGAAGTCTGGTCGCTCCCGTGTGGACTCCTACGGGAGGGGGATCTGCCATGGGCAGTTCAGAAGAGCGTAAGCAGTTCGTGACACAGGTGCACAAATCCTGTAAGATAGGACAAAAGCTTCGCGAAATAGGGGTTCGTCCAAACGGTATCATTCGAATAGATTCCTCCATAGATCCAGAAAGTTGGGCCCAGGACCCTGTTGGAAACACAAAATTGATTGCCCAAACGTTTCGGGAGGCCTGCGATATAGCTGCGGATTATGGGGAATCCCTGGCGGCTGAGGGTGAAATCTGCTGGGGCGGGATGCATGGATGGAAATCCATGGTCAATACCCTGGAAGCGGTGGATCGACCTAACATTGGTTTTCAGGCAGATATGGCACATACCTTATTGTATCTTTTAGGATATAACAAACCGGATGAGCGGATTCTTCCCGAAGATTTTCAATGGGAAGACAGGGCCACTTTAACTAGGGGCCTTAAAACCCTTACGGCAGCCTTGAGACCTTGGACCATAGATTTTCATGTGGCCCAGAACGATGGCACTGTTTTCGGGGCAGGCTCGCATGACAAGACCGGGAGGCATTGCCAGGCTGCGGATCCCAATGGAAAATTGGATATTCCGGTTGATGCTGGACATTGGCTACGAAATGAAGATGGTAGCCTTACCAAAAGATTCAAGCATATTTGCTGGGATGGTTGTATGTTCCCCAACGAGGTTATGATGCAGCCCAAAACTTGGAATGATGTTCTAGGTGCTATGATTAAGGTGCGCGAGCTTCACGGATGGCACGAGGCCGAATAAAGCAAATGTAATTAATCAGGCAATAGTATTGACTCCTATACGAATGCCAAAATACCAATAATCAATAACCCAATAACTAGTTAATGTAAATGGCGGACAAAAAAGAATTGAGAATAGGACTGATAGGATACGGATTTATGGGCAGGACCCATACCAATGCTTACAAACGTTTGGGTGATTTTTTCCCGGAATTGAAACACAAACCGGTTCTAAAGGTGGTATGTGCCCGAAACAAAGAACGTTTGCAGGCCTTTGCCGACCAATGGGGATATGAATCCATAGAAACCGACTGGCGGGCCGTGGTTGCCCGAGATGATGTAGATGCCATTGATATTTGTACCCCGAACAATATGCATGCGGAGATTGCCATAGCTGCGGCCGAAGCCGGAAAGATGATATTATGTGAAAAACCATTGGCTAGGACCGTGGCCGAAGCGCAACCCATGGTAGATGCTGTAGAAAAGGCCGGCGTTCCCAACACGGTGTATTATAACTATCGCAGGATTCCTGCGGTAACCTTGGCCAAACAATTGATCGATGCTGGAAAGCTTGGAAAGATATTTCATTATAGGGCCAATTTTTTACAGGATTGGACCATCAGTCCGGAGCTTCCCCAAGGCGGTGAGGGATTATGGCGATTGGATAACGATGCTGCCGGATCAGGAGTTACCGGAGATCTTTTGGCACATTGTATAGATACGGCCATGTGGCTGAATGGAGGCATCAAGGATGTTTCGGCCATGACGGAGACATTTATCAAGGAAAGGGTACATACGGGTACCGGTGAGGTGCAGAAGGTAGGTATAGACGATGCCTGCATTTTCCATTGCCATTTTGACAATGGCTCTTTAGGTCTCTTTGAATCTACACGTTACGCTAGGGGACATAAAGCACTGTATACCTTTGAAATCAATGGAGAACACGCCTCAATTAAATGGAATCTGCACGACCTGTCCCGATTGGAATATTTTGACCATCGGGATGAATCCGTGGAGCGAGGATGGCGATCCATTCATGTCACCGATGGTGACCAACCCTATATGGACAAATGGTGGGTTCCTGGTCTGTCCATTGGTTATGAGCATAGCTTTGTACACCAAGTGGCCGATTTCTTCAAAAGTATCGAGGATGGAACACCCTGTTCCCCAACCTTTAAAGAGGCCCAGGAAACGCAAAAGGTTTGCGAGGCCGTATTGAATTCCGCGACATCAAAAAGCTGGCAGGAAACAGGTGTCAATTGGTAGGGGTTTTGGAAATATTTCCAAAACCAAATTATATTCCATTTCAAAAATTTAATAAAGAATTTGTTCATAATGACCAATGCAATAAAAGGTTTTTGTCTCCATGGAAAGGAGAGAATATACCCTAACTCCGGGGTTTCCGTTACAAGCAATACTTCCGTAGTGGATATGGAGCTTCCCGAATTGAAGGAAGGTGAAATTTTGGCCAAGACCCTCTATACTGGAATCTGTGGTTCGGATAATAGTGCAAGTTTGGGAAAGCCTAATTTTGATTGGGTACAGCGCCCAAGGATAATAGGCCATGAATTTAGTGCGGAGGTACTGGAATTGGGGCCTGGGGAACACGGTGATGTAAAAGTAGGCGATGTTTTTACCCCCTTGGCCATGTTGGGTTGCCGAGACGAAAATTGTCCAGCCTGTATGGTAGGCAAATGGAATTTGTGCCCCAAGAAACAAATTATCGGCTTTCATAGAAATGGAGGCTTTGGTCAGCAGGTAGTGCTGGAGTCCGATAGGGTCGTCCATTTGATTGATGGTCTTACGCCTGAGCAAGGTGCCTTGGTTGAACCCCTATCCATTATTGTAAATGCCCTTCATAATAAATGCAACATAAAACCGGGGCAGGATGTGGTGGTCACTGGATGTGGAATTATCGGTCTTATGTCGGCCGAATTGGCAAGGGCTGCAGGAGCAAGGGTGGCCGTTACCGGAATAGCCCATGATCGGGATATTCGCTTAAAAAAAGCAAAAGAACGAGGTTTTATCACCATAGAAGTCTCCCCGGATAATACGTTGAGCACCCAATTGTCCAAGGGTGTTGTAGATGATAAGGGCATCCCTTTTGGAACCAATGGGAAGGTGGATCTACTTATTGAATGCTCCGGGGTACCTCAAGTACTTACCGAAGCCATAGATGTTGTGCGACCGGAAGGGGATATCTGTGTTATTGCCACCTATCCTAAGGAAGTTGAAATCAACGCCACCCACCTTACGCGTACATCTTTGAATATGAGGGGATCTATGGGGTCTTGCAGGGATGATTATATGGTTGCCCAAAAGTTGATGGTCACCGGAGTATTTCCCTCGGAACACTATACCAATTTCTATGATTTTGAGAATATTACGCAGGCTTTTGAAGATTCAATAAAGGCAAACAACGTAAAGGCCGTAATAAAAATGAACTGATTTTTAATGAGACAAGAGACAAGAGATATGAGAGGAAAGAAGCGACATGAGATTCAAGACAATTATGACAGATTGTGGAATCATTCCATTTTGTTTTGTCCAGCATAGTAGTTTATGAAACCTAACAATTCAAATTGAGAACCAGTCTACGGTCTAGCATATAACATCTAGCGTCTAATATCTATAATCTAGCATTCAACATACATGCATACAATATTTATTACAGGAGGTACCGGTTGTATAGGGTCGGTAACCATTTACAAGTTATTGCAGTCTTCCGAAGTCGATAAAATAGTCGTCGCTACACGGTCTAACAATACCAATCCCTTAAAATTATGGTTAGGTGAAGAGTTGGATTCCCGTTTAGAGTTTATTACCCTTGACGTTTCCGATTACCAAGCCATTGAAGAAGTGCTCCAAAAACTTAACCCGACCCATATTATTCATTTGGGTGCATACCAAAGTCCGGATTGTTCAAAATATCACATTCGCGGCATGGAAATTAATACGGGAGGTACGATGGCCCTTTTTGACGCCGCCGAGAAACTTCCGAGTTTAAAAAGGTTTGTATTCGCAAGTTCCGGGGCAGTGTATGGCATGCGATCCATGTATCCCCAAGAGACCATTGCCGAGGATGTACCTCTGGCACCGCCTAATCACTATGGGATTTGGAAACTGGCGGGAGAACATTTGGCCCGTTTGTTTTATGATACTACTAAAGTGCCAACGGTATGTTTACGGATTAATACTACCTACGGCAAGGGTAGGGACAAGGGAAAGACTTCGGCACCAACCAATGCTATGAAAGCTATAGCCATGGGGTCGGTCTTAGGGAAGCTGATGCCCTTTGAGATGCCGTATCAAGGGCGCGAAAATTATCATTTTGTAGAGGATGTCGGTGCGCACTTTGCTGCTTGTACACTACAACCCTATTCCGGTTTTGGTGCTTTTAACATTAAAGGAGAAACCATACCTATTCAATCTTTTCTACAAATTGTTGAAGAACAGGCCAATGCATTAGGAATGGGAGAGTTTGCAAAACTTTCCATAATCGATGATGCTCCTCCCAATCTTTTTATTTGTGATTTGGATCATACCAAAATTGACGGTACGTTCAAAGATTTACCGCGTACGGCTATAGCCGAAGGGGTACGGACTTCGTTACAAGAGTTCAAGAAAATGGCAGAAAAGGATATTTTAGATTTTTCAATAAACACATGAACACAATACGAATAGGTTTACTCGGCGCAGGTGATGTGGCCGATTTGCATGCAGAGGCCATCAATAGCCTGGAAGGCTCGGAATTGGTCGGACTTTGGAATCGCACCCCTGAAAAAGGAAAGTTGAAGGCAGCACAATATGGTTGCAAGATCTATGCTTCTGTAGATGATTTGCTAAATGACGCGGATATTGACGCGGTATTCATATTGACCAATATGGAGACCCATTGCGAGTATACTATTAGGGCCGCAAAAGCAGGGAAGCATGTTTTGGTGGAGAAACCTGCAGCCTCTACCATTGAGGAATTGGATCGCATGAAAAAAGCAGTAACCGAAGCCGGGGTAAAGTGCATGCCCGTTCATAACTATATTTATGAAACAGGCATTCGGCGTGCAAAGGATATGATTCAGAGTGGTAAGCTGGGAGATGTAACCCAGTTTTATATGATGTACAATATTCATCATGCTGATGAGATTAGGGCCAGGTATCCTGGTGTAATTCGTCAGATTTTGACTCACCATAGCTATACTATGCTCTATTTGGCAGGAAAGCCAAAGACCATATCGTGCTTAAAACATACGGTTGATGATACCCTGGCGCCACAAGAAAATGTGGCAATGGCCAATATTCAAATGCAAAACGGAACCCTAAGCCATTTATGTGCCAGTTTTGCCAATGACGACCATGCCGGTGACCCCTGGACCTGTATTATCAAGGTAATCGGTACCAAGGGTAGTACACGCTATAGCTATCGCGATTGGGTAATCAATGATCGGAATGGTGCCCATTCTCAAACTTATCACTGTTATCCGGAATCCATAAAGAATACTACTACGCATTTTATCAATAAGGTTTTACGGGAAGACGCAGAGCCACTTTCCAGTTTGGACGATGCCATTACCTGTCAGCAAATTATTGAAGCCTGTGAAAAGTCGGTAGAAGAAGGATTGCATATAACTTTCAAATAAGAAAATAATAAACCAAAGTAACGTTTAGATGAGAAGAAGGATAGATTGGAGCAAGGGAAAAGCAGTATTGTTTAGCCTTGCCCTAGTAGTGGGTAGTTGTAGTAAAAATGAAGGCCCTACCTTGGAATTAAAAAAAGATTCCCGCATTGTGCTGATAGGCAATAACTTAGGTTCAAGAATGCTCAATTTTGGGCATTTCGAAACAGAAATGCAGTTACGGTACCCAGATAGCCTTTTATTAATTCGAAATATGTGTGATCCAGGGAATACTCCTGGTTTTCGGCCTCATTCTTCGCGAAATTCTCCCTGGGCCTTTCCCGGTGCCGAAAAATTTCAGGATGAGTATGCACAGAAATCGGGTAGTATTGGACACTTCCCAACTGAGGATGAATGGCTTACACAATTGGAAGCTGACATAGTAATTGGTTTTTTTGGCTATAGTGAGTCTTTTCAGGGTCCGGACGGGTTGGAAAACTACAAGGCGGAGTTAAAGGCTTTCATTGACCATACTCGGAAACAACAGTATAACGGCCAATCCGCACCCCAATTGGCTTTGGTATCCCCAATTGCCTTTGAAGATCTTTCTGCCAAAATGGACTTACCGAATGGTCAAAATGAAAATAAAAATCTGGCCTTATATACCCAGGCCATGAAGGAAGTGGCGGTTGAGGACAGTGTGTTGTTTGTCAATGCTTTCGAATCGAGTAAAAAATGGTTTGAACAGGAGAGTAAGGATTTAACGGCTGATGGATTTCAACTAAATGATTTGGGATATCAAAAATTCGCCAATTTTCTGGCGAACCAGGTATTTGGAAAGGAAAAAATAAGGGTAGAGGATAATAAGGACCTGGTGCATAGTGCGGTAATGGATAAAAACTGGTTTTGGCATAATGACTTTAAAATTCCGAATGGGGTACATGCCTATGGAAGACGATATGACCCTTTCGGGCCGGCCAACTATCCGTTTGAAATAGAAAAGATTCGCCAAATGACTGCGATTCGCGATAGTGCCATATGGGAAGCTGCCAAAGGTAAAACAATTGATTTGGCCGCGGCGGATGCCAAAACTAGAATACTGCCACCGGTTAAGACAAACTATGATCCAGGCCAAGGAGATGTGGATGCTGGGTATTTGTATGGACAAGATGCGCTGGATAAAATTGAAGTTGCAGAGGGTTATAAAATAGAGTTGTTTGCTTCGGAGGGAGAGTTTACTGATTTGGCCAATCCCGTTCAGTTATCTTTTGACAATAAGGGAAGACTATGGGTAGGGGTTATGCCATCTTATCCGCACTATAAACCCGGCGACAGCAAGCCCAATGACAAACTTATTATTTTAGAGGATACGGATAATGATGGTAAAGCCGATAAGCAGACCACATTTGCGGACGGTCTTCACCTGACCATAGGATTTGAATTTGCCCCAGAGGGTGTATATGTATCCCAGGGGACCAACCTCGTTTTGTTAAAGGATACCGATGGGGACGATAAGGCCGATGTGACCGAAATAATCCTAAGTGGTTTTGATGATCACGATACACACCATACAGCCGGGGCATTTGCCGCTGATCCCTCAGGGGCTATTTATATGGGGGAAGGGGTGTTTCTGCACACGAATGTGGAAACGGCATACGGGCCTGTTAGAGGTACAAACGGAGGCTTTTATCGATATAGTCCACAACGGCATCATTTGGAACGGACGGCGCAATTGCCAATACCTAACCCTTGGGGTATTGCCTTTGACGAATGGGGACAAAATTTCTTTGCCCATACTTCGGGTCCGGATATGACCTGGATGATGCCAGGTAGCATCAAACCGCGTTATGGAAGGTCTTCTCCCTTACCCAAAAACCTCATACAAGAAGAACATCGTGTAAGGCCCACCTCCGGTCTGGAGTTTATTTCCAGTCGCCATTTCCCCGATGAGGTCCAAGGGGATATAATCATTAACAATACTATAGGTTTCTTGGGAACCAAACAACATACCATGGTCGATGATCCGAACAGCGCGGGATATAATAGTCGACACAGATTGGACTTGGTGACTTCTTCGGACACTAATTTTCGCCCGGTTGATATGGAGTTTGCTCCGGATGGATCACTGTACGTGGTGGACTGGCATAATGTTTTGGTAGGTCACATGCAGCACAATGCACGAGACCCCTTACGAGATCATGTACATGGTAGAATTTACCGGATAACCTATCCATCCAGACCTTTGGTGACACCTGCCAAAATAGTGGATGCGAGTATTGATGAACTTTTAGATAATTTAAAACTACCCGAATTTAGGACAAGATATCGGACCAAAAGGGAACTGCGTGCCAGGGACAAAACTGAGGTATTGGCAAAACTGGAGGATTGGGTCAAAGGTTTGGATAAGAGCGACCCAAGATATGAACATCATGTTTTGGAAGCCTTATGGGTAAGTTGGGGATTAAACACGGTCAACGATGCGCTTCTACAACAAATGTTGAACGCTATCGATTTTCGCGCGAGGGCAGCAGCCGTGAAGGTATTGCGCTATGTTGGTCACCAAATCGATAATCAAGACGAATTGTTATTGAAGGCGGCCCAGGATAGTCATTCCCGTGTACGGTTGGAGGCCCTTGTGGCGGCATCTTGGCTGGACACCGATAGCGGAAACCCCATTTTGCAAGCAGCGGGCAATGAACCTTTGGATGATTGGATGAAATTACCTTATGAGGCGGCAGTTGCCCACCTTAACGGATATAATTTAGGAGAGGGCGGCCAGTATTCGGAAAAATTTGGTGATGGTAGCGTAAAAACCAGCCTTAAGGGAACAGAGAAGGAACTTTATATTTTAGGCCAAGGAATTTACGAACGGGAAGGTTTTTGTGTTACCTGTCACCAACCGGACGGCAATGGCCTTACCGCTTCCCAATTTCCTCCATTGGCAGGGGTACCCTGGGTCACAGGAAATGAAGACCGTCTTATAAAACTTACCTTAAAGGGACTTATGGGGCCAATAGAAGTGAAGGGCAAAACCTATCCCGGACAAGTTCCCATGACTCCTTTTGGTGGGATGCTGGATGATAATGAAATAGCTGCCGTACTTACCTATGTCAGGAATAGTTTCGGTAATAAAGCTTCTGCGATTTCTCCAAGTAAAGTAAAAGAAGTTCGGGAAAGCGTCAAGGACAAAGAAGGTTTTTACTTGGCGGAGGAGTTGCTAAAGGAACACCCTATGGAATAAATTCAGGAAGCCTTGAAGTCGAATATCTTCTCCATGGGTAACCATTTTTCACCGGGTTTGGCCATAGGCAGCGCCTGTTGGTACTCCCACATGAGTACCTCCCAATCCTGAACTTTTGTGTTATCCGCATCCATTTGGGCTTTTTTCTCAAAGGAGAAGGAATCCTCTACCTCAATGATCATGAACAGTCGATTCCCGACCCGATAGATTTCCATATGTGCAATGCCGGAATCTTGGAGGCTATCCAATACCTCTGGCCAAACCTCCCTATGGTATTCCTCATATTTTGCGATCAAGGTCTCATCGTTCTTTAAATCTAATGCCAAACAGTGTCTTTTCATGGATTAGTACGTTTAATGCGTTGAATAATGTGTTTTAAATTGACAGGGTTTAATTACCCTGTTATGAATCTAGTTTCAAAAAGTCTACTGTATTTTGATAGTATACCTTTTTTAGAATATCAACCGGCAAGCCCAAGCCACGGGTCTTTTGTCCACGTATCTCCAAGGAATCCGTGCCACTTAGGTATTCCCATAACAACCTGTAATTGGTATCAAGTGATCGTAGTTCTTCTTCAGGTTGGGTGATTCTCAGGGAATCTTGTGGTGTGCTATTTCCATAGTCGGAACCAAAAAACACCCTATCCTGATATTTCGTAAAGAAAGCCTTTACCTTATCGCTATCCTGACTCGCCAAATCTCCAAACCTAGCGGCGGTCTCTACGTACATATTTGGAAATTTATCAAGCCGCTCCGCTACCATATCCACATTGTGGGACATACTGCCCAAGTGGGCGCATAAGATGTTTAAATCTGGATTTTTTTGGACCCAATTGTCCCTCGCGGCTATAATGGTCTCGTAGGATGGTATCTCGGGAAAGTTATAGGCATGGTATTGCGGGTGTCCCATATAATATCCATAATGCGGATTTTTGGGATCTAGTTCCCTCCAGGCCTGCTCAGGCTCGCCGATATGGGCCATCACCGGAATTTGTTTGGATTTCAAAAAGTCCCATATGGGCTGTAAACGAGGGTCGTCGATTTGAATGTATTTACCTGAGGCATCTTGGGTAACCATACCAAAGTTCTTCCATACCTTTACCATTCTGGCCCCCGAATCGATTTCCCGACTCAACTGTTCGATAGTTTTTTGTGCATAATCCGGAGCATCTATACCTACACCTATAATAGCGGAACAGAGACGAAACATTTCAGGATAGGTTTGGGCATGGGTCAAATACTCGTCCCAACTTCTGACGATACCTTTAGAATCCTCTCGGTAAACATCCACTAGTACACCCTGCATATTCCATTTTTTAAAGAATTCGGGCAGGTATTCCCTGGAATATTTAAAATGTGTATGGACGTCTATTTTTTTTAACGTTCCTTCGTCCATGGTAATTACCGGTTCCTTATTGGAGAATTGATTTTCCGTCTTTGGTTTGCACGCAAAAAAAACACTTAGTACAAATAAGACATAAATAGTTTTTTTCATGATCACCGTTTTAAACTGGTCCGAGCAACAGATTCTTTATTCTTATCTTATTGGAGCTCTGTCCTATAAATGTAATTATTTTTTTGCCGATGCATGTGCAGTGCATTCAAATCTTTGGGGTATCACTCTTGGCTTTACCCAAAAGGAAAACTTCCAAAATACTGGCAATCAACAGTATTGAAAATAGAAACAACTCAACTTCCAAGACTCCTATTTTGGATGGAATAATTCCTATTTTGGCAAGAATGAAGGTAATCAAAGCCATTACGGTTACAATTGGCATTAGGAGCGATGGTTTTCGTGAACTCAGTATACCGACCAGAATCATAGGGCCCATCATGGCTGTTCCCGTAAAACTGGTACGTGCTAACAAAACCAAATGTTCTGTACTGAGGATGGAAAAAATTAGGGCCAATATCCCAAAAAAGAAAATAAAGACTCGGGTTATTAAAATCGCTTTTTTATCCCCTAAAGTAAGTAACGACCTTAGCTCCGAACCTAGTGCGAATATTTGGGAATCAGAAGTTGAAATGGCCGCTGCAATCAGCCCTATCAATCCTAATGCAGCTATACCTTCAGCTTGATCGTATAAAAGTACATGTCCTATAAATTCCTGGGTGGATGCCTCTGGATACAATACCGCCCCATACATTCCCATAAACAGCGTGGGAAGAATAATCAATATGGCTACAACGCCCAGACCAATGGCCATCTTCCGCAGAGCTGAACTGCTTTTCATGATGACCACCCTAGTAGAAATCTGTGGTTGTGTAAAAGGTAGTGAAATGATAGCAATGGCCGAAATAATCAAAAATTGAGTGGTAAAGAGTCCCTTTGGACCGGGAACGGAAAGTAATTCATTGCTGATAGATTCTACCTTATCGAACATGGACGTCATGTTACCAAAATGACTTACACAGTTCCAACCAATGATCCATATGGTTATAAAAAGTAGAATCCCCTGCAAGGTGTCGTTGTACATAATTGCCCTAAGACCACCTGTTTCGCTATATAATATCATTATACCTACAATAATCAAGCTCCACGCCCAGACAGGAATCGCATTTGGAAAGGCAGCGTTAAGAAATATAGAAATACCACTAATTTGTACCGCTATATAGGGAATCAAAAAAATCACCGCTCCTCCAAAAGCTACATAACCTGCAAATTTTGCCCCATAGGTATTTACCATTAAACCGGACATTCCTTTAAAATCCAGTTTTCTTGCTTTTCTTCTGAGCATTTCTCCTACCCGGATCAGGGCATAGACCATCATAGTATCCGAAACGGCCAAAAAAATCCAAGCCCCAATACCATGTGTACGGAAAAAGTCCGGCATCCCTATTACAGTAAAAGCGCTGAATAAGGTAGCCGCTGTTGTGAAAAGCCCAATAACAAACCCTATATTACCACCACCTAGTAGATAGCTTGATGTGGTTTTTTCCTTAACACGTGTGCGCCTTACCAAAAAGACCAAGATACCCAGATAAATCGCGCCCGCAATTAAAAACTTAGTCAGCATGGTTCTCTTCTTTGTTTATGATGGATACCAGATAAGCGAGGATTACAAAAAGAAAACTAACCAAAAGGCCTGCCCCTAAGGTATAGGGCAGTCCCAATATAAAAGGTTCGGCCACATGTTTGGGGGTCACCAAAGGACTGAATGAGGCAATAAAGGTGAGAAGGGCCAGGCCATCCAAAATCTTTAATAGGGCAACACGTCTTTTTTTCATAATCTGGGCATAGTTAAACCTCCATCGACCATAATTACTTGGCCGGTGGAGTACGGAAATTTCCCTTCTACCAAGGCCAAGACCGCCTGGCCCACATCTTCCGGAGACCCTATCCTGGATTGAAGTGTGAGTCCCTTATTAATCATTTCTTGGTATTTCTGAAGTACCTTTGCGGTCATATCGGTTTCAATTACCCCTGGCCTTACCTCATATACAGGGATGCCGTATTCACCTAGTTTTGTAGCGAACAATTGGGTCATCATACTAAGACCGGCTTTGGATAAACAATACTCTCCACGGTTAATAGAGGCAGTGGTAGCACTGATCGATGATATGTTGATGATGCAAGGAACGTTTTCCGTGTTCTTATCTTTGTATTGTATCATATGATCGGCCACTTTTTGGGTAAGGAAAAACGGCCCTTTAAGATTAATGTCCATCACCCGGTCATAACTTTCTTCCGTAGTCTCCAATACATCAAGTCTTTTTAAAGGACTTACACCGGCATTGTTGACCAATACATGAAGTTGGCCAAAAACTTCCAATACTTCTGTAACTATTTTTTCCCTTTCCTTGCGAACGGCTATGTTTCCTTGACAGTAGATTGCCTTTTTGGCGCCTAGTCCTTCTAACTCTTTTAAGGCTAAAGCAATGTTCTTTGCTTCCCTAACTCCATTGATGGCCAAATTGCAACCGCCTTTTGCCAACGCTCTGGCAATACCTAATCCAATCCCGCGCGATCCCCCGGTAATCAACACATTTTTCGTCATAAGCCAGAATTTTTTTTGAATGCTTTCAACTGGGCAGCTTCCGGTTTTGCTTTATAATAAGGATCCAAGGGAAAACAACCGGATATCATACCTATACGAGGTGCCGTGGTGCAATCGGAAAAAGTTCTACAAATTTTACCTCGAGTTAGTGGTCTCCCGTTTAAAATATCATCGGGCATATCGGGGTAACTCAATACCATTCTCCCCAAACCGACAAAATCCGCCATATGGTTTTCCACAACAGCCTCGGCTACATGGGGTAGCCATTCCTGAAGATAAGAATAGGCCGATCCCACAATGGCAAGGTTGGGGAATTTTCTTTTTATTTCATGGGTAACCTGTATTTGGCGCGCAACTCCAAGAAGCGGATCTTCTGGGGGGAGATAACCATCCGAAGGTGGGAAAAGTGCCGGTCTTTGGATATGGGGAACGTAATACGGACTTCCGGCTGTGATGCAAACCATTTCGACGCCTAATTTTTCCAAATAACCAATCATCTCGAAAACTTCGGAAAGATCAATTCCAAGGCCTTGATCCGTTCCCCCAAATGCTTCACGGTATGTATTTGGGGATTTTTCGGGGACTCCTATGTCGTTTTCATCCTTTGTAAACGGAATCCAATCAAAGGCACTGAGCCTAACCGCAACGGGTATATTGCTAGTGGCTTTAATGCCATCCACTATAGATGTTATAAAACGAATACGATTCTCCAAGGAGCCTCCATATTTTCCTTCGCGATTAAAGGCACTTAGAAATTCATGGCCCAAATATCCGTGACAGTGTTTGATGTCTACGAAATGAAACCCCGCTTCTTTGGCAAGTTTAGCTCCTTTTATAAAATCTTCTACCAGTGTATCGATTTCAGTGTCGGTCAATATGGGATAGTCCTCTGGAAGATTGAATTTTTTATTCAGAATGGAATGCTTATATAAAATCTTGGGCTTCCGCTTTTTGTCCTCATCCGGAATAGCAAACCTACCGGAATGGGTGAGTTGAAGACCAATATACAAGTCAGATGTTGTTCCGAATTTTGACTCATGGGCTTTGATCAAACTGTTGTATAGAAGTTTGAACGTATCTAAATTGGCTTCATTGATCAACAATTGATTCGGATTGGCCCTGCCTTCCGGGTTTACGGCGACAGCCTCACATCCCCAAAGTAGTTTGGCTCCGCTAATGGCAAAATTATGCCATCGCCGCTTGGTCATTTCCGAAGGCCTACCTTCTAACGTTCCATCCCATCCTTCCATGGGCAGAATGCAAAATCGATTACCGATAACCCTACCCGATTTGAGTTTAAAAGACTGGCCGATAACAGATTGCCCCGCATTGTTTAAGGTTTCATTAAAGGGCAAATCGGCTCCAATTTTGGAGAGATGCTGAGCAAAACTTTCAGCGGTCTTCAATTGTGCAATCCGTGGAAACTTTGGTCTTGATTTGGCCATACTATAATGTTATACCTTTAAAGAATGTATAATATGAATCACCTTTGATAACTTCGCCCAAGTATAACGCCAATTCCCGTGCGTGATAATCCCCCCACATACAGGCCTCGCCGTTGGGAATGGCACTGCCTTTTGGAATATGGTCCCAACCATTTGGGCGATGATAAATGGCATGCAGAATCAATCCTTGATGATCTTCATTTGAACTGAGGTATGGCTCATCAAAAAGATTATCGGCGATGGTCAAACCTGCGGACCAATAGGTATCGGCATCGGTTTCGTTCCTCATTTTTAAGTAGTTGCCCAACCTCAATAGACCTTGAGCGCCTATGGCCGCCGCCGAGCTGTCAATAGGTTCGTAATCATTAAAAGGGTCCGATTTCTTATTTCGCCAATCAGGGAGATGAAACAATCCCGGTGCTCCGGTATCCCAATATGGAATTCCATCGGTGGCACTATTTTCCAAATAAAAATCGCAGGTGGCCCTTGCAGCCTTTAGAAAAACTTCCTCTATATATGCTTTTCCGCCCAACTCGTCCAGTTCAGGTAGGTGTTCTTGATTTTGCAGAAATTCCAATTGTTCCGCGAAACCTAGCATAGCCCAACTTAAACCGCGTGTCCAAGTAGAAAAACCACTATACCCCTGTTGGGTAGAAGGAGAGCGAAAGTTACCATCATTTGTATTGAAGATAACTTCGTGGGCTGTTCTTCCCCATATGTCATACGTATCACGTCCTTCGCCATAGTAAATGGAATACTTGGCCGAGGCCAAGGCATGTTGATAGGCCCTTTTGAGCAAATTTATTTTGGAATCGTTCTCACCGGAAGAATAGTGGCCCAACATATGACCTACAACCAAAATTCGAATAGTCCGCATCGTATCTACAAATAGGGAATGCGGTCCATTAAAGGAGTAGATGAATCCTCCTTCTGGGAGGGAAGTCCAACGTTGTGCCTGGACCGAGGCCGAAAGTTTAAGTGCCAGAGTACAGAACTCTTTGTCTCCCGCATTATCTTCAACCTTGCCCTCATTTAACAAACGAAGCCAGTTGCCATAGGTACTTAAGTTGTTGAAACCATGATCATGAACACCAAAATGGCTGATATGGGGTGGCATATGGGCCTTTGTATGATCGATACCAAGATTTAGGAAATGGGCATCTTTCGTGGCATCAAATTGTAATAGTTCGGAACCATACTGGAAGCCCTGTGTCCAATCCGTCCAACTTCTTGGTTCATAGGTTCCGTTTACAGTAACAACCGGGGAGCCGGAAACTCCTTCCAGGTGCGAGGCCATACTTTTTATTTTCTGCCCGGATAGGATCCAGAGTCTTTCAATCTTATCCTTAAGGTCTTGGGTCTTTAGTTCGGGGTTTATCTGCATAAGCTCAATGTGCTTTTGGGTAGTATGGTTTGCTTCTTGAAGAAATAGTAATTAAAAATGTATTCCGTTTTAAATATAGGAATAAAGAACCTATTCCTGTCTGCTTTCGAAACTTGATTCTTTACAAATCATTTTATTAGTTTTATGATGGCCTTGGGACAATACCTGTCCTTTTTGCCCAGACCGACCACATTTTGGCCATTTTTTGTACCAACTCTGGATGTTTTGGGGCCAAATTGTACATTTCTGTTCGATCATTTTCCATATCGAACAATTCCCAATAATCCAGCTCCAAATCATCAATTTGATCCCATACGAATGAATGTGTTTTGTCTGCTTTTGAAACTAATTTCCATTTACCCATCCTAATGGCACGGTTACCTTCATGCTCCCAATAAATGGCATCTCGCTCCAGTTGCTTTCCCTCAAATACAGGAACTAGACTTTTACCTTCCATGGGTGGTATTTCATTGCCATTAAAAGTAGTGGGGTAAAGATCGCCACCCACATCTACACAGGTGGCCATGATGTCGATCAAGTGTGCGGGCTCGGTTCTAAATCCCCCAATTCCTGTGGTTTCAGGATTAATTTTTTCCGGCCAATGCACAATTAAAGGTGAGGAAATACCACCCTCGTGTACCCAGTGCTTGTATTCCCTAAACGGCGTATTGCTAACATTGGCCCAGTTACGGCCATAGGCGGTATAACCATCCGGTGGACCTGGCCATCCATTTTTCATTATCCCAATGGGCTTGCCGTCCCTAGTAAAAAAGGGGACCATTTCGGTTTGTAACTCATCAGGGGTTAAGGGCACTCTGTCCTTTTCCACGGTACGTTTTGATACCCATTTCAATTCCTCGGCACAGGCACCGTTGTCCTGCAGGTAGATGATTAGAGTATTCTCCAGTTCCCCTTTGGCCTTAAGAGCTTCCACTACTTTTCCAATACCTTCGTCCATTAGCGTGATCATTGCGGCGTAGGTTTCCATATTGGCAAGTTCCCATTCCTTGTCCGGAATATCTTCGGACCAAGGCTGTATTAGGGAATCACGGGGAGTAAGTTCCCATTCCGTTTTGGTCAACCCTATTTTTTTCATCCGTTCAAAACGTTTTTTTCGCATCTCGTCGCAGCCTTCATCGTAGCGTCCCTTGTATTTTTCGACGGCCTCTTCCGGTGCGTGCATGGGCCAATGTGCCGCCGTGTAGGACAAATACAGAAAAAAAGGATTATTGTCATCATGTTCCTCAATACGTTCCACCGCATAATTGGTAAAGCCGGTGGTGCAATAAAAGCCTTCACGGGGCGCAACATACGTATTATCCTCTGTTAGGGAGCGCGGATCATATAGACTTCCTGCTCCGGAAATCATTCCAAAGAACCTATCAAAACCGCGTTGTCTGGGCCAATTGTGTTTGTCCGGATTATCTATGACATAGGGGGTTACATGCCATTTTCCGGACATATAGGTGGAATATCCCGATTTTTTTAAGGCCTCAGCAATGGTTACTGCATTGGGACTTAAGTCCCCTCTGAAAGCTGGCGTCCCCCGGTCATTAACCATATGACCAACTCCCGCTTGTTGAGGATAAAGACCTGTGAGCAGGGAAGCTCGTGTAGGGCAACAACGTGCGGTATTGTAGAATTGGGTAAACCGCAGGCCATTGGCTGCAAGTTTATCCAAGCTTGGTGTTTTGATTTCACCGCCATAGCATCCAATATCGGAATAGCCCATATCGTCTCCCATAATGAGGACAATGTTCGGAAGATCATTCTTTTTTGATGGAGTAGGGGATGTGCAACTTTGGAAAAGTAGTACCAGACCCAGACCTATATAGCTGATTGTTTTCTTCATCGCGTACTTTTTTGTTTTAACCAGACGGACATTTCCCCAATTTTCCGGTGTGCCCAAGCATAGTAAGGAACGGCGGTAATCGTTTGACCTTTAATTTTGCCAATACCACCTAGTAGTTCCGCATCGAAGGAATAGTTGAGTTCCTCCCCTTCCTCAGGTATCTGGAGGTCAAGGACGCCTTTAGGATTATCAACTTCTTCGGCACAATACACCAATGGCCCACGTTCCAGTGCAATTTTACCCTTGTTGGCGACCACCAATTCATGGCTCATCACCTTTCGAATGGGCATTTCAAAAGAGATATTAATTTTATCGTTCGGTGCCCAAGTATCATTTTCCAATGTTATATAACCATTATTGATCAATGTTTTGGAAGGTTCGCCATTTATGGTCACTACAAGGTCAGGGGTATGATTATCATTATAACGGTACAGGTCTCCATCCATTACTTGGTTCCTGGCCCATCCTGGAACTCTCAGCTTAAGAACGGCTGAAATAGCTTTTTTGTTTAAAACCTCCAATTCTACCGAGCCCTCCCAAGGATAATTTGTGGTTTGGGAAAGCTGCAAATTTCCATTTCCCAAAGGAATTTCAGTCTCGTTGCCAATATATAGGTTCACATATACTTCATTGCCTTTAACAGCATACATATAACCAGGAAGAGAAGGTAGAATACGTACAACGTTTACAGGGCAACAGGAACAGTCGAACCACGGTGATCTGCCACATACCCCCTGGTTAAATTTTGAAACGCCATCCACTTCCAAGGGGTTGGGGTAAAAGAAGGTGTTCCCCTCAAGGGAAACCCCGGCGAGAAAACCATTGTACAGTGTTCTTTCAAAAACATCCATATACTTTACGTCACCACTCTTTAAAAACATCCGGTGGTTCCAGAGCATAAGGGCAATAGCGGCGCAAGTTTCCGTATAGGCCGTAGCATTTGGAAGTTCATAATCGGGTCCAAAGCCTTCGTGCTTGGGTTCGGCCCCGATTCCGCCTGTTAGGTAAATCTTTTGGTATACAATATCGTTCCAAATTTTGTCAAGGGCTTCATCATAGGCCGTTTCACCGGTCAATGCCGCCACGTCGGTAGCCCCGGCATAAAAATATCCGGCCCGTACGGAATGTCCAACGGCCTCTTCTTGCTCGGCAAGTGGTACATGGTCCTGTTGATATTTTCCAGCATACTTCCCTTCCGTAGTGTTATGCCCTTCTGCATTTCCACGTTGATCGATGAAAAACTTGGCAAGGTTAAGATATCTTTTTTCACCGGTTACGCGATATAATTTTACCAACCCGATTTCTATTTCCTGATGGCCCGGCACCCCCATGTTTTTACCGGGGCCAAAAACATTATCGATGAGCTCGGCATTTTTAAGGGCTACTTCTAGTAAGGATCTTTTTCCGGTTGCCTGAAAATGGGCTACTGCGGCCTCGTACAGATGCCCCACATTATAAAGTTCATGATAGGTCTGGAGATTGGTCCATCTTTTCTCACCGGCGCCATCCGCTGCCTTTTCCGGATTTATGGTACGGTTGGTATATAAATACCCGTCTTTCTCCTGAGCCGCGGCTATTTTTGCTATCAATTTATCCAAGAATGATTCAAGCTGTGGGTCATTATGAACCTGTAAGGAGTAACTAGCTCCTTCAATTACCTTAAATACATCCGAATCATTAAAAAAGATACCTTCAAAAGTACCCTCTTCAAGTCCGCCGGCAATCGCAAAATTTCGGAGCCTTCCCGTTTCTTTGCATTTTTGAAAGTTATAGGGGATGGTCACTTTTCGATTTGTTTCCAATCTGGGCGACCAAAAATTATCTTTAATCGTAACCGAGGTAAATGGTACCGGCTGTATGGGATAATCTAGCTGGATGGCAGAAGTTTCCGTTACTTTAGTTTCAACTACACTTTCCTTACAAGCCGTTGTCAAAAACAGGAAAACTATAGAAGTGCTTCTGACCAAAACGGAATTAATGTTGTTGAACCAAAGTTTATTTTTCATCATTTCATTTTTTGGTATATACAATTAAGAAATCTGCGAACAAACAATCATAGATTTGTTGATGGATTCAATGTTTTTAAATAAGCGATTAGATTCAAAACATCAGAATCGCTTAGGGTATTTAATAAGCCTTCGGGCATCATCGATTTCTCGGTGACATCCCTGGACCTTATTTTGGATTTGTTGATGGAGATGGGCTCTTGACCTACCACCCTTAGGGTAATATTCCTATCATTTTCAGCAATAATGTTTCCGCTGTACGTCCTACCGTCTTGGGTAATGATAACTACTAGTTTATAATCGTCCTGAATTTCACCACTGGGATTTAGAATGTTGTTCAAAAGGTAGGCTGTATTGGTACGGTTAGAACCTGTAAGATCGGGTCCAATAACCCCACCCTCCCCGAACATAACGTGACAAGCTGCACAGGTACGCTGATAGATACTTTTTCCTTCAGAAGCATCGGCCTTGGCGATGGCCTCATCCGAGAGGAGTCGCTGATACTTACTAAACTGCCCTTGGATATCTCCTGAAATATCATCGATAGGTCCCCAGATCTCTACAAAACCACTTCCTACCACCCTCCGCATTTGCATGGCCACATAAGCTGGAATATCTTTTCTGGGGATGGTCTCCTCTTTGATAGCATTGGCCAGAATCTGGCCGTAGGTGCCTCTTGAGGCGAGGGTCAGGATGGCTTCTTGTTTTTCTTCGGAGGAAAGATCATGATACTTTTGAAACAAGGTCCTGCCCAAGTCTTCGTTTTCATAGGCGGCAATGGCCCGTATGGCCTCCATCCTAAGGTTAGGATTCTCCAATAATTTGGGTAATTCCTTTTCCAGTTCTTCCCTTTGATGCAGGGCGAGGTTTTTTATTGCGTTTTGTTTTTGTTCAAGATTAGATCTAGTATCGTTTATGACCACCATCATTTTTTTGGCTGCTTCCGCATTACCAAAATGCTGTGCTATTTGATCTGATAAAGCAGTCAGTTCGGAATTGGACTGCAACGTTTTGTAGATCGAGGCCCAATTTGAAGGTTCCTTTATATCAGATCTGCCTTCCAGACCCGCCAACATACCCCTCAATAAATACTTTTTTTTATTAGAATTTTTGCCAATTTCGGCAATCAACTTTTGCAATTGGTCCCCATCTACCAAACGCCGGGCAATTTTTTCTGCTAGCGATGGAATGGCACAGCCATTGGCCAATACTAATGCCATTTCGGGTTGATCTGCTAGTATAGGTTCAATCCCGAACCACAACATCAGCGGAATGTTGGGGTCGTCCATATCTTCTTCAAATTGCACAAGGGATGTGGCTATATCCCAGCGATCGGTTTTATCAATTCTTTGTAAGGCACCGGCCAGATACCTACGGACTACGGGAGAATTTTCATTTTTTGCCAATCGGGTAAGGGCTGCTACCACTATCTTCGAAGGTGAATCGTCTTCCGTTAGAAATTGAATTGCCCAGGCCCGGACATACTGCTGCCCATCTTCAAGGAGTTCCATTAGTTGATCGGAAGTAATATTCCCTGTGATCCAGAGCGTCCATAAAGCACGTAGCCTAAGATCTTCGTTTCTTTCTTTTTTCAGCATATTTTCCAATTGGGTAATAGCCTCCTTTTCCAATTCTTTTTTGCTTGCCCTATACTGAAGGATTACCCTTGCCCTTTGTGCATGCCAATTGCTTTTACTACGTTGTAATTCAACAAGTTTCAAGTCGCTTTTTTCATTTAAATCCTCAAATCTCCCTGGCCAATTTTTAGCCGCCGATTTTTCGGGCATAATTCTAAAAACACGTCCTGTTTCCTTATTGAGCACTTCTCCACCACAAATATCCGCATCATGCCAATCCAGGACGTAGAGTCCACCTTCCGGGCCTACTTCCATGCTGAATCCTACCCATTGGGCATTGTTGGCCAACATGAAATCCTCACCATGGCTTGCTGTAAAACCGGAACCATTCGGGGTCAATATATCGGATAGCACAGCGTGCTCATGAATATTGGCCATAAAAAGTCGACCCTGTTGATCATTGGGGAAGGCATCGGATTGATAAATTCTAGCACCACCGTGGGCAGACCGATGACGGTGATCTACAATGGTCTTTATGTCCTCATATACATAGGGATTAAAATGTTGCCCGCCTTGTCTATGATAAATGCCACCCTGAATAATATGGAACAAGTGCGGGATAACGCATGCGGAAATAAAGAGTTGGCCTTTGGAATCATAATCGATGCCCCAAGGATTGCTAAAGCCGTGCGAAACCACTTCAAAACGATCCTTTATGGGATGGTAGCGCCAAACGCCCCCATTGATATCCACACCATCCGCATCCAGCAAATCTTCAGGGAAGGCCTCACGATGCCTATAAATGCGACCTTTGCCTTTTGGTTTTCGTATCACCGATGGTGTAGCAAATCCTTCCAGACCATAGAGCCAACCATCTGGTCCCCAATGCAAACTGTTGATGGTTTCATGCCGATCCCGAATGCCCCATCCGGTCAATAAGACCTTTATGTCTTCTTCATCGGCCTTGTCATCGGAATCGTTGTCCGGTACAAATAACAAATTGGGCGGCGCACCTAAAAAAAGTCCGCTATGACCAACGGCAATGGCTGAAGGGAATGGAATACCTTCCAAAAAGACCTTTTTGCTATCGGCAATTCCGTCCTTATCGGTATCCTCCAAAATTAGGATGCGGCTATCCCCGAAATTGGAAAAGCCATGGCCTCGGGATTCATAATCGCGATTCTCGGCAATCCACATTCGGCCCTTGTCATCCCAACAGAAGGCCATGGGTTGGGTAATCATAGGCTCGGATGCAAATGCATTCACCGTATAGCCCTCTTTTAGGGTCATCGCTTCAACCGCTTCCTCTGGACTTAATAATTTCGCATCCCGTCCTTCTTTTTTGGCAAGCTCCCAAAGCGAAGCGGTATTATACATCCCTTTATCGCCCACATAGTCTCCCCATAGGTCGTCCATTTTAATGGCGTTCAGTTTTCCGGTATAGGCCACTATTTGATGTCGTATGGTTTCAATTTCTCCCTTTTTAATATGCCAATCCCCCATTTTTGCACGTACCGGTCCGATACCCAACTGGGAGTCCACACGCCAAGTTTGGGGAAAGCCCTCATTGTCCGGGTGGTCAAAAATGGCAATATGGCCCCATTCGTCCAACCCATCGATTTCCATACCCGCATCTACCCACATGGCCCTTTGTCCTTCGGCCTTTTCGTTGCGTTGCCGAGCGGCATTTTCCACTTCACCTTGGATTCCTTCTTTCCAAGGCATTCTTAGAAACAATCCGCCATAATCAAATTCGTTGATGGTAATATCCGCAAGCGCTTCTCCTTGCCATTCCAGACTCATAAGATAGCTATCCGATTTCTCGGTAAAGGTCCAGGTCTGGGACTCCTTTAAGATGGGTATACCTGCCTCATCCAACATGTGGTATACGGTCTTCCATTTTACTTCCTTCCCCTCGGCAATAAGTACCTGGGCCGATACTTTTTGCCAATGGTCTCCTCCGGGAAAATGAAAATAATCCCTTCCTATTTTTTTCTTGATGTCTTCGGGTTTGTTCCGTTCATAGAACCATTTTTTTAGCCCAGCGGAATCGATTCCGATACCGTTTACACGGGTGAAACCCCAATAGAGTCCGGTTTGGTGGGGATGATGTCCAGGACTGTACTGCGTCAACTCAGTAGTGGAACCGGGTGCTATAATAGGATGGATAAACGGGCGGAAATCAGCTTTTATATTTTGTGTCACCAAAGCTAAATCGCCATCGGAAGTGAATACTTCTATAACGTCGTCTCCTTTTTTGATGACAAAACTATTCTCTTGGCCGTTTTCAGTGATTTGCTGCTTACTTTTTTTAGTTTGACAAGCGGCTATAAAGGCAAACCCCAAGACAAAAATGAAATACCTAAGCGCATCTTTCATGTTATCGTTTTATAAATCCATATCAAAAACCAAAGTATCCAGCTCAGTTGCTTTCCATGGGGTTACCTGCCCTTGGGTACGAAAACGGATATGACCTACAGCTCCAGCGGATAAAGGTTTTTGCGAGTGGCCCCAAGTGTTTCGAATATAGGTGGAAATAGAGGCTATATCCTCGTTTTGTAAGGTAGAGAACGAGGGCATGCTGGGCAAAATATCCGGGATGCCGTACTCCTTGCCATTTACGGTAACCGGGCCTTCCATACCATGTAACAATATCATGGCCAATCGGTAATTTGCCCCGGTAACCCATTCCGAGTTTTTAAGGGGAGGGGCAAAACGGGAAATGCCTTCCCCTTGCGTGCCATGACAATTGGCGCATAGGTTTAAATACTTTTGTCTTCCCAAGGCAAACTGTTGGGGGTCTACCTTATGCTCGGCTTTTTTTGCAGCGAGTTGTCTTTTAGGCTTTCCAGGCCAAGTCAATTTTTGAAGAAGTTCTTCGGGTAATGCTTCATTTTTTAAAAGAGCCGGCTTTCTTAAAAGTGCAATCTCTCCTTCATCGTTGGAACCTTTGGAATTAAGCAACCCATTTATCATTGCGTTTTTCATCCATTGTTTGTCCTTAGGCATTTTACCTTGGGTAAAGCCCAGCATATCTTGGACCTCTTCCTCAGCGCCTTTATTTGCAATGGCCGTGGCCAACATTTCAATAAATATTTCCCTAGCTTGATTGTAGGTCTTCCATCCCGAATCGGTTAGAAGCATCTTCAACAGTGCGGCTTCCCTATTTTCCAAACTGCTCATTACGACATCCCTAGCAACAGGCAATTGTCCAAAGCGTGATAGGAACTTCTGTGCAATACCGAACGCAATTTCCGAATCGATTTCACTACTCTCCAGTACCATTTGCATCTGTAACAAAGGCGAAGCTTGATTATAGGTTTCCTTTATAAATTTGGTAACTTCCTTTTTTACATCCACATGGTCGGAATCTTTATCGATGATTAATCGTAAAGCCGTCTGTGCCACCTTTGGGTCTTCTGACCGTAAAGCTGGTAATAACACTTCAGGTTGGGCCAAACCCAAACCTTCCAATGTCCATAAGGCATGCAATTGTGCCAAAGGATTTCCTTTTTGGATCACTTCTTCCAAGTCATAGGCAATAGGCTCTCCTTTTTCGATCAATAATCGCTGGGCCATGTCACGCGTCCATCCATTAGGGTGCCCTAAAAGATTGACCAAAGTTTTGGAATCGGCCAGGGAAAGGTCGATTGGTTTTTCCCTAACCTTCTTTTTTGAGGTTATTCTCCAGATACGACCCATATGGATGGGTTTGTCCAGTTTGCGTTCCAAGGTTACTTTTCGGAGATAGGGAGTCATATAGGGACCATGCTGAATGATTCCCTTGTACATGTCTACCACATATAGGGCTCCATCAGGGCCTGAAGCTAAGGAAATAGGCCGGAATCGCTCATCGGTCGATGCCAAAAATTCCCGATTCTTATAAACACCTTGAGCGCTTAGCATGAAGCCCTCTTCTGTAATTTTATTGCGTTTGATAAGGTTGGCTGTGGGTTCACAAACAAAGGCATTGCCTTTGTAATCCTTTGGTAGAATATTCCCTCTGTAGATAAGTGGGCCACAAGCTGATGCAAATTCCAATAAGCGTCCTTCCTGGTCCAGTGTACCTGGAACATATCCCCGATTTACAGCCGTGTTGCTGCGAATGGGAAATATCTTGCGCTCCAAAGTCAGACCGTGGTCAATTCCGCTTGATGGGGTATGGTTTTTATTCTTCTGCAAAGCATTTGGAGGAACAAGATCGGCATGCAACTGTGACCAGTTGTAGTTATAAAACAATCGGCCAGCATCGTCATGGACAATGCCCCATTGTCCGCGGAATTCAGTTTCATCCTTGACCCATTTTCCTCTAATGTTTCGATACCGGTATTTGGATTTAGCATTGTAGAGCCAGTTATCCATTCCTCGCCAAAGCCCGTTCGCGGAATGTTCCGGCATACCGCTACCTCCGTAGGTAGAATCGATCAAGGTTTTGGCATCCGCCCTAAAGTCTCCATCAGTATCCTGAACATGCCAAAGGGGAATGTTTTCGGCCACTAGCGCACCTCCTTGAATGACTGCTAGTGCCCTGGGTAGCACAAGGCTATCCAAAAAGATTTGGCTACGGTCCATTTGACCATCTTTATCATCATCGAACAATACGGAAATACGACCTACACGATTTTTTTCTCCTGTACCATCAATATCAGACATAAAGCCTAACATTTCCACAACCCAAAGTCTTCCACCTTCATCAAACGAAATGGCTACGGGATCTTGTACCAAAGGTTCGGCGGCGACCAATTGAATTTGTAGACTATCATCGGCCAAAACGAAAGAATCTAGAGCTCTTTCAGGAGATAGGGGTGGGGAGGGGTTTTTTTTACAGCCAGATAAACTTAATAGCAAACAAGCCAAGATAATAGTAAACCATACGATATTTTTAGAATAAATCCCCATACATTTTAGCGTACACCTATTCAATCATTTTCCATATTAATTTTGGCTATGGTTTAGAAAAGAAAACTAGCCAGAAAAACCATAAATGCAGCACTGGTTCCTACAACCAATGTCCCCAGGGTATACACCCGATATCCCGTTTTAACATCAATACCTGAAAATTGGGTGAGAATCCAAAATCCGCTATCATTGGCATGCGAAACTACCATGGCACCGGCACCGATGGCCGAAACTACCAAAGCCTTATCGATTTCCGTGGTAAAGCCCATTGTCGCCAACAAGGGAGCTACAATAGATGCTGTGGTTATCAAGGCAACCGTAGATGAACCTTGGGCACTTTTGATGGCCGCACATAATAAAAATGGGAGCCAAATACCGAGGTTGGCACCTGAAAGGGAATCTGCCAATGTATCGGCAATACCACTATTCTGCAATATTGTGCCAAAAATACCTCCGGCACCGGTAATCAAAATAATATTTGAGGCATCCGAAAGTGCCTTCCCGACCCAACCTGTTGTAGCCAACATTTCATTGTCCCACTTTTTCGGTAAAAGAAAAGCGAAAAGCATACCGATCATCAATGCTATGATCGGAGAGCCAATAAAAGAGATAAACTTCATGAGGCCCGATACTTCTTCCCCTTCTACCATATTAAACTCCAATATGGATTTTCCAACAATGAGTAAAATGGGAATCAATATGGGCAAGAAGGATTTAAAGGCGCTTGGCGCCTGTTTCATTCGTTCTTGGATGACCTCTTCCGTAATATCGGGATTGGGATCAATGTACTTTTTTGCCCCCATCTTTTTACAGTAGATTACGGCAATGATCAAGGATAACAGTCCAATTACAATTCCTATCAACATGACAAGCCCCACATCGGCACCTATGATTCCGGCCGCTGCTATTGGCCCAGGGGTAGGAGGAACAAGGACATGGGTAATCATTAGACCTAAAATTAAGGCCGTGGCCGTACCAACAATGGATAACCCGGCCCTCTTGGTCAAGCTTTTGTTCAATGGATTTAGGATAATGAACCCACTATCAGCAAATACCGGAATGGAGACAATAAAACCTACAATACCCATAGCTTCGTGAACCCGTTTTTTCCCAATAACACGTAGAACGACTTCGGCCAATTTATAGGCACCTCCCGAATGCTCCAAAAAAGCCCCTATAATGACCCCCAAAACGATAACAATACCAATTTTTCCCAATGTAATTCCAAAACCATCATTGACCAACTTAACTATGGTATCCAAGGTCATGCCGGAAAAAAGAGCAAAAAAGAGAGCAGCCGCCAGAAGGGATAGAAATGGATGTACCTTCCACTTTACGGTCAGCAAAATTATAATTAGAACACTTAGCAATAACAGAATAATATTGATCATGGTTGGTTGTTTTAGTGAGCGTCCCTACTTACTTGGTCCCCGGATTTTCCGACTAAAAAATCCATGTCGGCACCTAAGTGGGATTGTTGAACGGTTTTGGTATATAGACTGGTATAGCCCCGATTCATTGGCGGTTTAGGTGGGGTCCAGGCCGCTTTTCTTTTTTGGATCTCGGCCTCATCCACCTCCAAATGAAGTTTACGGTTGGGCACATCCAAAACAATGGAATCACCTGATTGCACAAGGGCCAAAAGACCGCCAATGGAAGATTCCGGAGATACATGCAGTACTACCGTACCAAAGGCAGTACCGCTCATCCGTCCATCCGAGATGCGTACCATATCCTTAACTCCTTTTTTTAGGAGTTTTTCCGGGATATCCATATTGCCTACCTCGGCCATTCCCGGATATCCAACAGGCCCTACACCTTTAAGGACCATAACACTGTTTTCATCAATATCCAAATCTGGATTGTCCACAGATGATAGGAAGTCCTCAATGGTCTCAAAGACCACGGCCTTGCCCCTATGGGTCATCAGTTCCGGAGTTGCCGCAGATGGTTTTATCACGGCCCCGTCCTCACACAGATTTCCATACAAAACCGCAATACCAGCCTCTTCCATAAAGGGTTTGTCCAATGTAGCAATGACCTCTGGGTTATAGCATTCCGCGGTAACGTTGTTTTCAATAAGGGATTTGCCATTTGCGGTAATTACATTTTTATGGAGTTGATCTTTCATTTCCTTTATGACTACGGGAAGGCCGCCGGCATCAAAGAAATCTTCCATAAGATATTTACCGGAAGGCATCAAATTAACCAATAAGGGAATTTTGCTTCCCAAGGTGTCAAACTCTTTCAAGTCAAGTTTTACCCCAATTCGCCCGGCTATGGCCAATAAGTGAATAATGAAATTGGTGGATCCCCCTATGGCCGCATTGATTTTTATGGCATTTTCAAAGGCTTCCTTGGTCAATATTTTGGATAGTTTTAGGTCTTCCTTGACCATTTCCACAATACGTCTTCCAGAAAGTTGGGCCATTACTTTTTTTCTAGAATCCACTGCCGGGATTGCCGCGGCGCCGGGAAGGGTAAGCCCAAGGGACTCTACCATACATGCCATGGTGGATGCGGTGCCCATGGTCATACAATGCCCCGCACTTCGTGCAGAACAGATTTCGGCCTCTATTTGGTCCTCTTTGGTAAAACCTTCATTTTTAATCTTATCCTTTAATTGCCACACAAAAGTGCCCGAACCAATACGTTCACCCTTATACTTACCGTTGAGCATAGGCCCACCTGGCACCACTATGGTTGGGAGGTCTACACTACAGGCACCCATAACGGTAGAAGGGGTGGTCTTGTCACATCCGGTCAATAGCACTACACCATCCAGTGGATTGGCCCGAATACTTTCTTCGGTATCCATACTGGCCAAATTCCGAAAAAGCATCGCTGTGGGGCGCATGAGTATTTCGCCCAAGCTGGTCACAGGGAATTCAAATGGCACGCCTCCGGCTTCCAGTACCCCCCTTTTTACGAATTCCGCAAATTCACGAAGATGTCCATTGCAGGGTGTGAGTTCTGACCAAGTATTGCAAATACCAATAACAGGACGTCCCTCAAAATAATCGTTCGGATATCCCTGATTGCGGAGCCAAGATCGATGTATAAAAGCCGATTTCTCATCATCCGGATTAAACCAATCCTCACTTCGCAATTTTTTGTCGTTTTTATTCCCCATGTTTCAATTTTAACCCTAATTTATGTTCAAGGTTCCCTTTTGGATGTTTTAAAAATTTCGGAATAAGGTATCATCTTTACTACAGTTAACAAAATGGAATGGGTATTTATTTGTCATCTTGATGTCCTTTTGATGCGTTTTTTAATATTATGATAATCTTTTGTTATTTTTAGCTATATGGATTTAAACCTTACCCAGGTAGGTTCTCGGAATTCTATAAGTTGACGATGGGCAACCCTAAGTTATATCTGAAGAGGAGATCTGGAAGGCTCGGACCTTTAACCATAAATGGATTGAAGGAGATTTTTGTTCAGCCCAATTGAGCACGGATATTGCCTTTCCCAAATAACCTGTAGGAACTTTTTTATTCTGGAACTTTATTGCCATTTTGTTGCTTTCGTTTACCTTTAGGCTTGGCGTCCATTAAATCTGTGGCAAGCTCTCCTTACAGGATGAGGCCCCAAGGGATTGAAAATGGTACTGGTGTAATACATGATGTAACATGAAGCGAAGAAAATTTGTTAAAAGCTCCCTGGCGGGTACCATGGCCATGAGCTTACCCGTACTACCCACCTTTTCGAAAGTGGTGGCGGAGACACGATTTGGTGTGGCCGACGCTTCCTATATGATGCGGCGTTATCGAAAAATGAAGAGTGAGGCATATCCTCCATTTACCAATGCCTTGGAAATGATAGAACATTGCAATTCCCTTGGATTCGGGGGGATGCAAGTTGGCGTTGGTGGCTGGGATTCCGATTTCTCCAAAAAAGTCAAAAAGCGAAAAGAAAAACTGGATATTTTTCTAGAGGCCCAGATTAGGCTGCCTAAAGATGAAAATGATATAAATCGTTTTGATCATGAGGTCAAAACCGCAAAGGAAACTGGTATTGATGTTTTCAGAACAGCCTGTTTATCGGGAAGGCGTTACGAGAGTTTTAATAGTATGCAAGCCTTCCAAACCTTTAAGAAGGCCGCCATCAATTCCATACAACTGGCAGAGCCCATAATGGACAAGTATAAAGTGAAACTTGCGGTGGAGAACCACAAAGACTGGCGTATCAAGGAAATGGCGGCTATTATGAAGATGATTGACAGCGAATGGGTAGGGGTCACCCTGGATACCGGGAACAATATATCGCTTTTGGAAGACCCCATGGAGGTGGTGGAAGCTCTTGCTCCCTATGCTTTTTCAGTTCATTTAAAGGACATGGCGGTTGAAGAATACGAGGATGGGTTTTTATTGTCCGAGGTTAATCTTGGAACCGGTAGTTTGGATATCGATGCAATGATAAAGACCATTAAAAAGCATCGACCCAATGTCCGCTTTAATTTGGAGATGATTACCCGGGATCCTCTTAAAATTCCGTGCCTGACCGAAAAATATTGGGCCACCTTTGACCAAGTATCCGCCCCGGAACTTGCGCTCTATCTGCGTAATATAAGGACAATGAAATCAAAGGGACAATTGCCCAGAATATCCAATAGGCCAACGGACGAACAATTAGCCTTGGAGGTGGAAAATAATCGTACTTGCCTGATATATGCCAAACAAAATTTAGGATTTAAATAAAACTGAAATACATGAGTAAAACACCTTTACCTGGAATAAAACAATTTGATCTCACTGGAAGATGTGCCTTGATTACGGGTGGCTCTAAAGGATTGGGCTATGCCATGGCCGCCGGTCTGGCATCTGCCGGGGCCAATATCTGTTTATTGAATCGTAATTTGGAGGAAGGAGAGACCGCTGCCGAACAATTGACCAAGGACTATGGTGTTAGCGCCAAGGCTTATGCTGCCAACGTAACCGATTTAGCGGCTGTAGAGGCGGTTGTAGCTTCAATTGCTGATGAATTTGGGCGGTTGGATATTTTGATCAACAGTGCGGGAATTAACATTCGCGGGGCTATAGATGAGCTTACTCCGGATGAGTTCGAACAGGTGATGAAAGTGAATGTTGATGGTACTTGGAATGCTTCCAGGGCGGTTACGCCACAAATGAAAAAACAAGGCAGCGGGCGTATCATTAATATGGCTAGTACCCTTGGTCTGGTTGGTTTGGCCAATCGTACGCCCTATGCCACCAGCAAGGGCGCCGTAGTACAAATGACTCGAGCCCTCGGTTTGGAACTGGCTCCGTTCAATATTACGGTAAACGCCATTTGTCCCGGACCCTTTTTAACGGAAATGAACATCCCTATTGCAGAAACTGCAGAGGCCAAAAACTTTATTGTTGGGGCCACAGCATTAGCACGTTGGGGGGAACTTCGGGAAATTCAAGGGGCCGCACTTTTCTTGGCAAGTGATGCGGGCAGCTATATGGTGGGATCTATGCTTACCGTAGATGGTGGGTGGACCGCCAAATAAGAGCACTGTATTTTTCTTTTTTAACTAAAAGGACTTTTTGCGTTAAGCGGTATCCATATCATTGCCGATTTCCCAATAAAGTTTTATCTTAACTGCCTATCCCAAAAAATTACACAAAATAAATTTAGATATAATGAAAAACTCAGGAAAGAATCAAAATTCTACCGATCAGGAAAAAAAATCACGTAGGGACTTCGTAAAGAAAAGCGCTCTATTTACTGGAGGTGCCATGTTGTTACCAAACCTTCAAATGAATGCTATGGTAAATGTCCTCAATGATAAGAAACTCAAAATTGCCTTGGTAGGTTGTGGTGGTAGAGGAACGGGTGCCGCAGTACAGGCTTTAAATGCCGATGATAATGTGGAATTAGTAGCCATGGCCGATGCTTTCGAGGATCGTTTGCAGAGTAGCTTCATGAACATTGCAACGGCATTAGGGGAAAACAAAAAGAAATTGAATGTAAAGGAAAAAAACAAGTTTGTGGGATTTGATGGTGCCAAAAAAGCAATGGATTTGGCCGATGTAGTAATTTTGGCAACACCTCCCGGTTTCCGTCCAGAACACTTTGAATATGCGGTAAATAGCGGCAAACACGTCTTTATGGAAAAACCGGTTGCAACTGACGTTCCCGGAGTTCGCAAGGTCTTGGCCGCCGCTAAAAAAGCCAAAGAGAGCAAATTAAACGTGGTGGTCGGGTTACAGCGTCATTACCAAGACAACTATTTGGCAGCAATAGATCATTTAAAAAAGGATGCCATTGGTAAAATTGTGTCCGGTCAGGTATATTGGAATAGTGGTGGAGTCTGGGTGAGGGAAAGAAAACCGGAACAAACGGAATTGGAGTATCAGATGCGAAATTGGTACTATTTCAACTGGTTATGTGGCGATCATATTTTAGAACAACACATCCATAATATTGATGTAGCCAACTGGTTTATAGGGGAATATCCGATTTCTGCCCAAGGAATGGGCGGAAGACAAGTTCGTACCGGGAAAGATCATGGAGAAATCTATGACCATCATTTTGTGGAATTTACCTATCCCAGCGGAGCTGTTATAGCAAGCCAGTGTCGTCACCAACCAGAGACCATGAGCCGGGTTTCCGAATTTTTCCAAGGTACCAAAGGAACCGTTTCCACAGAAGGGGATAACACGGCCATCAAAGGATGGGATGGAAGTACTATTTTTGAACACAGGGGCAAAGATGATCCAAACCCGTATGAAGTAGAGCATGTAAAACTCTTTGAGTCCATTCGAAATGGAGGGGTGATTTCCGATGCGGAGAACGGAGCTAAAAGTACCATGACCGCCATTATGGGAAGAATGGCCACGTATTCTGGAAAAGTAGTAAAATGGGATGAGGCCATGGCTTCCAATCTGGTCTTGGTTCCTGAGAACCTGTCCTGGGATTCTCCGGCACCGGTCAAACCTAATGCAGATGGATGGTATGAAATTCCAACTCCTGGAAAAACTGTGGTAATTTAATTATATGAAACGAAAAAGTGTATTGAAAACAAACATTTTCGTGTCCCTGCTTTTGGCAGGGACACTCTTTTTGGCCTGTAAGGAAAAGTCGATTGATAGGGGAGAAGTTTCTAAAACCCAGCAACCCAACATCATCTATATTCTAGCGGATGACCTGGGCTATGCGGAAGTAGGTGCCTATGGCCAAGAGAAAATAGAAACTCCAAATATCGACGCCTTGGCCAAAGAAGGTATGTTGTTTACGCAACATTACACCAGTGCGCCTGTATGCGCCCCGGCGCGTTATATGCTAATGACCGGAAAACATGCCGGGCATGCTTATATTCGGAGCAATTCGGAATGGAGAGAAAGGGGTGACGTTTGGAACTACGTAGCCATGGCAAAGGACTCTACTTTGGAAGGTCAGGGACCTATGCCTACAAATACGATCACTTTGGCTCATCGCTTAAAACAAGCCGGTTATACCACGGGCATGGTTGGCAAATGGGGACTCGGTGCCCCCCATACATCGTCCATTCCCAATACAATGGGATTCGATTTTTTCTATGGCTATAATTGTCAACGTCAGGCGCATACCTATTACCCCCTGCATTTATACAAGAATACAAATCGGGTACATCTGGCCAATGATACTATTGCCCCAAATACTCCTTTTCCTGAAGGAGCCGATCCAAGTGACATTACTAGTTATGCAGATTTTACCCTAACTGATTATGCACCCGATTTAATGTTCAAAGAACTTACCCAGTTTGTAGAGGGCCATAAGGAAACACCTTTCTTTTTGTATTGGGCAACGCCTATTCCACATGTTGCCCTCCAAGCTCCACAACGCTGGGTAGATTATTATATTGAAAAATTCGGAGAAGAGGAACCCTACCTTTCGGGCGGGGCAAATCGTTATTTTTCACATAAAAATCCTCATGCGGCCTACGCGGCAATGGTTTCTTACTTGGATGAGAATATCGGAAAACTGGTACAACAATTGAAAGATGAAGGCATTTACGAAAATACACTTATTGTATTCACTTCGGACAATGGCCCTAGCTATGCAGGAGGTGCCGATCCTGAACATTTTGATAGTGCCAAACCCTTTGATGGCACCTATGGAAGAGGAAAGGGATTTTTGTATGAAGGCGGAATAAGAGTACCCATGATTGCTGTCTGGCCTGGAAAAATAAAGGCTGGCAGTAGAAGTGATCACATTTCGGCACATTATGATATGGTAGCTACCCTGGCCCAGGTAGCAGGTTATGAAAAACCTCAAGATACGGATGGAATAAGCATGTTGCCCACTTTAATGAGCGAAGATGAACAAGAACCACATGAATTCCTATATTGGGAGTTTCCCAGTTATGGAGGACAAATCGCAGTAAGGATGGGCGATTGGAAGGTAGTACGCCGTAACTTGCTCAATAACGATGCCCCCACCTTGGAGCTTTATGATTTAAAGGAGGATCCCACGGAAACGAAAAATGTGGCTGATGCACATCCAGAGGTATTAAAGAAGGCTGCGGAAATCTTTGCACGAGAAAGGGAATCCCCAGAATTGGAACATTTTAAGATACCTCTTGTTAAGAATGGATTGCTGACAGAAAAATAGCTTTACCTTTGTTGCTCCTTAATTTTTATCTACGATGAAATTGATTCCAAAACTACTTTTTTTACTGCCATTTATTTTTTTTATAGCCCAATGTAAAGAAAGGAAGAAAGAGGTTCTTGAAGCTAAGTCATCCGCCGAAACAACCGAAAAATCTGAGGTTTTTGCAGATACCTCGGATATTCTTGTTAAAAAACCTGAGGATATTAAAACGCCTGAGGGAATGGTCTGGATTCCCGGAGGTATTTTTAGCAAAGGAGCCGTTCCACAGGATAAAACGGCCATGGGACACGAAAAACCGGCGCATAAGGTAGCAGTAGATGGATTCTTTATGGATATTACCGAAGTTACCAATAGGGAGTTTAAAGAATTTGTTGAAGAGACCGGGTATGTTACCGTAGCCGAGCGGGAAATTGATTGGGAAGAAATGAAAAAACAATTGCCCGAGGGTACGCCCAAACCCCATGATAGCATAATGCAACCTGGATCTCTAACTTTCAAAAAAGCCAAAAGTTCAGTGCCCAATCTATACGATTTTTCCCAATGGTGGCAATGGACCATAGGGGCCAATTGGAAGCACCCCAACGGGCCAGGAAGTTCCATTAAGGGCATGGATAACTATCCGGTTGTACAAGTTGCCTATGAGGATGCCGTAGCCTATTGTGAGTGGGCCGGAAGGCGTTTGCCCACCGAAGCCGAATGGGAAAGGGCTGCTAGGGGCAATAAGGAAAGTACTATTTATTTTTGGGGTGACGATCTTTCTGTACTTTCTCAAATGGCGAATACCTGGGAGGGAGAATTTCCCGTGAACAATACGTTAATAGATGGTTTCGAGCTACGTGCACTTGTTAAATCCTATCCGCCCAATGATTTCAATCTCTATGATATTGCGGGCAATGTTTGGGAATGGACGAGCGATTGGTACAACACCAACTATTATGATGAGGTCGGTTCCAAGGGGACAATTCTAAGGAATCCCAAGGGAGCGGATACCCCTTACAACGAAAGAGATCCCTATGCCAGGGAAAAAGTGATGAAAGGAGGTTCGTTCTTGTGCAGCGAATCGTATTGTGCCAGCTATCGTATATCCTCTCGAATGGCGACCAGTTTAGATTCTTCTTTGGAGCATCTGGGTTTTAGAACGGTTGCTACGGCAGATATGTTACGGGGAAAAGAAAACTGATCAAGAGAAGAATTATGGAATTTACTACGGATTTCACTCCCGAATTGACTGTGAATTCGCCAGGACGAATTAATCTTATCGGAGAACATACGGATTACAATCTGGGTTATGTACTCCCGACCGCAATAGAAAACCAAATAACATTTAAGTTGCGAAAGAACGATTCGGTCAACCGATGTAATTTGTATAGCCTTACCTACAACACCGGTTTTACGTTGAATCTGAACGAAATTTCAAGAAGCGAGGTGGAGTGGGAGAATTATATCTTAGGTGTTCTTAATGAGATTTCAAAGCTTACAGATGGGGTCAAAGGGTTTGATTGCACGGTGGAGAGCAACCTTCCAACAGGATCTGGTCTAAGCTCTTCGGCTGCTTTGGAATGTGGGCTGGCCTTTGGATTAAATGAATTGTTCAATTTGGGGCTTTCCAAAATGGATATGGTAAAATTATCCCAAATCGCAGAACATACCTATGTAGGTACCCAATGCGGAATTATGGATCAATTCGCATCGGTTATGAGCAAGGAAGGACATGTGATCCTTTTGGATTGCAAATCTTTGGAATACGACTATGTCCCCATTGATATCCGTCCGTACAAAATTATACTTCTCAACACCAAAGTTTCCCACAATTTGGCTTCTAGCGAGTACAACACACGAAAGCAGGAATGTCAGAAAGGGGTGGATATCATTAAGCAAAAGTATCCCGAGGTAAACTCGCTGCGCGATGTTACTTTGGATATGTTGATGTCTTTTAAGGCTGAAATGAGCCAAACCGTTTTTAATCGATGTTCCTTTATAATAGATGAAAATAAACGTGTTTTCGCCATGACGGAAGCACTCAAGTCCGGTAGGTTAAAAGAGGCTGGTGATTTACTTTATGAGGCGCATGAGGGAATAAGTAAATTGTACGAGGTGAGTTGTCCGGAATCCGATTTTTTGGTCGACTTCTCCAAAGACTATGATGCTGTTCTCGGAGCTCGACAAACCGGTGGAGGATTTGGAGGCTGTACCCTTAATTTAGTTCATGAAGCGGGTGTCGATGAATTAATAACCACCGCCACCAAAGCGTACAAAAATACTTTTGCCATTGATTTGGAAGCTTTTGAGGTCAGGCCTAGCGGAGGAACTTCCCTTGTGGTTTGATTCATAGTTTTAAATGGATGACGTATATACTTTCAGGCCATGAAATATTGGAGCTTTACGGTTTTGGGTATTATTCGGAATTCGGCTCCCCAACCTTTCAATACGACCCCTCTTCTTAAATCGGGACGATGTATTGCTGGCAAATTCCTATGAACTTGGTATTGAATTGCCACACCATCTCCTAAAAACCAATCTATTTTTACCTTATAGTTACACATACAATCTTGGTAGGGTTTTTCAAATATGCCTATGCATTTATTTTTTGAAATTAACCGAAGTTCATTGTTCTCTCCTGTTTTTCATCCAACATTTCTTGATTCCATTTAAGGCGAAATCCAAAGGTAAATGCAAATGACTAGTATGAATACGATTGAAATCGGTCTCAAACCAACTGAGGTCAATAAATAATTTGCTTGAATGATCTTAATCATTGTAATGAATTCTTACCTGCATTTACTTTGCATAAAAACGGAATGATGTGGGTGATTGTTCTATTTTCACTTCTTTTATTATTGATAATCAGTTTGTTATTTGTTCCTATTGAATTGTATATCAATACTATCACCAAGGAGTATTATCTCCAATTGAGAGGTTTGATAAAAGCTAACTTAGAAGGACATGAAAGAGAACTTATACAGATACGGCTAAATTTCATTTTCGGAAATTTTTGTTTCTATCCTCTTAGGAGGATAGGCTTTTCCCAAAAAGGAAAGACAAAAAATAATGTAAGAAAGAAGAAAAGGAAAAGAATTGGGATTGGAAAAGTGATGCGTCTCCTGAAAACTTTTACAATAAAGAGGCTCGTCATAGATATGGATACCGGAGATAGTCTTTTGAATGCAAAATGGTATCCGGTATTTGCTTTCTTGAATCATAATATGGGACAGTTTTCCATCAATTTCCAGGGTAGAAACCATGTGGTCCTTTACATTCAAAACAGGCCATTGAATATTATTAAATCATTTGTTAACCTTTAAAAAATACAACTATGGAGTTACATTTTGAAGAATTATTAGGAAAGATTACGGACTTTATAAAGTCCGAAGCAAAGACAGAAACCGTTGTCGGTGAACAATTTGAATTAGGGGCATTTAAATGTGTACCGGTCATAAAAGTAGGCATGGGGTTTGGTTCCGGTGGTGGTGAAAGCACCGAACCCAAAACAGGAAAGGGACAAGGCGCGGGTGCCGGTGCTGGCGTAGGAATTGAACCTATTGGTTTTTTGGTAAGTAAGGGAGAGGAGATTTCCTTTCTTGCTGCTGGGAAGACCCAAGGACTTGCCGCCGCTTTTGAGAAAGTACCGGACTTGATTGAAAAGATTGCCCAAAACCGAAATAAGGAAACTGCCGAAGTTTAGAATAGTTCGAATCTTAGCGATGGAACCGGGCCAAGACATTTTTTAAATTGGCTTGCCCGGTTCTTTTTTGCTCTAAGCATTAAGCCAATTGCCTCCTACATTTTTTAATGAGCTTTAATGCCCAATCGTAGTGGCTGGAAGTGGCTGAAATAAAATAAGCGCCCAAAGAAGTGGAGCCCGTCCAGGGGTAATGCTTTTTTTCAAAGAGTTCTTCTTCCGTATGCTGGGCAATAATTTCTTGGAGGTTCTCGAAGGATTCCTCAAAGGCATCCTTTACTACCTTTAGGTCAACATTGCTATAGGTATTCTGTATTTTCCGGTTGAGTTCCGGCACGGTTTTCCAAGTATACCCCTTACTGGGCATATCCGGCTTAAAACCGGACATACCTACTTTGTACCATTCCAGCATCATCAGGTGCCAATGATGAAGATGCGCCAGTACATCCCTAATATTTCGGTTTAGGTACCCCGGGGGGAATTCGTTTTCCAGTTCCTCCCTCGGTAGCTCTCTAATAAAATTCATTAGGTTCCTGTAATTGGCCCTACCTAATTCTACGAGTTCCTTTTTAGTTTTGGGTCTTGGCATGATGTTTTATTTTGGGACAGAATCGATTAATAATGTCCGAAAAGCGATTTATCCGTCCATTGGGAAACATAAAAATAGACTCCAAAATAGTAGGGATAAATGACTTTTGTCATTATTCTATTTTATGAACAGATTATTTCCATTCTGGATATAAAAAATTACGGTAGGATGGAAAATATGGATGTTGTCCGGGTCAACACAGTAGTATTCGGAAGAGAAAAAGTGAAGCCATAAGAATACGTAGAGGATTTTTTAATTGTTTTTCGGATAACCTGATCAAAGTCATTTCAATTGTATTTGCTTCAAATTATTTTTGGGCATTAGACTAGAATATTTACAGATAATCAAAAGAATAAGCAGGAATCGGGAGTGTTCCAAGGTTTTGTAAGTAGCATATACGTTTCAGCGATGGAAGTATGTACGGTATTACAACCTGCGTCCATGAACACTTACGATACTGTAATAAAGACCGGGATGCTTGCCGTACCCCGGTCTTTTGACGAATGTATCTATTGGCCCGGGAATAGATTCTATTGTTAAAGCGCAAATGCAATGAAGGTGTATTATAAGAATACCATGGAAGTTCATTGCTCTTTTTATATATCCACATATGGTCTGGTTGCTACGGTTCATTTAGACCGGATTTGAAATACTGATTTTTATCATGATTTAAACCGGGCCATAGCTCTAGCTTTAGGGTAACTATAAATTTGATTTGTAATGACTATTGATGTTCAATTTATCCAAATGCCTACTAGTGAGGCCATGGAAGCACTGGTTTCCAAAAAGTTAAATACACTTGCCCGAAAATATGACTGGATCATTAGGGCCCAAGTCCAGTTTAAACAAGAGAAAAACCCTACTGGAAAAGGAAAGATTTGTGAAATGGAGCTGAGCGTCCCTGGCCCAAGGATTTTTGCTAAATCCAATGAAGATGACTTTGAAAAGGCAGCTGCTTCCACCATTAAGGAATTGGAAAAGCAATTGAGCAAGAGAAAATCCACTTTTCAGAAACATTAGCAATTTGGCACCGTATTTTTAATACTCAAAATAGATGAATAGGATTCTGGTACCTATAGATTTTTCGGAATGTTCCTCCTATGCATTGGAGGTGGCCGCCACTTTGGCCAAGGACTCGGGAGCGAGTATCCTTTTGTTACATATGCTAGGATTATCGGAAGCTATCCTTACCAAGAATGAGGCCCAGGAGTTTATGGAAGCCAAGTATTATATGATGCTTGCCAAAAAAAGGTTTACCGAGTTTTTGGACAAGGACTATCTCAAGGGTCTCAAGGTGACCGAGATGGTGCAGAACTATAAGATTTTTGAGGAGTTGAACAAGGTTGCCCTTGAGCAAAGCGCCGATTTAATTGTAATGGGTTCACATGGGACAGGTGGTCTGGGAAAGTTTTTTATAGGTTCCAATACGGAAAAGGTAGTACGGACTTCCAATGTGCCCGTTCTTGTTATAAAAGAGCGCATTCCAGATTTTAAAGTAAACAAGGTAGTTTTTGCCTGCGATTTTAAGATAGAGGGAGTGCCCGCTTATCACAGGGCCCTACAAATGTTCGGGCCATGGAATACACAAGTCTATTTGGTATATATCAACTTGCCCCATGTCCATTTTAAGAGTACGGCGGAAATAGACCAAGAAAAGGATTCGTTTTTACGTGTGGCACATCACGGGGATGTTCCGAACCATATACATGTAAAACATAGGAACGACTACAGTACGGAAGAAGGCCTTTACAATTACGCAGAGGAATGTGGTGCGGACTTGATTGCTATTCCCACCCACGGTCGTAGGGGGCTGTCGCATTTTTTTCAGGGGAGTATTGGAGAGGATTTGGCCAATCGTGCCAGTTTACCGGTAGTAACCTTTAAAATCTAAAATGTACTTTAAGGTTTATTCCTGTTTCAGCAACATTTTCAATTTAGAAAGGAGAACAAGCTCGGACTTATTGGCGCCTGCAAAGGAAATAGCAATGGCCCTGGCGGTTTTATAGATTTGTTCACGAATTTTTTTTGTAAACAAGGAACGATGTTCCTTGAAGAAATATTTGAATTCCTTGAAGTAGGTATCACCATCTGATTCTTCGTTTTGTAACCAATCAAATACGATTTCAATTTGATATGCGGCGTCGCTTCCAAATTCATCCTCAGCATCGTCTACATCCAGCCATTGTTCGCGTACGGCTTCCTGTAGCGCGCTAACCTCCCTGGGCCTTACATTTTTATCTGCCATGGCGACAGCATAGAAAAGTTTACCCAAGTTTTGATACATTTTGTTCTGAATATTTTCTTGATATGACATAGAATCCAATTTTAGAAATAAATGTAATGGTCGTAACTATTTTGTTTAGAATTCGCTGAAATTAAAGAAAAATGTTTGCAATTTTCCAATTTCAGTTTTTGTACCCAAGCCTTAGTTTTCAAGGAGGCCATTTCATACTTTTGAATATATGAGGTTTAAATTATTTGATAAACAATTCTTTTGAAATGATAAATATCAGCCAGATTCATTTTTTATTTGTTTTGATTTGCGGTAAATATATACTGTGATGGAGAAAGGGAAAAGTAAGGCGGTTTGGGGCATAGATATTGGAGGTACCTACACCAAGGTAGGCTTGATTACCGAAGAAGGCGATATTTTGGCTTCCAAAGAGTTTAGAACGGGTGCCAAGGAGCCTTTTTCTGTTTTTATGGAAAACTTGGAACAGGAAATAGAAAGCCTAAAATCTCAAGTTGAGGAATTACCTGAAATCATGGCCATAGGGGTAGGGGCACCCAATGCCAATTCCCTTACCGGAAATATAGAATACCCACCCAACCTCAAATGGGGGGATAAAATCCCCTTGGCAAAGTCTATAGAAGAGGTTTTTGAATTGCCGGTTACCATCGCCAATGACGCCAATGCTGCGGCCTTGGGCCATTTACAATTTGGCCCGGCCAAGGGAATGAAGAATTTTGTGGCGCTTACCTTGGGGACGGGGTTAGGAAGCGGTATTATCGTAAACGGCAAACTTTTGTTGGGATCACATGCCATGGCAGCGGAACTAGGCCATGTAAATGTAGATCCCAATGGTAGACATTGCAATTGCGGTTTACAGGGCTGCCTGGAGACCTACGCCTCGGTAACCGGGATAAAGCGAACTGTTTTTGAACTTCTGGCCGATATGACCGAGGATTCGCCATTACGAGGGGTCAGTTTTGACGAAATGACCGGTATAATGATCGCGGATGCCGCCCTGGAAGGGGATCCTGTGGCCTTAGAGGCTTTTGAACGGACTGGCTTTACCCTTGGCAATAAGATGGCGGACATAGCCGCTCATCTGGATCCCGAGGCGATAATCCTATCCGGGGGACTTAGCAAAGCAGGGGATATTCTATTAAATCCTACCATTGCCAGCATGGAACATAACCTTTTTAACGCCTACCGAAACAAAATAAAGGTGTTGATCTACAATGCACCCAGTACACATTCCGTTTTAGGACCAGCAGCACTGGCGTTGTTATAGTAATAGCAAAAGATTAGCGTTGTAACAAATGCTCTAAATGTTCACTATCCAGAACATGTTCCGTTAATGTAAACACTTTTTTTCTGTTTTCCCGTACACCTTTTATAAATTGGGAAATATGATCTTCCAATTCTTCGTGTTCGGTGCGGAACTCATGGGCGTCATTCTTGAATGGCTCATCCATGATGTTGGCCAAATGGGAAAGATGTTCCTTGATCTTGCTTAAAAGGTCATTGCAGGTTTTTGAATCACTCAGGATACCTTGTCCTAGATTCCTTACGGCATCGAGATTTTCCTCTTTGGTTATCCAGATGAAGTACCGCTGCAATAGTTTATGTAAAAATTTTAAATCGTCCCTATAAAAAAGTAGATCGGATTTCCAGTGCTCCGTTAACACATAGAGTTCCTGCCAGTTGGTGTTTTGTATATAATCACCTTTTGGTCTGCTTCGAAAATTTCCCATGATCTTGTTTTTTGAATTATTTAAAAGTAGGGAAGATGGTATAGGATTAATATGACTTTTGTCAGGATGTACATCGTGATTTCCCTAGACCTACTCTTTATTTTTTTACATTTAGCGTATGGTTCACCCAAAGTACAAACGATATTTTAGGCAAACTTTGGCTTTTGGACTCATATGGTTGACTTTTGGACTGATTTATGTTCTTTTGGAAAAGGGCATTTTGGGCAGACTAACCGAATATCCAAGTACAGGAGTGGCGTATGATTTTCAAAATGCTTTGATCTATATTGGTGTGGGCAGTTTTTTAGCGGGCCTGGTGCAGGGATGGATTGAGGTTACTTGGTTAAGAAAACGTTTTGCAAAGAATAGGTTTTGGGTGAAGATCTTGTTTAAAAGTGTTTTCTATCTTCTATTCCTAATTTTATTCTTGATTTTATTATCATTAATAACCAATGCGCGCCGCCTTGGGATACCTATTTACGACCCAATAGCTTTGGAAAATGTATCTCAGTTTGTTGGGAATTTTGCATTTTGGAGCGTAATCATCTATGCGGGTGCGGCTTTGGATGTTGCCCTTTTTTATTCAGAGGTAAATGCCTACTTGGGCAATGGAGCAATTTATAATTATTCCTTGGGGAAGTATCACAAACCCAGAGAAGAAAAAAGGATCTTCATGTTTTTGGATATGAAATCCTCTACATTCATTGCGGAGCAGTTGGGACATCTGGAATATTTTACCCTTCTAAAAACGTACTATGCAGATATGACAAACCCCATTTTGGAAACTCTAGGGGAAATCTATCAATATGTCGGCGATGAAATAGTCGTCTCTTGGTCATTAAAGAACGGATTGTACAATAACAATTGTTTGGAGTGTTTTCGAAAAATAGATAACAGATTCAAAAAAAGAAGTGCGTATTATAGAAGGCGGTTTGGCGTAGTTCCTGGTTTTAAAGCAGGCTATCATATTGGGGAGGTTACCGTGGGGGAAATCGGGATTATAAAAAAGGACATCATCTATACTGGGGATATATTGAATACAACAGCACGCATTCAGGAAGAATGTAATACCTACAATGCAAAAACCTTGGTTTCAAACGATTTGATAAAAGTATTGCCCAAAAGTGATACTTTTTTGTTTACCAAAATCGGCAGTTTAATTTTGAAAGGAAAAACAAAGGCCATTCAACTGTTCCGAATGGATTTCAATTTATCCCCTAAGGGCTAGGGAACAACTATATCAATAGTCCATGTAAACCTTACCAACTTAAAATCCGGCCATCTCCCATTTCAATGATTCTGTCCGTTTTCTCTGCAAAATCGGTATCATGTGTTACTATCAACAAGGACAAATTACGTTCTTGGGCCAATGCCTTAAAGATATCCATTACATTCTCGGAATTTTGACTATCCAGGTTACCTGTGGGCTCATCGCCCATAATAATGGCCGGGTCATTGATTAAGGCACGTGCTATTGCAACACGTTGCTTTTGTCCTCCTGAGATACGGGAAGCCAACTTTTTTGCCTGGTCATCAATATGTAATAGTTTCAGTTTTTCCATGGCATCATGCTCTATTTCCTGCAAGGATTTCAACCCTAACTTTTTGGCGGGCAACATTACATTCTCCAAAACGGTAAATTCGGACAGGAGGTAGTGGAACTGGAAAACAAAACCAATATTCTGATTCCGGAGCTTGGCCAATTCCTCATGATGTTTGCCCGTTATTTTTTCACCGTTCAAAAAAAGTTCTCCTTCATAATCCGTATCCATAGTGGATAGGATGTAGAGCAGGGTGGATTTGCCACAACCAGACTTTCCCATAATGGAGACGAACTCCCCATTTTTAATGCTAAAACTAATGTCCTTCAATACATGGAACAAGACAGGTTCCCTAAAATATTTATTGATCCCCCTCGCCTCCAATATATTCTTGGTCCCCATAGTTATTGCCCTCTTATAATTTCAACGGGATCTATTTTTTGAGCTTTTCTTGCCGGAAGATACCCAGCCAAGAATGTGGATACCATGGCAAAGGTGATTCCGATGATGTAGTACCCTGGATTATAATTTACCGGAAAGGTTTTTATGGTAGGCAATGCCTCCGTCTCAAATGGTAAATTATCTATGACCACGGATATTCCATAGCCAATTAAGAGTCCTAAAATACCGCCTACCAGACCTATAAGTATTGCTTGGCTGATAAAAATATATTTTACGTCCCTACCGGAAAAGCCTGTGGCCTTTAAGATGGCAATATCGTTCATCTTCTCATAAATAAGCATATTCAGAATATTGTAGATTCCAAACCCCGCTACGATGAGGAGTGTAATGGAGACGGCGTAGGTAATAAGGTTTCGAATAGAAGTACCTGTTTCAAATTGGGCATTGGCCGTTTTAATGTCCACCGCGGTAAGATCAAACTGTTTTTCAATCTGCTTGGCCATGGGAACCGCATCTTCAATGTCATATAATTTTACATTAATGTCCGTAAAATAATTTCTAGGTTCCCCAAGAATGCGCTGTGTTGTCTTAAGATTGGCAAAACTCTGCACATCATCCAGCTCAGCGAGGCCGCTTTGATAAATGCCTACAATTTTTAAAGGGAAAAGATGGCCCTGGATCGTACTTATCTGAACGGTATTGCCAACGTCCAGGGACATTTTTTTGGCCACCCCGGCACCAATGAGAATTCCGTTGTTCAAATTATCCAAGGCTTCCGGACTTCCTTTTACCACATATTGCCCAAAGTTAAAAAGACGTACTTCCTCCAGAACATCAATACCCACAAGATTTCCTCCCAATTCAATAGAACCAGAGATATAGAAAATTTGGGCCTGTAATTGAGGAATGGCTCCCTTTACCCTGGAATCATTGTTGAGCTGGTCCATAAGGGGTAGGGCATTATGGATTTTTCTTTGGGTAAGTTTGGGTTTTATAGATCGCACCTTGGTAAAACTGTTTTTTATTTTTTCATAGAGATCTACCGGTTGTTTTTCCGATGGTTTTATCTCATTGTAAATGTGTACATGTGGGGTGCGGTCCAAAATTAGACCATCCAAAAGCCCATTAAGGCCGGTCATGAAGCTGACTAAAATGATAAATGTCCCTATACCAAAGGTAACTCCCAATGCAGCAATGGCCGTTTGTTTAATTCGGGTAAGCAAATGCGTCCGGGATATGCTCAATATGACCCTCCAATTGATCATGGTTCGGGTTTATAGATTTTGGTATGCTCATCAATACCAGATAGAATTTCTACCTTTTTTAAATTTCGAATACCAAGGATTACCTCTTGTAGGCCATCATTCGTCATAACCATATTATCGTCTGTAAGATATTCCAGAGGGATGGTTAGAACATTTTCTTTTTGGGCAACAATGATATTGGCCTCACCTGCCAGCCCCGGGTACAGTACCTGGGGCATCTGGTTAAAAACTGCATCTACCTTGAAGGTTTGGGTGCGCTCATCCTTTTGAGGATAAATCTTGTCTATTTTGCCCTCAAAGACCGTATCCGAGTAAGCGTCTAACGTAATCAACACGTTTTGCCCCTTTTTTAACGTTACAATATCCACCTCGTCCACCAAAAGCTCTACAATGAAGAAGGACGACTTGCCCATGCTGGCCAGGGGTTGCTGGGCCGTAATGATTTCCCCCTCGTTTTTATGAATGGCATAGACCTTTCCATTGATCTTACTGGTTATGGTAAAATCTGCGGTATTGACAATAGCAGTTTGGAAACTGTTTTCGGCCTGTTTCATCCGTGTCTGTAAATCATTTTCGGTACGATCAAAACTGTTTTGTAGTGCCTGAAGATTGTTCAGGGAACTTTCATACTGGAGTTTCCTAGTATCATACTCGGCATTGGAGCCTATTCCTTGTTCCCAAAGCCGTTTTTGACGTATGAAATTTATGGAGTCATTGTAAAATTTTAGTCTTGCCGTATGCAGTTCTTTTTCAAGCCCATCAAGTATTGCTGCATTTCCACTGAGCTCCTCTTGTGCCAATTGCAGGTTCAACCTTGCATTTTCCCGGTTGAGTTCCGGCATCTTATTGAAGATTTGGAATAGGGCCTGCCCCTTGGAAACGGTATCTCCTTCTTCTACCAACTGTTTGTCCAAAATACCGGTTACGGAGGAATACACTTCATATAGACTGTCCGGTTGCACCAGTGCAGAGGCATAGACTGATTCTACCAAGGTAGTCTTTTCAGGAGTAATCCCTTCGTTATCAGGGTTGCAAGAAAAAATGAGAAGAGCTATTACAGGAATGGAAATTCGTGTTCGCATAACATACCTTAAGGGCTTAAAATTACGAAACTTGAGGGTGTATTTGTTAAAAGCGGAATTATACGGTGATAAAAAGTGAATAAACATGATATTTGTCATCTTTTACATCTTTGTGGAAGTATAGATTAGCCTATAAAACTGAATGCAATGAAGGAGTTGGTATTGACCTTTAGGGAGAGGGTATCTAAAAATAGTGTGCTTTTGGCCTGTATAGGCATTCTTTATTTATGGTTTGGGATGTTAAAATTCTTTCCCGGAGTGAGTCCGGCCGAAACCATAGCCATGGATACCATCCATGAACTTACCTTGGGTCTTATACGCCCAGATATTTCCTTGATTCTTTTGGCGATATGGGAAACAGGCCTGGGCCTTCTTTTGATTTTCGGTTTATTGAATAGGTTCGCCATAACACTGGCATTGGTACATATGATACTCACTTTTACTCCCTTTCTATTTTTTCCGGAGCTTACATTTACCAAAGCTCCTTTTGGTCTTACACTTTTAGGACAATATATTATGAAGAATATTGTCTTTTTGGGTCTTTTGGTCTTTTTGTTGGATAAGGAGCGTAAAAAGAAAAAAGAAATATGATCAAAGGATTTCAGGGACCACTCTATTCTTTTAAACTTTCCATTAGTTCCTGGGTAATACTTTGAATTTCCTTTTTTGTGGTCTTGAAACCCAAAGTAAAATCTTGAAGCTTTTCTTGTAACCCTAAATGTGTTCGCCGGGTAAAACCATGCTCAGTATCCTTTTCATCTATGGCCAGAGCTAATTGGTACCTATGTTCCCTGGTATTGGCCAGGAGTTTGTTACAAGTGTATTTTAAATCTTGAAAGCGCATGACCTCTTCCCGAATTTCATCCAAATTCTGATATTGGATCAAATCTTCAAAATAACGATCTAAAAGCCTTTGAAGAAACAGTAGCTCATCCTTATAAAATGTCAGATGGTTAACCCAGTTATCCGCCTCCCAGTATAGTTTTTGCCAATCCATAGTATCGTTTTGATCCATTTTTAGTAGTGAAATAATGAACTAAATTAAGTAGGAATTTAAGTTTCAAAAATGATTTTCGTCATACCATTTTCATATTATTTTATTGAACTTTTGCATTCCAAAAAATAGAGGCAACATTGGTACCAACGGCACGGATTAAATGGTAAAAGCAGTTTTGGCAGATGTGTTAAAAGTAGTATGATTTAAAGGACTTTATATCGTTGCACAAATAGTAAACATTTAACTTTGTAGTATGCGGGTCTTCGATAAAAACAGCAACATCTTTAGATTGCTTTCAGAATCAATCTCACAAGGCATTCTTGTGGTAAACGAACGACAGGAGATCGTTGCTTCCAACCAACGTTCCAATCAACTTTTTGGATATGATAAGGATGAACTTTTAGGCCAACAATTATCTATTCTAATCCCCAACGAGAAAAGGGAAAAGCATAGGAAATTGGCCGAAGGCGTTTATTGGGAAGATGTTGGAATGCGGGAAATGAAGGGAAGGAATTTATTGGGACTTCATAAGAACGGAGATCAAATTCCATTACAAGTGGGGTTAAGTCCTTTTTCACTTTATGGAAATAAATATGTGCTCACTTTGATTGAAGATCTTTCCATGATCAAGGAAAAGGATAACCAGATATATGAGCTCAATACACAACTGGAAAAAAAAATAAGGTTGCGTACCCAAGAGCTCCGGGATACCGTGGCCATACTTAAAAGGGAAGTGAAAAGAAGGAAAGAGGCCGAAAACAAAATAAAGGACGCCCTTCAGCGAGAAAGGGAATTGAACGACCTTAAGACCAAATTCCTTTCCTTGGTATCGCATGAATTCAAAACGCCCTTAAGTGGTATCCTTACAGCGGCCACCTTGGTCGGAAAATACAATACGGAAGAGGGACAAGGAAAAAGGGAGAAACATTTAAAAACCATAATTGGGGAAGTACGAAGGCTCAACACCATTTTGACCGACTTTCTTTCCATAGAACGTCTGGAGCAGGGCAAGGAAGTATACCGATTGGCGGATTTTTCTTTAAGCAAGGTAGTTAATGAGGTGATTTATGATGCCAATATGATCCTTAAGGACGGTCAAAAAATAAACTATCCACAAAATATCGATGATACCATAATTAACCAGGATGAAAGAATCGTAGGGCTGGCACTTACCAATCTTTTGCACAATGCCATAAAGTATTCCCCTGAGGATACCGAAATAGACTTCCGTGTAAACCTTTCGGAAAACAAAATCACGTTTCATATCAAGGATCAAGGCATAGGCATTCCCAAAGCTGATCAAAAGCACATTTTTGATAGATATTTCAGAGCAGAGAATGTGCTGTTGACCCAAGGTACGGGTATTGGCCTAAATATTATAAAAACCCATATAGAAAATCTTGGTGGTAATATTTACTTTAAAAGTAAGGAGAACGCCGGGAGTGTCTTTACCATGGAACTTCCTTTGGCAAAGACCTAATACCAACCTATAAAATTTTTATTGGACCTTATGAGATATAGACCCTAAAAACCAAAACGCGTGATGTCAAAAAAAGTACTCTTAATAGAAGATGATACCGTTCTTAGGGAAAATACGGCCGAGCTCCTAGAACTGTCCAATTATGAAGTGATTACCGCCTCCAATGGAAAAAAGGGAGTGACCATGGCCAAAAAACATCTTCCGGACGTTATCATTTGTGACATCATGATGCCTGAATTGGATGGCTACGGGGTTCTGGAAACTTTGTTTGAAAACGATACTACGAAGTCCATTCCCTTCATTTTTCTTTCAGCCAAGACAGAACGTAAGGATATAAGACAAGGGATGGAATTGGGCGCTGACGACTATTTGACCAAACCTTATGAGGAGTCCGAACTGATTGGAGCAATCGAAAGTAGATTGGCCAAGGTTGAAATTCTTCGGGAGTCCAGCAAAAAGGCTGAAGCGGACATGCAACTATTCGAGGACGGCATTAGAAACCTAAATGGACTAAAGAATTACATTTATGATGAAGGCGAGGAGTTTTCACATTCACAAGGAGAGACTATTTATAATGAAGGAAATAACTCCAACTGGGTGTATTTGGTGCTTTCTGGGGTTGTGAAGACCCATAAATTGGACGAGCGCGGCAAGGAACTTATAACCGGAATCTATAAACCGGATGATTTTTTTGGTTTTACCTGCTTTACGGACAACATTCCTTATAACGAGTATGCTACGGCGATAGAAAACACCATGGTGGCCGGTATTCCAAAACAGCGGTTGAAACAAATCTTGGAGGAAAACCATAAACTGGTCTTGGAGTTGGTTAGATTGCTGGCCGAGAGTCTTTCTGACATCAAGGAACAATTGCTACAAATGGCCTACGGATCGGTCCGTAAGAAGACCGCGCACACTATATTAAAGTTTGACGAAAAACTTCAAAAGGACGGTAAGGGCAATATCCATATTTTACGAAGCGACCTTGCAGGAGTAGCCGGTATGGCCACTGAAACCCTAATTAGAACGCTTTCCGATTTTAAAAAAGAAGGTTTGATATCCATTGAGGATAGAAACATTAGAATACTCGATAAAGAAAGACTTTGTCGCATCTCTTAAAAAAACAGTTTTAGAGGTTTCATGATCTAAATCATTTTTTGGTAGGTTGGGCTAAAGTAGTTTTACGGTAAACTACAAAAACGGACCAATCATGTTACAGGTTTTACTACCCACTGATTTTTCCGAGAATTCTTGGAATGCCATAGTATACGGCCTTGAATTACTGAAAAAATCCAAATGTACTTTTTACCTTTTGCATATTAATCCCGTGCCCCCTTATTCCGGGGCCGGAAGCTCTGTGCGTGTATCCCCTAAACTTATTGAGGATACCATATTAAAGGATAGCCGAAAGAATCTACAATTGCTATTGAATCGCATTGAAAATCGTTTTGTAAATCAAGGACATACTTTTGTCACAATTGCGTTGTATGATTTTTTCGTAGATAGTATTAAAAGGCAAGTAGAAGATAAAAAAATAGACTTGATCGTTATGGGAACTAAAGGGGCCTCTGGTCTAAAAAAGGTGACCGTTGGAAGTAATACCGGGGATGTGATCACCAAGGTAAAATGTCCCTTGCTTGCCGTGCCTGAGAATGCAACCTATAGGACCCCAAAGGAAATAGTCTTTCCTACGGACTATCACTTAGGTTATGATTTAAAGGTATTGAATACTCTGATCGAGATGGTGAATACACATGGATCAGTCCTTCGAATCTTACATATCTCCAAGAAGGGCGAGCAATTGAACGAGGAGCAACTTAAAAACAAGGAGTTTCTTGACGATTACCTGAATGATGTAGAACATACCTTCCATTCGCTTACGGGAACAAAGTTAGAAACTGCCGTACAATGTTTTTCCGAGAGCAGGGATACGGATGTTGTTGCCATGGTGGCCAAAAACTTGAACTTTTTTCAGCGAATTCTATTTAAACCAAGAATTGAGGAAATCAGCTATCATACAGAAATCCCTTTTTTGGTATTACATGAATAGTAGGCTTTAGTGTATCCCAAACTGACCAAAATCATGGTTTTTGGATGTTGGCGAACTTATTTTTGTTAACAAACGGTTATCATGAGAAAGATTTTGGTTCCTACGGATTTTTCCGAAAACGCATTCAATGCACTTAAGTATGCCTGCAGCGTTTTTAAGTATGAAAAAAGTGAAATTTTCATCGTGCACGCGTACGCGGATGAAGTTTATGAAAAGGAAACATCCGTAAAGCGCAGTTTTTTGGAGAAGCTGAAAGAAACAACCCTTAAGAATTCCGAAAAACATTTAAAAAGCATTCTGTTAAAGATAAAGACCCATTTCCCCAACCCCAAACACAGTTATAAAACCATTTCTGCTTTCGGTTCGTTAACGGATGAAGTCAACGATCTTGTAAATAGTGAAAACATGGACATTGTGGTCATGGGGACACGTGGGGAAACCAATGATCGCAAAATAATCTTTGGTACAAATACCCTACAGGTACTCAAATATGTCAATTGCCCTGTTCTGGCGATTCCGGAGGATTATGAATACCAGGCGCCTAAGGAAGTACTCTTTCCCACCGATTATATGGTCCCTTATAAAAGAAGGGAACTCAAATTGTTATGCGAAATCACGGGCTCCTTTAGGTCTAAGATACATCTGCTATACATTAATCCGGCTAAAAAGCTATCGCTACGTCAAGAGGACAACCAGCAATTTCTTGAAGGATGTCTCTCCAAAGCCAAATTGATGTTTGAGACCGTTTCCGAAAAGGACAAAACTATGGCCATTACCAAATACATTGTACATAAGGATATTGATATGTTGGTATTGGTGAATTCCAGACATTCTTATCTGGAGGATATGTTGTACCAGTCTACCATAGATAGAATAGGACTACATATAAAAATTCCGTTTATGGTAATGCAAAACCTTTTTAGGTAACCCTTACCATCAGAAAAGATGGGCATGATTATGGAAAGAAGTGAAAAGGAATCCAAGAATTTAAATATTTAAAGAATACCACAATGAAACGAATTATATTGCCAACGGATTTTTCGGACAATGCCTATAACGCCATACAATATGCCCTTAACCTATATAAGGAAAAGGAATGTACCTTTTATCTATTGCACACCTATACTCCGGCAATTTATCACTCGGAATATATGTTGCATAGTCCGGGTCAGATCGGTCTCGGGGATTTATACCAGACCGATACCATGACCCAGTTGGAAGAATTAAGGGACCGGATCTGTAGGGAATTTAAAAATCCGAAGCATACTTTTTTTCTACATTCCGCCTTCAATACTTTGGTGGATGAGATTTTGGATACTGTTAAGAATGAAAATGCCGATTTGGTCATCATGGGCACACAAGGCGCAACAGGAGCCAAAGAAATCTTGATAGGTACCAATTCGGTGCATGTGATCAAGAAAGCGACATGTCCCGTAATCCTTGTACCTTCAAGCTTTGAATATGAGAAGCCAAAAGAGGTTTTATTCCCGACGGATTACGAAGTGGACTATCAGCAAGAACATCTAGAGGAGCTATTAGCTATTGCCCGGGAGCATATAAGTAGAATAGAAGTGCTGCACGTATCGCAAGGTTTGGATTTGAGCGAGGAACAACTGACCCATAAAAAAAAGCTGGATGCTATTTTTAAGGATGTTGAGCATTTGTTCCACGACCTGCCACAGCAACAGATAATTACGGCTATCAACAATTTTCAGCTTAAAATGAGGAAGAATCTTTTGGTGATGATCAAGAACAAACACACTTTTTTAGAACGTTTGTTTGTTGAGCCCATCATCAAAAAAATTGGTTTTCACGTTACCATTCCGTTCATGGTAATACCACCCTACAAAAAAAATGAAAAATGAAAAATATCTTAGTCCTTACCGACTTTTCGGATAATGCGTACAATGCATTGTTTTATGTGTCCAAGCTTTTTGATCAAGATGGATGTGACTTTTTTCTATTGAATGCCTATGGAGAAGAATCATCCCGGGGAGGCAGACTTTTAAATGGGGAAGAGGAAGTAGTTACCTTGGAGAAAAGAAGGTCAAAGGAAGGTTTGGAGAATGTCTTCCACAAAATAAACCTGGACAACCCCAATCCAAAACACCGATACCAAAAGCTTTCTAAAAATATGGATTTGATGACCGCCGTAAAGAAAGCTATACGGGAGTTTAAGATAGACTTGTTGGTTTTGGGAAATAAAGGAACTACCAGTCTGGTTTCTGTTTTTTGGGGGAGCACCACTATTAAGGTTATGACCAGTATCAAGGAATGTCCCATTTTGGCCGTTCCCGCCGATAAGGAATTTACAACTCCCTCTGAGATTGCCTTTGCCACTAATTATAAAAGGACTTTTGACGCTGAGGTTATGGCGCCGGTACGTTTTATGACTTCACTATGCGGTGCTGCCGTAAGAATAGTTCATATAAACGAAGAGAAACGCCTAAGTAAGTTTCAGGAATCAAATCTAAATACACTAATAGCTTATTTAAAACCCATGGAGCATACCTTACATTGGATGCCTAACTTCACAAGTAAAACAAAGGCTATACAGGTGTTTCTAGACGAATTGAATATTGGAATGTTGGCAATGGTCAACTACGAACATAGTTTTTTGGAACTTCTATTGCGAGAGCCGGTCATTCAAAGAATGACGTTCCATATCACGATTCCGTTTTTGGTAATCCCAGGTGACTGATTCAAATCATAGGATATTCCCTGTCCTGGCTTTAATTTTATAGAAACAATAAAAATAATGCCATGGACAAAAGAATTTTGCTGCCAACGGATTTTTCCAAGAATGCCCTGAACGCCATCAGATATGCTTTAAACCTGTATGGGAATCAGCGTTGCGATATTTATTTTTTACATGCCTATCAAGTGCATGGCTACTCCATTGATAGTATGATGGTTCCAGAACCTGGAGAAAAGTTTTATGAAGCTGCAAGGAAAAAATCTGAAGAAGGATTTGAAAAACTGATGGAAATCTTAAAACTACATGGAAAAAATGAAAAGCATACCTACCATACGATTTCGACCTATAATTCCCTGCTTTATGCCATAAAAAATACCATTACCAAAAAAGATATAGATATTGTGATTATGGGTACAAAAGGATCCACCGGCTCCGACACTATTTTATTTGGTACTAACACCGTGGATGTAATGGAGAAGATAACGGAGTGCCCTGTGATGGCCATACCGGAACATACTACGTTCATTTTACCTAAAGAAATTGTTTTCCCTACAGATTATACCACTGGTTTTAAGCGCAGGGAATTAAATCATCTTAAGGAAATTTCAAAGCTATATGGTTCCTTTATTAGGGTATTGCACATAAAAGAAAATCCAGAGCTAAGTCGTATTCAAGAGAGCAATAAAATTCTATTGGAAGCTATATTGGAAGACGTAAACCACAGTTTTCATATGCTCAAAGATATCAAGGTGCATAAGGGAATTGCCGCTTTTATAGAAAGTAGGGGTAGTGATATGATCGCCTTTGTAAATAGAAAACATCGTTTTTTTGGTAGTATGCTCTCAAAACCTTTAGTGAAACAGTTGGGATACCATTCCCGTATTCCGGTCCTGGCCTTGAACGATTACTCATAAAATTGGCGCGGATATGAAGAATATTGGAATTTGGATAGATAAGGAAAAGGCACATATTGTAGTGTGTACGGAACATGGTGAAAAATTGAGCACACTTCAGTCCAATGTGGAGTTTTATAACCCTAAAGGAGGCTCTAGGTCCAAGACCCGTTGGGGTCCTCAAGACGTAGTACAGGATAGTAAATACTTGGAAAGGGAAAAACATCAGCTTAAGGCTTACTTTAAAAAATTGGTCAAAATGGTAACGGATGCAGATGCCCTGGCCATTTTTGGTCCGGCCGAAACAGGAGAAAAATTTGAAAAAGAACTTTTGGAAAAGCATCCTAAGTTAGCCTCGAAGGTTAAAACGGTGACCCGGTCGGATAGCATGACAAATAATCAGGTAAAGGCTTTGATCCGGGATTTTTTTAATAAGGACAAAGGTTAAGAATAGCTTGTTATGAAAACGGGAAAAACCAAGGTTAAAAGCAATCCACTGGAGAAGGATACAAAAGTGGAGGAACTACATAGAGCTTCCCAACAATGGAAATCTATGTTACGATTCATAGAAGACGAGATGATTTTTATAGACCGATTGCTGCACTCCTATGTTTTTGAACCGGATACCCCTAATCTTTTTGAACGGTTACAGAACTATCTAAATCGGATGAAAAAATCAAAATCGAAAAAGAGTCGGATTGAACGTAACATTTTGAATCACGAAGGCGATCTGTGGGGAATGCTGGAATGCAAGGATGGTATTGCCGATAAGGAATATTGTCAAAGCCATGATAAATTAGGGTTTGAGGTTATGGATTTTGTAAACGATTTTCAAATCCTAAAGTCAGAAATCTTTAATTATGCCGGAGGTATTCTTAAAAAACGAAAACCACAATCACGGATATCTTAGGTTTGAAGAAAGAAAAGCTGATTAATTGATGTTTAGGGCTTTTTGTAGGATAATCATAATTTTACAGAGCTATGCATTTAAATAGATTAGTCGGATTTAACTGATCAAAATCATTTCAAACAATTGTGGATGTCAATAACTTAGGGAGCAGAATAAGTAGTAACCCAAAAAAATCAAAAAGCTATGTCACTTATTGAATTCACAAAAAACCGATGGCCATGGAACTACGGTTTAACCGATTTCCTGGAACGAGAACATTTTTTTAATGATGATTTCTTCAATTTGGAAAAATCATCTCCCGCAATCAATGTAAAGGAGCACAAGAATAATTTTGAAATTGAATTGGCCTCTCCCGGATTTGACAAAAAGGACTTTGAGATTTCGTTGAAAGACCATGTTTTGGAAATATCCGCCGAAAAGGAAAAAGAAGAAACCGGGAAGGATAATGGGTATGCCCGTAAGGAGTTCAACTACCGTTCGTTTAGACGAGCTTTGCAATTACCTAAAACCATTGATGAGTCCAAAGATATTAGGGCCTCATATAAAAGCGGAATTCTAAGGTTAAATCTTCAAAAGAAGGAAGATACCGAACAGAAGCCCAAAAAAATGATTGAGGTTATTTAACCTCTTATTTAAAGCGGTAAATAGAACTGTCCCTGTTTGCCGCTTTTTAAGATTACGGATATGAATGCACAACAAAGAACATATAAATATATAAAGTGGATCAGTCCACAGGAAATGCACGAGGTTTCACTATCCTGGTTTTCAGAGTTAAGTTTTGTACGGGATGAGCAACTGTTTCTGAACGATTTGGTGAAGTCCTATACCTTGCAGTTAACCGATACGGATATCTTTGAGCAGAGTAGGCGAATAATTTCTGCAATTTCAAAGGCCGAAAAAGAAGTAGTTGTCTTGCTCAAGAAGGTGCAGGCACATGAGAACCAGTTGGAAATAATGGTAGACGATATAGATCAGCCTAAAATGGAAAAGGCTTATAGGGATACACATCGGGATTTGGTAACGGAAATAGAGGGCTACTTACACGAATACAGAAGCCTAAAAAGTAACCTGTTCCAACTTATCACACAAGTAATGAAAAAAGAGAAACGCAAAAGGTTGCTTAATTAATCCCATATAAATCAACTAAACTATGAAAAGGACTTTTCTACTCTTTTTGTTGGCTTTGATCGGTTGTTCGTCAACACGGTTGGTCAGTAATTGGAAAAACCCGGATATTGTTTTGTTCCATGCCTATAAGGTGCTTATTGTGGGTATGGCTCCCAGTGAGGAAGCAAGGGTAGCTTTCGAGAGCAGGATGCAAAAGGAATTTGAAAAAAGGGGGATAGAATCTGTACGGAGCCTAGATTTGTTTGATGTAGAGTTCACGGCTTCGGCACGATCCGATGAAGAAATTTTAAGAGTGGAGCAGCAGCTCCTGGATAAGGACTTTGATGCCATATTGTTCAACAAGGTAGTAGGGTCCCAGGACAAACACACCTTTAGAAAGAAGATAAAGGGTATAAACCAGCTTTTCCAAACTTTTTCTGATGATTATAAGGGCCATCAGGACATATATTACGACGAGGATTATTACGATGGATTTACCGTATATCATGCGGAGACCTCATTATTTTGCATTTGTGTTGATAAGGAAATGGAATTGATTTGGCGAGGAGCCATAGATATAACAGACCCTACCAATATGGAAAAGACAATCAATGATTATGTAAAATTGGTAATTCTGGCCATGGAAGAGCAGGACCTCATTTTCTATAAAGGTTCAAAGAATGAAGTTACCGGTCTTTAATATCAGGAGTTTTGAACGGGAATTTTTATAGAAAGTAAAAATTAGTAAGTGGCCTTCCCTTATACTTTTGGGGGGTCGAATGGTTGAAGGACTAATACATTATCACTTAAAAGCCTTAGTTTATTATAATAGAGGACTGAAAATTTTGGCAGCCCCCTCTTTAAGCCGTTCGTTCAGAGGTCTTTTTTTAAATTCATTGTAATCAATTTGACTACTTATTTCACAGTCCCGGATAAAATCCTTTTTTAGCTCACATGCCATAGCCTTCCCATACGTCAAAACATTGATTTCATAGTTCTGCTCAAAACTTCTAACGTCCAGATTTGCGGTTCCTATGGAGGTCAACCGATCATCGGAAATAATGACCTTGCTATGTAGAAATCCCTCAGGGTAGAGATAGATTTTTACTCCCGCCCTTAACATATCCTCAAAGTAGGAGCGTACGCTCCATTTTACCAACAGACTATCCGATTTACTGGATAAAAGCAAACGCACATCTACGCCGGCCAGGGCACATACCTGTAACGCCTCCAATAGTGCTTCTCCAGGAACAATGTACGGGTTAATGATGTAAACATATTGCGTAGCTGAATTGACTATGGAAAAATAGAGCTGACGAATGGAAGCAAAATCCGAATCGGGCCCACTGGCAACAACTTGGGCAAAGGACTGGCCTACCGAAGTTTCCTCTAAAAAATGTTCTGCGGAAAAGACGTCCTCCTTCCCACTAGCAAAACACCAGTCCATGGCAAAGACCGCTTGCAAACTTCGGACCAAGGGACCTTTAATCATCAAATGTGTATCCAGCCACATGCCTAGATCAGGGTCGCCTTTTATGTATTTATCCGAAATATTAATTCCGCCTGTAAAACCTATCTTACCGTCCACTACCACAATTTTTCGATGATTTCTATAATTTAGGGAGGATAGAAATTTACCGAACCGCATAGGCAAAAAGCTGGCCACTTCTATTCCTGAACTTTCCAGTGATTGTATAAAGGCTCTGCTCAATTCCCAGCTTCCGAAACCATCATATAGAAAGCGTACTTTGATTCCTTCCTTTACCTTGCGCTTCAGTAATTGCAGAAAATTATCTGCCAATTCACCCTCTTCAAATATGTAGTATTGGATATGGATATACTTTTTTGCATTTTCCAAAGCATCAAAAATGGCCGCATATGTAGAAGGCCCATTCTTTAATGGAAAGAGGGCATTGCCAGCACTCGGGAGGAACTTTGAACTTTTGGTCAGAAGTTTTACCAATTTAACCTGCTCTCTTACATGCTCGGGGAGAACCTTTTCCTCATCCAATTTCCGATAGTAATTGTCAACTTTGTTGAGATATTTGGATATTCCGGGAGTCTTCTTTAATTCGAAAAACTTATTTTTTCTTTTATTCCTTCCCAGGACAAAGTAGAATAGGATACCGCCTACAGGAATGGTAAATATGGCCAATAACCAGGCTAGGGTCTTGGTAGGCCTGGCACCATTGACCAATAACCCCATAACCAGACCAATAGCTGTAATAAGATATAATACCACTAGTACGGTCAAAAACATAAAACCTCTAATTGGAAGGCGTTAAGGTAGACAATGCCGCGCATTAATGCCTATGATTATAGTCATTTTAGGGACGACATCGGCTAGAATAACTTTTCATAAATTAAGTGTAAGGTTTTTTGCAAAAAACCTACTTTTGTCCTAGGTAAATTTAAGATAAGGATTTTTGATTATGTCGGAGAAAATAGAAAGATTAAAAACGGTAATAATAGGTTCGGGGCCTGCGGGCTATACCGCCGCTATTTACGCGGCTAGGGCAGATTTAAAACCAGTAATGTATACAGGCATGGAACCTGGAGGGCAATTGACCACCACTACCGAAGTGGACAATTTTCCGGGATATCCCGAGGGTATAGATGGACCAACTATGATGGTCCAATTGCAACAACAAGCCGAGCGCTTTGGTACGGAGGTCCGCATTGGAATGGTCACTGCGGTGGAATTGAGCGACGAAACAGGGGGCATTCACAAATTAACCATAGATAGCGACAAGGTAATTGAAGCGGAAACCGTAATCATTTCTACAGGAGCTTCGGCCAAATACCTTAACCTTCCCAGCGAGCAGCGTTTACGAGGTGGAGGTGTTTCCGCCTGCGCGGTGTGTGATGGGTTCTTTTATAAAGGGCAGGATGTGGCCATTGTTGGGGGAGGTGACACCGCTGCCGAGGAGGCTTCCTATTTGGCCAATATCTGTAACAAGGTTACCATGTTGATACGAAAGGATCATATGAGGGCCTCCAAGGCCATGCAACATCGGGTAAATAGTTTAAAGAATATTGATGTTCGTTATAACACGGAAATCGATGAGGTTTTGGGCGACCAGGTTGTGGAAGGTCTTCGCATGGTAAACAACCAGACTGGAAGAAAGGAAGAAATAGCCATCACAGGTCTATTTATTGCCATAGGCCATACACCGAATACGGGTATTTTTAAAGGGCAATTGGATATGGACGAAACAGGTTATATCCTTACCAAAGGGAAATCTACCAAAACCAATAAACCTGGGGTTTTTGCTAGTGGTGATGCTCAGGACAAGGAGTATAGGCAGGCTGTAACTGCTGCAGGTACGGGTTGTATGGCAGCCTTGGATGCCGAGCGCTATCTGGCGACCGTCGAGACTCCGGAAGAAGTAGTTTAGGAATGTTCTATTTTGTAATTATAAAGCAAAGGCCGCTGTTATAAACAGCGGCCTTTGCAACTTTTTTGGACTTGGAATCAATCAATGCGTTGATAGTTTTCTGAAAACGTACGATTTCCGTCTTCATCGAAGGATATCTGGCTATAGGAGTTGGGATGTAATTGAAGTTCAAACTTGAACACTTCAATAGTATCCACAACACCCATCATTATCTTGGAGCCATATTCCAGGCGTTCTTGTAATGTATCCATGCTATTGCTATAGGTGCCAAACCCAAACCACTCGTTTGGATCGTCCGGAGAAAAGCGTGTCCACATTACTTTTCCTTTGCTATAGATTTTTACCTGCCTATATCCATTTACATTTGGAATGGTGTCGGATACGTTTATACCATCATAATTAAAACGGTTAATGAGTTCCCAAGTTCCTTCCAAAGAGGGTTCCGATTCTTGTTCGGATGTTGTCATGTGGGTAGCGGATACCAAGAACAACATCAAAAAAATTAAAGTGAGTAACTTTTTCATGGTTGTGTTCTTTAATGTTAGTGATTATTCAGTGTATCAAAAGTTACGAATTTTTTTGTTAAATTCATAATATCAATACCTTAATAATACGAAATCATCAACGTTTTAAAGAATGGAAAATCAACTGGATTTGTAGGCATTGATCAGGGCCGCCAAGCTCAAAACATCCTGTTTGGTATGATGGGCACTTAAAACGATCCTACTCTTTAACCCGGCATGTTCGTTTGGATAGTTAAAATCGGTTATAATAACACCTTGTTCATAGAGATAGTCCGTGAACGTGGAATCAGAATAACTAAAGGCCGGGTGTCCTTGCATGGAATTAAAGCGTTTCTTTTCCTTTAAAACATTTAAAAAAGAAGCTTTATTTTTTACAAGGGATTTTCTCTTAGCGGAATACAGTCCGCTGCTTTCCAGTAAGGTTGCCAGGTAGGCAGGGGCAGCCGGGCTGGCACCACCAAAAAATGGGGTCTTCATTAATTGTTCCATTCTGTAGTCCGTGCCGAATATTGCCCCGGCCTGTATGCCAAACCCCTTTCCCAAGGAGCAACAGACAATCAGTTCTTTGGGCTCCAAGGATTTTAGGATTCCGAAAACGCCGCCGCCATTGGATCCTACAACACCTATTCCATGGGAATCGTCGGCTATTAATATTACATGTTCCAAAGGAAGTTGTTTTAACCCTTCAAAATCTGGGTAGTGGGCTCCGGAAAAATCTATGGAATCCAACAGAACCACAGGAGTGCTTTTGCTTTTACCTTCTAAATGTTCACGAACGGCAATATTTAGCGAAGCGAAGGTTACCGCCTGTTTGATGTTGGTAGCCAAATGTAAAGCGGAGTGGGTGTTGGGTGCATAGAAGAGTTTATATTTTGAAGTATTGAAATATTGGGCTACGAATTGTCCTGCTAGATATCCTGAGGATAAAGTAACGCAGGTCTCACTGCCTGCAAGATAGGCTAGGTGTTCCTCTGCGTTTTTATAAATAGAAAAACGAATGTTGGAATTACGGGATGCACCATAATTAGTCCCATATTTTTTTATGTTCTTAATTAAAGTATCTTGGAATTTCTCATCCGTTTGCAAACCTAAATAGGAAGTCCCTCCAAAATAGAGATAGTTCTTGCCCTTTATGGTTATTTCTCGCCCGGGGAAGTTGTCAATATAATGTGCCATTACCTCAGGGTTATTCCGCTTCCGGGCAGGTCTGGGAAAACCACGTTTCCCCCTTCTTCAATTTTTATACCCTCGGCAATATCCTCTTTAAGCAGCAGGGCACCATCCATATCTACATAATCCAATTGTGGTAATAGTTGGGCTATGGCAGAAATGCCCACAGTAGATTCGGTCATACAGCCTACCATAGTCTTAAGCCCCATATCACGAGCTTTTTTCAACATCCGTAGGGCAGGGGTAAGGCCCCCGCACTTGGTCAATTTAATATTAATGCCATTGAAGTGAAGCGCACACTTTTCCACATCGGCTTCAACAATACAGCTTTCATCCGCTATCACGGGCAGGACACTTTTGTGTATAACCCTTTCCATACCCTCCCAATCGTCCGCCTTTAAGGGTTGTTCCAAAAATTCTACACCCAAATCCTTGAGCTGGGGAGCATTGTAAATGGTCTCTTCCGCTGTCCAAGCGCAATTGGCATCGATTCTAAAAATGGCGTCGGTATGCTTGCGGAGTTCCTTTACAATATGCACATCATTGTCAGTGCCTAATTTGATTTTATAAATAGGCCATGGCCGTTCCTTCATTTTGGCTACCATGGTATCAATTTCCGCAATACCTATGGTATAATTGGTAATGGGATAAGGTTCGGGTTTTGTTCCCCAAATTTCATATAATGGTTTTTCAAGTAGTTTTCCATAAAGGTCGTGTGCGGCCAGATCCAAGGCGCAAATGGAAAAATTGCTTAATTCTTTTTCTGTTAAGAATTGATGAAATTCCTGAGGTATTGTAAAATCAAAGGATTCGATTTCGTTTTTTATCCCTTCAATTTCCATCATCATACGCTCTACCGTAATTTGGTAGTAGGGATTGGAGGTCGCCTCACCGTAACCTATTTTTCCGTCCTTGTTTAAGGAAACGATCAGAGTATCCTGAAAATCATGGGATTCCCTGGAAATACTAAATGTATGTTTCAATCGTAGAACGAATTTTTTTAGCTCCAATCGCATCCAAAAGTTTTGTTGCTAAGATAAACAAACAGGACCTACTATAAAATGAAAACCCCGATGATATCACCGGGGTTGTTTGCGCTAGGTTGTTAAATTTAGTCCCGTTTGGTAATGCTACCGGATAAGTTTTTTTTGCTCTGCACGGAAGCCTGTCCGGAATAGGATATATTACCACCACTACTGGCATCCGCGGTAAGGGATTCCGACACGCTGACGCTTAGATTGCCACCACTACTTGCATCTGCATGGCAGGTTTTGGTATCCAATTGCTTGGCATTAATATTACCACCACTACTAACATCGATATAGGCAATATTAGCCTCTCCCAATAAATTGAGGTTAGCTCCGCTACTGGCATCTATATCCACGTCACCGACCACAAACTCCACATTTAGATTGGATCCGCTGCTGGAATCTATTTCCAGTTTATCTGTTTCCACAGTGTTTTTTGTATTTAAATGTGCTCCGCTAGAACTTTTTAAAGCAGTGACTTCAGGAAGGGAAACATATATTTTTTTTGTGGCCCTGCCTATGTTCTCTATGGCATGGACCCGCAGTCTTCCATTTTTGATATCCGTACCGATCAGGTCTATTACATTCTCATCGGCTTCTACCGTGATTTCAAAATCGTCCGCTTGGGTTACATATACATGTAGACCTTCGGATGCGGAAATTTCCGTAAAATCCTCCTTTACCTTACGGCTTTCTTCCACTACAATTCCGTTGCCTTTTTTCCCCGGTCCAAAATCCCCAAGGTTAATATCAAAGGCACAGGATGATAAAAAGAGCGTAACTAAAAATGCGATTGTAATTTTAACTAGTGTTGTCATGATTGTTGCTTTAGATTGATGTAAAATTCGTTCTTATGATGTATTGTTACCTATTTATTCTACTGAACTGTGCTATTAGCGTTCCAAACTGTCGTTAATAACGGTTGTACTAATCCTTTGTTATTGTTTTTTTTGTGGTGACCCCGTCTTCCTCAATTTTCATTTCAAAACTGTCTCCATTACCATCAATGTTAATATCCACCTTATCATTATCCCCATCACTTGCCTTCATTTTTACACCGTCCTCGTTGACTTTTAATTTGAAGGATTCCCCATCTTCCTCAATATTGATGTCTATGCCATCCCCATTGATAATTATTTTATTTTCACCATTTTCACTGGTTTCTTCGTTTAGCTCTTCGGGGCAGTCCAAACAGGTCAACTCCCCGTCTTGTAGCATTTTCCAGGTGTAGTCACTCATGTCACATCCATTTAGATCACGATCGTTGTCGGCCCTTAAGGTCCAACAACGACCGTTATCCTTTTCGTAATTGATGACAGTGCCAACAGGAAGAAAAAGCTCCACCCTTACCTCCTGGTCCATGAATTTGTTATCTCGGGCGGTGGTCAGGTAATTATCCAAAATAAGGTTGTTGCCCTCCATGCGATAGCTATATTGTATTTTTTCGGCTGTTTCCCTGGCCTCGTTAAAGGAAGACCCATTGGCCTCCTTACGCATTTTTAGTCGTATAACGGAGTCCTTGGATTTTTTTATGGTAAAACGCACATCCTCCGAAAGTAAGACTTCCTCGCCCTGATCATTATAGATGAGATGCATATCATCCATACGAATATGCCTTCCTTGATCTATAAGTTCTGAGGATAGAATGGCGATATTCAAAGTATCCGTGGGGTTTTCCATATAAAAGGTATCCTCTACCGTGGTGCTGCCAGAATAGGCGTGGGCTGCCGCCTGCCGTATCCCAAATATGATAAGCATGATTATCGAAATCAACCACAGCCCCAACAAGGTAAATTTGGCAACGTTTCCAATGGATTTTAAATTGGTAACCAAAATCTTAAGTCCCAAATAGAGCAAGAAGAAAAATGGAATGCCAATAGCAAAAAACACGAACAGGGACATGAGCCATACAGGGACACTGCTAGAGTTTACAATGTTGTAAAAGTCTATTCCAGGTATATTCACTACATCGGCGATACCAACTGTCAATAGGCCTATAAACAATCCGATAATGGTTGCCGCACCCACAATGATCAAGATGATCCCAATGAATTTCGCAATGATTTTAAAAAAGAAAAGAACAATGTCCCCAAGGGTATCAAAAAAAGTCTTCCCACTACTTTTTACTTGGTTCCCGACCTTTTCATAATCCACACTTTTTACCTTTTCCGTAACGTCTTCAAACCCCTCTTTTACCTTTCGTTCTATGTTACTGATATTGATAGCCTCGCCCCTCATATCCAATTTTTGTGCGGTACTGGCAGCTTCGGGTATCAATATCCACAACAAGCCATAGATAAGGATGAAACCTCCACCGGAACCTAGGGTAAGGAATATCCATAGGAGACGTATCCATAATGGATCAATCCCTAAATAATGTCCCAGACCAGAGGAAACACCTGCTACATATTTCTGTTCGGTATCACGATATAGCTTTTTTACGCGTCTGGGCTCGGTCTTGGGCCTTGGTTCGTCCTCAAAGATATCCTCGTCTACCATGTAGTCTTCGGGCTGCCCCATGATGGTAATGACCTCGTCTACTTGTGTTTGAGTAATGACCTGGCGCTCATTTTCCATTTTTTCTTGGAAAAGTTCGGCTATTCTTGCTTCGATATCGGCCAGAATTTCATCGCTTCCTGGTGTATTGGCAAAGGAACGTTTTATGGCCTCTAGATAACGTCGCATTTTGTTGTACGCATCTTCATCAATATGAAAAAGTATATTGGCGAGATTTATATTTACTGTCTTGTTCATTTTTTAATTGTTTTTTTTGTTGGTTACCAGATTAGTGGCCTTTCGCAATTCGTCCCATGTAGTATCCAGCTCCTTTAAGAACATTTTTCCGGTTTCTGTTAGCGTATAGTATTTTCGTGGCGGTCCGGAAGTAGATTCCTCCCAACGATAGTTGAGCAGCCCCGCATTCTTTAGACGGGTGAGCAAGGGATAGATGGTGCCTTCCACGACTAGCATTTTAGCATCCTTCAACGTCCCCAGAATTTCAGAGGCATACTTGTCCTTTCCATTGAGGATGGACAGTATGCAATACTCCAAAACCCCCTTGCGCATCTGTGCTTTTGTATTTTCTACGTTCATAATTTCTTTTTTCTTTTTATGCGACGCTTTCTTTTCTGTATTTGAAATTGTAGTCTGCATAGATTAACTGTTCGTTTTTTGACTGATGAATAAACATCCTAATTGATTTGATTGACGGTTAAACTCCTTTTTTAGGGTGTGATGAATACCCTTTGGTAATTCTTATTACATTGATTGATGGTCATAACTTAATTCTCGCTTTATCTTCCAAGCGTCCTGGTCCAAGATCCAAACATGGGTAAACTTTGCGATATCCCCTTTTTGGTACTCCTTGTTTTCGTTTAGAAATTCAAACCGATGCACACCGTGTTGAATGGCACCATACAGTTCACCTTCCTTGTAGAGCGGAAAAACCTCTAAGCTGTTTTCCAATAGTATTCTCTTCGCCGGTTGAGGATCATCAAAGTTTCTCTTTGTACAATTTTCCTCCATGGGTTTCAAGAAGTTGCCTTTACCAAAAGTGACTCCTACCTTATCGTGATAAAATTCAAAATCCTCGCTGAACAAACTAGCCATGGTCTCCGTATCACATTGGTTAAAGGCGGCATCAAATAAGATGCTATCCTTTTCCTTCAACGCTTGGAAAAGTTCCGACTCGCGATTTACTTGAGCACCGACCAAACTGTGTACAAGAAATAGGATAAAAAATATGATGTATTTTACGAGATATATCATTTTATGAAATTTATGGTTATGGGGTATTTAAAAGACTGCCCTTCATTGGTACGAATAGTCCCTAAGATGGTATATACAATATTGACGACAAAGAGGGCACCCTGTAACAATCCAACGGCACCTAAGGGCCAGATCCACCTTCCAAACCTAAAATTATCACTATCAAAATGGAAATTAAGGTTGTTGAGACTATTGAGACCATCAAAACCGAAATGGGAAAAATTGAAAAGGTCTGGAAGAAAGCCCACGAAAAAGGGGATACTTATTAAACCGGCCACAATGGAATACAGAAGCAAGCTTATTTGAAAGTTTAAGACCTGTTTTCCATTATAGTCTACAAATTCGTGCTCCTTCTTATTGGCCGTCCATAATACCAAAGGCAATATGAAGTTTCCAAAGGGAATAAAGAACTTGGAGAAGGTAGACGCATGTATAATTGCGGATAGATTTTTTTCGTGTTTGCTCAAAGTATTTTCCATCACCTATTATTTTCTTATGCAAATATATGGCCAAAAGAAGGTACTTTGCAAAACATAGTACTAATATTTAACAATAAATTAACAAATTTATTCTTGATTATTTTCAATACTTTTAAAGGAAAATTAGGGCACAATGGCAGTATCCACAGGCAAATTCAACACTTTTACGTTCTTCAAACTCCCATCTGCCTGGTGGTGTGGGGTTCGGTTGCGGTATATAGATAAAAATAAAGCAATTGTTACTGTACGGCATAGATGGTTCAACCAAAACCCGTTTAAAAGTATGTTTTGGGCCGTTCAGGGTATGGCGGCCGAACTGAGTACCGGTGCTATGGTCATTACCCAGATTCGGGAAAGCGGGCAAAGGATTTCCATGCTTGTGGCCAGTAACAAGGCCAACTTCTCAAAAAAGGCTACGGGCAAGATTACGTTTACTTGTGAAGACGGTCATTTGATAGGGGAGGCCCTCCTAAAAACCATCGAGACCGGTGAGGGCCAGACCTTTTGGATGAAATCCACAGGAGTTAATGAAGATGGTGTGGTGGTATCTACCTTTAGTTTTGAATGGACGGTGAAGCTTAAAATATGAATGGGGAGGAGATGCCCCCAAATTTTTGTACTAAAAAAGGCTTCGTTCATATGAATAAAATCCGTGTTGGTAGCTTTTGGGAATGCGAATGATTTAAGGTTGCGTATTTTAGTACAATGTTTTTGTTTTCCAAGGTATATGAAAAGTGGACATGGGAACGCATATCTCGCCATGTACTGTACTGGTGTGGTTGGTGGGGGTTTTATGCATTGGTAAACACCAATTCCTATTCAGATGGCAGTTATGCGGATTGGCTTTTAGTAGAACTTTTTGTACTTCCTGTAAAACTGACCATTACCTATTTTGTTATCTACTATCTGCTGCCGCGATTCTCTGCAAAGAGGCGCTATTTCTCGCTCTTGTTCTTAACCCTAACACTTTGTTTTCTTGGTGCCATGATACTTAGGACTATGGAAATATGTTCCCTTCATTCTTGGCTTTTGCTTTCCGGAGAATTGTGCTGTGCTTGGGGGAAGGCACCCTTTTTTGTCTATAAAATGGTCTATAAGGCCCTGGATTTATTGTTTGTGGTCTCCTTGGTGGCCATTATTAAATTTATCCAGCAGCAGATTGCCTATGAACGGAAGACCAAAAACTTGCTTACCCAAAAACTGGAGACCGAGCTGCAATTTTTAAAACACCAGTTACAGCCACATTTTCTTTTTAATACCTTAAACAATCTTTACGGTTTAATCCTGACCAAGAACCAAAAGGCCGGTGATATGGTGGTAAAGTTATCAGAAATCATGAGTTATATGCTCTACGAATCTAATGAAACCTTGGTACCCATAGAGGACGAATTGGCCAATTTGAAGAATTACATCGCCCTGGAAAAAATACGGTACGGCGATGAACTGCAAGTAGATTACAGAGTAACAGGTGAAACCAAAGATAAAAAAATCCCGCCTTTGGTTTTGATTTCCTTTGTTGAAAATGCCTTCAAACATGGGCCCTCTTCCAATTTGGAGACCAGTTGGATACGAATCTCGACAGAAATAACCGAGAAAAGGTTTTTGTTTATTGTTGAGAACAGTCTTTCATTGCCAAATCAGGGAGGGGAGGGGAATAGGTCCCAGGTTAATAGTGGTATTGGGCTGAACAATGTACGTAAGCGTCTAGATCTTATCTATGGATCGGACTATGGACTCCAGATTTCCCAAGGGGAGACCTATTTAATTGAACTTAGTATAAACTATACGTGAATGGAGAACATACGCTGCCTAATTTTGGATGATGAACCCATTGCCATTACGGTTATCGAGTCACACCTAAAGGAGTTTAAAGACCTTAAGGTGGTTGCAACTTGTAGAAATGCGTCTGAGGCTTTTGAAGTACTCCGTAAAGAAAAAATAGACCTCATTTTCCTGGATATTGAGATGCCCAAACTGGATGGCCTTTCCTTTCTAAAATCACTTAAGGATCCCCCGTTGGTTTTGATAACTACGGCCCATCGTAATTTTGCCTTGGACGGGTTTGAACTGGATGTGGTGGACTATCTGTTAAAACCCATTCCGTTAGATCGTTTGATGCAGGCGATAGGGAAGGTGAGGCGTTTGCTACGGGCGGACCAAGGGTATCATCCCAACGGAATTGACCCGCTGTCCTACATCTTTGTTAAGAGCGATCGGGAAAACGTAAAGATAAATTTGATGGATATTAGGTATATAGAAAGCCTAAAAAACCATGTAAAAATCGTTACCTCCCAGAAAAACCACATCACCATGGTGAGCATTGGCGAAATGCAGAATAAATTGCCTAAAAATCTTTTTGTTCGAATCCATAGGTCTTTCTTGGTCAATCTCAACCATATTCAAAACTATACCAACACCTATGTGGTTATTGACCGGAAATCCTTTCCGTTGGGCAATGTATACAAAAACGCCGTTTTGGAAGTATTGGATAAAAACAGGATTTAGCTCTATTTCCCGACCAGCCTATAATTTTGATATGTTGGTTCTACCTGTTCGTATAGCAAAAACGCCCATTGGGCATTTTAGATCCCGTCGAGGGGATTAAGATTCTAATTTAGATGTGAATCTAATGTATAATCTTAAAATCCTTTGACCATGGGAAAAATCAAAAAGATTTTCGGAATAATAACCACCATTAGTATCTTCATGTTTACCAGTGAAGCTTTTGCAGACCTTCCTTATGACAATTCAGATCCAAGGGTGCAACAACGCAACAATAAAGTAATGATGACCTTTTTCAATGAGGAAGAAGCGGTCTATACCGTGGAGATTTTTTCGTCTGATTATGAGTTGATCCGTAAGGAGGTGTTGGGAGATGCCGTAGTGGTAGGCAAAATTTTTGATTTTGGCTATTCCAAAAAGGATTTGTATCACATAAGAGTCTCTATGGGAAAAGAGATTTTGTTCCATAAAAGATTGCGCTTGGGAATTTATTAAAGACATATAAAGGTAAGCGGGTTCTTAACGACCATGTCTAAAAAACACTTCGAAAAATTATTAGCGTAATCTTCATGAAGTTTATTAAGCTAGGACATAACAAAGGCGGAACCCGCTTTTTTTATTAATCATTTCAGAAATCCGATTAGGAGCTCAAATCCTTTTCTCATTTGTCTGATCCACTGAAATTATCTTTCCGAATTTATAGTTTATCTACCTTCCCCCTTAACTCCCATAATGGTAATACTGATTTATCTCGTAATACCAGTCCAAATTTATTTTAGAGTATTGTTGTTTTCGATATTTTTGGTCTCGAAATACTGTAAGTAGAAGTTCAGTTGGGCATGTTCACCCATTACAAGACTATCCAATTGTAACAAATGAACGGTACCGCAGACTATTATTGCAACAGCAGTATTTGCTGGAACGGTCTATCCAAAGATGGCCTATGAACTCTAAAACAAAACTCAAAACAAAAAATGAACGCACACGAAATAGATTATGACATTTACGGGGAGGAAATGCAATATGTAGAAATTGAATTAGATCCCCAAGAAGCGGTAGTGGCCGAGGCCGGTAGCTTTATGATGATGGATTCAGATATTAAGATGGATACCATTTTTGGGGATGGCTCCAATCAGGATAGCGGGGTCTTGGGGAAATTGTTTTCCGCCGGAAAGCGATTGCTAACGGGCGAAAGTCTTTTTATGACCGCTTTTCTGAATGTTGGTCAAGGTAAAAAGCAAGTAAGCTTTGCGGCTCCTTATCCAGGTAAGATTGTGCCTATTGATCTTTCTGAAAAAGGTGGGAAATTCATCTGTCAAAAAGATGCTTTTCTCTGTGCCGCTAAAGGGGTATCCGTTGGGATAGAATTCTCCAAACGATTGGGTAGGGGGCTTTTTGGAGGAGAGGGCTTCATTATGCAAAAACTGGAAGGGGACGGAATGGCCTTTGTCCATGCTGGGGGAACCTTGGCACGAAAAGAGTTGGCCGCCGGTGAAGTCTTAAAGGTAGATACAGGCTGTATCGTCGGTTTTACACAAAACGTAGATTATGACATTCAGTTTGTAGGTGGGATCAAAAATACGGTATTTGGTGGCGAGGGACTTTTTTTTGCTACCCTACGCGGTCCCGGAACTGTTTATATACAGTCTCTGCCGTTCAGCCGATTGGCAGGAAGGGTTTTGGCTTCGGTTCCCAGAGGCGGAAAGGATAAGGGCGAAGGTAGTCTTTTAGGCGGTATTGGAGATTTGTTGGATGGGGATAATCGGTTTTAGGGAGACGGAAAGACAAAAGATGTAAGATATAAGACTTGAGATTTGAACAATGAACAATGAGCAATGAACAATAACAAGGTGTCATGCGTATTAAGACTAACCTGAACCTTAAACCTTAAACTTTAAACCTTAAACCTGACATCTAACTGCCCATGAACTTCAAAAACCTTATCCATTTTTTAACGGAGCTCAACAAAAACAATTCCAAGGAATGGATGGATGCCAATCGCAAATGGTACAAGGAAGTACGGGATGATTACATATCCTGGTTGGACAAGATGGATTTGGCCCTTGCAGCAATAGATGACCAGTATTATTCCACTCCAGGAAAGAAGGGCATCAATAGAATCAATAACAATTTGATGTTTCATCCCAATAAACCAATTTATAAAGATCATTTTGGAGCGGGACTGGATAAACGCCCCTACACGGGGGATTTTTACGTAGAAATCGGCATTGAGGAATCCATGTTAGCGGGTGGATTTTGGCGACCGGCCCCAAAGACGTTACGAAGTATTCGAGATGCTATTGATTATGACGGGGAAGAACTCAAAAAAATCCTCAATAAAAAGTCGTTTAAGGAAATCTTTGGTGATTTGGTCCTTGATGAAAAGCTAAAAAGTGCCCCTAAGGGATTCTCCAATGACCATCCCCATATAGACCTTTTGCGAAACAAGACTTTTGCGGTAATGCATTCGTTTTCCAATTCTGAGGTATTACAGGAAGATTTTGAACAAAAAGTGATTGGGACATATCAGGAAATGTTACCGTTCCGAAGATATTTGAATAAAGCGGTAACCGTCTAAAAAGGCTTTTTTGAATCTCAAAAATTTATTGCCCTGGGACCTTGAATTTCGTCTCCTTGGCATCCACCACAAGTACCCAGTCATTTCCTTTCCCCGAAGTTGGCGGAGTAATTACAACGCTTTCCTTTCTTGCCAGTATTTCACCTTCAAATGCGTTTCCGGTTCTTGGATCATACCACCAAGTTTTTAAAGTATCCGTACTGAGCTTGCTAAAATTCAGCTCCGTTTCCTTGCCCGTTGGAAAATAGATCATTGCGTAAGTTCCATCACTATCCCGAGTGGCGATTACGTAGTCTTCCGTCTCCTCCTGGTTCCCAACCACCATTTCTTGATCGGGGATACGACTAAGGAAGGGACGTGATAGCATTAAATTTTTTAAGTGCTTGGCCTGGGTGGCCATGGGTAAGTCCAGTGCTTCGGGCCAGGGGCGCAGAGGACCATTGATTCCTTCTTTATCCAATTTGAACATTTGCCAAACATCATGGCATCCATAGGTCTGTCCAAAGGCTCCGGCAAAAACGTTCCAATACATTATTCGGCGTATATCCCGGGCAGCGCTATAACCTAACTCTTTGGCGTTAAAACAATTGGGATGATCTTCGTAAAGCGGTTCTCCATCCAATACAGGCTTGGTTGGACTCAGATTGTAATCATGTGTTATATGTTTATAGGTACCTTTATTGGCACAATGTCCGGTTTGGTGCATATTAAAATCCAACCATGCATCTTGATGGAACCAAGTGGAAGAACCACCCAGCTCCGTAGGTTGCGGATGGAAGCTCATCAGCACATTTTCATTGCCCCCGGCAGCTTCCACAATGCCTTGCGCCATTTGCCGCCAAACAATCACATCATTGGAGCCCTTTCGCGGATTTCGATCACCGCCTACGATCCAAATGATATTATCAAAATCTTCATATCGATTCGCAATCCATTTACCGAATATCTTAGCATTGTCCGTGGTAAAGACTTCTGGTCCCACGCCCCAACTTTCCGTAAAGAGTTTGTCGCCCCAGGTAGGTAATAAGGCGATGTAAATTCCTAAAGAATCCGCTTTTCGTATAACGTAATCCACATGTTGAAAATATTGGTCATTGGGAGTTTTTGGATCATTGTTCACCAAGGGTGTCTCGCCATAAGGATTGGGTACGTTGAGTCCATCAATTTCTGCTAGCGCTACGGCCTGTATTACATTAAAACCTTGTTCCGCCCTTTTTTCCAGGTACATATTCGCCTCTTTCCGATCACATCTGTGGAATAGTTCCCAGGCTGTATCCGCCAACCAAAAGAAGGGTGCCCCATCCTCTGTTACCAAATAGCGGTTATTTTCACTTACTTTCAGTTTTTGCGCCTCGAGTTCGATCGTATGGAGAAGTACAATTCCAATAAAAAGAAATACGACTCTTCTATGCATGATTACGTTTTTTGGTTGAACATAGGACAAATGTAAACCATATAAGGAGTAAATCGATTCCAGTATCTGGTCAAGATTTGACAAAAAGGTAATTAAGGTCTATCAAAAAATGACGCCTTTTCGAAGATATTAAAATGGAACGATTTTCGTTTAATGTGCATGTCAAGAACTTCAAATAAAATTGTGGCAATATTGGCTAAACCTTCGGTAAGAGCATAATTTTTTGCAATCGGCACCTGATAAGACATTAAAATTTATTTTTGTAGACATTGGGGCAGTTCCCTAAGAATATCGAAAAGGAGCTCCGATGCCGAACTATTTAATCCAGATTGTTTATTGTGAACGATTCCCAGATTTTTTTGAACATTCAAAAACACATAGACCTAACAACTGAGGAAAGGGATTGGATAAGTGCTGTTTTAGAACTGAGTGACGTTCCAAAGAAAGAACGGGTAGTGGAGCAGGGCCGGATATGCAGAAAGCTGTATTTTGTGGAATCGGGAAGCCTAAGGGCTTACAATTCAAACAAACAAGGCAAGGAATCTACCATTATGTTCGCAGTACGGGATTGGTGGATTACCGATATGTATTCTTTCATAAATCAAAAACCGGCCCTATTATCTCTGGAAACGCTAGAGGATAGTCGTTTGTATTCATTGGATTTCCTCGCTTTGGAGCAACTTTTAACGAAAATACCCAAGCTGGAGCGCTTTTTTAGGATTCTGTTCCAAAAAGCCTATGTTAGGGAACAACTTAGGGTACTCGATGCGATATCGCGGACCACGGAGGATAGATACGCCCGTTTTGTTACAAAGTATCCTCAAATTACCTCAAAAGTGACCCAAAAACAAATAGCCTCCTATCTTGGTGTTACACCAGAGTTTTTAAGTAGTGTAAAGAAATAAAGAGTCTCTTAAACTATCTTAAGCTTTTATTGATCGGAATTTATTTTCTTTACCAAAACAGAAAATGATGATGATCTTAATAGCGGGGCCTTACGCAAGCAATACGGGGAATGACCCTGCGTTGATCCAAAAAAACATGGACAAACTAGAGTCGATGGCATTGCCCATATTTCGAAAGGGACATATTCCCATGATTGGTGAATGGGTAGCCAACCCCCTAATGAGATTAGCGGGTTCCACCAAAATAGGGGATGCCATATTTACGGAGATTCAATATCCAACGGCACATCGGTTGTTGCATAAATGTGACGCAGTCCTAAGGATTCAAGGAGAATCAAAAGGAGCGGACCAGGATGTGGAAATCGCAAAAGAATTGGGACTTCGTATTTATTATAATTTAAAGGACATACCGGATGCAGAATGACGGGATTCGCAATATTAAAAAAGAGCTGCTATCGGACAATTGGTATACGCTCAACAAATTTACCTATGAATACCAAAAACCGGACGGCAGTTGGGAAACCCAATATCGCGAAGCCTATGACCGGGGCAATGGTGCCGCTATATTGTTGTATAACCAAAAGAAAGGTACCGTAATCCTAACACGCCAATTTCGTATGCCCACTTATGTAAATGGGAATAGTAGTGGGATGATGATCGAAGTCTGTGCCGGCCTTTTGGATGGTGAAAACCCGGAGGATTGCATTAAAAAAGAAGTACAGGAGGAAACAGGGTATAAAGTGGATAATATACGGAAGGTTTTTGAATCCTACATGTCTCCCGGTTCGGTGACCGAGATCCTTTATTTTTTTATTGCCGAATATGAGGATGGAATGAAGGTAAGTGATGGTGGTGGTGTAGATGAGGAGACCGAAAATATTGAAGTCCTGGAATATTCTTTTGAAAAAGCATTGCGTATGATGCAGACTGGGGAAATCAAGGATGCGAAGACTATTATGCTGTTGCAATATGCCCAGATCAATGCGTTATTTTCCTAAGGAATTCCCGACTATTGTGTGGTGAGGTCGATTAAAAAAATAGCTTTTGGTGGCGGATGCCATTGGTGCACGGAGGCCGTGTTTCAGTCATTAAAGGGTGTAGCAAAGGTAGAACAGGGATTTGTAGCTTCGGAGGCCGGAAATGAAACTTTTTCGGAGGCGGTTATTGTTTCTTTTTTCCCTGACGAAATTGCGTTAAAGGACTTGGTGCTTATCCATTTGTTTACCCATGAAAGTACGGCGAACCATTCCTTTAGAAGTAAATATCGATCTGCAATTTATACGATAGATCCTGGAGATAAAGAGAAGCTGGAAAGTATGTGGAGCGAGTTCCAGGTCCAATTCAAAGAGAAGCTGATTACAAAGATACTTCCATTTAAGGCCTTCCATCCTTCGGACGAAATGTTTCGCAGCTATTACTATTCGAACCCAGCCAAACCTTTTTGTAAGAAATATATCGACCCAAAATTGAGATTACTTCGGGAAAAATTTTCAAGACAGGTGGTTCCGGAAAGGATGCCTTAATAGGTATCCCTGATAGTTTCAAAAATAGACTGCATTCTTTTTTTTACTTCTGAAGAAGGAACTCTAAAGTGATTGTTCATAAAGCTAAAAATCAAGGTTTTGCCTGATTTGGTCAAAAGGTACCCACTTACACAATGGTTGTTTCCCAGACTACCGGTTTTCGCATAGATATAGGGCTCGGGGTCTCCTGGATACCAGTTTTCCAATGTACCGGAAACGCCTCCGGCAGGGAACAAACTGAACAATCTTTGCCTTGGGACACGCTGGTACATTAGGTGAAGTACATGTACCAGTGATTGTGGCGTAAAAAGGTTGTATCGGGAAAGTCCTGATCCATCAACCCATCTAGGGGGTTGTTTTAAGTCGATCAACAAGCTGTCCAAAACAAAGTTACGGACCTTGTCCGTGTTTAGCGTGTCGGATAAGGTAGAGGAAGCTAGAACAAGCAATTGTTCGGCCAGAAAATTATCGCTGTCCATCATCATTTTGGCATAAATGGAATCGGATGGCATACTATATAGGATGTTTTTTTTCCCTTTGATCGGATTATGGGTAATGGAAACCTTTCTCTTCAGTGCATCCTCCAAAAGATTTCGAATCAGGGTACTATCCAACTTCAATGGAATTTCTACGGTATCCCTTCTTGAGGGATTAAAATAAAACAGGTTTTCGTTTTCTTCCCGTTGCAGGGCATAATCAATTGGAATTACCTTGTCCATGAAAAGGGCAGGGGATACCTGAAGACCATCATTTTCGTAAACCGTAAGTACATTACCATAGATGGGGAGTGAACTACGTTCGGCGGAATAGTACCATTGATAATCGCCCCAGGCCCAACCAGGTCCAAAACGTTCTTCCAGGATATTGTTTAGGTAAAGGGAAATGATATCGTATTTTTTAAGAAAATTTAGGGCCGTACTGTCTTTAAAATAGGGATGTAAAAAAGAAGGATCTCCTGTGCCTTCCACAAACAGCGTGTCGTTGTTGACATTATATTTTAGGGAAGGGATGCTATCCGGCAATAGCCGTAAGGAGGTAAACAGCGTATAAATTTTTGTATTGCTTGCGGGGGTAAAATATTTGGCACTATTATGAGAAAAAATGGTATCTCTTTTTTTGGGGTCTAAAACAAAGAATCCGGTAAAGTGATTTTCAAATAGCTCTGAGTCAAGAACTGGGCGAACATTGTTTTGAACTATTTTTTGAGAACTGGTGCAGCCTAGTAAAACAATTACAATGAGGCCTATAGACACTATCTTTTTCATAGCCATCCAAGATAAGGATATTATGCAAAATGGGTCGTCTATACTGTTTTAACAAGAAATTATCTAATTTTTAACTGCGCGGTACAATAAAAACCTCACTTTTCTTGTTAAATTTGAGAATACGATCTAATCTCTAAAAACATTTAGGAATATGGCAAGAGCTATGCTGGAGTACTCTAAAACTGTACTCAGAAAGGTTAGTTTTGATGCGAAACTCTTCCTCAAGGAGTTAAAAAAGGCAGTCACCAGATTACTGCCCGAGGAAATTGAGGAACTAAAACTCTGGTTAAAACAATTTGTAACGGATAAGCCCGAGCTTCAAGAAGGGCTTCTTTATCTAAGAGCATAATTCAAAACCACCTTTAGGTGGTTTTTTTATTCAGCTTACCGTAATTTTTCATCTTCTACAAAAAACTCCATTAAAAGATTCTTGCGCTATAGACAGTTTTCTTGTTAGGATAATTCCGCATTGTACAGGTGCTTGTTTGTACAGGTAGGTCTAAAGGATAAATAGGCTATTTGTTCAAGGGACTTACAATTTTCACATCCTGAAACGCAATAGCCCCTCTAACGATACCGGAAATCACATCGCGAATCGCTTCGGTAATCTGGATTTTGAGTTCATTTTTGTGATAGATCAAACTCACCTCCCTTGCCGGTGGCGGATTGTCGAAATATTTAAGATTTTGTTTTTTCTTTTCATCCAGTTCCAAGGTGTTCAAATAGGGTAGAAGCGTCATTCCCAACCCTTCATTGGAGAGGTTTATTAAGGTCTCAAAACTACCACTTTGCAGTTGAAAATGTTCGTCCGTAAAACTTTTTGGGGCATTACATAGGTTAATGACCCCATCCCGAAAACAATGACCATCCTTTAACAAAAGCACATCCGTAATATCCAGGTCTTCGGGATTTATTTTTTTTGCCTTGGCCAATCTATGATTTTTGGGTATGTAGCCCACAAAAGGTTCATAATATAAGGGTCGCTCTTTTATAAACTCGGTTGCCAATGGTGTTGCCGCGATTCCGGCATCCAAATGACCATCTTGGATATTTTGGATAAGTTGTTCCGTACTTTGCTCCCGAATAATAAGATTCACTTTGGAATACTTATTTATGAAAGTCTTTAAAAACATAGGCAAAAGCGTAGGCATAATGGTAGGAATGATGCCCAAAGTAAAATCTCCCCCGATAAACCCTTTTTCTTGATCAACGATATCCTTGATTCGTTCGGCCTCGTTTACAATGTTCTTAGCCTGGGCCACGATTTTTTTACCTACCTCTGTAATAGAGATGGGCTTTTTCTTGCGATCAAATATCAATACATCCAGTTCATCCTCCAACTTCTGTACCTGCATACTTAAAGTGGGTTGGGTAACAAAGCTTTTTTCTGCGGCCAAAGTGAAATTCTGATACTCGGCAACTGCCAGAACATATTGTAATTGGGTAATGGTCATGAGCTATAATTTTATAATATAAAATTATAAAAACTATTGATAAAATCTATACTAAAGCCTTCTTTTTATACATTAATTTTATACTAAATTAAAAAACCTAGAAATATGAAACTAAATAGTATTGGGCTAAATGCCGATAAATCAAAAGAGTTGAGCAATGACCTTAACACCTTATTAGCCAATTTTCAACGATATTATCAAAACCTTAGAGGGATACATTGGAACGTAAAAGGAAAGGGTTTTTTTGATCTTCACGTAAAATTCGAGGAACTGTACACGGATGCAAATGCAAAGGTAGATATGGTCGCGGAGCGGATTTTGACCCTAGGTGGAATTCCGCAACATACCTTTGAGGACTATATTCAAAATTCCCAAGTTCCTGTTGGCAGAAATATTACAAAGGATGAGAATGCCATTCGATTGATAGTGGACTCCCTTAAGGAATTGCTTATCATTGAAAGAAGGATTCTCGATGCTTCGGACGAAGCCAATGATGAAGGCACTAATGCCATGATGAGTGATTTTATTACCGAACAAGAGAAAACGGTTTGGATGATGAAGGCCTGGTTGGCAGAGGAAATATAACCTAAATCCGGAATCTTCTAACCAAAGGTTAAAACGAAAACAATAGAACCTCCCCTCTGTACAGGGGAGGTTTTACAGGATACTTCAATTTAAAATCGGCACTACTGAATTGTCGATTTCCACTACTGAATTGTTTCCTTATTTTTTAATTTTCATTCCACCCCTTAAAACCAACGGTTCGGTAAAAGGGTTTGGGAAAGCCTGTTGTGCCTTCTCAAATTTGTTTCATCAAATCCTAAATGATGAAACAATTCATTCTAAGCACCGTGTTTATTTTTTCTACGCTACTCCCGGCACAGACCATCGTTTCTGGAACAGTTATGGACAACAGGGATCAACCCATTACTGGAGCCAATGTGTATTTGGAAGGTACCTATGATGGTGCTTCCACCAATGAAAGTGGAGAATTCAATTTCGAGACAACCGAAACAGGAACCCATAATCTTATTATTTCCATAATGGGCTATGAAACTTTTATGCAAGCAGCCGATGTTTCCTACTTTCAAGATCTAAAAATCACATTACAGGAGGCCATTAACCAATTGACCGGGGTTACCCTCACAGCCGGCACCTTTGAAGCAGGAGACAACTCCAAGGTATCGGTATTAAAACCCTTGGATATCGTTACAACGGCCGGTGCTGCAGGGGATTTTGTGGGAGCCTTGCAAACTTTGCCGGGAACATCCACTGTCAATGAGGATGGCCGTTTGTTCGTCCGAGGAGGATCGGCAAACGAGACACAGGTCTTCATTGATGGACTTCGCGTGTTTCAACCCTTTAATGCGACTGCAAACAATGTGCCTACCAGAGGCCGATTTTCCCCGTTTCTGTTCAAGGGAATTACGTTTAGTACCGGTGGATACTCCGCTGAATACGGTCAGGCACTTTCCAGTGTGCTGCTTCTGAATACTACCGATGTCCCCGATCAAGAAAAGACGGATATTGCAGTGATGTCGGTCGGTGGGGGATTGGGCCATACCGAAATCTGGGGCAATGAATCCTTGAGTATAAACACCTCTTACATTAACCTATCACCCTACCAGGCTCTTATTCCGGACGATCAAGGTGTCCGATGGAACGATCCGTACACATCATTATCCGGGGAGGCCGTTTTTAGGAGCAAGGGGGATAATAACATTTTTAAGCTCTACACTGGGTTTAACCATGCCAATTTGGACATAGATCAAGAAGATATCAATTTTGAGGATTTTGTTCGTTTTCGCCTTCGAAACAACAACTTGTATTTTAATAGTACCTACAAACACTTTTTTGATAATGCCTGGACGCTATCCACAGGTGCCAGTATCTCATGGGACACCAATGCAATTGGTATAATTGATGATGCTATCGATACCAAGGAAACGGCCTCTCACATAAAACTGAAATTGAATAAAAACTTCAGTTCAAAATTTCAATTGAATTTTGGAACAGAGTACTTTTTGACCGACTATGAAGATACCTTTACCGGACAGGATGGTTTTGTTTTTACTAGTGGTTATTCCGATAATCTGGCAGCACTATTCTCCGAGGCCGATATTTTCTTTAGTAATCGTTTTGCCCTGAAGCTGGGGGCGCGGGCGGAATATTCCGATGTATTGAACGACTTTAACCTGGCCCCACGTATTTCATTGGCCTACAAAAGCAGCGAAAAAGGTCAGTTCTCATTGGCCTATGGTGATTTTTATCAGAATCCAATAGCGGATTATTTACGGTTTGACCAGGAACTTTTGAGCGAAAAAACCTCACATTATATTTTAAACTATCAATATTTGGGTGATGGAAAGACTTTTAGGGCCGAAGCTTTTTATAAGGATTATGATAATCTGGTAAAGTTTGATACGGAGCTTGCCCAATTCAATTCCAGTTTCAATAACCAAGGGAAGGGATACGCAGCAGGATTGGATGTGTTTTGGAGAGATAACAAAAGCGTAAAATATCTGGATTATTGGATTTCCTATTCTTACTTGGATACTGAAAGGGATTTTCAAAATTTCCCTGAAAGGGCAACACCAAATTTTGCGGCCAAACACAATTTCTCAGTGGTGACTAAATACTGGGTGGACAAATGGCGCTCTCAAGTTGGACTCTCTTATACCCATGCCTCCGGTCGTCCGTATGATAATCCTAATACCCCAGAATTCATGGGTGAAAAAACCAAGGAATTCAATAATCTAAGTTTCAATTGGGCCTATTTGATTTCACAACAGAAAATCCTGTATTTCTCCGTCAACAATGTATTGGGTTTCAATAATATTAATGGATACCAATATGCGGACTCGCCGAACATGGATGGTGTTTTTGACCGTCGTACCATTCGTCCACCCGCGGACACCTTCTTTTTTGTCGGCTTCTTTTGGACTATCAGCACCGATAAAAAGAGCAACCAACTGGATAATTTATAGCCTTCAATGGAAGCAAAGTCAATTTACTTCTGCATTTTTAGGTAGTAATCGGCAGAATGTTTACCGGAACCGTAAAACACAAAAAATAGGCAAATCAAGAACACAACGGAAGCCAGAATAAGGTTTGTTGCGTTCATTTCTCCCAAAAAGTTGACCAATATGGCACCGATCAAAATGGGCAACTGGGCAATGACCGCCCATCGGGTGAGTAGTCCCACGACTATCAAGAATCCCCCGACAAAATGTGCCGGGGCCACATAATGCAATATCAACATACCCCCGGGCATATTTTCAAAGGGTTTAATAACTTCTTCCATTTGTTGCAGGTTGGACATAAAATCGATGCCTTTCATAAAAAGGAAAACTCCCAAGGCAACACGTAAAAGATCAAGTGGATAATAGGTATGGGCATTCGCCCATTTGTTTAAGGTTTTAATCGTTCCCATGGCGAAAAGTTGTTGTCTGCCCTCGGATAAGGCAGGGTTGTAGAATTATAATATACTCATTTTTAATGAGATATAAAAACAAAAACCACTTTTCTTACCGTTCAATGAACTCAAAAATAGCTATTCGCTACAATGGGAGCATCATTGAAATGATGAATAGCCAAACGGCCATCACAAAATATGAACTACTGCCTATTTCTTTTTAGCCCTTTTTTTACTGCTTTTGGCCAAGGGATTGAAGTCCAGACATAGTTGGATCCAATAGTCCAATTCCTTATCGGTATCGATGCCCTCTGCCGAAACATAAACATAGCCTTTCATAACACGCCCTGTAAAGTCCATCTGGCTGCAATGCGGTCTTTGCAAAGCCCTTTCATAATTTAGGTCTCCGACCCGGCACATCAATCGAGGTGCATCGGTTTTTTTGTCCGTGTCCAGACCGAAACACATTTTTTCATGGACCATAAAACACAGGCCACCCATCATTTTCTTTTCCTCAAAATGAACAGATTTCTGTTTTAGGACCTGTCGGGCGCGGTCAGCTAAAAATTCGTCATAAGCCATGATATTATCTATTTTAGGTTATTCCATTTTCTTAATCTTACCCCTTGCGAATACTTTCTAATTTTTTAAGAATCCATTCCCGTTCGTTTTCCGTAGTTTTTAGAGCCGCCGCCCTTTGCAAGTGATCCCTTTGCTTATCCTTATCGGAACCTGAGTAGAGTTCGGCCAGCAACAGATGGTATAAATGGTTTTGCTTCAAATCTATTTTTAGGGCCTCCTTAATAGCCTCTTTCTTGCTTCTGGCCCTGGCCAGGGCATACGTCCGATTTAGGGCCGCCATTGGAGAATATTCAATTTGTAACAATCTGTTGTAAATCCGCAAAATGTTTTCCCATTTTTCTTTTGGATCCATTTTGCTTCGGGTATGCCAATAAGCAATTATAGCCTCCAAATGATATTTGGTTATTTCGTCCCCATTTCTCGAACGGCTTAAAAATAAAACCCCTTTTTTAACAAGTTCCTTGTCCCATACGGATTCGTTCTGGTCTGCGTAAACAATTTGTGCCCCCTTTTCGTCCATCCGCGCCTCGAACCTTGAGGAATGAAAACAGAACAAGGCCATCAGCGCATTGGTCTGGGGTAAGTTGGTCAACTTGGAATTCAATAGCATGTAATTTAAGCGCATTGCCTCCAAACAAAGCTCCTTACGAAGACGTTTCTCCGAACTAACGGAGTAATAGCCTTCATTAAAAAGCAGATATAGTACCAAAAGTACATTTTGTAATCGGTTTTTTAAATGACCGGAATCGGGCATGGTCAGATCTACCTGATGTTGGCGAATTTTTTCCTTGGCCCTGTACAATCTCTTGTTAATAGTTTCCGGGTTACTTAAGAAGGCTCCCGCAATTTCCGCTACCCCAAATCCGCATAATATCCGCAAGGCCAGGGCAATTTGGGCTTCGGAAGATATGACCGGATTGCAAATGGCAAATATCATTTTGAGCTGGCTATCCTGAATGTTGGAATCGGACAGGTCTATTTCAATAGCTTGGGAGACATGGGTTTTATGTGATAACTCAGGCTTTATTTTTTCCCGGAATATTTTCTCCCGCTTAAAGGTATCACGTGCCTTGTTTTTGGCAACGGTATACAACCATGCAGTGGGATTATCGGGAACTCCCTTCATTCCCCAAGTTTCGGAAGCCTTTAGAAAGGTCTCGCTGACCAGATCCTCGGCAAGCTGGATATTTGAAAGACCAAAGGTCTTACATAGCACCGAAACAATTTTACTGAATTCGGTACGGAACAAATGGGGTATAAGTTCTCTGGTCGGCATGAATTAAAAAACATAAAACGTCATTGCAAAAAAACTAGTTTTAGGCTGCTCGAAAGAGCAATCTATTGGCATAACACGGTATACAAAAATATCCCATGTTCAGTTCCCTAAAGAACATTTGCAATGACGCTTAAAAATTATGTATTAAAAACCATCACATCACGGACTTCAACTTTTCCTGTCGGAATAGAAAGAATGGGACATCCTTCGGATAGTTTAAAGGCCTCATCCAGATCATTTGCCTTTACAATGATATATCCTCCCACTATTTCCTTAAGTTCCGCATAAGGCCCATCCGTTACTACACCGTCCGAGGTTACGGTTTTTCCTTGTGTCCCCAAGGCATTGGTGGCCACAAATTTTCCCTGGGCGGCAATTCCTCCTATCCAATCTTGCCAGATTTGCATTACCTCCTGCATTTCCTCAGGGGTACGGGCCGAATTGTCGGCATTTTCGGTTCTGAAAATCATCATAAATTCATTCATAATTCCTATAATTTTGTTTGTTATCTATTTGAGAGACGATCCAATGTCTTTGAATGGGACATAAAGTTGGAAATTTATTATGAAGCTTTGAAGGAAGCTCAAGAATTTTCTTTCGACTGCATTTGCCTTAGCGTGCTTTTAACCATTTTTCAACGGACGGTAGATACTCCGGATGTAATTTGGGCCAGTATGGAAAATCTGTTCGTCCAACATAGTTCACGGCATGGTTGGCGTCTTTCAGCAGTAGTATTTCATAGCGGTCGTTTTGGGCTTCTTCCAAAGCTTCTACAATGATTTTATGACTATTAAGGGGAATGATTTCATCTGCAGTACCTTGAATGACTAGCAAGGGTTGTTGTGTTTTCTGAAAATGGGGAACAGGGCTGTATAGCAACTTTTTATCTACCTCGACTTCGTCTAAATTGGGCACCCAGATATCACCGGACCATGACTCATTTTTTTCACTTTTCAGGGCTTTCTCCAAGTCTTTTCTGGATATTTTGCCCGCAATGTGTTCAAAAACCTTTCCTTGTAGCTCGGCCGCACTTTCCAAGTCTTCTCCAAAAACCTGATGATTTCTATTTTTCCAGTAATTCAAATCACTTTCAAGCAACGTACTTCCGGGACAGCTTACCACTATACCATACTTTAGCTCAGGAACATCGTTCAGAATATAAGGTATTTTGGCGCTCCCTTGACTACTGCCCTTAATTCCGATTTTGGATAATGGTATACTTGTTCGCTCTGAAAAGTATTGGATGGCATGGATATCATCAGATAATAGTTCCTCCATAGTGGCAGCTTGCCAATTTCCTTCGGATACCCCGGTTCCCCTTTTGTCATAATGAAATGTGGTATATCCTATTTTGGAAAAATGAATAGCCTCTGCCCTGGAAGCGCTGCGATCCGCCCCACCTGAAGAAGAAATAAATACTATGGCCTCCCCATTGGATTGGGCGGGTTGCCATAGGGTTCCACCAATTTGTAATCCATTTGATGTGAAAATTGTTTCTTCTGCCGTTAATCCGTTTCCATTATTTTTGGAGTCTCTTTTTAGAGCATATTTTGTTTTAAGGGTATCTACAAGCAGTGTTCCGGAAAGTTCATCAAAATTAGCCGTCCATTTGTTTTTAAAACTGTAGGTGTATCGATCGCTCTGGAGTACGAAGTTTATCGAATCTTCATTTATTTCTACTTGTCGCGCAGGTATACTAACGGCATTTTGTTCGAGACTTGTAAAAAACACTTTCCAATCAGCTGAATCTTTTTGAATTTCAAAAGAGATTATGTCCGAAAAATTTCCATATGTAAAAACACCGCTAAATGTTCCTTGTTTGTCCGCTTCTTTTTTCTTTGATTTTGGCCCACAAGAAACCAATGCGGCTGTTATAAATAAGGTAAAAAGTATTTTCATTTCTTTTTGTTTATGAATTTAAATGCAACTAGGATAAGTATCCAGATTAAGACTAAAAAAAATATTGTGGTAATACAACTTTTTATAAGACTGAAAATACGGGTTATTGTTACGGAAAGTATTGAAAAATCCGGATGATTTGTTAACAACACCACTACACCGAAATTCTCCGCATAGTCCGCCAATCCTGCAATAAAAGGCAGTAAACAGAAATAGAAAAACGGTCCTTCCAATTTGTTCAGCTTTTTTAAAAAATAGGCAAGTACTAGGCTATAGCTATAGGCAAAAAGAAATGGGTAAACCATATCTACGGGAATCTGGCGATAGAGATAGGCCTGCCTTCCCGATTTACCCAGAGAATTGAACAGAGCCTGAACATATTCAAAATCATAGCCCATGGGCATCATATCCAATAGTAGCATACCTTGTGCATAGTGGGTTACATGTGGAATGGTTACACTGATCATGAAAATATAGACCAGCGTTGAAAGAAGAAAAATGAACAAAACTCTTTTCCCTACCAGATTGGTATTTATTATACTTCGTATGCTTTTCATAATCTTGCTTTTCACAAAGGAATGAAAGTAACCTAAGGCTTCCATTAACAAATGATAAAAAACAATTTAGAGCTGTTTTCGCAACCGGCTTAGGGAAACATTGGTAATACCTAGATAAGAGGCTATCATGGGGTGGGGGACAGTGTTTTCCAACATGATAAAATCCTTTCGGAATTGCTCTAAACGGGCTTTTGCGGTCCAAGAGGCCATCCTAATCTCTTTATCTACCTTTTGCAATAACTCTTGGCGTAATACAATATTCCCAAAATCACGTATTTCTAGATTTTCCACCATTAGGGCCTCAAAGGCTTTTGCGTCCATACGTGCAAAAGTACAATGAGTCAATGCTTCGCAATACAAAAGTGACCTTCCATTCCTGGTCCGGGTTACATAGGGTGGTAGAATGGCTTTATCCTCAAAAAAGGAAAGTGTAATATCTTCACCTTCTGTATTCAATAGAAAAGTCCGGGCCACACCCTGTAGCAGAATATATTCCCAGCTGTCAGATTGGTTGGGGTTTAGCAAGAGGTCGCCTTTCAAAAAGGTCTTTTCAACACATAGTTTGGCAAATCCTTCCCTAGATTTCTGGGTTAAACCCTTGTTATAGTTATCAATGGATTCATTGAGTCGACCGACTTCCATTTACAGGACTTTAGGGTTTTACATTGATTGGATGAAAGTAATAATTTCAAAATAAATCCAACATTGAAATGATTAATGATCCTTTATGATTGTTTCCAAAGCCTTTAACATTTTTACATTGTATAGAATCGAACGAATTACCGAATCGTTTCTGTTCAATTTTCCTTCTTTTAGAAGGGTCTTTTAAACAGTTAATTTCTTTTTTTGCATTTTCAGAGCGATCGGTTATTTATTCAATACGTGAGGTTTTACAATTTGACCGATTGCAGACACTTGTCTTTTTGATCTTGTTTTCATACCAAAGACAACTCTGAGGACATTAAACCGTCTTATGATGAACCAATAACAAAAAATGATGACTACCAACGAGAGTAGGGTTATCAAAACAGCCTGTGCCCCATAGGAGATATCCCATTGTAGTACAACGTAACCCACAAAAATCAGGGCGGGTTGATGCAGTAAATAAAAAGGATAAATGGCTTCATTTAATACTTTTCTATACCTATGGTTCTGATCAAGGTACTTTTTGAAGTATCCCAAGGCAGTCAACCCACAGGACCAAGCGGTTACAATACTTCCCACCATATATATGTAATATCGAACACTTTCGTTATCAATCAAATAAATGGTAAGGAAGTAGATGGCGCTACTAATGAGGGTCTGGGCTAAATATAACCGCCGCTGCTGGGCCAACGTCTCAATTACCTTGTCACTGGTAAACAGCATAAATCCACTTAAAAAGAATAATAGATAGTAGACAAAATAGGCCCAGTCGTTTGCTAGAGCGTGAGTACTATCTGGGAAATACTGTCTCAAATAGATTTGGGACAAAATGATAACCGGCAAGACTAAGTTCAACCCCATTTTTTTAGATGCCATATGAATTAGCCTGCCTCTAATCATGTTATAATGACCGCTTCTGGTATAGTTTAAAAATGGGGCGATCAGTAAGGATATCAAAAGTAGATATAAAATAAACCATAGGTGATGCCATGAAATGTTTCCAGCCGGGTAAGGGCCACCATCAAACATATGGGGGATAAAGTTCCACAAAGAGCCATACTTATCTATGCGTTCTACATAGACCATAAGAGGAACCAAGGTAAAGAAGCCGAAAGTAAACGGAATGTACAATCTTCTAAGTCGCTCTTTTACATACTGCCAACTGGTTCTATGACCAATGGCGTAGAACGTACCGATACCCGATACCAAAAACAACAGTGGCATTCGCCATATATGTAACCACCACATTATCGGGTCTAAAAAAGCAAAAGATTCTGTGCTATTCACATGCCATTGTTCAGGCCTAAAAATCATACCCACATGGAAAAAGAATACACTTATGATCAAGGCAATCCTCAGCCAATCAACAAAATATTTTCTTGTTTTTTTGGGTGTTACTTTTGTGTCCATAATAGTCTTTTTTTTAATTATGTAACAAAGCTATTATGCGACCCACCCTTCTAACGACTTCCCCTATAAGTACGGCGTTCGTCCTTATCGGGAAGCACAAAAAAATACTGATTATCAGTTAGTTAAGAATCTCGAAAGGAAGAGGGGGTTTCTGAAGTAATCTTTTTAAATGCGGAATTAAAGGCCGATTTGGAATTGTATCCTACCCGCTCGGCCACTTCTTCAATAGTCAATTTTTTGCCCATATCCGTTTTGAGGATGGCCATGGCTTCCCTAACCCTGTAGGTAGCCAAAAGTTCAAAAAAAGACTGCCCAAGTTTCTCGTTGATCACTTGGGAAACATGGTGCGGTGTTTCATGTATGGCCTTAGCCAATCCTGATAACGAGGCGGTACTCCGAGTATAGTACTTTTCATTTTCCATTTGGGAAACAATGGCATCCAGGATATTATTTTTTTTGACTTCCTCAAGAGAAGATTTTTTATACTTCAGGATAGGCACTTCCAAAAAAGTAGAGACTTCATCGTAATAGTTGGACCGGTTCATGATTTGTACCGTGGTAATAAAGATCATAAAGGATAAATAGAGGAAGATAAAATAATCCCCGGCATCATTTTTAAATAAAAGCTTAACCAGTATGAAGATTACAACTACTATCAATGCGTGATAAGAGATGTTGCGTACGGATTTGAGCGTTTTGTTTGTGGTCCTTGCTAAGGACTCTTCCATAGCTTTCGCTTTTAATACAAGCTTCCTTGACCCTAGGGCAATGTAAATGGTAAAATAGATTCCCGTTAAAACATTGACATAGGATCGGATTCCCAACGGGTCATCGGAAAATGGAGGGTTTTCCCTGATCTTGGGAATATTCAATTGCATGACCTCAATAGAGTCATTGTATTTGACTTCTTCTGGCTGTAGGAAATAAAACATACAGATGCCAAACCAAAGTATTGAAGGAATGAAATGTAGCCAATATCTTTTTTTTCTATTGGGAGTTAGCTGCGCATCCACAAACAGATAAAGTAAAGCGGCCATTAGAAAATTTAGGGGCTCGGAAAAATTGGACAACCACAAAAACTTGAAAATGTAACCAGTATAGTTTAACCATCCCTCCAACATAACCAACGCTAGGGAGAGAATAAAAAGACCCATAAATAGATTGGGAAAGTTTTTCCTTAACGATTTCTTAATGATAAAAAAGGAAATAAAAAACCCCAAAAAGATCCCGAGAATAATGATTATGGCTATAAAGTCGATATGTATGGGCACGTCCATCAGTCTAGATGCTTGATAATTACTTTACCAAATGGAGCATAAGGATGGTAAACGATTCTTAAACAATACCATTTTTCCTGATGATCATACATGTGTAACTGCCTATTCCAGTTCCTTCCAAACCTTTTCTATCAAGGCCTTGGTTGCCCTGATTCCTTCAGGTTCACTTATGGTTTCACCCTCGAATTCGATACCGATATAACCATCAAAACCAGAATCCTTTACTTTTTGGAGTAACCTACTATAATCCATAATAGTTTCGTTACCGGCCACGTCAAAATGATAGGATTTGGCACTAACACCTTTCGCATAAGGCAAAAAATCCGTTAGACCTTGATAGCGATCATATACCTGATCGCACATATTGTTCTGGGTACTTCCCCATTCCTTGTTAAGACACCAGTTGCCAAAGTCCGGTAATGTTCCGAGATATGGATTGCCCACAGCCTTGATGATATCGGTCATGTATTTTCCATCCGAGGTATGAAGTCCATGATTTTCAATGAGAACGTTGATGTTTTCCATGGCCCCGTATTCTGCCAATGCTCCGAGACCGGATATTAAGGGTTGTTTTAATTCCGTTTTTGTTCCCTGGCCAAATGCGTTAACGCGAATGGAATGGCAGCCTAGGATCTTGGCGGCATGGATCCATTTGTAGTGATTTTCTACTGCTTTCTTTCGCTCATCTTCCTTTGGATTTCCAAGGTCTCCCTCGTTGTCCACCATAATCAACAAGCTTTTTACCCCAGAATCATGGGCTCTTTCTTTCATAGTATTCCAGAACCCTTCATCGGTTGCATGATCTACATAAAATTGATTTACATATTCCACAGCATCGATGCCATAGCTATTTTTTGATATACTGGCAAAGTCTATGGCCAATACATTTCCTTCTTCCAAAGCCCTGTGCAAGGACCATTGTGCCAAGGAGATTTTAGGTTCTTTCATTTCCGTAGAGTTAAGTAATAGAGGATTGCCAAAAGCTGAGACCGAGGGAAGGGAAATGGCCGTGGCGCCCATGGCCGCTTGTTTTAAAAATGTTCTTCGAGTTTTCATTTCAGTTGGTATTGATTACTACAAAGTAGTCAATAATTTAGGCTTATGAAAGAATAATGGCTTATGGTTTTTTCATATGCTCCGAAATAGCCTTGCTTCCTGCATCTTGTCGTTCCCCAAGTTCCTTAGTGATTCGGTCGTGATCATTTTCCCTGTTCTGGGATAGCTTGTACTTTGCCTGTATCTCGGAAATCTCAATTTGAAAACCTACTACGCCCTTAACTTGTCTTAACGTTTTGGGAGACATATTTTGTAACGAAATGGGATTTTTTGAACCTTGTTCATATTTGTCCACTAGCCTGTGCAAGGAGGCCATCACCATTGCCTCGTCCAAAATCTTTGGTTTTCCATAGATATGTACGGCGATGTAGTTCCAAGTGGGTACTTCCTCTTCCTTGTACCAGGAGGAGGAAACATAGGCATGTGGACCATTAAAGATACAGAGCACCTCTTTGTCCTCGGAAAAAGTTTTCCACTGAGGGTTGGCTTTGGCTATATGACCTACTAGGATATCTTTTCCATGTTCATTTACCTCAAGTTCCAAAGGAATATGCGTTGCCCAGGGTTTGTCTTTGTATCGATTTATCAAAATACCAAAACTGTTTTGACGGATGAAGTCCTTGATTTCATCCCAATTTTCTTTTTTGTTGTGCTCCGGAATATACATTATTGGGTCTCTATGGAAATTAATACGGGTAAATGATCGGAAATGTGCTTGTTATTTTCCATACGGTCATCAATATGGATATATCTCTCGACCTTGAGGTCCTTTACGAAAATGTAATCGATACGTTTGTCCACAATCCTGTCTGGATCAAATCCGTTGGAAGTTCCGGTAGGGCCATAAAATGGCTTTTGAGCCACCTCTTGTCCATCCAAAAATTTACTTTGTAGATATTGTATCGGCGCTGTATCGGGAGTAAGGTTCAAATCGCCCATAACTACGACCGGAAGTTTTTCCTGGTTTGTATCCTCTATTTTTTTTACTAGGAGTTCGGCGGATTTTGCCCGTGCCACTTTCCCAACATGATCAAAATGAGTGTTAAAGATATAAAGCCTCTTACCGGTCTCTTTTTCCTCGAATAGTCCGTAGGTACAGATACGTTCCAAGGCAGCGTCCCAGCCCACCGAAATTTTATCCGGGGTTTCGGATAGCCAAAAGGTATTGCTCTTCAGCACCTTGTAGCTGGTAGAATCATAAAGAATAGGAGAGTACTCCCCCTTTTGCCTGCCGTCATCCCGCCCAACTCCGATATAGGCAAAATTGGTAAGCGAGCTATCGATATAAGTCAATTGCCTATGCAATACCTCCTGCGTGCCGATAAAAGAGGCCCCATAATGTTTTAGTAGTTGAACCAAAGCTTCCTTACGATCGTTCCAGTTGTTTACAGTATCCTGGGTATTGTCATATTTAATGTTATATGTTATTAATCTAAGATCTTGGGCTGCCACGGCATATAGCAAGCACATTGAAAAAACAGTAAGTAGTCCTTTTTTAGTTTTCATATATTTAATTCAATTTGGTAGTAATCAATTTTAACTTGCCCAATCTGCCTTTTGGGGATACTTTTACCAATGCCCCTTTAGGGGCTTTGTAGTTCAGCCGCAGTAATTCACCATCAATTTCCCATTTAACATATACCGGCCCAAGTGGATGCGCCACGGTGCCCTCTGCCCATTCCAATGTGGCGGATTGAGGCATTATTTCAATACGATTTGGGTCAAAAGGGGTTTGGAAGCCTAGATTTACCCCAAGTACTTCTGTGGAAAGGAAATACGTGGGATGACCACTCCATGCATGACTGGATGTACCCTGATTTCCGGAAATATCAAAATTTTCCCATACCGTTGGTTTTGCCGAATGTAGGGCCATGGGTCCCCAATGTTTTTTCATGAAGTATTCGGCCAAATCGGCTTTCCCGTTCTTATAAAGTAGGGCGAACAGATAGAATGAGGAATAAGGGGTTATTTTACGCTTTCTGCTAATGTTCCCGATATCCGTAAGTTCCTGCTCCAGCAAAGCAAGCACATACTGCTCCTGTTCACTGTCCGAAATATCATAAAGTAGGGGCCAAATATTGGAAGTGAGATGACTTTCGGTAAGGAGGACATTGGATTTAAGACCGTCCCTATACACTTGTTTCTCTGAATCCCAAAGCACCTTATTTATGTCTTTTTTTAATTGCCCGGCCTCTTTTTCAAAATAGAGTTTATCCTCTGTAAATCCAAAGTTTTGTGCCCATTTTGCGGTAATCTGCATACTATGTGCTAAAAGTGCCTGATAGGCCGTCATTGCCGCGTTCTCTCTGTTGATATCTGTCCACTCCAGAAATACCCTGGAAGCGGGAATCAATCCGTTTTTGTCCTTTTTTTGGATATGGTTACGTAGGAGGGAGGTGTAATTGTTGTAATACTTTTTGGCCAAGTTCCAATCGTTTGTGTAGTTACAATAGTAATCCATAGTCACTTGTGTTATTAAGGGGAAATCGTTGTGACGGTTTTCCTTTCCGGTCATCATTTCGTCCCGGTACATATCCTGAAACACTTTTAAGGAATGCGTTACCAAACGTAAATCGCCAATGGCAGCCATGGTTATAGCCGTCTGTGGCAACATATCGCCAGCATATAGTCCTCGTTCCCGAAAAGGGGTATCGGTATAGGTATCTTCAGCACAGAGTTGCAACGTGCGCCATCCGGCATCCCATATTTTATTGAGTATGGGATCGCTACATTCAAAATGACCAATTTTTTCAAAAGGATATACCTGCCGGACTACACCTACTTTGTTCAGGATAACCGGTCGGTCGTGTCCACTGATATTAATATGCATATATTTTAATCCGTAGGGCTTAAAGCTTTCATATCTTTTTTTGGATTCGGAAGTAATGAAACGTAGACCTGCACCGACCTGAAAACGTTTGTAAAGCCACGGGAAACCATTTTTATCCAATTCCTCGCTAAAGCCAATATCTATTTGTGTTCCGGTAGGGAAATCCCCCTCAATGAAAATCCTGCCCAATTGGGTTTCCGACATGTCATAAAAAAGCGCGATTCCATTTTTGGAAATAGGAATGATACGGTTTCCTTCAATAGTTGTTTTAGGAACAAAAAGCATAGGGGTATCCACGGCTTTCCATGCCAAATCCCGGGCCGGTTGATCGGCATCACTATCCCTATTTTGGAACTTCCATTTTTCCGCAATCGTATTTTGAAACAACTCGGGAATGGCAACGGCAAGATTGGCCTGTTCAATGCTCTTTTTTCCCTTTTCATCATAAAAGGGGCCGTAGGTCTTAAAAAGGTCCTGAGAGCCTTTTTCCTTAGAGCAAGAAAGTGTTAATCCCGCATTTTTCGGTACGGCCATGTAGTAATCCCATGACCCCCAAATAATACCATAACGAACCACATAAGTATTCCATCCTTTTTTAAGATTTAGGGTATACTGTCTGCGGTGACTTTCATTTTTTTGAAGGGTATCTTTCTCTAATATTTGCCCATTTAGATAGTGATCTCCCCACCAAAGCCCTATGGAAACGTTTTGGTCCGTTGGGGAATGGATATAAGTACAGGCAATGGCAGGATTTGAAGTATTGTATTCTTTCATATCACTGTCAGGGGTAGATATTCTAAAGGAATAAATATCCTCTTCGTTGGACAGGGGGTAAGCCATCCTAAGCCGTAAGGAGTTTATGGGGGTATTGGTCAATTTTGGAATAGGCCTTGGTTTAAAGGCTCCCCATATTGTCTGATTTTTTAATGGAACCGGAACAGTCCAGCCCTTAATAGTGGTTTGGGGCAGGTTCCAATCCCATTCTTCACGACTGTCCCAATTTTCTATGGCACCGGTGGCAAAGGAAAATCGGGGAGCGGTTTGGTCATAGCCTTTGGATTTTTTACATAACCAACCGGTGTCGGTGGAAAGATTTATTTTATTGTTTTTCAATTCAATGTTTCCCCAAGCTGTAAACCCACCTTTGTAATCAAACAACTGGTAGGTGAGCATTCCATTGGAAAGTACCTTTACCGCAATTACATTTTTGCCCTGTTTTAGGTAGGGCAGGAGGTTGTAAGTGTCATGATATGGGTTAATATGAAAGGAACGTGCAGGGCCAAAACCCATATAATTTCCATTGATATAAAGAGCGTACCGAGAGTCGGCATAAAGATGAAATTCGGATTTTTGAGGCATTTCATCCAGGGTGAACTCCCTTCTGAAATATACATATTCATTACGTTCCCCACCTTCTGGACGTATCCAAACCAGCTTAGGGTGAACGGATTGGGCGATACCCGGTAAGCCTAGGAGAAGTGCGAAAAGAATAATTAATTTTTTCAAAGGATGTTTCCAAAAATTGAATGGTAAGTTAGTCATAATACCGTAAATTTATTTCGTGAAAGTAAAAGGATATTTACATCAGATCCATCCTGTACTTCCTGTAAAGGATGTGGTGGAAGCTTTGGATTTTTATGTGAATCGATTGGGATTTAAAATTGCATTTGCCGATGATTCCAAAAACCCAAAATACGCAGGAATTTTAAAGGATGCCGTAGAAATACATTTGCAATGGCATGATGCTGCGGAATGGGAGTTGGCGGTAGACCGGCCCATGTTGCGCATTGTTACCGAAAATATAGAGCAGCTTTATGCGGAATATTCCGAAAAGGATGTTTTTAATGCCCATACACTTCTACGGGAGACAGCCTGGGGCACCAAAGAGTTTGCCTTTTATGATCCGTTTAAGAATGGGTTGACTTTTTATAGGGATATTTAATCGGATATGTTATTTCGGATAGTCTGATTTTCAAAGGAACTGTGCAAAACCAATCAGTGGTGATTGGAATTCTCATAATGTTCCTTGATTAAATTCTTTCCAAAGTCACCATCAAAGTCTCGCCAAACGCTATGTATGTGATTGGCATTGCTCTGGGTATTGTCGAATTCGATTAAAAATGTCTTTCCTTGTATCCGGTAATAGTGTGGTTGCCCTAAAACTGTGGCCCCGGCCCATCCAAAATGGATATCGTCCAATTGCTCTTTCTTTAGGTTGGCCATACGTTTCTTGGCCAATTCCTCGGGCATTGCAGAAAGATATTCATAGATAAGGCTCAGGAGCAGTTTCTTTTGATTCTTTTCCAAATCATTAAAAACAATGCCCACGGGATCCAAAGGTTCTACGGATGTTTCCACAAAGGTGATGATTTCGTTCGGTGCCGTTTTATTAAAAATGGCCTCTTCTTTTTGTGAAGGACTTAATTCATTAATGAGTTCCAGTGCAATGTCCTGTTCTCTTTCAAGCGTACGCTCCCCTTTTCTTTTCCCTTGTTTGATAATGGCCGGGGAAGCTCCAAAAAAACGTGGGGTAAAAGAAACCTTGTCCTCGGTTAAGGCAAAGTTTAACGATATATGATGCCCCTCAAAGGACCACCCCCATAACTTGTCCTTTTTTGGATTTCCATAAATGGTTACGTAGTACTTCTCGGAATCCCTCATGGTACTGTTCCCGTCCATTTCCAAAAGTACATCTTCCAGAGCTATGATTTTCATGGCTTTGGTATAACCGGATTCACTTAGGTGTTTTTTGAGCATGGCATGCAACAGCGTTTTTTGGGAGGCGTTCAATTCTTTGAGGGAAACACCTTCACGTTGCCACATGGAGGCAGGGAAAAAGTGCCAGCTCTCACGCAAAGGGTCATCAAATTCCAATTGAGCTTTGGTCAATTGTTCTTTGTTTAAGGAGTTTAGAAAGTTGAGCACATGGTCTTGAGCAGCAATTTGTGTGGAATACAATAGGACCATTCCCAATATGGCCCATACACTTTTTCTCATAATATTGGTTTTGTTGCGTTTTAAATGTACGGACATTTTTCTAAACCTATTCTATCAGGTCAAGGGCAAGGTTGCAAACCATTCCGAAAATGTCTGCCAAGGCCCTATGCTTATCTCAAATATTAGGACAGAATGGACAAACAGGTATAGGCCTAATGTGAGCGGAAAAACCCATCTGCCCTGTTTTTGGTTGCGTTCTGCTATAATTAATCCGATTAGCAATGCATATAGGATAACTAGTGTGGCCATATAGCCGCCTGGAGCAAAACCGGCATCAGGGAAAAACACATATAAGATTAAACGAACCAGGGCGGGTTCTATCAAAACAATACCGGCTACGATCATACCACGGGCGTGAATGGGCATCCTATGACGGTACTTGATAGCGATTCCGTAACCTACCGCGAAGATGAGCAGATCTTTAAAAGGAATCCATAAACTTAAACCTAAGTTTTCCTCTTCTCCAGTTATTCTGTTATGTGCCAACAAAATTATCGAGATAAAAATGAGAGGTACCAAAACATAGGATAGTTTGCCTATGGTGCGATGTAAAGCGAACTGTTTCCTCCGGATCAATAGAGGCTGTGCGATGAGCATGAAAATCCAAAGCACGGCCAAAACGGCATGGAAATGGAAATAAAAATTAAAATCAGCAGACCCATCAAAGAAGGTAGAAAAATAGGAAGGCCAGAAGCCTGCTATGGCCAGAGCAAATAAGGCGATAAAATAGTAGCCGGATTTTTCAAATAAAAGGGTACGTTTGGTCGGTTTCATGGGTCGTTTTAGTTGCATGTATGAATATAAGAAAATAGATGTATTGCTAATCTTTTACTATAACCAAGAACAAGACCAGGGAGATTCTCCCTGGTCTTGAAAGTATTGGTTAGTGTAAGAAGTGAAGATCCCCAATGTAATCATTGACCGGCAGACTGGACCTGCCCGTCCGAGCTGCTAAGATCCGGCCTAAACACCCATAATTCTTGAGTGTCGGCCTCTGTTGTCGCCTCAAACTCTTTTAAAAACCCTGGAAAGCTTCCTGCACCGTGCACTTCTTCATACCATTGTGGGAATTGATCTTCTTCGCCCATCCAAGCCGATTTGTCAAAGAAATCGACCCAAACCATATCTTGTCCATCGGAATTATTCAATTCGTTGAAGTACACTCCCCACTGGTGATCGGGATCCTTTGTTTTAAACACCTTATAGACCTTATCCAGAACGGACATGAATTCCATTCGTTTAAAGCGCTTAATGTCCAACATAAAAATGGAAAGGTTCTTTAAGGCAAAATCCTTGGAAAAGTTGGAATGGGCCATATCGCCCTTCCAATACGTGGTTTCCATTGCAGCATGTGCATTGGCCGCAACGTTTGTATTCCAGTCTTTGGTATGCTCTGCGCCATAGTCGTTTGCCTCGTCCATAGCGGCCCAAGCTGTTGGTCCCATACTCCATATATATTTGCCCGAATTTTTTCCGCTCGCTATCCAAAATACACTGATCTGACCCGCTCCATCCGCATGATATTTTTTATTATGTGCCGCTACGCCGGCTTCAAATGCTTCAATTTTGTCCGGTTGCGGGGTAATCATAACGTTCATGAAAAGGGGAGCGGGTTGGCTCTCCTGTGCTACAAATAGGAAAGGAATCAGGAAGGACGTTAAATACATTAGTTTTCTCATTTTTATAGTTTTTATGGTTAATACTCTTATAATACTTCCATTGCGGTCGGCAGACAATTTTATAGGGTCAATTATTTTATTGCAATCGCGGCACTGGTTGGGCCCGTCAGCGGCATTACCGAAGTTTGTCTAAAACCTGCTTCTTTTACCAATTCGTTGAAATCCGACATTGAAAAATCGTAGCCTTCGGAGGTTTCAATAAGCATATTCATTGACATCAGGAGACCAAAAGCGTTCTCACTTCTATTATCATCTATGATACTTTCAATAACAATAAGGGCACCCCCTTTTGGCAATACTTCATATGCCTTTTTTATGAGCATAAGTTTATCCTCTTTTCCCCAATCGTGCAATACGTTTCCCATGGTAATCACATCCGCTTTTGGAAAATCATCGGTAAAAAAATCTCCGGAATCGATAGCTACTTTATCTTCCAAACCCATATTTTGAATGTTTTCCTTCGCAATAGGCTCAACGGGCGGCAAATCAAAAGATGTACATTGCATATGTTGATTATGAAGTGCTACTTGTGCCGCAAGGAAACCCCCGGCACCCCCTATATCACATAGCGTTTTGTAGTTTGAAAAATCAAAGCTCTTGGCAAATACCACAAAATTTCCCATTTGGACCCCGGCCATGGCCGACACAAATTCCCGGAGTTTTTCTGGATTGGCATATATTTCCTCAAAAACTGACTTCCCTCCGTTTTTTGTTTCATTTTGGGGTAATCCAGTTTTTAGGCCTTCTTCCAAATCGTTCCAAAAAAGATACAACCGGTTGTTGCACATTTCCAGGATGCCCCCAATATAACTTGGTTTGTTCTTGTCAAGGAACAGATTGGCATCCTCTGCGTTCCTATACAATGCTGTCTCTCGGAGGCCTGTTCTTTTTAAAAAGCCCAAGGCCACCAAGGCGTCCAAAAAGTCGTAAAGGTTTCGGGAGTGGAGCCCAAGTCTAGACTGAATTTCATCACCGGATAATTCTCTTTTTGCTAGGATGGTAAAAAGTTCCATATTTACCGCAGTGAGCAAGGTCTTGGTAGCAAAAAACCCAGTACCGAGCTGCATGATTTTTGAAGGATTTACTTGTTTTAGAGTGGCTGTGTCCATTTGAACTGTTTTATAATGTCATTGCTGGTACCATTGCCTCTTTATAAAAGCTTTGACAATGGTATCCAAGGAAGGTTTTATGGTTTTTCTTCTTCAGAGCTATTCTTTTGAGCTTCAATTTTTTGAAGGGCCAGTACTATCTCGGTGGGATCCCAATATCCCAATTCACGGACTACCTTGCCCTCTACGAAGCGATACGTAAGGTGAACGGGAATCTCAATTTCCTGTCCTGTTCCGGCCAAAGTGCCTTTCCAGTCCAACCAACAATTTACCCAAGTCTCCCCGTCATCGGTCACCACCATTTCATATTCCTGGTCTTCAGCCATAAAGCCACGATTGGAATAATTGGCGTCGGTTTGTTTATGGTATTCCATAGCCTCGCCGGGTGTCATCGCATTCTTTTTGGTATTCAAGAATGTTTTTGAGCTATCGGCATATATACCGGTATCATAATTTTTGTTGTTGTAGTTGGCGATGTGTTTTTTAACCACATCGATTTCAGGAGAATTTTGAGTGTAGCGTACCGGTTTGGTGTTGCAAGCTGTGAGCATGGTTAAGGCAAGCCCGAATAAAAAGAGTTTTCTCATAATTGTAATAGTTTTAGGATTATATGTGAATGTTATTTCTCTACCCCTGTATACTTCTCATAAATGGCCCTATATCCCATTGCCCTTGCGAGAGGTGACAAGAGGTTGGAAAGCCCTCTTTGTAATCCTTTGGGCATACTGGCCAAATAAGATGGACTTTCTAAATATTTTAGGGTCACCATCGCCTGCAGAAGAGGTAATTTTCCATTTTTTACTTTACCGTCATTGATTAATCCAAAGAGATTTTCAATGAAATAATCTACGTCGATAGCCGGAGAAATGGTCTGTATATATTCTGTGGGTTCATCATCTGTATTATAGTGGTTATGGGGCACATTTTTTGGGAGCGTAACTTCCTCGCCCTGCTTTACAAAGTGCTTTTCTCCATTAAGAAAATAGGTCATGCGCCCAGAAATTACTTTGAAGGTTTCATCCTGTAAAACATGGATATGATCATCTACAGTTTGACCTTTGCTTTTAAGCATGACCTTTATCACAACCCTTTTTCCATCCGTATCTTTTCCTGTTTCCAGAAACTCGAATGAATCCCCGGTAAACTTATCTACAAGAATTTGTCCTTTTTTTGGCATAGTTTGTATTTTGTTGGTATTAAAAGGAGGTTATTGTAAATCTATTCTCCTGGCGTATAGGCCATATCAGGCCTCATATTACCCTCAAAAGCTTCATATTTCTCCAAAGTTGATGTAAAGTCTGTATAGGTTTTCAACCATTCTTCGCCCATTAATTCATTGTTCGCGGATATTTTATTGGCGTAGTCGGCGGCATCCTTGGCGGCAATGGCTACCATGTAAAACTCCCCTCTGGTTCCAAAACCACTACGGTATACCCTGTAGTCCAGTTTAGAGCCCTTGCTTGTGAACAAATTCTTTATGGCCTCTACTTTTTTCTTTACGATAGCCCTATTACCAGGTGCATAGTGGAAGTAGTGGAATTTTCTATAGTCCTGTCCTTCTGGAGTTTGTGTAATTCCTCCGGGCATATAGGAAAGGTCTTTGTCCAAATGTATTATATAGTTCTGTTCAATATCATAGCACTTGTCCATGCGGTCAAAAAGAGCACCCATTTTTTCGGCACCCATTTTTTCGGCCAAGGTGGCAAAAAGCGGTTTATCCAATTGGGCCATGTTTTCAATAGGTCCGACCCATAAATAGCGATTGTCCGCAAGATTGGCCACTATGGAGTTCATTTCTTGGATATTATGTTTTTTCATATTATCGGTAAGTTCCTTGCAGACGGTTTCGTATTCCGATACCATGGAAGGTTTTACGACATCCTCATGGACCCAAAAGGCTTGGGATTTGTCATTCTCTTGTGAAGTACAAGGTGCGGCGACTAAGGCCAATACAATAATTAAGGTGGTTTTTAGTGTTCTCATAGTTGTTTTATTTAAGGGTTTTGAGTTTTAGTCCAGTATGGGAGGTTTTAGCGTATAGCCCAATTGCTGCAAAAAATCCAGTTCGTTGTAATAGACATCCTCTCTGGACAATTCGCCGTTATCCGTAAAATATAAATGTGAAAAACCATTCATTTTGATTTTTTTACCGGTCGGAGCCACTTCGCCGTAAACCCCAGTATTGGTACCTTTAGATGTCCATTCCAGAAATACCTTGTTGTTGTTGATAGTCAAGGTATCCAATGTCAACTTCAAGTCCGGGAAGGCCGTAAAAAAGACATTCATATGGGCCTGCATCTCCCTTTTGGAGACCGCAATCTGTATTCCGTTAAGGCGTCTTACAAAATTTTCCACCGAAATCCCGGTCAGTAAAGTAGTGTCCTGATTGTTCCAACAGGAATCCACCAATACACTTAGATTCGCCCGTATAGTGCTATCCCTTAAATTCATATCCATAAATTGTGGATCCCGTTTTCCCAGTTTATGGCAAGAGCACAAAAAGAAAAAGAAAACTGCTAGTAACAGAATCACTATTTTCATGATACATGAGTGTTTTAAATAAAGAATGGGTATAACCAAAATAACTCCTTCCAAAAGGCTAAACATGGACTACCGGACGAATGGGCATTTTTTTTGTCCCAAGCCCATGTACAATTTACCGAACAAGATTTGTGGATTTTGTTGTATATTTAACATTGCTCATTTCCCCCGGTGAGGACCAGCCCATGAAATGAGAGACCTTTTTTTAAATGCATTTTTTGTATTTGGCTTTTCTATTTTGAATTGCGGGCCACTCTTTGCCCAATTAATTGACCTCAACCGCGAAAGCCCTTACAAAAAGGTTTTTGTTGCCACCGATAACTTTGGTCCTTCCTATCTGGATATTCTTGAGGAAACCTACCCAAAGGCCCAACCGGATTCCCTTCAATTTGAAATACTGAATGATTTGGCCTACTACTGGCATACACGTAATCTTGTTACCGCTTTGGACTTTACCAAAGTGGGACTTCAGTTGGCCTCAAAGGTAAAAGACACACTTTGGGAGGGAAGGTTCCAAATTACGGAAGGATCCATTCTTTTACGCATGGAAAAGTTGGATAGTGCCGAGATAGTATTGAACGTGGCAAAAACTAAGGTCCACAAAAGTGATTTGGCCTTTTTGAATACCCAGTTGGGCTATGTTTTTGAGCGAAGGGGACAGTTGGATAGGGCAGCGGATTATGCCGTAGCTTCGCTAAACCTTGGGGTAAGTCTTAATGACAAGAAAGCCATAGCCTTGGCTTACAGTGACCTTAGTAATCTTTTTTGGAAGCAATCCAAGTTTGACACTGGACTGGAGTATGGTCTCAAATCTTTGAGGCTATTTGAAGAGCGAAACCTCAATGATCTGGATTATGACTTTACCCTTTATGTTGTTGGCAACAATTATTTGGCCTTAAAGGAATATGAGAAGGCCAAAACCTACTATGAGCACGCCATTACCATTGGGGAACGCTACGGTTTTTACAATAATTTAAGTGATGTATACATTTCCTTGGTAGATCTGTACGCTTACTTAAATCAATTTGATAAGGCAGAACGTGCGGGTAAAAATGCCCTGAAATATGCCCATTTTCTTGAAAACAACTTTATGGTCATGCGCTCATGGCTTTCTATTGGGAAATTGCAAAATTTACAGGGGAAATATATTTCTGCTATCGAAAGCCTCAATAAATGCATTGAAGTGGCCACTTCGGATTTTGGGGATGAGTATTACTTAAGCCAAGCCTACGAGACATTGGGAAAGGCGTATGCAGGGAACCATAATTATAAGGAGGCTTATCAGGCATTTGCGGAATATGATATTTTGAAGAATAGAATTTTTACCGCCGAGGCCGATCAGCGAATCTCCTTGCTCAAAACGGAATTTGACGTAATGACCAAGGAAGGTACCATTCAACTACAGGAAACCGAAATTAAAAAACAACGTTCCAGACAGACCATGGTGATCATTATTTCCGGTCTATTGCTGTTGCTGCTCTTTTTGTCCTATAAGGCCATTCAGAACAATGTGAAGAAAAACAAGTTGCTCCAGCAACAGAATCGGGAAAAGGAATTTTTATTGAAAGAAATTCATCATCGGGTTAAGAACAATCTAGAAATTGTATCCAGTTTATTGGCTCTCCAATCCGCTGAAATCAATGACCCCAAGATTGTAGAGACCATGCAGGAAAGTCAAAATAGGGTGCATAGTATGAGTATGATCCATCAAAACCTGTATCAGGGCAAGAGTTTATCCTCAATTGAAATGAAAGGATATTTTGAGAATCTGGCTAATTACGTCTTGGATGCCTACGGAGTGGAGGGTGAAGTAAAGGTGCTATTTGAAATGGATCGTTTGGAACTTGATGTGGACACCGCAATTCCAATCGGTCTTATTGTAAATGAACTTTTGACAAATTCCCTAAAACATGCATTTCCCAATAAAAAAGAAGGAACCATACGGATCGGATTAAACAAAAAAGGCCCCCAATTATATATGAAAGTGGCCGATAACGGTGTAGGCAATACAAGTTTTGAAAAAATGCAGGACACAGGTTTTGGAACTAGACTTATCCAATTGTTGACCCAACAGTTGGACGGGAAAATAAAAGTTACTATAGATAAGGGAACCCTTGTTTCCTTTGAATTCCAATATGTTAAAGCAGCTTAATCATGACAGATAAAATCAGAATTTTAGTGGTGGAGGACGATATGATCATAGCGGCCAATATTTCATTGCAATTAACTAATCTAGGTTATGAGGTTACCGGCATTGAGACCAAGGGTGAAGGGGCCATTCTGAATGCCAACGTTAACCCCCCGGACATCATACTAATGGATATTAACCTTAGAGGAACCTTGGATGGCGTGCAGACGGCCCAGACCATACAAAAGAAAGCGGATATTCCGATCATATATCTTACCGCAAATACGGATGAGGCTTCTTTTTTAAGAGCTAAGGAGACTCGTCCCCTGGCTTTTATTACCAAGCCTTTTATCAAACTAAACCTACAACGAACTATTGCTTTGGCGGTTGAACGGTTAAGGGAGAATGAAGGAAAAAAGGAATTTGGGGAGAAAATGGATCTTCAAATCTTGGACGACCGCATTTTTGTTAGACATAATGGTAAGATGGCAAAATTGCTGCTTGATGATATTCTTTATATAGAGGCAGACCGGAATTATTGCACCATTGTTACAACTATTAGCAACTATGTCTTGGCGAGCACACTTAAAACTATGCAAGAAAGTCTACCAGCATCAAAATTTGTAAGAGTCCACCGTTCCTATATGGTCAACATAGCCAAACTGGATGTCGTGGGCGAGAACCATTTGGAAATTGGTCGAATAGTAATTCCCTTTAGCAAATCACAACGTGAGTTTTTGCTAGGACGTCTTCATACCATTTAGGAAATTACCTAACTTGTACGCATTCCAAAATAGCAACAAATGAGGCGCTTTTGTATTCTATCCCTACTCATAATTTCCTTTTTCAGTATGGCCCAAAAATCCAAAATACCGGTATATGCATGGATGGGGGGTCCTGGGAACGCTACAGATTCAGAACTACGGGAAATGTTCTTAGGGCTGCAAAAAAAGGGAATAGACGGACTGCTTTATAACGGGGGGCATGATCCGGAAACCTATAAAAGGGTCGGTGGCCTGGTGAAGGAGACCCAAATGGAATTCCACACTTGGATTCCAACCATGGTACAGGGAGATCCCAAATTAAAACCCGAATGGTACGGTGTAAGCGGATTGGGCCAATCGGCATATGATAAACAACCGTATGTGTCCTACTACAAATTTCTTTGCCCAAATAAAGAGGAGGTATATCAATACCTTGCGAATTTGTATGGAAGTATAGCCGATGTCCCCGAAGTGGATGGTATTCATTTGGATTATATCCGCTTTCCCGATGTTATTCTGGCCCGTGGACTATGGGAGAAATATGATCTTATCCAGGACAGGGAATTTCCACAGTATGATTTTTGCTATTGCGACACCTGTACCTCAGATTTTAAGTCGAAAAGTGGCATTGACATTAAAAAAGAGGAAGACCCTTCCCAAATTGCGGAATGGAAGCAGTATCGATATGATGTTGTCTCAAAATTGGTCAATCGTTTGGCCGAAATGGTTCATAAAAAGAACAAAAAAATCAATGCTGCTGTTTTTCCGGGCCCTTCCATTGCCAAAAAACTGGTCCGTCAAGAATGGAATACATGGAATTTGGATGCCTTTTTCCCTATGAATTATAATGACTTTTATATGGGCAATACCTTATGGATCGGAAGTGTGGTGAAGGAGGAAACCGCTGCGGTACCGGACCGACCTGTTTATAGTGGATTGTTTATTTGCCCTAGGCCCGAAGATAAGTTTCATGAAGAGGATCCCGAAGGACATGGCTTATTGCCGGAGGAGTTGGGCGACGCTATTCGAGAATCAATGGAAAACGGAGCCAAGGGCATATGCCTCTTTACACCAGGTAGAATGACAGACGCCCACTGGGAAGCGCTTGAAAAAGCTATTTATCTGGACTATTCCGATTAGGGATATGAACTTCTAATTCTTTTGGTTAGAGCTGTTATTGGAATGATTTCTTCTGTGATTTTGAGAATTACCACTTCTATGACCTGACCTCCGCAGAGGTCTTCGTCTTTTGTTCCGATTTTTAGACCGATTGTTGTTTTTTGGTGATCGATGATTATTTTCCCTTTTCACTTCTTCGGGTTCATTGTCAACAAAGGGATGTTCCGGCATCCTAGGAACTGCTTGTTTAATGAGTTTTTCTATATCCTTTAAATAGGGCCGCTCTTCTACATCACAAAATGACAGGGCTATGCCGCTTGCATTCGCTCGGCCTGTTCTTCCAATACGGTGCACGTAGGTTTCCGGAATGTTTGGGAGATCGTAGTTGATGACCAGCGAAAGTTGATCTACATCGATCCCTCGGGCGGCAATATCCGTTGCGATCAATACCTTTAACCGACCGTCTTTAAAATCGCCCAGCGCCTTTTGTCGTGCGGTCTGGGATTTGTTTCCATGTATGGCAGCTGAAGGGATATCGGCCTGAGCTAGTTTTTTTACAATTTTATTAGCTCCGTGTTTGGTTCTGGAAAATACTAAAACTGAGTCGGTAGGCTTTTCCTTCAAAAGATGGACCAATAGTTTTGGCTTATGCCTTTTGCTAATGAAGAAGACCCCTTGCTCTACTTTTTCGGCGGTGGCTTGTTCTGGCTTTACCGCTACACGTTCAAAATCTCCTAAGATCTTTCGTGAAAGTTCTACAATATCCTTGGGCATAGTGGCCGAAAAGAACAGTGATTGCCTTTTTGACGGGAGTTTGGCGATTATTTTTTTGATATCGTGGATGAAGCCCATATCCAGCATTTGATCTGCCTCGTCCAAGACGGCATACTGGATATCACGAAGGGAAATATATCCTTGGTTCATAAGATCCAATAGCCGACCTGGCGTGGCGACCAATATATCCACACCACGCTGTAGCTCCCGAGTTTGCTTACCTTGCTTTACACCTCCAAAGATGACGGTATTCCTGATGCTTGTAAACTTTCCATAAGCTGTAAAACTTTCTCCGATCTGTATGGCCAATTCTCGTGTAGGGGTTACTATCAATGCCTTGATACGACGTTTTCCACGTTCTCCGTTTTGCGCATTGAACAGGTGATGTAAGATCGGTATGCCAAATGCCGCGGTTTTACCGGTACCTGTCTGGGCCACACCCAATAAATCTTTTCCGCGTAATAAAATAGGGATAGCTTGCTGTTGAATGGGGGTAGGGGTGTGATAACCTTCTTCCTCTACGGCCCTTAATAGAGGTAGCGCAATACCTAAGTCTTTGAATGTCATAAAAATGAATAAGCGGCGAAGGTAGGGTTATTTTTTACAACCTATCACCTTGTTACAACAACTCGGCACTTCTTTTTTTACGGAATTGTTGGTTTACCTCAGATTTGGGTCATTAAACTCTAAAACTATAAATTATGAAAAACGTAATTGTAATTGCAACATTAATGGTATCCCTAAATTCCTTGGCACAAGACCAATATACCAAGGGAATGCAAAGGGCATTTCAACTATGGGGCGAACAAAAAACAATGGAAGCTTCCAATATGTTTGAGCGAATTGCTTCCGTGGAAATGGACAATTGGTTACCCCATTATTATGCGGCACAGGTAAACACGGTAGCTGCTTTTGGGGAAAAGGACAAAGAAAAAGTGGGTCAATTGTTGGGAAAAGCCCAGGAGTACATAGATATGGCCAAGGTTATTTCTCCCGACAACCCCGAAATATTGGTACAACAGGCCATGGTGCATACGGCTTGGATTGCGTTTGACGGGGCTACCTATGGTATGACGTTGTCCGGAAAAGTTGCCGCACTCTATGAAAAAGCCTTACAATTGGCACCTAAAAATCCAAGAGTCGTATTTTCCAAGGCGGAATGGGACATGGGATCGGCCAAGTACTTTGGGCAGGATACTGCCCCATACTGTGTTGACGTAAAACGTTCGTTGGAACTTTTTGCTAACTTTAAACCAGAGAGTGAATTTCATCCCAATTGGGGCGAGGATAGAGCAAAAACTGTCCTTGAAAACTGCGGGAAATAGAATTTCCGGCAATATGTATAGGTCCAAATGAAGTATTGGAGCAAATTAGTAGCAGTAGGATTATTAATAGGCATGGTTCTGGCGGGTATCCAAATAGGATTGGATTTACTTGCCGGAACACAGCTTTATTTTGACCGAGCACTTTTTAAGGAAATAGGGTATAATCTACTTTTTGCCATTGCGCTTACCCTATTGAACGGTGCCTTTTTTGATTATTTGAACCGCAAAGTAGTTTGGAAAAAGTACGCAAGGTATAGATTGGTCCTTGGGGCAACAGGAGGTGTAGTACTTACCATGATAGGTATTTTTGGCATGAGGGTACTTATTTTCACGGTCTTTGAAGGTGAGAGCTGGAATAATTTTGTAGCAGGGGAAAAGGCCATTTATTATGCAATTTCGTTGTTGATAACCATAGTGATCTCCGTTTTTTTTCATGCCATTTATTTCTACAAGGCACTACAGGAAAAGAAGGTAAAGGAACAAAAAGTAATTGCAGGTACCGCATCGGCCAAATTCGATGCACTTAAGAATCAATTGGATCCCCATTTTTTGTTCAATAGCCTCAACGTGTTGACCAGTTTAATTGAAGAAGATCCCGATCAGGCACAGAAATTCACCACTTCCCTTTCCAAGGTCTATCGTTATGTGTTGGAACAAAAGAACAAAGACCTCGTTTCTGTGGATGAAGAGCTTCAATTTGCTCGAACCTATATACGGCTTTTAAAGATGCGTTTTGAAGACAGTATAATTTTTGATATTCCTGAAACCGGAAATGACCCGGAGGCCAAAATTGTGCCATTATCGTTGCAATTGCTATTGGAAAATGCCGTCAAGCATAACGTGGTTACGGCTTCCAAACCATTACATATTCGGGTGTACGAAAAAGATAACAAATTGGTAGTTAGCAATAACCTTCAAGAAAAACAGGTCGTAAAAAAGAGTAGTGGTGTAGGCTTGCGAAATATTCAACAGAGGTACGGTATACTTACGGACAAAGAAGTGAATATTCAGAAATCGGCCTCGGACTTTAGTGTTAGCCTACCCATGTTAACTAGACAAGTTTCCGTTATGGAAACACAAAAAAGTTATATAGAGGATAAAAGATATAAAAAAGCCAAGGAAAGGGTAGAGGCCATCAAAGGCTTCTATGGTAATCTTATATCCTATTGCATAGTACTTCCCTTTCTAGCCTATCTTAATTATAGGACCACGGATTTCCCCTGGGTGTTTTTCCCTCTTGTTTTTTGGGGATTAGGGGTTGTTGGCCATGGAATGGAAGCATTTGGATACAATCCCATTTGGGGAAAACGCTGGGAGGAGAAAAAAATGCGCAAGTTTATGGAGGATGACAATTTTTAACCTGGGTTCCTTTTGGGATTACCTAATTGGAGTACTACAGGCGGTAAGCACAGAAATAGGTGTCTGGCAAAGGAAAACCCAATTCATCCTGAAAAAAATACAATTCGGAACATAAGATCTGCAAAACTAAGACGATTGCCGGAAATTTGGTTCAAGTAAAAATCAAAACAAAACGGGAGATGGATAAAGAGAATAAATATCTTAAAGCAAAGGAAAAGGTAGAAGAAATTAAAAAATTCTATACCAGTTTGGTGTCATATGTAATTGTCATTAGTCTTTTGGCTGCCATAAACTACTACTTGGATCAATGGCATTATATGTGGTTTTTATGGGCCGCCTTTGGTTGGGGCATCGGGCTTATATTTCAAGCGGCAAAAACTTTTGGATTGAATCCATTTTTTGGAAGAGATTGGGAAGAACGGAAGATTAAGGAATTTATGAAGGAAGACGAGAATAGAGATCGCTGGGAATAGAAGAATGCCTATACAAGGAAAATCAGTAAAAACTTACCAATAAATTACAATGGACACAAGATATCTGGACAAACAAATAAAGGCTAAAAAGAGGGTCGAGGAGCTAAAGGGATTTTATTGGCATTTGGCATCGTATGTAGTAGTGAATCTATTTATAAGTACCATGAAAATCGTTCGGGATATGGGCGATGGGGAGACCTTTGGAGAAACCTTTTGGGATTTTGGTACATTCGCTGTTTGGTTTTTCTGGGGGATAGGATTAGCGTTCCACGCCATGAAAGTGTTTTCATACAACCCGTTTTTTAGCAAGGAATGGGAAGAAAGGCAGATACAAAAGTACATGGAGGAAGACAAAAGAGAAGCTGAAAAATATAGATGAATTTTAAAACCAGAATTATGGAAGCATATCCTTCGGAAAAATTTGCTAAGGCAAAAAAAAGAGTAGATAGAATAAAGGATTTTTACGGACACCTAAGTGTTTATATTATTGCCAATGTACTGTTGTTTGTTTTCAAGGGGTACGCATTTAATTATATGGTCTTACAGGGAATTGGGAATCAGGATGTTTTGAATTGGTTTACATTAAACATCATTTTAACACCTGTACTATGGGGGTCGGGACTCATTCTCCATGGGTTTTTGGCCTTTAGATCTGCTCCTTTCTCTGTAAAGAACTTAAAACCAAAGTTCATAAGGGATTGGGAAGAACGTCAAATTCAAAAATATATGAATGCCGGAGATGAATGAAAAGAAGAACTGCAATGCTGAAAAATAACAGAGAAGATAAGATCTATGGAAGCAATCATCATTGAGGACGAAAAACCGGCAGCAAGAAGACTTTCACGACTTTTAAACGACTTGGACGTTGAGGCATTAGTGATGCTGCACTCAGTGGAAGAATCCATCCGGTGGTTTCAGGACAATAAACATCCGGATTTGATTTTTTTGGACATTCAACTTGCCGATGGACTTTCCTTTGAGATTTTCGAACATGTTGAGGTGCAAAGCGCCATTATTTTTACAACTGCGTATGATGAATATGCCTTACAGGCATTTAAGCTGAATAGTATCGACTACTTGTTGAAACCTATTGATGATGAAGAATTGGAGCAAGCGGTAAAAAAATTCAGGGCACTAAAACCGAAATCCCAAAAACTGACCTTGGATTTTGAGGACATCAAAAAATTATTAATGGACCCCTTGGAACGGGAATACAAAAAGAGATTTACCACAAAGGTTGGGCAACATCTTAAAATTATTAATGCAGATGAGGTAGAATGTTTTTATAGTGAAAACAAAGGAACTTATGCTGCAACCTCGGATGGTAGGAATTATTTGTTGGAGACCACCTTGGAAAATCTGGAAACGGAACTTGAACCCCGGACCTTCTTTCGGGTAAGCAGAAAATTTTACATCAATATAAAGTACATCCAGGACATCGTTTCCTATACCAATTCGCGGTTAAAAATTAAATTAAAACGATATAATGGGCAAGAGATTATAGTGAGCAGGGAAAGGGTAAAAGATTTCAAGTTATGGTTGGAATAATAATATTTAAATCATTGAATATAAATACTATAAAATGAGGAATAGATTTTTCTTATAGTTATAATTTTATCAAATTCACTGTTTTTTTTCCACTCTGTTCTCGTCAAATGAGGAAGGTAATAATTTGGGAATCAATTTAATAAAAATTGGCAACAAAACAGCACCACCGGGCAACATAAAAATAGCCAATGAAGGTATGCTCTTGAAAATATCCAACAGCTGATTTTGCACTTTTTTCTTCTCTTCAGAGCTTAGTTCCCGTGTAGTGGACTTGGATAATAAATACACAAGTTCCTTACTTTCAAAAAGTTCTTTTTGAAGCCGTTTGCTATTTCGTAAAATAAGCTTGTCCACAATTTTAGACATGCTATCATGAAATTGCACCGCCAGATTATTGTCTTTTAAATGGGGAATTTTTTTTGCATTGACATCAAAAAACCGGGTCACATCGTCTAAAGATCGGGCAATCTGTTGTTCTTTGATTCCCATATCCTTTCCGATTCCAAAAATGAAATCAGACTCCTTGTAATCCAAGGATTGATCTTCCCAAACTGTCAAACAGGCAACATCTAAAAAGTATTGGTTCTCAAATATGGAAAAATCACGCATCAACTTTTCCCGATAAGATCCATCAAAGTTTTGATGTTCCCCATCAATAAAGGTTAGGGATGAGGCAAAAAGTTGCGCCAATTTTTCATCCTTGGCATTTTTTTCCTTGGAATTAAGTGTATGATACGTAAGATTGATGGTTATATACTCCAGGTTCTGGGCATAATCCCTTATGCTATCCTTATTTTCCAAATAGCGCTTAAAGGTGAGGACATCAATGAACAAGAGTGAATTGGTAATTATACTGTTAAACGTCTTGCTAATCAGATTGTCTTCTAGGTATATCCTGGAATTCAAAAGTTTTTCCAGTTGAGACGATGTTTTCTTACCCGTAACGATTTTGTTAAAAAAAGATATTCTGCCAACATCCAAAACCTTATAAAAACCAAAGATACAATCTGTAAAGGCCTTGAAATTGGAGTTCGGCTTCTCTAAGTGATACGTAAAATACAATGCCGCCAGAAGGTTTATTTTGGCATTTTCATCTTCTGAAAGAACATGCTCGAGTTCTATTAAAGGTATAGTGCCGACATTTATGCCGTAGATAAAACCGGTTTTTTTCATTTCCTGGTAAAGAACCTGGAAATCTTCGGGGTACCAGTGTCTGTCCTCAATGAGATAACCGAATTTTTGTATCCAACCAGATGCGGATGGGTTCATGGACAGGGAATTTTGAACCCCAAATTAAAGGAAAATATAGGACTTTATTTATACATAGGTACTTAGATTAATGTTTTATCGGATTGATTTTCCAGGGTGTACTGTGATTTTATTAACTTTTTTATAGGAAATTAAGACCGAATTAATTATGTTTATCCTCCCAATTTTAAAAAATACAATTCTGGATGCCCCAAGCTTACGGAATGTACCTAGATAATTAACCTATATGATATCTGAATGTTATGGAATATTTCCTCTTCTTTGTTTGGATTACAATTATGTTCATTTTGGTGTTTAGAATGATAATAGCCCATAAGGCATTGCGAAAGATTCTAAAGCCCAACGAGTAATTCTTCACTGGAAAGTAGTACTTCCCCAATTGGAGATTTTTGACATGTAATTTTAGGACAATGGCGCTATCACGGCCACCTAATTTAATTAAGGGAAAGCTTTAAAGGTTTATCCAGTTATCCAAATCCAGGGTCCAATCGTAGTTTTTATAGGAAATATCGATATCCTTGGTAGTCGGTATAATTTCAAACTTTTTTAATATTTCCTTGATTCCCTTTTTACCCCCAAAATCTCCCCTGAACCAATTGAAAAGAGCGGTTACCGCAACTTCACTTTTCTCTGGATAATAATCGGAATTTTGCTTTAGGAACAGTTTGGTGCCTTCGTTCAATTGACTATCCAGTTTTTCTGGATTGTAAATTGCTACGGGTGGGCAATCCTTGGCGCCACAATTAAGGGCAAAATGAACACGGTAATCACGTTTGCTCGCCCTTAGCTTACGCTCAAGTTTGTTCGGGAGCCATTTTCGGATACGTCCCTGCCCTAATGACCATTGCGACTTTCGGATGATGCCGTGTTCTATTTTTTCAAAAGAAAGCAATCTTCCCGCAATAGGTATTTGCTCTTGCTTAAAAAAGGCTTTTTTATCATCATATAACTCTGGGTTTTCTGAAAGTATCGCTAGAATGTAGGCATTGTAGATATTTATCCAAAAGGCAAGCCTATGTGCATCGCTAATCAATGAGTTATTCAATTCTTTCAAGGTAAGATTGGCAATCCTGTTTTGTATGGCCCTAGTGTTCTTTCCAGTTTTTATGTTTTGAAGAAATTCCTCTGAAAGTGTATTGAGATTCGAGGTTGTTATGGCAGTTTTTTCAACATTGGACTTGTGTATCGTACAGCCGCAAAGCAGTACCAAAAGCAACAATACGATACTATTTGGTTTCATAGTCATGTCTTAACGGTTCAAACACGTTCGCGGAATTGTGGATATGGATTAGGTCGAAAAATGCATCCATAGCTTTCACAGGAATACAATAAAACCGTTGTGCACAGGCTTCCTCTTTATCTTGGCCCGGACCATTTCATATCCAGGCTTTCCCCAAATTCTTTTCTACAATGATAAAGATCATTTTTTCTACTGAACCAGTGGGATAGTTTTGATCAAAATTTAAAACTAGATATGATGATAAGAACAACAATTTCTTTGATGGCACTGGTATTGAGCTTTGTAAACGTATCAATGGGACAGGATGCAAATTCGGGTACCAATGATTTTAGCAAATGGCAATTTAGATTAAGGGGTATAGTTGTCGCTCCGGATGAAAGTGCAAGCATTGAAGCCATTGGCGGGGATGTATCCATAGCGACCGCCTTTGTTCCAGAATTTGATATTACTTATTTTTTTACCGAAAACTGGTCGGCGGAATTGATTTTAGCGACTGCGAAACATGATGTAGAAGCAATTGAAACAACAGCGGGAAACATTGACTTAGGTCGTGTATGGTTATTACCCCCCACACTAACGGCACAATACCATTTTACCGGAGGTGATTTTGTTCCTTATCTCGGAGCGGGACCCAACTTAACCTTATTTTATGGAGTGGATGAGGGCCCAGCAGCTGATGATGTAGATTATGATACCGCAATCGGATTTGCGTTACAAGGAGGATTTGATTTTATGCTCAATGATAAATGGTTTTTAAATCTGGATGTTAAAAAATTATTCTTGGGCACCGATGCTACGGTAAATGCCACAACCGCCTTGGGGGCTACAGTAGTGGCCGACGTGGATATCAATCCTTGGATAATAGGCTTCGGAGTAGGGCTTAAACTTTAAGGTATCCATATAAGAAAACCCTTCGGTGAAAGTTTTGCTTAACCGAAGGGTCATTTATATCTCCGTAAAACAGGCAATTACAGTTCCAGAAAGGCAAAACCCATAGATACTGTAAGGAAGCGAAAACGGATTTACCGGTCTTTATTCACTTTTCTCCAACAATACCTCTGCCTGTACGGCCACCTCGCTCCAAGTTTTACTGATGCCGTCCTTGCCGGTATGTAAAGCTTCGCACGCTTTGTTTATAGAAGCAACGGCATCCAGTGCATCCCAGTTTTCGAGGTTCATCACCCCATTAAAGGCATAGGAGGTATCTGATGTTTTTTCGGATTCCAGGGGAATATTTTCGGTTACACCGTTCAAGGTAACATCAATGGAAGGTTTCCCATCTTCGGATACCTTAAAAATGCCTGAAATAAGTGTGGTGTTTTTCATTGCCCCAAAAAAGAATTCAATGATTTTGGGGTCTCGGGTCCCTGTAGCATCGTTGGTGAACAGGCTACTTATGGGGATAGTAAAGGCTGTTCCGTTCATGGCGTCCATAGCCGTGCTGCCAGATTCACTTTTGGTAATATCAATTTTCATGAACTTTCCACCAACAGGCAATTTTTCGGAAGTCTTATAGGCAGTAAAACCCACTTTGGTGGAATCCTTTACTAAGTTGAATTTTTCCGAGGAATCGGCCATTACTTCGGTGGCATTTTCCTCACTTTCCTTTTTGGCCTCCTTGCAATGGTAGGACACTAAAAGAACAAGCCCCAGAATAGCCAATTTTACTGTTTTCATAGATGTATTTTTTGTTTGTATTCCCGCGATAGCGAAAAATGAGTTATTAAATGGCCCTAAAGTTACACAATAAAAAAAGGCATTTCAAGCCCTATTTAAAATGATTTTAAGAGTTCAGGATTGTTTCTGACACCTCTTTTTAGATTTTCGCAGACCAAAATGGATTTATCGATTCGGGTCTGCGAATTTTTGTAACCCAAGATCATATAGATAATACCTCGTTTTTTTCCTGGGGTAAAAGATTCGAATATTTCATTGGCCTCATAATCGCTCTTCAATACGGCATCCAGTTCTTCCGGCATTTCAACACCATATTTGGACGTATCCTCAAAAAACTGTAACTGAAAATAATCGTTGGGAAAAACGCCCAACTCCTTTTGGTATCGCTTACCGAACATCATATAATACTTGCCGTTCCTCTTTTGGATGGCCCCGTGAAAAGTCAACTCCTTTCCCTTAAAAGTAGCCTTGGCCTTAACCCTTTTCAAGTTTTTTTCTAAAAACGGTAAAACAATTTCCTCAGGAAGCAACAACGAATGATACGTTCCCGTAACCGAAATTTCAAAAACTTTACTTTGCATCAATCCACCAGTTTTGTAATAATTTGTGTTTCGCTGTGCAAGGTTCTATGTACCGGACATTTGTCGGCAATTTCCATAATTCGGGCCTTCTGCTTTTCGTCCAAATCTCCTTGTAATCGTATTTCCCTTTGGAACGTGTCTATTTTAGAAACCTCGGATTCACAGTTTTCGCAATCCACGGCGTGCTCCTTACCATAGGAAGTGTGCACTTCCACATTTTCCAGCTTCCAGCCCTTTCTGCGGACATACATTTGAATGGTCATTGCCGTACAGGCGGAAAGTCCTGCGGAAACCAGTTCATAGGGCGAAGGGCCAAAATCACTTCCTCCAACGTCTATCGGCTCGTCAGCGGTCATATAATGACTGCCTACTTTCATCTGAGTGGTAAAACCATCATCGGCATCCAAGCTGGCGACAACATCATGCTTGGTTTTTGGTTGTGCGATTTCAATTTCTATATCCAAATAACGTTGGGCCCATCCCGAAATGACCTTGCCTACATAAAGTGAATCCGTTTTGTTGGATAAAAGGTGATCGGCCCCGTCCAGTGAAACAAAACTCTTGGGGTGATGGGCCGCTACATAGATTTCCTCTGCATTTTTAATACCCACGGTATCGTCCTGGGGGGAGTGCAGCAGCAAAAGAGGTTTGCGAAGTTTTTTCACAGTTTCCGGTAAGGATTTGGTATTCAGGTCGTCCAAGAATTGTTTTTTGATTGTGAAATCCCTTCCACTAAGGTTTACCACCGCCTTTCCATTGGACTTAATTTCCTCAAGATTACTTTTTAGCAGATGTTTCACATGAGTGGGATTAGAAGGTGCACCAATGGTAGCTATTGCCTTTACCGATGAAATTTCCGCAGCGGCAAAAATAACCGCCGCCCCGCCAAGGGAATGACCAATGAGTAGGGAAGGGGCCTGATACTGCCGTGCAAGAAAATCCGAAGCGGCCACTAAATCAGCTACATTTCCCGAAAAATTGGTATCTGAAAAATCGCCATCGCTTTCCCCGAGTCCAGTAAAATCAAATCGCAGGACACCAAATCCATTGGAAGTCAGTGCTTTTCCAATATTCCTTACGGCTAAAAGGTTTTTGTTACACGTAAAACAATGGGCAAAAAGGGCAAAATTATGAGGATGTCGATCCACGGGAAGTTCCAGCCTACCTACCAATGTTTGGCCTTTTTTATTCTGGAATGTAACTTTTTGAAGATTCATAGGGTCCGTTTTAGGGCTAAGTCGTCTTAAGTGATCATAGCTTTCCTAAAGATAATAGTTTGGCCCCAATGTTTGGAAGAGAGATGCGATTAAGCCTTATGCCTTTTACGAAAATCTGTCTTAAAAACGAATTCGATGCGCAAATATTCATAATTGGCCGTAGAAAAGTGATTCTTCATAAACCCCACTTCCAATTTTAAACTGGAATTGAATTTATGTCCCATTCCGAAATACAATCTATTCTGATTGAATAGAGGTTCTTGTAGTGCAATAAAAATCTCATTGGAAGCACAAAGATAAAACCTGTTGTCCAAGGGGTGGGAACCTTTTAGCCTGTAGCGTATTCGATGTCTGAGATCGGTTCCCGTTGTGCTGTGGATCCACCGGTTTTCAAGCCGATAACGATGCGAAATGTTGAAGTTGCCCATTTTATCCTTAAAAGTAAGCTGTGAGTAGAGCCAATGTTGATAAAAGGCACCTTTGGCTTCCTTACTTTGGATAAAAGGTTCAGAATTTAGGTAAGCATAACCTAAGGTACCGTAAAGCTTAGGACTAAAACCATAGCACACACCGGTTAGAAAAAACGATAGTTCGTAATGATGAAAAGGTTCATAATACCGTAAAATGCCAATTGTGGGAATGGAAACCTTCTCCGAAACTTGATGACTGCCCGAGGCCACGAGCCAGGTCCCAAGAATTTCTTCCCGTTCTCTTTGTGAAAAAATGTTTAGGCCAAGTAAAAGAGCAATTGTTGGGCAAAGTAATCGAGTTGCCATCTGGTACTATTTATTAGGACAAAATTACCGCTACCGGTGGCCTCAAATGCCTGACATCCGTCATGTTTTGTGTGGTATATGACACAGTTTGGCCATACCTGAATTTAGAACCATTTCTGCTACTAGGGATTTCATAATTATGGCTAATATGGAGACACATGCGGTTAGGTTGGGTACAGCATAAGATATCCCTATCCCCAATACATATGAAGTAAAAACCTTGTTGTTTGGAGAGGGGGATATCAATAGGTGACCATAAAATAGAAAATACATATTTTATGTAAGAAAAAAGTTACTTTAATCGGTTTTAAGGGTCTAATACAAATATGCAGACCTTATTTAAAACATCCTGTTACATTGCTTTGATAGTATTCGTTGCCCTAGCCGGATTTCACGTATCGGCATGGAAATATCTACCGCTATATATTGTGGTAGGCTTTGTCATGAAGCCGTTGATCGACCTTATGGCAAAGAGATTTTTCGGATAGGAGAAGGTCATCCTTTACGATAACTAATGTCTAAACAATATGTAAAACAGGCCACGGATTTTTTGGCCGAAAAAGTGCTATACATGACAATGAAAGACAGACCGAGCGCATACCCTTCAACGAATTGATATAGGAAATGTACGCGGAGCAACCGAAAAATCCTATTGGAAATACAACAAATAGTAATATCTAATACGGAGGATTACTGTCTTGTACATTTGTTCATTTTAATACATACAATAAAAGGCTATCTAGAGGACTGTAAATGAAAAATAGTTGGTAGGTCAGTCTCCTTTTTTTCTTAGATCCGGATTGTAGAAAAGTGCTATTTGAAGTCGATCAAAATGGGCGGAGGGAAAATGGTTTTTTAAATAACCGGCCTGCACACTCAGATTTTTGGTTACATTAAAGCCCAACGCACCGTATAAACGATTTTGGCCAAAGATTTCGTTTTGTAGATTAAGAAATACTTCATCGTAAAAATTCAGAAAGAAAATCTTGGTCAACGGCAAGGTTACTTGTAAACGATATCTCGCCCTATGTTGCGTGTCCGTTTGCTCCCCAAAATCCAAAAAGCGTTGCTCCAATCGGTAACGATGCTCAAATCCAAATTTCCCGACTTTGTTTTTTAATATGAATTGTTGAAAAATCCGATGCTCCTTGGAATCCCTATCTCCTGGAAATTCATCAAAAGTACCGTCCGTTATGATATAGGCATAACCAAATGTAGCAATGGCATTTGGGTTTATATGATAATTGAGCCCGGTGCGTAACAACAATTGATTAAAGTTACTTAGCTGTTCGTAATATCTGGCCTGGGCCTCGGAATGGATACTTAATTTTTCGGATATTCTATTGGTGCCGAAATACATATGCCATGAGCCCCAATTGTCCTCGCCTGTTTCTTGGGCTAAAAGGGAAAAAGAAAAAATAAAGGCGATTAAGAGAACAACTTTTTTCATCTATTCAAAACTAAAGCGTTTAGTTTCCTTAAATGGAGACACCTCCAATTGTTGAATTTCATTTCTATAAGCCTTCCATTTATCATTAAAAAAGGTATTGGTCTTTTGTAAGGCATTTTTTAGGTCCTGCTCCGCAAATCGGATAAGTTTTCTTTCGGTTTCCGTGACTCCCGTTTTTCGGCTCTCCACATAGTTTCGTGCCGTGTTCAGGCGTTGTACAACCGTAATCTCGGGATTTCGGGTTATCCCTTGTCGCTTGTCTTCTTTTCCCAAATATAGGACAATAGTAGAATCTATTTGTTTTTGAATGGTTTTGGAGGCCTTTATTTCCTCCTTATATTTTTCCTTATCCATCTCCTTTAGTTCCTTCTCAAACTTCTTGGCGATATTTTTACTTTCTACCAATTGTTGTACGGCGTCTGCGGCAACTTGCGTCATTTTATCGAGGCTTTTAGAGGACTCATATGCCTCATTGATTGAGGCCATGGACACGTCCAACCTGGGATCTGATTTAACAGTAATGGTCGTTTCTTCGGAAATATCGCCGTAACTCATTTGTATTCGATAGTCTCCAGGTTTTACGGAGATGCCACCAGATTCATTTTTGTCCTTTTTGATTTTACGTGAGGGGCCGTCCGGCCCTTTTTCATCCATCTGCCAGTAGATGCGATGGAAACCGGCCTTTTCAGGCGTCTTATATTTTAGGGTTCGCATCAACCGTTCCCCGTCATAGAACTGAAACTGTATGGAATCCTTTTTCTGCACCCCGGACAATTTTGTTTTGTTTCCAGTCTGATTTTCAGTGGTCGATATTTGCTCTTCTTCGTCCCCGGCATTATTCTTATCTTCATTTGCTTTCTCTTTTTCATCCTTCTTTTTCCCTTCCTTCAAATAATAAGTAATCATGGCACCCTCTTTCCGGTTTTCCGCGTTGTAAAGTGCGTCTCCTCCAAACCGGCTCCCTGTAGGTTGTTGATAGACCGCCTGATAGGCCGCTGGCGGTTGGAACAATTTGGCATCCTTTTGTAGTATGGATTGATTGGAGGCTAAGGAACGTAAAGGGCGAATATCGTCCAGCACCCAGGCGGCACGTCCAAAAGTACCGATGACCAGATCGTGCTCCCGAGGATGAATGACCAGATCCTTAGTGGAAACTGTTGGGTAACCCTCGGTCCATTTTTGCCAGTTAGCACCGGCGTCCAGTGAGATATAAAGGCCATCATCCGTACCAAGAAACAAAAGGTTAGGGTTTTCAATATCCTCTACAATGGACAAGGTATAGCTTTCCACATCATTGGCATCCACAATACGTTCCCAGGTTTTGCCGTAATCTTTGGTACGATAGGCGTAAGGTATATAGTTAAAACGTCTGTAGTCATTGGCAATCAACAAAGCTTCCCCTTTGTTCTTATTGGAGGCCTTTATTTGGGGAATCCAACTGCCTTTGGGCAGTCCTTTGATATTGGCCGTTACCTCGGTCCAGCTTTCGCCGCCATTTTGGGTATAATGTAGCCTTCCATCATCGGTACTGGCCCACAGCATGTCCTTTTCCAACGGGGAAGGTTCCACCACCAAAATGGTACAATGGTTTTCGGCCCCGGTCGCATCCATGGTCAGCCCACCACTTTCATCCTGTTTCTGTTTTTCGGGGTCATTGGTCGTCAAGTCTGGCGAAATAATTTCCCATGTAAGCCCTTTGTCCGTGCTTTTATGCACAAATTGACTGCCAAAATAGACGGTACTATTATCAAAAGGATCTTGCCCTATTCCGGCATTCCAATTAAAACGTAATTTGGTCTCTGGATCCGGTGGCGTAGGACGTACGGTATAGTTATTCCCTGTTTTCCAATCGTATCTGGATACATAACCCTGTTGACTCATGGCGTAGCCAAATTGGGAATCGTCTTTATCTGGCACCACATCGAATCCATCGCCAAAGGCAATTTCTTGCCAATAACTATTGCGGATGCCCTGCCTTCGCCATGTATAGGCCGGTCCACGCCAAGAGCCATTATCCTGCATTCCGCCATATACGTTATATGGATACTCATCGTCCGTGCTGATGTGATAAAACTGGGCTACGGGAAGATTCCCGATGAAGCGCCAAGACTTCCCGCCATCTTTGGTAATGTTTACCCCGCCATCGTTCCCATCTAACATAAATTGGCCATTTTCGGGATGTATCCACCAAGCATGGTGATCCGGATGTACGCCATTATCTACCTGATAGGCAGGCATCAATTGTTTGAAGTTTTTTCCTCCATCCTCGGAAACATTCACATAGGTGAAAACAGAATATACCCTATTTTCATTCTGTGGATCTACATAGATTTCGGAATAGTAAAAAGGTCGGTTTCCAATATCCGGCTTGTCGTTGATTTTTTTCCATTTGAATCCACCATCCAAGGATTTGTAAAGTGCATTCTTTTTAGCCTCTACTAAGGCATAGACAATATTTGGTTTGTTGGCCGCAATCGCAATACCTATACGGCCCAATTCACCATTGGGCAACCCATCCTTTTCCGTGAGCCTTTTCCAGTTTTTACCCCCATCGTGGGTAATGTACAATCCGCTTCCTTCACCGCCGGATTTAAAAAACCAAGGGTCTCGCTTGTGTTCCCACATAGCGGCAATCAACTTATTGGGGTTTATGGGGTCCATAACCAAATCGGCCACCCCGGTCTTGTTGTTTACGAACAAAATGTTTTCCCAAGTTTCCCCGCCATCCGTTGTTTTAAAAACACCACGTTCCGGATGCTCGCCCCAAGGTGACCCGATAGCTCCGACATAAACTGTATTTGGGTCCATAGGGTCGATTTTGATGCGATGGATATGTCTGGTTTTTTCCAATCCCATGGATTGCCAACTTTTACCGCCGTCCAAGGATTTATAAACCCCATATCCTCCATTAAGACTGTTTCTGGGATTGCCTTCCCCGGTGCCTACCCAGATAACGGAAGGATTGGATTGCTGAATGGCGACCGCACCAATTGAAGCGGTTACCTCGTTGTCAAAAATAGGTTCCCATCGGATACCGCCGCTAGTTGATTTCCACAATCCGCCGGATGCAGTACCGACGTACATAATATCTGGATTGGAATGTATTACATCAATAGCCGTAACCCGCCCGCTCATTCCGGCCGGCCCTATATTTCGGGGCTTTAGATCTTGGATCAGGTCCATGGGAAATTTCTGGGCAAAAAGGGAAAATGATGCGAGAAGTATAGATAAAAAAAGTAATTTCTTCATCGGCTTTTGATTATAGATTTGTCGGCCAAAGATATCAAAAACAAAGAGGAATTGGTATAGTCCTAAAGGTTTGTCCCGGATTTTAAAAATCAGTTTTAATTTATCGTGATAAATGAAGTGATACCCCTATTTTTGGTAGTATCATAAACCGTATTCAATAAAAATTGAACGAAGAACAGCTCTTACATTTTTTTCAAAGAATCGATAAATTGACCTTGGATCAAAAACCATTGTTCGGGAAAATGAACGTACATCAAATGGTCTGCCATTGCGCTGATTTTTTCCGAATGGCAAAGGGCATAAAGCTAGCCGAGGAGTATGGCAAGGTAGATCCGGAGGAAATCAAATCGTTGGCCAGATTAGGAAAGACCGCACCTGCACCAAAAGGTTTTGGACAAGTTGAGGGAAATGGAACAAAACCGACTGAATTTGGAAAAGACAAGCTGATCTTGAAGGACTTCATCCTAGAATTTTCCAGACTTCCAGAAGACTATAATTTTGCTATACATCCCTATTTTGGAAAACTAACCCACAAGCGTTGGACGGGCTTGGCCATCTATCATCTTAATCATCATTTGGGGCAATTTAAGGTTTAGAAAATCCAATGGTTCAGTTTGTGTACCACATTTCTTTTGGGTCGGTAGGCTCACCTTTTCATATAGGTTTCATTATGGTTCAATATGGTGTTTGCAACCATGGTCAATGCGGCTGTCTTATTGGGGTCAAGAGACTTATCAATTTGTTTTTTTCCTACGGTCAAAAGCTCTTTAGCTTCGTTAGGATTCAATTCAAACCGTTTGGACTGGGTTTTGAACAAATCCTTTAAGACTGCAGTTTCTTCCTGTTTTGGGTATCGGCTTATTGCCAATCTAAACCCGTAAACCAATTGTTCGTCCAAGGAATTCCCACCTTCCTTTTGCATTCGTTCGGCCAAAACTTTGGATGCCTCTACAAACTGTATGTCGTTTAACAGCACTAAAGCCTGTAATGGAGTGTTCGTATTTTCCCTTTTTACCGTACAAATATCCCGAGAGGGAGCATCAAAAGCTAACATGGCCGGGTGCGGGGAGGAGCGTCTTATAAAAGTGTACAGTCCCCTTCTGTAAAGACTATCACCTGTGGATTCCTTATAACGCAACAGTTTATGGGAGAAATTACTCTTCTCTATCCACAGATTTCCGGGCTGGTAGGGGCGTACACTCTCCCCACCAACATGATTTACCAAAAGCCCGCTAGCGACCAACGCATTGTCACGAATGATTTCGGCCGGCATACGGTAGCTGTTACTACGGGCCAAGTATTCGTTGTTCGGGTCTTTTTCCATCATTTCAGGAGTCTTAAAAGAGGATTGTCGATAGGTGTGGGACATGACCATGGTCTTTAAAAGTTTTTTTACGTCCCAACCACTTTCAACAAAAAATAGGGATAACCAATCCAATAATTGTGGATGGGAAGGTAAAGCCCCTTGCACCCCAAAATCCTCAGGGGTACTAACGAGTCCTTTACCAAAAAGCATTTGCCAGTATCTGTTTACCGCTACTCTGGCCGTGAGGGGATTTTCTTTTGAAAATAGCCATTGGGCCAATCCTAACCTATTTTTAGGATACCCTTCAGGAAAATCTGGTAGCACTTCAGGAACAGCGGCAGCTACTTGATAAGTGGGCTGTTCATAGTCCCCACGGTTATAGGCATAAGTAGGTCTTTTTGTTGGCATTTCCTCCATGACCATGACCTCTGGAACGGTTTTCATTATTGACAACCATTCATTTCTAAGCTTTTTAAGACTCCGCTCAGCAGTTTTTACTTTCTCGGATTGGTTAAGCCAGTAGTCCGTTGCAGGTTCATTTGTTTTTATGGGCGACCCCATATCTTGATTATAAATGTATTTGACCTCCAAAGGGGTAACGGCTCTGTCATATAATCGAATATCGTCGATCTTCCCTTGAAAAAGCCCATTCTCTCCTGTTGAAAAACTATAATTCTGAGCTACTTTAATAGAACGGGTGTATAAGGTATGCTCCTTGTCCTTAATCGTTTTTATGCTTTTGTAAAGGCGATCATAAGGAACATCCACCAATTCTTCTTGACCGTCTATAAATAGTTTCAGTCCCTCGGCCTTCCCCGAACCATTATAGCTAAGGGCAACATGGTGCCATCTATGCTTTCGTATTGAATCTTTCGATCTAACATGTACGTAGTTGTGGGGCAATGAACTCACTAATCTGGCATTTAAGTGGTTGAGACTGTCCAGAAAAAAATCCCATCCCCGCCAAAGGCTATTTTTACCTCCCACCGTACCTACTAAGGTTTGGGTTTTTCCAGCCTCCCGTTTGGAGGTATTGATCCATAGGCTAGTTGAAAATTGATCGGTCCATTCAAAATTTCGGGCATCATCAATGTAGACTTCATCGTATTCCCCGGTAAACTGAAAAGCTTTGTCTTTCTTTCCTTCGATAAAGACTGGTTTTGCCTTAATGGTAACTTTAGGATTATCGTCTATGATGAACCTTCCTTTTGCATTGGTTTTCTGGGAGACTTTGTTGAACCTATAATGCCCAATTTGCCCATTTTCCTGAAAACTTTTGGGCAATGGTTTTGTGAAACTGTTGTGGTCACTCAGTTCTTTTTTGGTAGCTAATAGAACTTCTTCCTCATTGATAATATTGGTCTTTAGTTTTTTCAGGGTTTGTTCCGTTTCAGTGTCCATAAGGGGCAGCATAGGGCCAGAATTCACATCATTACCGGATACACCCAATTCTTTGATGTTGTCAAAAAAAGCGGTCATCTGAAAATAGTCTTTTTGCGAAATCGGGTCGAACTTATGATCATGGCATCGTGCACAGGCCACGGTTAGACCCATAAATGCCGTTCCCACCGTTTCCGTTCTATCCCATACATGACCTAGGCGATTTTCCTCATCAATTGCACCCCCCTCGCTGGTTATCGGATGATTGCGATTAAATGCCGTTGCCAATTTTTGTTCTTGGGAAGCACTGGGTAAAAGGTCGCCCGCGAGCTGCCAGGTAACAAATTGGTCATAAGGCATGTTTTCCTTAAACGCTTTAATGACCCAATCGCGCCAAGGCCACATCATACGCCATCCGTCGGCATGTTTTCCATGGGAATCCGCATAACGGGCTAAATCCATCCAATCCAGTGCTAAACGTTCGGCGTGGGCTTCGGTCAGTAGCAATTGGTCCACTACCTTTTCATATGCCTCGGGACTTTCATCTTTCAGAAAAGAATCGATTTGTGCAATGGTAGGGGGCAATCCGGTCAAATCAACGGACACCCTTCTCAATAAGCGTTCTTTGTCCGCCGCGGGGGATGGTTGAAAACCGTTTTGTTTTAGTCGACTTTGAACAAACAAATCAATTTCATTATGAGTTGTCCAATCTGTTGGTGTAGATTGAGGTATATCAGGTTTTTTCGGCTTGTCAAAGGCCCAATGGGATTTCCATTCGGCTCCTTGTTCCACCCATTTAAACAGTATTGCTTTTTCTTTGGCCGTCAACGAGAGATGGGATTCCGGTGGAGGCATCATGAATTCTGGATCATTGCTTAGAATACGAACAATGGTTTCGCTTTTCCCTGGTTTTCCAGAAACAAAGGCCCGGTTGCCACTGCCCAATTTCCTAAAAGCTTCTTCCTCCAGGTCTAAACGCAATTCGGCCTTTCGGGTATTTGCATCGGGTCCGTGGCAGGCAAAGCAACGGTCCGAAAGTATGGGCTTTACGTGAAAATTGAAATCAACGGTCTCGGGAAGTTCCGTGTATGCCACTTCCACTTCGCTTGGGATATCCGACGAACATGCTGAGAATATAAGAAGAAACCCCAAAAGTATAGGCCGAAGGCGCATTTTTTGTATGCTAGTGTTCACTTATAAAAATAGGGCATTTTTAGTTAATTGTTTTGAGGTCGTCAAGTTTCGGATTGTTTATGGAAGCTCAGAAGGTCAAATATAAACTACCCACGGAGTTCTATCGATGGATGGAGTTGGCACAATGGATAAAATCCTTAATCAAAAAGGTCTTTCCATTCAATACTCGGTGCCAGTACTTCTCAATATGTCGGATTACAAGTGCCGTGCCGGCATTATGGAATACGTATGGCGGCATCTCAGAGTGGTACATGGCGTTGGTAAGGTGCCGTACTAGGACAACATTACGTCCCAGTTTTACCTGGCCACGAATACCAAAGGTTGGGCCCAAAATGCACATATTGGTATGCATCCCACAAAGCACAATGTTTTTAACCCCCACACTTTCAAAATAATAATACATTTCTTGTCCACTGTCCGAATTAAAACGTAAAGCCCGCAATAGTTTCATATAGCCCGTAATTGATTTACTTAACCAGATATTCTTTCTTATAGGCTAGAGGAGTTCTTTTTGTAATCGCCTTGAACTGTCTGTTAAAATTGGATAAGGTATGAAACCCACTTTCATAACAAGCTTGGGAAGCGTTCATTTTTTTTTCGATCAATAGCTTACAGGCATGGCCGATGCGGATTTCACTAATAAACTCGGAAAATGTCTTGTTGGCGTGTACCCTAAAATACCTACTGAAAGACGTAGGTGTCATATTGGTCAGTTCGGCTAGCTCGGATACGGCTATCTTTCGTTTGAAATGTTTCATTACGTGCGCGTACACCTTGTTCATACGTTCGGTATCACCTTCCTTTAAGGAATTTGTATAACCCGGACTCGCCAATAACTCTATTTCATCAGTGTTGGCAATGCAATTGAGTAGTTTCAACAGTTCAAGAACACCATCAAAACCATCCAGGGTCAAAAGGTTCAAAAGCATTTTTCTGGATACTTCCGCCGTTTTTCCACTTACCTCTATTCCACGCAAGCTTTTTTTAAAGAGTTGCCTTAACTTAATGCCCTCCTCTTTTTGTAAAAGGTTTTCGCCAATAAAGCCCGAATGAAAGTACACTACGATACCTTCGCACCAAGTGGAACCCTCTTTCTGGGGACCTTCATGTTCACTGCGCCATAGATGGGGTAAATTGGGGCCGGTAAAGGTGAAATCACCCTCTTTAAAGGGTTTTATATTATCACCTATAAAGCGGGTGCCCCTTCCTTTTAGAACAGCAAAAAGCTGATACTCGGAATGAAAATGCCAGCTAGGATCAAAGACAGGATCCTTTAACACTTTGGCCACAAAGGTATGTGTATGGGGAATCGGTGATTTTTGTAAAGCAGACCTCAAATAGATGATGATTTTTTATCATATAAACCACTAATTTATCTGATAATTTGATATAAAACCAATTATATGATATAATACAGTCAAGATGAGATATTAGACGGTTCTTTTTTTTATGGATTTATGGGTAAAATTGGAATAAAAATATCTAGGCCATGGTCACTACTTCTATTGTACGGCTTTTTCGATTTCTTCTACTGACACTTTTCTTTTTTGGGTGTAATTCTTCTTCAAAGAAAAAAGTAGCGGACGATTCACCTAGAAGGATCGAGATCCTTTTTCTTGGCCATAATCATGAACACCATAATTCCCGGGCCTACATGCCGATTTTGGCCTCGGCCTTAACGCAGAGTGGTATCAATATTACGTATACCGAAAATGTGGACGACCTTAACCCGCAAAATTTGGACCTGTTCGATGGGCTGATTGTTTATGCCAATCATGAAAGTATAACGCCATCCCAAGAAAATGCGCTTCTTGAGTTTGTGGCCAAGGGCCGTGCCTTTATCCCCATACATTCCGCTAGTTTCTGTTTTAAAAATTCGAAGGCGTATATCAATTTGGTCGGCGCCCAATTCAAAGAGCATAAAACGGGAACCTTTACAGCCGTCATAAAGGATAAGGCACATCCGGCGATGCAATCGGTAAATGAATTTTCAACATGGGACGAAACTTATGTGCATGATAAGATTGTGGATGACATTACCGTTTTAATGGAGAGAGTGGAGGGAGACCACCATGAACCGTGGACCTGGGTAAAGGAGCATGGTAAAGGAAAGGTTTTTTACACCGCCTATGGCCATGACGAAAGAACATGGAATTCTCCTGGTTTTCAAAATTTGATTAAAGCTGGTATTCTATGGTCCGTAAATGCCAACGTCAAGAAAAATTGGGCAGAATTCTCAAAGGATATTCCAAAATTGACCTATAAAGAAATGGCAAATATCCCTAACTATGAAAAACGCGATCCCGTTCCCAAATATCAAATGCCATTATCTCCGGAAGAATCCATGAAGTTGATTCAGGTACCCGCTGGGTTTGGGCTTGAACTCTTCGCCTCCGAACCCGATATCATTAACCCCATAGCTATGAACTGGGACGAAAGGGGTAGGCTTTGGGTCATTGAAACGGTCGATTATCCCAATACGGTTAGAGACGATAAGGGACTGGGCGACGATAAAATAAAAATCTTGGAAGATACTGATGGCGATGGAAAATCTGATAAGATCACGATCTTTGCTGACAAATTGAATATTCCCACAAGTTTTACCTTTTCCAATGGCGGTATAATTGTTTCCCAAGCCCCTAATTTTTTGTTCTTAAAGGACACAAATGGAGATGATAAGGCGGACGTAAGGGAAATTATAATTGATGGTTGGGGCACCTTCGATACACATGCAGGACCTTCCAACCTACAAAACGGTATTGATAATAGGATTTATGGGGCTGTAGGATATTCAGGGTTCAAGGGCTCCATTTTTGGGGAAGATTACGAATTTGGGCAAGGAATCTATCGTTTTGGCCATTCCCTAAAAGATTTTGAATTTTTGACCTCTACAAGCAACAATACATGGGGATTGGGAATTACGGAGGATAACTCTATTTTCGCTTCAACAGCCAATAATACTCATAGCGTATTCATGGGCATCCCCAATGAATTGTTTAAGGATGTAGAAGGAATTACTATTCATGGAAGTACAAAAATAGACGGTCACTATGCTATACAAGCCATAACCCCTAATGTTAGGCAAGTAGATGTTTTTGGTGGATTTACAGCCGCTGCGGGACATCATTTTTACACGGCACGTGATTATCCAGAGGCCTATTGGAATAAAGTTGCCTTTGTCTGTGAACCAACAGGCGGGTTGGTACATATTGCTAAAATTAAAAATGACGGTGCCGGATATAGCGAAGAGGATGGAGGTAATTTGTTTGCCAGCTCAGATGAATGGGTATCTCCCGTTGAAGCAAAAGTTGGTCCGGACGGGGTCGTTTGGGTGGCGGATTGGTACAATTTCATAGTGCAGCACAATCCAACACCAAAAGTGGATAGGGGCGGATACGATGCCGAAAATGGAAAAGGCAATGCCTACGTCAACCCACTGCGCGATAAGTCAAGGGGACGTATATGGAGGGTAGTTTCCAAAACAGGAAAAAAGAAAGAACCCGTAACCTTGAACGGGGATGATTTAGAGGAATTGAAGGAAGCCCTTTCTAGCGACAATATGTTCTGGCGGCTCACCGCACAACGGCTGTTGGTCGAAAACGGGAGTACGGATATTCTGCCCCATTTGTACAAATTGGTAAAGAGTACCAGCGTCGATTCGGAGGGCTTTAACCATGGGGCGTTACATGCGCTATGGACAATTCAAGGTTTGGGTGTGAAGGAATCAGATCAAGAAGCTATTTCCGTGGTACAGGGAGCTTTGGAACATCCTGCGGCGGCAGTTAGGAAGGCTGCAATTCAGATACTTTCCAAAGGCGAACAAGTCGATGAGGCTTCGTTGATGTATATGGTTTTACGGGATAAAGATCCAGGGGTTCAAATGGCCGCTCTACTTTATTTTTCCGAAAGAAGCCCATCCGAAGAAATTGGACGAAAGCTCTATGAGCTAAGTCAGGAGGAAATTATTATGAAGGACAAATGGTTGTCTGAAGCTTTATATGTTGCGGCATCAAAACATGCCTCGGGCTTTATAGCGGCCTATCTTAGCGATAATCCGGGTTTTCAAAACCCTTCGGAAAATCTTGATGAGCAGAAAAAAATAGTTTTGAAGGGGGATGAGCTAGCGGAAACTTTTGCAAAGACCTATGTTGACAAGGTCAAAAAAATAGGAAATACTTCGGAAGATACATTGAGTAAAGCTACTCAAATCACTATTGGAACCATAAAAAATGAAATGAAGTTCGATATTACCGAGTTTGTAGTCGAAGCCGGTAAACCAGTCGAGCTTATTTTTGAGAATACTGATTTTATGCAACACAATTTGGTCATTGTTCAATCCGGGAATAAGGAAAAAGTTGGGAAGGCAGCAGACCAATTGGCGACACACCCTTCCGGAGCGGAGAAAAACTATATTCCTGAAATGCCCGAAGTACTTTTTGCAACGGCCATCGTGGATCCAGAAGAAAAAGTGGTCTTACACTTTATGGCTCCGACCAAACCAGGAAATTATCCATATATCTGTACATTTCCGGGACATTGGCGGATTATGCAAGGTGTTATGAAAGTTGTGGCAAGCAAATAATATGATAAATAAAATTCGATATGGTGTAAGCACCTGGCTATGGCAATCACCTTTTACAACTGAATCTGTGGCCCTTTTTCCAAAGATCAAGGCCATGGGTTTTGATATGGTAGAAATTCCAGTGGAAGACCCTGAATTAATAGATGGAGTTTTGGTGAAAGAGGCATTACTGGCAAATGGATTGGAGGCAATTGTTTGCGGTGTCTTTGGCCCGACCAAGGATTTTACCCATGAAGACGTTGGTGTTCATGAAAATTGCTTCAGGTACATAGAAAAGTGTTTTCGATTATGCAATCAATGGGAGACGGATTTTTTGGCGGGCCCCATGTACGCAGCGGTCGGTAAGGCAAGACACATATCCAAGGAACAGCGAAAAATTGAATGGGAGAGGGCAGTGACCAATCTCGACAAGGTATGCACTATTGCTAATGGTTATGGACTTTCCATTGCACTCGAACCTCTGAATCGTTTTGAATCCGATTTAATAAATACCGCTGAGGATATAATGCATTTGATAAAGGATATCAATCAAAACAATGCAAAAGTGTTGTTGGATGGATTTCATATGACCATCGAGGAAAAGAATATCAAAGAAGCCATAAAAAGGGTAGGTGATAGGCTGATCCATGTGCAGGTTTCCGAAAATCACAGGGGAGTTCCGGGTACCGGTCTGACACCTTGGAACGATTTTAAAATGGCCCTCGTCGATATCGATTATGAAGGAGCCATTGTAATAGAAAGTTTTACACCTGAAATAAAGGAATTGGCAGCTGCTGTCTGCATTTGGAAAAATTTAGCGGCCAATCAGGACGAATTTGCATCAGAAGGCCTTCAATTTTTAAAAAAAATATTTAATTCTTAAAATTATGAATGCCAAAAAAGTAAACATAGCAATCATAGGTCTAGGATTTGGGGCAGAGTTCATCCCCATCTATCAAAAACACCCTAATGCAAACCTGGTGGCCATTTGCCAACGCAACGAAACCAAGTTGAACGAATTGGGAGATACCTTTGGTATCAAAAAAAGATATACTTCCTACGATGATCTGTTGTTGGATATGGAAATCGACGCCGTACATATCAATACTCCTATTCCCGATCACGGTTTACAATCCATAAAAGCCCTGAAAGCCGGAAAACATGTAGCCTGCACGGTACCCATGGCCACCACTGTTGAAGAGTGTATGGAAATTGTAGAGCTGACCCAAAAAAAGGGGTTGACTTATATGATGATGGAAACGGTGGTATATGCGCGCGAGTTTCTATATATGAAGGAACTCTATGAGCAGGGGCAATTGGGTAAGATACAATTCTTAAAGGCAAGCCATCAACAGGATATGGACGGGTGGCCCAATTATTGGCCCGGGTTGCCGCCTATGCATTATGCAACCCATTGTGTCGGACCTGTTTTGGCACTTACAAGGGGAGAGGCAGAATACGTTTCGTGTTTTGGTTCGGGGACGATCCGGGAAGAGTTGATAGCACATTACAACTCACCTTTTGCAGTGGAGACTACACATATCAAGTTTAGAAATTCCGATTTAAGTGCACAAGTATATCGCTCATTGTTCGATGTGGCCCGCCAGTATAGGGAAAGTTTTGAAGTATATGGTTCCAAGAAGTCCGTTGAATGGCCTTTGATCGAGGGGAAGCCATTGGTAGTGCACACAGCGAAAAGACCGGAACCGGAAATACCTGAAGAGATCGAGAGTCCCGATTTCGCAAAATTGCTACCGCCGGAAATACAGCACTTTACCACCCAAGGAGTGTATGACTCGGATGAGCATCAGCACCTTTCCTTTACTCAAGGTGCCGGACATGGTGGCTCACACCCGCATCTGGTACATGAATTTATACATGCCTTGCTAGAGAATAAATCACCTTACCCCAATGCAAAACAGTCGGCAAATATAACCTGTGTTGGGATATTGGCCCATGAATCGGCCTTAAAAGGCGGCGAGATAATTAAACTACCAGAATTCACTTTATCTTAGAATATCACTTCAAAAAGGTAGCGAAAATAAAATCTCTGCCAGAATGGGTTAGCTTAGGATTTCTTTGCTTTTGACCATGTATTGTATAAAAGATGGGCACAAGCTACTTGGCATACATTTGCTTTAATAAGATCAAAGCCCCAAACTATCCATTTTTGATTCCTCATACCTACCGTCCTCGGCAGGATAACGTAGCATACTTTCATATCCGCCCGATTCCTTGGCTAAGGACCATATCAGGCTTTCGCCCGCAGGAACACGGGAAGGAAGTGTTTCAAAAATTTTATCCTTGAAAGCTACCGGGGCATCGATAATTTCCCAGCCTTCCTCCTTGAATCTGGCTATTAAATCCTCTAGGAAGAGGGCAGAAGTAAGATTATGGTGCAAAAGCAGGGTGTGGTTTATATTTCTGCCGGTGAGTTCATAGGATAGTGTTTCGTAAAAGTTGGCCCTATCCATTATGTGTTCCAAATAATATTCCCTGAATTTTGATACTTCGGCCTTATCGATTCCCAACTTTTTAATTTTTCTAATAAGCCTCCCATTTATATACCAGTCGGAGGCATCTATGGTTACATGTCCATTCCTGTAACCATGTTTCGAAAGCACATTTCGGATTCCATCTATTTTCTCCCATGTAGCCCCTTCCTTTAGATACGGGAATCTAAATAGCTTTTGATAGTTGCTGTACCCGGATATAATAGCATCCGTATCCAAAAGCTCTTTTTCAAAGTCATCAATGGAAAGGTCTTCCGAATGGAAACTTGGGTGGCTAAACGTATGGTTCGCAATACTATGGCCTTTGTCATTCCAGCTCTGGAGCAAATATTTTCCTTTTTGATCGGACTTGTTGGCCCCGGTAACGAAAAAAACAGATTTCACTTCCGCCTTATCCAATGAGGATAAGATCATTTGGTTCCACTGCTTAAATGGATAATTCAAAATGTCGGTCGTTATGCCATCGTCGAAAGTGAAACTTACTTTAGGTCTATTCAGTTCTTTTGGGACATGATTGGGTTCGATTGATTTGTTTTCGGGACTTCCCTTGCAACTTAATACCAGGGACAAAAGAATTACAAAAAGGGCCGTGTACGACTTCATTGCTAGGAATGGGGTTTATGTAATTAAAAGAGTATTAAACCTTTGAATGGCGGTGGCATAAAATCATTGATTCAAAAACTTGAGGTAGAAAAGGAAAATAAATTGCATTCTACCCGATAGGTATATATTCAGTTATTCCGCATTTTTTCCGCAATTTCCCCTAGCCTTTGGTCAATAGCTTCTTTGGAATGCCATTTCCCTTGCCGCATTACCCCGAAAATCTGCTGTAAGGCATCCAAGTTTTCCAAGGGATTGGCATCAACGATAATTACGTCGGCGTCCAAACCTTCTTTGATTTCACCAAATTGATCGTCCATCCCAAAATAGATGGCCGGATTTATCGTGCCGGATTGCAAAATTTCCAAAGGCGTAAGCCCAGCATCTTCCATGGCATCGATTTCATGATGGATGGAGAACCCGGGTACGTTGAACAATTGCGGAGCATCGGAACCTAGCAACATACCGTGGCCGCCATCCTGCAGTTTCTTCATCAGTTGTCTGCGAATCGCATCAAATTGCTTCCATTGATCGGCATCAAATCCCGAGTCCGGTCCTGTTGATTGTTCTTTCCGCGTTCTCCATTCATCCAAGGTCTCTTCGGTTATATATCGCATTTCTGGCTGCGCTAAAAGTTCTTCACCATTGGTCGGGGCGAACCATCTTGTGAACAGACTTTGAGTAGGTACGATCCAGACCTTGTTTTCCTTGGACATCTTTACCAGTTGGTCAATCCTGGTGGTATCGGCCAGAGGAGTAAAATTGTAACCAAAAAAACCGTTTTGATCGGGTTTGACATTTGCCGTTTCGGGGACCAATCCTTCCAAAAATCCGTCTACATGGTCTATGGAGGCATATTTGCTTTTTAGGGCATGTCGGATACCGACATCTACAGGAACATGTCCGGCAAATTGGATTCCTACCTCATTTGAAGTACGGACAATTTGATCGAACACCTCCAATTGGATACCTGGATGGATTTTGAGAAAATCGTACCCCGCTTTTTGATAGGCCGTAACCTTGGAAATGGCCTCTTCCCTAGAGGTGACCGTATTGCCATTTAACGACGGACTCGACGTAAATATCCTGGGACTAGTTATTACGCCAGTTTTGGCTTTTTCCCGGAGCTCCAAATGGGAGGGATGTCCCAACATACCACGGATTGTGGTGATACCGTTAGAGAGATAGAGAAAAAGCACATCTTCGGTACGTTCGCTGGAGGTTGGGGGAGAAGGGATATGGGCATGCATCTCGGCCAATCCCGGCAGCATAAATTTTCCTTTACCGGCTATTTTGGTTTGATAACTCTCCGCATTTTCAATGTTTCCGGAAATCCCTTGAATTTTACCGGAATCAATGACCACTTGTTGGTTTTCCAAAATTTTGCCATTACGTAGGTTTACGATGTTCACATCCGATACAAGGATCGCTGTTGGACTTGTTGTTTGCTGTGCTTGATTACAGGCCGCTAGAAGTAGGGCGGCTAGAATGAAGTTGATGTTCTTCATGACCTTGAATTTTGATTTCTTGATTTTATATTAGCTCTGCAAAGTCTTATGATTTCCGCTATCCGTATTTTTCGGGTCTCTTCCCTTTTCGCCTGTTTTAGCCAATACAGATAACTCTTTCGCTGTCCCCGGGTAAAGTTTTGATAATTCTCAAAAGCTTTTTTGTTTCTATTAAAGGCTTTTTGCAAATCTTGGGGCACTATCCCGTTTTCCACATCATCCAGGGCAGTCCATGAACCATCCTTTTTGGCAGCTTCAATTTTTTTTAAACCACTCTCATGCATTAATCCCTTACCGGTCAGTTCTTCTATGTAATCCTTATTGATTTTGCTCCAAACACTTTTCGGTTTTCTGGGGCAGAAATACTGTCGCCGTTTGCCGTTTCCCAGACTTTTAACGGTACTATCTATCCAACCATAGCACAAGGCAACACGTACGGCCTCCTCCCATCGCATACTGTCTTTCTCGTGGGCCACGGTATAGAAAATCAGATAGATGCCATTTGAGACTAAGTGATTTTCATGCAACCAATTCCGCCATTCGGTATCGTTCTTAAAATAGTGCTCTTGAATATCTTTCATAATTTTTATCCAACTGCGGCATTATTCTTAAAAATACTACATTATCCTTTATCAATTTGGTAAATCGAAACGGTAATCCTTATTTTTAGAAATTATAAAAAAATGAAACGAATTATAGTAAGATGAAGAAAACTTCTTTTTTGGCCATGCTGGCATTAGCGGGACTTATGATTATGGGATGTGGAAACAAGCGCAAGGGAGAGCCAAAGGTCCTGGTATTCTCCAAGACTATGGGCTTTAAGCACGCCTCCATTCCTGCGGGTATAGCGGCCATTCAAAAACTGGGCGAGGAAAACGGCTTTGCCGTTGACAGTACCAAGAATGCCGATTTATTTACGGATGAAAACTTGGAGCAATACTCGGCCATAGTTTTTTTAAGTACCACCGGTAATATTCTGGACCATAAGCAAGAGGCCGCTTTTGAACGTTACATCCAGGCAGGTGGAGGCTTTGTTGGCGTACATGCCGCTGCGGATACCGAGTATGATTGGGGTTGGTACAACAAATTGGTCGGCGCTCATTTCCAAAGTCACCCGCCTGGGACACCAGAGGCCGATTTTATCATTAAGGACAGGAGTTTTATAGCTACCCAACATTTTACGGATTCCATCTGGCGTAGAACGGACGAACTGTATAATTACAAAAAAATAAACCCGGAAGTCAATGTTCTTATGACCGTGGATGAATCTACCTATGAAGGGGGCACTAATGGTGATTTTCACCCCATTGCCTGGCACCATGAGTTTGATGGGGGGCGTGCATTCTACACTGGGGGCGGTCATACGGAGGAAAGTTATTCCGAAGAAAAGTTCCTGCAACATGTTTTAGGCGGTATCCAATATGCTATTGGCGATAACTCACAATTGGATTATAGTAAAGCAACTACTCAGATACCACCGGATATCGATCGTTTTTCAAAGGTTCCCTTAACGGTAGGGGAGTTTTTTGAACCCACGGAAATGGCCATCCTTCCAAACCATGATGTGATAATAGGACAGCGAAGAGGGGAAATATTGGTGTATAGCGATGCCACAAAGGAACTCAAGGAAGTAGCAAAGTTGGATGTATATCACAAGACCTTGAACACACCTGGGGTAAATGCGGAAGAAGGCCTCATGGGATTACAAAAAGATCCCAACTATGCAGCGAATAACTGGATTTATGTTTTCTATGCCCCAACAGGTAACGAGTCAGTAAATAGACTGTCCCGATTTAAATACAAGGATGGGGTTTTTGATTTGGCCTCGGAGCAAAAAATATTGGATGTGGGAAGTCAGCGGGAAATCTGCTGCCATACCGGCGGATCCATTGCGTTCGATGGAAATGGGTTGCTCTATCTTTCCACGGGAGACAATTCCACCCCTTTCAATGAAAAGGATGTGAAATATGTAAATAGTGGTTATGCGCCTTTAAATGATATTCCGGGGCATAAACAATACGACGCTCGTCGCTCTTCAGGTAACACCAATGACCTTCGTGGGAAAATTTTACGGATCAAGGTTAACGAAGATGGTAGCTATGATATTCCAGAAGGAAACCTTTTTCCGGTCGGGATGGAAAAAACTCGCCCCGAAATTTATACCATGGGTCATAGGAACCCCTACCGGATTTCCGTGGATAAGAAGAATGGTTATTTGTATTGGGGCGATGTGGGCCCGGATGCAAGAGCGGATAGTCTGGAGACCCGTGGACATAGAGGGTATGATGAAATGAACCAGGCCCGCGAGGCGGGGAATTTTGGATGGCCATTATTCATTGCGGACAACAAACCCTATGTGGACTATGATTATGAGACTGGGGATAGTGGAATGACCTTTGATCCCGAAAAGCCTATTAACGATTCCAGGAACAATACTGGTTTGAGGGAATTGCCGCCGGCTCAACCCGCCTATGTATTCTATCCCTATGTGGACACCAATGACTTTCCCCAGGTAGGTACCGGTGGCCGAAACGCCATGGCAGGGCCGACCTACTATTCGGATATGTATCCCAATGGAGGAGGACTCCCCGATTATTATGATGGCAAGGTAATTATTTACGATTGGATGCGGGGCTGGATGAAGGCCGTTACACTTTTTGAGGACGGCACTTTCAATAAAATGGAACCTTTTGCCCCGGATATTGAAGTGAACAACTTGATCGACGTGGAAATGGGCCCGGACGGTAGAATGTATTTGTTGGAATATGGTAGTGGATGGTTCCGCCAGAATGAGGATTCTGGGCTGAGCTATATCGAATACAATGGCGGAAACCGTCCTCCCCTTATCGATAATCTCATTGTGGATCATACATCCGGAAAATTACCGCTTAGCATAAAGGCCAATGTGGAAGCCCGTGATCGTGAAAAAGATTCGGTCACCTATATCTGGAATTTGGGCAACGGTGAACAAAAGGAAACCCAAGAGCCCGAAATAAACCATACCTATTCCGAAGCAGGGGAATATAAGGTATCGGTTGAAGTAAAGGATGACAAAGGGGAATCTGCCCAAAGTGAAGTAGTCTCCGTTGTGGCTGGAAATTCCAGGCCAGAGGTCGCTATCGATTTAAAGGGAGGCAATTCCTCATTTTTCCTTCAAGGTGTTCCCGTAAGCTATGAAGTGTCCGTAAGCGATGCGGATGGAGACCCGATTGACGAGTCCAATATATTTGTCTCGGTGGACTATATGGAAAGTTTGGATGAGGTTAATATGTCTTTGGGGCACCAACAAGTTTCGGCTGCGGTAACCGGTAAGGCATTGACCCAGGGTATGGACTGTAAGACCTGTCATAAGGAAGCCGAAGCTTCCATCGGTCCAAATTATACGGATGTGGCAAAGAAATATCTAAAAGACCCTAATGCCATGTCCTATTTGCAGAATAAAATCATTGCCGGTGGTGGCGGTGTTTGGGGAGAGGTAGTTATGCCTGCTCACCCCAATGTTACAAAAAGCGAGGCCCGTCAGATTACGGAGTACATCATGTCCTTGGCAGCAAATGAGGCCGAGGAGCAGTCTCTGCCAACTTCTGGAATGCTAAACCCCAAACCCACAAAAGGGGCGAATGTAATGGTCTTGACCGCTAGTTATACCGACAATGGAGCGGATGGGACTATTCCCCTTACCGGTGTAAAGTCGGTAGCTTTACAGGGAAGTACGGTTCCTTTTTCCGATAAAACAAAATCTGACGGTTTTACACCCATTGCCTTTAATGGTATGGATATGCTCATTTTACCGGAAGGGGAAGGATGGTTTGTCCTTGAGGATATTGATTTGAAGGGAGTTCGTTCCGCCAACCTAACGGCTGGATGGCAAGAACCTCCTAAGGCCGGACTCGATTTTGAACTTCGTCTAAACACTCCGGATGGTAAACTTCTAGGAAAGGGCAGTATGCCTGCACCAGTGGCAGGACAGCCTGGTGGAATGGTACCTATTGCCTTCAATGGGGCAGTTGATGTTAAGGCTGAGGAAATCTACTTTATCTATAAGCCCAATGGTAAAGACAGAGGCGCCGCACCTGTGGCTTTAATGAATGTCACTTTTGGTAGTGGAACACCTTAATTTCAAGAGAAACTAACAACAGGTTTTGGTAAAGTTCCAGCTTTGCCAAGACCTTTTATTTTCTTTCAGCCCTTATATAAAAATTCCGGTCGATTTTAAAAGTCGATAGTTCCCCTTCCAAAGTTTCCGTTTTCCAATCTTGGTTTGGGAAAAGCCAATGAGGCTGGTCTTCAACCAAGATTCGAATGGGCATATCAAAGCCCGAAACAATATCGGTATATCTATATTTGATGGTATCCCCCTCGATGGTATATTCCAATTTTGGAATCATGGTGGTACGCAGATATTGATCAAAAAAGGCGGACAGGTCTTTCTCCGTTTTCTCACTTAGATAATCCTCAATTTGTTTCGTAGTGACCGTTTGATGATAAAAGTCCCTGTTTAGCCCACGAAGGGTTTTCCGCCATACATCATCATCTTCCACAAGTTGTCGGAGTGTATGCAGCATATTGGCCCCCTTGTAGTACATATCACCACTACCTTCATGGTTGACATCGTACTTACCGATGATGGGACGGTCATTTTTAATGTTGGAACGGGTCCCGATTACGTAATCGGCAGCGGCTTTCTTACCATGATAATAGTCCAGGAACAAGTTTTCGGAATAAGCCGTAAAGCCCTCATGGATCCACATGTCCGCAATGTCCTTATAGGTAATATTATTGGCGAACCATTCGTGTCCTGCCTCGTGAATAATAATAAAATCGAACTTTAGGCCCCATCCCGTCCCCGAAAGATCTTGTCCCAAATACCCGTTTTGATATTTATTGCCGTAGGTGACCGAACTCTGATGTTCCATGCCCAAATAGGGGACTTCCACCAGTTTAAACCCATCCTTATAAAAAGGGTAGGGGCCAAACCAATGCTCAAAAGCTTTCATCATCTGGGGAGCCTGTTGGAATTGCTTTTGTGCCTTGTCGAAGTTTTGTGGTAGTACATAGTAATCTAAAGTTAACGGCCCGGCCTCTCCTTGATATGTAGTTCCAAAATGTTTATAATCGGCAATATTTATGTTCACTCCATAATTATTAATGGGGTTGCCCACAAACCAATGATAGGTTTTTGTTCTTTCATCTTCCTCAATTTTAAGCAGCCTTCCATTGGAGACGTCCATAAGATTTTTGGGTACGGTAATGCTAATGGCCATACTGTCTACTTCATCGTACATATGGTCTTTGTTGGGCCACCAAACGCTCGCTCCCAGACCTTGATTGGATGTGGCTACGAAATACTTGCCCCTACTATCCTTTTTCCAGGAAAAACCGCCATCCCAAGGAGCGTTGACCGCTTCTTTGGGATAGCCTGAATAATGCACGACAATTTCATTGAACTCACCGGGTTGCTGGGATTTTTCCAGCTGTACAAAATGGGCATTCCCATTAGATTCTACTTTTAGTTTTTTTCCGTCCTGGGTCACTTTTTCAATGTGGAGCGGGGGTTGTAGGTCTACCTGTAGGGTTTGCTTGGGCTCCAAAACCTTGTAACGAATGGTATTGCTGCCAGAAATATATTTGTGGTCCGGTTGTACTTCTACATCCAAATGGTAATAGTTGAGATCCCACCAAGCTCGCTCAGGTGTAATACTGCCACGCAGCGTATCTTGTTCGGTAAAAGTCTGACCAAAGGTCGCCATTGATGTCAATGCAACTATAAATATCTGGAAATGTCTATTTTTCATAATATATCTTGAGTGTTAATGCAACTAGAGCTCCAAATGTATTTGAATTTATTGTATCATTCGTTGTGAATACCCAACTCGCTCTTTCATTTCCTTTGGAAGCTTTAAATCCAAAATATGTGCCATAACAACTTGGGCCTATGAGATTTGGACTTCAACCTACTTTTTAGTCGCAAACCTACTTAAGAGTTCCCGTACTTTTTTAGTGTTCTCTACAAAAAACCGAGCCTGTGTTTTTTGTTGCCCCACTTTTACGGTAATGGTGCTTTTGGGAAGTTCTTGAAACATAAACTCATCCGTCCAATCATCCCCAATGGCAAAGACAAAATCATATTCATCCTCACCCAAAACCCGCACGGTGGCTCTCCCTTTGTTCACATTGCTACTCTTTACTTCCATAACCTTATTCCCGTTAAGTACACTAATGTCATCATTGCCTATGAGACTGGTAAGCACGGTATTCAGTTCGGTAGCCCTAAGATTTCCAAAGTCCGGATCGGTCTTACGATAATGCCAGGCCATGGAATAATTTTTTTCTTCTATGAAACTTCCCGGAGTGCGATCTACAAAAGACTCCAGTACAGGACGGATTTTTTCCATCCAATCATTTTTTACATTTTCGAGCATCCGGAACGGTTCCCCGTCTTTGGAAATCCATACCCCATGCTCCACAATCATATTGTATTTTTTGGGAAGGAACCAACGGGTAAAAGTTTCCTTGTCACGACCGCTGACCAAATACATTTCGGTATCTTCCTGCTCATGTATCTGATCCAAAAGTTGATACAACTCCTGATCGGGATTTGCCTTTTGGGGATCGTTGTGAAATCCCGCCAAGGTTCCATCATAGTCCAGGAACAGAAGTCGTTTTTTCGCGGCCGTATAATCGCTTAGAATTCCGTTGAGTAGATTATCCGTCATCCTTTTGGAAATGTTTGCGACATCACGATTTTTTTGAGCTTTTAAGGAGCTCATAAAACTGTTGGCCCATTTTTCCACGTTGTAACGCTCCAAACGTTTTTGAAGCACTTTGTTTCGGGCTTGTTGTTCTTCCTTGGGCATATTGATAGCTGTATACAATGTGTCCGCTATTTGCTCAAAGTTGTTAGGGTTGATCAAAAGAGATTCATTCATTTCATTGGCAGATCCTGCCATTTCACTGAGGATAAGCACTCCAGTCTGATCGGTCCGCGTAGCAATATATTCCTTGGCCACCAGATTCATTCCGTCCCTTAAGGGGGTAAGCCAAGCGATGTCACAGGAAGTATACAGATCTATTAAACTATCAAAGGGAAGCGATCGGTAAAAGTACCATATCGGTGTCCAATTCACTGTAGCCAACTCCCCATTAATACGGCCAACCAGTTCATCTACCTCCTTTTTAAGCAGCTGATATTGAGGTACGTTAGATCGGGAAGGAACCGCCAAAATAATAAGACGGACCTTTTCTTTGTATTGGGGATATTTATTCAAAAAATATTCAAAGGCATTCAGGCGTTTGGCAATTCCCTTGGAGTAATCCAAACGGTCAATGGATAGAAGAAACTTCCCATCAGGGGTAGACTTCTTATGCTTGTCCAATCGTTGTTGCAGATCCGATTGTCTCTCCGGCTTTTTTTGGCTATGTTCTTGGGCCGCGCTGCTGAATTTTTTATAATCGATGCCCATGGGAAAGGAATCGACCTTAATAATTCGATTGTCCAAATAAATATCATTGAAGCTCACTTCTAATCCAAGCAACCTTCTGACCGAGCTCAAAAAATGACGTTCATAGTCGTAGGTATGAAACCCAATAAGATCGGAACCTAAAAGCCCCTCTAAAATTTCCTCACGCCAAGGTAATGTCCTAAAAATTTCAAACGAAGGGAAAGGGATATGCAGAAAGAAACCAATGGATATATCCGGCCGCTCATTTCTTACCATCTGGGGCACAAGCATCAATTGATAATCATGTATCCAAATGGTATCCTCATCACTTGCATTTTGCAGAATAGTATCTGCAAATTTTTGATTCACATCTTTGTAAACGTTCCAGTAGTCCAGTTCAAATTCGGAATATTCCAAAAAATAGTGGAATAAAGGCCAGATGGTACGGTTGCTAAAACCGAAATAGAATCCGTCTACTTCTTTTTTGGTCAACTTTACTTTGGACGAACCGTGTTTCGCAAGTGCCTCGTCAATTTTAGGGGCAAGTTCTTCCGGAATTTCCTCATTGGTAAGTCCGCTCCAGCCAATCCAAAGGCTATCCCCGCCTGAATGTACAGATTTCATTCCCGTGGCCAACCCTCCAACACTTGGTATGGCCGTAATGTCACCATTGCTAATTTGTAATTGTACGGGTAGTCTATTTGAGATTATGATAGTTTTGCCCATGAAATGGATGTTTTTAGCGTGTTTTACTTTTAATTTTTCTAAATTTCGTCAAATTGCATGGCAATAACAATTCAAAACCAGATTACATCAACATTTTTATTGAATGGATAATTTAGACTACGGAATAGTAGGAAATTGTAGGAGTGCTGCCCTAATTTCAAAAACAGGTTCTGTTGATTGGTGCTGTTTGCCCGAATTTGATTCTTCGTCGGTCTTCGCGAAGTTGTTGGACGACAAAATCGGCGGCAGTTTTGAAATACGTGTGGCTAAGGAATATGCCATAAAGCAACGCTATAAAAAAAGCACGGCAGTACTTATTACCCGATTTTCCGATGGGGAAAACACTTTTGAGATTCATGATTTCATGCCACGCTATTATAACGAGAATGGTGGTTATCACGCACCTCCGGAATTAGCAAGACATGTGCGCCATATTAAGGGGAAGCCCAGATTTAGAGTGCACTATGACCCCAAATTGGAATATGCCCTAGGAGAGACGAAGACGTACGTGAAAAAAAACTTTGTGGTTAGCCTTACCCAAACCGAAAAGTTCGACACCATTTTCCTTTATACCTCCTTTAACAAGAATGCGGTGGTAGAAGGCAGGGAATTGGAAATAAAACAGAATGGCTATTTTCTGGTGGGGTATAATGAAAAAATATTACTGCCCAGCACCCGAAAAATCTACTTGGATTTAGAGCGTACCAAGGTGTATTGGCTTAATTGGACAAACAGGACACCTACCTATAACAAGTACAACAAACAGATTATGCGCAGCGCCATAACTTTGAAGTTGCTTAGTTATGACCGTACTGGTGCCGTACTTGCGGCTGCCACAACCTCTTTGCCCGAGACGATCGGGGAGGTACGGAATTGGGATTACCGCTTTTGTTGGATCAGGGATGCCTCTATGGTCATCAAGGTTATGGCCGATCTAGGCCACAAGAATGTAGCGCGTAGATATCTTCAGTTCATTATCGACCTGATTCCGGACAAGGATGAAAAACTGCAGATCATGTACGGCATCAACAAGGAGAAAACCTTGACGGAAAAAACCTTGGATCATTTGAGCGGTTACAAAGACTCCAAACCTGTTCGGGTGGGCAATGCCGCGTACGAGCAAAAACAAAATGACATCTACGGAATTTTAATGGATGTCATTCATGCGCAATTGGCCAAGTTCAGTACGGGCATCGAAAATGGTGAAGAGCTGTGGGGCATAACCAAAGGGATTGTATGGATTGTTTCTAGGCACTGGAAAGAGCCGGACAAAGGGATTTGGGAATTGCGCACCGAAGATCGACATTTTACCTTTTCCAAAGTCCTCTGCTGGGTGGCCATAGATAGGGCTGTTAGGGTTGCACGCATATTGAAGAAGACTCGAAAGTTAGAGGAATGGACACAATTGGAGCAGGAAATTAAAAACGACATCCATGAAAATGCTTGGAACGACGAGGTAAACGCATTTACTCAATCCTACGGTTCCACACATTTGGATGCTTCCGTACTGCTTATGGAGTCTTATGGATTTATACATGCCAAATCGCCCAAATTTGTAAGTACGGTCAAAGCTATTGAAAAGGAATTGAGCAATGACGGCCTATTGTACCGCTATAAGAACAAGGATGATTTTGGACTCCCTTCATCCTCCTTTACCATTTGTACCTTTTGGTTTATCAATAGCCTTTTCAAAATAGGGGAAGAAGAAAAGGCGGTAGCCCTTTTTGAAAAGACCCTAACTTATGGGAACCATTTAGGTCTCTTTAGCGAAGACATTGATTTTAAGACCAAAAGGCTTTTAGGGAATTTCCCCCAAGCCTATTCACATTTGGCCATGATTGAATGTGCAGTCAACTTTTCTAGAAAGAATACCGAGGAACGTATTTTGGAATCTATGAGAGAGTAGGGTTAAGGTGAACCTTCCCTGTTATTGCCACATACCTAAACAAGGTATTTCAACCTACAAAGAATTCGTGCAAAAACTCTGTTGGATGGGTTAACGTGGTATTATTCCTCCTCCTGTCCTTGCAGTAATTAATACAACTTGCGTTGATGTTAAGAACCTTAATAGGTTCAAAATCAGTTTTCCACTAAAGAAGACAAAAAATGGAAAATCGGAATCAAACCTCATGGCGCAAGAAGTTTCCAATAATAGTACGCAGCTGGAACGGACAATAAATATTCGACTTTATAGTGCGGATAGTGAGGTAGCATCCTTTGAAATGGATTTTTCCGAAAATGTATTTTTGAATGCATCTACCGATGATTCCAGTTTGTTGACCGGCGGGAAATGGAAATCCTCTTTACGCTATTTAACGGAATAGTTTTTGACCTAAAAAGTATTCCCAGATTCAAATGCAAATTAGGCAGCGCACTATTTGGGTAATTTTGAAGATTACCATCGGTTAGTCCAAGTGTTCGTTATTTTGTTTGGAGTATTCTTTGATTTTCCTCAATAATTGCCGCAAATGTTCTCGTGTCGTAAAAGGGTTCATAATGGTTGTACGCAGATATTGGACACCCCTTAGCTTGGTCTGTACAATATAGAACTCACCATCCTCCAAAAGATTTTGTCTGATGTTTTTGTTGAGTTCGTTTAGTGCCATAGTATCTAAACTAGAATCTATATAACGAAAACATACTATGTTGGATTCGGGTGGGACCGCCAATTCAAAGTGAGAATCATTTTGAAGGATTTTCCCAAATTGATGTCCCATATCATAGAGTCGTGTAACGAATTCATCAAAAATTTCTTCTCCATAGGTTTTTAACAATACATACCAATGGATGCTCATCATGGTCTTGGTACATTCAAAAGTTCGCTTGCCGGAATTATACCAATCCTCATGGTCTGTTGGTGTTAACAGGTAATCCGCCTTTTGGCTAAAAGTAGCTGTGGCGTGCCTATCATTTTTAAAGAGTAGGGCAGTAGTTATGGTGGGCATCATCATCATTTTATGACCGTCTATGACCACCGAATCCGCCTGTTGTATACCCCGTACCGTGTGCGCATACTTTTCCGAAAAAATGGCCGCTGCTCCATGAGCGCCGTCAACATGAAACCACAAATGGTTAGTGTGGGCAAATTTTCCAATGGTTTCTAGGTTATCATAAATCCCTGTTGCTGTGGAAGGAGCACTTCCAATAATGGCAAAAACAATTATTCCTTTCCGTTTGGCTCTGTCCAGATAGGACTGAAGTAAAGAAGTATCCATTTGAAAGTTTTGGGTAGTGGGGATTCTAACAATTCCTTTTTCTCCCAATCCCATTATTTTGGCCGCACGGTCTATACAATAATGTGCTTCCGAACTGACCATAATACCGAGTTGATCCTGATGTCCCTCATTCCAAACATCATGGGACACCTTTGCTTTCCTGGCTGAAAGTAGGGCTGTTAAATTGGCTAAGGTTCCCCCTGAAGTCAAAAACCCTCCCGAATCCTTATCATAACCTATTTTTTTGCAAAGTTTGTCAATGACGACACGCTCAATGGCTGATGGGGACATTCCCATTTCGTAAATGGCCATGCCGTTGTTCAACAAAGCACTTAGCATACCGGATAATGCCGTTATAGGAGCTGTAGGGCTCACCTGATGTCCAATATATTTGGGGTGGTGTACATTGGTGGTGCGGTTGAGAATCTCTGGAAAGAGCAGGGACGCATCTTCTTTGACGAGGAAGTTTTCCCAAAAATCAAGTTCGTTCTCAGGATTACTCCATGCTATAGCGTTATCTGATTTTTCTTGGATTTTATCCTCTAAATGATTTGTCAGTTCATCGATAAGCTTATGACCAAGTTCCCTGAAATCCTCCGTAGAGTAGACCGCTTTTAAAAGATTTTTGTCCATCCTTAAAAATAAAGTCTTGGTTTAAGGTAACAAAACAATGCACAAAAAACATTCTACTTCCTTTGAAACTTCCCGTATGAATTTGTAACAATTATAACTTGTTTTGTTACATTTGAAAGATAAATTAAACTTTCTCTTAATTATGAAACTTAAAATTATCGCAAGCAGTCTCTGTATAGTGGGTGTTCTATGGTCATGTGCTGAAAAAGTAGAAGAAAAACCAACTACGACCGTGGATACCCCTGAATTTGATTATGTTGTCGATCAGTTTGCGGATCTACGAATTCTACGTTACCAGATACCCGGCTTTGATGAGCTAACTTTAAAGGAAAAGCAACTGGTGTATTATCTAACACAGGCCGGCTTGGCCGGCAGGGATATCATGTGGGATCAAAACTATCGGCATAATTTACAAATTAGGAATGCGCTGGAAAGAATTTACACATTATATAAGGGTGATACGAATGCCGTAGACTGGAAGGCTTTTGAGACCTATCTTAAACGCGTTTGGTTTTCCAACGGCATTCATCACCATTATTCCAATGATAAGATTAAACCGGAATTTACTCCGGAGTATTTGACCTATTTACTTAAGGAAACGGATACCGAACTTACTGGGGAGCCTTTTGATGTAATCTTCAATGAAAAAGATAACAAGAAGGTCAATAAGAAAAAAGGTGTGGACAACGTAGCCTCTTCGGCCATTAATTTTTACGACCCCACAGTAACCGATGCCGATGTGGAATCCTTTTACGCCCAAATGGACAAAGGACCCAAGGGGGAGCCCATTGAAGTAGGTCTTAATTCCAAACTGGTAAAGGAAAACGGAAAGTTAATGGAAATGGTCTGGAAGTCCGGTGGAATGTACGGTGATGCTATTAACGAAATCATAAAATGGTTGGAAAAGGCCAAGGGCGTCGCCGAAAATGAACAACAGGCCACAACACTGGGGTTGTTGATCGAGTACTATAAAACGGGGGACCTAAGTACATGGGATGAATATGCCATTGCATGGGTCAACTCTACAAATGGCAATATCGATTGGATCAATGGTTTTGTCGAGGTATATAACGATCCAAAAGGATACAAGGGCTCTTATGAGAACATTGTTCAGATCAAGGATTTTGAGATGTCCAAACAAATGGCGGTCCTTTCTGAAAATGCGCAATGGTTCGAGGATAATTCTCCCTTAATCGAAGAACATAAAAAGGATAATGTAGTAGGTATTTCCTATAAAACAGTCAACGTAGCTGGAGAAGCGGGTGACGCTTCCCCAAGTACGCCCATTGGGGTCAACCTTCCGAACAACAATTGGATACGCCAAAAGCATGGTAGCAAATCGGTCTCTTTGGGTAATATCATTGATGCGTACAATAATGCCGGAGGGAGTGGTAGATTAAAGGAATTTGCACACGATGCAGAGGAAATTGCTCTGGAAGAGCAACATGGAAAACTGGCGGACAAGCTACATACGGCACTTCATGAAGTGATAGGCCATGCTTCCGGACAAATCAATGATGGGGTCGGTCAACCCAAGGAAACGTTGAAGAACTACGCGTCCACTATGGAAGAGGGTCGGGCTGATTTGGTCGGGCTCTATTTTTTAATGGATCCCAAACTACAGGAATTGGGTCTGGTAGCGGATTGGGAAAAAGTAGGCAAGGCCGCCTATGATGGTTACATCCGAAATGGTTTGATTACACAGCTTATCCGGATTGAACTCGGTAATGATATTGAGGAGGACCATATGGTAAATAGACAATGGGTCTCTGCCTGGGCTTTTGAAAAAGGGCAAGCGGATAACGTCATCGAAAAAGTGGAACGGGATGGTAAGACGTTTTACAATATTAATGACTATGCCAAATTGCGTAATCTTTTTGGAGAGTTGCTTAAAGAGGCACAGCGCATAAAATCTGAAGGTGATTTTAAGGCTGCCCAAGATTTGGTAGAGGGATATGGTGTAAAAGTAAATCAAGATTTGCATGCACAAGTTTTAGAGCGCAATAGACAGTTTACGTCCGCGCCTTATAGCGGATTTGTAAACCCGGTATTGGAACTGCAAACCAATGCTTCAGGCGAAATAGTAGATGTTGAGGTCAAACAGCCCAAAAGCTTCACGGATCAGATGTTGGATTATACGAAAAGGTTTGGTTTTTTGGCCAAAAACCAGAAATAACGGCAAACAATATGTCGTTATTGAGCAAAACTGAAGCCGTCCGCACTATGCGGACGGCTTTCCTCCTGTCTCACCAGAATTTAAATCTGAATTAGTCAAAGGTATATCCATTATGCTCAGCCACTACATCGGCAATTTCCGTGCGTAGAGTTGTTATGTTTGGATAATTGGTATATTTTGTAAAACGCTTAAGTCCCATAAGCATCATACGTTGTTCATCGCCTTCGGCAAAAGAGATAATGGCCTCCTTGCCTTTTTTGATAATGGTTTCGACCGCATTGTACAAATACAGTTTTGACATGGCAATTTGAGTTTTCTGAGACTCTTCCCCCGTTCGTCTGACATTTTTTTCGGTTCGCAAAACGGTGGATTCCGCCATATAAATTTCAATTAGAATATCGGCAGCGGCCAACATCAGTTGTTGGTGTTTTTCCAATTCGGGACCAAATTTTTGCACGGCACTTCCCGCAACCATTAAAAACACTTTTTTTAGTCGGGAAATCATATCCTTTTCTTCAGAAAGCAGTTCTGAAAAGTCTGGTGTCTCAAAAGATGGAATGCCCATTAATTCCTCACCTACTGCCGTTGCCGGGCCAAGCAGGTCTACGTGGCCCTTCATAGCCTTTTTTACAAGCATTCCCACAGTCAACATACGGTTAATTTCGTTAGTACCTTCATAGATTCTCGAAATTCGGGCATCACGCCAAGCCGATTCCATAGGAGTATCGGCACTGAAGCCCATACCGCCAAAAATCTGGAGACCTTCATCCGTAGTTTCCTGTAGGTCTTCGGAAACCGCGACCTTTAAAATAGAACACTCTATGGCATATTCCTCAACCCCTTTTAACTCCGCCTCCTGGTGCGAATTACCATTGGCCTCTCGCAATGCAATCCTTTCCTCTATGTTTTTTGCCGCTCTATAACTGGCCGATTCTCCAGCATAGGCATTCGTCGCCATATTCGCTATTTTGGCCTTTATCGCCCCGAAATTGATTATCGGAGTTTTAAATTGCCTACGCTCATTGGCGTATTTTACAGCTTCGGTAAGTACCCTGCGTTGGGCATCCAAACAGGCCGCAGCCAGTTTAATACGACCAATATTTAGAGCGTTCATTGCAATTTTAAATCCATTTCCCCTCTCAGAAAGCATATTCTCGATGGGAACCTTGGTATCGTTGAAAAAGACCTGTCGGGTAGAGGAGGAGTGGATACCCAATTTCTTTTCCTCATCACCAAGGGTAATCCCATTCTTTGGGTCGTTCTCTACAATGAATCCCGTAATGTATTTATCATCCTCTATTCGGGCAAAAACGATAAATAGATTACAGAAGCCTGCATTGGAAATCCACATTTTCTGTCCACTAATGGTATAATACTTTCCATCATCGGATAGTACTGCCTTGGTCTTTCCAGAATTGGCATCCGATCCGGCCCCTGGTTCTGTAAGGCAATATGCCCCGAACCATTCCCCCGAAGCCAGCTTTGGTACGTATTTTTGCTTTTGTTCCTCAGTGCCATATAATGTAATGGGCATGGTTCCGATACCGGTATGCGCACCAAAGGCCGTACTAAAGGAACCCGTTACACCTGAAATATAGTCGCAGACCAACATGGTAGAAACGAATCCCATTCCCAGGCCTTCATATTTTTCCGGTACCGCTACGCTTAGAAGGCCAAGTTCTCCTGCCTTTCGCATACATTCCTCGGTATAGGTGTAATCCTTTTTCTCAAAACGTTCCCAATGTGCCCAAAGCTCACGATCCGCAAATTCTTTGGTGCTTTCCCGCATCATTCGCTGCTCTTCGCTCAAATCTTCCAAGGTAAAAATGTCCTCATATTGGGTCTCCTTTACCAGAAATTGCCCGCCCCGTAAAATTTCCTTATTTAGTGTTTTTGTGCTCATAATTTTTCGTCTTTAGAGTAAAGAAAATAGAATAGAGAGAAGAAAAATTAGTCCAATCTATTTTGAAAACCCATCGTCATTTTTTGCCACTCTTCTATTTTACTTTCCAATTTTTTTAACGTTTCATTGTCTATATAATTTCTGTGGTATGCTACCAGTAATTGTGTTCCTAATTCGTATGAAGAACTTAAGGAATAATCAATAAAATTCTTAAAGCCTTTGTCCGTTCTTCCAGAACCTTCCGCAATATTACTTGGCATGGAAACAGAGCACCTACTTAGCTGGGAACTCAGGTCATATCTTTCATGTTTTGGAAAATGTATTAGAATATCCGAAACATCATTCGCTATTTCTAGGCCCAATTGCCATATCTTTAAATTCTTATAATTATGCCGTCTGGCCATACGTGTCTATACTCTATTTTCCTTTTTCTTTTTAAGAAAGAAACTCATAGATTCCCGCAGCTCCCTGTCCTGTACCCACGCACATGGTCACCATACCGTACTTTCCTTGCATGTCTCGTTTTCGCATTTCATCAAACAATTGAACGGAAAGTTTTGCTCCGGTACAGCCTAAGGGATGTCCAAGGGCAATAGCTCCTCCATTAACATTTACGAGTTCTGGGTTTAGATCCAATTCACGAATAACGGCAAGTGATTGTGAGGCAAAGGCTTCGTTCAATTCAATTAATTCAATATCATCCTGTTGCAATCCGGCTTGCTTCAGTGCCTTTGGAATGGCTTTTACGGGGCCAATACCCATAATGCGAGGTTCCACGCCTGCAGCTGCATAATTAACCAATCGAGCTATGGGTTCCAAATTCAATTCCTTTACCATATCCTCGTTCATAATCAGTACAAAGGCCGCTCCATCACTCATTTGGGAGGAGTTTCCTGCAGTAACACTTCCTCCAGCAGCAAAAACAGGTCGTAATTTGGCCAGTGCTTGCTTTGAAGTATCTGCACGTGGCCCCTCATCCTTATTCACGGTATAGGTTTTGGTTTCCTTTTTACCGGAAGTATTAACGTAGGTGTGCTCTACTTCAATGGGTACGATCTGATCTTGAAAACGATCTTCTGCTTGAGCCCTTAACGCCTTCTGGTGCGAATTGAAAGCAAACTCATCTTGATCTTCCCGGGACACTTTGAATTGCTCGGCAACAGCTTCCGCAGTTAATCCCATACCCCAATAATAATCCTCATTTCCTTCTTTGGCTACGGAATAATCCGGTACGGGCTTGTATCCCCCCATAGGAATATAACTCATGCTTTCCGCTCCACCGGCAATGATACAGTCGGCCATTCCGGCCTGAATCTTAGCAGTGGCGATTCCAATGGTTTCTATTCCCGATGCACAGTAGCGGTTTACGGTCACGCCGGGAACATCCTCAATTTCCAATCCCATTAAAGAAATCAATCGGGCGACGTTAAGACCTTGTTCGGCTTCCGGCATGGCGTTACCGACAATTACATCATCAATTCTTTTCTTGTCCAATTGCGGAACCTCCTTCATCATATGTTCAATGGTCTCCGCGGCCAATTCATCGGGCCGTTTAAATCGGAATACCCCTCGAGGCGCTTTGCCCACTGCAGTTCTATATGCTTTTACGATGTACGCTGTTTTGTTCATAGGCTGCTTTTGAGATAAAGGACTAAAAGAGCAAAGACAAAAGACTACTTGTCTAATCCTCCTTGAAATCCTGATATCATTTTTTGTAATTGCTGAATTTTCAGCTCTAATTCCTTGAATTTTTTATCTGATATATAGGTTTCATTGCAAGCAATGATAAGTTGTGTTTCCCATTCAAATGCCGAACCAAGGCTTACTTCCAGAAATTTGCTAAAGTGCTTGTCCGTACTTTTACTATTTCCTTCAGCAATGTTGGAAGGTATGGAGACTGCACAGCGAATCATTTGACTAGAAAGGTTGTATCTTTTAAAGTCGGGAAAGGTCCTAGCCAGATTATAAGTCTCACTAACCATTGACATCCCTTCTGTCCAAATTTTAAGTTTTCGAAAATTGTGGGTCATCTCCAGTCTTTGTTCTTTCCTCTTTTCATCCCAAGTTCTAATTCCTCAGCGGTTTCCCCGTCTTCAACATGTGCTGAATACGTTCCAAGGTCTTTCTTTCGGTACAAAGGGATAAAAATGCTTCCCTTTCCAATTCCAAAAGGTATTGTTCGGTTACATAGCTAGCTTCGGATAAATCACCACCGGCCATTACATAGGCCAATTTGTTCGCTATTTTTTTATCGTGTTCCGAAATATAGTGCCCCGCTTCCATGGAATCGGTTCCCACAAGGAACATTCCCAAAGCCTGTTTCCCCAAAACCTTTACATCTTTTCTTGGAATGGGTTGGGTGTATCCCTGTTCCGCCATTAACTGGGCATAGGTCTTTGCAGTTGCGATTTGCCTATCCTTATTAACAACAACAATGTCCTTTCCTTTTTGTAAAATACCTAGGTCATAAGCTTCATAAGCGGATGTGGATACCTTGGCCATTCCTATGGTCAAGAAATATTCCTGTAGAACATTCAGTTCCACATCATTTTTCCGGAAGGTATCCGAAGCCCTGAGCGTCATCTCCTTGCTCCCGCCACCTCCGGGAATAACGCCAACACCAAATTCTACCAAACCGATATAGGTTTCCGCCGCCGCCACCACTTTGTCCGCATGGAGCGAAAGTTCACAACCGCCACCCAAGGTCATCCCGTGTGGTGCAGAAATTGTGGGAATGGCAGAGTATCGCATGCGCATCATGGTGTCTTGGAACAATTTTATGGCCATGTTCAATTCATCATATTCCTGTTCCACGGCCATCATGAATATCATTCCAATATTGGCACCCACCGAAAAATTAGCGGCCTGATTGCCTACTACCAATCCTTGAAAATCTTTTTCGGCAAGGTCTATGGCTTTATTCAATCCGGCTATAACATCTCCCCCAATGGTATTCATCTTGGACTGGAACTCCACATTTAGGATACCATCGCCTAAGTCCTCAACTACTACACCACTATTTTTGAAGACCTCATTGGATTTGCGGATGTTATCCAGAATAATAAAGGCATCTTGCCCGGGAACTTTTTTAGCGGATTGCGAGGGAATATCATAAGCATAGGTAGCTCCTCCTTGGACCGTATAGAAGGACTTTTGCCCTGAGGCCAACATTTGATGAACCCAATCCGCCGCTTGTTGTCCTTCGGCTTTGATGAATTCCAACCCTTTTTCGATGCCGATAGCATCCCAAATTTGGAAGGGCCCTTGTTCCCAACCAAAACCGGCCTTCATGGCATCATCGATTTTATACAACTCATTTGTAATCTCGGGAATTCGATGGGATACGTAAGCGAATATCTGTCCAAAACTCTTTCGGTAAAACTCACCCGCCTTGTCCTTTCCATCTACTAAAATTGAAAATCGATCTATGACCTTATCAACTGTTTTTGTAAGTTCCAGAGTGGCAAACTTGGCACTTTTCTTGGAACGGTAGTCCATTTTATCCAAGTCCAAGGTAAGAATCTCACTTTTTCCATCTTTCCCTGATATTTTTTTATAAAACCCTTGTCCGGATTTGCTGCCCAACCACTCGTTTTGCACCATAGTGTCAATAAAGCTAGGCAACTTAAAAAGGTCATGTCGCTCGTCATCGGTACAGTTCTCATAGATACCCTGGGCTACATGGACCAAAGTGTCCAGACCTACTACATCTACGGTACGGAAGGTTGCAGATTTTGGACGGCCGATTACCGGACCGGTCAATTTATCGATTTCTTCAACGGTCATGCCCAATTCCTTTACCAGATGGAAGAGGCTCATAATACTAAAGATGCCAATACGATTTCCTATAAAAGCAGGAGTATCCTTGGCGACTACGGCGGTCTTGCCCAAAAACTTTTCACCGTAACTATTTAAGAAATCCAGTACCTCAGGTTTTGTTTTGGGCCCAGGGATAATCTCGAACAACTTTAGATAACGGGCAGGGTTGAAGAAATGGGTTCCGCAGAAATGTGCTTGGAAATCATCACTTCGACCCTCACTCATGAATTGGATAGGGATACCCGAAGTGTTGGAAGAAATGAGAGTGCCTTGGGTACGATGTTTTTCGAGGTTTTCAAATACCTGTTTTTTGATGTCCAAACGTTCCACAACTACCTCAATGATCCAATCGACGTCGGAAACTTTGGAGATATCATCTTCTAAATTTCCCGTAACGATACGTTTGGCAAATTGCTTCCGATAAATAGGAGAAGGCTTGGATTTTAAAGCAGCGTTCAAAGAATCGTTTACTAAACGATTTCGCACTACCTTATCCTCAAGGGTAAGTCCTTTGGACTTTTCCCTTTCGTTGAGCTCACGAGGTACAATATCCAACAACAGTACCTGAACACCGATATTGGCAAAGTGGCAAGCAATTCCACTTCCCATGATACCCGAACCAATAACGGCTACTTTCTTAATATGTTTATTCATAGGTTACGCCCTGTATTAATTGGTAGATTCTTCAGGATAAATTTTCTTATCTATAATTACTTGATTAATGGTATCCATAACTTCAAAAAAACATCCCAATTTCTCTTCGGAAACACTCGCATGTATTGCCTCGTTGAATCGAAGTACGGCGTTTTTTGAATCGTTTCTTTTCTCAAGTCCAAAATCTGTTAGGTGAATCAAAACACCCCTGCCATCATTGGGATTGGGTCTACGCTCGATCAATCCTTTTTCTTCCATACTTTTTAAAATACGGGATAAACTTGTGGCTTCCATACCCATTTTGGGCCCTAGGGCCGTGGAGGGAGTACCGGTTTTGGGATCTATGCTCAACAAGGTAAAACCTACCGCCATGGTGGACCCGAATTTTTTGGCTTCTTCATTATACATTCTCGCGACTGCTTGCCAAGTGGCTCGCAGCGCGTAATCTATGGTAATTTCTTTCATTGGATGGTTATTGGTTATGGGTTTTCAAAGATACAAAAATTTATTATGCATGCATAATAAAAATAGAGTTTTTTCTTGTCCAAAGAAGTTGATACTGGTTATCCGGGCAGATGAACCATTGATATGAAGACGTATTATTGAGGAACTGGGGTATACATCTTGTGATATATGATGTGATGACCATTAATCATGGCCATAAATGTTTTTGTATAGGTCTAGATATTTTTCCTTGATAATTTTTCTTCTAAGCTTCATGGTGGGGGTAAGGTGACCACTGTCAATGCCCCATACATCAGGGGTTAGTCGGAATTGTTTTACTTTTTCCCATTTTGCGAAGTTCTCATTGGCCAGATTAACTTCCTCCCCGTATCGATCCAATACCATTTTGTTTAGCACAATATCCGAATTTTCCGGAACGGTAACGTTATGTCTTTTGGCCCACTCGTGCAAAAATTCGAAATCAGGTTGAATGAGGGCGGCCGGCATTTTTTCTCCCTCGCCCACTACCATTACCTGTTCTATAAACCGGGATTGCTTCAACCTGTTCTCCAACAATTGGGGAGCAACATATTTGCCACCAGAGGTTTTGAACATCTCCTTTTTACGATCCGTTATTTTTAGAAAACCGTCTGAATCGATTTCACCAATATCCCCTGTATGAAAATAGCCATCTTTAAGCACTTCATCCGTTAGGTCCTGGTCTTTGTAATAGCCTATCATCACTTGGGGGCCTTTTACACAGATTTCGCCATCATCGGCTATTTTTACCTCGGTACGATCCAATAACTTGCCTACTGTGCCGATTCTAAATCCACCATTGCGCATATCATTTACCGAGATTACCGGAGAGGTTTCGGTGAGCCCATAACCTTCCATTACCCCAAATTCGGCAGCATTGAATATCCGCGCCAACCTGGGTTGCAATGCAGCACTTCCCGAAGCGATCAGACTTAGGTTACCTCCTAGACCTGCCTTCCATTTGCTAAATATTAGCTTTCGTGCCAAAGCCAATTTCTGTTCATACCACCATCCATTTTGCCCATAAGGCTCATATTTGAGACCTACGTCCACAGCCCAAAAAAACAGTCTTTTCTTAATACCCGACAATTCGGCCCCTTTGGCAATTATTTTATCATACACTTTTTCCAACAATCTGGGCACCGCTGTCATGACATGCGGCTCAACCTCTTTAATAAATTCACTGATTTGATCAATAGGGGCAAAATAAACCGTAACCCCGGCATATTGATAGAGGTACATCAACATACGCTCATAAATATGGCATACGGGCAAAAAACTCAGTGATTTTGCATTGCCATAATCCAAGGGCAATCGCTTAAAGCTTTCAAGCGCATTGCTTACCACATTTTCGTGGGACAACATAACCCCCTTAGCTTTTCCTGTAGTTCCAGAGGTATAGATTAAGGTGGCAAGATCCTCCGGTTTTACTGCCTCCATGTGCTTCTGCACCTCTTCCTGATTGGAATCGTCCTTGCCTAATTCCAATACTTCATTCCAGTTTTTGCAATCCGTTAGCTCATCAAACGAGTAGACTTCTTTAAGGCCGGGTACTTTATCCTTTATGGACTTTACTTTTTGGAATACCTCGGTACAGGAAACGAAGCAATAAGAAGATTCGGAATGATTAAGGACATAAGCGTAATCTTCTTCGGAAATCGTTGGATAGATGGGTACATTTTGTGCGCCCAATTGCAAGATGCCCGTATCCATTACATTCCACTCCGTACGGTTGGACATGGAAATCAGGGCAATCTTGTCATTTGGTTTAACCCCCAAACGTAGCAGGCCCCGACTAATAGCATTGGCCTTATCAATATATTCTTTAGTGGACGTTGCCACCCACTGGTCATCGTATTTGGTGACCAAACATTTTTCCATATTGTATTTTTCCAATTGATAATATGGAAAATCGAATAGTCTGGTGATGTTTTGCATAGTTAGTTTCTCCAAGGTTACTGCAAAATAGTGAAAGCCAACGGTATTTTAAAATGATATCCGCAACAAAGATGCAATTTGAATGTAGAATTCATATTCATCCGGTTACTCAAAACGGGCCATTTAGCTCAAAACCATCCATCTAAGGTAATTCCCCGTTCACCGACACATTTCTGGGATTTGTATTTCAAGTAGGAAAATACCTTAGGTATAGCTGTAATTTTAAGCTGTCTCAAATTATAAATTATGAAATACTTTTACACCTTAGCTACGTTAGTAATGTTCTTTTTATTTTCCGGAAGTCGGCAGTTAGGAGGATTTCTCCATGCACAGTCAGAACCCTTTGATTGTACTTACAATGCCTATCTTTTCCAATATAATGATATTTATGCCATAGACTTGGCATCAGGTAGCTCTTATTTGGTTAAGGAGAATGTGGTTTCGGGTTCCATAAATGGAGCCGCCTATAATTCAGCAGATGGTTTTCTGTGGGGTTATGTTTCTGGAACGGCAAAGACTATCGTAAGGATAGGTAAGAATTTTGAAACCGATCTTTATACAATACCGGAAATTCCCGTCACCAACAACAACTATGTCGGAGATATTGACCTTTATGGTCAATATTACTTCAGGGCCGGTACTTCTACATTCCATCATGTGGATTTAAATCCAGACTCCCCTAGCTATATGCAATATATCGGAAGCATGGATTTGAGCCATAGTATTAGTATACATGATTGGGCCTTCAATGCGGCGGATAACATGTTGTATACTGTGGAAAAGAAAACCAACATTTTGTATCGAATTGATGTAGAGACTGGAAATGTTGAAAATCTGGGTGTGGTGCCTATTTTGTCAGGTAATAACTATACTTACGGTGCGGTTTATTTTGATGTGGATGGTAACTTCTATGTTTCCGCTAACCAAACCGGTACGGTGTATGTGATTAGGGCTGTTCAAAATATTGTAAACGGAACCATGAACTCCAATGTTTTTGCATTTGGTCCAGCTTCCGCCAGTAATGATGGAGCTCGTTGTCCCACTGCCCCGGTTCCACAGGAAGATTGCATTAATGGTTCGGATGATGATGGTGATGGTCTGGTGGATTGTGATGACCCTTCCTGTTCCGGTGTTGCTTCCTGTCCGGTAGTTGAATTGACTTCTAGCGGAAATGATGGTGGATTGGAGAGCAATGACCGTTTGGCCAACTTGATCAGTAAAAGAAACTATCAAAGAGCGAAGGATAACTACAAGTTTGATGCACTAAGTGCAAAAAAGATAAAGAAAGCCAGTAATTACTTGCGAAAGGGTGCCTACGCCCCATCGGCAATTGAACTAAAAGCCCTTGTGCCACTTGGCATAATTGGCGAAAGCAGTACCATAGAATCTGCCCCTGAGGATTTATTGGACCTTACCAATGCAAAGGATATTTATGCTGTGGATTATCTAAATGGTTCAGAGACCATGAGTGCCTTGATGATCATCAAGACCGAAGAACAAGTATATGAGCACAGCAAATTTATATGCGATCGTTTTTTGGGAGCCCAACTATTATCAGTGTCTACGTTGCAATTAAGAGAAAAAGATTTTATAAGATCTATCATCAAACAAGCGGATGGAACCAAAGAATTTGCCTTAAGTTTCTCAGCACGGTTAAATGAACAGGATAGATTTGTTGTGGAATCGCACTGGAATATAGATAGGTATTCCCCAAATTCATCCTACTATAACTTTCAAATTTGGTCCAATTCGGTGGATGACCTATTAAAACTGGCGGATGAAATTTTGAACCTTTTGGAAGCTAACGCGCCAATTTCTGATTACAAAACTTCTGCACCTCCACCGGTATTCGTAAAGTCTGCGAAATATGAACGCGGAGCGGTACATATGAACGTGGTGAATAACAATAAAACTGAATACATCCGTTTGGAAGGTGGATTAAAGCGAAGTGAAACAAGTGAATCCGAGTCTGTTGGTCTGGAATCTGAAATAGATGGTTATATTTACCAAGTTGTGGTTGAAACCGGTAATATTTTCGATTTCGGTTTCAGAATTTCGAACGAAAATGGAGATACTCCAGACGATTTGTTTGTGGCTGATGCCCCTTGGGGATTGGATGATAGCCAAACCGGAACCCGGGTTGCCCAATACGAAGTAGTAGCCAGTACCCAAGGGTACTATGGTGAAGGGTATCCGGTTGAAAGGAACATTAATTTAAAGGCAACTACAAATTCCTATGTGGGCGTTTATAGAGCTTTGAGTCCAAGATTTGCCGCCGTGAATCTTTCTCGTTATAACAACTTAGTCTTTAATGCTACTGGTACCGGAATATTGGAAATCCAATTGATCAAGGCTGATGGCGATTTGTATACCCATGAAGTTTCTATGAGCGAAAAGACAGAAACTTTCTACTTGGGTCATGAGTTGTTCCGGAATAGTAACGGGGCAAGCACAGACTTTTCTAATTTGAAAGTAATTCAGTTTAACTTAAAAGCCAGCTCGGGAATTGCCGAACAAAAACAAATGGAACTTACCGCTGTGGAATTTACCAACGCCGGCAAACCGGCGAAGTTTATAGACGAGAACCTAAACCGTTCTATTGTAAGTCCAAATCCAGTAATAACCGACACCACCTTATATTTCTATGATGAAGGGATGGGTACTTATACATTCCAATTGTTTGACATGAATGGCAGGGCAATAGGTTCGCACCTGATGGCCGGAAACGTCCAAGCTGGTCAAAATAACATTCAAATTAGCAGAAAGGGATTGGACGCTGGTTTATACCTTTATCGTTTGGAAAGTAGTAGCAAACGAATTTGGAGTGGAAGAATACTTGTGAAATAGTGATGGTGAGACTATTTGAACGAACATAACAGCCCTGGTTAACAGGGCTGTTTTTAATTCAAGAAGCATTAAATTCTTTGATCCAGTTTTTGGCATTTATAAAAGCTTGTAACCATGGAGAAACCATGTCTTCCCTTTTCTTCGGGTAATGTGCCCAATTCCAGGGGAAGATAGAGCGCTCAATATGAGGCATGGTAACCAAATGCCGCCCCGTTTTATCACATAACATAGCAGTGTTATAATCACTTCCGTTAGGATTGGCGGGATAATTCTCATACCCATATTTTGCAACGATTTCATAGCTCGCCTCTGGAAGGGGTAGACTAAATTTACCTTCACCATGGGAAATCCACACACCCAAAGTAGCACCTTCCATATTGGAAAGCATTATGGAGCGGTTTTCCTGGATTTTAACGGAGGTGAAATTGCTCTCATGTTTGTGGGAATCGTTATAGGTCATTTTACCGTGTTTTTTCCCATGTTCCGGGTTGATCAGATCCAATTCCATAAACAACTGACAGCCATTACAAATCCCAATGGAAAGTGTGTCAGGGCGAGCAAAGAATTCTTTAAGGACGGTATTGGCCTTGTTGTTGTATTTAAAGGCCCCTGCCCATCCCTTTGCGCTGCCTAGCACATCGGAATTGGAGAAACCGCCCACAGCTCCTATAAATTGGATACCTTCTAAAGTTTCCCTGCCGCTTATTAAATCCGTCATGTGCACATCCTTTACATCAAACCCGGCCAAGTAGAGGGCGTTTGCCATTTCCCGCTCGGAGTTACTGCCTTTTTCCCTTAAGATGGCTGCTTTGGGTCTGCCTTGTGCAACAGAGCGCTCTGGCAGAATCCCTGTGAATTGATTCGGGAATTGATAATGCAACGGTTGCTTTTTATAATTTTCATAGCGCTCTTTTGCCAGTCCGCTGGCCGTCTGTTTATCATCCAATAAATAGGAGGTCTTGAACCAGGTATCCCGCAGGGAATTGACGTTCAATCCCATTTGCACAACTCCATTTTCAATGGATAGTCTGCTTTCTGAAACCACCTTTCCAATTTTGCTGAAGGTTATTCCAGCATCCCTTAGTTGTTGTTCTATAGCGCTAGAATTCTCTGGACCCAATTGGAAAACGATCCCTCCATTCTCAGAAAAGAGGAGTTTAATAGTATCGGATTCATCCAAATCTTTTAAATCTAGTTCTGCTCCCAAATCGGTATCGCTAAAGCACATTTCCAAAAGTGTGGTTATCAAACCTCCGGAGGCAACATCATGGCCTGCAAGGATTTGACCTTCTTTTATTAAAGTTTGAATTGAATTAAAAACTAATCTGAAATAGGATGCATCCTTAATGGTCGGAGCCTCTGTTCCAATAGTATTCTGTATCTGCCCAAAGGAGGAACCACCCAACTTATATTCATCTTTTGAAAGATTAATATAATATATAGGACCTCCATCTTTTTGCAAAACGGGCTCTACTACTTTGGTAATGGCATTGCAGTGTCCTGCTGCGGATATGATCACCGTTCCTGGGGCAATGACTTCCCCATCCGGATATTTCTGTTTCATAGAAAGGGAATCCTTTCCCGTTGGTACATTAATCCCTAACGCAATAGCAAAATTGGAGACGGCCCCAACGGCTTCATATAGTCTAGCGTCCTCGCCCTCATTTCTGCAGGGCCACATCCAATTGGCGGAAAGAGAAACGGAATCTAGCCCGTCCTTTAAGGGTGCCCAAATTATATTGGTCAAGGCTTCCGAAATACTGTTTTTACTTCCGGCCTCAGAATCTATTAATCCGGAAATAGGGGAGTGGCCTATACTTGTTGCTATACCTTCGGTTCCCTTAAAATCCAGTGCCATTACCCCGCAGTTGTTCAAGGGCAATTGAAGAGGCCCGGCACACTGCTGTTTGGCCACTCTACCGCCCACACAACGATCCACCTTGTTGGTCAACCAGTCCTTGCAGGCTACCGCCTCCAATTGAAGTACTTGTTCCAAATAATCATGAAAGTTCTCCAAAGTATAGGAAAGATTCGTATATTTTCTTTTTATTACTGTATCTTCCATAACAGTCTTTGGTGAACTTCCAAAAAGGGCCGTCAATTGCACGTCCATGGGTTTTTCACCTTTTACATTGGATTCGAAAGTGAATCGATGGTCACCGGTAACATCACCTACCTGATACATGGGAGAGCGCTCCCGTTCGGCTATGCGTTGTAACAAATCGATATCCTTTTGGCCAATGACCAACCCCATTCGTTCCTGGGATTCGTTACCGATAATTTCCTTGGAGGAGAGGGTAGGGTCGCCAATAGGTAATTTGTCCATGTCAATTTTACCGCCGGTATCTTCCACAAGCTCGGAAAGACAGTTTAAGTGCCCTCCAGCACCATGGTCATGAATGGAAACAATGGGGTTTTGATTACTCTCCACCATGCCTCGGATAGCATTGGATGCCCTTTTTTGCATTTCCGGATTGGAGCGTTGTACGGCATTGAGTTCTATGGCCGAACTGAATTCTCCCGTATCCGCGCTGGAAACAGCTGCACCGCCCATGCCTATGCGGTAATTATCACCGCCAAGAATAACAATTTTATCGCCTGTTTTGGGTGTTTCTTTTAAGGCCTGATCTGCCTTTCCATAGCCGATGCCTCCGGCAAGCATAATTACTTTATCAAAGCCTAGTCTTCTTTTGTCTTCCTGGTGTTCAAAAGTTAGGACAGACCCGGAAATCAAGGGTTGCCCAAATTTATTGCCGAAATCCGAAGCGCCATTAGAGGCCTTTATCAAAATATCGATAGGCGTTTGGTAGAGCCATTTACGTGCAGGAAATGCTTTCTCCCAAGGCCGATTTTCTTCCAATCTGGAGTATGCCGTCATATAAACTGCGGTTCCGGCCAAGGGGAGCGAACCTTTACCACCTGCCAACCGATCCCGTATTTCACCTCCAGATCCGGTAGCCGCTCCATTAAAGGGTTCTACAGTTGTAGGAAAGTTATGGGTTTCCGCTTTAAGGGAAATGACAGACTCAAATTCTTCCTCTTTATAGTAATCCGGTCTGTCCGCAACTTTGGGTGCAAATTGTACTACTTTGGGTCCCTTAACAAAAGCGACATTATCCTTGTAGGCCGAAACGATATCGTTTGGATTTTCCTCTGAAGTCTTTTTTATTAGTTTAAAAAGGGATGAAGGCATCTCCTTTCCATCAATGACGAAGGTGCCGTTGAATATTTTGTGTCTACAATGTTCCGAGTTTACTTGACTGAATCCGAACACCTCGGAATCTGTCAGTTTTCTTCCCATTTTTTCAGAAAGCTTTTCCAAATAGTCCACTTCTTCATCATTCAATGCAAGCCCTTCCTTTTCATTATAACTGGAAATATCACCGATTTCCAAAACGGGTTCCGGCACAATATCGATATCGAAAATATGTTGTTCCAGTCCATTGAATTTTTGGGAAAGCATGGGGTCATAATCCATGAAATCGGCTTCCACCGATTGGAATTCCTCAATGCGGACTATCCCGGAGATTCCCATATTTTGGGTGATTTCCGTGGCATTTGTACTCCAGGGAGTTACCATTGCCGCTCGGGGGCCAACAAAAAAGGCGTCAATCGACGCCATGTTTATCTTGGATTTGTCCCCGAACAACCAGGTTAATTTTTCTATATCCTTTGGAGAAAGCTCCCGTTTGGTCTGAACCGCAAAAACTTTGCCATTGACCTCGCCGAAAAAGTGAACCATTGAACTTAAACGTTGTTTGATTTAAGAAAACACAAATTTACACCTTTTTAAGCTAAGTTTTTCAGGGAAAAGTTAACAGGTTTTAGGGGAATTGTTGATTATTTTTTCTTGAGACCGGCCGGGTTTTTAAAACCCGGAGAATCTCCTTATTCTTTGCCCATCAAGGCCATATAAAACCCATCAAATCCACTTTTGGAAGCGTAGATATGCTTTTCTTCGATAAGGTTAAAGCCTTTCCCTTCTTCCGACTTTAAAAAACCGAATACTTGCTTTTCGTTTTCCTCCGGAAGAATTGAGCAGGTCACATAGGCCAATTTGCCTCCTGGCCTCACCATTTTGCTATAGCTAAAAAGTATTTCTCTTTGGGTCTTGGTAATTTTTTTTAGAAACTCTGGTTGTAATTTCCATTTTGCGTCGGGATTGCGACGCAGAACACCCAATCCTGTACAAGGTGCATCTATAAGGACGCGGTCTGCACTACCATAAAGCTTCTTAATGACCTTGGTGGAATCTATCGCCCTTGGTTCAATGTTATGGGCACCATTTCGTCGAGCACGCCTTTTCAATTCTTTTAGCTTGTTGCCATAAATATCCAGCGCAATGAGTTGTCCTTTGTTTTCCATCAATGCGGCCAAGTGCAAGGTTTTGCCCCCTGCGCCCGCACAGGCATCTACAACACGCATCCCCGGTTTTACATCCAAAAAATTTCCGACCAATTGAGAAGAGGCATCTTGGACTTCGAACCATCCATTTTTAAAAGGTTCCGAGCTAAACACATTGGTGCGTACCTGTAGCTTTAAGGCATCTGGAGATCCCTTTACGGGCTCAGTGGCAATACCGGCATCTAGAAGTTCTCTTTGCAACTTGGTTTTTGTAGTTTTAAGCGTGTTGACCCTTAAAACAACATGAGCCTGTTTGTTTAGGGCCTCTATTTCCGCGGTCCATAATTTTTCACCTAATGCATTTTCCCCAAGAGCATCCAACCAATCAGGAATGGATTCCCGGTACTTCCTGATTTTTGAGAGCTCATCAAATTTACCCTTAATACGGCGTTCCGGAGTAGGCGCGATTTGCTTCCAATCAGGCAGTTCAATTCCGCGTAATACGGCCCAAACGGCCCACATTCGAAACAAATTACTTCTGCTGTAGGGTTCCTTTATCTCAGCAATTTCCGCATAAAGACGTTTATAGCGTACTATTTCATAGGTGGTCTCCGCAATAAAACCTCTATCCCGTGAGCCCCATCTTTTGTCCCGCCTCAATGTTTTTTCAATCGCCTTGTCCGCGTACTGGCCTTTTGTGAATATTAAATCAAGGGCATCGATTACGGCAAAAACCAAGTTTCTATGCAATTTCATTCTTAAAAAATAAGGCTGCAAAGGTATTGTTTTAGTGGGTATTCCCTTTATTTTTGGGAAACTTTATCATGATGCGATTCTTCACATTTGCTTTGATTTTTCCAATGTTGTTTTCCTGTTCCGCAGAAAAAGAAAGAAAGCCGTTTACATCTGTCGGTATTGAAGTGATTTATGAGGATTCTTTGAGTATTCGCGCAATCGAAATCATGGGCAACAGCTTGGCCTTTGCAGCTAATAAGGGAACTTTTGGGACTATAGATTTAAGTACCGGAACGGTGCGGACCAACGTACAACATTTTGATTCCATAACCCCGGAATTTAGGGCCGTAGCACATACGGCCACGGATTTTTTTATGCTTTCCGTTGCCGATCCGGCCTTGCTTTACAAGACAGGTGATAAAGGTCGTATGGAGCTGGTATACCAAGAGAAAGGAGAAGGCGTTTTCTATGATGCGATGACCTTTTGGAATAATATGGAGGGGATTGCCATAGGTGATAGTGTTGAGGGATGCCTTTCTATAATCATTACCAGGGATGGAGGAAATACCTGGAATAAGCTGCCTTGCGACCTTTTGCCTGAAGGTATTGAAGGTGAAGGGGCCTTTGCTGCGAGTAATTCCAATATAGCGAATGTGGGAAATAAGACTTGGATTGCCACAACGGAAGGGCGTATTTATTTTTCACCCGATAAGGGCAAGACTTGGGAGGTGCATGGAACTCTATTGTTGAGTGAGGAACCTACCCAAGGAATCTATTCCATTGATTTTTATGATGAGAGCGTAGGCGTGGTTTTTGGTGGCGATTTCACCAACCCTGAAGGCAACAAGGCGAATAAGGCCATGACCAAAGATGGTGGGGAAACCTGGTACTTGATAGCCGATGGGCAAAATCCGCCATATAAAAGCTGTGTACAATTTGTCCCCAATTCTAGTGGAAAGGAAATGGTGGCGATTGGCTTTACGGGAATTTCGTACTCCAACGATCAAGGAGAAACTTGGAAAACGATATCCGATGCCCCTTTTTACACTTTTCGTTTTTTTAATGATTCCATTGCCTATGCCGCAGGCAAGGGAAGAGTGGCAAAACTATCATTCCGGGCAAAATAAGGATGTCTTTTCATTGACCAAACCTCACTTTGCCCGGAATTGGGTATCAACTATACATTCACTATCGTATAGCCCCTGCCCTGTTTTTTGTACCAAACACCTCGGTATTTGTACAACTTCCTTCCATTGATGCGAACAACTTTGTTCCCTCTTGGCAGATGCCTTACGGTAACACCTATTGGAGCTGCACAGACTACATACCTCCCGCCTCTAAACCGATACCAGACTCCATTGGAAACATGAAAATTAACACCTCTGTGTACCACAAGTTTTGGTTGATGAACGGTGGTCACCACCGCACCGATTCGAGGGTATACCTTAACTACTTTTCTTTGGGCATTTACGGTCGTTAAGGTTCCGAACAATACCATGATAAGTAAAATTAACTTTAGATTCTTCATAACATAAATTTTTACGACTTGGATGAATTTCCCAAGTCCGGTTAACATCTTTTTGACTGTTACCGAATAGGATGGTTTAATTGAAAAGGGCGCTATATAGCGCCCTTTTTATGTTTTTCATCGAATTCTTTGCTCACGTTAGCCACCACTGCGCCTTCTGTCCCGCATTTCTTTTAGCAATCGTTTTTTAAAGTCCTCCTCGGCCTTTATTAGGAGAAATGTTTTTTTGGAAGTAATTGCTTTACTCATTTTCTCCATGAAGTCTACATTCAATTGATGTTTTTCATTTTCCAAGGCGATCAAATCGTTAAGAAGGGCATCGGCCTGCTTTTCGGACAATTCGTCAAAATTCATGAGCTTTGCGCGAACCTCCTGTCTTTCCTTTCTTTTTATGGCCTCAATTTTTGCTTCATGTTCATTATAAATGGGCCAAAAAACTTGCGCCTCCTCTGAAGTCAGACTTAAGCGCTCTGTAATAAAAGCTACTTTAAGTGTTTTGATCTTATCCCTAATGGGTCTATTCTGCCCATAAAAGAAAGTAGTTGTGAGCAGAAACAAGATCAATATCCGTATGCTATTGTTCGTATTCATCGAATTCTATGTTTAGTTCATCCACATCATCCACGGTATCGTCCAAATACTCCATGATGTTTTCATCGTTGATTTGATTTTCCAAAATATCATTGATTTCCAATTCTTCCACGGAAATGACCTCGGCTATTTCATAAGAGCTTAATCCTATATCATTGTTTTCCAAATAGGTTTCCAAATCCGAATTGGCCAGGTCCCCAAAGGTAAACTCATCCTCTTGATTTAAGCGCAACCCGAAAACGACCAATAGCACAGCGGCAATTGAAGCTGCCGCGTAATAGTACTTTTTATAGGAATTCAGCTTTATGACCTTTGTCTCTTTCTCATCTATTTTTTGGGTTATTTTCTCATTGAGATTTTCAAAATAGTCTTTAGGCACTTTAAAACCATCCTTTATGGGTAGCCGGATCTCTTCCTCGGACAACTTTTGCTTCATCTTATCGGTGAAGCTGTCAAAGTAGCCCTCAGGGGTCTTAAAATCTTGTTTTTTATATTTTTTGTCCATGCCTTTATTTTGACTTTCAGCCCTTTAAAAAGTTTAATCCTCCTTTAGGGAAGCCTCTATTTTTTTTACCGCCAGGTGGTAGGAAGCCTTTAGTCCGCCCACGGTGGTTTCCAATATTTCGGAGATTTCCTCATATTTCAATTCCTGAAAATACTTCATGTTGAAGACTAGTTTCTGTTTTTCCGGTAAGGCGGCAATGGCCTTTTGTAATTTCAGTTGAATCTCATGGCCTTCAAAATACACATCGGCTTCTAGATTTCCTATCATTCTGTCCTGTAATTCAACATCACTCAGCCCTAATTTTCTCGATTTGGACTTCAAAAAGGTCAATGCTTCATTGGTGGCGATACGGTACATCCATGAATACAATTTGCTGTCACCTTTAAACCCTTCGATATTTTTAAAAACCTTAATGAAGGTATTTTGCAACACATCGTCGGCATCGTCATGATTTAAAACAATCCTACGGATATGCCAATACAGCCTTTCCTTATAGGTGTTGATAAGCACCTCAAAGGACTGGGATTGGGTTTCCTTTTGTTTTAGTTGCTGGACTAAGGTCTCTTCCGAAATCAAATTAATTTTCTTCGATATGTCTTTTGGACTATAAAAATAGGAAAAGGTTTAAGCTTATCGATCAACTGCCTTTCTAAAGACAAAACATGGAATAAAACCTATTCCCCTATGGCTCTAAGAAGCCAAGGATTGCATTTCCACCAATTTCTTGTAAACCCCCTTATTGGAAAGTAATTCGGCATGGGAACCTTGCTCAACAATTTCCCCTTTTTGCAATACCACAATACTGTCCGCATTTTGAATAGTGGAAAGCCTATGGGCAATGACAATGGAAGTACGATTCCGCATCATTTTTTCCAGCGCATCCTGTACCAGACGTTCACTTTCCGTATCCAGTGCGGAAGTAGCCTCGTCCAAAATCATAATAGGTGGATTTTTAAGAACCGCCCTGGCTATGGACAAACGCTGTTTTTGCCCTCCACTCAATTTATTGCCACTATCACCGATGTTGGTGTCATACCCCTCCGGTAATTCCATAATGAAATCATGAGCATTAGCAATCTTTGCCGCTTCTACGATTTCCTGATTCGTGACATTTTCCTTTCCTAGGGAAATGTTGCTTTTTACAGTGTCGTTAAACAAAATGGAATCCTGGGTGACCAAGCCCATTAGGTTGCGGAGCGATTTTTTGGTCAAGTCCTTTATGTTTGTCCCGTCTATGGAAATTTCGCCCTCGTTTACATCGTAAAAACGGGTTACGAGATTGGCAATGGTACTTTTTCCACTGCCGGACTGGCCGACCAGGGCCACTGTATGTCCCTTTGGTACGGCGAGGTCAAAATTTTTCAGCACATATTCGTCCTCATATTTAAAGGAGATATTTTTTAGGACGATTCCTTTTTCAAAATCTGTTTTCTCCTGAGCTTCCGATTTATCCGAAATAGGATTTTCGGTTTCTAGAACTTCCAATACGCGCTCCGCCGCGGCATTCCCTTTCTTTACCCCGTAGGAAGCTTTGCTAATAGCCTTGGCCGGAGTTAGTATATTATAGGCCAACCCCATGTAGGCAATGAAGGAAGCGGCGTCTAAAGTCTCATCTACCAAAACCATTTTTCCTCCAAACCAGAGCAACACGCCGATGACCAAAATACCCAAAAACTCACCTGTGGGCGAGGCCAAATTTTGGCGGTTCAGTAATGTATTGGAAAATCTAAAAAAGCGATCGGTGGATGATTTAAATGTTTTATAAAATCGCGATTCTGCATTGAAGGCCTTTATTACACGAAGCCCTCCCAAGGTCTCCTCCACTATGGACAGGAATTCGCCTTGTTCTTTTTGCACGCGATCCGATTTTTTTTTCAGGGATTTTCCTATTCGTGAAATCAAGGCCCCTGCAACGGGAATAAAAATAAAGACAAAAAGTGTAAGCTTTACGCTGATGAGGAACATTACAATAATGGTGAACAGAATGGTCAAGGGTTCCCGAACGATAAGCTCCAAGACCGAAAGGAAGGAATGTTGAATTTCCAGGACATCCGAAGTAATCCGTGCAATTACATCGCCCTTTCGTTTTTCAGAGTAGTAGGAGATGGGCAGTTCCGTAATTTTTTGATACATCCTGTTTCGGATATCCTTTAAAACACCATTTCTAAGAAAGGTGATGAAATACATGGCCAGGTAGTTGAACACATTTTTCAATAAAAAGAGTGCCAATACCAAACCTATGACCAGGACCAATCCTTTCATCTGGTCATCCCCGGAATATTGGGTAACCCGGTAGTTCATATAGTCCATGAAATAGTCTTTGGCCTTTCCGATTCCTTCAAAAACAGGAGGTTCGGTAAGCTGCTTGGTCTTATCGAACAGAACGTTGAGCATGGGAATCAAGGCGGCAAAGGAGAGTGCACTGAACAGAGCATAGAGGATATTGAAGAAAATGTTCAGGAAACCATACTTCCTGTAGGGCTTCGCAAAGCGAAGAATTTTTTTGAAATACTCCATTAACCCAAATTGAATTCACTAAGGATACGGCCTATTTTGGCATCCAACTGCTGATTCACTTTTTTGAAATTTTCCGCTTTGTCCAAAGCAGCGTTGATGCTGAAGTAGAACTTTATTTTAGGTTCGGTACCACTGGGTCGGGCCGCCATCCGTGTACCGTCTTCGGTGGTATAGATCAATACGTTGGATTTTGGAATATCAATTTCTGATACTTCCCCGGTAACCAGGTTTTTGGAAGTAGAGGTGTTATAGTCATCCACAATAATCACCTTGGAACCATCTATTTCCTTAACTGGATTTTCCTTAAAATCGACCATCATTTGTTTGATTTCCGCAGCTCCGTCCATTCCCTTTTTGGTGAGGGAGACCAGTTTCTCCTTATAGAAACCATAATCTACATAGCAATCTATCAAATCCTTATAAAAAGAGCTTCCTTTGGCCTTGGCATCGGCGGCAATTTCACAGGCTAGTAGGGTAGAGGTTACGGCATCCTTGTCCCGAACAAAATCACCTACCATATAACCAAAACTTTCTTCACCACCACCAACAAATTGTTGTTGCGGGAAATCCTTGATCATTTTACCGATCCATTTGAATCCGGTGAGTGCTGTCTTAAAGTCCACTTCATAGGCGGTGGCCATTTTTTCCAACATCGGGGTGGATACAATGGTTGTAGCGACAAACTCGTTTCCCTTAAAACCTTTTTCCTTTTGTTTTTCCAAGAGAAATTTAGTCATCAGGACCATGGTTTGGTTCCCATTCAACAATTCTATTTCCCCATCAAGGTTTCGGACGGCAATGCCCAAACGGTCACTGTCCGGATCTGTGCCGACGACCATATCCGCTTGGATTTCCTTCGCCTTTTTGATGGCCATGGAAAGTGCTTCCGGCTCTTCGGGATTGGGTGACTCCACTGTGGGGAAATCCCCATCCGGTTTGGCCTGTTCCTCAATGATGGTCACGTTTTTGTATCCAGAACGCTCCAAGACTTCCGGGATGGCCGTAATGGAGGTGCCGTGCAAGGCGGTAAAGACAATTTTAAAATCGTCCTTTCCAGCTGCTTTGAAATTCCCATTGGCAACAGAAGCTTCAATAAATGCTTCATCCACCTTGGTATCGATAAGCTCGATCAAGTTTTCATCGGCTTTAAAATTGACATCTTCAAAAGAAAGTGTATTGATTTCGGCAATGATTTCTCCATCTTGGGGCGGTACAATTTGTCCACCATCCGTCCAATAGACCTTATAACCATTATATTCCGGAGGGTTATGCGAAGCGGTCAATACTATTCCCGCATGGCAACCTAAGTATCGAACAGCAAAGGAGAGCTCCGGGGTAGTACGTAGTGCTGAAAACAAATATACTTGAATACCATTCGCAGAAAATACCTCTGCCACGGTTCGGGCCAAGGTATCGCTATTATGACGGCAATCGTAAGCTATGACCACTTTTACACCACTATCACCATATGTTTTTTTGAGGTAATTGCTCAGCCCCTGCGTGCTTTTTCCTAAGGTGTACTTATTAATGCGATTGGTGCCGACGCCCATAACACCACGCATTCCGCCGGTACCGAACTCCATATTCTTATAGAAACGGTCTTGTAGTTCGTCGGTATCGTTTTCAATTAAGTGTTGGATTTCTTTTTTAACGGAAGGGTCAAAAAAATCGGTCAACCAGCTTTTGGCAGATTCTAAAATAGCGTCCATTTAGGCATATGTATTTAAGCGGTAAATTTAAGAAGAATATTGTTCTTCCTGCTTGGAGAAGTTGATTTCTTCCGAAACGGTATAACGCGCTTCATTTTTTTTGGAGCGAATCATAATTTCACCTATAAAACCGGCAAGAAACAATTGGGTTCCCAAAATCATAGCGGTGAGGGCGATGAAAAATTGAGGGCGATCTGTAATCAAACGACCGAAGGGGTTTATAAACAGTTTGTCTACTCCCAAATAGAGTGCAAACCCAAAACCGACAATAAACATCAATACGCCAAGTGCCCCAAAAAGGTGCATGGGTCTTTTGCCAAATTTGGATACGAACCAAATAGTGATCAAATCCAGAAATCCATTGATGAACCGCTCCATTCCAAATTTAGTTTTACCGTATTTACGGGCCTGATGCTTGACTACTTTTTCACCGATATTCGAAAAACCTGCATTCTTGGCCAAGACTGGGATATATCTATGCATTTCCCCACGTACCTCAATAGTTTTTACTACGGCTTTTCGAAAAGCCTTTAAGCCACAGTTAAAATCGTGCAATTTTACTCCTGAGGTCTTTCTTGCCGCCCAATTAAAAAGCTTGGAGGGCAGGTTTTTTGAAAGTAGTGCGTCATACCTTTTTTTCTTCCAGCCAGAAATCAAATCGAATCCTTCCGAAGTAATTAGACGGTATAACTCAGGGATTTCCTCCGGGTTATCCTGAAGGTCTGCATCCATTGTAATGATGACGTCTCCTTGAGCCGCCTTAAAGCCGGCATGCAGGGCTTGGGACTTTCCAAAATTCCTTAAAAAGCGGATTCCCTTTACATAGTCGTTATCGTCCGAGAGTCTTGATATAACCTTCCATGATCTATCCGTACTGCCATCGTCTATAAAGATGACCTCATAGGAAAAACCATGGTTCTGCATGACATTTACAATCCAGTCATGGAGTTCTTGAAGTGATTCTTCCTCGTTGAGCAAGGGGATTACAATGGACAGATTCATATAAAATGGCTAAGCATCTGCCCAAAAATACAACTTTGCAATTAATAAGCAGGTTTCTGCTTCTTCATGATCAACCCAACGATCAATCCCAATACCAACCCGACGATGATGTTAATAATAAGACCAATAGGGTAGAACAGCCATTTGAATTTTTTCTGCATTTCTATCCCTTGATCTATTTGTTCCTCCGTAAGTTCTGGATTGTTCTGCAACGCCTTTTGCTTTCCAATTTCATACGCCTTGTCCCAATAATCAGGTTCTATGATGTTAGATTGGATGAAAAAATAAAGCAAGCCTAAAATTCCCGCGACCAAGGCTATTCCTGTTCCTATTTTTAAGGCATCGGAAAGCTTTAAAAACCCTCCGCTATCTTTTTTAAATTGTGAAACTCCCAAGGTTATTGCCGCGGCCGCCAGAATGATGGAAACAATTTGGACAGTAGTATTTTGTTCATAATGCATGTCCATTGTAAAGAGCATTATCGAAAAAACAATGGACACGAGCCCTAGCAATAATCCAAATCGAAATGCATATTTCCCTGTTTTCGGTTGATTTTCTTCCATTTGATTTTGTTTTTAGGTTGTTATTAGTTTAGTGTGCTTTTTAACATTTTTGTTACATTTAAAGATACACTATTTTGTTTCTCTTTTTTGGGAATTAAAATTGCAGATTTCTGAAAATTGTCTAAATTTGCACCACTTTTAGGAAAAGCATTTAAAGTACTATACCGATGAAGAAAGGGATACACCCAGAAAACTATAGATTGGTCGCTTTTAAGGATATGTCCAATGACGATGTGTTCATCACCAAATCCACCGCCAACACCAAGGAAACTTTGGAAGTAGACGGGGTGGAATATCCATTGGTGAAATTGGAGATTTCCAGAACATCACATCCATTTTATACCGGCAAAGCTAAATTTTTGGATACGGCAGGGCGTATAGATAAGTTTAAGAGCAAGTACGATAAGTTCAAAAAGAAGCCGGCAGCTCCACAAAAGGACGCTTCAAAGGATAAAAGCGAATAAAGGATACACCCTTGCAAAAAATAGTTAACGCCTCCGACCAAAATCGGGGGCGTAATTTTTTTAATTTTGTTCCAAACCACCCATACGATGAATTATGTCCTTTTTGACGGAAACGTTAGAAACCATTTGCTTCCCTTTACCTATACTAGGCCAGTTGCTGATATCCGCATAGGAATTTTGACCATTAGGGAGAAATGGGAACGCCATCTAGGTGTAGTTACAAGTTCCAAAACCGAGGACTATCTACAAGAAAAGTTTCCTTTGATGCTCGAGGAAGAGAATACTTTCATCAATGCTTCCTTCTTGCCAAATATGGAATTGACCAACTTGGTGAAAGGGCTAAAACGAAATGAGGCGATTTATCTTAAGGATGAAGTTATAGCCTATTGTGCAAACCAGGTTAAGGAAGAAGCCGATTTTTCAAGTTTCAAGCAAGTGGTTTATGCAGGGAAAGCTTTACGGGTGGAACGTACCTGGGATATCTTTTCTAAAAATGGGGAAGCCCTACAGGCCGATTTTGATTTTCTTACCAGGGGAAGAAAAAGCGCGCCTATTCCCAATACAAATCAATTGATCTGCCCAGAAAAGATATTCCTGGAAGAAGGGGCAAAAGTGGAATATAGTGTCTTAAACGCCTCGGAAGGGCCTATCTATTTGGGAAAGGATTCCGAGGTTTGGGAAGGTAACCTTATTCGAGGGGCATTTGCTTTATGTGACAATGCCGTGGTGAAAATGGGAGCCAAGATTTACGGTCCTACTACAGTTGGCCCTTATGGAAAAGTTTGTGGTGAAATAAGCAACTCGGTAATCTTTGGCTATTCCAGCAAGGGTCATGAAGGATACCTCGGGAATGCCGTATTGGGCGAGTGGTGTAATATTGGTGCCGACAGTAATAATTCCAACTTAAAAAACAACTATGCCAAAGTGCGACTATGGAACTATGCTACGGAAAGCTTTGAACGGACGGGATTACAATTTTGCGGTTTAATGATGGGTGATCATAGTAAAACGGCCATTAATACCATGTTCAACACAGGGACTGTAATCGGGGTGAATTCCAATATTTATGTACCCGGCTTCCCCCGTAATTTTGTTCCCAGTTTTAGTTGGGGCGGGGCTTCCGGTTTTAGCACCTATCTTCCAAGAAAGGCGTTTGAGGCGGCCAAAGTAATGATGGCCAGAAGACATGTGGAGTTTGATGAAAAGGAGGCCAATATCCTAAACCATGTTTTTGAACTCACCCAAAAGTGGCGGAACTATTGAATGGTTTTGGCTGTTTTACTCTTCGATTTTAAGTTGATTCTGAAGAACTTAAAGCCTATAACTTCACGCATCTATAACAACTTTGCCCTATATTTGCAGTCCTAAAATGAAAAAGAAAGTCGCTTTTTACACACTCGGTTGTAAGCTTAATTTCTCCGAGACCTCTACCATTGCAAGAGGTTTTGTATCGGAAGGATTTGAGCGGGTAGATTTTTCGCAACCGGCGGATATGTACGTCATAAATACCTGCTCGGTTACAGAGAATGCGGACAAGCGTTTTAAGACCATTGTGCGACAGGTACAAAAAGCCAATCCCGAAGCATTTGTAGCCGCCATTGGCTGTTACGCCCAATTAAAACCAGAAGAGTTGGCCGCCGTGGATGGGGTGGATTTGGTTTTGGGAGCTACTGAAAAATTCAAGATTACGGACTATATAAACGACCTTCTCAGTAGTCACCCTGAGCGCCCGCCTGAATGGCATGGTCGGGCAGGCAGTGGAAGGATGGCCCAAATTCATTCCTGTGAAATTGAGGAAGCCGACTTTTATGTTGGTAGTTATTCCATAGGGGATAGGACACGTGCATTTTTAAAAGTACAGGACGGCTGTGATTACAAGTGCACGTATTGCACCATTCCTCTGGCACGTGGGATTTCAAGAAGTGATACCCTTGAAAACGTTTTGGACAATGCTGCTGAAATCGCTGCCAAGGGAATTCGGGAAATTGTATTGACAGGGGTGAATATAGGGGATTATGGCAAGGGAGAGTTTGGCAATAAAAAACATGAACACACTTTTTTGGATTTGATCAAGGCCTTGGATAGGGTAGCGGGAATTCATCGGCTTCGGATATCTTCCATAGAGCCTAATCTTTTAAAAAACGAGACAATAGATTTTGTGGCGAACAGCAATTCCTTCGTTCCTCATTTCCATATTCCATTACAAAGTGGCAGCGATGAGATCTTAAAACTCATGCGTCGGCGCTATCTACGCAACCTATACGTGGAAAGAGTGCAAAGGATAAAGGAAATTATGCCCCATGCCTGCATTGGCGTGGATGTTATTGTAGGGTTTCCTGGAGAGACCGATGCCCATTTTTTGGAAACCTACCATTTCCTTAACGAATTGGATATTTCTTATCTACATGTGTTTACCTATTCAGAAAGGGACAATACGCCCGCCGCGGTTATGAAAGGTGCCGTTTCCAAGAATATTAGAAACAAACGTAGTAAAATGTTGCGCGGGCTTTCAGCCAAAAAACGAAGGGCTTTTTATGAAGGTCAGTTGGGCAGTGTTAGAACCGTATTGTTCGAAGGGGAGAACAAGGAGGGATATATTCATGGGTTTACGGAAAACTATGTAAAGGTTAAAGCCCCTTGGAATCCCAAATTGGTAAATACATTACATGAAATTGAACTGACGCGAATCGATGAAGACGGTTTGGTTCGATTTGAGTTTATTGAAAGTAAAGTGGAGGTATAAAAAATCCCGCTAATTGCGGGATTTCATTTTTTAAATTCTGATGCCTACCGGCAACATCTCCTTGTATTGTCTATTTTTCCGTAGAAAACCCGCTATTTGTGGGCTGGTTGGAACAACTCTTTGGTTTTGTTCCTGAATGTGATGAAGGACGGATTTTATAAAATCTTCCTTAAAGCCTTCTTTGGTAATTTCTTCAGGCACTACCAGCTTGGTCAAAAAGACCTTTCTTTCCTGCGAGGAGTATTCGATTTTAGCTAAATGTCCATTAAGCCTAGTTTCAAATTGGCGCAAGAAACTATTGTCCTTGATTTCCATTTCGTTCATATAGTTTGATTTTAATGTTGGTCTTAGACAAAAAAATCACGATGTTCTACAATCGTAATTTTATATTTTTACTTTGAGATTAAGATGTTGGGGTCAACTTCCAATGATTGTACAAAAGTAGGGAAAAAAATAGAGTTTTCCTAGTAAAACACAAAGTCCGACCATTATGCCCTATGATAAAACCCATGTTTATTTTATGCCGGGAATGGCCGCAAATCCAACTATATTTGAAAAGATAGCACTTCCCGAGGAAAAATTTGAACAGCATTTGTTGGAATGGTTTGTTCCTAAAAAGGACATGACGTTATCCGAGTATGCCGTTGAAATGAACAAAAAAATCGTTCATGAAAACCCTGTGCTTTTGGGCGTGTCCTTTGGAGGTATGCTGGTTCAGGAAATGGCGAAGTATATTCCAATAAAAAAAACGATTATCGTGTCCAGTGTAAAAAGCACTTCTGAATTACCAAAAAAAATGATTTTTGCCAAGTACACCAAAGCGCATAAACTACTGCCTACGGGTCTGGTGAATAATGTAGAACTTCTGGCCAAGTATGCCTTTGGAGAAAACATCACCAAACGGCTAAAACTTTACGAACAATATCTTTCCATTAGGGACAAGTATTATATAGATTGGTCCCTAGATCAAATCATAAATTGGAATCAACAAAATTGCCCAGAACATCTCGTGCACATCCATGGTGAAAAAGACCCGGTATTTCCTATCGGCAATATTAAAGATTGCATTACCGTAAAGAATGGGACCCATACTATGATCATACATCGGGCCAAATGGTTCAATGAACACCTGCCCACAATTATTTTGGAATAAGAGAGTTGTATTAATACCTTTGAATAACAACAAATCCGGTAAAATGAAGATAATAAAGAACGTTTTAATGCTTTTAGGAGTGTTTTTCGTAGTGAGCACATTAGTATTTGCAGTACAAAATAGGGTAGAAGAGCAAAGCGATGATGCTATGGATGTAGCGGAAAACGACCCTGGCAAGAACGTTGCCAAGGAATATAAAATATCTGCAATAGATATCCCGGAAGATTTGAATTTTGCTGGGGAACCCGTACCACAAGATGATCCCGAAGTGATGGAGCGCGTAGATAGGGAGTTTTTGGTGAATACCTATTGGCAGTCCAATGCCCTTTTGTTGATGAAGCGAGCCCATAAGTACTTTCCCATAATTGAACCTATCCTGGCCAAGAATGGTATTCCGGATGATTTTAAGTATTTGGCCGTTGCCGAAAGCGGACTTCAGAACGTAGTTTCGCATGCGGGTGCCACTGGTTTTTGGCAGATAATGAAAGGAACCGGACAAGAGTATGGACTTGAAGTGAACAAGAATGTTGATGAGCGTTATCATTTGGAAAAATCCACCGAGGTTGCTTGCAAATACTTGAACAAGTGGAAAGAGAAATATGGGAGTTGGACCTTAACAGCGGCCGCTTACAACGCAGGTCCTGGGGCCATCAACAAATTTATGGGAATACAGCAGGTGGGAGATTACTATGACCTTTTACTTGGCCAGGAAACCGGACGTTATGTATTTCGTATTATGGCGATTAAGGAAATCCTTACCCATCCGGAAAAGTATGGTTTTGAAATCGATAAGGAAGATATGTATACGACCGTACCTACATTTCGTGTAGAAGTGGATGAACCGGTTTTTAGCTTTGCCGATTTTGCCCAACAGTATGAAATAAATTACAAGATTCTAAAACGCCATAATCCGTGGCTTCGGGAACCGCATCTAAATAATGCTTCCAAGAAAAAATATATCATAGAAATTCCCAACAAAGGCTATTATAAGGTATCCAGCAATCCTTAAATCCGCTTCATTTGTTGCTGCATCATTTTAATCTGTTCTGTAAGCATGTTGTTCTTGTCCAGCTTCTTAGCTTCTTGAAGTAATGTAGTGGCTTCCCTTTTGCGACGTTTTTGCATGGCTATGCCGGCAAGGCTCAGTTTGGCCATAGCTATATCATAATCCATGGTAAGTCCCAATTTTAAAGCTTTCCTAAAATATTTTTCGGCCTGGGTCAAGTTTTTTTGTGAATGCAGTATACCGTGCATATAATTGTAATACCCTTGCTGTTTGGTAATCAAGGCTGCCTCTGGGTTCTTTATTTTGTCCAACCATTTTTGCGTGCCTTCCATATCCTGTTTCCGCATCCGCAAAAAGGCCAATAGAATCATCTCGTTCCTAAAGTATAGGAAGATGAAAATGAGCGAAAATAGAATCAATGCAATGCCGTTGCCTATATACCCTTCCGTAAACTGATAAACGGCATAAGCTATAATTAGTCCGGCAATAACGAGCTTAATATTCTTGTTGAACATGTTCTTACTTTAATTGATTCGTTCGTATGTAATTGTGGACGTTATAGTAGTCGGAATCTTTTGATCTCCCAATTGTGCCATAGTGCCCGTACCTTTGGATTCGCCCTCTACCTTCATTTTTTTTATAAAACCAGATGATATATCCGTGGTGATATGGGTGGCCTGTGTTCCGGAAAGATTCATTGTGGTGGCAGGTTCGGTAATGTCCATAATTACTTCGGCCTTTCCCGTAATTTTTGCGCTGGTGTCCTCAATGGTTTCTAAAGTCCATTTATTTTTTGTGCTTAGCTTTCCGGTGTACTCATTTTCCCAAGTATCTCCCGGTCCAACTTGTTGTTGGGGGTAGAGATAGGTCATTTGTTCATAGCTGTTGGATAAGGCTTCCGATCCAAATTCCTTTTCCAAGGATTTTTTCATCATATTAAGGGAAAACTCATCTTCCAATCCAGAAGCTTGGGCCATTTTTGCCACAAGACTATCGCCGCCCCGTACCCTTAGGATATGTCCATTCCTGGAAAGGGTCATTTGTATAGGATGCTCCAATAAGCTATTGAAAATGTGTGATTGCATATCACCCTCTACGATTTCCTTTGCGGCCACATTCATCAATTCTCCCTGTATGCTGGATACCATTTTGAGATTAAGATCTTTAAAAGTCAACGCTATTTCGTAATTATCATCTTCCTCACCTAGGACCTTAAATTCCAAAACACCATCGATTACATTGGTCAATTCATGTTCTGCTCCTTCCAGTTTTTGGGTAATTACCTGTTTGGCCTCTTGCTTAATAGTGAATACATCATCCTTTTCCAGCTTGTATTCCAATTTTACTTGGCTCGTGGCCCATGGCCCGAAAAACAATAAAAATAATAGGAGTAAAACCTTTTTCATAGTGGGAAAAAATCCAAATTATCCAATGCCGCAAAAGTAATAAAAACAAACCGAAACATTTTTATATTTCCATTTGGCAAAGCAAAAACTCTTCGTATATTTGCGCCCAGAATTTTATGGGCAAAATGTCCAAGGTAACGTATAATAAGTATTTAAAGGCTCAAAAATGAAAAGAACATTTCAGCCATCCAAGCGAAAGAGAAGGAACAAACATGGGTTTAGGGAGCGTATGGCTACTGCCAATGGCAGAAAGGTACTTGCCAGAAGAAGGGCCAAGGGAAGAAAAAAATTATCCGTATCCTCTGAGCCGAGACACAAAAAATAATGATTGAACATTATAACAATACCAAGGTGTTACTTTTTCGGAAGTAGCACCTTTTTTTTGTCCACACCGAACCTTTTTCGGTGCCAACTGATTAAAACCTAAACATAAAAAATGCCCAAAAGAAAAGATTTAAAATCGATTTTGATAATAGGTTCTGGACCTATAATCATCGGACAGGCCTGTGAGTTCGACTATTCCGGATCTCAGGCTTTACGAAGCCTTAAGGAAGATGGAATTGAAACCATATTGATCAATAGTAACCCGGCCACTATTATGACGGATCCGGTTATGGCAGATCATATCTACCTTAAACCGTTGACCACAAAATCGATTCTGGAAATCTTAAAAAAGCACCCGCAAATAGATGCCGTATTACCGACGATGGGCGGACAGACGGCATTAAACCTTTGTATTGAAGCAGATGAAAAGGGTATTTGGAAAGATTTTGATGTAGAGATTATAGGTGTAGATATTGATGCCATAGATATTACCGAGGACCGGGAAAGGTTTAGGGCATTGATGATGGAGATAGGGATAGGTATGGCGCCACAGGCCACGGCCACCTCATTTCTAAAGGGAAAAGAAATTGCCCAGGAGTTTGGTTTTCCTTTGGTTATAAGAGCATCGTACACACTAGGAGGAGCAGGCGCTGCAATTGTTTACAAACCAGAAGATTTTGATGAACTTCTAAGCCGGGGTCTGGAGATTTCACCTATCCATGAGGTGATGATAGACAAGGCCATGATGGGTTGGAAGGAGTATGAACTTGAACTTCTACGGGACAAGAATGATAATGTGGTCATTATCTGTACCATAGAGAATATGGATCCTATGGGTATACATACCGGAGATTCCATAACGGTGGCCCCGGCCATGACACTTTCGGATAGGACCTTCCAGCGCATGCGGGATATGGCGATAAAAATGATGCGCAGTATCGGTGACTTTGCTGGAGGCTGTAATGTACAGTTTGCAGTAAGCCCTGATGAAAAAGAGGATATTATTGCCATTGAGATCAACCCCAGGGTATCAAGATCATCTGCTTTGGCTTCCAAGGCCACGGGTTATCCTATTGCCAAGATAGCTGCCAAGTTAGCCGTCGGTTACCATTTGGATGAGTTGGAAAACCAGATTACCAAATCTACCTCGGCATTGTTCGAACCCACTTTGGATTATGTAATTGTGAAAATACCGCGATGGAATTTTGACAAGTTCGAAGGCTCAGACCGTACTTTAGGTTTGCAGATGAAGGCCGTTGGCGAGGTAATGGGCATTGGCCGTTCCTTTCAAGAGGCGTTACATAAGGCTACGCAATCCCTTGAAATTAAGCGTAATGGATTAGGTGCCGATGGAAAAGGGTATAAGGATTATAATCAGATAATCAGCAAATTGACCATTCCGAGCTGGGATAGGGTATTCGTAATCTACGATGCCATTCAAATGGGAATTCCATTAAGTCGTATTCATGATATCACTAGAATAGATATGTGGTTCCTTAAGCAATACGAGGAACTGTATCAGCTAGAAAAAGAAATATCTACCTATACCATTGCAACCTTAAGTAAGGAATTGATGCTGGAGGCCAAGCAAAAAGGTTTTGCCGATCGGCAGATTGCCCATATGCTGGATTGTTGGGAGAGCGAAGTTTATAACAAGCGCGCGGAAATGGGTGTTAATCGCGTCTACAAATTGGTAGATACCTGTGCCGCCGAATTTAAGGCAATGACGCCTTACTACTATTCTACTTTCGAGGCTGAGATAGAAACACCCGATGGGGAACGGTATGTAGAAAATGATAGCGTGGTTACGGACCGAAAGAAAATAGTAGTTCTAGGTTCGGGTCCAAATAGGATAGGGCAAGGGATAGAATTTGACTACTGTTGTGTACACGGGGTGTTGGCCGCTGCCGAATGTGGATATGAAACCATAATGATCAATTGCAATCCGGAAACGGTCTCCACGGATTTTGATACGGCGGACAAGCTCTATTTTGAACCTGTTTTCTGGGAGCATATTTATGATATCATCCGTCATGAGAAGCCAGAAGGTGTAATTGTCCAATTAGGAGGCCAAACTGCCTTGAAGTTGGCGGAAAAATTGGATAAATACGGAATAAAGATTATCGGCACTAGTTTTAAATCCTTGGATTTGGCCGAAGATCGGGGCAGTTTTTCCACTTTGCTCAAGGAGAATAACATTCCCTATCCAAAGTTTGGAGTAGCCGAAACGGCGGATGAAGCATTGCAATTGGCCGATGAACTGGGCTTCCCCTTATTGGTACGACCTTCGTACGTATTGGGTGGCCAAGGAATGAAAATTGTCATCAATAAAGAGGAGTTGGAAGCACACGTAGTGGACCTATTGCGCAAAATCCCAAATAACAAACTGCTTTTGGACCATTATCTGGATGGAGCTATTGAAGCTGAAGCGGATGCCATCTGTGATGGTGATGAGATTTACATCATCGGGATTATGGAGCATATTGAGCCTTGCGGCATCCATTCCGGGGATTCCAATGCTACCCTACCTCCCTTTAATTTAGGAGAGTTCGTAATGCAGCAGATTAAGGATCATACCAAGAAGATCGCCTTAGCTTTAAAGACTGTTGGGCTCATCAACATCCAGTTTGCTATCAAAGATGATATGGTTTACATCATAGAGGCCAACCCTAGGGCATCCAGAACGGTACCCTTTATTGCTAAAGCCTACAAGGAGCCTTATGTAAACTACGCTACAAAAGTGATGTTAGGCGAAAATAAGGTTAAGGATTTCAAATTCAATCCTCAATTGGAAGGATTTGCCATTAAGCAACCCGTGTTCTCCTTCAATAAATTCCCCAATGTCAACAAGAATTTGGGTCCTGAAATGAAAAGTACCGGCGAAAGTATTCTATTCATAGACAGTTTAAAGGATGACGAATTTTACGATTTGTATGGACGTAGAAAGATGTATTTGAGCAAGTAGGATGCGCAACAGGACATGGGAGGATTCATGCCGAATTACGTTTACTTACTAAGTATATGGTCAAGAAATCGGCCTAAGGTCATTAGGATACCGGATTTGTTGCTTCCCAGTTTTCTCAAGCCATCGATTTTCCCTTCATCGTACCACTGGGTATTGTTGATTATAGCGTAGGGCTTCCTCATGGTATCCAAGTTAGTCAATGGATCATCATCCAAAATCAACAATTGCGATTTTTTACCCTTGGTAACGGAACCTATTTCATTTTGCATACCCAAGGTATTGGCTGCATCTATGGTGCCCGATTTTATTATGGCATAGGGGCTTAGGCTGTTTTCGTGTAACAATGCAATCTCCTCATGCAAGGTAAGTCCTGGAGCGGTCAGATTCGGTCCGGTATCGGTTCCAAGTAACAAGGTTACCCCTTCCTCATTTAAAATACGGACTAGGTCTTGCATGCAACGGTATTTATCCACATGCCATTTGTAAGTGCCTTCATTGGAGTCGATCCATTGGGAAAGCTGTTTCTTGCCTATAAATTCAATAAATGGATTTATCGGGACTTTTGGGATTGAATTCATGAATGGTTCCCCTTCAACCGTGGTTTTATAAATATGGTGAAAGGGTGATAGGGTAGCGGTAACCTTTGCACCATTTTGTTTTAATTTTTTTGCAATTTCCCTTCCCATAACGGTGTCCAGTTTGTAATCCATCATCCCCTGTATAACTTCTTCAATATGTTCAAAAGAGGTAATGGGGTATTGTAAAAGTACATCCAGGTCTATAGCATGTGGCGGATGCCCGGCCACGTCCATATCCAAATGATCGGCTTCTTGCATAATACTTTCAAATTGTTGTTGATCGAGCCCATCATAGATTTTGATGAAGTCGTACCCTTTCTTTTTATACGCATTCACAGCTTCCATACCTTCTTGAGGTGTTTTTATGTTTTTATGGAAAGGACCTGTATTGGCTCCACTGTTTATGGTCGGCGAAGCAGTGATTAATGTTGCTCCAGGATATGTACTATTGTTTACCTGTTCCCGCCACCTCAAATGCATGGGAAAACCCATCATATTCCGTACTGTGGTTACACCGTACCCCAAGTACATGGCAAGATCGGATCGATCAAAGATATGGGTATGCATGTCAATTAGGCCCGGCATCACGTATTTCCCGTCTAAGCTTTTGACCGAATATCCACTTGGTATGGAAACCGAATCTGGAAGAATACCTGTAATCAGGCCGTTATCTATTAATAGTGTCTTGTGTTTTTCCAATATTTCGCGACCTTGGTCCATACTGATGATGTTAACCTGGGTAAGGGCCAATGTCTTATTTTCTTGTCCAATACCTGATTCCAGATTGCCATAATCCTTCCTTGAGACTAGAATAATGATAATCAGACCTAGTAAAAAGGTTAGAAGAATAATGGCAATAACCCTAAAAAGTTTTCTTATAAATCTTCGTACTCTTTTCATAAATGTGTTTGATGATAAAACACAAAGAAATTAGACTTTTAGGTACCAAAAGTTCGCATTCACGAACTCGAACCGATTTTTGACCGGGTAATGGATTTAGATTTTCGTGCGCTGGAATATGAACTAGGAAGAATGATATTTTTTCCTGTATTCCGAAGGAGTCAAACCGGTTTTTCGTTTGAATAAGGTGTTGAACGAGGATTTTGAGTTAAAGCCCACCTCGTACATTACTTCCAATATAGTTTCGCCTTTATCCTTTGGATACTGCAAACGTGATTTTGCTTTTTCGATACGATGATTATTAATGAAACCCATGAAATTCTGCCCCAAAAAGGCATTGATCAAATAGGACAGCCTTCTGGGCGGTATTTGCAACCGCTCTGAAAGTTGCTTCAGACTAAGGTCCGGATCCGTATAAGGATTGCTTTCCCTCATAAAAGTTTGAATGTGTTCAAGATCTTGTTTTTCGAAGGTATCCGGAGTTGTTTTGGAAGGAGTTTTGCTTTTTTCCATAAAGACGGCTTCATCCAATGGCGTAACACCCAAAAAAATCTGAGGTTGTTTAAGTCCTTTGTAGAACATCCAATTGATAAGCAATAGGATCATTACGTGAATGGATGAAATACCAGCTTTAAGATCGGTGCTCCAAAAAAGCTGATCGACCATATCCAAAAGCAGCGCGATGCAAAAAATAATAATCGTCCATTGGAGCCATACCAGGTCGGTGCGACTCAATGATGATTGGGTCTCTTTTACAATTTTTCGGTAGGTGATAACTTTTAGGATGGCCAAAGTGCTATAGGTAAGAAGACTTACATATAGCAAAAATCCAAATCTTCCGCAAAATGAATAGCCAAGTGCTGCAAGCAAAAGCAAAATGACAAAGGGTAAGAAGTGGGCCAATTGTAGAAGAGAAAAACGAAACTTACGATACATCAAAGATCTGGAGTATAAATATAACAATGGGCCGTAGGCAAATCCATAGACACAGAGTGTTGCACTAAGAAAAGCATTGGGGGCTCCATAAGTTTCATTTAACAACACTGTAAACTGTAAGGCAAGCATGATCAGAAAGGAAGCGAGATAACCATTACTTATTCTTTTGGAACCTTTATCGGTAAGGAGAACCAATGCAAAAAGGATACTTTGAAGAATGATGATGAGGGGAATGATATCGGCAATATAGATGGTCATGGTCTAGGGGTTCGGTCAACTGTGGTAATGACAAAACAGGACGAGCTTATTTACGAATATAGGGTTATTTGTTTTTTTGGAAAATGATATTTTTTAAGCCTAAAGGCTACCTAACGGCAATAACGATTTTTCCCTTTACCAGGTTTTTTCCATAGTATGTGAAAGCGTCACGGGTTTTGGCCAAAGGAAAACATTGGTCTACAATGGGTTTTAGTTTTTCCGATTCCAATAATTCTCGGAGTACTTTTAAATCCTGTTGGTTCGGTTTGTGCATAAGGATTCCCATTTTCTTACTGAAACTCTTGGAAAATATGGATTTGATAGCCAGTTTCAACAGCAATGTTACCGAGCCTCCCACCACGACAAACGCACCATTGTGATTTAAAGTGTTTTCGTATCGCGAAAGCGGTTTTTTAGCAATAACATCCAGTACCAGATCATACTTCTTTTCAGTTTTCGTAAAGTCCTCTTTTTGGTAATCAATTACATGGTCTGCCCCCAAATTGCGAAGTGTTTCCAGTTTTTCAAGGCAATCCACCGCAGTTACTTCTGCACCCCAAAGCTTGGCCAGTTGTAAGGCAAAGGTACCTACGCCACCTCCGGCACCATTGATCAAGACTTTCTGCCCTTCCTTAATATCACCATTGTAACGTAATCCTTGGAGCGCGAGTACGCCAGCTTGGGGAACGGCCGCGGCCTCTTCATCTGTTAGGTTGGCCGGCTTTGCGGACAGAAGGTTTTCATCGGCACACACAAATTCGGCAAAACCACCCCAATGGTATGCGGATAGGTCTCCATAGACCATATCCCCAGGTTTGTACAGTTTGGCCTCCCCACCAACTGAAATTACCTGTCCGGCGATATCGGCTCCTAAAATTTTGTGTCGTGGCTTGAACAGACCAAAGAATAACCGATATACAAGGGGCTTCCCCGTGAGGTAGTCCCAATCCCAGGAGTTTATGGACGAAGCATTTACCTTTACCAAGACCTCATTGTTTTTGGGTACAGGTCTATCTACTTCTTTCAATTGAAGTACGTTGGGTAAACCATATTTTTCGTTACGCATGGCTTTCATAGTCAATCTTTAGTTGAAATCCTGCCTGCGGCAGGCAATTATATACTTTTGGTGCGTCCTTATTTTCGGGTTCAGTATCTAGAAATATTTCGATTTTTAAGAGTTGTCCAGTTATTGGGTTACAAAGTTATTATCGAGTACCAACAAAACAACCCAATAACTTAATAATCCAACAACCACAAACGATTTTATTATCAAATCAAACCATTACTAGAATGATTTATGGCTCCCATATGAAATGGTTCTGGTTTATAGGTTTTGGCTAAAATAGGCCTTAATATCAATATCGGTCATAGGCTGTAGAGGACCAAAAACAATCTCCTTGTAAATTTTGTGGGTCATGGTTTGGGGCGATAAAAACTGGGTCCCCATAATATACCTGGCCTGGGTCACAATTTCTTCTGCATGATGCGTACCGAAGAATTTGGACAGCACGGAAGCTTCAAATAGCATTTCCAATAGGACCTTGTTTCCTTGTTTGAACTTTGATAGCGCGCGACCCGCTTGCATGCATAGTTGCCTCGCCCCTTTATATTTCACGACCAATTCTCCCAGGCTATTCAAAAAGTGTTCAGATTCCGATAGTTTTTTCCCTTTTTTCAATTTTTGTTCACCAAAACCCTTTACGTTCTTTATCACGCATTTGGCAGCTCCTAGATATGGGGCCGATACCAATGCCTGAAACCATGACCTTTGATATATTAAGAGCTCGGATCGATCCTTGGTTTGGGTATCTAATTTAATGACATTTGAAACCGGAACCCGTAAGTTTTTAAATTTTACGGATTTTGTAAACGACCCTAGCATGGTATCTCCAAAAACAGTATCGGTAAACTCGATTTGGGCATGGTCCGAAGCAGCAAAAAACACGGCCTTGCCTCCATCGGATAACTCTGCCGTAAAGACGAGATAATCTGCAATCCCGGCCAGGGACATGAAGGGTGCATGGCCATATACAATATAATTATCCTTTTCTTTCATAGCCAAAATGCCCTTGTTTCCAGATAGGTTGTCATACGTTCGGACCGAACCGGTATTCGCTATAAGCAGCCTTTCCTTTTTAATTTTATTCAATAGTATTTCCCTTTTCCAATATTGTGGACTTGTTTTCTTGAATGGGTAGGTAGCAATGGATGCCAAAATATAATAATGCATGGATAAGGCGACGGAAACGGGAATTGAAACCTCGCCCAATTTATGTAAGGTCTTGAAACATTCTTGATATACAACCTCCACATCATCCTCCAAACAAGGGATGTAAGGTAGGTTCGTGGTTCTTAGAAAAGCATAAAACTGCTCATACATTTTATCTTTTTCTACTTCAAGGAGTTTTTCATAAGCGTTTTCCAATTCGTCTTTTTCCTGAATCGGTCTACTTCCTAAAACAGAGTTGTTCATTTTTTCAATTTTTAATGAAATACGGCTACTATTGGTAGGTGCAATTTCAAATTAGTTACAAACAATATTTAGTAAATGCCTAAAGACGTGGAAGCCACATTCCCGTGGTCGCGGCAAAAATTCCAAGTCCCATAAAAATGGTCATTATAAATAGGGCGGTGGCCATGGTCAGCTTTCCGAATGTACCCGTACGGTCCTTGGTGAAAAAATAAAGTTCCAAGATCAGAAGGGGAATCATATATTGGCCTATACCCAGAAAAGTAATGAAGGGACCTCGAAAAGTCTCGGGATCAAATCCAAAAGGTCCTCCATTAAGAAAAAGGGATAGCATAAGGCCTACCCTAAAAAACCAAACTCCATTGACCACCAAAAACAAGCGAAGTACCCATCGCTCATGCTCCTTAAATTTTCTGACCATCGCCATTCGCAATGCGAACAGGGCGAAGAGCATAATTAAAAGCCCATTAAAACTAACGCTGATATCTCCTATGATCCCGGTAATGGTACCTTTGGTCAATACCATATAAATACCACTAAAACTGGCTATAAATGCAGTAACCAGATACAATTTTCCATTCCAACGATGAAATGACGGAAAGCGGTTTCTAATTTGAGGCACAAATTGAAGTGGTCCCCCAAGCATAATGACGATTGCGAAGAGAAGATGTATCGCAACAGCCGTATTACCGATTGTATCACCTTCAATATAACCGTGTGGCAGCACACGGTTCCATTTCATGAAGTCTCCGTTTATAGCGGCACCGCCATAAAATGCGGCGACATAAAAAGCAAAGATCCACTGACCTAGCACTGCCGTAACAAACCAAATAATAGCAGCTGAACTTAAAGCCCTATTGGGAAATATAGTTTTTCTTCGGGAAATCAGGACGGAATGATGTTTAGAATTCATGACTGTACGTTTTTGAACTCGCCAAAGGCAAGTTAGATTGATGATTGATGATTGATGATGGAATTTGTATTTATGCCGATTGAACGGCCTTTTCTGTTGGATTGAAACCTTTTACCAGAAGCCAGAGCAACAGAACGATCATATGTAGTCCGTTCTGCAGAAAGAAGTAAAAGCTGATACTGACATCAAAAATAGTCAGCCAGCATGCCAGAAAGGCTAGGGAAATGGCAAGAAGCCCCCAAGCCGACAAAAACCTTGGAATCAGCTTAGTCCTGAATAAAAAGTAATAGAATATCCAAGCTGCGGAGGCATAGAGCATTATGGCCATATAATGTGCCCAGAAATATTCTTCAATTTTTAAAAGGCCCAATGTACCAAAATGACTCATATCCGTAGCTCCTGCTTTAACAAATTCCTGACTTAATGATAGCAGGGTTAAATGACTGATATTACTGAATATAATAACGGCGAAGTAGACTATCCAAATACCAAAAAAGCCTAAGGCCATGCCTTTTTTATATTGCTTTATGACAGGAAAAAGTATGACTGCTACCACAAGCCATAAGACGCCTGCTACAATATCCAATAAGACTGCAAGTCGCATCTGCATGGATTTTTGGAAAACTTCATTTAAAAATTCCGGGGATGCCGCCATGGAAGTGGACAACCCTCTAAGGTTTACCGAGGGAATCCCGGCTACAACAATTAACAAAAGCAATAGCCCGATGATCCTACCTTTTTTTTGATTTGTTTTCATGATTGTTCGTTTTTTGATGCTTCGACTACTACGCTCAGCACGGGTTGATGAATGTGATTGATGATTAATGATTTCCTTCTTTATTCAAGATGTATTTTTAGGTTCAGAAAATTCTTGATATAAGTTTTATATACATAGGGCCATGGAATGACTATTATATCAAGAATGACGGCTACAATACAAATCCAGAAGAACGATTCGGCTTCGGGCGTAACTTTGGAAGCTGTTTTCATGGGTAGATACACACCTAAGGCCCATGTCGCCTTATAAAACAATTGTAGAAATAGCAAAGGCAGCATCTTTATGGGATACCTAATACCAAGTCCCATGAGCGTTGCATAAGCTGCCCAAAAACTAAAGGCGACTCCAGTAATGTAATCCAAAGCCTCCGAAGGGAATAAAATGGTTTCCCATGCTTGAAAGGCAAGTCCGATAAATGTGAGCAGATAAAGCCCGCGCATGAGATACAATCGGAATTTTGATACTTGTTCCGAAGGGCGGTTTTGGTTTTTAGCTAAAATCATGACTGTTCGTTTTTTGATGCTTTCCCTACGCTCAGCATCGGTTGATGAATTTGATTGATGATTGATGATACTTCAATTTCGCCTGATTTATAGTTCCGTTGGGTCCAGGCTCTAACCGTTCATTTTCTGATTTTTATTTTGAGAAATTTATTTTTTTGCTGTTTCCTGTTAGGCTTACTTCGGAATCGGAGGAAAATGTACATTGTACCGATTCATAGTTCAATTCTAGATTACCTTCACTTTCACCTCGGAAGACCAACTTCAAATCATTGCCGGAGACCATCCCCAGAGTGACAAATGATGCCCCCGAGCTTACGTTCAAAGAATTGAGTCGAGCATTTGAAACGAACACTTTTACCGAATCCTTTCCCCGCATTTGCTTGGTCTTTTCAAGAATCAGCGTTTCCTCAACAGTCTCAGTTTTTATAAAGGACATTAAGTCCTCACGTGCCTCAATGCTTATTGTTGTTTCAGGGCTTTGCTTAAAATCCACTTGGATTCCATCCCTTATTACAATTCTTTTAAACTCGGACACTTCCCTGTTTTTTTTGATGAAGTTGCCATAATCCTGGAGTACTTCCTCTTTTACATAACCCCTCATTCTAACCTGAAGAGCGGTCATAAAAACGAAGATGGCTCCCAATGCACCCAATACGATGAGATTACTTGTTTTCATGGTCGGTTTTGTTTCTATATTTAGTATAGGAGCTTTTTACTTCTTCAAATTCCACATCTAACATTTTCATTTTTTTAAAGACATCTGGTAAGATTATCTCCATGAACTCTCCCTTCTTAATGGCCATTACTTTTTGATATCCATTCTCCGAAACAAAATATCCGATACCTCTTTTGTTATGGATTACCCCCAGCTCCTGCAGGTGGTTAAATGCCCTTATGGCCGTATTGGGATTCACTTCCACCATCATGGCAAGTTCCCGTACGGAAGGGATCCGTTCATTTTCAAGCCACTTTTTCATTAAGATATTCTCATAAAAAAAATCCACGATTTGCAAATAAATGGGCTTGCCGTTGTCAAAATCCATGGTTACACCTCCTTTTCAACCAATTTAAAGTAAGCGGCCAATAACATCAACGGGCCAAAAATGAGAATAAAAAACCAAGTGCCTACTCCGGAAAAGTCCTTGCTTGCCTTATCAAAGGCTTGGTCCGCTATCAGATCCCCGGGATATACCCCGTGCCCATGGTTGAGTATCGAAAAAAGAAGGAGCCCATAAAAAAGCATTCCTATGAAAATCAACAAGAGCGTCAAAAGGGTCTTTCCGATTCCATTTTTTGAAAAAGCCATAGCACCACAAAGAAAAACAGGTTGTATGATGAAGTATCCCTTGACCAGTTTTACGTAACCATCAGAAAATAAGGATATCCAGTGAAAACCTGAACCGAAAACGATACCTCCGGCAATGATCGCTAGTTGCCCGACCAAAAGTGCCATCACCGTAAAAACAAGGGTGTGTAATAAAGTGGTGGTCAACCAGATGGCTGTAAGCCTTTCCAATGGGGAAATGGGCAATGCGAAATACAAATGGTTGGATTTTACATTATGACTTTCCCTAAGAACCGCAAAACAGAAAAACACTCCCAAGACAATAAAACAGAGGCCAAATAGACCCATAAATTCATCAGCGGATAGATAATCGTCCCCTCGGGTCATAAAAAACAGACCAATAAAAAGAATACCACCTGCTACGGCCAAGGCTGTGATACCGGCATTCCTTAGGATGGTCACATCCTTTCGTATCGCATAGCCTATTCTTTTGATATTAAACTCCATGATATGTTTGTTCTAGGGCTAGTTGGACACCTTTGGGATTATTGAGGACGGCATTGAACAACAACTCGAGATCTACCTCGGTTTCGGGACGATCTGAACGCCTCATTACTGCCTTGCCTCCAAAAGAAGTTTCAGTATAAAGGATAGCTTCTTGGGCCATTTCCGAAGCTCGTCCAAACCAAAGGTTTTCAGAGACTTCGGAAAGGGAATGGTCAAAAACTACCTTGCAACTGTCCAAGATTACAACGTGATTGATCAAACTGTGCAGATCCCGAACCTGATGGGTAGAGATGATAATACTCCTCCCTTGGTCTACTGCGGATGCCATTATCTTTCTGAATTGGCTTTTTGAAGGGATATCGAGTCCGTTGGTAGGTTCATCCAAAAGCAGTAGTTTGGTCTGTGTAGCTATACCAAAGGCAATAAGTACTTTTTTCTTTTGTCCGAACGAGAGCCTTGTAATTCTTTCATGGGGATAGAGTTTAAACTGTTGTATAAGTTTATAAAACTGATTTTTGGAAAACGCTGGATAAAAGGGAGAATATATTTTCTCATAGGTCCCAATGGTCAAGTTAGGCAATTCAAAATCCTCAGGGACTAAAAACAAATGTTGTAGACTGCTCGCGAATCTTTTGGCCGTTTGCTGACCCAGAATAGTACACTGGCCTGATTTTGGAAACAACAGCCCCGCCATGATTTTCATCAAGGTACTTTTACCCTCGCCGTTTTTCCCGAACAGTCCATAAATATTGCCCTCGGTAAAGGTCAATGAAGCATTTTCCAAAATTGTCTTGGATTTTGGATAGTGGTAAAACAGGTTTTCCAACTGTAACATTATCTAGTGTATTAGTTAACTAGTACACAACAAATGTAAGCAAAAAATTTAAATTGAAAAATAGTATCGCATTTTGAAGGGTCAATAGGAGTGGTGAAGTTCCTTTCCCAATTCCAAAACACTTCTTGCCAATTCGTCAAAATCTTCTTTTGTAGAACGATGGTTGGCAATGGCTACCCGGATGCAATAGCTGTTTTCGAGAGTGGTGTACCCGGGCAAGGCGATGGCCCTTTCTTCCAACTGTAGTTTAATTTCCTTATTGATGGCATTCAAAGCCTCCAAGGATAATCCTCCAGGGTTGTATCGAAAACACACGATGTCCAATCCAATCGGTGCAATGAGTTCCAAATTTTCGTTGGAATCTATAAGCGCACCCAGATAATGGGCCTGTTCCACATTTCGGGTAATCATTCGCCCAAAGCGTTCTGTACCATGTTCCTTAAGGGACATCCATACCTTTAGCGCCCGAAACCGTCGGGATAATTGTAGGCCGTATTCGCTGAACCAGTTATCGCCCGAAGCGATTCCTCGGGTATTCTTGGCCAAATATTCAGGAATCAGGGAAAAGGTATCCTTATGCATTTTCTGATCTTTTACCAGAACACAACCCGATTCAAAAGGCATATGCAACCATTTATGCAAATCCAATGCTACGGAATGTGCCCGTTCTATACCTGATAGTAGGGGTTTTACCTGTGGTGATAACATGGCAATGGCTCCAATGGCCCCATCTACATGAAACCAAAGATTTTCGGTCTCGCAGATATCGGCAAGACGATTTAGGTCATCAATAGCTCCCGTGTTAACCGTACCCGGAGTTCCAATAATACAAAAAGGCCGTAAACCGATTTCTCGATCCTTTTGTATTTGCAACTCCAGTGCCTTCAAATTGATGGTGTAATCCGCATTGACCGGAATTTTTTGAAGACTGTCCGCTCCCAATCCCAAAAGTTCCAAGGCTTTCTGGTTACAGCTATGGATTTCGGTTGAGGCGTATACCCTCAATTTTCCAGAATCCTCTGGTCGTAGGCCTTCTTTTCGGATATCGTAGCCGCATTTCGCATTACGGGCAATGGCCAATCCCGTAAAATTGGCCATGGAACCTCCACTGACCAAAAGTCCGCTGGCCGTTTCGGGAAACCCGATGATTTCTTTCATCCAATTGATGACCTGCCCCTCCACTTTGTGCGCTGCATGATTTCCCCCACCCAGGTTTGGGTTCATTACAGAGGCCCAGAAGTCGCCCATAATCCCGGAAATGGTTCCATTGCCCATATACCATGCCCAGAATCTTGGATGAAGGTTCCCCATGTTATAGGGTAGTACATGTTGTACAAAATCCTCGTAGACAGATTTGGCATCATTGGGTTGTTGGGGTACCGAAGCGGTAAAACTTTCTAAGGTTTCAGGTGGCATATCCTGCCAAATCTTTCGCTCCCTGACCTTAGAAATGTAGTCAAAGGCGTCATCTACCATTTGATGCATTAGGGCCTTTGATTTTTCCCAATCCTGTGGGTCCAAGGTTTCGAAGGGTTCTTCGGAAGTCTTTTTGTTCATGGATTTTTATCTTTAAATATGAGGTTTTCCGGAATAAAGATACTCCATTCATTATATCAATTGAACCAAACCGCATATCGTTTTCGTCGCAACTCCATGGCCAATAGCCTTTCCATTTTTAGTGCTTCAGCGCGACTCTCCATAGGCTTGATATGATTGTATAGGCTAGGGCGGAGATAGCTTCCGTATTTCTGGACGATGTTGGAGGAAAGTTTATGCCCTTTTTTATTGATGTATCCCGTTTTATGCTGTGCAAAACGTTCCTTTGGGGTCTTACTGGTCATGCCCACGTACAGGCATTCCAATACTCCATTGAATTGCGGATTGGCCTCTCGAAACCGTCTATTTTCGGTAAAGACCCTTTTGGATAGTTCCACCACATAAATCCGATATTGGGTTTTAGGCATATTTGGTGCTTTGTAGTTTTTACTTTTTTTAAGGGGTAATGATAACGTTGCCCGTTTTCTCTCCGGTAAGGACGTATTCGTAGGCTTGCGCGATTTCATGTAAGGAATATTCCCGGTCTATGACCGGACTGAACTTTTTTGTTTTCAAAAGGTCTATGATATAGGGTATGGTTTCTTGTGTAGGGTAGGGTATAGGGAAAATAACCTTCTTCTTTCCGGCAATGGAAGTCAGGAGCGCAAAAAACACATTTTGGGAATAAGATCCCAGTTCCGAGGAAATGTAAACGCCTTCGCGCTTTAACAAGGGCTTGCATTTTCCATAGGTACTTTTGCCAACCGCATCAAATACAAAGTCATACTTTTCAGTATCCTTTGTGAAATCTTCTTGGGTATAATCATAGGTCTTATCTGCCCCCAGGGATTCAACCAGTTCGATATTTCTAGTATTGCAAGTAGCGGTTATGTGAACATCATACTGCCTAACAAACTGTAAAAGTGCCGAGCCTATAGCCCCGGTAGCCCCATTGATCAGAATTCGTTGGCCCGATTGGATATTCACCTTGTGTACAAACGTATAAGCATAATGTGCCCCTTCCAAACTGGCGGCCGCCTGCTCGTAGCTTATCGCATCCGGTATGGAGAAGAGACTGCCATTTTCCGCCAAGGTTAGATATTCGGCCTGTGATTGTACCCCTGTGTCGTTAAATCCGAAGACCCTATCGCCGATATGAAAGTATTTTATGTTTTTTCCAGTCGCGACGACATCGCCTGCAAAGTCGGTTCCCAAGATGATTTTTTTTGGTTTTAAAAACCCTAGGACAAAGCGCATAATAAAAGGTTTTGCCCTAAGATTGGCGCAATCGGTTCGATTGACCGTGGTAGCCTTTACACGAACCAAAACTTCATTATCCTTGGGTACCGGTTTTTCCAAATCTTCGATAAGGATACCTTCAGGTGGACCATAATTTCGGCGGACGGCAGCTTTCATTGGAAAAATAGTTATTTGAAACCTTACCTGGAAAAGGCAAGTATGCACACGGCCGCAAGGCTTTCAGTTTCTATTAATAGTACAATTTTCAAAAGTTGCCGAGTTATTGGGTTACTAGGGCATTATTAAGTGTCAACAAAATAACCCAATAACTTAATTACAGACAACTTCATTTTTTAGATTAATCATTCACCAAAATAATTTATCGGTTAAGTACGGATTTGAAATCCATAATATTTTGGTGTCCTGCCTTTCTTCCTATGGATTCTTTGCATCTCTCATAAGTAGAATAGCCTGTTCCGCAAAACGTTTCCCCATTTCCGTATAACCATCGGAGGACATATGGAGATCGTTCTTAATCTTCTTTCCATTTTTATTGTAGCCGTCATTAAGGTCATCCGTGTTTATCCATCCAAAACGCGGATTGGATTCTGCGACCTTTACCTGAATATCCCGTATAAGCGTCCAATGCGGATACCTTTCGTTCTGCATATCAAAATCGCTTAACCGCCCAATGATGAAGTTGAGGTCATTTCGTTTTAAGTCTGCGGAGAGCTGATCGTATAATCCGATCAAGCTTCTTTCGTAGACATCCCCCAGTTTTTCCCGTGCATCCCGTTCGCCCTGCATCCAGATAAACGTAACGGTTTCTATTTTCCCTTTTTGAATTGCGGTATTTGTTTTGGTCCAAAGGGAATCGTATAAATCAGGTTGTGCTATGGGCTCGTTTCCTTTCAAAGGTTTCCAATCCCTGTACCACCGTCGGATGGGTTGCCCCCCATGGGCATCTTTTACAATAATCACGTTATCCGTTCCAAATTGGGTCTCGATGATAGGGGTAAAGGATTCCTCGGGAAGTAGCCCCACCATATTGGATTGTCCGGAAAGAATAAAAAGATGCTTTCCTTCGCGATTAGGGCTACAGGAAACCAATAAAACTGTCACTAAACCCAGGACTACGGCAAGTTGTAATTTCATATTATGTCTGTATTTGCTTGGCATTCTTTATCCATTCAGGAATACTTATTTTTGAAGAGCTTGGGAAACATTCATAATAGTGCTTTGCCAATGCGCTGGCCTTAAGGGCTTTATTTAGACCTGTGACCATTGTAAAATGCTCAATATCGATCTGTTTATCTATTTGATAATTAAAAGAATCCTTTTATATTCATTACCAATTCAATCTTTTACCATCCCTAAAGAATCCACCACTGGGTCCGCTTTCCGGTAATGTTGCGGCCCATACTATAGATTTGGCTCCTTCACTTACCGGTCTAGCTCCCCATTGCTCAGTACCCGGATAGGTTGCTACGAAGCCTGGGCAAACCGAATTGACCTTTATTTTGGTTTCCTTAAGTTCTCTGGCCAACTTTGCGGTCAATCCGTTTAAGGCTAGTTTTGTAATAGCATAGACCGGAACATTTCCTTGGTGATTTTGCATTCCGAAAATCGGGTCGGTAAATGACCCCGCACCACTTGAAACATTTACTATCCGACCGTTATCGGATTTTTGCAGTAAACCGATGAAAGCCTTTGATACCCTCCATGCACCTAAAAGGTTGGTATCCAAAGCATCCTTGACAAACTGCATATCGGCTTCCAGCGCCTGTCCTCCTTGGTCAAAATATGCACCGGCATTATTAACGAGTACATCCAACTTTCCAAACTTTTGCTCGATTTCAGATGACAATTGATTAACGGATTGTTCATTGGTTACATCCAATTGTCTTCCCGTTGCTCCAATTCGCGCTGCAAGTTTTGTTGCTTTGTCCAGATTTCGTGCGGATAGTATTACATTGAAGTCGACATCCAGAAGTTGTTTGGCCGTTTCAAACCCAAGCCCCATTTCTCGACTGACTCCTGTGACCAAGGCTACTTTTTTAGTCATTGCAATAGTTTTTTACTTTTCTTATTGATGTCCAGCATTACCAAGAGAATCTACATATCTTCTATAAGTATAACGAAGATAAGGGATCTTTTGCCTTATTTCGAAAGCTATTGGAACCCCATAGGAATATTGCGCTATCCAGATTGTGGGATAAAGAATTTATTCAATCATAGTCGCCGAATCGATTTTCGTTGCCTGTCTTATTCTCGTCACATAGCTCTTAACATCAAAAGACGTAAGCCTCACATCTTGTGATTTTTTTCCAAACTTTTGGGCCATCGCCTGTGGACTTGGATGCGTGGGATGCCCGGAAATATTGGTTCCTGCCGAAATAAAATCCAGATTAAATCTCTGTAACATTGTACATAAATGGTATGCACCTTCTTTTAAATAGGGTTGATGCAAAGCATCAATGTCATTTCCCCAAGCGAGCCAAACTTGGTCAAATCCGAATTGGTTTTTGCTTACAATCGATTGGATTAGCTTCAGATTTTGCCCAAATAATTTTTTGTCCGGCTCTCTTTCCAAAAAGGATACTTTTTTTGCGCGTCTGGGATATAGATTGACCAGAATCCAGCCATCATAACCATTGTTTAGTGCAATTTTTTCTACATTCCGGGAAGTCGGGTCAAGCCTTTCCCCATCAGCGCTATTTGGATTGATACCCACGCAAAGTAAATTCCGTTTACCTGACTTTCCGATTACAAATCGTTTTTCGTCGTCTTTTTCTGGGAGACAAATTATTTCTCGATTTGTTTTCATTCCCTATGAGGTTTAACTCCGACTTTATTCTTTACAAGTACACTTTGATATCACTAGTTTGAAGAGTGGAGGTCTTGATTGGAGGGGTTTTTAAATAAAAAACTGCATGTACAGATCTATTTACCTTTTTTTAAATTCAGTAATAACGGCGAGTTAGAATGAAGTGCCAAACATTAGATAGACTTCGTGGTTGAACATTTCTATTCGGTTACGAAATATGAAATTTTTACATAGTTTGGAGATGAATTAAGGAGCTCATTCGTGTCCTCATCATTTTCCTTTAGATATTGAACACCACAAAACCTTCTGACGTTGTATCGCTTATCCAACCATGAGGAGGCATATATCAATAGCGGAATTTTTTTATTTAACTCCCATTCTGTATCCAAGTATTTTCTCCAGTAAAGTACATTTTCTTTTTCTGTGTTCTTCATCTCTATGGACCTAGTCGTTGAAAATCCATAGGTCTTGATCATTAGTTGACTTTTTTTCTCTTCAGGAAAGTCTCTGGACATTATGGTTATTTGATCAATATAGTGGTACAACGGTTCTTCTGATTCAAAATAGACATAGGTATTGCTAGTATTTAATAAGGTGTCGGTTGAAATCATTTTTCCGTCCAAGTATTCGTCAGCAAGTATATATATTATATAACGTCTGTCAAATTTACCAAGCTTGAATTTATTAATTTCTATTCCTTGAAATTTCAACATTTCAATCAGATCAGCTAACCCTATGTCTTCTGTATCATAGGGATGCTCTTTTTGTTCTTGAGTACGGTTATCAACCTTATACTTTTGAGAATTGCCATTCCAACACATTAAAAACAATACACAAAAAGCTAGTTTTAAGGGACTCATATTAGTTAAGTTAAATGTATATCAGGATTTAGTTTATACCTCTTCCTCCATTTACCCTTCCCATTCCGTATGAAAGATACCTTCCCGGTCCAACCGCTCATAGGTATGTGAGCCAAAATAATCACGTTGCGCCTGGATGAGGTTTAAGGGGAGCTGGGTAGCCGTATAGGCATCAAAATAGGTAAGGGAATTGGAAAGCCCCGGAACGGGAATCCCGTTTTTAGCCGCATAGGCCACCAATTCCCGGGCTGCACCCACAGTGCTTTGCACTTTCTCCACAAAGGTGGGGGAGAGCAACAGATTGGGCAGCTTAGTATCCGTTTTAAAGGCTTGGGTAATATCTGCCAAAAGTCCAGCTCTGATAATGCAACCGGCCCGCCAGATTTTGGCGATGGTGGCGATATCCAGATCATAGCCGTATTCTCGGGAAGCATCCGCCAATTGATGTAACCCCTGGGCATAGGTAACGATAAAGGAAAAATATAGGGCTTCCTCGGCCATCCGTTCCAAGGTTACCTTGTCCATTTTTTCGACTGTGGGTCGATCATATAGGGCATCCGCCTTTATGCGTTCGTCCTTTAGGGCCGAGATTTCCCGCATACTGACGGCAATATCAATGGAGGGCACGGGAATGCCCAAATCCATAGCATTTTGGGAGGTCCATTTACCGGTTCCCTTCTGCTTGGCCTTGTCCAGTATCTGATCTACAAGTCGGCCTTCGCCCAAATCATCTTCCTTTTCAAAAATCTCTGACGTAATCTCTACTAAAAAGGATTGTAATCGGCCTGCGTTCCATTGGGCAAAGGTGGTATGCAATTCATCATTGTTGAAATCGCCCCCTTTTTTGAGTACATCATAGATTTCGGAAGTCAGCTGCATTAGGCCGTATTCGATACCATTATGGACCATTTTCACATAGTTCCCGGCCGACTTCGGCCCCAGATAGGCCACACAGGGCTCTCCCTCGTATTTGGCGGCAACAGCCTCAAAAATGGGCTGTACGGGAGCATAACCCTCCTTTGAGCCTCCGGGCATAATGCTGGGCCCCAGTCGCGCACCCTTGGCCCCTCCCGAAACCCCGGCACCGAAAAAGTGAATGCCTTTTTCCTGTAGATAGGCCTCCCGACGGTCCGTGTCCGTAAAAAAGGAATTGCCGCCATCGATCAAGATATCGCCCTTATCCAAATGTGGAAGCACTCCCTCGATAACGGCATCCACGATTTTTCCGGCAGGGACAAGCATCATAATCTTTCTGGGCGTTGATAATCCTGCTACAAAGGTCTTTACATCCGAGGTGGCATTAACCTTGGCCAAATCCCCCCCTTCCTCCTTGAGGGCATTTACCTTTACTTCATCCAAATCGTTCCCGAAGGCGGTAAATCCATTATCGGCCACATTGAGAATAAAATTACGGCCCATAACGCCAAGGCCTATCAATCCAAAATCGTATTTATCTTCCATGAAGTTGTATAGTTGTTGGTGTTTTACAAAGAAAATCCATCCGAAAATCGGATGTACTCAAAAATAAATGAAATTATCCGGTTTTGTTTGCATTCTTCTTGGAAACTCCCAAAGGATAGTTATATTTAGACGGATAACGAAAGTAAGGAAGAAGGACATCTGATCCCATACCAAAGGTTAGCATTCCTTATTAATTCCGACTATGCCTGAAAAGAATAAAACCAAATGGAGCTTTAAACCATGAACAGAACAGAAAATCAAATGCTTATAATTTTTGGGGCCTCAGGGGACTTGACTGCCCGAAAATTGGTGCCTGCCCTTTTCAATCTTTATAAGGGAAAACATCTCCCCAAAAATTTTGTGGTTTTGGGCGTAAGTCGTAGTAATCTTTCTGATGACGCTTTTCGTAAAAAAGTGGTGACCGAAAGCAAATATCTTGCCGACCGGATAGGGAACCAAGGGGAAGATTTTATCAATGCATTCGCAGACCAATTGTTTTATGAAGATCTGGGTAGCGATTATGATACAGACTATGGTGCCCTAGCAAAACGGATAGCGGATTTGAATGTAGCATTCAAAACGGATAACAACTATATCTTTTATCTCTCCACCCCTCCAAGTCTATACGAGATTGTGTCCAAGAACCTAACGGAACAGGGCCTGAATGATGAATCTCAAGGTTGGAAACGGCTGATTGTAGAAAAACCCTTTGGCTACGATTTAAGTAGTGCACAGAATTTGAACAAGGGTCTTCAAAAATACTTTAAGGAATCCCAGATATATCGTATTGACCATTATTTGGGCAAGGAGACCGTACAAAACCTATTGGTTACCCGCTTTGCCAATAGCATCTTTGAACCTTTGTGGAACCGGAATTACATCAATCATGTTGAAATAACCAATGCGGAAACTGTAGGGGTGGAAAAGAGGGGTGGATATTATGATAAATCCGGCGCATTACGCGATATGTTCCAGAACCATTTGTTGCAAATCGTTTCCCTGGTCATTATGGAGCCGCCTATAGGTTCGGATGCGGAGGAAATCAGAAATGAAAAGGTAAAGGCTCTTAAATCCTTGCGTATCATGAAGGACGAGGAGACCCTCTACAATAACACCATACGTGCCCAATATGTGGCATCCGAGGTTGATGGAGAAAAAGTAAAGGGGTATCGAGAAGAGGAAGGGGTGGATCCAGAGTCCACTACAGAGACCTACGCCGCCATCAAATTTTTTGTGGATAATTGGCGTTGGTCCGGTGTGCCTTTTTATGTCCGAACGGCCAAACGAATGCCTACCAAGGTTACTGAAGTGGTCATTCATTTTAAGACACCACATCATCAAATTTTTAAAGATTCCGGGGCATTCAACAAGGACAACAAATTAATTATCCGCATCCAGCCTGATGAGGGCATGTTGATAAAATTTGGGGTAAAAGTTCCTGGACAAGGGTTTAAGGTAGAACGGGCCAACTTGGATTTTTACTATTCCAGTCTGGTGGAAAACCACGTGATGGAAGCTTATGAACGCCTTTTGCTGGATGCCATGCAGGGAGATGCTACTTTATATGCACGTGCGGATGAGGTAGAGGCTGCCTGGGAATTTGTGGACCCTATTTTAAACTATTGGAAGAATGGCAAGGATGTGCGTACTTATGGGTATTCCGCCGGGGTGTGGGGGCCGACCAATGCGGACGAGCTTATTGATGGCGTAGGTATGTGGCGCAATCCAAGCGAAAATTTGGCCGATGATCCAGGGTTCTGTGTGATTTGTTAGGTTGGTCGATGGTTCGTGGAAAAGGGGTATGACACTTGAATAGAGTTTTATATGAAAACGAATATTTATAAGGATAAGAACGAAGTGGCTCAAGAGTTTTCGAAGTTCTTTTCAGATTTGGTACAGGGAAAGGAGATTTTTCATGTGGCTCTATCCGGTGGCAGTACGCCAAAAGTGGTTTTTGATGTGCTAGCATCGGATTTTGCAGACAAAATCGATTGGTCCAAGATACATTTTTACTGGGGAGATGAACGTTGTGTTCCTCCCGAGGATGACCAGAGCAATTACAAAATGACCGTGGAACATCTCTTTTCGAAAATTGAAGTCCCCGAGGAAAATATCCATCGGATTTTGGGCGAGGCCGAACCACCCCGGGAAGCCTTTCGCTATGCCAATCTCTTGGAAATCAATTTGGATCGGGTAGATGGTACTCCTCAATTTGATTTGATTATTTTAGGAATGGGCGATGATGGGCATACCGCTTCTATATTCCCTCATGAAATCGGCCTTTGGGATGTCAAAGAACACTGTGTAGTGGCGACACATCCAGAATCTGGGCAAAAGCGGATTACGATTACAGGCCAGGTAATCAATATTGCCAAGGAAGTGGCTTTCTTGGTCACGGGTGAAAGCAAAGCCGAAAAGGTACGGGAGGTCATCCAAAAAGAAGGAAATTATGAAAGGTATCCGGCAAGCTTGGTAGGCCCAATTTCAGGGAATCTTAGGTGGTTCTTGGATCAGGCCGCTGCAAAAGGCATTAGCCCAGATCAATCTTAACATTTTCTTGTTCCAATAAACCTAGGTGTTCCTTCGGGTCAAATGTGGCTTCATCAAAGTGGGTATCACGCTGAAAAGCCTCTTCTTTACGGATTTTGCTTCGGGCAAAACGCCTAATCCCTTGTTCACCCTGTACAATCAATCCTGGTATGGGTGTACTTTTTCCATTTTCATCCTTGGCCACCATAGTAAAATAAGAAGAATTGCAATGCTTTCGCTCCCCGGTGGTTATGTTCTCGGATTCTACCCGAACCCCTACGACCATAGAGGTACGACCTGTATAATTAATAGAAGCTTTTAAAGTAACCAGTTCACCGACCTCGATCGGGTTTAAAAAATCTACCCGGTTTACTGAAGCGGTGACACAATAGGTTTGCGAATGCTTTGAGGCACAGGCAAAGGCAATTTGGTCCATAAGGTTCAAAATATGACCACCGTGTATTTTACCTCCAAAATTGGAGTGGGAGGGGAGCATCAACTCTGTAATGGATACTTGGGATTCATGGGCGGTTTTAAATGATTCCATATTTAAAGTTCAAAATCAAGTTCAAGTCCAAGTTCGCAGTACCTAGTTCCACTCATTTTCTAAAATGTGGGGATTGCTCTTCCTGGACTTCCGTAATAAAGTATTTGGTGTCACCCAACCAAAAGAAAGTCGCGAAACGCTCAACATAGGTAACTTTAACATACCTGCCTTGGTAGTCCTTCAATTGTTGGATTACTTCCTTTTCCTTATCCAATACCGAAAAAGAAAAAATTTGGGCTCCTGATATCCCCTGACTTATCTCTCCCTCCCAAGTTTTGACCAATACGCCCTTATTGCTAAACTTGATCAGTTCGCCGGAGCGATAGCCTTGACTATAAGGAACGAAATAGATAAAGGCATACACAATCAAAAAAAGTGCTACTATGGTACCTAGGGTAATGAACAATGCTTTTTTCATGGCACAGGTTTAGGGAAGATTGGTTTACAATTCTAATTTCGGTTCTTCAAAATCGTCTTCTTGGGCACGTTTTAATATCGGTTCCGGAATGGACTTTTTGGCCTTGGCCCCCATTTTCTTTAGTCGTTCTATGCTGGTGATAATGTTGCCCCGGCCCTCTACCAGCTTATTCATTGCGCCTTTATACTCCGTTTTGGCATCATCCATTTTTTTGCCCACTTTGGTCAGGTCGGATACGAAACCTTCAAACTTGTCATATAGGGCTCCGGCCTGTCTTGCAATTTCTATGGCATTGCGTTGTTGCTTTTCATTGTTCCACATACTGTCAATGGTACGTAGCGTGGCCAAAAGCGTAGAAGGTGTAACAATGACAATATTTTGTTCAAAAGCCTTGTTGTACAAAGAGTTATCCCGGTTTATTGCAATGGCAAATGCAGGTTCGATGGGTACGAACATCAATACAAAATCCGGGCTTTCCATCTCATAGAGATCTTCGTATTTCTTGGCCGATAATTGGTCTACGTGCTTTCTGAGGGAATTAATATGATCTTTGAGAAACTTTTCCTGTAGGTCATCCTCGGCATTAATATATCTTTCATAGTCGGTGAGTGATACCTTAGAATCCACGACCATCTTTTTTCCATCGGGAAGATGAATAATTACGTCGGGCAATACCCGGGTCCCATCGTTTAAAGTAAAACTTTGTTGAACCGAATATTCCCTGTCCTTTTCCAGGCCCGATTTTTCCAATACCCGCTCCAAGACCAATTCGCCCCAATTGCCCTGCATTTTGCTATCGCCCTTCAAGGCCTTGGTCAAGTTCTCGGCCTCCTGGGTAATCTTCAGGTTTTGATTTTGTAGGTTCAACAATTGCTCTTTTAAGGCGGAATGTATACTGATATTCTCTTTTTGACTTTCCTCTACCTTTTTCTCGAAGAGCTGAATTTTTTCCTGTAAGGGATTAAGGATGGTCTTGATATTTTTTTGATTCTGTTCCGTAAATTTTAAGCTCTTCTCATCCAAGATCTTGTTGGCTAGATTTTCAAATTCTTTGGTGAACTTCTCCTGTAACTTTTCTACTTCTTCCTTTTGCTCGGCGTTTTTTGCTTGCAGGTTTTCCAAATCGGCCTGATAGCGCACAATCTGGTTCCCCAAGGCCTCCTTTTCGGATTGAAGTTGTGTACGAAGTTCCTCCACATTGTTCAATCTCCCTTCAAGAACCGATACATTGTTGCGCAACTGCTGCTCACGCTCCTCTAAAGCACTTTGGTTGGATTTTGTTTTTAGGTTTTGGATGTAATGGCCCAGGAAGTATCCAAGCCCCATACACAAGAGTCCGATTAGAAGATATATCAAAGATTCATTCATTTCCTTTGTTCGTTCTTAAAAGTAAAGATACAGGTTTGAAGGCTAAAATGGGAATATACAATACCTTACTTTTCTATGCGAAATGAACCGGACCGGGCGTCAAAAGTAACCGTATCCGTAGGGAATAATTTCTCGAACGCTTTTTGCTCGATAAGTTCACAGGGATCTCCGAAATGGTTTTCATCTTTTCCCAGAATAAGTATTTTATCACACAACTGGATGGCCATTTCAATCTCGTGGCTCGTGAACAAAACAGTGGTCTGGGTTTTATAGGCAATGGATTTTAACAGTTTTAAAATCTGCACCTTATGATAAAGGTCCAAATGGGAAGTGGGCTCGTCCAATAGCATCAAAGTAGTTTCCTGGGCCAAGGCACGGGCAATCAAGGCCCTTTGCAACTGGCCATCGCTAAGTTCATAGCATTTTTTATGTTGAAGTTCGATCAATTCCAACACATTTAAGGCTTCCAAAATCTTGGACTTGTCCTTTTGGGTCAATTTGCCGATCCAATTGGTGTAGGGTTGCCTTCCCAAAGCCACCAACTCCAGAACCGATAAATTTTTTGAAGCGATAGGCTCCGTAAGCACTATGCTTACCATAGCGGCCAATTCCAAGGTTTTGTAGGTATTCAAGGGCTTTCCTTTCATCAGGATTTCACCGGATAATTTGGGTTGTACTTTCCCTATAGTCCGTAATAAGGTAGATTTCCCAATACCATTTACACCGATAATGGCACATAACTCGCCTGGATTCAGACTAAAACTTATGTCTTTGGCTATTTGGATATCCTTTTTTTTGTTCGGATAACCAATAGATAGGTTTTCGATTTCCAGGCCGCTATGTTGTACTTCGGATTTAATAATTTACAATTTGTTTTGTAAAGGTAAAAAGTTGGAGGTCATAAGCTTATATTTTCGTTAAGGCATGATTTCAAACTTTGCTCTCAAAAAATCATTTTTCGTTTTCGTACCAACAACCAAATTACCACTGGTGCCCCTAAAATACTTGTGATGGCATTAATAGGCAGTACGCTGGCAGAGTTTGGCACTTGGGCCACGGTATCACATAATAACATCAGGATGCCCCCATATACCAGAACCGCGGGAAGGAGGACCTTGTGATCCGTAGTATTAAAGATTTGTCGGGTTAAATGAGGGACGGCCAGACCTATAAAGGCAATGGGCCCGGCAAAAGCGGTTACCCCTCCAGCCAATAATCCCGCTGCTATAATGATACTATATCGGGATTTCTTCATATTGATTCCGAGGCTTTGGGCATATTTTTCACCTAACAATAAAGCGTTCAAGGACTTGATGGATGCTATGCTCAAGATGATTCCAATCAATAGTATTCCAAATAAAAGTAGTAACTGGGCCCACGATAAATTTCCAACGCTTCCAAAGGACCAATAGATATATTGCTGTAGCTTTTCCGCATCGGAAAAATAGGACAGCACACTCACTATAGCGGCTGTGATGCTACCGAACATTAAACCTATAATCAACAAGGCTAGGGTATCCTTAACGCGCAAAGCAACGACCATAACAATAAGCAACACCAAGAAACTTCCCAAACTGGCAGCAATGGCCAAAGAGACATCGTTAACGAATCCGAAGGCTATCAATCCCGGAAAAAGCGAAATGCCCATAATCAACAGGGCCGCTCCCAAGCTTGCACCGGAACTAATTCCCAGGACAAAAGGGCCGGCCAGAGGATTCCTAAAAAGTGTCTGCATTAACAATCCGCTTAAGGAAAGTCCACTACCTACCAAAAGTGCGGTAAAAGCTTTGGGTACCCTATAATTCCATATAATATAATTCCATGAATCATTTTGAACCGGATAACCTAGAAGCGATTTTACAGTCGCCGAAAACGGAATGGATACAGAACCCAAACTGATATTAAGCCCAAAACATAGCATCAATGCCAGAATCAATATCAAGAATGAAATGTAATATGAATTGTTCCGTTTCAATTACTCTAAGGGCTTAAAAAAGAAAAGTTCGTGATCGGGTAGGAGTTCCGGATGAAAAATATGGATAAGGTCCTTTAAAACCAAATCGGGCCGCTGAGGGGCCAGTTCATAATATATGAGTCCTCCGGTATCTCCCTTGGTAATCGTATTGGAATAGACATTTCGGTTTTTATAGGCACCAAATTGTTCGTAATGTCGGTTGGCTTGTTTCAGTTCTTCATAGGATGTGATCATTGAAGGGTTCAGCCAGAAGTCTGCATTGTCAGCCTTTTCCAACACACTCTCAATACTTAAGGAAAGGCTTCCGGTCTCCTTGGTATCCGACCAAAGATAGTTGGTCCGGGCATCTTTCAAAAATTGGGCCATCCAACTATTCCCGCCGGCTACGTACCAAACATCCTTGTAGAGACCTCCCGTTACTACCGTAGGTCTGTCCTTGGCCTCTTTAGCCAAGGTTTTGGTGCTATTATAGGATTTTTCAATGGCCCTAAATAGGCTATCGGCCTTGGCTTCCTTTTGAAAAAAAGGAGCGAAGAACTTGATCCATTCCGCTTTTCCCAAAGGTGTTTCTTCGGTCCAATCCCCATTGTATACTACAGGGATATTTGACCTTTGTATCGTTTCATAGGCCCTATTTTGATTGTTGATTCCAAACCCGATTATAACCTCCGGATCCAAGGCAATGGCCATTTCCGTATTAATGTCCTCATTGTTTCCGAGTTCTTTAACAAGGCCCATATCGATTCGTTCTCTCGTATTTTTGGAGGATATATAGTCCGTGTTTGGAAACCCTACCAACTTATTCGTAGAACCTAGGGCTTCCAATGCCGGAATATGTGTAGTGGATGTTACTATGATTCGTTCTACCGGTATGGCGACTATGGCATCATATTCGTCCCTGTTCAAGGTTGTTTGCGCCAATATTTCTTTAGGAACCAAGGCATAGGTATATGATGTTTCTGCATTGGGCCAGGGCGAGGTTATGTGTATGGTCGTAATTCCCGAAGGGCTTTTCTCGATTGAAAAACCTTTGGCATGGGATATTTTAATTTGTTCCGAGGGAGGGGTTTGTTGGAGTGTTTCTTTCTTTTCTGGTTTACAGGCGAGTACAAAAATTAAGAGCACACCAAGGGTTATATTTCTCAAAAGGGATCATTTTTTGTTCACCTCAAAAGTAGTATTATTTAATTTTTTGCCTAAAAGATTAAACAAAATGTTTACTTTCGTCCTGAATTTTGGTTCTTATGGTTTTTAAGACCATAGGATTAAAAGGGAATCCAGTGAAAATCTGGAACTGTTCCCGCAACTGTAAGCTTCTGCCGAATGTATTCCGGCACCTCTAAAAAGAGGATGTTGTTTCTTCAAAGCCACTGTTCGCATTGAAAAAAAATCAGTGCAAATGGGAAGGCCAAACAACTTGAAGCAAGTCAGGAGACCTGCCAAATTCAAACAAGTCGTATTAAACTTTCGGGATAAAGGTTTAAAAATTGAAAAAGCAGGTATTCATACTATTACTATTCGCATTGTCCTATTCGGGACAACTTTCCGCCCAGGAAACACCTATTTGGGAACTGGAGGAAGTGGTCGTATCCGATACTCGAATAAGACGTTATGCCGAAGGACATAAGGTGACCGAGCTAAAGGATAGTACCATACAACGGAACGGTACTTTTCTAACCTCGCTGCTGGCCTTCAATTCCAATATTTATTTTAAGGAAAACGGATTGGGTATGGTATCCTCCCCGGCATTTAGGGGCACCAATGCCTCACATACCGCTGTTATCTGGAACGGGATAAACATCAACTCCCAAATGAACGGTCAAGTGGATTTCAATACCATAAATCCGTTCAACTATAGCTCCGTGGGCATCCGTAGTGGTGGAGGTAGTGTCCAGTTTGGTACCGGTGCTATAGGCGGCAGTGTACATTTAAATAATAATTTGCGTTTTGAAAAGCATTTTGACCAGCAGGTGTTTGTGGGCTACGGCAGTTTTGACACTCGAAATGCCAATTATAACCAGAGTTTTGGAACCGGTAAATGGTCCACTAGTTTTGGAATCAATTATGCCGGGTCGGACAACGATTATAGGTATTTGGAGACCGATGACCGCAATCGCAACGGTGAATTTGAAAATATCAACCTAAACTTTAACTCAGGTTATATTCTTTCCGACAAACAAGTTTTGCGCTTGTATCACCAAAGCTTTATTGGGGATCGCAATCTTTCCGGTACGCTGGTCGCTCCTGGCAGAAGTCGCTACAAGGATAATCATTACCGTACACAGGTAGAGTGGGGGCGTTTTGGGGAAAAGGCGACTTCAAAAGTAAAATTGGCCCATTTGCATGAGGAGTTCAAGTTTTTTGAGAATAGGGATTCCGATATTTTTTCCGACGGGAGGGTTACTACTTTATTGGCCCGTTATTCTTTGGACGTAGAACTTTCAAAAGCTTTCCGATTAAACTCCTTTTTGGAATATAACCATTTCAAGGGCAAGGGTAGTAGTTTCGGCAATCCCGAACGTAATGATGCTTCCGTCACCGCTGTATTAAAGCATGCCGTATCAAAAAAAATGACCTATAATCTTAGCCTACGACAGGACTTTTCTTCGGATTTTTCCAATCCTATAGTTTTCTCCCTGGATGGTATCTATAAGCTTAACGACCATTATGGTCTACAAATTAACGCATCCAGAAACTTCAGGATGCCTACTTTTAATGACTTATACTGGCAGCCTGGGGGTAATTTGAACCTTGTTCCGGAACGTTCCTATCAAATTGACTTGGGACATCGCCTACAATTTGGCGGATTTTCATTTAATCTCAACAGCTATTATATCCGTACCGAGGATATGATTCGTTGGCTTCCCAATAGTCAAGGGCTGTGGTCTCCTACCAATGTGGATCAAGTGCGAATCTATGGTTTTGAGGGAGAACTCGGTGTAACGTACCCCATCCACAAAAAACAGCAAATTGATTTTAAGGTCAACTATGCGTATACCGTTTCCGAAGACCGGGAAACCAAGGAGCAACTCATTTATGTTCCTTTTCATCGCGGCAATGCTTCCCTTGCCTACAGCATTGCACATTTTGGCGTTTTCTACCAGCATTTGTATACCGGCGAGGTATCCATCATTGGAGGCTCGTTGGAGAGTTATCAAGTTGCCAATGCAGGAATTACCTATTCTCCTAACACCAAAGGAAAATTACAATATAGCATAGGATGTACCGTAAACAATCTTTTCAATACCTATTACGAGAACATCGCCTTACGACCGATGCCCAATAGAAACATTCAAACCCAATTAATAGTAAACTTTTGATGATGAAAAAAAGCAGATTCTTTATGATTACAGCCATGGCCGGATTGTTGTTTACCTCATGTAGTGATGATGACAACGATACACCTTTTGCACCTGGAGTGGGAATTTCGGTTTCCGGAGATACGTTTTCCGAAGCGGAAGGCCCCATTACTCTTACCTTTACATCTACCGAGGCCTTTGACGCCGATGTGGTATTGACTTATGAAGTTGCCGGTAGTGCAACTTCCGGTGAAGACTTTGGAGCCTTACCAGGAACGCTTACCCTTGCCACTGGTGAGACCTCTACGACCCTGGAATTAACACTGAACGATGATGATGAGGTGGAATCCAGTGAGGCGATTGTCATAACCTTGACCGCCGTGGATGGAGGGACGGATTTTATCGGTTCTGCAAATTCTCTGACCCTAACACTTACAGACAATGATTCCTTCCCTTTTGAAAATGGGATTCTGGTTCTGCATGAAGGGAATTTTGGAGCCGGAAATGCTTCTGTATCATTTGTTAACGATGATTTATCCTTGGTTCAGAATGGTATCTTCAAAGAGGTCAATGAAGTGGACGCCTGGGGAGATACGGCACAAAGCATAACCTTTAATGCTGATATGGCCTATATTGTGGTGAACAATTCCCAAAAAATTGAGGTTGTCGACCGATATACCTTTGAATCGGTGGGTACAATCGGCGGACCTGGCGAGACCGACTTTTTGAATCCCCGTTACATGGCAGTTGCCAACGGCAAGGGTTACGTAACCAACTGGGGGGACGGATCCAACCCAGATGACGATTTTGTGGCGGTGCTGAACTTGGACAACAACACTGTAGAATCCACTATTGCCGTAGCTGAAGGTCCAGAAAAGATATTGGCAAAAGATGATGTATTGTATGTAGCTCATCAGGGGGGATTTGGCCAAAACAATATTATTTCTGTAATCGACGCAGTTACCAATGCCGTAACAACGACCATTACCGTAGCCGATCGTCCCAACTCCATGCAATTGGTAAACGATGAACTTTGGGTGCTTTCCGGGGGGAACCCCTCATGGACGGGGAATGAAACCGCAGGACAGTTGGATAAGGTAAATACCACTTCCAATACGGTGGAAACTACCCTCACTTTTGCCCAAACGGAACATCCTGGTTTTTTATCCCAGGACGACGATAGTCTGTATTATTACATGTCCAACAGTATCTTTTCCATGGACGTAACCGATACGGCACTTCCTACTACAGCTGATATCACCGATTTGAACTTTTATGACATGAGCATTAACGAAGGTAAATTGTTCGGAGTGGATGCCAAGGACTTTTTGAGCAATGGCTCCTTGGAAGTTTATGACCTTGGAGACAATTCGTTATTGACCTCCGAGGAGGTTTCCATAATTCCTACCGGGGTCTATTTCAACGGGGATTTTGATTTTTAACTTTAGAAGTATCCCGGGAAGGATTGGGGTATCGAGTTAAAATTGCGAAACAAAAAACGGCTTGTTAAAAACAAGCCGTTTTTTGTTATTACAAGCCCAAAACTACTCCAAAAGGGACAAATCCAATTTTGGAACATCATCCACATACATATTATCCTTAATGGGAGTGAACATTTTGGAGCTGGTCATCACATTTGCCGGCATTTTCACGGCAAAACTTCGTTTTGATGTGGACCCCGTTATATCCTGAATGGCCCTCGCCAGCAGCGGCTCGTCCAAATCACCAAGTATTCCTAAATTTGCCAGGTCTTCCTGTAATGCAATATTCGGAACAAGTCCGGCGGTATAGTCCGAAAAACCATCGGCATTTTCGTTTCTACCAATAAGGGGCTGTATGGCCCATCGGTTACTTGGATTTATTTTATTTTCACGCTCAGGAGTATACACATAGGGTGCTCCCGTATGATCCGGGTCATCGACCATGGTCACGGAAAACTCATTCTTTCCCCGGGTTGTCTCGCCAATTTGTATCACATCTACGTATGGGGCAAGTCCGTTAATGACCAATTCGCTGGCAGATGCCGTACTTCCTGTGGTCAGTATATAGACCTTGGTCAAATTCAACCTATTAAGCGCCGAGCCATCACTTGACTTATCCGTAAAATTGCGTTCCAGGTCTTCGGCATTGAATAATGGCTGTAGCCTATCGTTGTACCGGGCTCTCAAAAACAAATCACTTGTGTTTGAGCCGTAAACCATACTGGAAAGCAAACGGGCTGTATTTACCGATCCTCCCGGATTATAGCGTAAATCGAGCACCAGATTGGTAATACCTGCAGATTTAAGTTCGCCCACGGCATTGTTCAAGTCCTCATCGTATTCATTGGTGAAACCATTGTACATAAGGTATCCGATTTTTTCCCCGTTTATATCGAAGGAACGGGTTAGAAAAACCGGGTTTTCGGCAAGGTTTTCCTGTTTGGTCAAAGTAACCTCCTTGTCATTTGGGGTAACTACATCACCATCTATATCGGCCATATTGAGGGTGTACGTATTATTGTCCCCAAATAATAGGTCAACGTAATTGTCATTGTTCAATGTCTGGCCATCTACCCCGGTAAAGAGTTCTCCGCGACTAATATCTTTGGTAGCGGCATCGGAATTGGGTACTATGTAGCGGACATATCCAAAAATATCATCATTATCCGAAAAACTGATTAAGCCGAACTCCAAGCCGTTACTTCGTGATACACCTGCAAGGGATTTGGTCAATGTCTCGTAATCCTCGGCCCAGAAACTGAATCGATCCTGATTAAAAAGTAATTGCTGATCGAAAAAATCGGCCGGGTTGTCTTCTGAGGCCAAAAACTCAGTATACATTTGTGAACCTTCGGCATCCAAGGCAAAGGCATCATCGGCCAAATTAGGTACTTCGGCCTGCCAGAAATACCAAAAATTCATAGCCTTCCACATAAAGTTCTGTACCGTAATATTGGTTTCCACCAAACTCTGGTCTGCCTTGGCGGTTTTGGGGAGTACAAATCCTCCACTACCATCGTCATTGTTACAGGAAACGCCGGAAAAGGCTGTTAGTAAAAAAAGAAGTAGTTTAAGTTTCTTGCTCAAGGGGCGGGCATTATGTATCATACAGTTATTTATTGGGGTCTTAGTTGAAAGGCTCCAGTAAGCCATCCATTAATGCTTTGTTGTTTGTAGGTTTATACCAAATAGAATTTGAAAATACTTCCGCTGTAAATGCGGGTTGTAAACTTATTTTGGCACTCTCGCCGGAAATACGGCTCAATGCCAATGCCAAGAGCGGTTCCGAAGGGTTTCCCAAAGTTCCCAAATTGGCAATATCTTCTTGTAGCTCAAAATCAGGGAGTAGACCGGCCGTATAATCGGAAAAACCATCGGCATTTTCATTTCTGCCCAATAAGGGTTGAATGCCCCATTGGTTATCCGGATTTATAAATTCTTCCCGATTGGGATCGTAGAAATTTCCATTTTCGGGGTCATCCACAAAGGTATTGGAAAACTCGTTTTTGCCTACGGTAGTTGTACCTATTTGTACAACATCAACATAAGGTTCTAGTCCATTGATAACCAATTCACTAGCAGAGGCCGTGCCACCAGTGGTGATGATAAATACCCTGGAAAGATTTAGTTCGTTGATAGCTGTCCCTTCCAAAGTGGTGGCGGTAAAATTGTTTGGTTGACCGTTGCCCGGTTGCAATTTGCTATTGAAACGCGGTCGTATAAATACTTCATCGGTCCTTGCACCATAAATAGAACTGGCAATTTGAATGGCCGAGGTAACACGTCCACCACCATTATACCTTAAGTCTAGAACAAGTTCGTTGACCCCTTGGCTCTTAAAATCCCCAAAAACATTGTTCAATTGTTCGTCATAAGCAGCTAAAAACGAATTGTACATGATATAGCCAATTTTGTTGCCCGCTTGCTCAATTACCGTAGAGACCAGAATTGGATTTTCGGCAAAATTCTCGATTTTCGTCAATGTTACTTCCTTGCCGTTATCGGTTATGGTATTATCAACAAGATCTGCCATATTTAATGTATAGGTATCCTCGCTGCCGAACAAAAGGTCTAGATAGTTGTTGAGATTCAAGTTTTGACCATTTACCCCTACAAATATATCACCTCTTTTAATATCCTTGGTAGAAGCATCGGAATCCAAGGCTACGTAGGTGACTACTCCATATATATCATTACTACCCTGGAATAGGTACAGCTGAAACTCCAGGCCGTTGCTTCTTGAAACGCCCTGTAGGCTATTTACCAAATTCTTGTAATTCTCCACGGCAACGGAGAAACGGTCTATGGCCGCATCCTCACCCACAACCGCCTCGTGATTGTTGCATATGTTGTAAAAAAAATCTGCAGGATTTGCCTCCGAGGATAGGAACTCCACATAGGCCTCTAAATCATCGATTTTAGTATCCGCAAGATCGGGAACGTCGTCTTGCCAAAAATAATAGACGTTCATGGTTTGCCACATGAAATTTTGGGCTGGATAATCTGCCAAGGACTTGGAACTTTCTGGAGGTTGTTCCACCTGTTCCCCCATATTTTCGGGGACAATGTTATCATCACTTTTTTTACAGGAGGCAAATACAAATAGCACTGCCCAAAGCAGGAACCATATTCTTTTCATAGCTATATTTTAAAACAAATTCCCGTCCAATAATCATTCCAATGATTATAACAAAGAATATTGGATTTATATTGTACGTTTACGAATAATATACGTAGTTATTTAGTTTACGGTTGCCCAAATTACTTACATATTGGGCAAAAAAACTTTTTTTGTAACAAAACTAGATGTGCTTCGTCTTGCTATTGTAACCCGTTATGGCCTAGTATTAGCAATAACCGAACCAAAATGCGACAATCGGAGTTTTTAAATGTGGTAATGCCATTTAAGGATAAGCTTTATAGGCTTGCCAAGCGCTTGTTGGTCTCTACCGAGGAGGCCGAGGATGCTACACAGGAAATCCTTTTGAAACTATGGTCAAAGAATGAAAAGATCGGGAGTTATAATAATGTAGAGGCCTTTGCTATGACAATGACAAAAAATTTCTGTTTAGATCGATTAAAGTCAAGACAAGCAGGGAATTTGAAGCTGGTCCATAGCAATTATGGAGAAACTAGTACCCCCTTGCAAAAACAGGTAGAGGCAAAGGACAGTGCTTCATGGGTACAGAAAATAATGGAAGAATTGCCGGAACAACAAAAAATGGTATTACAGCTAAGGGATGTGGAAGAATATGATTATGACGAAATTGCCGAAATGCTTGATATGAAACCCAGTACGGTAAGGGTGGCCTTATCCAGGGCTAGGAAAACAGTAAGGGAAAAATTGATGCAAAAACATAGTTATGGAATTGGATAATATAGAAAAGTTATTGGAAAAATACTTTGAGGCTTCCACTACGGTAGCTGAGGAAGAGGCCCTAAAAATCTATTTTTCAGGAGATAAGGTGGCACCACATCTTGAACAGTATGCCCCTTTGTTCCAGTATTTTTCCAATGCCAAAAAAGAACGGTTTACGAGACAGGTTCCACTAAAACCTAGAAAAAACTATTACAAGTGGATTTCCGTTGCGGCGGTAGCAGTTCTTGCCTTTGGCATCTATTTTGGCCCCGATCGCTATCGGAATTACCAAGAACAAAAAGAAGCGGAATTTGCCTACGAGGAAACCAGGAAGGCATTGAACCTCTTGGCCGAAAACTTTGGTCGTGGCACCGAAAAAATGGCCTATTTAAATCAGTTTGAAGAAACAAAACAAAAAATTTTCAACAACAATTAAAATTAGGATCATGAATAGTAAAAAGTTAATTATAACAAGTTTAATAGCGGCTTTGCCCTTAATTGGATTTTCCCAATCCCTATTTGATAAATATGAGGATTTGGACAACGTTAGCGCTGTAGTGGTAAACAAGAGTATGTTTAATCTCTTGGCTAAAATTGACGTAGAGGTAGATGACCCGGAAGCGCAGGAATTTATGGATATCGCCAAAAGTTTGAATAACCTTAAGGTCTTTATTACGGAAGATAATAGCGTTTCTGCAGATATGAAGTCATCGGTGGATAAATATTTGAAATCAGCTTCCATGGAAGAACTGATGCGTGTAAAAGATAAGGATACCAATGTGAAATTTTATATAAGACCGGGAAAGGATGACGACCATGTTCGAGAACTTTTAATGTTCGTTACCGGTATAAAGAACCGGGAAGAAATGAAAGGTGTAGACATCAATGGGCGACAGATAGAAACCGTGCTGTTATCCTTGACTGGCGATATAGATCTTAACAAAATAGGTTCCCTTACCAATAAAATGAACCTTCCCGAGGAATTGAACAAGGCGGGAAAAAAAGGAAATTAATAGAATCATTCATCAATCAAAACAATCATCATGAAAAAAGTAGTTGTAGTATTTTTAATGACCGTAGCGCCCTTGTTAGGCTTTTCCCAATCGATTTTTGATAAGTATGAGGACATGGACAACGTTGGGTCCGTGGTCATCAACAAGGGATTGATAAATCTTGTAAGTTCAATAGATATAGACGATGGCGATCAGGAGGCCAAGGATTTTTTGGATGTGGCCAGGGGTCTGGACGGCATAAAGGTTTTTATTACCGAGGACAAAGGAGTTTCAAAGGATATGTACAAAACCATGGGAAAGTATGTAAAATCCTCCTCACTGGAAGAATTGATGCGGGTAAAGGATAAAGATGCCAATGTGAAATTTTATATCAAAAATGGAAAGGATGATGACCATGTATATGAACTGTTAATGTTTGTCCAGGGAATCAATGATTCACATATGAATATTGATGGCAGGAAATTTGAATCTATTTTGGTGTCACTTACAGGTGATATTGATTTGAACAAAGTAAGTGCCCTTACCAAGAAAATGAATCTTCCGGACGAATTGAACAAAGTAGGTAATAAGTAAAGATATCAAAGAACCGTAGGCCAACGCTATGGCCATTTAAACTAATACATATGAAAATCACAAAATCAATTTTTATACTATCACTTTTCTTGAGTTTGGCTGCTTGTTCGTCCAATCAGAGCCTTCAGGAATATTATGTGGACAATGCGGATAACCCTAATTTTTTATCAGTAGACCTTCCGGTGAGTCTTTTAAATGTAGAAAAGGCGGAGTTGAACCCTGAGGAACGGGAAGCACTGGAAACTTTGAGGAAGATGAATATTCTGGCATTCAAAAAGACTCCTGAGAACACATCGGATTACACCTTGGAAAAGGCAAATGTAAAGGCTATTCTCAGCAATGGTAAGTTCACGGAATTAATGAAGGTGAATACGAGTTATGGCAAGGGTACGGTACAGTATCTTGGAGACGAAGATGCCATTGATGAAGTGGTCATCTATGGGGATAGTGATGACAAAGGATTTATGTTGGTCCGTATCTTGGGGAAAAATATGAATCCGGCGAAGTTGGTACAGTTTATACAAGCTCTTGAAAAATCCGATTACAGGGGCGAAGGCCTTGCAGATATCGTCTCTTTTTTTAAAGACTGATTTAATTATCAATACTAAAAACACTGAATAAAAACCGCTTTGGGATTTCCCAAAGCGGTTTTTATTTGTACGGGCTTGAGTCTATTTGGTAGTTAATAAAAGCGTTTTCTTTTCAGGACTAAATTGCTATATTGAGCACTATTAACACTAACTAAAATTATACCATTATGGAAGAAGCTGAAGTTTGGATGAACAAGGGAATGGACTTTGTCATCGAATATGGCCCCAAAGTATTGGGCGCTATTTTAATTTACATTGTCGGTTCTTGGATTATCAAGAAGATTATTGGTACTGCCCGTAAAGTAATGAGCAAAAGTAGTTATGATGAGTCCCTTCAACGCTTTTTGTTGAATATGGCTTTGTGGGCATTGAAGGTACTGCTTATAATAATCGTTATTTCTACACTTGGTGTCGATGTTACTACCTTTGCTGCTGTTATCGCAGCAGCCGGTTTAGCGGTAGGTTTGGCACTTCAAGGATCACTTTCCAATTTTGCGGGGGGCGTTCTGATTATGATATTTAAGCCATACCGAATAGGCGATCTTATAGAGGCCCAAGGTGTTTTGGGGGTGGTAAAGGAAATAGAAATTTTCACTACAAAATTAACTACGCCAGAAAACAAACTAGCAATCGTTCCTAACGGGGCCATGGCCAATGGGAACATCATTAACTATACCGAGGAAGGAAAGATTCGAGTGGATACCGTTGTTGGGGTAGGTTATGGCGAGGATATTAAAAAGACCAAGGAGGTTCTTATGGAAGTGCTTACCTCAAACCCTAAGGTGTTGCCGGAACCGGCCCCTTCGGTAAACGTAATGGAACTAGCGGACAGTTCTGTCAATTTCGCAGTTAGGCCTTTTTGCAAGCCAGAGGATTATTGGGATGTATATTTCGCAACTTATGAGGGCGCTAAATTGGCTCTTGATGCTGCAGGTATTGAAATTCCATATCCACATTCCGTTGAGATTCATAAGGAAGGATGACACCTATTTGGAGACTATTATTGCACAAAATCTGTCCGTTTTAAGCGGGCAGATTTTTTTATATCCCTGTATAATTACTTGGGGTAATGGCCTTTAATTCGTCTTTAATGGCATTGGAGATTTCTAGCGTATCTATGAATTTGGCAATGGATTCCTGATTGATTTTTTCATTGGTCCGCGTCAATCCTTTTAACGCCTCATAGGGATTGGGATAGGCTTCTCGACGCAAGATAGTTTGAATGGCCTCCGCAACAACTGCCCAATTATTCTCTAGGTCCTCCCTAAATTTGTCCTCGTTGAGCAGTAACTTGTTCAACCCCTTTAAAGTGGATTGAAAAGCCAAGACGGTATGGGCAAAAGGCACTCCAATGTTTCTAAGAACGGTACTGTCCGTTAAATCGCGCTGTAATCTGGATACGGGAAGTTTTGCGGACAGATGCTCAAAAAGAGCATTGGCAATGCCCAAGTTGCCTTCTGAATTCTCAAAATCGATTGGATTTACCTTATGGGGCATAGCTGAAGATCCAACTTCCCCGGCCTTAATTTTCTGTTTGAAGTAGTCCATGGAAACATACGTCCAAAAATCCCGGTCCAAATCCAACAGAATGGTATTGATTCGTTTTAAAGTATCAAAAAGTGCGGCCATGTGGTCATAATGCTCTATTTGTGTGGTGGGGAAGGAATGGTGTAGTCCGAGTTTTTCCTGAACGAATTCCTTTCCGAATAGCTTCCAATCCAAATCTGGATATGCCACCTTATGCGCGTTATAATTTCCCGTCGCTCCTCCAAATTTTGAAGCACTGGGAATATCGTTAAGAAGGTTAAACTGTTCCTTTAATCGTTCCACATAAACAGCTATCTCCTTTCCAAGTCGGGTAGGAGAGGCGGGTTGCCCATGGGTACGGGCCAGCATTGGAATTGCCTTCCATTCTTTCGCCAGTTCTTGTAACTTTTCAAAAACCTCAAGGTACCGGGGTACATATACTTCGTTTAGAGCCTCCTTTAGGGATAAGGGAATGGCCGTATTATTGATATCTTGGGAAGTGAGACCAAAATGGATGAACTCCTTATATTTTTCCAATCCAAGCGCGTCAAATTCTTTTTTGATGAAATATTCAACAGCCTTTACATCATGATTGGTGACTTTTTCTATCTCTTTAATATCGTTCGCATGTGCTGCGTTAAATTTTTGATAGATTTCCCTGAGCCTAGCAAATTTTGTAGGGTCAAACGATTGCAATTGTGGTAGAGGAATCTCACAAAGTGCAATAAAATATTCAATTTCTACCCGAACACGATACTTTATTAGGGCTTCTTCAGAAAAAAAGTTGGCCAAAGCATCCGTTTTGGCCCTATACCTGCCGTCTATGGGCGAAATTGCATTTAATGGATTCAAGGACATGTATTCTAAAATTGGTGGGTTAAAGCAAGTTGCAAAGATACTTATAAGCGAGGGAGTTTAAAAGCTTATGCTCCATAAGTTAAGCTTTCCAAGTGTATGCTTTTAAATTGTGATGGGTTGAATTTTGGAAGTTCATTTTCTAAAGAAATAGTTTTTGGGACTTCCTATTTTATTTTGGCCAATACCATTCTGGCTCGGGCCTTGTACGCCGCACTGCCTTCCCCATAGTTCTGCTCCAACACCATTTTTAACTCAGGATGTACCCAATCAAATTTTCGTCCTAGTAAAAACAAGGAAGTCATTGAGTAGGCCTTTGCGGCTACTTTGTAATCTCCTATGAGCCAATCAAAGCTAGCAGCGGCGATTGCTTCCAAATGCTTCTCCTGTAGCGCTTTTTGCGCTTCGTTTTTCGTTTTTGAAAAGTAGGCTTTTGCGAGGAATTCACATATTTTGGCCAATGGCCTTACCGAGGAGTCCAAGCGGACACCACTCATATTCGAAGTTAAAAAGTTGAGATGGGGATAAATGTAATGTAGTCTCTTTTTGAGCGTAAATTCCAATACCCAAGAACCTCTACAGGAAATCGGATTCTCGTCTTTAAAAATTATTTCGAGGAGTGGACGGATTAAATCCGGATCATCGGAAATAAGTGTAGCCATTTGGGTACGTTTTTCTCTTGTGGCATCCACATAATTTAAAGATTGATATAATTCCGTTTTGGTCACAAAAATTGTACTTTCACCTTGCCTCAAATATAAAATCATGAAAACAGTAAAAAAAATTTCTTTAATACTATTGGCGATTTTTATTGCCATTCAATTTTTTAGACCAGAAAAGAACTTGGCAAATGGAAATCACACCGAAATTTTTCTTGCCGAAACCAACCCGGCCACAGAATTAAGGGTTGTATTGGAAGAAACTTGCTATGACTGCCATAGTAACAATACCGTATATCCTTGGTACAATAACATAGCTCCGGTTTCATTTTGGTTGGCCAACCATGTGAAGGATGGTAAAAAACATTTGAATTTTTCTGCTTGGGATGGTTATTCCGTCAAAAAGAAGGACCATAAACTAGAGGAGGTAATAGAGATGATAGAGAATGGCGAAATGCCGTTAAAAGAATATACCTGGACCCATGAAAATGCCAGATTGACCAACGAGCAACGGGAGTCTATAGTAGCATGGGCCAAAAAGACTAGGTTATTTTATCAATTAAACGAGATACCGCAATAGGCACTCCTACCGAAGCCTTTTCCGCTAAAACTACTAGATTTTCATAGTTGTTCGAGGCCAAGCTAGGCTTTGGATCGATGAAATAAATGGGTATTCCGCTGGGAGCATACTGTATTAACCCCGCTGCCGGATATACTTGCATGGAAGTTCCGATTATAAGCAATGCGTCGGCATTTTGGGTGATTTCGATGGCCTTTTCTATCATAGGCACCTGTTCCCCAAACCACACGATATGGGGGCGCAATTGATGGCCATCCCCACAAACATCACCCCAGTTTAAATCCTTTTTCCAATCTAGAATCAGGTTTTGATTTCCTGTACTTCGTACTTTAAACAATTCTCCATGCAAATGAACCACATCAGTGCTTCCCGCCCTTTCATGCAAATCGTCTATATTCTGGGTAATAATCGTCGTTTTAAAATGTGCCTCTAAATTTGCCAGTGCTATATGCGCCTGGTTGGGGGACACTTCTAAAAGTTGTCTACGTCTTTGGTTATAGAAATCCAGTACCAATTCCGGGTTGCTGGCAAAGCCATTTGGGGACGCCACTTCCATAACATCATGTCCTTCCCATAGGCCATCGGCATCGCGGAATGTTTTGATGCCGCTTTCAGCACTTACACCTGCCCCGGTCAGGACGACTACTTTTTTCCTCATCATTTTAAAAATAAGGTTTTTATTATATTCGACATATGACAGACCCAAAACTTTTGACATATTTAGAGGGTTTTATTAGTCCTGAGCGCAAGAATCGATTCCTGGAAATTTTGGAAAAGCGCACCAAATTTGTAACCGTTGCCATTGAGGACGTATTTCAGTTCCACAATACAAGTGCAATAATTCGTAGCTGTGAGGTTTTCGGGATACAAGAGGCCCATGTTATCGAAAATCGTTTTGGAAAACGATTGGACAAGAATATTGCCATGGGAGCCCAGCAATGGGTAGATGTACATCGTTATGATGTTTCCAAGGATTGCCTGGCGAGTTTAAAGGAGGACGGATACCAAATTATTGCCACGACACCACATATAGATTCCTGTTTATTGGAAAATTTCCAAATTAGTACTAAGCTCGCACTATTCTTCGGTACCGAAAAGGAGGGACTTAGCAATGAGGTTGTCCAGGCAGCAGATGGTTTTTTAAAAATACCTATGGTCGGATTTACCGAAAGCCTAAATGTTTCGGTATCCGCCGCGATATTGCTTCAAGTCCTTACCGAAAAGTTAAGAAAATCAAAGTTTTCCTGGCAATTGACGGAAAAGGAAAAATTGGAAAAACGGTTGGACTGGACCAAAAAATCCATTAAAAGCGTAGAGGAAATATTAAAAAGATACCATAGCTAGAATTGATTTTTTTCTTACATTGTTCCAATAACTAACTAATAATTAAGCAAATGACTATTGTACTGTACATTCTAGCGGGAATCATTTTATTACTTTTAGTATTGGCATTTTTGGCGCCAAAGACCTATGATGTTTCCAGATCAATCAATATTTCCAAACCAAAAGGAGAAGTTTTTGAATACCTAAGATCATTGAAAAAGATGGATGAATGGTCTCCATGGGCAAAGAAAGACCCCAATATGGAGAAGAAATTCACAGGAACGGATGGAGAAGTGGGAGCAACGAGTTATTGGAACGGTAATAAAGATGTTGGGGAAGGAGAACAGGAAATTACCAAAATTGTAGAAGGTGAGCGAGTAGAATCCGAATTACGTTTTTTAAAGCCATGGAAATCCACCTCGGATTGTTATATGGAGGTTAAGGATGGAGATGGGCAAACCAAAGTTACCTGGGGATTCACTGGTAAAAACAAGTTTCCAATGAGTATCATGATGTTATTTATGAGTATGGACAAAATGGTAGGAAAGGATTTTGAAGAGGGGCTTGCTACCCTGAAGTCAAATCTGGAAAAATAAGAGGTATGGATTACAATATGGTAGGGTGGTTTGAAATACCGGTGACCAACATGGAACGGGCCAAGAAATTCTATGAGGCGGTCTTTGATATCACAATTTCCGTCCATGACCTGGATGGTTTTATAATGGGATGGTTTCCGAATGCACCTAACAAGCCTGGTGCAACAGGTTCTTTGGTCCAGCATGAAATGTATAATGCCAGCCCTACCCATGGCCCTTTGATTTATTTTTCGAGCAAAGATGTTGATATAGAACTCGCTAGGGTAGAGGGGGTAGGCGGTACAATTTTAAAGGCGAAAACTGAAATAGGAGACGGTCATGGCTTTATGGCCCTTGTAGAGGATACTGAAAACAATAGAATTGCCCTTCATTCCAGAAGTTGAACTTTTCTGGAAATAGGAGACACCGCAGAAATTTTCGAATCCTTATTCAAAAATTATAACGGTTCCCGTATAGTCCATTTGTTACTTATTGACTGAAAAGGCACTTTAGCAAATAAGTTAAGCAACTTGGTTCTTTTTTGGATAAATGGAAAAGACTACTCCACCTAATTGTTTGCCAATTCGAGCAGTGCAATAGTATTGTCATTTTCCAAAAGCACTTTGCCATTCCGTACCTCAACTTCTGTTTCGGAATAGGTGTCGTAAAGTTTGGTGCCATCGCCAAAGAAACCTTTGACCCAAAGCGATTTTTTCCCTTTGGGAAGATCCAAACCTATTACCACCTTGTCCTTGAATTCCCCTTCCATGTAGGTCCTGCTAAAAACATATGGTTTTTTGCCCAATCTTTTGTGTTTTCCCGCTCCAATTGCCGGATGATCTCGTCTAAATTTCCCTAATTTTTGCCAATGAACCAGAGTGTTTCGGGTTGTGGATAGACTATCCAATTCTTCCCAGTTCATAAATGAACGTAAGGTAGCGTCCCCCACACTTCCATCAATGACAAGACTTCTTGCAGTTTCGTCTCCATAATATACTTGAGATGCGCCTGGAGTAAGCAAAAGTACGTTGGCCGCCCTAATGGGGTCTTTCCTTTCCATGTCATACGGTTCCCCATCATCGTGCGAGGTAAGGTAATTTACCACGCTCTTATTCTTTAGTTTGGTATGTAAGAGGCTGCTATACTTTTTAAAAATTGTTTCGTAGTCTTGTAGGGCATCCTTTTTTAATTCAAAGTTGATAAGACTTTTAAAACCATAGTTAAAAAAGTCCACTTTCCTATCGCCAAAATCGAACTCCCTTCCGCCCGAAATACCATAGTTGTAAACTTCACCTACCATATAAAAAGGGGCATCATCTAGAATATCATCCGGATGTTTTTTCTTCCAAGTATTAAAGGCATGCGTAGCCTCTTTATACAGATCGGCCCAAGCACTTTCGTTCACATGTTTCACCGTGTCCACTCTATATCCATCAATTCCCAGGTCATGTATGTAATCCGTAAGCCATTTTATAATGTAGAATCTTGGAGCCCTGGGATATCCTGTCCGTTCAAAGAACAATTGTAATTCATCCAATTCCTGACTCAATCTTCCTTCTTCTTTCCATTTTGCAAGTAAGGCATCCGGAAGTTCTACCGGTTCATTAGATTCTGTTCGTATATCGGGTAAATTATCCACTAAAGTGCAAGCTGTGGTATTTTCATACGTAGTAAATTCGCAGGTGGGATCCGTCCGTACCCATTCTTCGGGCCAAACCGGATCCTTTGGTGTAACCGGCCCTGTGTGGTTCAAAACAACATCCATGAGGACCCGAATACCTTTCTTATGTGCAGTTTTGACCAAATTTTCCAAATCTTCCTTTGTCCCAAAATTAGGGTCCAGAGCGGTCCAATCCTTTGCCCAATACCCATGATACCCATAGGTGTTACCTGTACTTTCATCCGTAGCACCATGAATTTGTTCGATTACTGGGGTAAACCAGATGGCATTTATACCCAACTCGGAAAAATAATTTTCTTCAATTTTCTGGGTAATTCCTTCAAGGTCACCGCCCATAAAACCTCTTAACGTACCCGTAGAATCGGTTCTTTCAAAATTGATATCGTTTTTTGGATTTCCATTGTTAAAGCGATCGGTCAATAAAAAATAAATATTGGCACTCTCCCAAACAAAGGGCTTTTCACTCCTGGGTTCGGGGAGGGAATCTCTCATAACGATAGTCTCTTGAGGGGATTCTTTTTTTTCGTTTTTACAGGCAAAAAAAATGGGGAGCACGATACTAGCAATAAGCAGTTTTCTCATGGGCATCTATTTTGTCTAAAGCTATAAAATGCAGTGGGGAAATCAAAAAAATTATTTTTTTCTGTTCAGGACCTTAAATTCCTCGTAACAGCTGCTTATGGCATCTAGTATCTGAAGATCGTTTGCAGTCCTTATAAAAGATTTGGAATAATTGCAACTATTAAGGATATCCTCTATATCTACCTTCTCCAATTGCAGGAATTCCCTCAACGTTTCCCTATCGAATTTGGAGGCCAAAAGATTCCGTATTTCATCGTCTTCCTTCATCTTCCGCAATTTTCGCATCTGGTTGGGCTTTTTGCCAAAGAGGTTTCGAAGTAAATCGGCAGGATTTAATATGGCTCCTAATACCTTGGTAACGGCGCTAGGGTTTTTATTGCCCGCTTCGTAGCTAACGGAAAGTCCTGAAATACTATATTGATACGCATTGTTTATAGGAAGGTTTTTCACATCGATCTCCAGATAGCCCGTGAGCTGGTAAGGTGTAACAATTACCTCCTCCAATGCATAGGCCAACTCCGTAAGCGCAATTTTGGTGTCCTTGAACTTGAACATGTCATTGGTTACCCGGATTTTCTGTGACTTAAAACCCAAAAAAGAGAAATACAGGGTATCGTTAACCGCAGCAGTAATGGAAAATTGCCCATTTTCATTGGTTATGGTACCCCGAACTTGGTTAAGGTTAACTACATGCACACTTTCCATAGGAACACTGGTCTGTGCATTAATGACCGTTGCGGATATTTTACCATCTTCTAACTGTTCCTCCTCTTGTTGGGAAATCCCCATAAGGCTTAAAAAGACAAAGAAGATAAATATTTGATATTTCCGCATTAACCTTAAAATTCCAAAATAAATCTACGAAACAAAACAAAAAAATACGCCTAGGCGTATTTTTTAATATACAATTAACTAAAAGAAATCACTTTTTCTCTTTTTACTCCTTCTTTTGCCCGAATACGTGGCCTGGCCTTGACCGCGATCTCTTCTTTTACCACGTCCGCGGTCCCTATCCCTTCTACGACCTTTGTCCTTGCCGCCTCGATTGCCACGACCACCTCCAGGGTTGTTGGAAACTTCTACGTTCACGAATCGTCCGTCTACCTTAAAATCGGTAAAGGTGGACAATACTTTTTCGGACACACCGGTATCGGTATTGAAAAAGGAAAAACTTTCCTTTACATCTACCTTGTATACATCTTCTTTATCCAGACCAACAGTATCGCGTAAAAAATCTTTTAAGGACATCCAATCGTATCCATCTCTTTCGCCGACATTTATGAAATAACGAACAGATCCATTTGAGGAAAAGGAAGCATTCTTATCCTTACCTCCCCTTCTTTCCCCTGAATCGGATGAATTCAGGTCTTTGGTCTTATTATAATAATTGGAAAAGCGCGTGAATTCTACAGAGACTATTTTTTTGATGAGCTCTTCCCGATCAATGCCGTTAAGGACATCATATATTGCAGGGAGATAGTTTTCTACATCCTTGTTTATCTCCGTATTTTTAATCTTACTGGCCAAATGGTATAGTTGTATTTCACAGATTTCCATACCTGTAGGTATTTTTTTGGAAATGAACTGCTGCTTTATCTTTTTCTCGATGGCGTTTATCTTACGCATTTCACTGCGGGTAATAATTACCATAGAAACCCCTGATTTTCCAGCTCTCCCGGTTCTCCCACTTCGGTGCGTGTAAGTTTCAATTTCGTCGGGAAGTTGGTAATTGATTACATGGGTAATATCATCAACATCTATACCTCTTGCAGCGACGTCCGTTGCCACTAGCATTTGTATCTGTTTTTTGCGAAAGGCGTTCATCACCAAGTCACGTTGATTTTGACTAAGGTCACCATGCAACGCTCCTGCATTGTAGCCGTCCTCGATTAATTTTTCGGCTACTTTCTGGGTATCTCTTTTGGTTCTACAAAAAACAACCGAAAATATATCGGGATTGGCATCCGCCAATCGTTTTAAGGCAGGGTAACGGTCTCTTCCGCCAACTACATAGAATTCGTGCTGTACGGTATCCACTCCGGAATTCTTGGCGCCAACAGTTATTTCCTGTGGATGGTGCATGAACTTTTTGGCAATGTGGGCCACTTCTCTTGGCATGGTTGCGGAAAACAGCCATGTGGATTTTTCTTTAGGCGTATTGGAAAGGATATCCTTAATATCCTCATAAAAGCCCATATTGAGCATTTCATCCGCTTCGTCCAGAATACAATAATCAATTTTTGAAATGTCCACCAGACCACGGCCAATCATATCTTTCATTCTTCCTGGCGTTGCCACTACAATCTGCGCCCCCCGCTTAATTTGTCGGGCCTGATCAGTAATGCTCGCTCCTCCGTAGATGGCAACCGTGTTTATGCTTTTTTCGTATTTGGAATACGATTGCATTTCATTGGTTATTTGCAAACAGAGTTCTCGGGTAGGGGATAGGATAAGTCCTTGGGTAGTTCTACTTTCCTTGTCGATTTTTTGTATCAGGGGAAATCCGAATGCTGCTGTCTTTCCTGTTCCCGTCTGGGCCAGAGCTACCAAATCGGTTTCTCCTTCCAATAAAATAGGGATTGCTTTTTCCTGTACTTCCGAAGGGGTCTCAAAACCCATATCGGAAACCGCATTTAATAGGGACTGTTCTAGCCCCAATGCTTCAAATGTTGTCATAATGTGTTTTACTTAATCGCAAATATGTGTGTTGCATAGAGCGATTATCGTGTATAACCCATTGGACTCAGCGCAACACCTGCCATACCGGCGGCGTTAATTAAGCGGCAAAGATACAGCTATTTATTAATATGGGAATTACATCGCTTTTGATGAAGAAATATTGTTTTGGGTTCTGTAAGATGGCTCTAGTTTTGGAAGGCCTTGGACTTTTTTTAACTACTTCTTCTACTTTGACGATATCTTGGTATTTTTTAGATATTCTATTAATTCTCTTACGGCTTTTCCTCTATGTCCAATTTGGTTTTTTAAAGAGAGCGGCAGCTCTGCAAAGGTTTTGTCAAAATTTAGGGGTTTGAAAATGGGGTCATAGCCGAAACCTTGTCCGCCTTTTTTTTTATGTATAATTTCACCTTCTACTTTTCCGGTAAATAGTTTTTGTTTTCCTTCCAGGAATAAGGCAATAACGGTTTTGAACCGTGCCGAGCGGTTTGATTTTTTCTCCATTTCCGAAAGAAGCTTGGCCATATTTGCATCGGAATTTTTATTTGTTCCGGCATATCGGGCGGAGTATACCCCTGGGGCTCCGTCCAAGGCATCTACAATGAGTCCTGTATCGTCCGCAAAACATGGGTATCCGTAATTACTAACAACATATTGTGCTTTTAATAGGGCGTTTTCCTCAAGGGTCTGTCCTGTTTCCGGGATTTCTTCAACACAACCTATGTCGGTGAGGGACAATAGGTCAATATGTTTTGGCAGTAAATGAAGTACTTCTCTTATTTTATTTGGATTATGTGTGGCAAATACTATTCGCATAAGTTCAAAAATACTAATTTTAGCCATCTGAAAATTATTTGTTGTGAAGTTGAAAGTGCCTCCTGTTCTTGTCTTTTTATCCTTTGGACTGTTAATGTATTTGGTGACCAAATTTCTGACCTTTGGTTCTTTTGATTTTTTTGGACGTGAGTACTTGATAAGTTTCCTATTGGGTATGGCTATCATTATTACGGTTTTGGCCATATTCCAGTTTTATCGCGCAAGGACCACTGTGGATCCCTCAAATCCTGAAAAGGCCTCTGCCTTGGTGGTGACCGGACTCTACAAATATTCTAGAAACCCAATGTATTTGGCTATGTTGTTATTGCTCTTGGCTTTGGGCCTACTTTTGGGTAATGCTTTTAATACTTTGGTCGCTGCTGGATTTGTAGCTTATATGAACCGATTTCAAATCATACCTGAGGAGCAAGCGTTGCTCAAGATTTTTGGTAAGGCGTATAGTCGGTATTGTATTGATGTGCGGCGGTGGTTCTGATATAATCGATATCGCTTATAACACTTTAATATAAGCTTTTTCACTTATATTTTTAAATATTAGCAAATTTACTTATATTTTCATATATTAGCATTTTAGCTTATATAGATATGATTGCAATAATCACAGGAGACATCATAAACTCGGAAGAGCATGAGGCCTCGGAGTGGATGGGTGTTCTAAAAGACTATCTATTACAGTTGGGCAAGTCTCCCTATGACTGGGAAATCTACAGGGGTGATGAGTTTCAGTTAAGGGTTCCAGAAGAACGGGCGCTGGAAATATCCATACACATAAAGGCATTGATTAAAGCTATAAAGAACCTTGATGTTCGTATGGGTATAGGTTTGGGTACCGAAACGTATGCCAGTAATCGAGTAAGTGAATCCAATGGTCCAGCATATCAACGCTCGGGCAGGACTTTCGAATCCCTTAAGGAAGACAAAACCAATTTAACTATTGCTACTGGCCATGAATTTTACGACCGTACGTTGAACTTAATGCTGAAACTAGCTTTGGATTTCATGGATGATTGGAGTACGGTTTCGGCAGAAATCGTGGCTTTGGCCTTGCAAAACCCGCAAACTTCACAGCAAGAGATTGCCAAGCAACTTAAAATTCAACAATCTGCGGTAAGCCAACGCCAAAAAAGGGCCAGATTGGATTTGGTGTATGAACTTTTGGAATACTATGCCCAAACTGTAAAGGAGTTACGATCATGATTCTTTTTATAAAATTGGTGTTGGCCCATTTGATAGGGGATTTTTTATTGCAGCCCAATAGATGGGTGATTCATAAGGAGGTAAATAAAGTGACTTCCAAGTACCTTTATTTCCATGTATTGGTTCATTTTGTAATTACCATGCTATTATTATGGGATTTTCAATCCTGGAAACTTGTATTGGCCATTGTTATATCCCATTATTTTATTGATCTGGCCAAGTTGTACGCCAATCCCTTTTTTAAATTAAGGAGCATTCCTTTTTTTATGGATCAGGCATTGCACATTCTAGTTCTGTACATATGTGCCTACTCCGGAAATGTAATCGGGCAAACCATTTTTTTATTGGAAAAAATTGACTGGGCCTTGCTCACTGCCATAGTTTTCGTCAGCTATCCGGCGGCCATTATCATGGGCAAATTGCTGGAAGGAATGTCGGACAGGATTGAACTGGATCACAAATCCCTTCCTGGTGCAGGGAAATATATTGGCATTATAGAGCGATTATTCGTGTTAGCTTTTATTATTCTAGGCCGATGGGAGGTCATAGGCCTACTGATAACCGCAAAATCCGTTTTTCGTTTTAATGACTTAAAGGAAAGTAATAGTCGAAAACTTACCGAGTATATTTTGATAGGTACCCTATTAAGCTTCGGTATCGCAATAGTCACCGGAATTATTTATACAAAATTTTAGAATTATGAAAAGAATACTCCTGGCCATATTAGCTCTTTTTATTTTGTCCTGTGCTGAGAAGAAGAAGGAAACGAAAGCAGAGCCAACAAAACAAAAAATAGCCCAACGCTGGTCCAAAGAAAAAGCTTGGGCGTGGTACGCCCAACAACCTTGGTTGGTCGGCACCAATTTTAATCCAAGCACTTCCATAAACCAATTGGAATTTTGGCAAGAGGACACCTTTGACCCCGAGACTATTGATCGCGAGTTGAAGTGGTCCGCAGACTTGGGAATGAACCTGCATAGAGTATATCTACACAATTTACTGTGGGAACAAGATTCCGTAGGATTTTTGAAGCGACTGGATGATTACTTAAAAATCGCTGATTCATATGGGATTAAAACGATGTTTGTACTCTTGGATGATGTTTGGCACCCTGTTCCTAAATTGGGCAAACAGCCCGAACCGGTTCCCCATGTTCACAATTCAGGTTGGGTACAGGCCCCTGGGGCGGAGATATTAGGGGATACTACAAGGCATAAGGAACTAGAGGGTTACATAAAAGGCGTAACCAAGCATTTTGCAACGGATGATAGGGTCTTGGTCTGGGATGTATACAACGAGCCCGATAATGTGGCCAGCCAACCAGGTCGAACTTCTTTGGAAGTGAAGAATAAGCATGACTACTCCTTGGCACTTTTAAAAAAGGTATTTCACTGGACCAGGGAGGTAAACCCAAAACAGCCTTTGACAACCGGAATTTGGAGGGGAAATATTGACCATTGGGGTCACTTGGACAGTTTGCCTGCCATAGATCGATACATGATAGAAAACTCGGATGTGGTGTCTTTCCATGCTTATGATGGTGATATGGGGAACGTTCAAAAAAAAATAGATCAATTGAAAAACTATGAAAGGCCCCTTCTGTGTACAGAATATGTGGCAAGGGGAACGGGAAATACTTTTGAAAATGTGATGCCCATTTTAAAGGAAAACAAAATAGCGGCCATAAATTGGGGTTTTGTCTCAGGAAAAAGTAATACTATTTATCCCTGGAAGAGCTGGGATTCAACCTTTACATCAGAACCTAAAATATGGCATCATGATATTTTACGGCAAGACGGCACGCCCTATTCCCAAAAAGAAGTTGAATTTATAAAGGACATTATTGGAACAAAGAATTGACGTACGGTGCCTCAATTTTTATAATCCAAAATTTGTTGTTCAAACTTCTCGGAGTCTTTGAATGCACATAAATTGCCATCTGGGTCATGGAATTTTGCAATAGTGCCCCATGAATGCTCCTGATAGTCCACTTGAATATTTTCCTTTTCAAGTCGCCCGACCAAAGATTTGACATTCTTAACATTCATACGTAAACAGGTTTTTACTCGGTTATCCGTACTTTCCGGACCTACATATTCGTCATCTACTTCAACTAGCAAATAGGATTCGCCAAATGCAAAAAAGGTAAGTTTTTCTTTTTCAAAAAGCTTTGGTAAACCGAGAACGTCCTTATAGAAACGTACACATTCTTCGTAATTTATCGTAAAAAGTATAATCCCCGTTCTGTCAAATTCCATAGATAATCGTTTGGAAATGAATAACCGATGTCCTTTCTAAAGATATGGCCAAAATCAATAGCTCAAACCGTGACCAAAAGGATATAGCGGTTTTTTGGAATCATAAGGTACATCTTCTTTTTGATTCTTTACGGCCTCCCATGACAAGGGCAGTTCAAATGGAAGTTTGCCCATAGGCCTTTTCTTCCCAAATAAAATATCGACCAAGACTTCATCACTCGTACCGAATTCTGCCAAAAGGGCATTACTGGCTTCCGCTATTTCCGTTAATATAGCTGGGCGCTCCAAATTGGCCACTACTATAGATGGTTTTTGGGAGATTAGATCTAGAATTTCCTTTTTCTCTTCGTTCGTATAGTACAAGCGACCTTGGTGAAAAAAGCTCTCAAGGAAGTATTCAGTACGCTCATCAAAAGGGGTTCGTATCCGGGAGAGAATAATATCGGCATCGTTCGGATTGTTGACCAAGGCTCCATAAGTATTGAGAGCTTCAGGGGTCAACATACCCTCGGCATATATTTTTGTTCCCTCTTTTAAAGGTAACAATCCTTGATTCTTAAGTAGAACCGTAGCCTTACCTTGCGCAATACGTCCTCTTTTGCGAAATTCGGCTTTACCGGTAATTTCACTTGCCTTTTTCTCATTTACGTAGGGATCGTCAAAAAGCCCTAGACGAAACTTGTCCAGCATAATGCGTTTTACAGATATGTCCAATCGTTTTTCCGGTATAAGGCCTTCATTTACCAATTCGACTATTACTTCAGGTATGTTCTCACCTCCAAATTGGTCACAACCCGCATCCAATACTTTTTTTACCCGTTGTTTTATGGTTAAATCCTCCACACCCCAAGCGCGACCCTCACCCAATTTGGAATCGGTAATGATGTTCCAATCCGTGCATACCACACCTTGGAAGTTTAAAGAATCTCTAAGCAGGTCCGTGATGATATCCCGGTTAAAACCAAAAGCCACATTCTCGCTGGTCTGGTCTACGGGAATTCCATAGTATGGCATAATCTGGGCCGTATTGGCTTTAAAGGCTCCTTCAGTGAAGGGGATGATATGATAATCGAAATTATCACCGGGGTACACCTGTTCCTTTCCATAAGGGAAATGCGGATCCTCTCCATCTTTTTGCGGACCTCCCCCTGAGAAATGTTTGGTCATACAGGCCACGCTATTTTGGTCCAGGGAATCACCTTGAAATCCCAATACATAAGCTTTGGTCATTATCGCCGACAAATGGGCATCTTCCCCAAAAGTACCGTTGGACCTTCCCCAACGGGGTTCCGTAGCCAGATCGGCCATGGGATGCAATGCTACTCTAATGCCTACCGCCTTGTATTCTTGCCGGGCAATATCACCGAATTCCCTCACCAATAGGGTATCCCTAGTCGCCGCCAATCCTAGGGAACTTGGCCATTGTGAAAAAGAGGGGGTATACAATGAAGCGCCCGGGTTATTCTCAGTACCATGTCTTGGGTCGGTTGCAATGGTAATTGGAATACCAAGTCGTGTACGCTCGGCCATTTTTTGAATGGTATTATTGTATTTGGCCATTTTACCTGCATCCAATGATGCTAGAATATTAAAACTGTTCATTTTCTTTCTGGCAATCATCTCCGAATTTGAGGGTAGCACCAAGGACATAATTAAATTTAGTGGTTCAGTAGATAGAATAGGGGTTTCCATGGGCTCACCATCCGGAGTAGTGCCGATCATGGTAACGAACATGGAACCGGCTTTTTCTTCCAAGTTCATTTGGGAAACCAAATCGTCTACCCGCTCCTCCAGGTTCGCAGTAGGATTTTCATAGATATCCAATCTTCCATTTTTATTCAAATCCCGGAAAGTAGTACCATTTTTCGTTAGTGTCTGGGCTTCATCGCCTAACAGAGCCATATTGTTCTTTGATGAGTTGGACATGTTGATGTATACGATTAATGCCGATATGAGCAGAAGACCTATGATGGATAACAAGGCATATTTCAGGATTTTGAGGAATTTTTTCATCTCTATTCTTATTTTGTTATTATGACACAATATTACTAAAAAAAGAATTATTGTACTATTTTGACACAATAAAAATTTACATTTGTCCCATGGATTTAAAACTCAAAGAGCACGTTGCCCAATTGGTAAATGATTGCCTTCCCGGAAATTCTATCGATTGTGTCATTTTAGGTTATGAGAATCAACAATTAAAGACCTTGTTGCTACAATGGAAAAATGGTGTTTGGTCCCTTCCAGGAGGGTTTATTCTAAAAGAGGAGGACATAGATCAGGCCGCTCACCGCATCCTTGAGGAGCGAACAGGTTTAAAATCTATTTTTTTGAATCAGTTTTATACGTTTGGAAGCAATGAGCGCTCGCAAATGAATGGAGTTATACAGGCAAAACGAACCCAAGAGATGCTTAGGGAATTGGAAATTGATAACCCTAGTTTTGTCCGTTGGATACAGGGTAGATTTATTACAACCGGTTATTTTGCGCTCACTAATATTGGAAAGACCCGTCCTCAACCGGACTTCCTCAGTGAAAAATGTGAGTGGAAAGCTCTTGATGATTTACCTGAATTGATCTTGGATCACGGACAAATTATTGAAAAAGCCTTGGAACATCTTCGGATACAACTGAATTATTTGCCTATCGGCCTTTCTTTGTTGCCCGAGAAATTCACTATGCAAGATATTCAAAAACTGTATGAGGCCCTACTGCGGAAAAAATTGGAACGCAGCAATTTTCAACGAAAAATGTTGAGTTTGGGAATTTTTATCCGTTTGGAGAAGCAATTGACCGGTGCCGCAAATAAAGCGCCCTACCTATACCGTTTTGATAAGGCCAAATACAAAGAGTTGGTAAGTAAAGGTATTGGGTTTTCTTATTAAGCTGATAAACCAAAACTATCGTTCCAAACGACTTAGATTGGTTTTTATGAATGGGTTAAGAATTTAATAAAGGTAGTATTTTAGAAGGCGAATGCGATATTGTAATTATACAAAACTAAGCGCAATTTGTTTTATTTTCCGGTTCTTCCCAACAGGACAAAATTAATCTTTATTTTTGCCCATTAATTTATTTAAAAGTTTTCGAATGGGCCGAAAATACGTTTTCGATTTTGATAGTACCTTGACACGGGTAGAGGCATTGGATGTCCTTGCCGAAATGACTTTGCAAGGAAGGTCGGATCGGGAGGAAATCGTTAATAAGATTCAGGAAATTACCAATTTGGGAATAGACGGGGATATTTCCTTTACGGAGTCCTTGGAACGTCGCATAAAGCTTCTAAATGCTAAAAAGGATGATTTGGATGGATTGGTGGTAGAACTTCGTCAAAAGATTTCTAAATCCATTGCATCGAACAAAGAGTTTTTTGAAAAGTTTTCGGACGATATTTATGTAATTTCCTGTGGTTTTAAGGAATTTATAGATCCTATAGTGGCGGAATACAATATCCCTTCCGATCGGGTATATGCCAATACCTTCAAATTTGACGAATCTGGAAGTATCATCGGTTTTGATGAAACCAACGTGCTGTCCTCCCATAACGGAAAAATAGAATGTCTAAAGGAACTGGATCTGGATGGAGAGGTACAGGTTATCGGTGATGGATATAGCGATTATGTAATGCGGGAGGCCGGAATAGCCCATAAATTCTTTGCATATACGGAGAATGTACACAGAGAGAAAGCGGCTAGTAATGCCGATCATATTGCACCTAATTTGGACGAATTTTTATTTGTAAACGATTTACCCAGGAATATATCCTATCCCAAAAACCGCATCAAGATTCTATTGCTGGAGAATGTTCATCCTGCAGCTTTCGATAACCTTTCAGAAGATGGTTTTTCCGTAGAATTGGTAAAACACAGTCTTAGCGAGGAGGAATTGGTAGAAAAGATAAAGGGCGTCCATGTTTTGGGAATCCGTTCCAAGACCCAGGTTACGAAACGGGTTCTGGATGCGGCCAATAAATTGTTGGTTGTTGGTGCTTTCTGTATTGGGACAAAGCAAATAGAATTAGACTATGCCAAAAAGAAGGGCGTAGTTGTCTTCAATGCACCCTATAGCAATACGCGTTCAGTGGTGGAATTAGCCATTGGCGAAATTATTATGCTGATGCGGAATGTTTTTCCACGTAGTACGGAGATACACCAAGGCCAATGGAACAAGACTGCTGTAAATTCCCGGGAGGTTCGTGGAAAAAATTTGGGCATCGTTGGGTACGGAAATATTGGAAAACAATTGTCCGTTTTGGCCGAGGCCATTGGTATGCGTGTGTACTATTACGATATAGAGGATAAATTGGCTTTGGGCAATGCGGTTAAATGTGAAACGCTGGAAGATCTTTTAAATGTTTCCCATGTAGTTACGGTACATATTGATGACAATCAAGCGAACAAAAACTTCATAGGTGAGCGGGAAATTAATCAGATGAGGGATGGGGCCATGCTAATTAACCTTTCCCGTGGATTTGTTATTGATATTGCTGCACTTACCGAAGCACTTAAAAGTGGAAAGCTATCAGGTGCTGCAGTAGATGTGTATCCCGAGGAGCCCAGAAGTAATGGTGAATTCAAGACTGAATTACAGGGGCTTGCAAATGTAATCCTTACACCTCACGTTGGGGGCAGTACGGAGGAGGCCCAACGTGATATCGCCGATTTTGTACCCAACAAGATTATGGATTACATCAACTCGGGTAATAGTGTGGATGCAGTAAATTTCCCAAATATTCGTTTGCCAAAACAAAACAATGCACATCGTTTTTTGCACATACATAAAAATATTCCGGGTATCATGGCCCATATCAATGAAGTTTTGGCCAAGTATGAGATGAATATTGTAGGGCAATATCTTTCTACGGATAGTGAGGTGGGGTACGTAATTACCGATTTGGATAAGGAGTACAATAAAGATGTGATGAAAGCGCTACGGAAAGTAGAACATACTATTAAATTTAGGGTACTGTATTAAAGGACTTATCTGTGATGATAGGGTTCGTTCCTTAAAATCGTAAAGGCACGATAAATTTGCTCAACAAAGAATAAACGTACCATTTGATGTGAAAATGTCATTTTGGAAAGACTAATACTCCCTTGGGCTCTTTGATAGAGTGCATCGCTAAAGCCATAAGGCCCACCAACGGTAAAAACCAATTGTTTAATACCGGAGTTCATCTTTTTTTGCAGGAATTCGGAGAATTCGACCGAAGTGTAGGCCTTCCCTTTTTCATCCAATAAAATCAAAACATCCGTGGAACTTAGTTTTTTTAGAATGGCCTCGCCTTCTTTGTCCTTTTGTTGTGACTCTGATAGCTTTTGAGCATTCTTAACATCGGCAACAATGTCCAATTCAAATTTAATATAGTGCTTCAACCTAGTTTCATAATCGGAAATTAGCTGGAACAGTGGTTTACTATCGGTTTTCCCGACGACAAGCATTTTAATTTTCACGTTGCAAATGTAATGGCTAAGGATTGAAAGTATAACTTAAAACTCATTTATTCATTTTGGGATTTAAATAAAATACCCAAAAAACATTTCACTAATTTTATCCGAACCAAATTTTCCTTAATGATTTCAGAAGAACAGTTTCAAAAAGAGTTGGAGATTATCATTCGGAATGCCATCCGAGAAGATGTGGGCGATGGCGACCATAGTTCGTTGGCCTGTATTCCAGATTCAGCTAGTGGTAAAGCAAAACTTTTAGTAAAGGACACGGGTATTTTGGCCGGTGTGGATTTTGCCAAACAAGTTTTTTCTCTTGTGGACACGGAAATGGAAGTAGAAGTTTTAATACAGGACGGGTCGGCAGTAAAATATGGAGATATTGCATTTTATGTTTCAGGAAGTTCGCAAAATATTTTAAAGGCAGAACGATTGGTGCTCAATGCAATGCAACGTATGAGTGCCATTGCCACTAAAACAAAATCTTATGTCGATTTGTTGGAAGGCACAAAAACCAAAATTTTGGATACGCGAAAGACTACTCCTGGAATTCGTGCCCTTGAAAAATGGGCTGTAAAGATAGGAGGGGGCGAGAATCACAGATTTGCCCTATATGATATGATTATGCTAAAGGACAACCATATTGATTTTGCCGGTGGTATTCCTCAGGCAATCCAAAAGACCAAGGCCTATTTAAAAGAAACGGGGAAAGATTTAAAAATCATTGTGGAAGCCAGAAATTTGAAGGAAGTAAACCAAATTTTGGAATCCGCAGAAGTGTATCGAATTTTATTGGACAACTTTAATTATGAAGATACGAGAACGGCAGTTGCTACTATTGGAGATGCTTGCCTTACCGAATCTTCCGGAGGCATAAACGAAAGCACCATTCGTAAATATGCCGAATGTGGGGTCGACTACATTTCTTCGGGAGCGTTGACCCATTCGGTCCATAATATGGATTTAAGCTTAAAAGCAGTTTAGATGTCGTTGGAAATTGAAGAAAAAATCGAGAAGATTCCGATAATCAATAAATTGGCGACCCTCTTAAAACATATAAAGCTCCCGGGCTTTGAAGGGCTTTCTTCCTACGATCTCATAGAAATGTACATTGTCGGGATTTTTCAGGGAGCGCTTTCCACCCGTGCTAGCGCCATCGCATTTAGTCTGTTTATGGCCTTATTCCCCCTTTTGATTTTTATGGTAACGCTAGTCCCTTTTTTGGTTTCCTATCTCAGTTTGGGAAATGCCGATTTTGATACAGAGTTTCTATCTTTTCTTGAATCGTTCCTTCCCACGGCAACCGGTGAGTACTTTGGGGAGATTTATCAACAGATTAAGGATCAAAAACGGGGCGGGCTGTTGTCCTCTGCTTTTTTGATTTCTATTTTTCTGATGGCCAATGGGGTGAATGCCATTTTTGGAGGATTCGAAAATTCATATCATGTAGACCTTACTCGTAATTTTATTAGACAATATGGGTATGCCTTGATGGTAGGTTTGATCTTATCTATTCTGATAATCGTGGGTTTTGTAGCATTTGTCTATTTCGAGGTTTATGTTTTGGGCTATCTTAACGAGTTTGCTGCGAGGACCGGAGGCTACGTTTTGGGAGAGGACGATATTATGGGGGTCCAGATCGCTAAATTTTTGTTTTTTATTATTTTGTCCTACTTAACCGTTGCCACGCTATATTACTTTGGTACAACAGAAGGAAAAAAAGCCCGTTTTTTCTCGGCCGGAGCCCTTATGACTACCTTATTGTTCATTCTAACTTCCTACTTATTTGGGGTTTATGTGGAAAAGTTTGCCCGATATAACGAATTATATGGAGCTTTAGGTGGATTGTTGATTTTAATGGTATATATATGGTTAAATTCCAATATATTGCTACTTGGCTTTGAATTGAACGCCTCTTTAAATTCCCTAAGAAAAAACTATGGAAAGAATGGCAATTAGAAGACTCTTTGTGGTAGGTATTTGCTTGTTTTTTAGCTGTGTGACAAACTCCCAAAGCGTCTTCGGAAAATGGAAGACCATTGACGATAGAACGGGAAAGCCCAAGGCCGTTATTGATATTTATGAAAAGGATGGATTGATGCATGGGAAAATCATTAGGATTCTGGAAGAAGGCAAGGAGGATGCCGTTTGCATAAAGTGTGATGGCGAAAGAAAGAACAAGCCTATAGTTGGAATGAAAATCATAGATAGCCTTAAGAAGAATACAGATGGGGAGTGGAAAGGTAAGACTCTCTTCGATCCCGAGCAGGGCATGACCTTTAGGTGTAAAATTTGGTTAAACCCGAAAAATGGGGATGAACTAAAGGTGCGCGGTTATTTGGCATTTTTATACCGAACCCAGACTTGGATAAGGGTTGAAGGATAGAAGGCGATGGAACTATGCAGCACTTTATCAATGTAGTTTTACCGATTCCCTTAGAAAAACTTTTTACGTATCGAATCTCCCGAGCCGAAGCTGAATGGCTGACCCCGGGAATCCGGGTCGCCGTACCTTTTGGGAAATCCAAAATATATACCGCATTGGTATATGAGGTTCATACCACCCCTCCCGAAGCCTATGAGGCCAAGGAAATCCATGAAATTTTAGATGAAAGACCTCTTGTAAACCCTATTCAGTTAGAACATTGGAAATGGATTGCAGAGTACTATATGTGCACGTTAGGAGAGGTTTTCAGGACCGCCCTGCCCAGTGCATTTTTGTTGGAGAGCGAGACATTGGTTTTAAAAAATAAAGATGTTCAAGTAAACGAGCATGATCTTAAGGATGACGAGTTTTTGGTATTTGAAGCATTGCAACATCAATCCTTTTTAAGGGCGAATGAGGTGGCAGCTATAGTAGATCGAAAAAATGCGTTGCCTATCCTGAACCGATTATTAAAGAAAAACGTCATCCTTCTAAAAGAAGAAGTTTATGAGCAGTACAAGCCCAAATTGGTTCGCTATGTAAAACTTGGTGACGAATATCTCTCAGAAGAAAAACTGGAAGGGCTACTGGCATCCCTTACTCGGGCGCCCAAACAAAGTCAGGTAGTGCTTGCATTATTTCAGCTTCAGGCTAACAAAAATGCACCTGTAAAAGTTGCCGACCTGGAAAAGGCCGGAAACAGTTCCAAAGCAGTAATCAAGGCTTTAATAGAAAAAGGGGTTTTGGAAGAGTATTTTATACGCACGGATCGGGTGGTCTATGAAGGAAACAAGGGGGAGGCAGAAATAAAATCGCTAAACCCAATCCAAAAAAGTGCCTTGGATGATATTTTGCAAAGTTTTGAGGAACAAAAAGTTAGCTTGTTACAGGGCGTAACATCATCAGGCAAGACCGAAGTCTACATAAAGCTGATAGAACAAAGTATTCTTTCAGGAAAACAAGCCTTATATCTTTTGCCGGAAATTGCCCTTACCACACAGCTAATAGCTAGGTTAAGGGATTATTTTGGTGAAAAAGTGTCGGTTTATCATTCCAAATATAGCTTAAACGAGCGGGTAGAGGTCTGGAACAATGTGTTGTCCATGGAAGCAAAGGCCCAAATTATAATCGGTGCCAGGTCCGCCTTGTTTCTGCCCTATACAAACTTAGGCCTCATTATAGTTGATGAAGAGCATGAAAGCTCCTTTAAGCAATTTGATCCGGCACCGAGATATCACGCTAGGGATACGGCCATAGTATTGGGAAACCTTCATGGGGCTAATATCCTTTTGGGTTCTGCAACACCTAGCATTGAAAGTTTTTACAATGTACAGACCGGTAAATATCGTTATGCTAGTATTAATAGACGTTTTGGCAATGTTCTTATGCCCGATATTGAATTGGTGGATTTAAAGGAGCAAACACGAAAACGAAAAATGAAAGGACATTTTTCGGAACGTCTTTTGGAAGAGATTACCGAAACCTTGGATACCCATGAGCAGATTATCATTTTTCAAAACAGAAGAGGTTATGCCCCAATTGTGGAATGTACCACATGCGGACACTCACCACAATGCCCCAATTGTGATGTAAGCCTAACCTATCATCAATATAGGAAGCAATTGCGCTGTCATTATTGTGGTTATCACATGGCGCTACAGGAAACGTGTCAAGCGTGTGGTAGCCCTACTCTGGATACCAAGGGTTTTGGAACCGAACAAATACAGGAAGAACTTCAAGAGTTGTTTCCCAACGCCAAAACTGCGCGTATGGATTTGGACACCACTAGGGGAAAGCATGGTTATGAAAAAATAATCACGGCTTTTGAACAGCAGGAAATCGATATCCTTGTTGGGACTCAAATGCTGACCAAGGGGTTGGATTTTAGAAATGTAAACCTGGTGGGAATCATGAATGCGGATTCACTGCTTAATTTTCCGGACTATAGGGCCCATGAAAGGGCGTTTCAGCTTATGACCCAAGTTGCCGGTAGGGCAGGTCGCACTAAGAAAAGGGGCAAAGTCATAATTCAAAGCTATAATCCTTATCATCAAATCCTAAAACAGGTATCCACGAATGACTACATGGGTATGTACGCCGAACAAATCTATGAACGGCAAGTGTATAAATACCCGCCTATAAACAGAATAATCAGAATCACGTTTAAGCACAAAAATTTCAACATCCTGAATGAAGCGGCCGAATGGTTTGCAAGATCTCTTAGGAATGTTTTTGGCGAAAGTGTATTAGGGCCGGAATATCCGCCTGTGGCCAGGATCCGAAATCAATATCTAAAAAACGTTTTGATAAAAATCAATAGGGATAGGGCAATATCACGGACCAAGGACAATGTCAAAAAAATAGAAAGTTCGTTCAATGCCATTTCGCAGTACAGGGGCGTACGTGTAATCTACAATGTGGACCATATTTAACCAATCGCCATAATCTCCGGGAATTGAGCCTCTATTATATTAACGTACAAATAGGATACAAACCCTATTGGGAATGTTTTACTAATTTTTGGTTACAAACCAAAACCGCCACTTCTTATAGGAAGCGACGGTTTCATATATTGTAATATAGTAGAAGTGCTAGACGTTGCTCAATGCTTCTGCCAGTTCCGTTTTCTTATTTCGACTTAACGGAATAGATCGGCCACTTACTTCAACATTTTTACTGTTGAACTTTTCTACTTTTTCCAAATTCACAATATAGGATTTATGAATTCGTAGAAACTTTTCTTGGGGCAATTGTTTTTCAAAGGATTTCATTGTTGATAAAATTACAATATTGGCCTCATCCGTTACCAATTTAATGTAATCTCCCAATGCTTCTATCCACTTAATATCGTTAAGAACAACTTTTCTCTTTTTGAGGTTGCTCTTCACAAAAATGTGCTCCTCATCCTCATTCACCTTATGCATCTGCTCATACTTGGCTACCGCTCGTCTTACGGAAGCATCAAAACGGGCCATAGTAATGGGTTTGTGCAAATAATCCGTAACATCGTAGTCAAAGGCTTTTAGGGCATAATCCGGTTTTCCGGTAATCAAGATTACTTGAGGACTGTTTTCTAGGGATTCGAGTAGGTCAAATCCATTGATGATAGGCATTTCAACATCAAGAAAAATTAAGTCGATTTCATTATTCTTAATACCGTTTTTTGCCTCTATCGCATTGCTATATTCGGCAACCATTGCAAGATTTGGGTGGTTGTTGACTAGCTTGGCGACTGCCATTCGCTGCATCGACGAATCGTCAACAATAATGCTTCTTAATTTCATAAAGGTTGATTTGTGGGGTTAAATCATCGACAAATTACTGAAAAAACCCGTTCAACTACAATAAAAGTTGTAAACATTGTACGGAATCCTGTGTAATTGGCAATGACCATAGTTTAAGATTTGGTTAAGTTCAATTTTAACGATTGTTAGTCTATAACGAAGATTTTTTCGTTTTCTTGTGAAGTGTGCTAAATATTCTTATTTTTGCGCTCCTAAAAAATATAGATTCATATGAACCATTACGAAACTGTTTTCATTTTAAATCCCGTTCTATCTGATACGCAGATAGAGGAAACAGTTAAGAAATTTGAGGATTTCTTAATTAAGAATGGCGCCAAAATGGTCTCCAAGGAAAACTGGGGGCTCAAAAAACTGGCCTATGCCATACAAAACAAAAAAAGTGGCTTTTACCACTTGTTCGAATTTACCGCCCCGGGCGAAGCTATAGGCCCATACGAGCAAGAATTTAGAAGGGACGAGCGCATAATGCGTTTCCTAACGGTGAGATTGGACAAACATGCCATTGAATGGGCAGAAAAAAGAAGAACAAGGTTAAAAGCTAAAGTGTAAAGAACATGGCAACATTACAACAACAGGCAAAAGGCAAAAAAGACGGGGAAATCCGGTATTTAACCCCTTTGAACATTGAGACCAATACCAAGAAAAAGTATTGTAGGTTCAAAAAATCCGGTATTAAATATATTGATTATAAGGATCCGGATTTCTTGATGAAATTGGTCAACGAACAAGGGAAATTACTTCCTAGAAGGCTTACCGGTACTTCTTTGAAATATCAACGAAAGGTGGCGCAAGCTGTAAAGCGTGCCCGTCATTTGGCATTAATGCCTTACGTGGGAGATTTGTTAAAATAAAAAGAGACCGAAGATGGAAGTTATATTAAAGCAAGACGTAGAACACTTGGGTTTCAAGGACGATTTGGTAAGTGTAAAAAATGGTTACGGTAGAAATTACCTTATTCCCAATGGATTGGCCACTATGGCAACCGCCTCTGCCAAAAAGGTTTTGGAAGAGACCTTAAGGCAACGGGCGCATAAGGAGAAGTCCATCGTAGAGGCTGCCAATAAGACAGCAGAAGCATTAAAAGGGCTGGAACTTAAAATACCTGCTAAAACAGGAGGAGGAGATAAGCTTTTTGGTTCTATTACAACAGTTGACCTAGCTGCGGCTTTTCAAAAAGAAGGTCACGAAATAGATAAAAAGTACATTGCCATTCAGGGAGGTACCGTAAAACGTACGGGACCCTATAATGCACAGGTAAGATTGCACCGTGAAGTAGTTGTAGACTTTCCTTTCGAAGTTATAGCTGAGCAGAAATAATCTTAATAAAAATTAAAACTTTAAAGAGCTGTGCATGCATAGCTCTTTTTTTTTACCTTATTTTTGCGGTACTAACTCAAATTCCAGCGATGATAAGAAACATTTACTTAAGCATTGTGCTGCTTTTAATGGTATATTCCATGACGGCACAAGTAACCACCTCCAATATCAGTGGAACGGTGGTCGATGACCAAAACCAAGCTCTGTTGGGAGCTAATGTTGTAGCTGTCCACACTCCAACGGGCACCAAATATGGGGCCATAACCAATGAGGACGGACTTTTTAAAATGCTGAACCTTCGTGTAGGCGGCCCATATGAAGTAACAGTTTCTTATGTGGGCTTTACAGATCAAGTGCAAAATGATGTTTACCTAACTTTGGGTAAGACCTTTACCATAGATGTAAAGCTGGCTTCGGAGAGCCAGGCTTTGGACGAAGTAATCGTTATCTCTGATCGTGGAAGTACTTTTGGAAGCGACCGAACAGGTGCAGAAACCTCCGTAGGTAGGAGGGAATTGACCAAACTTCCTACTATTTCAAGATCTGCTCAGGACTTCACCAGACTTGAACCATCCTCTACCGGTAATTCTTTTGGTGGAAGAAATGACCAGTTTAATAATTTTTCCCTGGACGGGGCAATTTTCAATAATCCGTTTGGTCTGGATGCACCTACTCCTGGTGGACAAACGGACGCTCAACCCATCTCTTTGGATGCCATTGATCAAATACAGGTTTCCCTGGCTCCTTATGATGTAACACAGTCTGGATTTACAGGGGCTACCATAAATGCGGTAACCAAAAGCGGAACCAATGAATTTCATGGTACGGTATATGGATTTTTCAGAAATGAAAGTTTGACCGGTGGAAAAATTAAGGGTGAGGATGTGGTAAAGCCAGACCTTAAGCAAAATCAATATGGTTTTAGTATCGGTGGACCTATCGTTAAGAACAAACTATTCTTTTTTGCCAATTTTGAAAGAGATGAGCGCGATGATTTAGGCTCCAATGGTTGGATTCCCAACACCGGTTCTGGAGCGATAAACGAGTCGCGGGTACTGGAAACCGATTTGATAGCCGTCCAATCCGCACTTTCCGGATTAGGCTATGATACTGGCAGGTATCAAGGTTTTACATACGGTGCCGAATCTACCAAAGGTATTTTGAAACTTGACTGGAATATCAATGATAAAAATCGATTGGCCATAATCTATAATTTTTTGGATGCCGCCAAGGAAAAGCCTGCGCATCCGACGGCCCTGGGTATACGGGGTCCTAGCTTTCAAACCCTTCAATTTGAAAATTCCGGATACGAAATCAACAATAATATTCAGTCCGTTCAAGTGGAACTGAATTCCACTATTGGTGACAATGCTACCAACAAACTGCAGGTAGGCTATACACATTTTGATGATTTTAGGAATCCATTATCCAGTCCGGCACCTGCCATAACAATACAAGATGGGGCGGGCAGTAATTACATTATTACGGGTCATGAACCTTTTTCCATAAATAATAGATTAGATCAGAAAGTTTTTCAGGTTACGAACAATTTCAACTACTTTTTGGGGAATCATACATTGACCGCCGGTTTCTCTTTTGAGAAATTCCAATTCGATAATTCCTTTAACCTTGGGGCCTATGGCTTTGATGAAGACGGCGATTTTAATCAGGAAGTAGGTGCTTTTGCCGCTTACCCAGATCTAGCCGCCTTTTTAACTGATGCCAATGACGGAACATTGGCCGCTGCCTTGGCCAATGCCCAGGCTATTTTCACAAATAGTAACGCTGCTGGAGTTGGTAATGATGGAGGATGGGCATTGGCTGAAACAAATGTGGGCCAGTTGGCCTTTTATCTTCAGGACGAATGGAATGTTACAACAGACTTCAAGCTTACCTATGGAGTACGCTTTGACAAACCACTGTACTTTGATACTGAAGATAAGATTCGGGAGAACATTGCCCGTAAACCCTTTACGTTTGACCCGTCTATTGTATATTTTAATCCACAGACCGATCAGGAGACCACTTTGGATTCAGAGACCTTACCAAATAATGACTTTCTGATTTCTCCAAGGGTGGGGTTCAATTGGGATGTTAAAGGAAATCAAACTACACAAATTCGTGGGGGAAGTGGAATATTTACAGGTAGATTTCCTTTTGTCTGGTTGGGTAACCAGGTACAAGGATTGGATTTCTTCTTTTACCAAATCGTGGACCCGGATTTCAAATGGCCCCAAGTATGGCGTACCAATATAGGTGGTGATCATCGCTTGGACAATGGTGTCATTTTATCGGCAGACATATCCTACACTAAGGATATCAATGGTGCCCATGTTCAGAACTGGGGTCTACGCAATCCTTCCTTGACCTTAAATGCCCCTGGGGATAATCGCCCGGTTTATGCAGATTCGGATAAAGGAAACAATGCCTACGTCTTTACAAATTCGGATAAGGGAAGAATCTGGAATGCCACTATTAAAGCACAGAAAACATGGAACAATGGTTTGTTTGCCAGCCTGGCCTATAACTATTTGAACGCTAAGGATGTAAACTCCATTGAAGCAGAGATTACCGGGGATGCCTTTGATTTCAACCCCATTTCGGGCAACGCCAACGATGACGTGCTATCATTCTCAAGATATGGGGATACCCATAGATTTATTGGTGTCGGCTCAAAGCAGTTCCGCTATGGGAACGATAAATGGGCCACCACGGTCTCCACCTTTTTTGAATATGCACAAGGTGGTAGGTTCAATTATACTTATGCAGGAAACATCAATAACGATAGTTCATTTCAAAACAACGATTTACTTTATATTCCCACTGCCTCGGAGGTGCAACAGATGCAGTTTTCAGGTCCAGGTCAGGCAGAAGCCTTTGAGGCCTTTATCCAACAGGATGATTACCTGAGCGACAACAGGGGGGAGTATTTTGATAGGTATGGTGCCCTAGCACCATGGAGGAGCAGATGGGACGTTAAGATTCTTCAGGACTATAATTTTAACGTTACGGATGACAAAGTTCATACCGTTCAGTTTAGTATAGATATCCTCAATTTTGGCAACCTGCTTAATTCGGATTGGGGAGTGGTGCAGCAACCCAATAACCTAAACCCATTGTCCGTTTCAGTGGATGCCAATAATGTTCCGACCTATACATTTAACCCCGCCTTGACGGATACTTTTGGTTTTGATTCCAGCCTCTTGTCCAGGTGGCAGGTACAATTCGGATTGCGTTATATCTTTTAAAGCATAAAAAATTACCAGAAAAGGCTATGCTAAGTGCATGGCCTTTTTAATTTTGCCCAATGAAGTACACAAGGCTTACTAAGCAACAATTGGAAGAGCTGCATAAGGAGTTTATTAACTTTCTGGCCACCCAGTCCATTACATCCGATGAATGGAAAACCTTAAAAGAAGAAAAACCTCAAGTAGCCGAAGGGGAGTTGGATGTCTTTAGCGACCTTATTTGGGAAGGTGTTTTGATCAAGGTCGGGTATTTGGAAAATGTCTCGGCACAACATATGCATCTGTTTCATTGTTCCGAGAAAGAGATGAAATTGATTTCCGTAAAGGTTATGAATCCGGAGGCCGATTTAACTACGAAAGCTGGGTTCAACTGGTTTAAGAAGAACTGGCAATCCGATTATGTGGAGTACCTCACAGCTTCCAAAGCCTATTCCGAGGATAAGAACTTGGACAAGTTTAATCTAATTAAACAAGGGGCCGTTATTACGAAAGGTGAACTATATCAATGGTTTGAAAAGGTAATACAAGCTCCCTGACAATCCGAGAGCTTGGTAACAGACCGTAAAGAATTATATTTGTTCGGATTTCAGAATGTGACTTCCAAGTCTATGCCCAGGACATGGTAGTAATAAAAATTTACAATGGCACAAAAACCAAGCATACCCAAAGGCACACGGGATTTCTCCCCTGCCGAGGTCAATAGGCGTAATTACATTTTTGACACTATTAAGAAACACTTTCAGATTTTCGGTTTTCAACCTATTGAAACCCCGTCTTTTGAAAACTCGGAGACCTTAATGGGTAAATATGGGGACGAGGGTGATCGTCTCATTTTTAAGATTTTAAATTCGGGGGATTTTCTAAACAAGGTTGATGATGCTACGTACGGTTCCAAGAATTCCACTTCATTGACCCCAAAAATAACTGAAAAAGCCCTCCGCTATGACTTAACTGTTCCCTTTGCGCGTTATGTGGTGATGCATCAGAACGAAATCGACTTTCCATTTAAACGCTATCAAATTCAACCCGTATGGCGGGCAGACCGCCCCCAAAAAGGAAGGTTCCGTGAGTTTTATCAATGTGATGCTGATGTAGTCGGTGCAAATTCACTTTTACAGGAAGTGGAATTGATACAATTGTACGATGCCGTTTTCACCGATTTAAAACTGGAAGGTGTTCATATTAAATTGAACAATAGAAAGGTTTTGGCCGGCATTGCAGAAATCATAGGGGCAAAACAGCTCTTGATGGATTTCACCGTTGCTCTGGATAAGTTGGATAAAATAGGAGAGGAAGGGGTAAAAAAGGAAATGTTGGAAAAAGGTATTTCCGAAGAATCCATAGCCAAGGCAGCTCCCTTGTTTTCACTTTCTGGAAATAGCGAGGAACAATTAAACATACTCAAGGGCTTGTTGCAAGATTCCGAACAAGGCTTGGAGGGTATTGAGGAATTGGAATCCATAATGAGAACAATCAATGAAATTGGCCTACAATCCGCACAACTTTCACTGGATGTTACCCTAGCTCGCGGACTCAACTACTATACTGGGACTATTTTGGAAGTAGGTTCCCCGGAGGGAGTAAAAATGGGATCCATAGGAGGTGGCGGTAGATATGATGACCTTACGGGAATCTTTGGTTTAAAGAATGTGAGTGGTGTAGGGATTTCCTTTGGGTTGGATCGTATTTACCTGGTATTGGAGGAATTGGATCTTTTTCCCCCTACCTTGGAACAGTCGATACAAGTACTCTGTCTTAACTTTGGAGAGAAGGAAGCACTGGCCTCCCTAAAATTGATCGGCACGCTTCGAAATTCAGGAATCAAAGCCGATTTATATCCGACCAAAGCCAAAATCCAAAAGCAATTTAAATACGCCAATAATCGAAATGTTCCTTATGTTATATTGCTCGGCGAAAAAGAACTAAAGGAAAATACCTTTGTAGTAAAAAATATGAGTAGCGGGGAGCAAGAAACCTTTTCTCTCGAGTCTGGGAAAGATTTCGGAGCTTCTCTATAACCTTTTCTGTATTTCCTGTACCATCTTTTGGTAATACGAAATTTCATGAGGCACGTATTTCCTAATATCCTCGACTCCTCGAGTTTCTTCGGAAAATAGGAGGAGCGGAATCAAATCTAACTGTGCTACTTCGCTATCCTGCTTTTTTAGTTTTTCCAAAGGAAGCTTCAATTCACATAAAAAGGTGTGATGGAATTCACAATCGATCAAATCTTCACGATGTTTGTGGACTGAACTAAAAACACCAATTTTCTCCAAATCTTTTTTGGAAATGGAAAGCCCTATTTCTTCTTCCACTTCACGGATTGCCGAAACCTCAATATCTTCCCCTGCGCCAATATGACCCGCTACGGAAACATCCCAGAGTAGGGGGTGGGTATCCTTGTCCTTTCCGCGTTGTTGTATTAAGACCTTTCCATCTTCGGTGTACAACCAAACATGAATGGTAGGATGAAACCATCCCTTGGCATGTGCCATGGACTTCATCGCCGTCTTTCCCGTTAGGTTACCCATGTCATCCAGAATGTCAACAAGCTCGTCCATGTTGTGCTACAAAATAGGGTTATTTAATGTAAGGGTCAGATCTACTTACTCAAAGTAGCTAAATGTCTCTCCGCTTTCAATATTTAAAACGGTTTCATAAATCAATCGGATTACATTCTCAACATCATTGCGGTGAACGGTTTCTACAGTAGTATGCATATACCTAAGAGGCAGGGAAATCAAAGCCGAGGCTACCCCACCGTTACTATAGGCAAAGGCATCGGTATCCGTCCCCGTGAATCTCGAAGCTGCCAAGCGCTGAAAGGGGATTTTGTTCTTTTCCGCTGTTTCAATAATACGCTCCCGAAGCTTGTTCTGTACGGCGGGTGCATAGGAAATTACCGGCCCGGCCCCAATTTCGGTATGGCCTTGTTTCTTTTTATCGATCATCGGGGTGGTAGTGTCATGACAAACATCCGTAATAATGGCCACATTGGGCTGTATAGTCTCGGTAATCATTTCGGCTCCACGAAGTCCTATTTCCTCCTGAACGGAGTTCGTGATATAGAGCCCAAAAGGCAACTTTTTTTTGTTATCATGAAGCAAACGCGCTACTTCGGCTATCATAAATCCACCGGCCCTATTGTCAATGGCGCGACAAACGAATTTATCCTTGTTCAGGATATGGAACTCATCCGGGTAGGTGATCACACAGCCCACATGAACTCCCATTTTTTCTACTTCTTCCTTGTCCTTGGCGCCTATGTCTATAAAAATATTATCCAGTTTTGGGGGTTGTTCCTTGCTTCTGTCCCGAGTATGGATGGCTGGCCATCCAAAAATACCTTTTACCATACCGTTTTTAGTATGGATGTTTACCCATTTGGAAGGAGCTATCTGGTGGTCGCTTCCCCCATTTCGGATAACGTACAAAAGACCATCATCCGTAATGTAGTTTACATACCATGAAATCTCATCGGAATGCCCTTCAATGACCACTTTGTATTCAGCATCGGGATTGATGACTCCAACAGCCGACCCATAGGTATCCGTGATGAAAGTATCCACGTAGGGTTTTAAATAGTCCATCCATAGTTTTTGCCCTTCCCATTCATATCCCGTTGGAGAGGCGTTGTTTAGATATTTTTCAAAAAAATCGAGGGACTTTTTGGTCAATATTTTTTTTTCGCTCATGTAGTCTTTGTTTGAATACAAACTTAGCAATATTCACTTTTAATTAATAATACGGGCGATTATTTATCGTTAATTTTGGCGAGGGTATTACCGAACTGAGTTTATGAGAGAAAGAATTGTATGGGTCCTATTTTCTGCGGTTTTTATTTCTGCAAACGCACAAATAAAGGACAAGGCCTTGGATTCGGTTGCTGAAAAGTTCATTATTGTAGAAGGGGATTCCCTTTTACAGAGCTCCATAGCCTTGGATGAGGTCTATGTATTCAGTAAGCTCGAATTCGGTTCCTATAGAGAAAAATTGCGCTACTATATATTGAGGCGTAAAACGCTGAAAGTTTACCCTTATGCTAAATTGGCGGCGGAACGTTTGGTGGAGCTGAATGATAGTCTTTCAAAAATCAAAAAAAAGAGGAAACGAAAAAAATACACAAAAAAAGTCCAAAAGTATATTGAAGGGGAGTTTTCCGAAGAACTCAAAAAGCTCACACGGACCGAGGGGCAAATACTAGTAAAACTAATCTATCGCCAAACCGGAAAGACAGCTTTTAACCTGGTGAAGCAATTGCGCAGTGGTTGGCGCGCTTTTTGGTATCAAACCACGGCTAAATTATTTAAGATCAGTATTAAGGAGGAATTCCACCCAGATTTGGTACACGAAGATTATTTGATCGAGGATATTTTACAACGTGCCTTTGCGTCGTACCGATTGGAGCGGCAAGAATCGGTTTTGGATTATGACTACGCAGCGTTGAATAACAAGTGGAACAAAGCAACGGATAAGCAAAAGAAAAATTAATTTTTTGGGCTCTTCAACTCCGGACTTGCTAATTATCCCGAATTTTTTTGCCAAACAAGGCGTCCATAAATAATTTGATGCTATAGAATCCTAGCGAAATGGCCACTGCGGCAAGGATCAGACCTAAAATTAGTACAGGCCAGAACCAGGGGTGCTCCTGATTTTTAAAGGCCTGAAAAAGTGCCACGGGAGCGGTGAACATCAGGATAATGGTATAGAAAAGAAACTTTACTCCTTTAATTAACAAATTTTTGTTGGTTCCCATGGTGGACAATAAAATCAATAGTCAAATGTAAGGAATATGGCCTATATTTAGATGTACAAGGCACTATTATGAACATACTTATTATTCCGGATAAATTTAAAGGTTCCCTTGGGACCAAGGAGGTGATCGCAGCGATTTCAAATGGCATAAAAAAAATAATTCCGGATGCAAATTTGTATCCCGTACTAGCTTCAGATGGTGGAGATGGCTTTTTAAATGCTGTAGCCGAAAACTTGGATTGCGAGGTGGTTACCGTGGATACAGTTGACCCACTGGGCAGAAGAATAAAGGCAGACTATCTTTTAAACCATGTAAATCGGGTTGCCTATATTGAATTGGCCAAATCCTCCGGCTTGGAACTCTTACAGGTTCACGAACTCAGTGCCATGAAAACCTCTACTTATGGCACCGGACTTCAAATAAGGGACGCCATTTTAAAAGGCGCTACTTCCATTTACGTGGGTCTGGGCGGTAGTGCCACCAATGACGGGGGTACTGGAATAGCCCGGTCGTTGGGTTATCGGTTTTTGGATGATTCAAGCAACGATTTAGAACCCAATGGGGAAAACCTATTAAAAATAAGGACCATTAAAAATGAGGAAGCAGTTCTAAGCCCAAATGGTATTTCCTTTTATGCAGTAAACGATGTGGACAACCCGCTGTATGGAGCAAAAGGAGCCGCGCATATTTATGCACGACAAAAAGGAGCCAATGATTCGGAAATCAATACGTTGGATGAGGGACTACGCAATTTGGATGCCGTAGTTCAGGGTAATTTAGGCAAGAATGTGGCACGGAACCCAGGAGCAGGAGCTGCTGGTGGAACGGCCTATGGGCTACAAGCTTTTCTAAATGCCGAATTTATCTCCGGAATTGACTTTGTGTTAGATCTGGCCCAAGTAAAAGAACTGCTACAAGAAGAAAAAATGGACTACGTCATTACAGGTGAAGGAAAATTCGATAATCAAACGTTACACGGAAAGTTAATTAAGGGAGTTGTGGATTTAGGAAAAAACCATGAGGTTCCAGTGATAGTGGTCTGCGGACAAACAGAGGTAGCTGCCGAAAAACTTACCTCACTACATATAACAGAAATTTTAGAAATCAGGGATGCCTCCAAGCCTTTAGAATACAATATGGAAAATGCTGCAGCATTAACGGAAAAAGCCATCTCTACTTTTTTTAAAAATTTGACCGGGGTTTAAGAAAATTGGAATTAAAAATAGAAAAAACCTTGATGTCTACTCAATGATTATTGATGAGCTGTAAGTTTGGCTTACGGCAAAATAGCCTAGAGGAAATCCCTCTCTGACATTCTCCGGATCTATACCTTCCAATTCTTCCAAGGAATTGATATTCTCAAAATCAATAGCATCAATATCAACGCCAGTAACATTAATAATGTTACCACGAACTGTAGCCGTTGGCGTCTGAAAAGGACCTTGGTCCCCACCACTTTGCACAATGAGTTGGTTCATATAATTGTAAAACCCGATATCTACCCCCATTAGACTTATTTGTAATTCTTGTCCTTCATCCAGACCATCATCATAAAAATAGGAGAACTCGAATCGCTGGCCCGGATAAAAAAGGTCCTCCGTAACCAGGTATTCGTTAAAATCCAGATCGAACAAATAATAATCCTCCCTATCCGGTGCATCTATAAAAGAGATTATTATTTCGGTTTCGTCCCCACTAAAAAGAGTTTGATCACCTTGGGAAACTTGTTCAATGGGAACGGCCGGAATGTAATTCGTAAGTGCTGCATAGCTTTGACCCTCATGGGTTATGGAGAGTAGCAATCGCCCTGAAGTAAAAAATGAAGTACTCTCCTGCGCTTCGTATACTCCTGGACCTGTTTGGGAAAGTGTAACAAAACTTGGAATACCTGGGCCGCTAGGTTGATCAAGATTTACAATAGTAATGTCCTGCAGATCCGCAGGTGGAACATCATCAAAGAAAGAACTGGTAAGTCCGGCATTAACGCGGATTTGAGTAATCGGATCATTTTCGTCTATTCGCATAAAAGCATCCACAAAAAGACGCGAATCAACTTCTGGAAGATCTACTTCTACGACGTCCTCACACCCGACCAAAATTAGGATTACCAACCAAAGAAACCCAATTTTTTTCATAGTCTTAAAATTTAAAATTATAGGTAACCGCGGGTACCACACCAAATATGGAGGTACGTATGGCTTCATTAACGCCTGTATCCACATTTCTTTGGAAATTTATAGATGCGGCGTTTCTTCTATTGTACACATTGTAAATACTAAAGACCCATTCGCCCTTTACCCTTCTGTTCTTGTTTTTACGAGGGGTAAGCGTAGCCGAAAGGTCCAATCGATTATAGGCGGGCAAACGTTCTGCATTCCGAGGGCCATAAAAAGGGACGGTGAGCCCTTGAAATTCAAACTGGCCTATGGGATAGTTGGTAGGTTGACCTGTTTGATAGACAAAATTAGTATTGAAACTCCACTTTTCATTCAATTTATAACTTCCAAAAAAGGATATATCATGTGTCTTATCAAAGGGAGTTCTGTACCAATCCCCATTGTTGATGCCTGTTTCTTCTGGTGTTCGTCCTGGGGTACGCTGTTCCGATTTGGAAAGGGTATAAGCCAGCCAGCCCTGAAAGTTGCCTTCATTTTTTCGCAACAGAAACTCAAGACCATACGCGCGGGCCGTACCGTTCAGGATTACTTGTTCTATGGCATCGTTGGCAATAAGGTTGGCACCATCAATATAGTCTATACGATTCTGTATGTCCTTGTAAAAAGCTTCTACCTCCAGTGCATATTCCCCTTCGTTTATATTTCTAAAAAAGCCTAGGGCATATTGATCCAACAATTGTGGTTTTACAAATGGTCCACTCGGGGTCCAGACATCCAATGGGGTAGGGGAGCTAGTATTGGAGAGCAGATGTAGATATTGTGCCAAACGTGTATAGCTGGCCTTTATAGAGCTGTTTGGGTTTAAGGTATAGGCCAGCGAAAAACGAGGTTCAAAATTATTAAAAGTAGCTAAACTACTGCTTCTACCGGGATTAGTGACATCTATCGGAATAGCTTCTTGATAGATTAAGGATAGAGGATTGAAAAACACGGGATTATCATCCTCATAAACTAATAGTTCATCCTGTCCCAGGCGAATAAAATTGCTAAACCTGAATCCATAACCAAGGCTAAGGTTTTCGGTTACCTGGTGTTCAAAATCTACGTAGGCCGCAAATTCATTAGCGTACTTCTCTGTTAATTGATCTTCTACAATTCCTGAATTCGTGTTACTTGGTTCTATTTTCCCAGGATTAAATCGATAGTAGATATTATTCACTCCATAATTGATCTGCAATTTATCGCTGATATAATGTTTAAGGTCATATTTGATATTGAAATTCTGAATACCCGAATTCCAATTAAAGCCCACAAAATCAAGCTTTAAACCATAATAGTAATCGGAATAGATAAGCGATAGGTTGGAGAAGAGTTTGTCCGAAAATAGATGGTTCCACCTTAAATTACCCACTGAATTACCATAGGTATTTACAAAATTGTCACTGATTCCAAAAACATCCCGGCCAAAATATCCAGATAGGTACAAGTTGTTCCTATCGTTTAGCTTAAAATTGATTTTGGTGTTCAGGTCAAAGAAATAGGCCGTATTGTCAATATCAAATAACGGCAGGAAAAGATGTGCATAAGAGGCTCGACCCCCTATTAGAAATGCAGCCTTGTCCTTTATTATTGGAGCCTCTACAAGCAGGCGACTGGCCACAGCCCCTATGCCCCCGTTTATTTTGAGTTCCTTACTATTACCCTCTTTTTGAAAAATGTCCAGTACCGAAGACACCCTACCACCATATCTGGCGGGGATTCCTCCTTTATACAGCTTAATATCCTTGATGGCATCCGGATTAAATACCGAGAAAAAACCAAAAAGATGGGAAGAGTTAAATATAATCGCTTCGTCCAATAATATTAGATTCTGATCTACCGCTCCGCCCCGGACATTAAAACCGGATGCCCCTTCACCAGCATTGGTTACCCCAGGCAGCAGAAGAATGGATTTAATTACATCGGCCTCCCCAAGGATTACAGGGATTTTTTTAATGGTTCCAACAGATAAGGTGTTTACACTCATCTGTGGTTTTTTTATATCCAGTTTTTCGGCATTTTCCGTAACAACAACCTCTTCCAGTTGCTCCATTTCCTCCACCATTTGGAAATTGAATTTTTGGTTTTCGGATAATGAAATTTTCGTAACGATATCCTGAAAGCCCAAATAACTCACCAAGACGTCGTATTCACCTTCGGGAAGAGTAATGGAAAAGAAGCCGTATTCATTGGTGGTAACGCCTGTTCCCAGTTCAGGAACCACTATGGTTACCCCGATAAGAGTCTCATTACTGGACGCTTCCGAGATGGTACCGCTTAAGGTGAATTTTTGTTGTGCATAGGTAAAAAAGGAAAAACAGAAAAGAACAAACAAAAGCGTTCTCGAAAGTCGATTCATTCAGGCAATTTTTTTTAAATGTAAAGAGAAAAAAACCGACCGGGAAAATGTTAACATTTCTTTAGACGAAAAATCTACCAGCATTGTTCTATCTGGAGAAATGTTAACATTTTTTTAGAGGATCAATCTAGGAGCCCAGCACCTTTGGATAACAACATTTACATATTTCCTAAATTGTCGAAAGGATTTCATTTAATGTGGTACTTGGCCGCATAACATCGGAAACCTTTTCATAATCAGGTTTGTAGTAACCACCAATATCCTGCGGACTTCCTTGGGCCGCCAATAACTCGTTTTTAATCTTCAGCTCGTTCTCCTCCATTTCCTTTGCAATGGTCGTAAAGATAGCCTTTAATTCCAGGTCCCTATTTTGATCGGCCAACGCCCGAGCCCAGTACATGGCAAGCTTAAAATGGCTTCCTCGCGTATCACGTTCATTTACCTTCCTGGAAGGTGCCTTATTATTTTCGAGGAATACTTCGGTAGCCGTGTCCAAAGCGTCTCCAAGTATGCGGGCCTTTTCGTTATTGTTCTTTTCTCCAAAAAAATCTAGGGAAACGCCAAGGGCAAGAAATTCTCCCAGAGAATCCCAACGCAGATGGCCCTCTTCTAAAAATTGTTCAACATGTTTGGGTGCAGAACCTCCGGCACCGGTCTCAAAAAGACCTCCTCCATTCATTAGAGGTACTATGGACAACATCTTGGCACTGGTTCCTACTTCCAATATTGGGAAAAGATCGGTAAGGTAGTCCCGTAATACATTTCCAGAGACCGAAATAGTATCTTCGCCTTCCTTTAAACGTTGTAAGGTAAATTTTGTGGCCTCAATGGGGGATAGGATTCTTATATCCAACCCTGTTGTATCATGAAGTGGAAGGTATTCATTGACTTTCTTGATTAATTCGACATCGTGGGCCCGATCTTTGTCCAACCAAAATACAGTTGGGTTTTGGGTGGCCTTGGCACGTGACACGGCTAATTTCACCCAATCTTGTATAGGAGCGTCTTTTACCTGGCACATACGCCAAATATCACCCTGTTCAACGGTATGTTGAAGCAATGTTTCATTTGAATTTAGGTCGATTACCTTTACAATACCATCGGATGGAATTTCAAAAGTTTTGTCATGAGACCCATATTCTTCGGCCTTTTGGGCCATTAGCCCAACATTTGGAACAGTGCCCATGGTTTTGGGGTCAAAAGCACCATTTTCTTTGCAAAACGCTATAGTAGCCTCATAAATTCCGGCATAACTACTATCCGGTATTACAGCCTTCGTATCTTTTGATTTGCCCTCTGAGTCCCACATTTGGCCGGAATTACGAATCATTGCGGGCATTGAGGCATCAATAATGATATCGCTAGGTACATGAAGATTGGTAATTCCCTTATCGGAATTTACCATGGCCAAATCCGGCCCCTCGGCAATGGTTTTTTCAATATCGGATTCAATTTCTGCCCTTTGATCTTGAGGAAGGTCTTTTAATTTGTTGAGGAGATTTTCCAATCCATCGTTGGCACTCACGCCAAGGGTTTCAAATGTATCTCCATGTTTTTCAAAGACTTCCGCAAAGAAAACCTTCATCGCATGTCCGAAGATAATGGGGTCCGAGACCTTCATCATTGTGGCTTTCATGTGAAGGGAAAACAATACCCCCTTCTCCTTGGCATCCCTTACCTGTTCTTCTAAAAATGTAACCAAGGCTTTTTTTCGCATTACCGTGGCGTCGATAATTTCCTTTTCCAGGAGTGAAATTTTATCTTTTAGCACAATGGATGAACCGTCGTTTTTCAGCAATTCTATCTTCACATCCGTAGCGTGGACCAAGGTCAAGGATTTTTCATTGGATTTGAAGTCCCCTTGGTTCATTGTAGCTACATGGGTATTGGAATCCGGGTTCCAAGCTCCCATGGGATGAGGATTCTTCTTGGCATAATTCTTAACGGCTCTTGGAGCCCTGCGATCCGAATTTCCTTCACGTAATACTGGATTTACCGCACTACCCTTAATTCCATCATAGCGGGATTTAATTTCTTTTTCCCTTTCGTTTTTGGGCTCGTCAGGGTAATCCGGTAGGGAATATCCCTTACCTTGAAGCTCTTCAATGGCCTCCTTTAGTTGTGGAATAGACGCACTAATGTTGGGTAATTTAATAATATTGGCTTCTGGATTTTTGGCCCAATTTCCGAGTTCTTGAAGATTATCGGGTAGTTGTAAATCCGGACTTAAAAAATCCGGAAACTTCGCAATAATCCGTCCTGCTAAGGAAATATCCTTGGTTTCAATGGTTATTCCGGATGTTTTAACATACGCTTTTACTATGGGAAGAAAGGATTGGGTGGCCAAGGCCGGAGCCTCATCAGTTTGGGTATATAAAATTTTTGGCATTTAAACTCTCGTTTTGTATTAAGCGGAGCAAATATACAATTTTAAACATGCCTAGCGGGCAGCAAAATTTGATTTATCCATGGGCAATTGAAACATAGGTCGAGAGATATACATGGGGTAGGGCAGGATTTATAACAAAGAACAAAAGCCATATCATTGTACGGATACATTGACATGGCTTTCTAGAAACAGTTCGTAAACCTTGTGCTTTGTATTTACAACAAAACCGCAGCCATTGACTGCATTTACATCACTGCTCAAACGTTTGAAACATCTTTTGTTCTTAATTATCAAACCAAGCAACTACTCCATGTTTCTTTTTGTTATTTTAATGGACTTATCTTAAATACAGAGCCGAGACTTTGCATTTAACGTAAAGAACATCCACATAAATCTGCCAAGAGCGACAGCCCTCGGCTATTATGCTCGCCTAATTAAAAAACTGGAAGCAATTCACATTGCAACTCAAAATTCCAATACAGCTAAACAACAATATAAAGAACGTAAACTTTATAGTGAATTAAACTCATATTTCTCCAAATATTTCCTTTAACTCACACTTAAATATACCACAATTATCCGTAATTGCAAAAATTCGTAAGAAATTAAAAATCAACATGATATGAACTATTATTATTAACAATTGTTCATAAACAAAAAACCCTTTCCACTCATACATGGAAAGGGCTCTATTTTATAATTTTTCAAAAGTTCTATGACCGAATTTCCTTTATCCTTGCTTTTTTACCGGTAAGGCCTCTGAAATAAAAGATTCGTGCTCGGCGTACCTTGCCTTTTTTGTTTATTTCAATCTTTTGTAGGGCGGGCATGTGAATTGGGAATATTCGCTCTACACCGACTGTACCGGACATTTTGCGAATGGTAAAGGTCTCGGTTGTCCCAGAACCTCTTCGCTGTATTACAACTCCCCTAAAAAACTGGGTACGTGTCTTTTCACCTTCCTTTATTTCATAGTATACCGTAATGGTATCTCCTGCGGAAAACTCCGGAAATTCATTTTTAGGAACAAATTCGTTTTCAACAAATTTTAGTAGTGACTCCATGGTCTCTTATCTTTATTGTATTTTTTAAATCAACATTCACGATTTTCGTCAGAGGTTAATTTAACAGTGTGCAAAAATAGTTTATAAATTAGAAACTACAAGCTATTCCTTATAAATTTTAATGGGGGCGCACAACCTAATGCTATACTATTCCAAGAGGTCCGGTCTAAGATTTTCCGTTCTCTTTAAGGCCTCTTCTTCCCGCCAACGCTCAATTTTTGGGAAGTTACCACTCAAGAGAACTTCAGGGACCTTCATCCCTTTGTACTCGGACGGTCTGGTATACACCGGTGGAGCGAGAAGATTGTCCTGGAAGGTATCCGTCAAGGCCGAAGTTTCGTTGTTGAGTACACCGGGAATCAATCTGATGATGGTATCGCATAGAACAGCGGCTGCCAACTCACCACCGGATAATACATAATCCCCTATGGAAATCTCCTTGGTGATCATGGTGTCCCTTACCCTTTGATCAACTCCCTTATAGTGACCACATAGCAAGATAACATTCTTTAGTAGGGATAGTCCGTTGGCCATTTTTTGATTCAATGTTTTACCATCGGGCGTCATATAGATTACCTCATCATATTCGCGATCCGACTTAAGGGCAGAGATACATCGGTCAATTGGTTCTATCATTAGTACCATTCCCGCACCTCCACCAAATTGGTAGTCATCCACTTGGTTGTAACTATGGTCCGTGTAGTCCCTTAGATTATGAAAATGCACCTCTACCAGTCCTTTCTCTATGGCCCTTTTTAAGATGGAGGCCTCAAAAGGACTACGAAGTAGTTCTGGTAGAACGGTAATGATATCGATACGCATTGGGAATTAATTTTATGGATCTATTCCGGAGTCCAAAAGTAATGAAACCAACGCGAATCCTTTTTCCAGCCCAATCGTTCGTATAACTTTTGAGCGGGATTGTCCGTTTCCGTTTCCAAAGCCAGCCCTTTATAACCCAATTTCAAACAGTGCTCTTTTGCCGTCTGCAAAAGGGCCTCGCCAATTCCCATCTTTCTAAAAGACTTGTCTACATACAAATCGTTGAGAATAAAAAAGGGCTGTAGGGAGGCAGAAGAAAATGTAGTATATAATTGAGTGAAGCCAACAGGTTTTTCCTGATACAAGGCAAGAAATAGTACCGATTCGTTACGATCAAACCTTTCTTCTAGGAACTTCCGGGCAGCGGTCAAGTTGGACTGCTTACCATAAAACAACCGATACCCATCGAATAAAGGAACGATTAGGGGCATATGGGTCTTATCGGCTTTAACTATAGACAGCATTAATTATTCGAATAAGCCGAGGCACAGGCATTGCAAATACCAAAGTAGCGCCTTATTTGGATTTTTTGTATTTGTTGATTTCGTCCTGTAATTGCCTGCTAATCCTCTGTTCGCGCTCCAAGGCCCTTCTTCTGTGATCTTCGTACTCCGTCTCCAATTCAGAAAGATTTTGTTTGGCCTCTTGGGTCAGAATATTACTTTTCCGGAATCTATAGATAAACAACAACAGCAAAAGCAAAAGCCCGAGTATAACCGTCCATAAGATAAAATTATAGGTTCCCTTGGAAACTTGGATGCCCAAAAATGACATACTGTCCTTTTCTCCTGTAACGGTGGTAAGGCTGTTGGTAGTCTCATCCAATTTTTTGTTCAAGGATGCTATGGTCGTCTCGTGTCCAGAGATGGTGGCTCTAAGTTCATTGGCCCTTTTATTATAGGATTCCAAGGTGTCCAGAACATTTTTACGGAGCTTATCCAAAGAGATAACACGCACAACTTCATACCGTTTGCCATCAGCACGGTAATTTCCTGATTTTTTATATACAAATTCGAATTGATTGTCTATCGGACCTTTGTCCAAGGACAATTCCGGTTGAGTGCCTTGATCCTGTGCAAATTGTAGGTGAAATGCAAATAAGACCATAATGGTAAACAGTATCTTAAAACTTCTCATGTTTAAGTAATTCTTAAGTAATGTTAAATTAATGATTTAGAGTGGGACTAAAGTAACCCAATATTATTAATTAAGAAAAAAATTTGATGATTAGGTAGGGTATGTACAGAATTTCCCCAGCGTAATCAAGATGTTTACACTGCTAGTGTAATCCTGATCAGTAATAGGTATACCTTTTTACCTTGGCTATATACTTGGCAAGCCGTATAATCTGGTGTGTATAACCATACGCATTGTCATACCAGATATACAATACGATGTTTTTCCCATTTCCTGAAACTATGGTCGCACTGCTGTCGTAAATAGCAGGGGCCGAAGTTTCTGCCATATCCGAGCACACCATTTGTTTATTGAGGGAATATTTAATTTGTTCAACCAAATCGCCTTCTAGTGCATACTTCTTTACTATGGTATTTATGCCGTCCAAAGAAGTCCTGTTTTTTACCTCCAGATTTAAAATGGCCAACGAACCATTTGGGGCCGGTACCTGTATGACATTAGAGGTAAGTTTACCTTTTAAGGAGGGTAGAACCTTTGCCGCAGCTAACTCTTCACTCGTTTCTGTAATGACCATGTGCGGCGCCCCGATTCCTCTACGATTATATTTTTCTGATGTATTGCCCATATCATTGGTACAGGTATGGATGAATTCCAAATGCCCTTTTTTAATACCTAATGAGTCCTCCAAAACCTTAAGAATAGGCGTAATGGCGTTTGCGGTGCTGGAAGTTGCGGAATACATGTTGGTATTATTCGGGTTATAATCGTGGTGATTCACCCCGTATACGATGTTTGGTACTTCCTTGCCCGGGGCAGCGAGTAAAACCCTATTCACTCCTTTGGATTTCAAGTGTCTGCTGAGTTCACGTTGGCAGCGGAACGAAGCCGTATTGTCTATGACCAAAGCATTGGAGATCCCATATTTCGTATAGTCTATATCTTCCGGTTTTTCGGCTTGGATAAAATATACCGGTGTCCCATTTACTATCAGTAGATTATTTTCCAGATCAATGTCTACCGTACCCATAAACCTTCCATATACGGAATCCATACATAGCAGATCGGCATTTTTCGCCAAAGCCTTGGCATTTAGCTCTTCGCCTACAACAATAGCTTTCAATTGCAACTGGTCGCCTTTTCCGGTCCTTGCCATAAGCTCTCGTACCAGTAATCTTCCAATTCCTCCAAAACCATAGAGAACAACATTTTTAGGCTGCTGGCGCTTGCTTTTCCCTGCTCCCTTCAATTTGTCTATAACGAAGGACTTTACGTCCTGGAAGTTGTTTTCGTCCGAATGGTACTCATACGTAAGCTTTCCTATATCCAACTTGGACGGGGGCAACTTTAAATCGTTTATGGCCCTTAGGATTTCCAGGGAATCAAAAATCGAAATTGGTTTTTGTACAAATTCACCGGCATATTCATGCAAGTGAATGATGTCACTTACGTTTTTATCGATAGTTTGATTTTGGAACAAAACCACTTCAATGGCCTTATCATACCACAAATCACTTATTATCTTAATGAATTCGGTGGTGGCCTTTCTTCTATCAGCTTGAAAAGCCAATTCTTTTTCGTAAGATTTCGTATGTTCCATTGGGGGGAGTTTTGAACATATAAGACGTATGTACCCTGCAAAAATACTGATTTTCAAGGTAGTAATGCGCAAAAATGCAATAAAAAAACGCCCCTTTAAAGGGGCGTTTTTTTAATCGAAGCTATTTTATTGAAAGATGAGGCGTTCCCTTTCCCCATCCTCGTTTAGCATGGTAATGCTTGTTTTACCATATCTGCTAATGCCGCCAAATAGGGTTCGAGCTTCCTGTATATCATTAATTTCCTCACCATCTACGGCAAGTAATATCTTGCCGTACAATCCATATCCACGGTAGGTTTCAGGGACCCCGACAATTTTTACGCCTTTTTTAGTCCTAAACCGTTTTTTATCTTGATCGGTAAGATTCTTTACCTCAAATCCCATAATGGGAACTATCAAGGTTTGTCTTTCCTTGAGTAAGACCTCAACTTGTAGGGTTTTCCCATCACGATCAACGATTACCTCTACTTTGTCCCCAGGTCTTTTGGTAGAAACATATCCGGTTAAATCGGGTAATTTATGTACTTGAATGTTATCGATTTGCTTTACGATATCCCCGCGTTGCAGGCCTGCTTCATCAGCACCCATTCCTTTTTCAATGCCATCAATATAAACCCCATCGATATTTTTTATGCCTTTCTCAGTGGCGTAAGGTGTATTTAGACGGATTGGAGTAATCCCCAACAGACCTTTTTGAACATTACCATATTCCATGATATCCTCAACTACTTTTTTGGCAATATTACTGGGAACTGCAAAGGAATATCCTACATAGGAACCTGTCTGTGAGGTTATTGCTGTATTTATACCAATGAGGTCTCCATTGGTATTTACCAATGCCCCACCACTATTCCCGGGGTTTACCGCAGCATCCGTTTGAATAAAGGATTGGTCGGCTTTTCCCAAAGCCCTAGCCTTTGCACTTACAATTCCGGCGGTAACGGTGGAAGTAAGGTTAAAAGGGTTGCCTACGGCCAAAACCCATTCACCGATTTTAGTGTCATTGGAGTCCCCAAAGGCCAAATAAGGTAGGGAGCGGTCTGCATCTATTTTTAGCAAGGCAATGTCAGAATTGGGGTCGGCACCAATAAGTTCCGCATCGTATGTTGTGTTGTTATTCAATGTTATCTGTAATTGACTTGCATTTTTAATTACATGATTATTGGTAACGATATAGCCATCTGGAGTAATAATAACTCCGGACCCGGAACCTACTTGTGCTTTTTGGCTCCCTCCTGATCCGTAGAAAAAGTCGAACAGGCTACTGGGCTCCCTGCTCAAGGTCAGGTTTTTTACGTGCACCACGGCGTTTACCGTATTTTCCGCTGCAATGGTGAAATCCACTTCGTTGATACCGGAGCCTTTGGCAGATGTTGGGGTATAGCTTGTGCTAGTCGCAAAAATTGGTGTTTCATTATTTTCTGAAACCACTGCGTAGCTGGTCTTTTCAAAAAAGAGTTTATAAGCACCTAGGGTAATTACCCCTGCAAAAATGGCAACCAATAAAGAACTTCCTATTTTTTTCATGCGTAATTTTTCTTAAAATTTTAAAATACGGCATAAAATTAACAGAATTCCAAATGTATTGGTATTCGTTTAACGACTTTTTAACTCCCAAAATTAGCTTAAATAAAGTCATATCTTTGTACTGCAAATAGTGATATGAAACTTACTTTTTACAAATATCAGGGAACTGGGAACGATTTTGTGATGATTGATAATCGCCAGAAAACTTTCCCTAAAAAGGATTCCAATTTGGTTTCTTCCTTATGTGATAGAAGATTTGGGATTGGCGCTGACGGACTTATTTTACTGGAAGGAGATCAAGATTCCGGTTTTGGAATGGTGTACTACAATGCCGATGGAAACGAGGGCAGTCTATGTGGTAACGGTGGAAGGTGTTTTGTAGCCTTTGCGAAACATTTGGGGCTGATTGATGATGAAATGCGTTTTACTGCGGCAGATGGCATTCACACAGCGAGTATCGAGGGGAATGTTGTAAGCCTGAAGATGCAGGATGTGTCGGACATAAGGCAGAAGCCAAATGCCATTTTCCTAGATACGGGATCGCCCCACCACGTACAATGGGTTCAAGGTCTGTCCGATTTTCAGGTATACAAGGAAGGGGCAAGGTTGCGCTATAGTATTTATGGAAAGCCTGGAAGTAATATCAATTTTGTGGAACCCACGGAGAACAGCTCATTTGCGGTAAGGACTTATGAAAGGGGTGTTGAGGATGAGACACTATCCTGTGGTACCGGGGTTACCGCTGTAGCTCTGGCTTTGCACAGCACAGGAAGATTACAGCACAATAAGGCAAGCATACAGACTCAAGGAGGAGAACTTAAGGTGACCTTTGACGTAAATGACGGGAAGTACACCAATGTTTATCTCATCGGTCCTGCCAAAAGGGTCTTTAAAGGGGAAATTGAATGTTGAACCTTAAGGGAAAACAAATCTATTTGCGGGCTCTGGAACCAGAGGATTTGGAATTTTTATACCAATTGGAAAATAATCCAGAGGTTTGGGAAATCAGTGGAACCACAACCCCATATTCCAAATTTGTTTTAAAGCAGTATTTGGAAAACGCCCATCGTGATATTTATGATGTAAGGCAATTGCGTTTATGTATATGCAATACAGAAGATAGGGTTATAGGGTTAGTGGATTTGTTTGATTTTGATCCTAAAAATAGAAGAGCGGGCATTGGAATTATTCTGGTAGAGGGGGAGCGGGACAAAGGTATAGGTGCCGAAACATTGGGGCTTTTATGCGATTATGCATTTTCGGTACTGGATGTAAGACAATTGTATGCCAATGTAACCCCCAAGAATGAAAAGAGTTTGTATCTTTTTGAGAAAATGGGGTTTGAAAAGGTAGGAGTGAAGAAAGACTGGATTTTTTTTAATGGGCGATACACGGATGAAGTTTTACTTCAAAAGATAAATACATAATGTACATCAAAAGGATTTTATTGGCTATCGTATTGATTGGCCTCGTAGTAGGAGGGATATTCGCCTACAAAGTATATAACGCTATTTTCTCCCCAAACACCTCTTTTGTTAATGATGAAGCCTTTGTTTACATAGAATCGGATGCGTCCTTTGCGGAAGTACGGGAAACTTTAGATCCCTTATTGAAAGATTTGGTGTCTTTTGAACAGATTGCTAAAAGAAAGGGGTATGCCGCCAATGTTAAAGGAGGAAAATATGCCATTAAAAAGGGAATGAACAACAATGAAATCATTAACTCCCTGCGTAGTGCCAATATGCCTGTAAAGGTTTCCTTTAACAATCAAGAAACTTTGGAAGATTTGGCAGGTAGGGTAGCCTCCCAAATCGAAGCGGACAGTGTTTCATTGGCGCGTGCTTTTAGAGATAACGAATTTTTAAAGTCCAATCAATTCAATGAAGACTCCAGCCTAAGCATGTATATCCCCAATAGCTATGAGTTCTTTTGGAATACTTCAGCAGTGGAATTTCGTGAACGGATGTTAAAGGAATACAATCGCTTTTGGAATGAAGGACGTTTGGAAAGGGCCCAGGAATTGGGGCTTACGCCAAAGGAAGTGGTAACCTTGGCCTCCATTGTGCACAAGGAGTCCGCTAAAATCGATGAAAGGCCCAAGGTAGCGGGATTATACTTGAACAGACTGCGCAAAAATATGCGCTTGCAAGCTGACCCCACGGTAATCTTTGCCATGAAGAAGCACGCCGGAGACTTTGATATGGTGATTAAACGCGTATTGTATAAGGATTTGGAACTGGATTCCCCATATAATACCTACAAATATGCAGGTTTACCTCCAGGACCCATAACCATGCCGGATATCTCCGCTATTAACGCGGTCTTAAATCCGGAAAAACACCAGTATTACTACTTTGTGGCCAACGTGGAGAATTTTGGCTACCATAAATTTGCCGAGACTCTGGCACAACACAACCGAAATAAGGTGCAATATATCCGATGGATCAACGCGCAAAAAATTCGGAGATAGGCGGCTAATCCAATTTTTAAGACATGTTAACTAAAATTGGATATTTTTAACAAAGTCTTGGAAAACAACCACGAAATGGGATTTATCTTTGTCCCGTGAAATTTAAGCAAGCCTTTTTGGCTGTAAGTCTTAAGAAAATCATGGTATGAAAAGAGGTATAATCTTTTTTTGTCCCCTGATCTTACTTTTTATTTTAACGAGTTTTGGAAGTAAAACCTCAACGGTGAAAGTTCCGGAAACCCTTAAAGTAAATGAACCTACTAAAGTTTTGTTCCCCAAAAACAAAACTGCAATTACTGCGGCTATGGTCGCACCTCCCTTTCTGGGAAGCTCCTATATTGGCTTTAAGGAGGCCTTGGCCTTCAAGGAGTCGCAAGGGGATTACTTTACGACCAATACCCTAGGATATTTGGGAAAATATCAGTTTGGTATTGGAACACTTCAACTTATGGGAGTGTACAGTGCCACACGTTTTCTAAACGACCCCATTCTACAGGAAAAAGTGTTCTACACCAATATGTCCAGGAACAAATGGATTCTTAGAAGGGATATAAAGCGGTTTGTAGGGAAGCGAATTGGAGGGGTGGAGGTCACCGAATCCGGAATGTTGGCGGCAGCACATTTGGCAGGACCCGGGAATGTAAAAAAGTACCTTAGGTCTTACGGACAAGTTGACGTAGCAGATGAATACGGAACGAATATTGCCCACTATATTAGAAAATTCTCGGGCTACGATGTTTCCTATGTTGCTTCAAAACGTAACCCAAAAATCTAACAGTATTAGTTATATATGAAAATGGGTAGGTCCGGTCGGAAACGATCGGACTTATTTTTTAGCCCTGTATGATAAATATGGTGGGTCTTTTGTGAAGTTCCACAATGTTGTTTTTCCAATCTCTAATGGACTGTGTAAGGATAAACTCGGTAGGAAGTGTAATATCCGTAGCAATACAAAGAAGTGTTTTTATGGAAAGGGACCTTAAAAGCTCGGCGAACAGTTTATCGTTTCTGTAAGGGGTCTCAATAAATAGTTGGGACTGCTGTTTCTCTATGGAGAGGCGCTCTAACCGTTTTATCTCTTTCTTCCGTTCGGGAGCATCTATGGGCAAGTAACCGTTAAAGGCAAAATTCTGACCATTGAGACCACTGGCCATCATGGCCAACACTATGGAAGATGGCCCTACCAAAGGGATAACCCGGATATTCTTTTCATGGGCTATTCGGACCACCTCCGCGCCAGGATCTGCTATTCCAGGACATCCAGCCTCTGAGAGGACCCCTACATCAAAACCATCAAGACAAGGCAAAAGAAAACTGGGAATCTCTTGGGGTTCCGTGTACTTGTTCAAAACCTGTATCCTTAAATTGGACTGATGTTTTCTAGGACTTATTTTCTTAATAAAACGTCTAGCGGATTTTTCGTTCTCCACCACGTAATGATTGATGTCCTCTATCGCTCGTTTTATGGAAATGGGCAATACCTCAAGAGGCGCAATATCCCCAAGGGTGGATGGAATTAAATACAATTTACCTGCGGCCTTGGCCATTTGCAATTAAAGGTTGGTTTTATAGTTTTCTCGCTATTTCGGAACAGGCCTTGTTAATAAGGTGGAACACTTTTTCAAAACCATCACCAGGGCCATAATAGGGATCCGGAACTTCCCGAATTTCAGATTCTCCTGCTTCCAAAAGCATTTTTACCTTTTGGGCCTGCTCCTCATTTCTTGCTAATGCTATTACGTTTCTGTAATTACTATGATCCATGGTGTAAATGATGTCGAAATCATCAAAATCCTTAGCTGAGAATTGTCTGCATCGTTGATGGGAAATGTCAATTCCATATTTTCTGCTCACCGCGATACTTCGTTCATCCGGCCGGTTGCCTATATGATAACTGCCTGTGCCCGCAGAGTCTACAACAACTTTTTCGGGATCTACTTTGCTTTGTAAAATACCTTCGGCCAATGGCGACCTACAAATATTTCCCAGGCAGACCATTAATATCCTCGTGGCCATAAACGGTCAGGAAAGCTTTTTGGTTAGATCATCTATATATTTACGGAACTGTTTGTCCGTTTCCGCAAGGTTGTCCACGGTCTTGCAGGCATGTAATACCGTAGCATGATCACGTTTCCCAATTTGGGAACCGATACTGGCCAAAGAGGCCTTGGTGAATTTTTTGGCGAAGAACATGGCTAATTGTCTTGCTTGGACAATATGTCTTTTCCGAGTTTTGGATTGTAACGTGGCAACGTCCATCTCAAAATAGTCGGATACCACTTTTTGGATGTAGTCAATGGACACTTCCCTTTTGGTGTTCTTTACGAATTTTTCAACTACCTGTTGGGCAAGTTCCAAGGTCACCTCCTTTTTGTTGAAGGAAGACTGGGCAATCAATGATATGATGGCCCCTTCCAGTTCCCGGATGTTGGTCTTTATATGCTTGGCCACATAGTCCACGATATCGTCCGGCATTTCTACTCCATCCCGGTACAATTTATTCTTAAGGATGGAAATTCTTGTCTCGTAATCGGGATTCTGCAATTCCGCGGAAAGTCCCCACTTAAAACGGGACAACAGGCGCTGTTCAATATCCTGCATATCTACAGGGGCCTTGTCCGAAGTAAGGACAACCTGCTTTCCATTTTGATGCAGATGATTGAATATATGGAAGAATACATCCTGCGTACCCGATTTTCCGGATAGGAATTGTACGTCATCAATGATCAAAACATCGATCAGCTGATAAAAATGGATAAAGTCGTTTCGTGTATTCTTTTTTACCGACTCAATATATTGTTGCGTAAATTTTTCAGCTGAAATATAGAGTACGGTGCGTTCCGGATATTTGTCCTTAATTTCCACCCCAATAGCATGTGCTAAATGAGTCTTTCCCAAGCCTACGCCACCGAATACCAAAAGTGGGTTAAAGGAAGTGCCTCCTGGTTTGTTGGCCACGGCCATACCGGCCGAACGAGCCAAACGATTGGAGTCCCCTTCCAAAAAATTATCAAAATTATAGTTGGGATTAAGTTGCGATTCTATTTTTATATTTCGGATTCCGGGAATAACAAAGGGATTTCGTAATTCCGGATTTTTGGATTTAATAGGAACATCCATTTCCTGTGCACCTACATGACTTCTATTGGAGCTGGGTATCTTTTCCGTAAAAGGCTCCCGGTTGCCATAGGTGTTTTCCATACGTATGATGTAGACCAATTTGGCCGTTTCTCCCAATTCTTTGGTAAGGGCAACCTTTAGGAGCTTTACGTAGTGCTCCTCCAACCATTCGTAGAAAAACTTACTGGGGACCTGAATGCTCAGCGCATTATCCGCTAATTTGACCGGCTTTATCGGCTCGAACCAAGTTTTGAATGCCTGCGGTTGGATATTATCTTCGATAAAGGCCAAACAGTTGTTCCATACGGAATTAGCAGTAACACTCATTTCTAAGTTTATCTTATTTTGTTGGTTAGTGACTTCGCTAGTTGGTCGAAAATTGGTCGGAGCGAACCATACTTTCTGAGTGGGACAAATATGTGAACAATAATCCTAAAAAAAAAATCAATCCCCCTTGAATTTACTCTTTTTTTTTTGCATGTTCCGAGCTATTTATGCAAAGCATTTAAATATATACTTTTTAGTTGAAAAAATATGGATTTTTACGAAATTTCTTTTCGCGTTCGTTACAGTGAAACCGATCAAATGGGGATTGTCTATCACGGCAACTACCCGCAATATTTGGAGATGGGAAGGGTCGAGTGGTTAAGGTCCTTGGGTATTTCCTACAAGTCCATGGAAGAAAATGGAATATTGTTACCTGTAATTTCCTTGCAGATCAGCTTTAAAAAATCAGCGGTTTATGACGACCTTATTACAGTTAAAACCATACTTAAAAAAAGGCCCATGGCAAGGATTGAATTCGACTATGTTATTTATCGGAATTCCGATGAAATTTTGGCTACGGCAAACACCGTTTTGGCCTTTATGGACAAGAACACCAAACGCCCCCTTAGATGTCCAAGTTACCTTTTGGAAAAATTGGGTATTTCCTAAACCAATATCTCCAGGGTCAGCCCCTTTATGCTCCTTAAAATGCTCAGGATGTTTTCCAAATCCTTTTTCTCGGACAAGATGATGATACTACAATCCATTTCCAAGGTTTGGGAGATTACCTCTAGTTTTTGCCGCTTAATGATTTGCATTACTTGATTCAATGCCGCGTAATCAAAAATAAGCCTCAAACGAATTTTTATTTTTTTCTCCACTACAACGGAGGCCTCCAATGCCATCCGAGCCGCAGATCTGTAGGCGTGGATGAGTCCGCCAACACCCAATTTGACACCTCCGAAAATTCGTACTACCGCCACCAGCGCATTGGTGACTTCAAAAGACTGTAGTTGTCCGTAAATGGGAGCTCCGGCCGAATTTCTAGGTTCCCCATCATCATTAGCACGATATTGAACCTTCTCCACTCCCAATTGCCAGGCATAGCAAACATGATTGGCCTTGGGATACTTTTGCCATAAATCTTCGATTAATGGTTTTACTGTTTCTATTTTGTTTATGGGAAAGGCATATCCATAGAACTTACTTTTCCGGTCTGTAAAAAGCACTGCCTCCGAGGGCCGGGCCAGAGTTTTGTAGCTGTAGGGTTTTTGTTCCATCAAAATAGAGCGACTAAAACGATACTGACTACGGCCAAAGCTATACCACCCCAATTCTTTGGACTAATATGCTCTCTGAAAAGCGCAATTCCCAAAATTGTGGAAAACATAACTATGGCCACATTATTGATGGTAAATACCGAAGCACTGTTAAGGCTAGGATGTTGCAGCGCATGGAGCAAAAAATAGATGGAAAAATAATTGGGCACGCCAAGCGCAATACCACCTAGGATATCCTTCAACCCCAAGTTTAATGGTGTTTTAAAACTTTTCATGATCAAAAGCAATAAGCCCACTACTGCGGCAGACCCAAAGACCGTAGCCGAAAACAAGGGAAACTCATCTGCTTCTATATGGGTTTCCTGAACGTATTTAAGACTGGTATCTATAATGCCCGACCCCAAAAAGACCAATACCGGTAACCAAAGCGAAGATCTTCCCAAAGTCATCGATTTTCCTTTTGCCGAAGCAAAATACACGGCCCCAAGGGCCAGTACAATACCCATTACCTGTAACGTACTCAGTTGTTCCCTATAAACCAGCACCCCAAAAAGCACAGGAACTACCAAGGACATTTTTGTGGCTACTGATGCTACGGACACGCCCACGCGCTGGGCCGTAGCCGCCATAAGATTAAATACTACGATAAAAAGACATCCCAAAAGCAAAGTACCCCAGAACCATGATTTCTGTGGAATCTCGTTTAGGGCAACATCCCCCTCATAAAAAAGAATTCCTACCCCGAAGGCGATGATATAATTTATGATGATGGCATATAAGGTATTCACTTTATATACCGAGAAAAGTTTAAAGATGACAAAAATGAGACTGGAAAAAAGTATACTAAGAGCTAGATAGAGCATCCTGTATTTTGCTTTTTAATTGAAGGACATCCTCTTGCCCCACTTTTAGGTTCCAGGTATAGATACCCATTTTTTCAGCAGCTTCCGTATTTTCCGCGGTGTCGTCCACAAAGAAAGTTTCTTCGGGCAATAGCCCGTTTTCGTCAAGAACGAACTGGAAAATTTCCGCATTGGGTTTTCTCAGGTGTATTTCATGCGAAAGATAGAATTGCTCGAAGGAATTCTTGAACCGCAGGTATTTTTGTGTTCCCATTATCTGCTCCACATAGGGAATATGCAAGGCATTGGTATTGCTTAGAAGGAAAAGCCGATATTGATTTTCTTGAGCGAGTGCTTCAATAAACTCCAACCGCTCATCTGGAAAATCAAGCAACATTGCGTTCCAAACGGCTGTTATTTGAACCGCCGAAGCCCTTGGATAGGCAGATTGCAGCTGGTTGATAAACTCTTCGGAACTTATACCGCCTACTTCATAATTTTCGTTCAAGGCCATCAATTCTTGGGTAAGGCCATTGCCACCCCATTTGGGTATTTCCCTAAAAATGACTTCTTTATCCAGATTGATAAAAACGTCTCCAAAGTCTAAAATAATGTTCTTAATCATTTTGATAGGTATGTAAAGTGTCCGTGCCAATAGAAGCTGTTTGTAAAAGTTTCCCTGAAAATTTTGGAGCGGCAATTCCATTTTTAAAGGCTCGGTTACCTGTAAATACCCGGGCCTCGTCCCATAGACCTGAATTGATAAAAGCTTGAAGTGTTTGTGCACCCCCTTCGATCAAAACACTTAAAATCTGATGCTTATAAAGAACCTTACAAATTTGTTCCATCAGGTCGGCGGAAAAGTTAAGGACTTCATAGGTTATCCCTTCAACATATCGGGAACTGTCAGAGACCGAGGTAAGGAGAAGGGTTGGGATGCTACCATCCAGGACATGGAAATCCTCTCCGATTTTCAAATTTCGGTCCAAAACCACCCGCAATGGGGGCTTGCCTTGCCAATGCCGAACGTCTAATTTAGGGTTGTCCTCCAAAACGGTCTGGGTGCCTACCAAAATGGCCTGCTCCTCACTACGCCATTGGTGTACCCGTTGACGTGAATGGGTATTGGTGATCCAATAGGGTTCCGGAACTGTATTTCGAACCGATTTATCCGGGGCAATGTAGCCATCCAGGGTTTGGGCCCATTTTAGGATGATATAGGGCCGCATCTTTTCATGATAGGTCAAAAAACGCTTATGATGTTCCCTACACTTTTCCTCCAGAATGCCCACGACCACTTCACAGCCGGCATCCCGTAATCGCTCAATTCCCTTTCCCGAAACTTTGTCGTGGGGGTCTAAAACCCCTATAACCACCTTGGGGATGGTATGTTTGATAATCAAATCGGCGCAAGGTGGCGTCTTTCCAAAATGGGAACAGGGTTCCAAGGTAACATACAGTGTAGCTTCCCGTAAAAGTGATTTATCTGGCACGGCTTCAATAGCATTCACCTCGGCATGGGGTCCCCCGTAAGGACTCGTAAAACCTTCGCTGATAATTTTGTTGTTATGAACGATGACGCAGCCTACCATAGGATTTGGCGCCGTGGTGCCCAAGCCATTTTTTGCCAATTGGATACAGCGTTGCATATAGCGTTCATGGGCGGGCGCATTTGTCTTTTGGGATATATCCTTTTGCTGTATCTTCACTTCGCAAAAATAGAACTTTAAAACAGACCGATCTAAAAAATATGGAAACCACAAGCATACGGGAAATCCAAAAAGAGGATAACGCCGAAGTGGCTCGTGTTGTCCGGGATATATTAATAGAAATGGGTGTACCCAAGGTAGGAACGGCCTATGCGGATACGGCCTTGGACCGTATGTACGAAACCTATGATGTGCCCAAGGCTTCGTATTTTATAGTTGAGGATCAAGGGCGGATTATCGGATGTGCGGGGATTGCCCAATTGGAAAACTATGAAGGCGATGTTTGTGAATTACAAAAGATGTACTTGTTAGGAGAAGCCAGGGGAAGGGGATTGGGTGCCCAATTGATGGAAGTATGCCTCAACCGTGCCAAGGATTTTGGTTTTGAACAATGCTATTTGGAAACCATGCCTTATATGAAGGCAGCCCAAAAACTCTATCAAAAAGCTGGATTTGAATATATAGATGCCCCCATGGGCGATACGGGCCATTATTCCTGTTCGGTCTGGATGTTAAAAAGTATTCAGTAAGCAGTTGCAGTAAGAAATCCTGATAATGTTGCATACTGATAACCGCCACTGGATACCGCCAACTGAATTGGACAGATGCTATTAAAAGAGATCAAGAACATTTTCCACAAAGAATTGGATACTATCTATCCCCAGGAAGAGGTGAATAGTTTTTTTTACCTGCTTATAGAACACTATTTGGGGTTGGAACGTTTTGTGCTGGCCCTTCAGCCTAACTTTATTGTCTCCAAGCAGGAGGAACAACCCTTGTTTGAAGCCTTGAGCGAATTGCGGCTGCAAAGACCGGTACAGTATATTATGGGCAAGGCCCATTTTATGGATTTGGAACTCACCGTCAACACACATGTATTGATTCCCCGCCCTGAAACCGAGGAACTGGTACGATGGATTCTAAACGACTGTCATGCTGAGCGCCCGCCTGAGCGAGTTCGTTGGGCGGGCAGTCGAAGCATAAAGATTCTAGACATCGGCACGGGTAGTGGGTGTATTGCCCTGGCCCTGGCCAAAAACTTTCCGGAGGCTCAGGTGTACGCTTTGGATGTCTCTGCTAGAGCCCTGGAAGTGGCCCAACACAATGCCGAACAAAACGAAGTAGCAGTAACCTTTATAAAGGAGGATATACTGACTTTGGATACGCTTGACGTACCGTTTGACATTATAGTTTCCAATCCACCCTATGTACGCGAAGAGGAGAAAAAGGAAATGAAGGCCAATGTAGCCGAATATGAGCCTAAAGAAGCCTTGTTCGTCCCGGATAATGACCCGCTTCTGTTTTACAAAGCCATTACTCAATTTGTGAAAAATAACTTGAAGAAGGGGGGGAGTCTTTATCTTGAAGTGAACCAGTACCTGGCTCAAGAGACAAAACAACTTTTGGAAGACCAAAATTTTACGGATATTGAACTCCGAAAGGATCTTTTTGGGAACGATCGAATGCTGAAAGGGAAGATGTTGGACGTAAGAAGTAATAAGTAAGAGGTAAGAAGTGAAAAGTAAAAAGTGAGAATTTTTCAGTGAACAATGAACAATGAACAACAAACAATGAGTAGTGGACAATGAGCAATTAACATCGAGCACCGGACATCTAACTTAGAACCAAAAGAAGCTGGAAAAAAGACTTAAGATGTAGAACTATATTTTTTAGTTTCTTAAACCTTAAACCTTAAACCTTAAACCTTAAGCCAAAAACTAACAACTGTCAACGAACAACCACATACTATGAGTATCGAGCAAAAAATAACCAACCTCCGTGAAGAACTCCGTCGGCACAATTACAACTATTATGTGCTGGACCAACCGGTGATATCGGATTATGAGTTCGATATGAAACTCAAGGAACTTCAGGCCTTAGAGGAACAGTATCCGGAATTTCATGACCCTACTTCGCCCACCTTGCGGGTAGGGGGAATGGTGACCAAGAATTTTGAAACGGTGACCCATGAGGAACGCATGTACTCCCTGGACAATTCCTATTCCAAGGAAGACCTCATGGATTGGGAAAAGCGCATCCAACGTATTTTGGGAGACGTGGACGTACAGTTTACCTGTGAACTAAAATACGATGGGGCCTCCATTAGCCTTACCTATGAGGAAGGCCAATTGGTACGTGCGGTGACCCGGGGCGATGGTTTTCGTGGCGATGATGTGACCACCAATGTTAAGACCATTCGTTCAGTGCCCTTACAGCTAAAGGGCGACTATCCACCCAAATTCGATATTCGAGGAGAAATCGTTTTACCTTTTGAGGGCTTTGCCAAAATGAATGCCGAGCGGGTGGAAAATGGAGAGGAACCCTATATGAATCCCAGAAATACAGCAGCTGGTAGTTTAAAACTACAAGACAGTGCCCTAGTGGCCCAACGGCCGTTGGAATGCCTTTTGTATAGTATAGTTGGTAAGGATCTGCAGATTACCACCCAATTCGAAATGTTGGAAAAGGCCCGTGAATGGGGCTTTAAGGTACCTTCGATTGCAAAATTGTGCAACACCACCGACGAGGTTTTGAAATTTGTGGAGTATTGGGAAGTGCACCGGCACGAACTGCCGTACGAGACCGATGGGGTAGTGGTGAAAGTAAATAACCTCAGGTATCAGGATGAGTTAGGTTATACAGCCAAATCCCCCCGATGGGCCCTGGCCTATAAGTTTAAGGCGGAACAGGTCTCCACGGTATTGAACGAAATCACCTATCAGGTGGGGCGTACCGGAGCCATTACACCAGTCGCCAACCTACAACCGGTATTGTTGGCAGGGACTACGGTAAAACGGGCCTCCTTGCACAATGCCGATCAGATTGCCAAGTTGGACATCCGAGAAGGGGATACTGTTTTTGTGGAGAAAGGGGGCGAAATCATTCCCAAGATTATGGGCGTGGATTTTACCAAGCGTCCGGCAAATTCACAACCGACCCAATACATTACGGTATGTCCGGAATGCGGTACGCCGTTGGTGCGCAAGGAGGGCGAAGCCCAACATTTTTGCCCCAATGATACCGGTTGCCCGCCGCAGATTACGGGACGTATCCAACATTTCATTTCCCGGAAGGCGATGGACATTGAAGGTTTGGGAAGCGAGACCGTGGAGCTGTTGTTCAAGGAGGGCTTGATTGCCAATTATGCCGACCTGTATACCTTGACCAAGGAACAAGTAATGCCCTTGGAACGGATGGCGGAGAAATCCGCCGAAAATTTGGTGAATGGGGTGACGGCCTCCAAACAGATTCCCTTTGAACGGGTATTGTTCGGTTTGGGGATACGGTATGTAGGGGAGACCGTGGCCAAAAAACTGGCCCGGGCCTATAAACATATCGATGCCTTGATGACCGCTACTGAAGAAGAACTGGTGGCCGTGGATGAAATTGGGGAACGGATTGCCCAAAGCGTAGTGGAATTCTTTGCCCAGGATGAAAACCGGCAAATCGTAGACCGACTCAAAAGCTATGGGCTACAATTCTCCTTGTCGGAGGCCCAATTGGAAAACCAAACGGATACCTTAAAGGGACAGACCTTTGTGGTCTCCGGGGTCTTTGAGACCATAAGCCGTAACGAATTGAAAAAACTGATCGAGAACAATGGGGGCAAGGTGGCCTCTTCCGTATCTTCCAAGACCAGCTACCTGGTGGCCGGTGCCAATATGGGGCCTAGTAAACGCACCAAGGCCGAAGGTTTGGGCGTACCCATTATTTCAGAGATGGAGTTTTTGGGGATGGTGTAGGGCGCAAATTGTATACAATTTTGTTAATGGTTTTTTGTTCAATTTTTGAAAAAAACGTCTCCATGAGTTGCTAAATTGTCAATCTTGTAAAATGTGTTACTAAGGAATTTAATGGTAACGAGCTATGCTTTTTGTTATGATGCCTTTTTAGGTTAAACTCATATATATCGATATCCAATATAGATGAGTATAAAAATTACAATCATTTTAAATAGCCATCCAATTATTGCATTTTTCTTTAACTCTTTTGGGTTATAAAAACTATCAAATTTTCTTCTTCCAAGATGCCAAAAATATCTGATAATCGCACCAAACCATTCTGAAGAATTAAGTTCGGAGTCAGCCTCATTTTGCCAGTTTAATTCTTCAATTTTTTCGACCTTTCTTTTCTTCGAATTATTGCTCATTTAATCAGCTTTTTTGTTCATTTTATTGGTCCCCGAATTCAGAAGTGTGTTACAATATTCATTAAACATAGGTTAGAGCTATTTACTATAGGGTTGATAGTCAGCAACTAAGACACTCTATAAATCCTAAAACAAACTAAAGAACATAAAGTTTAAATCCGGGAATTGTCAAAAAGTTTTTAGCTGCTTTACCACAAAATGTGTGCTTAATAGAAACAGGAATACAAAAAGATACTCTGTAAAGTAATTGTTTTCCCCCAGCCCCAATTTCTGGTAGAACTGGAAACAAAAGAGATAATTCAACAGCATAAGTCCCAAGAAGAGAAGGATGTATTTGCTTTTTTTTAAAAGACGGGTATAGGTATCCCTTTGGGTGAGAAGATACAGCTCTTTCCCAAAAAGCTGGGTAAAGACCGGCCAGAGAAAAAATAGGGGCAAGGCAAAGAGTCGGGATTCCCGGGCAAAGGAGGTGAGGAATACCAAAGGGGTATTTAGGGCTACGGTCAACAAAAAGGCATGGAGCCATTTTTTGTCAAAGGAGGCCACTGTTTTTCCTTTAAGAATCACATAGGTCAAATAGAGAAAGGGAGCCAAGGTCACGAACAAGGAGATTAGGGATTCTATCGTATTTTTAGTGTTTTCAAAATTCTCTAGGAAACAGCCAAAACGGGAGCTCATTTCGTTTTGGGTAGCACCCCATAGGTCGTGGGTTTCCAAATAATAACCAATAAAGAATCCATAGAATAATACCGGTAAAAACAAAAATGCATACTGCTGTATCGGGATATGCGGTGATTTCCTTTCATTTTGTTTTCCTGGACAATAGAAGAAAAGGGCTGGGAGCAGCAAAACCGAGGTTTCCCGGCATATCAGGGCCAAGGTAAAACAAGGCACATAGAGTAGCCATCTCCGCTGTACAAAAGCCCATAATGCCAATAGAATAAGACAATACTGTAAAGGCTCATCATAACTAAATACTGGTGGGAAAAAGCTAAATAGCACCGAGAAACTCAAAAAATAAACCATCATGTTTCCCAATCCCTGTTTTATGCTCGCATGTAATGCCCGGGACAGGGTATAGAGGAGCACACCACTCAGAAATAGAAAAAAGAAATTGACCCATACAAAAGCCTTTCCCAAAGGGATGTCAAAAACTTTTGTAGTAGTTTCAATAAGACCACTGGTTAAGGGTCGCCGGGCAAAAGGGGCGAATTCTTGGTGGTATCGAATCTGGGATTTGAGGAAGACCAGGGAAAGTCGGTCGTTGTTCTCGTTCAACATACTGTCCACATTGGGGGTCATATGAATTTGGTATATGAACAGTGTAAACAAGAGTGACAGTGCCCATGGGAAGCCCTTGCAAAACTGGGGTGGTATGGCTAGTTTTTGGAACAATCGCTACGATTTTGTTTCCGTGAAAGTAGGCATTTTTAGGATGGTAATCGTATGTAACCCCAACACACATTGCACATATATGTTCCTTCCCCTAGCAGGGGAAGGTGTCACGCTTAAAGCGTGACGGAAGGGGTGATGTTGCAGTCCGATTAGAGTGGTTACTTGGCATCCGCCGGGGAATGAAGGCCGATATGGGATTTTTCTTTTTTGCATCGCCCAAAAAAGAAAGAAACCTGCCTGCCGGCAGGCAGGAAACGCTAGGCTTATTTTCAGTTTCTCGAAATCAGGACCGTTTCCAAGGCAGCACCGCCTAGACCGCTTTTGTTTCACAAAATGCTCTTTGGGCGGTTTCCCTCTACTAGCTTGAAAACAGTTTGATTTCCAACGAAACTGAAAAGTAGGCCGTGGATTTGTTTCTACCTAAACCCTAGCCTAGAATCGATATCTATTTTGCTCCTTCCCCTTGGTAGGGAAAGGTGTCACGCCGAGGGCGTGAAGTAAGGGGTGACATTTCGCAAACAATGGCATTTTTAATCAAATCGGAAACAGGGAATCTTGACCCGCCCCGTCTTCCTTTTCCACCCTAGGCGGAACGGAATCCACCCCTCCCTTAAAAGGGTGGGGAGCTTGTTTCTCGATTTTGAGTCTTATGGGAAGGGGTAATTTGTACCGACCTATAAGGCTATTGACCATTTTCCATTACTTTTGTTGGAGTGGCGATTCCCGCCGGTACTATAACCAACCAAAAAAACATCTATGACCAAAGTCCAGTTGAAAAAAGCATTGAATCCTTTAATGCTTTGGGGGCTTGGGGTAGGCTACGTTATTTCGGGAATGTATTTCGGATGGAATTTGGGCCTTGCAGAGGGAGGCACCTATGGTCTGGCTATTGCCACGGCCTTTATCATCCTCATGTATGTTACCTTTACGTTTAGCTATACCGAAATGGCCTGCGCCATTCCCAAGGCCGGAGGAGCTTTTGAATATGCCCATCGCGGGCTTGGGAAGCATTTGGGATTTATTGCCGGTATTGCACAGAATATCGAATTTATCTTTGCTCCCCCGGCCATAGCTGCTGCCATTGGAGCCTACCTCCATCTGGTTTATCCCTCGATCCATATCATGGTTTTTGCCATAGGGGCCTATTTGATTTTTACCGCGATCAATATTCTTGGGGTAAAGCTGGCTGCTTCCTTTGAATTGGTTATCACTATTTTGGCTGTAATAGAACTTTTAATATTTGCCGGGGTCACTCTTCCGGAGTTTGAGATGGCCAACCTACAATTGAATCCTTTACCCAACGGATATGAAGGGATATTTGCTGCGATACCTTTTGCCATTTGGTTTTTTCTGGCAATAGAAGGTGTAGCGAATGTAGCGGAGGAAGCTATACATCCACAGCGCAGTATTCTAATAGGTTTTGGATCGGCTATCGTAACCTTGGTTTTTCTTTGTGTGTTGACCTTCACTTCCGCGGTGGGAGTCGCTGGTTGGGAAGCCGTAGTCTATCCGGAGGGCAGTACTATACCTTCGGATTCGCCCTTGCCCTTGGCTCTTTCCCAGATTATGGATAATGGACATGTTCTGTACAAACTCTTGATCGGCATTGGACTTTTAGGCTTGATCGCCTCTTTTCATGGAATTATATTGGCCGGTGGGCGGGCCACATTTGAATTTGGTCGAAGGGGCTATGCCCCAAAGCCACTGGGAAAGGTACAATCGCGTTTCAGGACACCTGCAAATGCCTTGATTTTTAACACCCTAATCGGTATCATAGCCTTATTTACGGGGGCTACGGGAGAAATCATTACTATTGCCTGTTTCGGTGCTTTGGGACTTTATGTGGTTTCCATGTTTTCCTTTTTCGCATTGCGGAGAAAAGAACCGGCTATGGAGCGCCCCTTTAAAGTGCCTCTATTTCCGTTTTTTCCATTGGTAGCTTTGGTGATTGCAGTGGTTGCCCTATTGGCCATGACCTATTATAACCCGATTTTGGCCGCCATATTTTTCGGCATTGTGGCGGGTTCCTATATTTTCTTTCTACTCTTTCTCAATAAAAAAATGGAATGAGTCTATTGCAAGGTTACGTTTTTTGGAGTAAAATGATATTTTTATACCATAGCGTAGCGCGCAAAAATTTCTGAATCACTTCTTATGGACAAAGACAAAATTATCAACGCAATAAAAGAAGGAGATTATACCAAGGTGAAGGTGGCCCTAGTGGATATAGATGGCGTATTACGCGGTAAATATATGCATCGCGACAAGTTTTTATCGGCAATCGATAATGGATTCGGTTTTTGCTCCGTAGTATTTGGGTGGGATATGGCTGATGAAGACTATACCAATGATATTAAAGTGACGGGTTGGCATACCGGTTACGGTGATTTTGATGCCCAAGTAGACTTGGACACCTTCCGAACCATCCCTTGGGAGAAGGATACGCCTTTTTTCCTGGTGGATTTTGTAAACGATAAGGCCGAAGATTTGGCCATGTGTCCGAGGAGTCTGCTTCGCAAAATCATAGCTCAAGCGGAGGATATGGACTTTAGCCCCATGTTCTCCCAGGAATTCGAATGGTTCAACTACCGAGAAACTTCAGATTCCCTCAATGCAAAGGGGTATCAAGATATACAACCATTGACCCCTGGAATGTTTGGGTATTCCATTTTAAGAATGTCTGAAAACCACGAATATTTTGATGACCTGTTTCAATTATTGGGGGCTTTTGGAGTGCCTTTGGAGGGTCTCCATACCGAAACGGGACCCGGGGTCACGGAAGCCGCCATTCAGTATAGCGGAATTTTAGAGGCAGCCGATAGAGCTGTTCTTTTTAAGAGCGCGGTAAAGGAAATTGGATATCGGCACGGGATTATCCCCAGTTTTATGGCCAAACAGACCAGTGCCCTTCCCGGGTGTGGGGGGCATGTCCATCAGAGCCTTTGGGATTCGAAAGGGAAGAAGAACTTGTTTTATGACCAAAAGGCCAAGGATGGAATGAGTCCCTTGATGAAACATTTTTTGGCAGGTCAATTAAAGTGTCTTCCGGAAATATTACCCATGTTCGCCCCGACCATTAATAGCTTCAAGCGATTGGTCATCGGGGCCTGGGCGCCGATCAATCAAACTTGGGGGCACGACAATAGAACCTGTTCCCTTCGGGTATTGGCCTCTGGAGAAAAATCTACCCGTATTGAACACCGGGTAGTTGGATCTGATGTAAATCCCTATTTGGCCATGGCCGCTTGTTTGGCCAGTGGATTGTACGGTATTACGCACCAATTGGAATTGGATACCCCGGAGACCAAGGCCAATGGATACGCTGTTAAAAAGGGCCTTTTACCTAGTAACTTATGGGAAGCTTCGCAAAAGATGAAGAGGTCCAAAATCGCCCAAGAACTTTTTGGCGGTGATTTTGTAGATCATTTTACAAAAACCCGGGAGTGGGAGTGGCAACAGTTTTCGGCAGAGGTTACCGATTGGGAAACCAAACGATATTTTGAAATTATTTAATATGGATGTACATCAGATTCACAGCTTTAATTTTCCTACCCCCATACGCTTTGGTCCTGGTGCCAGCAAGGAATTGGCGGATTACTTAAAAAACCATTCCCTTTCAAGACCTCTACTGGTGACGGATGGAACCGTTTCCCAACTGTCTTTTTTTAAGTCAATACAACAAGACCTGGAACAAAAGGGGTTAAGTGTAAAGGTATTTAACGAGATGCACAAAAATCCTGTAAAATCAGATGTGCTTAAGGGCGGAGAGGCCTACCATGAAACGGACCGAGATTGTATTGTTGGAATAGGTGGGGGTGTGGCATTGGACGTGGCCCGGGCCATTGCCCTACGAGTTCACCATAAGCGGGATTTGTTCGACTATGATGATTTGATTGGGGGTGATAAATATGTAACCGAGGAAGTGCCTCATTTTGTAACCATCCCAACTACAGCCGGCACCGGAAGCGAAGTTGGGCGTAGTGCTATAATTTCCGAGGACGAGTCCAAAAAGAAAAGAATTCTCTTTAGTCCCAAATTAATGGCGAAAATGGCTTTTGCCGATCCCTTATTGACCATGGAATTGCCCGCATTTGTCACGGCCGCTACGGGCATGGATGCTCTGACCCATAATATGGAAGCCTATGTGGCCAAAAATTTTCATCCCATGTGCGATGGTATTGCCTTGGAAGGGATACGATTGATTGCGGATTCCTTGGAAATAGCGACACATAAGCCTGATGTTGAATCTAGGTCCAAAATGCTGTTGGCCTCCTTAATGGGCGCTGTGGCCTTCCAAAAGGGCCTCGGTGTGGTTCACAGTTTGGCACACCCACTCTCCAGTCTTTTGGATACACACCATGGTTTGGCCAATGCGGTTAATTTGCCTTACGGGATGCGATTTAATTATGAAGGCTGCGAAAACCGATTCGATCAAATGGCCGATGCCTTTGGACTGGGAAATAAGCAAGGGAATAGGGTAGTGGAACACCTTTTTGAAATGAATGATGCATTGAACATGCCCATCAAACTTTCTAGTATTGGTGTAACAGACGCTCATATTGACGAATTAACCGAGTTGGCCGAAGCAGACTTTTGTCATCCAAACAATCCAAGACCCGTAACAAAGGAGGATTTCAAAATGCTTTATAAGGAGGCTTTATGATTAAAATAGGAATCTCGGCCTGTTTTTTATATCCTGATGGGAGTCGACCTGTATTTGGGCCCAAATCTCTTACGTACATAGAGAGCGATATGGCGCAATACGTCACCCAAAAAGGGGTGCTCCCTATCCTTATTCCCGATGTGGAAGATGAGCTTTTGAAAGAAATCCTATCGGAAATGGATGGATTCGTTTTTCAAGGAGGCAACGACCTAGCGCCGGAAACCTATGGGGAAGAACCTATCGGTAAATGGAAAGGGGATGCCTACAGAGATCGATATGAACTAAAAATATTGGACTATGCCATTAAAAACTCCAAACCAGTTTTAGGTATATGTCGCGGTTTGCAACTGATGAATGTGTATTTTGGAGGAACACTATATCAAGATACAGTGACCCAAAACCCCGAGGCCATGGAACACCGTTCGGCAGAATTGTACGACACCATAAAACACCCAGTCCATTTTAAGGAGGATACCTTTTTGGCTAAACTTTATAGCGATGAAAGGAAGCTTATGGTGAATACGGTCCATCATCAGGCCGTAAAGGACTTGGGAGATCATTTGGAAGTATATGCCACTGCACCTGATGGAATAATTGAGGCTTTTGGATATACCAAAGCGCCTCATGGCAAAGTCATGGCGGTACAATGGCATCCCGAATTCTTTCATACCCTTGGCGACCAATTGATAGATGCCCATACCCTATATGATGCGTTTCTAGAACATGTAAAAGACGAGCAATGAAGGTGATTAACCCAGCAAGCGAAGAAGTGATTGCCCAATTAAATGCAACTACTGCCCAAGATTTGTCCCAAATTATAAAGTCTCTGAGGGAAGGCCAAAAAGTCTGGGGCAAAAAATCCGTATCCGAAAGGTTGGCCTGTATTATTCGGTTTGGGGAGTTAATACAAGAAAATTTAGAGGAACTCGCCCATACCTTAACTTCGGAAACAGGGAAGCCTTTACAACAGTCCTTGAACGAGATCAAAGGGGCTCAGAATAGAATTGAGCATTTGCAACACCATGCGGAAAAATGGTTGGCTCCCGAAACCTTGGTCAATTCGGGAAATACCCATGAAAAAATCGAGTATGAGCCTTTAGGGGTAATCGGCAATATTTCGGCTTGGAATTTTCCGTATAATGTAGGATATAATGTTTTTTTATACGCTTTAGTTGCTGGGAATTCCGTGGTGTATAAACCTTCTGAATTTGCTTCTTTAACGGGTAAACAATTTGAAAAATATCTATGGCAGACCGGTGTCCCCAAAAATGTATTCCAATGTGTAATTGGTACAGGAGAGCTTGGACAATGCCTCTTGGAGCAAAGTTTGGACGGCTACTTTTTTACCGGTTCATACAAAACTGGGCTCCATATTGCTCAGGCAGTATCCCATAAACTCGTCCCAGTGCAATTGGAACTGGGAGGTAAGGATCCGTTATATGTAATGGAAGATATACCGGATGTGGAACAAGCAGCGATAAATGCGGCTGAGGGTGCCTTTTATAACAACGGTCAAAGCTGTTGTGCGGTGGAACGGATGTATGTTTCCAGTACCATACATGATGAATTTGTAGAAGCTTTGGTGACGGAAGTAAATTCCTATGCCGTTGGGGACCCAACAGATTTGAAAACCTATATTGGCCCCTTGACCCGAGCACAACAATTGGAAGTTCTTAAAGATCAAATTGCTGATGCCTTAAACAAGGGAGCCACGCTCAAAACCGGAGGAAAGCAGCTAGATCGGGAAGGTTATTATTTTGAACCAACTGTCCTGGTAAATTGTAACGCTTCAATGAAAGTGATGCGGGAAGAGTCTTTTGGGCCCATTATCGGGATCCAAAAGGTGAGTTCGGATAGCGAAGCTTTGGAGTTGATGAAGGACACGGCCTATGGATTGACGGCCGCGGTTTTTTCCAGTGACCGAAAAAGAGCGTTGCAGGTCCTGGATCAACTGGATATAGGCACCGCATACTGGAACTGTTGTGATAGGGTAAGTCCCAATGTTCCATGGTCCGGCCGAAAGAATTCAGGACTGGGTGCTACCCTTTCGGCCCAGGGCATCCGTGCCTTTGTGCAGCCCAAATCCTATCATCTAAGACCTTGATTATGAGAATTCCTAAAGATTATATTGACTTTCAGAAATCTTTGTCAAATGAAGAAGTGCCTGGTGAATGGCCGGAGGCCCTGACAGCCCTTTGGTACGATGCCAAAGGCAATTGGGGTGCTTCGCACGACATTGCCCAAGAAATGCGTACGGATATGGGCAGCTGGATCCATGGTTATCTCCACCGCAAGGAAGGGGATGAATGGAATGCCGGGTATTGGTACCGCCGTGCCGGGAGACCCTTTCCAACAGTCAGTTTGGAAGAGGAGCTTAAAGGGATTGTCGAGTTCGTTATCCAAAATTCGTAATACTCTTTATGGGATATATGTGTTCCTATCCCTGCCTGGGGAGGGTGTCACGCCATAGGGGTGATATTTTCAAAATGATGGTACTTTGGTCAAACGGAGAACTGGGGATTGACCCGCCCCGTCTTCCTTTTCCGTCCAAGGCGGAACGGAATCCACCCCTCCCTTAAAAGGGTGGGGTGCTTTTTTTTGTTCTCAGGTTTTCTTTCACCCGGTTAGGGGGAAGGGGTTATTAATAATCCGAATATTCGGTAGGATATAATAACCGGGTATCATTGCGGGAAACGGTATTTTGGTATTTAGGCATCACCTTTAACTTTTCCCATTCAGGGGATTCTACAAAAGACTTCCAATTGGTATCCCGGATTTCCCTATTGACATGGGTAGTCATATACATCAAGTTGGGCATATTGGCCCCGGAGAGTACTTCGGCATAAAATACGGCATTGAAATCCAATTGGTCAAAAAGTTTCACTTCTCCACCTGCGTTGAACATGTCCACTTTTTTTCGATATAGGTTTTCTGTGGCCGCTTCATAGCTTCGCAGTTCATAAATCCGGTCCTTGCGAGGGCCATCCAATTTTGAGGGTTCCATTTTGGGCATATCCACAAAGGCCTTCATAAAAATGGATTCTATACGTGTATAGGGGGCTTTGTCATGTGCCGCTTCCAAATAGGTTTTTCCGGTCTCTTGATGGGTCTTATCCTTGGCCAGGGTATCATCCAGCAACCCGAATTCAACAATGGATTTAAACGGAATCAGTACATAGGTCTGCTTTGGTGTTCCCTCATCCGTCTGATGGGGCTTAAAGACCCCTACATTTTGAATACCCAAACGTTTCAGGGAAGGCAAGAAGGCATTCTTTAGATAATCATCCGTAGTTTGTTGCTGAGCGTCCGTTTTAAAGGAATAAATTTTAAGCTGATAATATTCCCGGGCCTGGGCATGTAGGGAAAGGGAAAAGATTACGGTAATTAGAAAAAGGCCTAATTTTCTCATGGGTATTGGTTTTTTGTGAAAGATACAGATTTTTTAAAACAGACGCTATTGGCCACGTCGGTGTACGGTTCGTAATTGGGGATTATCTGATACCCATGCTTGTTATACAATGCAATGGCCTCGGGTTGCCGTTTACCGGTTTCAAGAATACAGTGGGTGTACCCCAGTTCTGTGGTCCATAGTTCCAATTCCTCCAACACTTTACCGGCAATACCTTTCCCACGGGCTTCCGGAACTACATACATTCGTTTGACTTCCATGGTATTCGCGTCAAATTCCTTTATCCCCCCACAACCTACCGGTACCTCCCCGGAATAGGCCACTACGGCTTGGCGAATGCCAGCAATACCGTTAAATTGGTCATAAAAGGAATGATCTTCCCCATCTCGAATCGCTAGGTCTGCATCGAGTAGGGCAACCAATTTGATGAAATCAGGATGATTACAATCCGTTCTTTTGAGTCGAATCATTTTGAGTAGTTGTTACGCATATCTTCTAAAATATCTCGAATTTCCCCAAGTACTTTGAGGGTTTCTTTTTGAGTGTCTTGCCCGTTTTGATGTTCAGGCCTTTTGTTTTTGTTGACGAGCAGTTCCCTTTGATGCAGTACCTGCTTTTTAAAGTCCGATGCGCCAACGATCCCTATCAACTTCATGTCGCTTCCCTTGGGGTTACTGTTGCCAGCTGTTTCTATCTTTAAGACCCGAAGATCGAGATATTTCAATAATGGGTTTTCAATAAAGGTAAGGTCCTGTATGTTTTCCAAAGGGATGGTTTTTTCCACTTTAAACAATACCCCCTTTTTAAATTCCAGATGTTTTTGGGTCAACGAACATTTGAGGTTTTCATAATACCGTTTGGACATAACTTGCCCCAAACCGAGGAACCAGGGTAACAATAGCGGAATCCCTGCAAAGGAAATGGTCAGGAAAAAAGCGACTGTGAGCAAAATATAGGTCTTGATCTTCGGGTTAAAGGATGCTTCCTGTATTTTGGTGGTAGTTGGTATCATAAGACGTTGTTTTACACTTAAATTTGTATGGAAACTCCCTCTTTTGTTACATTTTTGTAGGGGTTAAAATAAAAGTCGATACGGCCTAAATTAATACCATAACAACCCACCTGGTTTACCAATACTTCTTTATCATCACGATTTTTGACCACGGTCGGTTTTTCCAAAAACGTATGGGTATGCCCGCCGATGATTAAATCAGTATATTGTGTAGAAGCAGCCAGTTTTAGATCGTTGGGTCTACCTTGGTCATTATAGTTGTATCCCAAGTGGGATAGGCAAATGACTAAATCACACTGTTCGTTCTCCTTTAAGATTCGCTCATTGTCCAAGGCCATTTCATAAGGGTTTAGATACTGGGTTTCCTTGTATAATTTTTGGGTAACCAATCCTTCTAATTTAATCCCAAGGCCATACACCCCGACCTTGATTCCGTCCACCTCATAGATTTCATAGGGTTTTACATGACCATCCATTAGGGTATTGCTAAAATCATAATTGGCTGAAAGCAACTTGAAATTGGCGTTGGGTAGTTGTGCGAATAAACCTTCGATACCATTATCAAAATCATGGTTCCCAATAGTGGCTGCATCATAGTTTAGCATACTCATAAGCCTGAATTCCAGTTCGCCCCCATAAAAATTGAAATAAGGAGTTCCCTGAAAAATATCACCGGCATCGAACAAGAGCGTATTCGGGTTTTCTTTGCGAATACTTTGTACCAATGCTGCTCTGCGGGCGACCCCACCCAGATTTGGATAATCCGAGTGACTTTTCGGAAAAGGTTCAATATGGCTATGTACGTCATTAGTATGCAGAATGGTAATATGCCTCTGCTGGGAGGAACATGAACCGAGGGGCAGTCCTCCAATACCCATAAGCATGGAGGATGCGGTAGTCTTTGCAATGAAATTTCTTCGGTTCATCTTAAAGTTGTCAAATTCCAATTGTACCTATTGGTATTTGTTTTTTCTCCTTTCATTTTAACCTTATAAAACGGTCATCTATTTTCGGATTTAACGTATCCACTTTGCCAAAATAGTCAATTAGCATATTGCGAATTTTGTAATCCGTTTCAAAGACTTCTAGAGCTTCCCTAAAGAATATCATATTATCTCCGCCCGAAACCAGATAATTGGATGTTGTGACATAATATACACGACTATCATCAATGGGTTTTCCTTGAATGGTGGCCGATTTAAGACTTCCGTCCCGGTTCAAAACAACCTGCATTCCGGAAATGGGATGTGCGCGTTTGGTTTGCACCAAATAGGAAACCAGATCATGGATCGAGGACCCCTTAAGTGCTACCACCGCAACGGTATTTTCAAAGGGCATTACCTCATAAGCATTTCTGGCCGATACCTTGCCCTTGGAAAGGATAGACCGGATACCTCCGTGATTGAACAAAACAAAATCGATATTCTTGCCGGTGCGAGATTTGAAAATGGGTTGGGTTTGGGATAGCATAATATCCGCCAACAAATTTCCGGCCGTAGTATTGTATTCGCCATCCCCCTTTGAGATCTTTTTTGGGGCATAGGCCAAGGCGCTGTCCAACACTTGGTTCATGTGTTTGCTATACGGGTCAAGAAAGACCTCTACGGAATCGGATGTAGTGGAAGAGCTATCAATCTGCACTTGACTTGCTACTATTTTTGACAACGCAGGAGGCTTTTGATTGCAGGAAAACGAACAACTAATTGTTATAAATACAACAAAATGTTTAATTCTTAAAACCATAAACCTTTCTATCTTAGCAAATGGATATGCGTGGATATTCTTTACATTTGTAGAACCCCGTTTTTTGAAATCAAGGACTAGAAAGCCTACAAAATGTAAAAGTAAATGTTTAAGGGAATAAAAGATAAATTCAAGCATAAATCCGCCGTTAAATTCCTAAAGGAAGAAATGGACAAACCTGCACCGATTGTAAATCGGAGTAGTGGTATCACCTCGGTAGGTTGTATCGTAGATCTCGATAAATTTGATAAGGCCGAGGTATTTTTTGAATTTGTAGAGGAATATAAGCTAAGGCCCAATGCCGTAAAAATCATTGGATACAAAAGCTATTATGATAAAAATTCCCCCTATTCCACTCCTGTATTTTCGGACAAGGATTTGGGTTGGAACGGAAATATTGAAAACAGTTACGCCCTTGAATTTTTGAGTAGGGAATATGATTTATTGGTCAATTATTTTGATGAGGAGAATTTGCTCATTCAATTGATGAGCATAAAGACCAAGGCCCGTGTTAGGGTAGGATTTAAAAATGTAGATCAAAGTTTTAATGATATCATATTGAATTTACCCCTGAAGGATTTTAAGACTTTTAAGATGGAACTGAAAAAGTATCTGGGCGTACTTAACGAGATTTAATGATGGATAGCATAAAAGGTACTGGTGTTGCATTGGTGACCCCATTTAATGAGGATTTTTCTATAGACACCAAAGCCCTGGAACGTATTGTTGACTATTGTGTTGATGGGGGAGTGGATTATTTGGTAGTGCTGGGTACTACCGGTGAATCCGTTACCTTGAACAAGGCCGAAAAACAAATAGTCATGGAGGCTGTTATTTCTGCAAATGCAGGGAGGCTTCCCTTGGTCTTGGGGATAGGTGGAAATAGTACCTACAGGATCGTGGATGAGGTAAAGGCTTTTGAGTCGGACCATTTTGAAGCGATACTTTCAGTATCCCCATATTATAATAAACCTACCCAAGAAGGGATTTACCAACACTTCAAATCCATTTCCGAAGTAACCAACAAGCCTATTATATTATATAATGTTCCGGGTAGAACGGGCAGTAATATGTTGCCAAGTACTGTGCTTCGATTGGCCCATGATTTTGAAAACATTGTTGGTATTAAGGAGGCCTCGGGCGATATGATACAGGTGATGGATATTATGCAGAAAAAGCCGAAGGATTTTATGGTGATATCCGGGGATGATATCACGGCATTACCCACAGTATTGGCGGGAGGATCCGGAGTGATTTCTGTTTTAGGACAGGGTATCCCAAGGGAATTCTCCAATATGATTCGCCTGGGTCTTGAAAACAGACCGGACGAGGCGTATGCACTGCATTATAAACTTCAAGAGGGAATGTCCCTTATTTTTCAGGAAGGCAATCCGGCTGGTATCAAGGCAGTTTTTGAGATATTAGGTTTGTGCGCCGCCACCGTCCGTCTCCCCCTTGTTGAAGCAACGCCACAATTAAAGCGAATTCTGAAGGATTTTGTCTTGCCTCTTAGCGAGGTCCATGCCTAAATCATTTGGGTTCAGAACGTTAAATCTTAGCTAAAAATATAGAGAACATAAAACAAGACGTTATTTTAGCGTTATATAATTTGTTTTTTATATCCATTGAGAATCCCTAATTTTGCAAAATGTTTTCGAAAATCGGTAGACTTTCCTGTTTTTTGATGGTAGCAAGTTTTTTATTTGCCCTTCAGTCCTGTAGTGAATATCAAAAAGTACTTAAAAACGAAGAAGTGAAGGCAAAGTATGATTTGGCCCAGAAGTACTACGAGGAGGAAGATTATAAACGCGCCAATCGTCTCTTCGAACAAATAGCCCCCAAGTATGTAGGAAAGCCACAGGGCGAACGGGTCTTGTTCTTTTTGGCGAACACCTATTTTCAACGAGAGGATTTTAACATGGCCGGCTACCAGTTTGAGCGGTTTATAAAATCCTATCCCAAAAGTGAAAAAGTTCCGGAGGCCTCTTTCCTAGGTGCTAAAAGCTACTATGAGCTATCTCCCGAATATTCCTTGGATCAAACGGACACAGACAAGGCCCTGGCAAAATTACAGACATTTATAAATGCTTATCCGGATTCGGAATTTTTTGGCCAGGCCAACGACATGGCTCAGGAACTTACTACGAAAAAGGAAAAAAAGGCTTTTGAGATTGCCAAGCAGTACAATAAATTGGGTGAATTTAACTATGATATGTTGAAGTCCGCTGTTGCCTCCTTGGACAATTTTGTTTCGGACTTTCCGGGTTCCATTTACCGCGAAGAGGCCTTTTATGTTAAGGTAGAAGCCACCACCAATTTGGCATTGAACAGCTTTGAGTCCTTAAAACCTGAGCGGTTGCAAACTGCAAAGGCTGCTTACAACGCGCTGAAAAAGCAATATCCGGAAACCAAATATGCGGAAAAAGCCGATGATCTTTTGGAGACCATAGAAAAGGAACTCAATAACAGTACGCTAATAAATACAAGTAAGGAAGCTAAATAACATTATTCCAGATGAATATGAACGATTTAAAAAATTCGAAAGCTCCAGTCTCAACCATTACCATCAACAAGAACGAGTTTGATGAAAAAACAGATAACATTTACGAGGCTATTTCCATAACCGCCAAAAGAGCGGTGCAGATAAACTCTGAAATTAAAAAGGAACTGTTGGAAAAGCTGGAGGAATTCGCCACCTACAGTGATAGTTTGGAAGAGGTTTTTGAGAACAAAGAACAAATTGAGGTATCCAAATTCTATGAGAAGCTACCAAAACCACACGCTCTGGCCATAGAAGAATGGCTACAGGATAAAATATATCATAGAAACACGGAGAAAGACGCTTAGACCATGTTGGGCGGCAAAAACATCCTCTTAGGTATTACCGGAGGGATTGCAGCTTATAAGACCACCTTTCTCGTCCGTTTATTGATCAAAGCTGGTGCCAATGTCAAAGTTGTTTTGACGGAGAGTGCCAGCTCTTTTGTTTCTCCCTTGACCCTGGCCACTCTTTCCAAGAACCCGGTATTGACCTCATTTGTTAAAGAGGAAGACCATACGACGGATTGGAACAACCATGTAGAACTTGGATTATGGGCAGACCTAATGGTAGTAGCTCCGGCGACTGCCAATACCTTATCCAAAATGGCCAATGGTGTTTGCGACAACCTATTATTGGCTATATATCTTTCGGCTAAATGTCCGATTTTCTTCGCCCCGGCCATGGATTTGGATATGTACAAACATCCAACCACAAGGGTATCCTTCGATAAATTGCAGTCTTTTGGAAATGTAATCATACCGGCTACCTCTGGAGAATTGGCCAGCGGATTATATGGAGAAGGACGCATGGCGGAGCCGGAGGACATTCTTGCCTTTATACAGGAACATCTGATACAAGGATTGCCATTGCAAAATAAAAAAGTACTAGTTACGGCAGGGCCCACATATGAGGCCATTGACCCTGTGCGGTTTATTGGAAACCATTCTTCCGGTCTTATGGGCTATGAAATTGCAAAAGTCGCTGCCAATCTTGGTGCCCAGGTAATTCTGATATCTGGACCTTCGCATTTGAGCATAAGCCATTCAGAGATCGATCTTCATAAGGTAGTTTCCGCGGAACAGATGTATGATATGGCGCATTCCCATTACCCGGAAATGGACATTGTCATTTCTGCGGCAGCTGTATCCGATTATCGACCAAGAACCGTGGCCGAGCAAAAAATAAAAAAGAAAGAGAACGAACTGACCATTGACCTAGTCAAGAACAAAGATATTTTATTGTCCTTGGGAGAAAAAAAGCAAAAACAATATTTGGTGGGATTTGCATTGGAGACCGAAAATGAAATTGAGAATGCAAAGAAAAAACTGAAAAAAAAGAATTTGGATGCCATAGTACTGAATTCCCTAAACGATTCTGGGGCCGGTTTTGGAAAACCGACCAATAAAATCACCTTTATAGACAAGAATTTAAACTTAACCGCGTTTGATGTAAAGGAGAAGTCGGCGGTAGCCTCTGACATCCTTAAGGAAATTATCAACAGAATCCATGCGTAGCATTCTAATCGTCTTGTTTTGTTCCGTGTTTTTTTCAGGTGCACTGGCACAGGAAATGAACTGTACAGTTACTGTAAATTCGGATCAGGTTTCGCAGACCAACCAACAGATATTCGTAACCTTGGAGCGTTCCCTGACGGACTTTATCAATAAGAACAAATGGACGAACAGGGTATATCAGGAAAACGAAAGGGTAAATGCCCAAATGTTCATTACGGTAACCAATTTTGAGAATAATCGATTTGAAGCCAACATACAGATTCAATCCTCTCGGCCTGTATTTAACACCTCCTATGAAACACCGATCTTCAATTACAAGGACAATCAATTCAATTTTGAATATATCGAATATCAACCTCTCTTCTTTAATCAGAATGTTTACGAGTCCAATTTGGTGAGTGTAATCTCGTACTACGTATACATCATTTTGGGGCTGGATGCGGATACCTTCTCATTGGAGGGGGGTACCGAACACTACAGAACGGCACAAGGCATTGTTACCCAGGCGCAAGGGAGTAATTCGGCAGGGTGGAGTCAATCCAGTAACCGCAGTCGCTTTGAGCTCGTGGACAATCTGCTTTCCAATACCTTCAGGGAATATCGAGTGGCCATGTACAATTACCATAGAAAGGGTCTGGATATTTTTGGGGATAACAACAGTACCGGGAAACAGGTCATTGCTGGTACCATGAACTTGTTCGAGACCATGATAAAACGTAGACCAAACGCATTTTTAGTCCAGACTTTTTTTGATGCTAAATCCGAGGAAATTCAAAATATATTTTCGGACGGTCCCAAAGTGGATATCGTAAAGTTAAAGGAAACCCTTAACCGTATTGCTCCGCTATATTCCAGTACTTGGAATGATATAAAATACTGATCCTTCCCATTTTTTCATCGGAATATCAATTATCTTTGCTGCACTAATAGACCAGTGCCTTGCTCAACAACCTTCTTATAAAAAATTACGCCCTTATAGATGATATAAACGTTTCCTTCACGCAAGGTTTCAGTTGTATTACCGGGGAAACCGGAGCTGGTAAATCCATTTTATTGGGTGGATTGTCCTTGGTCTTGGGTAAGCGTGCCGATCTTTCCTCTCTTCGGAACGAGGAAAAAAAATGTATCGTCGAGGCAGAATTTGAAATCGAAAAATACAATTTAAAAACGCTTTTTGAGGAAAATGACCTGGACTATGACCCCAAGACTATTATACGTCGTGAAATCTTGCCCAGTGGTAAGTCCAGGGCCTTTATCAACGATACTCCGGTTACTTTGGGCATACTTTCCCGGTTGGGGGATAGCCTAATCGATGTGCATTCGCAACATCAGACCTTACGCCTTACGGAAAACGATTTCCAACTAAAGGTAATCGATGCCCTAGCGGACAACAAAAAAATCGTTTCCGAGTATTCGGATAAGTTGAGCGACTATCAAAATACTTCGAAAGAGCTTGAACAGCTTTTAGAATTTCAGAAGAATGCCATAAAGGAACACGACTATAACAATTTTTTGCTGCAGGAATTGAAAGCAGCGCCTTTGGAAACTGGAATACAGGAAGAGCTTGAAGAACAATACGAACAGTTGAGCAATGTGGAGACCATTTTGGAGCAACTCTCAAAGGGACATCAATTGCTGAACGATGAGCAGGTAGGGGTCATTAATCTGTTGTTGGAATTAAAACAAGTTTCTAGTAAGTTGTCAAGTTTTGGCAATCAATTTGGCAAATTGGACGAGCGGATACAATCCATATACTTAGAAATCGATGATCTCGGTTCCGAACTGGAATCCTATCTTGAGCAAGTAGAAGCCAATCCAAAATTGTTGGAAGAAACAGGTGCAAAGCTACAATTGCTATACGACCTTCAGAAAAAACATGGAGCCCAAGACGTAACGGAGCTTTTGGTTATTAAATCGGAATTGGGCCAAAAAGTATCGGCTACTGAAAATTTGGATGCCTCCATAGCTGAAAAAGAGGCGCAATTGGAAGTTAAAAAAGAGGCTCTGGTACAAATTGCCGATACTTTGGGAAAACGTAGATTGAAAGTTCTCCCCGAATTAAAGCAGCAATTGGAAAAGAGTTTGGCTTCTTTGGGCATGCCTAGTGCAACCTTTAAATTGGAGATACAGGATTCGCAAAATTTTAAGGTTAATGGAAAGAACGACTTGGTTTTTCTTTTTTCGGCGAACGCGGGGACGGACTTCGGCGACTTAAAAAAAGTAGCTTCAGGTGGTGAACTTTCACGTATTATGTTGTCTATAAAGGCTGTTTTGGCGCAATACGAAAATTTACCGACCATCATGTTCGATGAAATCGATACAGGAGTATCTGGGGAAATTTCCAATCGGATGGGGGATATTATGCAGGGCATGAGCAAAACTATGCAAGTCTTTTCAATTACACATTTACCACAAGTGGCCTCAAAGGGCGACCATCATTTTAAGGTGTATAAAACCGAAGAAAATGGAACTACCCGTACCCAAATGAAAAAGTTGAATTTGGACGAAAGGGTTGTGGAACTTGCTGAAATGTTGGGGGGGAAGGATCTAACAGATTCGGCCATGGCACATGCCAGACAACTCTTAAATTAAAAAAGGCAAGGCAGCACATTGGAATTTGAATTTTTTCCATGTTTTCGCAAACGAAAGCCGTAGTTAATTTTAATATCTTTGCGCATCAACCTAAGAAACCGTATATATGGCTTATAACTTACTGAAAGGCAAAAAAGGGATTATTTTTGGGGCATTGGATGCCAATTCAATAGCATGGAAAACCGCGCAACGGGTTCATGAGGAAGGTGGGACCTTTGTACTGACCAATGCACCCATTGCCATGCGAATGGGTCAAATTAAAGACTTGGCCCAAAGCACAGGTTCGGAAATAGTACCGGCCGATGCCACCAACGAGGATGATCTGAACAATTTGGTATCCAAATCCATGGAAATCCTTGGCGGAAAATTGGATTTTGTACTGCACTCAATCGGAATGTCCGTTAATGTCCGTAAGGGTAGGCAGTATACAGATGAGAACTATGATTTTACCGCAAAGGGATGGGACGTTTCCGCGCTTTCCTTTCACAAGGTGATGCAAAGCCTTTATAAGGCCGATGCCATGAATGAATGGGGGAGTGTGGTAGCATTGACCTATATTGCCGCGCAACGGAGCTTTCCGGATTACAATGATATGGCGGATAACAAGGCCTATTTGGAATCTGTAGCCCGTAGCTTTGGATACTTTTTCGGGAAAGAGAAAAAAGTAAGGGTAAATACCATTTCCCAATCTCCCACGGCTACCACGGCAGGGCAAGGTATTAAGGGGTTTGACGGATTTATCAGCTATGCGGAAAAAATGTCTCCCTTAGGCAATGCAACCGCCGATGACTGTGCCGATTATACCGTGTCATTATTTTCCGACCTTACCAAAAAAGTGACCATGCAGAACCTCTTTCACGACGGGGGCTTTTCCCATACGGGCGTGAGTCAAGAAGTTGTCGATGCATTTTCAAAATAAAACATATAGTTCCTTTAAAAGCCATGCACTCAGTGCATGGCTTTTGCTTTTTTAGAATTTGCCTATGAACCTCTCGTTTTCCTTTGTAATTCCCGTATATAATCGCCCAGAAGAAATAAGGGAGCTATTGGAGAGTATGGTGCAACAGACCTTTACCAAACCTTACGAAGTTGTAATTATTGAGGATGGTTCCACAGTGGACTCTAAAAATGTAGTCCTAGAGTTTAGTGACCGACTTACGATTTCCTATTTCCAAAAAGCCAATTCAGGACCTGGGGATTCCCGCAATTATGGGATGCAAAAAGCCAAAGGAGATTACTTCATTATACTGGACTCCGATTGTATTTTGCCCCAAGGGTATTTGGAGGAAGTTGAAAAATCACTTCGACAGGAGTTCGTGCATTGCTTTGGTGGACCAGATGCCGCGCATGAATCATTTAGCTTGGTCCAAAAAGCGATCAACTACGCCATGACCTCTATTTTAAGCACTGGAGGAATACGGGGCAACAAAAAAAGTCTGGGCAAATTTCAACCCAGAAGTTTTAATATGGGCATTTCTAAAAAAGCTTTTGAAGATGTTGGGGGATTTGGAAATATCCATCCAGGGGAAGACCCGGATCTTACCATTCGTATTTGGAACAGGGGATACAGGACAAAATTGATTCCGGAAGCTTATGTGTACCACAAACGCCGAATTGATTGGAACAAATTTTATATTCAAGTGAACAAGTTTGGAATGGTCCGCCCCATTTTAAACAAATGGCATCCCAGGACCTCAAAAATGACCTATTGGTTTCCCACTTTTTTTTGTTTGGGTTTACTGTTGTCTGTACTATTATTAACCGTTGGAGTGTTTCTTCCCATCCTATGTTACGGTATTTATTTCGTCTTGCTTTTTTTGGATGCGTTGCTAAAAACGAAAAACTTGTCAGTGGCCCTTCTTTCCCTGTTGGCGGTATGCATACAATTTTTCGGTTATGGGTACGGTTTTCTAAAGTCGACCATTTGGGTTAATTTTAGCAAACGACAGCCTTGGGAACTGTTCCCAAAACTGTTCTTTAAAACAGACGGATAAGGTGATAAACAAGATAAAGCGGAGCTTAAAGAAACGAAAGGCAAAAATATTCCTATTGTTTTTGCTTTGCTCTGGCCTAGCTTGGTTTATAAGTAACTTGTCCGAGGATTATGTAAGTAACGCGGTTTTTAATTTGGAATATGTGAAGGTACCGGACAGCCTTTTGTTGGATGAGGCCTCTAAGAATACGGTAAATGTAAAATTGAGAGCTGTCGGATTCCAATTCCTTGGCTTCAATTTTAAGAATAAATCCGTAAAGATTGATTTATCCCAGATGGAAATGACCCATTCTAAGTTTTATGTCCCGCAAGAAGTTTATCGCAAACAGATTGAAAGACAACTTTCTGGCTCAATGACCCTTTTGGAAATGGACAGGGACACCCTTTTCCTTGATTTCCTAAAACTTACATCCAAGGAAGTTCCCGTAAGCCCTCAGATAAAGCTGAATCTTGTGCAGAACTATTTGTTGGATGGTGATCTTGAGGTACAGCCCGAAAAAATAACCATAACAGGACCTAAGGGGGAAATTGATACCATCCAAAGTGTCAAGAGCTCCAAATTACAATTGAACGAACTTACTAGCGACTTCGCCAGAAAAGTAATGATCATAAGGCCTCAGCAATTAAAGCATACCACGTTTTCTTCCGAATCTGTTTCCATAAAGGGTAAGATTGCCCGTTTTTCCGAAAAAGTGATTCAAGTTCCCATAGAGGTGATAAACCTACCGGAAGGAACCCAGATCAGAACTTTTCCGGATAGTGTCTCCATTTTGTGCAAGGCCAAGATTAAGGAACTGAGGAATTTGGAAAAATCCAATTTTCAAGTTGTAGCAGATTATGGAGTGGTAAAAGAAGATAACGCAAAAGCACTTTCCCTGAAATTGGCAAAGAGCCCAAAGGACATCTACAGTGCCAATCTTTTGGAGGCCGAGGTGGAATTTATACTAAAGCGGGAATGAGGATTATTGGTCTAACAGGTGGGATAGGAAGCGGTAAAAGTACCGTTGCCAAGATGTTTAAAGAGCTAGGAGTGCCGGTGTACAATTCAGACGAGCGGGCCAAAAAGTTGATGGTTTCGTCCAAAACGGCACGGAAGAAGATAAGTGAACTTTTGGGGGAGGAAGCCTATTCCAACAAGAAACTGAATCGTTCCTATATAGCGAAGAAGGTTTTTAGGGATGCGGAATTGCTAAAAAAGCTCAATGAGATCGTCCACCCGTTAGTGAGAAAAAGTTTTAAGTCTTGGGCAAGAAGACAAAAATTCTGTTATCTTATTCAAGAAGCGGCCATTATATTTGAAAATGAAAACCAAGATTTTTATGATAAAATTATTTTGGTTAGCGCTCCAGAGGAAATACGGATTGATAGGATTTTAGAACGGGATGGTTCCTCTCGTGAAAGAATATTGGAGCGAATGGGTAACCAATGGCCCGATTCGAAAAAAATTCCACTTTCCGATTTCGTGATAAACAACGAAAATTTAGATGAAACACGTTTAAAAGTTAAGGAAATACATAGCCTTCTCCTTGATAATAACTGATAGTTTGCCATTTTAACATTTTTGTTAAGGTTAGGTTAAACGTACAAAATACTAGTTGTTAAATATTTAATTTTACCCGAAGATGAATAAGAGATTGTTTGTTCTTTTGGTTATCCTAATGAGCCTATCTCTAATCGGGATAATCTTCGTTCAAGTATTTTGGATAAAAAGATCGGTAGAGGACAGGGAGGAACAATTCTCCAATACTATTGGTGAGATACTTAACAAGGTAACCGACAAAATAACAGAAAGGGAGACCAAGGATTATTTTGATAGGTACCTTAATCAGAAAGATAGTATTGGGGAGCTCCAAGGATCTCATCTTAGAAACATTTTTTTTATTGACCGTGATATAAACTCCAATGAGATACTTTTTTACTCCCACGGTATCTTGGAAGAAGATTACGGTATAGCATCCACGTTCTTTGACAATGGTAGTGTAAATGATACCACTACAATTAAAAGTTATACCAGCAAGCGGACAAAGACCATTTTCAAGGAAGATTTTGGTCTGGATGGGAAACAGTATAAGCTTAACCCTATACAAAAATTGCAAAAAATAGGAGGGCTTTCCTCTATTGAAAAGGCTCAGTTTCAGGAAGTTTTCAGTGAGTTTGCAAAACAAGTACCTATTCATAAAAGGGTTTCCAAACAGGAGATAGAACTGCTTCTGGATCGCGAATTAAGAAACCGCGGGATGGAAATTGTTTTTGAATATGGGGTGTATAGCAAGGGGCTTCCTACCAAAGTAAAATCTAGAAAATTCAAATTTGAGGAGGGAAAATTTTACGAAGGTCCCATTTTCAAGGATAGCGAGGGCAATTCCAATTTTTCCCTTTTGATATCCTTTCCGAAAAAGAAGCGGTTTTTAGTGCAATCTGTTTTGGGAATGGCGGCTTTATCACTTTTGTTCACCTTGGTTATTGTAGTGGCCTATTCAAGTGCAATATACCAACTCATTAGACAAAAGCAGATTTCCGAAATAAAATCGGACTTTATCAATAACATGACCCACGAATTCAAGACACCTATAGCTACCATAAATTTGGCCGTAGAGGCCATAAAGAACCCTAAGGCATTCAATGATAAGGAGAAGGTACAGAGATACTTACAAATGATACGGGACGAGAATAAACGTATGCACGCTCAAGTAGAAAATGTACTTCGGATTTCCAAACTGGAAAAAAACCAGTTGGATATCAGTAAGGACAGGGTTGATGTACACGACATAATCCAAAGGGCTATTGCACATGTAAAGCTCATAGTCGGCGATCGTGGAGGTTATATAAAGACCCACTTGGATGCGGACAGAACAGAGGTTTTGGCCAATGATGTGCACTTTACCAATGTAGTAGTGAATATTTTGGACAATGCCATTAAATATTCCCCTGAAGCGCCTAAAATCGATGTGTATTCTGAAGTTGCCAAGAACTTCATTATCGTAAAAATTCAGGATCAAGGTGCTGGGATGAGCAAAGCGGTTTTAAAAAAGGTTTTTGAGAAGTTTTATAGGGAGCATACAGGAGACATACACAATATAAAAGGACATGGCTTGGGTCTAGCCTATGTAAAAAAAATAATTGAAGATCATCAAGGTGAGGTTTATGCGGAAAGTGAAAAAGAAAAAGGAAGCATTTTCTACATAAAACTACCTTTAATTTAACAACTTATGGAAACAGTAAATAAGAAAATACTTTTGGTTGAGGACGACCCGAATTTTGGGATTGTTCTTAAGGACTACTTATCAATGAACGATTTTGACGTGACCTTGGCCAAAAACGGGATGGAGGGATTTGAAAAATTTAAAAAGGATAATTATGATGTTTGCATCTTGGATGTTATGATGCCTTATAAGGATGGATTCACTCTTGCCAAGGAAATACGCGAAAAAAATGAGAACGTCCCTATAGTTTTTCTTACGGCGAAGACCATGAAGGAAGATGTCTTAAAAGGGTATAAGGCGGGAGCGGACGATTATCTGAACAAACCTTTTGATTCTGAGGTGCTTCTAATGAAGCTTAAAGCGATACTTCAAAGAAAAGCCTCCAATTCATTGGCAGATAGTAAAAAATTTGAGTTTCAAATAGGAAATTTTCATTTGAATTCAAAATTGAGATTTTTGAAATATAGGGATGAAGAGGCCATAAAATTATCTCCTAAGGAAAACGAATTACTGCGTTTATTGGCTTTGCATGAAAACGATTTGATGCCCAGGGAATTGGCCCTGACAAAAATATGGAGGGATGACAACTACTTCACTTCCCGTAGTATGGATGTTTATATCGCCAAGTTGCGGAAATATTTGAAACTAGACGATACAGTAGAAATATTGAATATTCATGGAGAGGGATTTAGGTTGGTCGTAAAGACCGAAAGTTAACCTTCTCCTTTACATCATGAATTAAAAAGGGGCGGATATTCAATATCCGCCCCTTTTTAATTTTGGTTAAGATGTTCGAGAATCTTCAGAACAATGGATGAAGGACTTTGTTTTATAGAGATTGAAATAGCCCTTTCAGGGGGTTCTAAAGTATCGAATTGAGATTTTAGCAGTTTTGGCGGCATAAAGTGATCTTTTCTTTTTTGCATTCTATCCCGAATTTCTTCAAAACTACCCTTTAGATGCACAAATCTGATTTTTTCTAATACGCCGTCCGCAAGTTGGGAACGATAGCTTTCTTTTAACGCAGAGCAGGCAATAACGGCTCCCGAATCCAAATTTTTGCGTACCAAAGCATTCAACCGTAATAACCACTCTTTTCTGTCAGTATCATTTAGAGGGTTTCCAGCGGCCATTTTTGCCACATTTTCATCCGGGTGGTAGTCGTCCCCGTCAAAAAAGGGAACATTAAGCTCTGTTGCCAGTAGCTTACCAACGGTAGATTTACCTGAACCGGACACGCCCATAATAAAGAAAACAGTAGTTTTAACCATTGTCGCTTTTCATTTTATCTTTTATGGATTCAACGACTTCGTGCACATCGCAGTCATAAGGGAACCAAAGGATGGATTCATCTTTTCGAAACCAAGTGAGTTGTCTTTTGGCAAACCTTCTGGTATTTTTTTTAATTTCGGATATCGCAAAATCCAACTCCCAAATACCTTCAAAGTAATTGAAAAGCTCCTTGTATCCAACCGTTTGTAATGCGTTTTCCTTTTTATGGTGATGTAATGATCTTGCCTCCTCCAAAAGTCCTTCTTGCATCATGAGATCTACTCTTTTGTCAATACGTTTGTAAATCACTTCTCGATCTGCCTGAAGTCCAACATTTACTACAGAGAAAAATCTTTTTTGGCTTTTTCCTTTCAAAAAAGAGGAGTAGGGTTTTCCAGTTCCAAGACAAACCTCCAACGCCCGCACGAGGCGATGAGGGTTTTCAAGATCTACTTTGTCGTAATGTATAGGATCCAGTTGCTTCAATTGTTTTTGGAGACCTTCAATACCTTCAACCTCTAGGCGCTGGTTTAGTTCCTTACGGACTTCCGGAGCAACCTTGGGAAACTTATCCAGACCTTTGGTAACGGCATCGATATACAATCCACTTCCTCCTGCAATAACGACTACATTTTTTTTTGCAAAAAGTTGTTTCAATAGAGACAAGGCATCCCGCTCAAAATCTCCTACCGAATACGGTTCAAAAGTGCTTTTAAATTGTATAAAATGATGTGGTACCGTATTTAATTCTTCAATGGAAGGTACGGCAGTACCTATTCGCATTTCCTTGTAGAACTGTCTGGAATCCGCCGAAATTATTTCCGTATCAAAGTATTGGGCAAGGGCAATAGCCATTTTGGTTTTTCCAATAGCCGTAGGTCCAATAACATTGATCAGAAACTTACCGGTCATTAATCATCCGTTAATTTATGACCGCATACACGGCAGTAACGCGCATCGCTCCTCATGATTTCCGAACCGCAATTCTGACAACACCTTCCTTCGTCTACGTTTTTAAGGTTCTTTTTAGAGGAGGCATATTCAGCCGAAACAATACCCGTTGGTACTGCAATAATACCGTAACCGATAATCATAATCAATGTAGCAATAATCTGTCCCAGACCGGTTTCTGGGGATATATCCCCGTATCCCACGGTAGTCAATGTTACAATAGTCCAGTAAACGCTATGGGGAATACTGTTAAAACCGTGTTGTGGTCCTTCTATCAAATACATAGTGGTACCTAATAGAATGGAGATGACAAGGACAAAAAAAACAAAAATGAATATTTTTGTGCGGCTGGCCCTGAGCGCTCTAACAAGATTGTTGGACTCCCCTACAAACCGTACCAATTTCAATATTCGAAAAACCCGAAGCAGACGAAGGGCTCTAAAGGCCGTTAGGTATTGTGAACCTACAAGGAAAAAAGAGAGGTATTTTGGAATGGTGGAGAGTAGGTCAATTATTCCAAAGAAGCTAAAAATGTATTTGCTTGGCCTTTTTATGCAAATAATACGTAAAATATATTCGATGGAAAAGAGTATGGTGACTACCCATTCCGAGATATCTAAAAATCTATGATATTTCACATCAAAACGGGGAACACTTTCCAACATAACGACTATAATGCTATAGACAATTACAACCAGCAAGATGATATCGAATAACTTGCCGATCCGGGTATGCGTTCCGTAAATGACAGCATGAAGCTTATATCTCCAATCCTTATCCGTGTTTTGACTTTCCAAACATCAAGAATTTAAGTCCAAAATCTTTATAACCCTTTTTTTTCTGAGATACGATTCCAAGATGTGGGTGGTGTTCGCATCACCCTTCATAGGTGTTATAACGGATTCTAAGATATGAATATTATTAATTTGATGGTTTAGGTCGTAGTATCCAAACCCTTGAAAGGCTCCATTTTTTATAAGAATGGCACTGTATTCCCCAGTTTCCCTTCCCTTATCCACAATAACGATATTTTTACCGGCCAAGGAAAATTTTGCCAATACCTCCAGAGCTCTTTTATTGTAATCTAAAATATCTTTTCCGTTCTTATGGGCTTCTTTACAGCAGCCATCTTTGGATTCCAGGCATTTGTTTTTAGCTTCGACAAGTCCATTTAGTTTTTCACACAATTCATTTTCGATGGTGATTTGGCGAATAAATTTTCTGGCTCCTTGAAAACTATTAAAAGTGGTTACCATCCCTTTGGAAAAAGTATGTGATGCGGCCTTTAAGGTAACATAACCGCAATCATCCATAACTTGATAAACCGCATGGGAAAATAACTTTTTTCTCCTATGCTGGGCATACTTGGGTTTATTACGCCTTAATTCCTCGTTCTCTTTTAATAGGGCGACCAATTCGCTCCCGGTTTTCTCAAAAATCACCTTTTTGGTTTCTTTTTGAATCTGTCTTGCGCGTTCACCATTTTTAATGAAGTGCTCGTTTACCTTTTTTTTGATATTGTTGGATTTCCCTAGAAATATTAGCTCCCCCTCTTTGTTATACATATAGTAAACCCCTGTTTCCGAAGGCATCTGCTCAACCATATCCAATTGTCTTGGAGAAAGTTCACCCTGCGTTTCCGAACGCATGATATGGTTGACTATGGATTTATCCAAATCCTTGGAAAGCAATACCTTAAAAAGTTTTAAAGTGGCCAATGCATCTCCATTGGCCCGATGTCTATCACTAACGGGGATTCCTAATGAACGCACCAGTTTGCCCAAACTATGCGATTCAGCATCCGGAATTAGTTTTTTGGCCAAATCTACGGTGCACAATGTTTTACGCTCAAAGTTATAACCTAACCTTCTGAATTCGGTCCGAAGAATTCTATAATCGAATTGTGCGTTGTGGGCCACCAATACACTGTCTTGTGTAATTTCCACAATGCGTTTGGCCACCTCATGGAATTTTGGGGCAGTCCGTAACATCTTGTTATTGATTCCCGTCAGATTTACAACAAAGGGCTGTATTTCTCTTTCCGGATTCACCAAACTTATAAACTTATCAACTACTTGGTGGCCGTCAAATTTATGTATGGCAATCTCTGTAATGCCCTCTTCATTGTATTTGCCACCTGTTGTCTCAATATCTAAAACTGCATACATGCAATAAGCTGTTTTGCCAGATTCAAAAGAAGTTTAATCCTAATGTCCGTTTCTTGCCCCAAAGATACTACTTCCTATACGTACCATGTTACTGCCCTCTTCAATGGCTATTTCATAGTCCCCACTCATGCCCATGGAAAGAATGGAAATATCCGGAATTATTTTTTTTGTAGAATCAAAAAGTGTTTTCAAAAACCTGAACTCCCTTCTAATTTGATTTGTATCATCCGTAAAAGTAGCCATCCCCATTAAGCCTACAATAGCAATATTCTTCATTTTCTGAAATTCATCCGAATGGATGATTTCATTTAGTTCATCGGCGCTTAATCCAAATTTGGTAGTCTCCTCCGCGATATGAATTTGTAAAAGACAGTTTATGACCCTGTTATTTTGTTTTGCTCTTTTATCTATTTCCCCTAGCAGTCTTATGCTGTCCACTCCGTGTATCAAAGAGACAAATCCCGCCATATACCTGACTTTGTTTCGCTGCACGTGTCCTATCATATGCCATTGGATGTCCTTGGGCATGCTTTCCCATTTTTGGATTATCTCTTGAATTTTATTCTCACCAAAGATGATATGACCAGCATCATAGGCTTCCCTAATTTCTGAAATGGACTTGGTCTTGGAGACGGCAACCAAGGTAACATCATCCGGTAAGGTATTCTTTATTTTTTTGAGATTTTTGGTTATGGACATAGGTAAATAAAAAGTTTTAGAGTTATAGTTCATAAATGGTGAGCCCGCTTCTAAGTTTGGGCTCTATATAGGTGCTTTTGGGGGGCATGGTCAATCCCGCATTGGCAATGGCCTTAATCTGGTTCATGGTTATGGGAACAAGACTGAAACCTACGGCAAAATTACCTTGGTCCACTTCATCCTTCATACGGATAATATTATGTTTTCCGTAACCATATTGGATACGCTTATCATTCCGTAGATCCTGAACGTTCAAAATAGGTCCCAGAACAGTTTTGAAAAGGATTTGGGTATCCAATTTGCTAAGGGCATCGGTAAAACGATATACCTTTTTCCGAAGGTAGAGAGAATAGAACTCCCCATCCAGATACATGCTAAAATGATGCTTTTTTGTAGGCTTGTAGAGCGTGTTCCCCTTGTTTTCGATTCTAAAAGACCCATCCAGCTTTATAAGAAATTCTTTTTTGGTCAATCCATTCAAATCTTTGACCATACGATTGAATTCATAGATCTTGATTTCGGATTCAGGAATAAGGTAGCTCATAAAACGGTTGTAGGGCTCATTTCCCGTATGGTCTGGATTATTTTTTTTGGATATTTGCGCCAAAAGATTCGATGAGGCACTTCTATGATGTCCATCAGCAATGTACAAGGCCTTTAATTTGATGAATGCGGTTTCCAGTTGATTCACGGTTTCCGTTTCAGAAATGACCCACAACCTATGGGTAACCTTATCCGTTGTTGTAAAGTGGTATTCTGGCTCGTTTCGTCTTTCGTTTGCTATGATTTTTGAAATAGTTTTATCATCCTTGTAGGTCATTAAAACGGGTTCTGCGTTAAATTTCACGGTTTCCAAATAGTGGGCGAATAATTCTTCACGGGGACGAATGGTATCTTCGTGCTTCTTTATGATATTGCTTTGGTAATCTTCAACACTGGTTGCACAGAAGAGCCCACAACATTGAAAATTATCTTTTTTAACCTCGTACAAATAGAAACTATCCTTGGCATCCTTTAAAAAGATATTGTCTTCCAAGAACTCCAAATATCTGTTGTAAACCAATTTAAAACGTTTGGGACCGGAAACCCTTTTATCAAACTTGTACCCTGGATTGATAATATGCAAGAATGAAAACGGATTAAAACTCAATACGGCTTCCAGCTCTTTTTTTGAATATTCCTGATAGGATCGAGAAGCCACAAAAGCGACCTTATCCTTGGCAGGACGTATGGCCTTAAAGGGTTTTACTATTGCCATTTGAGATTCATTTGAATTGGGAAGAAACTTTTTCCGCTTTTCGTGACCCTGAATACGAATAGAACCCTTCTCCGGATTTTACACCTAATTTTCCTGCAGTGACCATATTTATCAATAGGGGGGAAGGCGCATATTTTGGATTTTTAAAACCATCGTACATTACGTTGAGAATAGATAGACAAACATCCAATCCGATAAAATCGGCCAACTCCAAAGGCCCCATAGGGTGTGCCATTCCCAACTTCATCACCGTATCGATTTCCCTTACCCCCGCAACACCATTAAATAGGCTTTCTATGGCTTCATTAATCATGGGCATTAAAATACGATTGGCGACAAATCCGGGATAGTCGTTTACCTCTACGGGTGTTTTTCCCAACTTTTCCGAAAGTTCCATAATGCTATCCGTAGTGGCATTCGAAGTGCTATAGCCTCGGATTATTTCTATCAAGGGCATAATGGGCACTGGGTTCATAAAATGCATCCCAATCACCTTATCCGGTCTACTGGTCACTGCGGCGATTTGGGTAATGGATATTGAGGATGTATTGGTTGCCAAAATTGTATTTGGACCGCAGTTTTCATCAAGATTCCTAAAAATATCGAGCTTAACTTCCAAGTTCTCGGTAGCGGCTTCGATTACAACGTCAATACCCTGTATTCCTTCATTAAGGGAGGTATGGGTAGTGATGTTGCCCAAAGTGGCCTTTTTTGTTTCCGCATCAATTTTTTCCTTGGCAACCATGCGGTCCAAGTTTTTGGAGATGGTGGCAAGCCCCTTCTTTAGGGCATCATTGGAAATATCCACTAGATTTACCTCGCTTCCATTTTGGGCAAATACATGGGCGATTCCATTTCCCATGGTTCCAGAACCTATGACTGCTATCTTACTCATAGTGTTATTAAACATTTAAAGATTTCTTCTATACCCGTGGTGTTCAATTTTCACTTCTAGCCTCTGAGATATTCCTAAAAACACTGGATTACCTGTAGTGCTACTTGTAACGCATGGGTACCCTGCTTTAAAGTGACCACCGGAACGGTATCCCTATTTATGGCTTCTGCAAAGGTTTCCAACTCGTCCAAAATGGCATTGTTCACTTCAATTTCAGGGTTTTCAAAATAGATTTGTTTTTTTTCTCCTTCGGCATTTTGCAGGATCATATCAAATTGTCCGGGGCTTTCGGGTGCGTCCTTCATCTTAACGACCTCGACCTTTTTTTCCAGAAAGTCGACCGAAATGTAGGCATCCCTTTGGAAAAACCGTGATTTCCTCATGTTTTTCAAAGAAATCCTACTAGCCGTTAAGTTGGCTACACACCCGTTTTCAAACTCAATACGCGCATTGGCAATATCGGGCGAGTGACTTATGACCGATACACCGCTGGCGTTTATTTGTTTTACTTTTGAGTCTACCACACTAAGGATGGCATCGATATCGTGTATCATTAAATCAAGCACCACAGGCACATCCGTACCCCTAGGATTAAATTCGGCCAGCCTGTGCGTTTCAATGAACATAGGATTCTTTATTTTATTCTTAACCGCAGAGAAGGCCGGATTAAAACGCTCTACATGCCCTACTTGCCCCTTTACATTTAACTTGCTTTCCAGTGCCAACAGTTCTTGGGCCTCCTCTAGGGTATTGGTAATCGGTTTTTCAATAAACACATGCCTGCCCTTTTCCATTGCCTTTTTGGCACAATCATAATGGGAAAGGGTGGGGGTAACTATGTCCACTACGTCTACGGCATCGATGAGGGAGTTCATGTTTTCGAAATAGGAATATCCAAATTCCGTGGCCACTTTTTCCCCATTTATGGCATCTGGATCATAAAAACCGATCAATTCATATTTCGAGGATTCATTGAGTAACCGCAGGTGTATTTTTCCTAAATGTCCTGCTCCCAAAACACCGACTTTGAGCATACGTTTTAATTTTTTCAAAAGTAAGGATAGTTTGTGAGTTTAAAGGTTTGTTGAATGTTGTTTGTAGTTCCATATTGGAATTTTCTATTTGGAAAGAGAATTGGAATTTGGAACTTGTATTTTGATATTTTCCGTTCTAACTTCGTCGTATAAAACCAAACCATTGAAGGATACCTTAAAGCATCGGGGAATGCGCAACCAACTGGCGGATATATTAATCGCTAAGGGCATCAAAGACCAAAAAGTGTTGGATGCCGTCCGAACGATACCCAGACATTTGTTTATGGACAGTAGTTTTGAAGGGCATGCCTATCAGGATAAGGCCTTTCCCATTGCGGCCGAACAAACCATATCGCAACCTTATACTGTCGCATTTCAGACTGAATTGTTGAACATAAGACCGAATCAAAAAATTTTGGAGATAGGCACAGGGAGCGGATACCAAACCGCCGTTCTCATCTACCTTAAGACAAAAGTCTTTACTATAGAACGCCAATTGACACTTTTTAAAAAGACCAATATTTTCTTCAAAAAGATGGGATACCGCCCCAAAAAGTTCATTTTCGGTGATGGGTACAAAGGTCTTTCGGAAGAGGCTCCGTTTGATGGTATTATTGTAACCGCAGGTGCTCCAGAAGTTCCGAAGGCACTCATGTCCCAATTAAAGGTTGGAGGCAGATTGGTTATCCCCGTAGGAATAGATGAACAGATTATGACGGTTTACCACAGAAAATCCGAAAAGGAATTTGAAAAAAAAGAGTACGGTTCTTTCCGGTTTGTTCCTTTATTGGAAGATAAAAATTAAGTTCAACGATTAAAACTCTTTTTTATTCGGTCAAGGTCCCGTTTGTTATCCCTGTCCTTAATGGTTTCCCGCTTGTCATAAAGCTTTTTACCCTTGGCCAGGGCAATTTGTAATTTGGCAAGCCCCCTATCATTTAGAAAAAGCTTTAAGGGAATTATGGTAAGCCCGGAGGTTTTTACTTCCTTTTCCAATTTTTTGAGTTCACGCTTGTTCAGTAAAAGCTTTCGTTCTGCTTTTGGACGGTGATTAAAATGCGATGCATGGGAGTATTCATCAATTTGCATATTGATTACGAAGAGTTCGCCCCTGTTATTAAATTCGCAAAAGCTTTCGGAAATGGAAGCCTTACTTAGCCGAATGGACTTTATCTCGGTACCTGAGAGGACAATTCCGGCGACGTAGGTATCCAAAAATTCGTACTCAAAACGTGCTCTTTTATTTTTTATATTGATGTTCTGTTGCATGGGACGACAAAAATAGGAACAATAATCCGTACAACAATTCATTATAAAAAGGATATACCACGGATATTTTGTAAGATTAATGCAAATTCGCGTACCATAATAGCGCAAGGTTATCGTATGAACAAGGCAATCGTTTTATTTTGTATTAGCATGATTCTGGCCTGTGGGCAAAAGGTCAAAACAGAACTTTCGGCCCAGGAAATTGTAAATGGCAGCATTAAGATAAGTGGAGGCGAAGGGTACCAAAAAAACACCTTTTCCTTTGACTTTAGGGATAGATCTTATGTGATGGAGCGCCAGGATGGCAGGAAAATTTTAAAGCGCATTTCACAGATAGATTCCAATACGGTTTTGGATGTTAAACAACATAATGGACTTCAACGTTTCGTTAACGATAGTTTGGTACATCTGCCGGATTCCATGGCAAACAAGTATGGCAATTCTGTTAATTCCGTTCATTACTTTGCCTATTTGCCTTATGGACTTAATGACCCCGCAGTAAATAAGAAGTATTTGGGCAGGTCAAGAATTAAAGGGAAGGACTATCACGAGGTACAGATAACTTTTGATAAAGAGGATGGAGGTGATGATTATGATGATATCTATGTGTATTGGTTTGATGTGACCACCCTAAAACCTGAGTATATTGCTTACGAGTTTCATGTAGATGGAGGAGGTAAGCGTTTTAGGCAAGCCTATAACGAGCGCTATGTAAATGGAATACGTTTTGTTGATTACAAAAATTACAAACCTATTGACCAGACGATTGCGGTTCAAAAAATGGATAGTCTATTTATGGCCGGTCAATTGGAGTTGCTGTCAGAAATAGAATTGAAGAATATTACCGTCCTTCCGGGCAATTACAATTAAATTGTAATCGCATATCTGTTACCGTACCGTTAACAATTTGTACGATATACAAACTGCCGTTATCGTAATCGTCCATAGGCCCATATTTGTCTTCCCCTATCATTAGATTAACAAATTGTGGGCTGGTATTGCTGTGGCCGACGACCAAAACATTCTTATTGAGGTTATCTGCCTTAAATTGCTCAATATCAATTTCTTCGGGCATATAGTATTGTACTAGAATATCCTGCTTTACCGATGTTGGCGCAGCTGTCATAGTTGCCCTTTCATAATCCGTAGTGTAAATGGCATCCAGTGGTACATCGTCAAATATTTCCGCCCAATGCATAGCACGCCCCAGTCCCTTTTGATTGAGCTCGGGATCTACATTGTCAGGATTTGAACGATCTTTTTCCGCATGGCGGATGAAGTAAAAGGTAGATATACCATCCGCATAAGATTCCTCCGGTTTTTTATCTTCATTGCAAGCTTGGAAAAGGAAGAGTACAACTAATGCTAATACTAATTTTATCGATTTCATCAATTGGCTTGATTATTTACTTTGATTACCCCAGAACAGCAGATAATACCCTCATTTTGTTCGTGTTGCCACCTGCTGGTTTTTACCATTTTCGCCTCTGGATAAAAACATTGGGTTTTCCCTTGTGGGGAATTTTCTTTTTACTGTAACTAAAATTACCGCTAAATAGTATGTAAACCAGCTAGTTTTTTGTTTTTTTGCGTATGGTTAAATTTGGTACCCCTTTTCTGATTATTGCCACTTTTTTTTTCGCCCGGTCACAGGAGGTTTCCCTTCCGGTGGATTTTCGACAACATAATTTAACCGAGTATAACTCCAGTTTTTTTAATCCGGCCTTTTCCCTGGATCGCAATAATCCCCAGTCCGTTTCTTTATGGACACGTTGGCAATGGCAAAGTATAGATGCCGACCCTACCACCTTGTTTTTGAATTATACCCGAAAGATTAATGAATCCTCAGCAGCAAGTGTTGCATTTTTTCAACATAACACCGGTATTTTTTTTAATACCGGGGGAATTCTAAATTACGCCCAAGAGATAAAGTTGAATTCCCTTATACGCCTTGGTTTTGGGTTTAACCTTTTTGGGTTTCAGCAAGAGCTTGCGGATGATCGGTTTCAAATAGATCCGAATATCCCCATACCCATATTGCAACCCTCAACGGATTTTATCTTGCAATTGGCCCCGGGAGTCCGGTTGTCGGTCGAAAATTTTTCTTTTGGTCTAGCATCGGAAAACCTTTTTGATTATAACTTCACGGACAAAGGTAGAAATACAGTTCCAGCCGATAAGATTTATATGGGAATGGTTTCTTATGACATGCCAATAGGTATTAGTAGGGATCCCACGGCTTTTCTTAGACCATTGTTGTATTTACGTACTATACCTGAACTTGAGAACCAAGTGGGTCTTAATGTACTTCTTAGCAAGACCGCCTATTGGGCACAAATGGGATACAATAACTATTATGGAATTTCCCTTGGCGGGGGAGGTACTTTTTTCAAAAGATTTTCTGTAGGGGCCTTGGTGGAATTCGGAACAAACTCGGCCATTAGTTCACAAGACCCATCTTTTGAGATTGTGGCCTCCTATTTCATTGGAAAGCCTGAGGAGCGTCGTAAAATACGTGTCATGGAGGAGGAAGAAGAACCGAAGCAAGAAGAATTGATTACCGAGGAAGAAACCAAGGAAGAGATAGAGAAAGCGGAGGCAATTGCCAAAGAAGAGGAAGCTGCTGAAAGGGCTCAACAAAGACAGGCCAAGAAGGAAGCAAGAGAGCTTGCAGTGCAAGAAAAAGCATTGGCCAAACAAAAACGACGCGATTCCATAGCTACGGCCAAAAGGGAGAGAGAAGCCTTAGCAGAGGCGGCAAGACTTGAGGAAGAACGTAACAAAGCGGCTATTGAACAAGCCAAGAAGGAAGAAGACCTGGCCAAAGCAAGGGATGAGCAACAACGAAAACTAGATTCAATAAATGACGTTAGACGTGCAGAGGCATTGGCAGCGGCTCAAAAACTTCGGCAGCAAAGGGAAAAGGATTCCTTGGAAAGTATAAAAATTGCTGAAGCTGAAGCTGCCCAAAAACAAGTTGAACAAGATCAAGTGGCCCAACAAGAAGAGCAGGATAATAAGCCAAAAGCTGGAGAAAAATATGAGGAAGTCAAGGCCGAAGGGGACTTGGAACCCGGCTATTATCTTATTACCAATGTATTCGGAACCAAGAAGTACTACGAAGCTTTTATGAAGGATCTGCAGAACCAAGGTCTTGCACCAAAATCATTTGTTAGGGCCAAGAACAACTATAACTACGTGTATTTGGAACGTTATAATACAATGAATGAGGCCCGAAACGCCCGGGACAGCAATTTCAATGGGAAATATCCTGACAAAACCTGGATTTTCAGGGTTGTAGGGAATTAAATTATCGAGGGATTACTTTTCAATTTCCCTTTGTATAAGAACTTCCAGGTAAGCCACGGTATTTACTAGATATTTCCGGTCCCTGGTTATGGTGGACATGGCAATGGCACCTTGCAACATCGTAAATAATTGCTTGGCGAACTGCAGCGGGGTCACTGGAAGATTCAATTGATTTGCATTGATTCCATTTTCAAGGACCAACGCAATTTTTCCTTCAATTTCCTTTATGGTTTCCTTTGCCGCAGCGGCCAAAAGGGTATTGTTGTGCTGCGCATCCACACCAACATTCAGAATGGGGCACCCTCCCATATCCACAGTATAGACATCATAATTCCTATAGAATTTTAGGAGGTTGAAGATTTTTTTCAGCGAGGTGCCTTCTATCTCCAGGGATTCCCCAATGGACGAAAGCAATTTACCACGATTATATTCGAAAGCGGCCAAAGCCAGTGCCTCCTTGTTTTCGAAGTTTCCGTATAACGCCCCTTTTGTAAGTCCAGTGGCCTCTGTAAGATCGCTCATACTCGTACCTACATAACCCAATTTGTTAAATATAGGTGCAACGGTCTCTATAATGTAGGCAGTGGTTCTTTCGGCTTTGGTGGTCATGGCAATCAATTTTATACGAATATAAAAAAACTACATACTGTATGGTATATATGTTGATAAAAAAGGCCAGCTTCCATACCTCTTTCGGAAGCCAGCCTTTAGTTTTTATGTCGTAAATCTTATTCTACCAACTGATCTTGGTTTCTAAAAACAAGGGTGTCGTCAAATGAATCAATGAGAACAACGCTATCCGCCTTTATTCTTCCACTTAACAATTCCTTGGACAGATTGTTGAGTACTTCTTTCTGGATGACCCTCTTTATAGGTCTTGCCCCATATTGTGGGTCATATCCTTTTTGAGCCAGATAGGTAATAGCTTCATCCGTTGCATCGATCGCAATATGTTGCTTGGCGATCATCTTCTTTAAATGGTCCAATTGAAGCCTTACGATCTCCACAATGTTTTCCATGTTCAATGGAGTGAACATGATGATATCGTCTATACGGTTCAAAAATTCAGGACGAATGGTTTTACGTAGCAGTCCTAAGACTTCTATGCGCGCTGCTTCTGTAGCGCTATAGATATCCAGGTTGTCCTCGAATTTTTCCTGAATGATATGGCTTCCCATATTGCTGGTCATAATAATGATCGTGTTTTTGAAATCTGCAACGCGACCCTTATTATCCGTTAATCTTCCTTCATCAAGAACCTGTAGTAATATGTTAAAGGTATCCGGGTGCGCTTTCTCTATTTCGTCCAGCAATATTACCGAGTAGGGTCTGCGCCGCACAGCTTCTGTCAGCTGTCCTCCTTCATCATAGCCCACATAGCCCGGAGGCGCACCTACCAGTCGACTTACCGAATGCCGCTCCTGGTATTCGCTCATATCAATTCGGGTTATGGCGTTCTCATCGTCAAACAGATAATCGGCCAAGGTTTTGGCCAACTCGGTTTTTCCAACCCCTGTTGTACCCAAGAACAGGAACGAACCTATGGGTCTTTTGGTATCCTGTAATCCGGCCCTACTTCTACGGATGGCATCGGACACGGCCTGTATGGCCTCTTCTTGTCCTACCACGCGTTTATGTAGAACCTTTTCCAGCTTCAATAATTTCTCCCGTTCGCTCTGTAGCATTTTGGTTACCGGAATCCCGGTCCATTTGGCTACAACTTCGGCGATATCTTCTTGGGTAACCTCCTCTTTGATAAGAGTATCCGATTGCTGTTGCTCCTGAAGCTCATTTTGAAGTTTTTCCAATCTTTCCTGGGCTTCCTTTATTTTTCCATAGCGCAGCTCGGCCACTTTTCCATAATCCCCATTACGCTCTGCACGTTCCGCCTCCAATTTGTAATCCTCAATATCCTTTTTGGTCTTTTGGATATTGTCCACTACGCTTTTTTCACTTTCCCATTGGGCAAAAATTTCATTGCGTTCCTCTTTCAGGTTGGCGAGGTCAATGTTCAACGATTTTAATTTCGCCTTATCATTTTCACGCTTAATGGCCTCTATCTCGATTTCCAGTTGCATTATTTTTCGATCTAACACATCCAACTCTTCGGGTTTGGAATTGATTTCCATCCGGAGTTTGGACGCGGCTTCGTCCATCAGGTCAATGGCCTTGTCGGGCAAAAACCGATTGGTGATATAGCGTTGTGAAAGTTCAACGGCAGCGATAACGGCTTCGTCCTTGATGCGTACCTTATGGTGTGCTTCATATTTTTCCTTGATGCCGCGAAGAATGGAAATGGCACTTTCCGTGTCGGGTTCGTATACCATTACCTTTTGGAACCTTCGTTCCAAGGCTTTGTCCTTTTCAAAATATTTTTGATACTCGTCCAAAGTCGTGGCGCCAATAGCCCTTAGTTCTCCTCTGGCCAAAGCAGGTTTTAGGATATTGGCAGCATCCATGGCACCTTGACCACCACCTGCACCTACAAGGGTATGGATTTCATCAATAAAAAGTACGATATTACCATCGGAGGAGGTCACTTCCTTAATTACGGATTTAAGGCGTTCCTCAAATTCACCTTTGTATTTGGCACCTGCTATCAATGCACCCATATCCAAGGAGTAAATTACCTTATCCTTCAAGTTTTCGGGGACATCGCCTTGTATGATCCGGTGTGCAAGACCCTCCGCTATGGCTGTTTTCCCCGTACCAGGCTCTCCTACCAGCATAGGATTATTCTTTGTCCTTCGTGATAAGATCTGTAGAATACGTCTAATTTCCTCATCCCTGCCAATTACGGGATCCAGTTTTCCGCTGTCCGCCAATTGATTAAGATTTCGTGCGTATTTGTCGAGGGAATTATAGGTGTCCTCGGCACTTTGTGAGGTGACTTTTCCGCCTTTCCGAAGTTCTTCTATGGCGGATTTCAAATCTTTTTCGGATACGCCTTGATCCTTTAGGATTTGCGAAATCTTGCTCTTGGATTTAAAAATGGCCAAAAGCATATGTTCCAAGGAGACGAATTCGTCCTCCATTTTTTTAGCAATAATACTGGCCTCGTTTACTGTTTTTCCGGCCTCACGGGAGAGCATGATATCACCTCCGGATACCTTCGGAAAGCTTTCCAATTCTTTATCAAGAGTTTGATTTAGCATGGAAACGTTAACATTCAGCTTCTTTAGAATAAAGGGCAATACATTCTCCTCAACTTCTGAAATGGCCTTAAAAATATGTTCGTTCTCTATCTGCTGATGGCCCATGGCCTGAGCCAATTGTTGGGCCTGCTGAAGAGCTTCCTGTGATTTTATGGTGAAATTATTAAAGTTCATATATCGTACTATTTTTATCGTTAATGTGTATTTTTGGTAACCTTAGGTCAATAACCTTACCAATGGTCTATGCCGGACAAAATGACGGTAAAAGCCAATAAATACAAGACATTTCGGCAGACCTTATGCTTTACCGGAACAAACGAATTCTTAAAAACAGTACATTAGAATGGGATTTTTCAAGGACTTATTTGGGAGTGGGGAAAAGGAAACAAAAGGTGCGGAAGACCCAGTCCAATGGATTCCCCTTACCTCTTTGGATCAATTGAGCGAAATAGAGAAAAAATCGCATACAAAGGCCCAAGTAATCTTTAAACATTCAACTACATGTGGTATTAGTCGAATGGTTCTGAATATATTCGGGAGGAATTTGAATGCTTTGAAACATCAAATGGATTTCTATTTTCTCGATTTGCATGCGTATCGGCAAGTGTCCGATGAGGCAGGTTATAGGTTTCAGGTGTTGCATCAATCACCTCAAATTTTGGTCATACGAAATGGAGTAACCGTGGCACATGATTCCCATGGGGCCATTAATGAATTGGACTTGGAAAGATTTGTATAAAAAAACCCGGCACTATGGCCGGGCTTTTTTGTTAATTGAAGCGTTGTTGTGTCAGTATGAATTTTAATCTTGATTTTAAATCCTCGCCGGCATCATATACCATTTGCTCGTTACTCGGAAAGGGCACTGCTGCCAAATCAAGTAACGCGACCAAGTCATTTTCCAAGGCTCTCCGGTCTCCGTCGTAATTGGCGTAAACATGCTCAAATATAAATTCACTGGATAGGGGATAGGAATTCACTTGTTGTTTGGTACGTAGATTTGTAAAACTTACCATACCGACTACCTGGGCGGTCTTGAATTGCGTAAATTGATAAAAACTGCAGCGTACCGTTCGGAATTTATCGATTTTTATTTTGTTCCCCAGGCTATCCTTTACCACATTCCCATTTCGGTCCAGCGCATATTCATGGCCATCCTTGATCTGTTTTTCTTTGATAATCTGTTTTTCGCTTACCTGCTCAGGAGATATATTAATTTCCCTTAAGGCCACATCCATCGTGTAATCATATCGTATTTGTGGCAAATGATTGGTGTGGTATTCTGTCCATTGATTATTTAAGCCATACGTATTGAAGTTGAGTAGCTCTTCTTCCAATTTGGCCGGAATTATCTGATCGGTATGGTTTACCATATCTACTTTTACATAGTCTAACCCTTTGGCATAGGCCTCTTCCATCTTCTCTTTATGGTCTCTATATCCAGGATTTATTTCCGATAAATAGCTAAAATCCTCATAGGCATTTCGGTAATCCTGTTTTTGAGTGGCATTGGATAAGAGGGTAGTTGCATTGTTATATAGATAGTCCGATAACTGTTCTTTAGCGGCTATAATCTTGTCATCATAGTTTTTGAAGGAAAATTGGGCTTGCCTGTTCTCTTCAAGGATTGTCAAAGGCAATAAAGGCCTTATGCGTTGTTGGATGTCCTTTAACCTGTTATATCCCTTATAAATGGCCTCATAATTTGCCGGATTACCCTCCTTCTTTAGAAAGTTGATATGATTCAATTCACGTTCGGTGTTTTTTTGAAAGGCCTCTTCCAATAACATAACATAGGGCTGATGGCTCTTCCTGGTCTTGTTCTGAGACAAGTTTTGGATAGAATTGTTTATCGCATTGTAGTAGTTGCCGGAATTGATAGCTTTTTGTGTCTTCTTAACACCACCACAGGCTACGAATAGAACCAAAATCGCAGAATATAGTATGGATTTTTTCATGGCTTTGTTTTTATTGTTTTCTTGTTAAATCCAAGAGCCGTGCCAAAACGACTTTTAGTTTTAACGTAAAACGATGAACTATCGTATAGATTCGTTCAAAAGCCTAATCCGGAACTTTTATTTCCCATTATGTTCCAAAGCAGGAAGTAAGCGGGTGGACACTTCACCGAAACCGATTCTGATACCTTCCTTTTGGCAATAACCGCGCAACGTGACGGTGTCATTGTCCTCAATGAATTTTCTTTCGGAGCCATCCTTTAGCTTAACGGGTTTTGTTCCTTGCCAACTCAATTCCAATAAGGACCCATAGGAATCCGGGCTAGATCCGGAGATCGTACCGCTACCCATCATGTCACCACTGTTTACCTTACAGCCATTTATGGTATGGTGGGCCATCTGTTGTGCCATCGTCCAATACATATATTTGAAGTTAGATCGCGTTACCGTAGTGGGTATTCCATTGTTAGGGGTAAGGTCCACCTCCAAATTGATGTCAAAACTATGTTCGCCCTGTTGTTTTAAGTAGGGTAGGGGTTCTGGATCTTGTTTTGGACTTTGTACCCTAAAGGGTTCCAAGGCATCCATGGTAACGATCCATGGCGATATGGAAGATGCAAAATTCTTGGCCAAGAATGGCCCCAATGGAACATATTCCCACTTTTGAATGTCCCGGGCACTCCAATCATTGAATAAAACCAAGCCAAATATGTAATCTTCCGCTTCCTCTAGCGGAATAGGTTCCCCCAATGCATTGGCATCCGTAGTAATAAAAGCCATTTCCAGTTCAAAGTCCACTAACTTGGAGGGACCAAAAAGGGGGGTATTTGCTCCCTTCGGATAGGTCTGTCCCAAGGGTCTTCGCACCGGTGTTCCGCTGGGTACAATGGTAGAACTTCTCCCGTGATAGGCTACGGGAAGGTGTAACCAATTAGGCAGCAGTGCATTTTCCGGATCTCGGAACATACTCCCCACATTGGTGGCATGTTCCTTGCTGGAGTAGAAATCCGTATAATCACCAATTTGAACCGGCAATTTCATTTCTACTTCCTCCATGGAGAAAAGGACTGTCTTTTTGTGATCTTCATTATTTTGCAAGGTATCATTCCTTATATCGAAGATTTCGCCGATACGGTTGCGCACCGATCGCCAGGTCTTTTTTCCGTCAGAGATAAAATCATTGAGGGTGTCCTGCAAAAAAATATCATCAGTTAATGGAATACCTTCAAAATACCCCAACTGATGCAAGGCCCCAAGGTCAATGGCATAATCTCCAATACGTGTGCCTATGGTAATAATATCGTCCCTGGTCAAAAAAACACCAAAGGGAATGTTCTGTATGGGGAAATCCGAGTCCTCGGATACAGTAAGCCAAGTCTTTTTGTTGGGGTCATTGGTTTGAGCAGGCATAGTTCAATTGTTAATTCACGTTTAATAAATTTTGTATCAAATATATTATTTTATGCACTTGAACAAGGGGCAATTTGTATTTTTACGCCTCATTTAACAAACGATGTTACTATGCAACGAGATGATCAGGTTTTTGAGCTGATTCAAGCCGAAAAGGAACGCCAACTCAATGGGATTGAGCTAATCGCTTCGGAAAATTTTACAAGCCCGCAAGTCATGGAGGCGGCCGGATCCGTATTGACCAATAAGTATGCCGAGGGATATCCCGGGAAACGCTATTACGGAGGTTGCGAAGTGGTCGATCAAATTGAACAATTGGCCATTGAAAGGGCCAAGGAACTTTTTGGAGCGGAATATGCCAATGTTCAGCCACACTCCGGATCACAGGCAAATGCCGCGGTGTATCATGCCTGCTTGAAACCGGGTGATACCATATTAGGCTTTGATCTATCACATGGAGGACATCTTACCCATGGATCTCCGGTGAATTTTTCAGGTCGTTTGTACAATCCCGTGTTTTATGGGGTTGATAAAGAAACCGGAAGATTGGACTATGATCAAATACAGGAAATAGCCGATCGAGAAAAGCCTAAGATGATCATTGCCGGGGCATCCGCTTATTCCAGGGATATGGATTTTAAGCGATTTAGGGAAATAGCGGATAGTGTAAACGCCCTTTTATTGGCAGATATAGCGCATCCAGCAGGATTGATTGCCAAAGGTATTTTGAATGATCCCATTCCACATTGCCATATAGTTACCACCACCACACATAAAACCTTGCGTGGACCTAGAGGTGGATTGATTCTTATGGGCCATGATTTTGAAAACCCCTTTGGAATCCGATTAAAGAATGGAAATCTTAGGAAAATGTCCGGCCTTTTGGATTTGGCGGTATTTCCTGGAAACCAAGGCGGCCCATTGGAGCATATCATAGCGGCGAAAGCTATTGCTTTTGGGGAAGCACTATCCGATTCATTTTTGCAGTATATGGTACAAGTCAAAAAAAATGCGGCTGCTATGGCAGAAGCTTTTGTAGCCAAGGATTATCATATTATTTCGGGTGGAACGGACAACCATATGATGCTCATTGATCTACGCAACAAGAATATCACAGGTAAAGATGCTGAAAAAGTTTTGGTAAAAGCTGATATCACTGCAAATAAAAACATGGTGCCCTTTGATGATAAGTCTCCGTTCGTAACCTCTGGAATACGCTTTGGTACAGCCGCAATTACAACCAGAGGCCTAAAGGAAAGTGATATGGCCACTATTGTAGATCTTATTGATGCGGTTATTTCAAGCCCTGAAGACGAGAAAAACATAGAAAAAGTAACGGAAAAAGTGCATGCACTAATGCAGGGCAGAGCATTGTTCAACGCCTCCTAAAAATCCTTTTTAGTGATTAAGCATATATAAGTCTCCGGAAATCAAAGACAAACTATCCAAATCATAGATAGAAGGGTCGTTCTGGGATAGGTAGTATGCCCCCCAATATTTGAAATAATCGTTCTTGGTATTATTTCCATGTGCCATATTCAGAAACGAAGTATTGGTTTCCAAATTGGTTTCTTCAAAGACCGGAACAAATATTTCATAAGGTACCTCGGACAGTCCCTTGGTGAAATGCACATAGTGATGAGCTATCTCGGTAAGGATGTTTTCAAACTGCTGGGCTACGCTTTGGTTATAAATCCTATTGATTACAACCGAAGTATCCTTAAGATGAATGGAAAGTTCATCAATGTCAACCATCACCCCATTATTTTTGGCCAAATCCTGCAAATGAGTCCTAAGGAATCCGTCCTTTCCCCAATCCCCCCGGTTGAAATAAAACAAAAGTTCTACTAAGGCCAGGTTACAGTTTAATTCAATAGCAAGTAAGGATTCGTTTTTGTCCGAAGTATAATTACATACTCCTGCTTTTGCAAAAAAGTCTCTTTCCAAATCATTTTTAAATGATTCCAATCCCTGAATTTTATAATCCTTATTGAATTTAAAATGAGGGTTATCCTTGAAGTTATCCAGATAGAACGGCATATGCAATAAGAAAAAATAAGCTTATACAACCAAAGTTACTTTTTACCCATTGGTTATGACCACAAAAAAACCTTATAAAAAAAGAGGTTTTCGTAGAAAAAAAAAGAATAATAGATTAAGATGCTGAAAATCAACATCTTGAAAAATCAAATAATCAAAAAATCTTTTGGTTTATAAAAACCCTCTTTTCTTTGCCTCTTCTACTAAGGACAAATCATTGCCATTTTCAACGCCAAATAGAGTCTTTAGCTGACGCTTTCTGGATTCCACGGTGGTATTGGCCGCTGAAATCAATTCACCAATATCCTTGGTGCGGGTTCCGATGGAAAGGTAATAGAGAATTTTTTTATCCTGCTCGTCCAAAATAACATCGTTGGCCATTTTTCTTCGGATGGCAGACAACGCACCAGCAGAATAGTAAGGCGGGTTTGTAACTACCGTTTGTACCATGGCAATCAAGGATTTTTCGTCAATTTCCGATTTTACCATGTATCCATCGGGATCTACCGAGGCGAATATACTATTGATTCGATAGTTGTCACTAAAAGAGGACATGAACACAATTTTGGTCTCCGGGACCAGTTCACGGGCCAAAATGCCCAGATCTTCCCCACTCCTTGGTTCATGGGATTCAGTAGGAAACAAACGAATGTCCAATAAAATGATATCGTATTTGAGCCCTCTGGCGGAGGACCGAATGCTTTCCTCTCCCATCTCATAGTTGGAAGCTACATCCATTTTTACTTGAAAACCACCCAAGTCCTTGTCTTCCAAAACGTACTTATAGCCCAGGGGCGTCATCTCGTGGTCGTCTATTGCCAAAATGCGAACATACTTCATGATACCTATGCTGTTTTTACTTTTTCAAGTTCCTGTTGCCCATTGGTCGATTCAAAGGCAGTAGGCTTTTTAATGGGAATCCTGAACAATACCGTGGTACCCTTTCCTTGGGTACTTGTAATATCCCAGGACCCTCCCAATTTTTCTATACGCGACGCTATGTTGCGCATCCCAATGCCTTTTTTGCCCCTTTTGGTGCTAAAACCTATACCATCATCGGCAATGGTAATCAACAAGTCATTTTCTTCCTTTGCAAAATCCACGGACACATTTTTACATTGAGCATGCTTTACACTGTTTTGGAGCGTTTCCTGAACCATACGGTACAGATTGATTTTAATATCTCCCGTAAGCCCGTCCCAATTAATGGTGTCATCATAGCTAAAATTATGTGCTATGCTGGTGTTTTCCTGTAAAGATTTCAGCAGATCTTTAATGGAATGTATAAAGTTATGGATTTTTTGATAAGCAGCGTGGCTTAATTCATGCGAAATCGATCGGACTTCCCCTTCTACTTCCTGTAAGGCAGAGATGGCCCTTGCCCTTTGGGTTATAGCTTCCTCGTCTGCTTTTTTATTAAGGCCAGTTAGCAACATACGTGCACCGAGCATTTTACCGAGGACACCGTCATGCAATTCTTCCGAGATACGTTTCTGTTCCATTTTTTTGCCTTCCTCCACTTTCTGCTTTTGTGCAAGCATCAAATTGAATATTTCCTGATTGCTGGCCTGCTGTTGTTGTTGAAAGCGCAGCTTTTGATTCTTGGCACGCTGATCCACAATAACATAAATGGCCAATCCCAAAAGAAGAAGCCCTACCGCTATCCCGGCCCACAATTGTTTCTCCCGGGTCAAAATTTCATTTTCCGCGATAAACTCATCCGTTTCAAAACGGATACGGGCAAATTTGTTGCGGGCCTTGCGCTCTTCCTGGATAAGGCTATCGTTCAGAACCATATAGCGTTGGGTATATGCCAGTGCGTTTTGGGGCTCCAAGCGGGCCATCAATTGAAGAGTTTGTAACAAACGTTTATTATTGCTACTCTGTTCCGAATAGGTTTTGGCGTTTTGGGCCTGAACCATGGCTTGAGCAGTATCGCCTTGGGACAAATAGTATTCAGAAAGATTGTAATAGCTTCTTGAAATTCCGACATAGTCCCTAATACTGTCCTGTATTTTGATGGCCTTATTGAATAATCTGGGTAAACTTACATGGTTTTCAGTCTTAAACTTGCTATAGGCCAGATTGTTCATCGCCTTAGCAAAAAGCTGTGAATCTTTTAAGCGAAGGCTGTCAGCATCCAAAACCTGTTTAAAATAGGGGATGGCCTTTTTATAGAAGCCTTGTTCCTGATATACAATTCCCATATTATTAAGTATCTGGTATTCATATGTGTTTTCTTCATCAAGCTTTGATAGATAGTCCAGCGCCATATCAAAATAACCAATGGCTCGATCGTATTCCTTTAGTTCATTTGTAATGATTCCCAAATTATTGTAACAATTATACAATTGCTGGTATTTATCCAAGGGTTTTAACAGTTCTATGGCTCGTATCGTAGTGATCTCACTACCCGTATAATCCTTAACATCCGCCTGCACTACCGCCATGTTGTACAACATCTGGGCAGTAGTAAAATCATTTTTAAGTGCACTATATAACTTAAGAGCCTGCCCATAATGATAATAAGCACTATCCGCAATGGCAATACTTCTATAAAATAGGGCCAGGTCCCAGTTGGCCTCCGCCTTTACCACGGAATCCTGGGTTTCACGGGCCAATTGAAGCGTTCGTTTATTGGTTTTCCGAAACAACAAAGAATCCGGTAATTGTAGATAGGCCAAGGAAAGCCTTGAAAAATACTTGGTCTTTAGGGAATCAGGGGCATCGGTTTCCGTAACGATATAGGCCTTTTTTAGGAATTCAGCCCGTTCTTCCTGAGAATATGTAGTGTTTCGCCCTTCCTGTATCCAAAACAGAACACTATCTTGGGATGTTGGAACAGCCTTTGGGGGAGGAGCGGTAACCCTTGGATTGGCAAAGGAAATGAAGAATACCGCACCCAGTAGTAAGACATACTTGCATATCATATTTGGTTGCATTTTAACCTGCCTTATACAAGGTAAAAAAAAAGCTTCAAATGTCATCAACATTTGAAGCTTTGCTTTGTTATAAATGTAACGGGTTACTTCCGTGTCTCGTTGTTAGATTGTGAGCCGTCCGTAGCATCCTCTTCTAAAGTCTCGTATAATGCCTGTGTCTCTTCCATCGCATTATCATTTTCACAGGAAACCATTCCCATTCCCATTAGCGCAATCGCTAAAATACTTGCTGCCTTTTTCATCTTCTTAGTTTTAAATGGTTATAAATAATTTATTATGTTGCTAAACTAATAAAGCGGGTAGGCAAGAAGCTTGTAAAACCTTAAATGCTAGTAAATGACAGGGTTTTGAAGGTATTTGACCGAAATCTGCGAGGATTTTTTTAATTCAGGGCAGAAATGGTGTTTTTTGAAAGCAATTTTTTTAAGCCGTCAATATTCTGTTTGTAAGACTTGGAAAAAGGGAGTTGTTGTTGCCCAGATCGCAACGCACAAATGGACTTGCCGTAATTGATACGCGAGATGTAGTTGGTATTTACAATATAGCTTTGGTGAATACGGACAAAATTCTTGGGCAACTGATTTTCAAAGGTTTTTAGGGTCTTAAAGGCACTGGTTACGGAACCATCCTTCATAATGAACTCGGTGGCGTTGTTATCGGCCTGTAGGTATAGGATGTCATCCGTGTTCAAGTATTGGAAATCGGAATAGGACTTTAGGCAAATGGTCTGGGGCTCGGCCTCTTTCGGCATCCGCTTTTTAAGCCGGAGCAGCGATTTACGGATGTCAAACTCATTATAAGGAAGAAGCCAGTAATCAAAAAAACTGTTCTTAATGGCCTCGTATGCGTAATCCGTGGTCTTGGATATCCCGATAAGCAAAGGAATCTGTTCTACATATTGATGCAGCTCCATGATCATTCTAAAGAAAGAACGTGCCTTCTCGTTGAGATTGATGAAAACAACATCCGGAGAGAATTTTAAGATGGCATTTAACCCTTCATCGTCATTTCTGGCCATAGCGGTACAGCTAAAATCACCATACTCGTCCAAATAATGCTGTAGCTGCAAATTGGAAGTCGCATCAGAGTCGATTATGGCATAGGTATACTCCACGGGCCAAGATAATTTAATGCAAATTAGTGATACTTGTCCATAATAGACCGTAGAAAAACCTTATAAAAAATGAGGTTTTTGTGTATAATTCACTGAAAATGAGTTTTTTGAAGGAAAAGACCTTCAATTGCCGGAGAGCCCCTACAAATTATTCAGGAGTAGTGTTTTCATAGGCACCGATATCCGGGGCAGTCGTGCGATCAATGCCCTTTATATCAAATGGAACGGCTTGGGCGGCCTCAAAATTTGCATTATCTATGGCGGCGGACGATTGTCCGATATCGAAATTATTGTCACCGGTATTTATAAAATCAATTTCCTGATTTAGGAGTATTTGATTATAAATATCCGTATTTCCAAAATCGTACAATGGATTTTGGGAAAACGTTCCATTATTATCCCTGAACTTTAATAGGCAATTGGTAAAGAAATAATTGAACGCATTGGTGCCATTACTGTTCAACGATAGCTCCAAAGCCATATTGCCATCAATAATGCAGTTTGTAAAAGAGGCATTGATAAGGTCTTCCGATGTTGATTGTGAAAAATTGTCGATCTGTAGGGCGGTCCCTTGCCTAAATCCTTGGGTCCAGTAATTGGCAATGGTGCCATGGATAAACGTATAGTCACCTCCAACATTGCAATATAGGGAGGTGTTTCCTGCGCTTCCCAGAACTGTGTTTTCGGACAGTATGGATGCATGCTTTGCCCAAAGATTAACACTGGAACTATTATGTATCTGCGCGTTGTTCAAGGTAAGTGTAGGGGACTGCAATTCCCCATTGCCTTCTACCAACAACCCTACAGTGGCATTTTTGATGGTTAAATAATTAATGGCATTGTTGGCGCTTCCGGGGCTTATCCAAATAGTGCCCCATTGTCCGGGGATATCCGAAAATTCAGGCTCCAAACGGTCCCCTTCAAAAACAACTTCGTTTTCCAGCAACAGGGGGTCCGTGCTTAACGCTCCGTTGATTTGAAGAGAAGCACCCTCGGTCACATAAATTCCCGAATCCTTATGAAAATGGACGCGGGCACCCGAATCTATTCTTAGCTGTTTGTCCGGAGGAACGGCGGCGTACCCATAAACGACATAAGGCTTTTCATTGGTAAAGTTGAGCTGACTATCCGAAAGATAAAAACCTTCAACCTTTATTTCCATTCCGTCGCCATTCAGCCCCACGGTTATGGTTTCCGTGGTACCGTCCGTTAGGGTATTAGGATACAAAAAAACAGCATCCTTCACCAAAGTGACCAATTGTACCTCCTGCAAAAAGCTTCCCGAATCAAATAGAATGGCGTCCGTATATAAAAAGGTAGTTTCATTTGTATTGGCAATATCAAATGTGGTCTCAATAAAGATGAAGAGACTGTCCTGGGCAAGTAGGGAAACATCCCTAAACTCCTTACCGGCCATACCGTCCACGTTTAAACGGTACCCGCTTTCCTGCCCTTGGTCCAATCGGATCGAAGGTATCAGAACGTCATCCCTGGTGGGGTTATATACCTTAAAGGAATAGGTACTGCTACCAATATTTGAAAAAATGGTATCCAAATAAACGGTATCCCTGGAAAATTCCAGGTTTCCTGCACTTGGGGCATATTCAAAATCCTTTCTACAGGAAGTCCAGAGAACAACAGCACAGAGTAGCGATATAACGTATAAGTATGGACGCATCCTTTGGTTTGTTTCCAATTTCTGTGTTTCCCATCCAATTGTGGAAAAGACAGAAAAAAAGAATATTCCTTTATTCAGAAAATAGTTGAATGATGTCTTGGGATATTCGCATGGGTCTAAGCGTAATGCCATTTAATAAACACCACTCGGTAGTTGAACGGAGCAAAAGCTCATTTGTTTTATCATTATACATTTCAACCGCTCGTACCGAAGTGGCGCCCCTGCTTTGGGCAATATGGGTCCGTATTCTAACAACATCGTCCAATTTGGCCGCATTCTTATAGGTAATATTATGATTCATAACCACCCAAACCACGTCTTTTTGCATTACCGGAGTCGCCACCTTTTGCCAATGTTCCTTTGAGACATCCTGTATCCATTGGACAAAGCGTACATTGTTCACATGGTTCAGGTCGTCCAGATCTTCTGGAATCACTGTAATGGTCTTCTCAAAAGCCCTCATTGTTTTTTTACAATTTGGACTTCAAAAAGCTTATCCCAGTTTTTGCCGGTCACAAAGAAAGTTTTTCTTTTTGGATGATAAGCAACCCCATTGAGTACATTCAACTTCTCATGCTGGGTGACCTTTTTCTTTAATCCACCAAAATTGACCACGCCTTCAATGGCACCGCTGTTGGCATCAATGATCATCATACTCTCCTTTTGGTACACGTTGGCGTAAATCTTGCCATCTACATATTCCAGTTCGTTGGCCATGTTAAAGATGGATTTATCGGTTACCGTTTGTATGTTACCGATTTCCGTAAGGGTTCCGGGATCTAGAAACCAGATTTTTTCCGTTCCATCGCTCTTGAAAATTTTATCCCCATCATTTGTTAGCCCCCAGCCTTCCTTGCTTTTACCGTATTGAAAATTATCCAGCTTTTTGAGACTCTTTAGGTCATATACAAATCCTATTCTGCCCCTCCAGGTAAGTTGGTAGATTTTACCGTTTAAAATCGTAATACCTTCCCCAAAATAGGTGTCATCCAAATCTATTTGATGCAGGACTTCCCCTTTTTCAAAATCCAATTTTCGTAACCAAGATGTTCCTTTTTGACCCGTACTCTCATAGAGTGTATCGTTGTGGAACTCCAAGCCTTGGGTATAGGCATTGATATCATGAGGGTATTCGTTTATAATCTTATAGGTGTAAATTTCGGGAGCTTTGGAAGCCAGCACTTTTATCTTTTTTGTAATTTCTACGGAACTTTCGTCATAGTCCACGGTTGCCTTCAGCAATTTATTTCCCAGAGTGGGAATATCCAAGGTGATGGTATTGCCCGATATCGGCATTTCCTTACCATCTATGGAGTAGGTGACACTATGGATTGTTTTTTCCTTTTTGTTCTTTAAACCTATCGCTACCGTTTCATTTTTTTTGAACTTGTTTTTGTTTCCCTCCAATTCAATGGCGAATAATGACGATGGCTTGGTGTTGCCACTTCCACAGGCAAGGAAAAGAAGCCAAAAACTATTGATGGTTATAAACTTGAGAATATTCATTCTGTTGTGTTTCTTGTATTTCAGTATGGGGAACGGCAATCACATTAAAGCGACATCTTGTTTCATGTCCGTTGCACCCTTGTTTATATTCGATTTATTTAGACAAAAATAATAGCAAACCTAGAATTCCGGTCAATTTATACCAATAATTTAAGCGCATAAAACAATTGGCAAAGGTTTAAAAGGTTGTATATTTGCAGTTAGGCAAGTCCTACACGACCAGCTCCTGTAGAATCCCCCAGGGTGGGAACGCAGCAAGGGTATACGGTCGTAGCGGTGCGATGTAGGTAGCTTGCCTTTTTTTATGCGCTGAATTTAGGTCGCTAGCTTCCTGTTTGATTTTTCGAGCATGACACTTATTTTAGGATTGGCTTCAATAGCCAAACCTGGTGTTCCTTGCTCGGTCGCCATATTTATTTGTTAATTTGCAACCATTATGGAGCAAAAAATTGTCCTTATAACGGGAGGCTCATCCGGTATTGGAAAGTCAATAGGATCGTACTTGGTATCAAGGGGATTAAAAGTATATGGTACTACGAGAAGTTTGGAAAAGTATCCGGATTTTAAAGCTTTCGATTTGCTGGAGTTGGATGTCCGTGACCCAAAAAGCATTGAAACGGCCCTAAAAGCACTTATTGAAAAAGAAGGACGTTTGGATATTTTGGTGAATAATGCCGGGATAGGCATTACCGGATCCGTTGAGGAGACACCGCATGAAGAGATTTTAAAGGCATTTGACACCAATTTTAACGGTCCTTTACATATGGCCAAGGCGGTGCTGCCCCAAATGCGGAAACAGAAATCGGGACTAATCCTAAATATTACTTCTATAGCCGGTTATATGGGACTTCCCTATAGAGGAGTATATTCGGCCACAAAAGGAGCCCTGGAACTTGTAATGGAGGCGATGCGTATGGAAACGAGAGGCTTTGGTGTGAAAATTACCAGTTTGGCCCCTGGGGACTATGCCACTAACATTGCTTCGGGCCGTTATCATGCACCTGTTTTGGAGAATTCACCTTACGAGGAGGCCTATAGTCGCACCCTTGCATTGATGAACGAAGGAGTGAAACAGGGAGGCAACCCGATGGAAGTTGCGCAAAAAGTGTGGGAAATTATTAAAAAAGAGAAGCCAAAAGTGCATTATAAGGTGGGTTCTTTTATGCAAAAATTTTCCCTTATACTAAAGAAATTATTACCGGATAAAGTATACGAGAAATTACTACTTAACCATTATAAGTTGTAATTTTAACTTCTGATAATTTTAATATTTCAAAAGGTATTTTTATAACCCTAAAACGAGGACGCAAATGAAATTTTTTATAGACACGGCCAACTTGGATCAAATACGGGAAGCCCAGGAATTAGGGGTTTTGGATGGTGTAACCACAAACCCTTCCCTTATGGCAAAGGAGGGCATAACCGGACGCAACAATATCTTGAAGCACTATGTGGACATTTGTACCATAGTGGATGGCGATGTTTCCGCTGAAGTTATTTCCACGGATTTTGACAGTATTATAAAGGAAGGCGAGGAGCTAGCCGAACTACATGAGCAGATTGTTGTAAAAGTCCCTATGATACGGGATGGCGTAAAGGCATTGAAGTATTTTTCGGATAAGGGCATACGTACCAATTGTACTTTGGTTTTCTCCCCGGGGCAAGCCCTCTTGGCTGCAAAGGCCGGAGCCACCTATGTTTCCCCTTTTATTGGCAGATTGGATGATATTTCTACGGATGGGCTCAACTTGATTGCCGAAATCCGTCACATCTATGACAATTATGGCTTTGAGACACAAATCTTGGCGGCTTCCGTACGGCATACGATGCACGTAATAGATTGTGCCAAACTTGGGGCGGATGTTATGACCGGGCCTTTATCTTCTATAGAAGGGCTTTTAAAGCACCCGTTAACGGACAGTGGTCTGGAAAAATTTCTAGCCGATTATAAAAAAGGAAATTGAGATAGGTCAAAAAAAAGGAAATCTAATAAAAGCCCTTGGAGATTTTGGTTTCCAAGGGCTTTTTATTTTTAGAAGGAAGAAGCATACATATTGGAGAAGGCATCAACAATTTTCGCATCTTCCGTAATAATACATTTGTTCATTGGATAGATGACCAATGCCTTTGTGACTTCCTCAAAATCCACGGCCCTATATTGGTTGTTCTTATCCAAATTTTTGGTTTCTATCATAATCTTCCACTTGGTATCATCTGTTTTTAGATTTATACCTACAAACCTATATTCGGACATTTTTGAGGATAAATAATCCGCCCTTCGTGTAATATTGTCGAAATGTCTTTTATCCGTTCCGGACCAAAAATAGAAGACGGTCTTGGTATCTTTGGCAATTTCCTTGAGGGAAACCCTTTCTCCTTCACTATTCAAAACATTAATATTGGGAATCTCCTTATCCGGCTGTATGTTGAGTATACCCTTGTACAGTTCGTCTATTTCCGAAATGTGTTTGTTGTTCTCAGAAAGCTTATGAAACTCCTTGATGAAAATCTCATTATTTTCCTCGGTATCATGTATTTGTAAAAGATAATCAAAAGCTACGTTTCGAAATAAATTGTCCTTTAAATCTTTATCCTTTACAAGGCTATCAATGAGGCCAAGTTTGTGCATATTAAAATGCAGATGATTTTTGACCACATCGTTTTTTATACCACATTTTTTGGAGCAGCTCATGTATGACCGATTCCCAAAATGATTGATCATAAAGTTATAGTAAGGCCTCAGATATGTAAAATCCTTGTTTTGATAAGTGACCGTTTTTCTGTAATCATAAAAGTTGGGAGGAAGTTCGTCAACAACTTTGTTGCCCGTATATGATTTATGCTTAAAAGGATACTTCTCCTTATAGGTATAGTAGTTATAAACAATGCTGGCCTCTGCAATCTCCCTTTGCCTTTTGGATAACTCCGATTCCTCTACCAAAATTTCCAACTCTTCCAGTTTTGACTGTTTTAGGGAGTCGATTTTTTTATTGAAATCCTCGGGTTCCAATCGATACATACCATAAATTATGGACTGCTCGGCCTCACGGGCTAAAAAAAGCTCCAAAAGGAAGTTGTTTATTTCGCTACCGGAACCTGAAAACACCAAGGACTCATCAAAATCCATAGTGTTGAGTCGTATCAATAGACTATCGCCCTTCTCCAAATAAACATATTGAAATTCAGGACTATGCTTAAAATGATAAAGACCGTTTTCAGGGGAGTCGAGTTCAAGGGAAAATCTATTATTTGCATCCAATTGGGCTGAATCGATACTATTTTCACCTTTGTATAGAATGATGTATTTGCTTGTAGGGTTTACAACTTCTCCCGCGAAAAAGACGTTTTCCGATTTTTTTTCGGTCACACTGCAACCCACCAATAAGAAAAGAAATAGATAAAGTAAATGTTTATGCATATAAAAGTATCTATTGTGCAACGAACAAAATTAAGAAACCGGTATGCGCAAGGCTGTTAATAGCGAGTTAAAAATTAGACAGTTGCGTTAAGGTCATCGATAAACGACAGGTTTAAAAAGATGATGGGTCCCAGACCCATTAATTTCTTTATTTTTGCACAAAATTTTTAAAAGCAGCTTATGTTATCCGTATCAAATTTATCGGTGCAGTTTGGAAAAAGAGTATTGTTCGATGAGGTGAATGTGGCCTTTACGCAGGGAAACTGCTACGGGATCATTGGGGCCAACGGTGCTGGAAAATCCACATTTCTTAGAATACTCTCAAATCAAAGCGAGCCCACATCCGGACATGTACAATTGGAACCGGGCAAGCGTATGTCCATTTTGGAGCAAAATCATAATTCCTATGATGTACATACCGTTTTGGAAGCTGTAGTTATGGGAAATAGGCCCCTTTTTGCCATAAAACAGGAAATAGATGCCCTATATGCCAACTATACGGATGAAAATGCGGATAAAATTGGGGAACTACAGGTTCAATTTGAAGAAATGAATGGATGGAACGCGGATAGCGATGCGGCCGCCTTGTTGTCCAATCTGGGAATCTCCGAAGAATTGCATTACACCACAATGGCCGAAATAGATTCTAAATTAAAGGTGCGCGTCCTTTTAGCACAGGCCCTCTTTGGTAACCCTGATGTATTGATTATGGACGAACCTACCAATGATCTGGACTACGATACCATACAATGGCTGGAAAACTTTTTGGCAGATTACGAGAATACAGTCATCGTGGTATCCCATGACCGTCATTTTTTGGATGCAGTTTGTACCCATATTGCAGATATAGATTTTGGTAAAATAAACTTGTATTCTGGGAATTACACCTTTTGGTATGAAAGTAGCCAATTGGCCGCTCGCCAACGAGCGCAACAAAATAAAAAAGCGGAGGAAAAGGCCAAGGAGCTACAGGAGTTCATTGCGCGGTTTAGTGCCAATGTAGCCAAGAGCAAGCAGGCTACTTCCCGAAAGAAAATGCTTTCAAAGCTAAAGGTAGAAGATATAAAACCCTCTAGTAGAAGGTACCCCGCCATTATTTTTGAAAGGGAACGTGAGGCGGGTGACCAGATAGTGAATATTAACAATTTGGCGGCCTCTTCCGAGGATGGTGAAATACTTTTTGAGAAAGTTAATATCAACTTGGACAAACAAGATAAAGTGGCACTAATTTCAAGGGACTCCAGGGCTACCACTGCGTTTTACGAAATCCTGAACGGAAATAGAAAGGCCCAACATGGCACATATCAATGGGGGATTACTACTACACAATCCTACCTTCCGGCGGATAATTCGGAATACTTCCAAGAAGACATCAATTTGGTGGATTGGTTACGACAATGGGCCAAGACCGAAGAGGAGCGGGAAGAAGTGTATATCCGGGGATTTTTAGGAAAAATGTTATTCAGTGGGGAAGAGGCCCTAAAAAAAAGCACGGTGCTCTCTGGAGGCGAAAAAGTAAGGTGTATGCTAAGTAGGATGATGATGCTCAGAGCCAACGTTCTACTTTTGGACGAACCTACCAATCATTTGGACTTGGAAAGCATTACTACGTTCAATAACTCCCTCAAAAATTTTAAGGGAACGGTCATTTTTACTACCCATGACCATGAATTTGCCCAAACAGTGGCCAATAGGGTTATAGAATTGACTCCTAAAGGCAACATTGATAGATATTTAACGTTTGATGAATATATGTCTGACAAGACGATACGGGAGCAGCGAGAAAAAATGTACGCGATTCCGGTATAGTTTTGTTCATCCCAAATTCCTACATCATGAAGACCTACAAAATTTTTTACATGCTATTGGCATGCTGGGTCGTTTTTGGCTGCAGCAAATCAGAAGACGGAGGAACTTTGGATGGGGATAACTCTCCCAATCCTCCTGAGACAAAAGCGGACTACACCCTACTTCTTAAAAAAGAAGGAATGCTTACAAGTTCTTTATTGAATGCGGAGGCCGAGGAGATAACGCTAAACCCTTCGGAAAGCCCTTTTCCAGATATTACATTTCCGCAACTAACCTATACAGATGGAGTTTTAATGGGGCTATACCAGAAAAAAACTCCTTGCAGTGGTAGAATTATGGCCTATGATTTCAAAGAAGATCTATCACAGGAAATGGAAGTATTCTCGGACTTAGGGGATTGCAACCTTACGGCCAATGCCATTGCCCGTTCGGAAGACACTTTTTTTGTGGCCTACCAATTAGAGGTCACTTCAAAGGCAACCACCTATTTCGTTAGGCTTTGGGATTTGAATTCCGAGGAATCCGAATTCATTGATGTTGAGCTAGACAAAAAACCGGTACAAATGGTTATTGCGAACAACCGGTTGTTTATACTTACCCTAGATGAGGAGATAACCGATGAATATAGCCTATCCGTCATGGACACAAGTACCAATTTGTTGATACATGAAATGGATTTGGGTTTTGATGTTCGCCGTATTTTTAAAACCCCGGAAAAGGATATCATTATAAGTTATGACGAATTGCATACTACATTGGATAGTGCAACTATGTCATTTGAATATACCCAGTATGGGGAAAATACAGAACCCAATTTCACGGCATCCGATTTTGATTATTTTGACAAAACTGGCAAAATGTACTACCAAATGCTACCAGGATCTAATAGCATTTACCCTTTAATTCCGGCAGTTTACGATTTTAATGAAAATCTGGCGGTACTTTACGCCTTCGAAAATTTCTTGACGGAAGCACAGCGTAATGTGGAATTTGAAATAGAAAGTACCTCCATGGTAAGTTATGATGAGGAGAATGAGTTAATTTTGATTGGATATGAGAAATCCTCGGGCGATAGTAAAGGCGGCCTTCTAAGGGTTAAACCTTTACCCAATCCGGAATTTATTGATAATTTGGACCTGGACGGTATACCTATCCAGATATTCGTAGAATAGAGTCTTAAGATATAAAAGAAAATGCCCCTGTACAGGGGCATTTTTAGTACTTCCTTCAACAAAAATTAGGCATTAAAATACTTACTGTTCCATATAGCCGGATTGAAGTTCTTCCCTAAGGCGAAACCGTAAAAAATTACAACGGCTGCAATGGACTTGAACATGAAAAAGTAGATAATCCAAAATTCGGCACTAGAACTAGACTTTGAAAACAATCCATTGGGAACCAAGAGGGTTACCAAATAACTGGCAACAAAAATAATGGCAGTAAGATTTAAAATACTTTTAAATGGCCACATAAGGGCCTTTCTAAAGGGGTGAAGATCGTTTCCCCATTTATGGATCAAGTAAAAGTAGTTGTTTCCTATGGGCACCAAAAGCAGGGGGTCGTCCTTGTCCGCCAATTTAAAAAGCTTGGAAGGGGCAATGATTTTGTACCCTGTAATTTCAATTCCGTGCTCCTTTTCCAATTTTTTGATCTTGGCAACCGCTTCATTGGGGATTTCGCCCTTGAAATACTTAGAGTCCAGAAAACGCAAGCGGTAATCGATACAAATCTGCTTTATTTGCGCTAGGTGGTAAATTTTACGGGTATCCAGCAAATCGAAATCGAAGTGATTGATAATATTTGATTTACCACCGGATAAGCTTAGCTGTATCCGCTCCGTACTTTGTTGGTCCCTCTCGAGTATCCGAAAGACCTCGTCTAAGATTTTTTGGGAATCCGTGGCATTTTTTAGGGTTCTGCCAAGCCGTTCCTCGATGTTGGTTCTTTTTAATAACATTCTTTTTCTTTTAGCAATTGTCTCAAATTTAAACATTTCCTATTTGAAAAATTTTGCATGAGAAAATCGATTTGTTAAAATTATGTTAATTTATAGGGAGTATGGTTTTTATGAACGGAAAAACCTTGTGATTTTGATATATTGTAGACGAAACCGTATGTTTTCCCAATACGTTACATGATTGCCCCAAAATTCCTTGACCTATGAAATATTTAATTTCCTCCATATCACTCTTTTTCCTGCTTTTTCCTTTAATTTCTTTGGCACAAGGAAATCCTACTTCTACGAATTCTGCGGTACTACTTTCCAAAATGGATCCCGAAAAGTCCATAATCAAGAATACCCAAAACTCTAAAAACCATAGGACACTTTCCGCGGTGATCAAAGCGACTGATTTGGAGGAAACCTTGGGCTACGATGGTCCCTTTACGGTATTTGCACCCTCAGATAAAGCTTTTGAGGAGTTTTCATTAAGAAAAGCCCTCCATCTTTTGGATTCTGAGAACAAGGAAGATTTGAAAGCCCTACTTACGTATCATATCATTGCCGGAAAATTTACAACCTCTCAAATTCTTAGGGCAATGTGCAGGGGCAACGGGCGCGCTACATTTACCACGGTGCAGGGTAAGGAGGTAGTGGTGACGATGGAAGGAATTGATATTGTGCTAACGGACGACTTCGGCAATTCTGCAAAGATTACAACCGCGGATGCCAACCAATGCAATGGTGTTATTCATGAAATAGACAGTGTTATCGTACCGCACCAAATGTAATGGTCAACGGAGCTCGGCACCAAGCTCGGTCTCATAGGTATGCTGTAACTTGGCCATAATTTTATCTATTTGCTTATCCGTTAACGTGCCTTTTTCATCTTGTAACATAAAACTGACTGCATACGATTTTTTACCATCAGGTAGTTTTTTGCCTGTATAAACATCAAAGAGCGTTATATTTTTAATTAATCTTTTTTCCGTTTTTAGCCCCAGCTGATAAATTTGGTCAAAAGTCACTTTTTTATCCAATAACAAGGCGAAATCTCGCTTTACCTCAGGATACTTAGGAACTTCCTGATGACTTATCCTCCCTTTTTTTACAAATGATAGGACATTGTCCCAATTGAAATCCGCATAAAGAACTTCCTGCTTTATATCAAATGGTTTTAGAACGGATGTCTTAAGAATTCCTAAAACCGCAACTTCCTTTTCCTGCCTTTTTAGGGATACACCCTCCGAAATAAAATCATTTTCCGACGGGGTGGAAATCAGCCCCTGGATTTTAAGCCGTGCCAAAACATTTTCCACGATAGATTTCAGATAAAAGAAATCTGTTTTTTTGGCAGATGTAATCCAGTTATCTTGATTCCTATTTCCTGTTATGAACAAAGACAAATGTTTAGGTTCGTTATAGGACTCTCCCTTTTTATAATACGTTTTCCCGAATTCAAAGAGTTTCAGGTCTTGTCTTTTTCTGTTCAGATTGTGGGATATCACCTCCAATCCGTTGTAGACCATATTTTTTCGTAGAACGGATAGATCAGAACTTAATGGGTTTAACAGGGCCACCGTCTCCTTGGTCGTTTCATACTCCGGAGAACTAAGGCTATTGGTAAGTATCTCAAAAAAACCTTGAGAGGCCAATAAGTCCCCAATAGTATTCTGAATTTTATAATCTTCAAATTTTGAGGTTGGGGCGATGGATGCATTCAACTTTTTTCCAAAGGCTATATTGTTATAGCCATATATCCTCAAGATTTCCTCAATAACATCAACTTCGCGCTGTACGTCTACGCGATATGAAGGTATCACTACACCCAATCCTGTTTCGGTCACATTCATGACCTTGATTTCCAGAGAAGCTAGAATGGATTTTATGGAGTCCTTCGGGATTTCCTGCCCAATAAGACCATTGATTTTGTCGAAAGCTAAGAAAACCTGGTAATCTTCTTTTTTCTTGGGGTAAAGATCTATGACATCGGATGTAATTTCACCTCCAGCCAATTCCTTAATGAGGATGGCTGCACGTTTTAAGGCGTATTCCACATTTTCAATGTCGATTCCACGTTCAAAACGAAAGGAAGCATCCGTATTTAAACCATGTCTTTTTGCCGATTTTCTAATAGAGACCGGATCAAAATAAGCACTTTCCAAAAAAATCGATGTAGTGTCCTCTGTGACACCTGAATAAATTCCTCCAAAAACTCCGGCGATGCACATGGGTTTTTCCATATCGCATATCATCAAATCCTCTTCATGCAATTCCCTTTCTTCCCCATCCAAAGTTGTAAACTTTGTACCCTTAGGTAAGGTCTTAACAATAACTTTTTTACCATGGATTCGATTGGCATCAAAGGCATGTAGTGGCTGTCCCAACTCATGTAGTACATAGTTGGTGGCATCCACTATGTTATTTATAGGCTTAAGACCTATAGCCCTCAATCTGTTCTGTAACCAAGTTGGGGAGGACTGTACGATGAGATTACTTAGCGTAATGCCACAGTAACGTGGCGCCAGCTCCGGATTTTCTACGGCTATGTCTATTTTAAGCGATCGGCTGTCCACATTAAAGTGACTTACCGGGGGTGTAATCAACTCCAATTGTATCTCCCTTTCAGTAAGACCAGCTTTTAAATCCCTGGCCACTCCATAATGGCTCATAGCATCCGCACGGTTAGGGGTCAACCCTATTTCAAAGACCTCATCATTTTCTATTTCAAAAACTTCGGAACAAGGGGTTCCGGGTTTCAAACTACTACTAAGTACCAAAATACCGTCATGATTGTCGCCAAGCCCTAGCTCATCTTCTGCACATATCATACCCTGACTTTCCTCTCCACGTATTTTACCCTTTTTAATAGTCCAGGAATCACCATCTTCCGTATAAAGTGTGGTACCTATGGTAGCCACCGGAACATTTTGCCCTTTTGCCACATTTGGCGCTCCACAGACTATTTGTAGAGGCTGTTCGAGCCCAATATCCACTGTCGTCATTTTGAGTCTGTCCGCATTGGGATGCTTTTCACAGCTAAGTACATGGCCAACAACAAAGCCCTTTAAGCTACCTTTTACAGACTCAAAAGAAGCAATGCCTTCCACTTCGAGGCCTAGGTCGGTTAAAAGTTCGGCGGTCTGTTTTGGTGTCCAATCTAATTTGAGGAATTGTTTCAACCAGTTGTAAGAGATATTCATCAGTTGGCGTTAGAGCGCGTAAAGATAAAACAATGCACTAAGACATTCAATATAGATTCAAGTGAATTGTTCTATTCCATGTGGGAGGACAGTAACACAATACGCGGTTCGTTAATTTTATGTTCCAACAAAACCAAGGGGATTGATAAGAAATTAAAACTTAGAATGCGATTTAGATAATGGTGGATTTGCCCAAACCTATGTTTTCATCATTCATGTTGAAATCTTGATCTTGGTCAACTATGTTTTCCGCAATAAAATCGCCAACATAGTCGGTGCCGTATTTACTACTTCCCATGATATCCGGGGTAACAATATTCTTTTGTAAAGATTTAAGGACTGCGGCCACCACTGCATTGGATTCCTCGAACAAACCAAAATGCTGCAAAAGCATTGCCGTACTTAGGATCGAGGCAACGGGGTTTGCAATATTTTTGCCCTTTGCTTGTGGATAGGAACCATGTATGGGTTCGAACATCGCATTACTTTCACCAATTGACGCTGACGGAAGCAAACCAACAGAACCGATAATTACGCTCCCCAGGTCCGAAAGCATATCTCCGAACATATTATCCGTTAGGATTACATCGAACAATTTGGGATTTAGCATAATCTGTACCGCCGCGTTGTCCACATACATACAATCCATTTCTATTTCAGGATAGCTTTCCGAAATCTCGGTTACTACCCTTCTCCATAAACGTGATGTTTCCAGAACATTGGCCTTATCCACCAAGGTTAATTTCCTTTTACGTTTTTTTGCTGCTTTGAATGCCATATGGGCGATACGACTTATTTCCGACTCGGAATATTCACAAATATCCGAAGCAAAAGTGCCATTTTGGCTTAGCTGTTTTTTTCCAAAATAAATTCCCCCGGTAAGTTCCCGATAGATGACCAGGTCAGCGCCCTTAACAATTTCCTTCTTTAATGGTGATTGTTTTAGCATTGCCGGGAAAGCTTTTACAGGCCTTATATTGGCAAAAAGCCCCAAAGTTTTTCTAAGATTTAAAAGGCCTTGTTCGGGACGGACCTTGGCTTTAGGATCATTATCAAAATGAGGTGTCCCAATAGCGCCGAACAGTACGGCATCCGATTTTGTACAGAGTTCTAAAGTGTTTTCTGGAAGAGGTTTTCCGGTCTTTTCAATAGCTACGGCCCCCATCAAAGCACTTGTAAAAAGGAAATCATGGCCAAAAGTTTCATGCACAGCGTTAAGGCATTTCACGGCTTGGGCCAATACTTCGGGGCCTATCCCATCCCCTCCCAAAAGGGCGATTTTCAATCGCATTTATGTAAGACTTTCGGTGTTTAGATTGCTGGCTTCAATAATTTCATGAATATCCTCATCAAGAACCTCTTTTTTCCGGTCTGCGAATTTTAGAAATTCGTCGTATACGCCATCCAGTTGGGTCTTGGTAAGTTCATAACCCACTTTTTTTGCGCGATACGCCAAAGCGGCCCTTCCACTTCTTGCCGTAAGGACTATAGAAGATTCCGTGACCCCTACATCTTCGGGATCTATTATCTCATAAGTCTCACGGTTTTTGATAACTCCATCTTGGTGTATTCCAGAGCTATGCGCAAAGGCATTGGCACCAACAATGGCCTTGTTGGGCTGTACCATCATTCCCATCTTTTGGGAAACCATTTGACTGGTATCGTAAAGTAGTCGGCTATTGATATTGGTATCCAGACCAAGGTAGGGATGTTGTCTAAGAATCATCACTACTTCTTCCAAAGAGGTATTCCCTGCACGTTCTCCAATGCCGTTTATCGTACATTCTATCTGACGTGCACCGTTAATTACCCCGGATATGGAATTGGCCGTAGCCAACCCTAGATCATTATGGCAGTGGCAAGAGAGCGTCGCTTTATGAATGCCTTTTACATTTTCTTTTAGGTACTTCATTTTTGCACCGTACTCTTCGGGCAAACAATAGCCGGTGGTATCAGGGATATTCAAAACAGTGGCCCCGGCCTTGACCACGGCTTCACAGACCTTTGCTAAAAACTCATTCTCCGTTCTCCCTGCATCCTCAGCATAAAATTCAACATCCTCAACAAAGGTCTTGGCATAACTTACCGCCTGAACCGCCCTTTCAATTATGGCATCCCTATTGGAATTGAATTTATGTTTTATATGGGAGTCGGAAGTGCCTATTCCTGTGTGTATTCTTGGTGTCTTTGCCGGTTTTAAGGCCTCTGCAGCCACTTCTATATCCTTTTTCACTGCTCTGGTAAGTCCGCACACGGTGGCATTTTTCACTACTTGGGCAATTTGAGTAACAGAGCTAAAGTCCCCTGGGCTTGATATAGGAAAGCCCGCTTCGATAATATCCACACCAAGTTGATCTAACCGTTCCGCTATAACGAGTTTCTGTTCGGTATCCAATTTACAACCGGGTACCTGTTCGCCATCTCGAAGTGTGGTATCAAAAATTTGTACTTTATCTTTACTCATTATCTTTACTTAGTTTTAACTAGCCTATACGAATATATGACCAATAGGACAAACGACCTAAAATTTAGAATAACATTTACAACGTTTATCCACTTTTTCGGTTTTTTAAAAATCTGATTAACAATTATTTAAACACTTTTTTTTACGATGACAAGTGAGCATAAAGATGCATTGTTCGTACTGGTGAAATCGCTTTCAAAATCCGAGAAAAGGCAATTCAAGTTATATGTAGGTCGGCTGGGAGTGAATACGGACGCCAAGTTTTTGGCACTTTTTAATCTTTTGGATAAAATCAGGGCCTATGATGAAAGAACCATTTTGGCCAGTGGTATTGTAAAAAAGGCGCAGTTGTCCAATTTAAAAGCGCACTTGTATCGACAAATTTTAGTGAGTTTACGATTGAATCCGGTTAACCAAAATGTTCGGGTCCAAATTCGGGAACAGTTGGATTTTGCCACCATACTTTACCAAAAAGGACTGTACAAACAAAGCCTCAAAATTTTGGATAAGGCCAAGACCACGGCCATTGAAAATGAGGAAAAGAATATTGCTTACGAGATTGTTGAGTTGGAAAAAATAATCGAGACTCAGTATATCACCCGGAGTATTCCGGATAGGGCGGATGAATTGGCCGTACAGGCCAAAGAACTATCGGCACAAAATGTAATGACCAGCAAGCTGAGCAATCTATCCTTACAACTTTATGGATTGATGTTGAAGTTAGGCTATGTACGTAGCGACGAGGACTATACTAGGGTAAAGCGATATTTTGAGCGGCAATTGCCTAAATACAACTTGGAGGATTTGGGGTTTCGGGAAAAGTTATGGTTGTACAAGGCGCACTTGTGGTACAGTTTTTTGGTTCAGGATTTCTTGTCCTCCTATAAATATGCTAGCAAATGGGTAGACCTCTTCTATGAACGCCCCGATATGATCAACCTAAATCCCGTCTTTTTTTTAAAGGGGAATCACTACTTGTTAGAATCTTTGTTTTATGTTAAATACAGTTCTCAATTTAAACAAACACTTGAAAAACTGGAAGAAATAGTAAAAACCAATGATTTTCCAAAAAATGATAATATTTCATCTTTAGCATTTTTGTATCTCAATGCCAATAAACTGAATCTACATTTTTTGGAAGGTACTTTTGAAAAAGGATTGTATCTGGTAAAGATAATAGAATACGGTATTAACAAGCACAAACAGCGTATAGATGCCCACCATATCATGATTTTATATTATAAGATTGCCTGTCTCTATTTCGGTGTTGGCGACAATAAAATGTGTATCCAATATTTAAAGAAGATTATCAACAACAAGAGTTTAAAAATGAGGGAGGATTTAATGTGTTTTGCCCGGGTATTGAGTTTGGTGGCGCATTACGAGGCCGGAATGGATTACCATTTGGAAGTGCAACTGAAAAGCACCTATAAGTTTTTGTTGAAGATGAACGATCTACATGCCGTTCAAAAGGAAATGATCAAATTTTTGAGGAACCTAGGAAATATCTATCCCCATGAACTTCGAGGCGAATTTCAAAAGTTACATGCCCAATTAAAAAAATATGAAGATCATCCCTATGAGAAAAGAGCATTTTTGTATTTGGACATTATTTCTTGGCTAGAAAGCCATTTACAGAACAAGCCCGTAGCGGAAATTATCCGTGAAAAAGCCATGAAACTTACACGTTAGCATTTGGATTCAAAAACTACCATCAGTACCCGTAATTTTATTGAGATAAATATATCAATGTTGTTATTGGGAACTTCCGGTCCGTTTGGGAAGTTTATAGACCTACCTGTTCCATTAACCATTGAATTACGGGCCGCTTTGGCCTTTCTCCTATTAGTTGTCTATTGTAAATGGCGCGGCATATCATTTCGACTGCGGCAACGGGATGTTTTCCCTATCTTTTTAAGTGGTTTTTTGATGTGTATCCACTGGCTCTCTTATTTTAAGGCATTACAACTTTCCAACGTGGCCATTGGTATGTTATCCTTATTTACCTATCCAGTGATTACCGCTTTTTTGGAACCTTTTTTTTTAAAGACCAAATTTCAGCCCGTACATCTGTTATTGGCTGTTTTGGTACTTTTCGGGATTTATTTTTTGGTGCCCAATTTTAGTTTCGATAATGGCCATACCATTGCCATTGGTTTTGGGGTATTCTCTGCATTCTGCTATGCCGTTCGCAACCTTATTTTAAAAACCAAAGTAGACAGGTACAATGGATCTGTTTTAATGACCTATCAATTGGTCATTATTACCGTTTTGTTATTTCCGGTATATTTTATGTACGACCTCTCAGCGGTACAGGACCAATGGCAAGGACTGGTTGGCTTAATTGTTATTACCACTGCTTTAGGGCATACCATGTTTATTAATACGTTCAAACATTTTTCAATCACTACCGTAAGTATACTAAGTTGTATTCAACCGGTTTATGGAATTATCATTGGGGCCTTATTCCTTTCCGAGATCCCTACTTGGACTACAGTATTGGGGGGAATAATGATTTTGGCTTCGGTGATCATAGAAAGTATACGTTCATATCGGTGAGGTCCGTCCATTCGCTCTAGGGCCATGATTTTGATTGGAGTGTGCATAATACTAAGAAGAAATATCAGCAAGCATTCCAAATAGAATCTGAAGGTGGAGGTGCAAGGAATACTACTTTTTCCTTACTTACGGGATGGATAAAGGAAAGCAGCCTAGCATGGAGATGTATGCTGCCATTGGGGTTGCTTCGATCAAAACCATATTTTAAATCTCCTTTTATGGGACTTTCGATGGCCGCCAGTTGCGCTCGAATTTGGTGATGTCGCCCCGTTTTCAAATCGATTTCCAAGAGATAGTAATTATTTAGTTCTTGGATGGTTTTGTACTCCAAAATTGCCTTTTTACTATCTTTAATTTCGTACTTGTGAGCGTATGATTTGTTCTGTTTTGGGTTGCGTTTTAGCCAATGGGTTAAAACACCCTCTTTCTTCTTTGGTCGGTTTTTAACGATGGCCCAATAGGTCTTTTTCGCTTTTTTTTCTGCAAAGATTTTGTTCAGTCTGGACAAAGCTTTAGAAGTTCTTGCAAAGACCACGATACCCGAAGTTGGCCTATCCAACCTATGGGCTACCCCTAGATAAACATTACCGGGCTTCCTATATTTTTTTTTAATGTAAAGCTTTACTATTTCGCTTAACGGTATATCTCCTGTTTTATCACCCTGAACAATATCCCCAGGTTTTTTATTGATTACAATGATGTGATTGTCCTCATAGAGTACCTGAAGGTTTTGTGGAGTGGAAAGAATTTTTTCGGACACTATACAGCTATTTTTTTATTGCCGATAGAAAGAAAAAGAATAAGCAAAACCCCAATGGTGACCGACACGTCCGCCATATTAAAAATCCCCGTTCGCAGTATTCCAATTTTAATTTGAAAAAAATCGGTCACGGAACCATGGATGATACGATCTATCAGATTACCAATGCCCCCACCTATGACAAAGGCAAATGCAATGATAAGCCACTTGTTCAAATTTGATTTTTGAAGGACGCGAAACAACAAAATGAGCAAAACCGATACGGGAAGAATTTGAAGAAATATAAGTTTTGGAATAGGGGATAGGTTTTGACCAAATCCTAACATGGCCCCGGTGTTTTCCACATTGGTTAGGATAAGATTTTCCCTAACGACCTGAATATAATCCATGGGAGCAACATTTTTCCGGACAATATCCTTTGAAAGTTGATCACAACCAATATTCAACAATACCAAAACCAATATTCCGATTTTTTTGTACATAATCTTCTGTTGGATGCATTTTCCAATAACTAAAAATCATTGATTTTCATATGATTTTTTAGCCGATACGGGACAAGAAGAAAACTAAAATTTAATGGTTATTACCTGATTGGAAACTTTAATATTGTTCTTCGTCACTAGGAAAATCCTTGTTTTTCACATCGGTCACATATCCAGAAATTGCGTTGCCCATGTCCTCATAAAGGTTCATGTATCGTCTTAAAAAACGAGGATTAAACTCATGGGTCATTCCCAATAGGTCATGGATAACAAGCACTTGACCGTCCGCATATTTGCCAGCTCCTATTCCAATTGTGGGAATGGTAAGCCCCTCGGACACTTTTTTTGTAAGCTTCGCCGGAATTTTTTCCAACACAATACCAAAACATCCCAGTTTTTCCAGAAGTTTGGCATCGTCCATCAATTTTTTGGCCTCTTCTTCTTCTTTGGCCCGGACCGTGTATGTGCCAAATTTATAGATACTCTGGGGTGTAAGGCCCAAATGGCCCATAACGGGGATTCCGGCGTTGAGGATTCGTTTTACGGATTCTTTTATCTCAATACCGCCTTCTAATTTAATGGCATGTGCACCACTCTCCTTCATAATCCGTATGGCTGAGCGTAAAGCTTCTTTGGGATCACTTTGATAACTGCCAAAGGGAATATCCACAACAATTAAGGCCCTTTTCACCGCTCGAACTACGGATGTTGCGTGATAAATCATCTGATCCAAGGTTATGGGCAATGTAGTTTCATGGCCGGCCATAACGTTACTGGCGGAATCGCCTACCAAAATAACATCCACATTGGCCGCATCTACTATTTTGGCCATGGAATAGTCATATGCGGTAAGCATGGAAATTTTTTCTCCGTTTTTTTTCATTTCCACGAGCGACTTTACCGTTACTCGCTTATATTCTTTTTTTGCTGTGGACATCTAGTTTTGTTTAGGCAGGATAAATGTAAGGAAATTGTTGTTATTCCTTCTTTCTGCGAAAAGCTTGTGTTACGAATCAAAATGAAGAATCTTTCTTTATTTTTGAATCAAATATATATGGAATGAAACACGTACTAAACTTATTTTTTGTTGTAATCTGTTTTACGGTTTCCGCTCAGGAAAGCGATGAAGTCTCCGTTCAAAGAACCATCGAAACCTTTTTTGATGGATTTCATGATCAGGACTCCACGGTCATCAAAAAGACAGTTTCCCATACCGTTATTTTGCAGACCATTGCCAAGGACAAAGAAGGGAAGGAATATGTGCGAGAGGATAAGTTCCCTGGTTTTCTCAAATCCATTGTCGGTATTCCAAAAACTACAAAATTTGAAGAGAGAATCAAGTCGTATCACATACAAATAGATGGGTCTATGGCTCATGCCTGGACACCTTATGAGTTTTGGATCAATGGGGAATTCCACCACTGTGGGGTCAATTCCTTTCAACTGTTTAGGGAAGAAGGCAGTTGGAAAATCATTTATTTAATCGATACTCGAAGGAAGGAGGGTTGTGATTGATTTCGTAACCTCAATTGTGCTTGCGACCCTTAATTTGAGCTAATTTTTCAAAATTAGTACCTATCCAAAATGACATCCTGTCAGTTTCCTCGCCCTTGGCATATTGTTTGACATTTAGAAATCGATTGTAAAAAAGACTAATATTTAAAACATAAAGAATGAGTAAAATAATAGGAATAGATTTGGGTACTACCAACTCCTGTGTTTCTGTAATGGAAGGAAACGAACCGGTGGTCATTCCCAATGCGGAAGGCAAAAGGACCACTCCTTCTGTTATTGCATTTGTTGAAGGCGGTGAGATCAAGGTCGGTGACCCGGCCAAAAGACAGGCGGTGACCAACCCTGGTAAAACGGTTTATTCGATTAAACGGTTCATGGGAAATAAATACTCCGAGTCTAGCAAGGAAGCGAACCGTGTGCCTTATAAAGTAGTTAAAGGTGATAACGATACGCCCCGTGTAGATATAGATGGGCGTTTATATACGCCCCAAGAACTTTCTGCGATGGTCCTTCAAAAGATGAAAAAGACGGCAGAGGATTATTTGGGACAAGATGTTTCCAAGGCCGTAATTACGGTTCCGGCCTATTTTAACGATGCACAACGTCAAGCCACAAAAGAGGCAGGTGAGATCGCCGGACTTACCGTAGAGCGGATCATCAATGAACCTACTGCTGCATCTTTGGCTTATGGGTTGGATAAAAAACATACTGATCAAAAGGTTGTAGTTTTCGACTTTGGAGGTGGTACGCATGACGTTTCCATCTTAGAATTAGGCGATGGTGTATTTGAGGTACTCGCCACGGATGGGGATACCCATTTGGGCGGTGATGATGTGGATCAGAAGATTATCGATTGGTTGGCCGAAGAGTTCAAAAAAGACGAAAGTATCGATTTACGCGATGACGCCATGGCGCTGCAACGTTTACGTGAAGCTGCCGAGAAGGCAAAAATTGAATTGTCCGCCTCTTCACAGACGGAAATCAATTTGCCTTACGTAACAGCAACAGCATCTGGACCCAAGCATTTGGTTCGTAGTCTCTCGCGTTCCAAATTTGAGCAGTTGATCGATGATTTGGTTAAACGTACTATCGAACCTTGTGAAACGGCACTAAAAGCTGCTGGACTCTCAAAGAGCGATATCGACGAGATTATTTTGGTTGGTGGCTCTACCCGGATTCCCGCTGTACAAGAGGCCGTTGAAAAGTTTTTTGGGAAGAAACCTTCTAAAGGGGTGAACCCGGATGAAGTAGTTGCCGTCGGTGCAGCTATCCAAGGTGGGGTATTGACAGGAGACGTAAAGGATGTATTGTTGTTGGACGTTACACCATTATCCCTGGGTATTGAGACTATGGGAAGTGTAATGACCAAGTTAATCGATGCGAATACAACGATTCCCACCAAAAAATCGCAAGTATTCTCCACCGCAGCTGATAATCAACCATCGGTAGAGATTCATGTACTGCAAGGAGAACGGCCCATGGCGGGTGACAACAAAACCATAGGACGTTTTCATTTGGATGGGATTCCTCCAGCACCAAGAGGAACACCTCAAATAGAAGTTACTTTTGATATCGATGCCAATGGTATTATTAAAGTTTCCGCTACGGATAAAGCCACAAATAAGTCTCAGGACATTCGTATCGAAGCATCTTCTGGATTGACCGAGGAGGAAATCGAGAAAATGAAGGCCGAAGCGGAAGCAAATGCCGAATCCGATAAAAAAGCCAAAGAAACGGCTGATAAATTGAATGAGGCCGATGGAATGATATTCCAGACCGAAAAGCAATTAAAGGAATTCGGGGATAAATTGTCCGATGACAAGAAAAAACCGATCGAGGATGCTTTGGAGGAACTTAAGAAAGCCTATGAAAGCAAGGATCTGGCCGTAATTACTCCTGCTTTGGAGAAAATTAACGAAGCTTGGAAAGTTGCTTCTGAAGAGATGTACAAAGCACAGGCGGAGGCCCAGCAAGCAGGCGGCCCGTCACCCAATGGCGAGGAAGCTGCTAGTGGAGGAGACACTAAGGAAGGTGATAACGTTGAGGATGTAGATTTTGAAGAGGTGAAATAAACACCGATGGGGAGTAGGGAATAATTATTAAAAGGGCATTATCATATTTGATAGTGCCCTTTTTTATTCAATTCATCTTAGTAGGGAAAAGCTACGGTCCGTTAATTTATTTTAAACTTTCTTGAAAGCTCTCTACCATAGCCGGTCACAAATATTGAATCTTTTTTAAAGGCTACCCTTGCAAATGAAGTACTATCCTGGGTATCCACCATCCCTTTGAAAGTCAAGTAGTGTACGCCATCTTTTTCAATATAGTCACCTGCATGGTTATGGCCATTGAAATAGAATTTCACACAATCATTTTCTCCGATGAGGTTCAGTAATTCTTCATAGTTCAATAAATTGTGTGAATTGGATACGCCCAAAGCTGGAAAATGGCAAAACATGCCCACACGTTCCTCGTTCAATGTGGCCAGTTTTAATTGACCCTCTACCCAATTCAACTGGTCGTTACTTAACCCACCGTTCCAAGGAAAAACGTTAGGCATGTCTTTTCCTTCCAAAAGTTTAAAAAGTGAATCGGTCTGTTGCTTTTTGGACTCGGAGAGTGCCCCATGTAAACTTAGGTCATTCCCATCCAGAACAATAAATCTCCACTTGTTCTTTACTATGCTGTAATAGCGATCGTGCAATTCCATTTTTTCCAAAACATAAGGCTTCAATGAATCTGCCACACTAAAATCATGGTTTCCCAACACATGGAACCGATCGGATTTTAGTGTCGCCCAAATAGGGGCAACCGTATCGAAGCTATCAAAACTTTGGTCAATGAAATCTCCCAAGTGAATGGAATAATCCAAAGGATATGTATTTAAAGTATCTATAGCTTCCTTCAGGCGCATTGGCGATTGCCTATAAAAGCGCTGATTACTTGATTTACAATTACAATATTGACAGTCCGCCACCACCCCTATCTCGAATTCAGGAAATTTTGTACTGGTTTTCTTTTTTTGAGAGCAACCTAGAAGGAAAAACCAAGGTAGCATAAGAAGTAAGGTCCGTGTCATGATTTTGTTTTTGGGATAGACTAAGCCATGGTAAAGATAGGTACAACAGGATTTTACGCCAACTTCTGGTATGGAAATTGATTTTAAATAAAGTACTTTTGATATGTGGAATCGTATTTTGAACTTTACCATGTTATACTATGATAAAAAACTACATACTGTTTTTTTGTTTTATTCTAAACCTCGTCGCAACCGATATCTTTTCCCAAGAAATTAAAATATTCACAAGGGAGGATTTTGATTTAAACGGTGATGTAAAATCATGCTTGGTAATCACTGATTATGGGAAGGAAGAATATGATTTTGATGAGAATGGATTGTTGGCCAAATCGGTTACCCGTTATAGCGACTCGGACTACGATGTAACCTATTACCAATATGATGGAGGTTTCTTAAAGGAAAAGCGCTTGGAAAATTATCGAGAAAATACCTTTGATACCAGTACATCCATTGCCCATTTTTATGAACTGGATTCCCTTGGAACCAAAAAGATTACTGAAAAAATAGTTTCCTATGAGAAGGAATTCCTGGACCAATATGAATATTTCTATGATACCGATGATAGAGTGGTTAAAATTATTAGGACCAATAATAATGGTACGGACGAGACCGGTATTGAATATACATCATATAAGGACGAGCAAACAAGAACCTACAGGTTAAATGGAGTTGAACAAAAATCTATTCGGACGTCCAGTCGAAAGGCTAAGAATGGGACTTTGGAAAAAGTCATATTGACCAAAAGATTTCTAAATGGAGACCCTCTTACCGCTACTGAGGAAATATTTGATGCCTCTGGCCAATTAATTTCCAGCATTCATTTTGGATATGATGAAAAGACCCGACAATTTGTACCGGAACACACTACCGTTTTTACTTATGATAGTAGTGGGGCACTTTCGAAATTGGTCGAAAAAAAAGGAAATTCCGAGAAAGCAAAGGAATATATCTACCAATATGATGACCGTGAGCAGGGTAATTGGGTGAAACAGATCGTTACACCGGACAACGCCTATACTACGAGACGAATAAAATATTTCGAATTTCAAGAGGAAGTTGAAGACGAGGAATAGCCTGCGAAGCGTTCGGATTTAATTCGCTTCCATTCATGATGTAAAATCCCATAGCAACAGGTGTTTCTTTTAAAGCCATCCAGCAGATATACATTTTCGCGCAATATGCCTTCCAGTTTTGCACCGAGTTTTTCCACCGCTTTTCTAGAACGTTCATTTCTTTCATCTATGCGAAACTCCACCTTTTCGAAGTCTATCTCTTCAAAAGCATGTTGCAACATCAAAAATTTCACATTGCTGTTGAGGCCCGTTCCCTGAAATTCTCTTCCTATCCAAGTGGATCCTATATGTAAGACCTTGTTCTTCCAATCGATGTTCATATACCGCGTACAACCCGCGTAGGACTGCGCGTTTTTGTCAAAAATAACATATGGAATGCTGCTCTTCTGAAGTTGCTGTTCCAATGCTATGTCGATATAATTTTTTAGTGCAGGTAACGTGGCAATATCGGAAGGGGAGTATTGGACCAACTTTTCTTGTTGGGCGATTGGAAATAAATTATCGGAATCTTCCGGCTTTAACGGACTAAGTTTTACCCGTAGGTTTTCCAAAGTAACTGCCACTGCTATTCGACTAAGCTGTTAATGATTTCTTTTTTGAGTTCATGACCGCCCTCAAAAATAATCACTTCAGCCCGCCCTTCAAAAAGTGACCGAATTTTTTTTAATTCTTCTTTCAGCCTTTTTTCGGTTATGTATTCATCTTTGTTACCTATAAATATCTCGATTTTGGTTTTGTTCCGTCTCAAGAAATCAAAATCTGTAGGCCTTAATTCATTGGGGATTCCACCGGCGTAAAGCACCAGTCGATGAACTGGTAGTTTTTTATGGACTGCCCAACGGGCCGCAATGGAAACTCCCTGAGAGAAACCAAGAACGATTAACTTGCAATTTTCGGGAATGTTTTCAGCTTCCCAAATAGCATCCAAATAGGCCAAAACATTTTTGGTTTCTAGAATAGTGTTTTCTTTTGTCAACCAACTGGCCCCTACATGTTTATATGCACTGTCCAAATAATATTTGGAAGGGGCCTGGGGAGCTATGATATAATTTTCATCGGGCGGTAATTCTTTAAAATGTTTCAAGAAAAATCGACTTAAGTACCCCATGCCATGGAGTACTATCCAAACATTTTTTGTGGATTTTTCCAAATGGTTCAATGTTTCATAGGTACCTGTAGTATTGTAACGTATTTTTTTTTCTTTCATGGTTTTTAAAATCTGTTTCCAAGTAGTACCATTTGTTCACTAGGCAATACGTAGTTTTGTAAAAAAATTTCATGGACGATTTTAAGGAAAAAATTTTGAAGGTCTGTAACAATTCTTCCAAAAACACAATGATGGAAAACTTGGAGATCGAATATATTGATGTAGGTGAGAATTATCTTGTGGCTAAAATGCCGGTTAATGCAAAGGTCCATCAACCTGATGGTGTCCTACATGGCGGGGCATCCGTTGCTTTGGCCGAAAGTGTAGGGAGTATGGCGTCCTATATTTTTTTGGATGCGGAAAAATTTTTTGTTCGTGGTATAGAAATATCCGCCAATCATGTAAAAAGCATACGTGATGGTGAGGTGTTCGCCAAAGCACTTTTAATCCATAAGGGGCGTACCACCCAATTATGGGAAATTAAGATTACGGATGCGCAAGAAAACTTGATTTCTTCATGTAAATTAACCACCATTTCCCTGCCAAAAAGTTAGTATGTCTTTGGAACTTATGGACAAGGTGTCCGCCCAATTTAGGGACAGACTTCCTTTTGTTGTTTACAGGAAGCCGAATCATACTCGGGTTACCGCTCTTTTTCAAAAGGATAATACATTGCATTCCGTTTCGGATTTTACGGAAACGGGGTTCGTAATGGCCGCTTTTGAATGGAAACCCACCATACTATTGCGTCCCAATCAAAAACATGAAGTCGATTTTGATTTTGGTACACCCCCAAATTGTAAAAGCGGTGCCGAAATCCAAATTGATTTGGAACAGAAGAAGGTTCATCTTGATCTGATCCAAAAAGGTATAGCCGCAATCCAACAAGGGGATTTTAAAAAAGTTGTCCTATCCCGTAAAATTGAAGTGGATTTTAATGAGAGTCCATTGGAACTATTCCAAAGTCTTCTGTCCAAGTACCCAAATGCCTTCTGTTACCTCTGGTTTCACCCCAATACAGGACTTTGGTTAGGAGCAACCCCAGAAATCTTGTTACAGGTTAGAAATAGGAATTTCAATACAATTTCATTGGCAGGAACGCTACCTTATAGTGGAGATGATCAGGTAGTATGGGGTAGAAAGGAGTTGAAGGAACAGGATTTGGTAACGGATTATATACTCGATGTTCTACGGGATAAGGCCAGTGATATCAAAAAAGGAGAGCTGGAATCGGTCAAAGCAGGAAACCTTCTGCATTTACGAACCAAGATTTCCGGGGTCTTTTTGAAAGACGGCATAGGTCCTGTTATTAGATTCCTGCATCCGACACCCGCAATCTGTGGTTTTCCAAAACAACCTGCCCTTGATTTTATTCATGATAACGAAAACTACGATAGGGAATTTTATACCGGCTTTTTGGGGGAGCTTAATTTCGATGCTAAGACTGAATTATATGTGAATCTACGCTGTGCGCAAATCAAGGAGAACAAAGTTGTTGTTTATACTGGTGGCGGTATTACACAAGATTCCGACCCTGAAAAAGAATGGGAAGAGACTGTGGCCAAGAGCAAGACATTGTTACAGCTTATTTAAACCTTTAGTTTTTTTGGTTTAGATTGGTTTAGAATTACCCTCGTTGTATTTTTGCCCTACATGAGATATTCCACCATTCCCTTGGCCCAGACCATTATTTTGCATTGTAAGGCAAAAGGTATCCAAAATATCGTTATCTCTCCGGGTTCGAGAAATGCTCCTTTGACCATTGGGTTTTCTGAAAACCCTTTTTTTAAATGTTTCAGCATTGTAGATGAGCGTTGTGCTGCTTTTTTCGCACTTGGGATTGCACAGCATTTACAGGAACCGGTCGCCCTGGTATGTACTTCGGGCAGTGCTCTTTTAAACTATTATCCCGCTGTTGCCGAGGCCTTTTACAGTAATATTCCCCTTATCATCATTTCTGCGGATCGGCCCGGTTATAAGATAGATATCGGAGATGGGCAGACGATACGTCAGGACGATGTTTTTCATAGGCACATAGGATGCTCGGTAAATTTAAGACAAGACGTTTCACATGCAGTGGAAAAGGTAAAAAAATATGCATCGGATTTAATTACCGAAAATGCCATTGAAAATACCCAGGAAAAAATCCAATCTTTCAATGATACTAGTTTAAATGAAGCCATAAACTTGGCATATGTCCATAAAACCCCAGTACATATTAACGCCCCCTTCGAGGAGCCCTTGTATGACTTTATCGATGAAGGTACGGTACAACCCAATATAGTCTTCAACAAGCAAAAAAATCTACTCCCAGGCTTGGATTTAGAGCCCTTAACCTCAATTTGGAAAACTGCTAAACGTAAGCTGGTGCTGGTAGGGGTAAGTCAACCAAATAGCATTGATCAAAAGGTTTTGGATATATTGGCCAATGACCCTTCCGTAATCGTTTTTACGGAAACAACATCAAATCTACATCACCCCAATTTCTTCCCAAGTATAGATACCTTGGTTGCGCCCATAGAAAAGTTAGACCAAAAGGATGATTTGTTTAGAAAGTTGCAACCGGAGATTCTGCTCACTTTTGGGGGGTTGATCGTTTCAAAGAAAATCAAGGCATTTTTACGGAAGTATAAGGCCGAACATCATTGGCATATTGACAAAATAAAGGCCTATGACACTTTTTTTTCACTCTCCCATCACATAAAACTGGACCCTAACCGCTTTCTAAAAGTCATACTGTCGGATGTATATGAGGAAAATACGAAAGGGAATTATCGCGATTACTGGCAGAATATCAAGGAAAATTTTAGATCAAAGAGACTGGAATATATACACCGGATCCCATTTTCCGATCTCTTGGCTTTTTACTATATAGGTAGCAGTGTACCAAGGGATTATCAATTGCATTTGGCCAATAGTTCCACCATTCGCTACACTCAGCTTTTTAATTGGCATCCTTCCATAAAAATGTTTTGCAACCGAGGTACCAGCGGCATAGACGGGAGTACATCAACAGCAATTGGAGCCTCTGTATATAGTAAGAAACCTACTTTGTTAATTACCGGAGATCTGAGTTTTTTTTATGACAGTAATGCTTTATGGAACGGACATATCCGACCCGATTTTAGAATACTACTGATAAATAATGGCGGAGGTGGAATTTTTAGGATTTTACCAGGGCGGGAAGATACTCCGAATTTTGAGACCTATTTTGAAACTGTCCAAAATTTGGATGCGAAACATATCTGTAATTTGTATGGTTTTGAGCATACCGAAGTGAGTGGGTCTAAGGACTTGGAAAATGCATTGAAGTTTTTTTATGCACAGTCCGATAAACCTAAATTATTGGAAGTTCGCACTCCAAGATTATTGAACGATAAAATTTTGCTCGGTTACTTTGATTTTTTATCTTCGGATTTTATTAACCATTAATTTATAGAACACTAACTATTATGAGCAGTAAAAGAGACGAATTGATAGCTAAGTATGCCGCGGACATCAAGGAAAAATTTGGCGAAACAGCGGACATGGATTTATTGACCAAAGTTACCATTGGACTGGGTCCTGCCATTTACAATTTGGATGCTTCCAAAGTTTCCGGAGCGGACGACAAGGAATTGGAAACCGTTAAGAACAATTATCTGGTAAAAAAGTTGGGTTTAGCGGATGGGCCTGAATTGATGGATGCCGTTAAGACCGTGGTGGATAAATATGGTAGCTCCGTAAAAAGCAAATACAGAGCGGTTGTCTACTATATGTTATGTAAACATTTTGACAAAGCTTCAACGTATAACTAATAGCTTGTTATATAAGCATTAGAAGCCGTCCGCCAATTGGCGGACGGTTTTTTTTATAGAATTTTTAAACGCTACTTTTACATCATGTTTCTACTTGGAAAATTTAATAGCCTTCAAATTTTAAGGGATACCAGCGTGGGACTTTTTCTGGGCGATGATGAAGGCAATGAGATACTTCTGCCAAACAAATATGTACCTAAAACTTATGAAATAGGGGAAGAACTTGAAGTTTTCTGCTATCTGGATCATGAAGAACGCCCGATTGCAACAACCTTGCAACCTGAAATAATGAGGGGCGAGTTCCAGTTGTTGCAAGTAGCCGAGGTAAACGAATTTGGAGCTTTTATGGATTGGGGCCTGGAAAAACATCTTTTGGTACCGTTTAGGGAGCAAAGGTCAAAAATGAAAGAGGGCCATTGGTACGTGGTGTTTTGTTATCTCGATACGAAGACCCAACGTTTGGTAGCATCCAATAAATTGGACAAGTTTTTGGATAATGAGGATTTATCCATAAAGGAAAGGGAAGTAGTGGATTTGATTTTTACGCGAAGTACAGATTTGGGCTGGGAGGTAATAATTAATAATCTGCATAAAGGATTGGTCTATTCCAATGAAGTCTTCAAAAGAGTAGCTATAGGAGACAATACCAAAGGCGTTATTAAACGCATACGACCTGACAATAAAATTGATGTATCACTTCAACCTATGGGGGTCAATGTCCTAGAACCCGCAGCAAACAAGATTTATGAGACCCTCCTGCAGAATGATGGCTTTTTGGCACTTCATGATAAATCAGATCCTGAAGATATCAAAGCGACACTTCAAATGAGCAAAAAGACATTTAAGAAAGGTGTGGGGACATTATACAAAGCCCGAAAAATAGAAATAAAAGAAAATGGCATTCAGGTTATTTGAGTATAAATTTTGAAACGAATTTTCTTTAACGAAATGAAAATCAATTCACTATATCAATTTAACCACAGTTTTCCTTTCCTATGCCACCAAAAGTTATATTTTTGCAACAAAGGATATAAGACCTTTTTAACATTAAAGTATTTTGGTTAACTTTAACACAAGATATACCCCATAAAACTATACGCTGCATGCCATTCATTGAAGAAAGCGATTTACTGGAATTGCACAAGGATATCGACAAGGCTCAGATAATCAATGAACGTCTTCTAGATCAAATAAAGTTCAAGAACAAGGAGCTTAAAAAAAGTAAGATACAGCGAAACGTCTTGGCCGGCGTTACGGGACTTTTCCTTATCGGGACCCTTGCCATTACATCTTTTACGGCTGGCCTAAGTAGTTCCAACGGTTTTGAAAAACAGGAAAACTTGCTGGTTTCCATTGATAGTTTGGATGCGATAAAAACACGTATAGATAATCTTAAATTACAAAATCAGGAGCTTAGTCTGGTGAATGAATTTTATTTGGCCAAGAAATTTTTGGAAAAAGAAAAGATTTATTCCGTTCAGATCAAATCTTTCGTTGACAATAATGTAACGCTTGCTTCAAAGGCGCTTACAAATACCATGTTTGTTAAGACCAACCCGTTTTATTCGTATTCCTTGGGGAATTTTGAGACTTTGGAAGAAGCCCAAAAATTTAGAAAACAGCTGGTAGATCTTGGTTTCCAGGATGCTTTCGTTGCCTCTTACCAGGATGGCAAGAGAATCCAAATAGAAGACCCCTATTAAAGAAGTTTTGCCAAAAACTAAAATTTGGTTGGATGCCTTACGCTTAAGGACCCTACCGCTATCGGTATCTGGTATCATTGTAGGAACAACCTTGGCCAATCTTTATGGAAAAGTAGATGTTCTAGTATTCGTTTTGGCACTTTTTACCGCAATAGGATTCCAGATTACGTCAAATTTGGCCAATGATTATGGCGACGGGATTAAAGGTACGGACAATGAGTCTCGGATAGGGCCAAAACGTGCTTTACAAAGCGGACTGCTGTCCAAGGAGGAATTGAAAAAAGGAATCGTTATATCAAGCGTTCTTAACCTTTTTTTGATTCTCGTCGTGGTTTACACTGCATTTGGAAAAGAACAAATAAGTTACCTCTTGCTCTTTATAGTGTTGGGCGCAGCAAGTGTTTGGGCCGCTATAAAGTATACTGTGGGATCTTCTGCCTATGGGTATAAAGGAATGGGAGATCTTTTTGTTTTTATCTTCTTCGGTTTGGTTGCTGTCCTGGGGTCCATGTTCCTAAACACTCAGGTTCTTCATTTAGAAGCTCTCTTGCCGGCCTGTACCATAGGCTTTTTAAGTGTAGGTGTTCTTAACCTCAATAACCTAAGGGATTATGAATCCGATGCGCAAGCGGATAAGAACACCCTTGTGGTGCGAATTGGATTCAAAAATGGTAAGACCTATCACGCATTGCTTTTGTTCAGTGCATTTGCGACATTACTTTGGTTTGTTTTACTGAACTTTACAAATTGGTACCATTTTCTTTCCTTAGTACTATTCGTACCAATTTTTGTTCATATGCTTCGTGTTTATAAAACAGATGCCCCCGTCCTATTGGACCCGGAACTTAAGAAATTGGCCCTAAATACTTTTGCTCTCGCCATCATATTCTATATCAGTTTTAATAATTTTTTGTAATTTTGAGTCTAACCATCTAAACCACAACTACTTTGGAACAACCTATAAAAATTCTTATTGTAGAGGACAATGTTATCATTGCGGACGATATGCAATCTATGCTAGAAGAGATTGGTTATGAGATTGTTGATAACGTAATAGTATATGAGCAAGCGGAAGAAGTTTTAAGGACACAGCAGGTTGACCTGGTCTTGATCGATATTATACTTGCCTCCGACAAAACAGGAATCGATTTGGGCAAACATATTAGGGAGAACTATGACATACCCTTTATTTTTGTGACCTCAAATTCTGATCGTGCCACCGTAGAAAATGCCAAGACGGTTAAACCCAATGGGTATTTGGTAAAACCATTTGAACAACAGGATTTATATACTTCCATAGAAATTGCGCTTTCCAACTTTACCTATGGTACTGGTAAAACGGCCTCTGAAGAGAATGGAGCCGTAGAAGCCCCAATGTCAAATTCAGTCTTAAAGGACTCCATTTTTGTTAAAAAACAACACTTGTATTACAGGATACAATTTGGAGACATACAGTTCATAAAGGCGGATAATGTTTATTTGGAAGTAAATACCGTGGATAAAAAGTTTTTGGTAAGGTCCCCGCTAAAGGACTATTTAGAGAAATTACCGAAGAACAAATTCTACAGGGCCCATAAATCCTATATTGTGAATGTGGATCATATAGATGCCATAAACTCCAAGGATATTATGATAAACAATACCCTAATTCCAATATCTAAAGATTTCAAAGAGTTTATCATTTCTGCAATGAACTCTTAAAATCTTTCATTTTATACGGAAGTGGAAGACATGTGGCACATGTCTTCTTTTTTTATAGCGGTTTATAGCTTGGACACAACAGTTTTCAGCTCCTTCACAACATTAATTTTGCCTCTGTCTTAAAGTGAATTACTTTAGTCCTGTATTAATTTACAAGCTTCAATTGAATTAATAGTTTTTTCATTTTCATATAGTGTTCTCGTAAAAGAGTCGTGTCTTAATGGCAGGGCTCTTTTTAGTTTTTGTATGGTTTTCTATTTTCAAGAAACTGCAAATTGAAGTACAATATTTTCTTTTAGAAATTTGGGCTTATGTGACTTCGGCCAAATGCTCAAAAAATCGGATGAAATACGCCCCTGGAATGATATTCTAATTTTCACAACAAAAAACGGGGGTTACACAACAATAATCAAAAAGGATGGCCTTCATACAATATTTTTGAACCGTCCTTAGGACACCCCAAAACTTATCATTTTATTTTTTGATGTAATTGCATGGAGGCTTTATATGTTAATAGGGTTTTTTCGCGTATATGTGGTCTTATTTTAGCCTTAATATCAACGTTCTGCTCAAATCTATTTTAGATTATGGTTAAAAAAAGAATTTGAGAACAATCAGTGTAGTAAAAAAGACGTTTTTACAATAATGGAGACGTACCAAACTGTTGTTTTGGTTTACAACAAAAATTTCGCAGGACCGGACTATAACGGTATGTTTGGTTTTGTTCCCGTACTATGATATGAAAAATCTGCTTGGCCCAACCTTATTAGTATTCTTCCATTGTCTCTTTTGCATTAGTTCTATGGTTTCTCAAGATTCCACTGAAACTGATGAAGGTCTTTTTGTAAAATTTCAAAACAAGGAAACGCTCGAAGAAAGATTCGAGTTCTTTTTTGATGCTCCAAATCGTTATTTGGAGAATTCGGCATATGATTGGCTGGATACGGTAAATGTATTTCTTAACAATGCTCAAAAACAAGAAGATACAACCGCGGTAAAGCAATACAAACTTATGCAATCCCAAATATATTATGACATTGGGGATTATGATAAGAGTCTTGCCATAAACAAGGAATTGTATGCCAAAAAGGAAGGCCTTGATCTGGATACCAGAACCATTCTTTTGAATCTCATGGACGAGAACTATTCCAAATTGGAACTTTACGCGGAACAAATAGATATTCGGAAGGAAAAGAAGGAATTGGGAATTACGGAAAACATCGCTTTTTATGACATTTATTCCAATTTAGGATTACATCGCAAGGCCATGGACGATTACTTCGAACACGTTAAAAAAACCGTGGACGAAAAGGACTATTTTGCCCAGGCCGAATTCTACAATAATGTCGGAACCTACCTAAGGTTGGACAAATCCACACCTACCTCTCTGAATTCCTATAAAAAAGCCAAAGGTTTCATAGATGTTTTTTTGAACGATGTAACCAAGATTAAATCTGAGGCGGAGGTACAAGAGGCAAACCTTTTAAGTAGTAAAATACGTGGAAACATTGGAAAATGTCACCTGCAATTAGGAGAATACGAGGATGCCATTCCTTTTTTGGAGCAGAGTATCGAAGAAATGACCGAGTATACCAAAGGTTTGTATTCTGCGGATATCATCGAAAATCGTCTGGCCATTGCCGAATGCTACTTGCAATTGGCGGATCTGGAAAAGGCTACGGACTTTTTGAGTGATGATATGCAGCTAAGGAAAACAGAGAACAAAATAAAAAAGAATAGATTGCTGTCCATTTATTATGAAAGGACCGACGACTATAAAAACGCCTCATTTTATTTGCGAAAGAACATTCGAATCAACGATTCCATAAGTATCAATGAATCAGAATTAAGAAAGCAACAATTGGCCACGGTCATGGCTGAGGAAAAGGCAAACACACGATCTATAATGGCAGCCCAAAAGCAGGCTTTGGAGGAGCAGCGCAGTGAAATGATAGCACAGGACGAACGGATAAATCTAGTGTTCATTTCCTTGATTTTCACACTATTGGGATTTGCAGGTTTGGTTTATGCCTATCTAAAAAGTATAAAGAACCAACGGTTGATCGCAGAACAGAAACATATAATTGAAAATTCCCTGGTAGAAAAGGATTCACTTCTTAAGGAAATACATCATAGGGTTAAAAACAACCTACAAATGGTCTCCAGCCTATTGAGCCTTCAAACTAAAAATACACGAAGTAAAGCGGCTATAGAGGCCCTTGAAGAAGGAAAAAGTAGGGTAAAGGCCATGGCGTTGATTCATCAAAAACTCTATCAGAACGATGACCTTTCGGTAATCGAAATGCAGGGGTATATCGAAAGCTTAATTAACAGTGTACAATCGGTCTATAAAAAAGGCGGACATAATATCAATATTACAATAGACGCCGAAGGTGTAGAACTGGATATTGATAGAGCTATCCCTTTTGGGCTCATTTTGAACGAACTAGTCTCCAACTCCTTTAAATATGCCTTTCCCTATGACGAGGAAAATGGCAAAATTTACATCCACCTGAGAAAAATGGGTGACAAAGAAGGCTTTTTTGAGTACTCGGACAACGGGGTCGGTCTACCGGAAGATACCGAGGAACGAACCAACTCCTCTATGGGGATACGATTAATGAACCGTTTGGCCAATCAGCTACAGACCAAATTGAACATTGATAAAACAGCGGAAGGGGTTCGCTTTTGGTTCAATTTTAAATAAATTTGGAGAGTAACCTAAACTCTTCAATAATGAAATTTACTTTTTTGGGCCACGCTTCTTTGCTCATTGAGACTAAAGACAAAACACTTTTAGTAGACCCTTTTATCACGGGCAATGAAAAGGCATCTGGTAAAATAAACATTGATGACCTTAATCCGAATTACATATTAGTGACTCACGCGCATCAAGACCACACTTTGGATGTGGAACAAATTGCCAAAGCTTCAGGTGCGACTATAATAAGCAACTATGAAATTGCGGTACACTATCAGAACAAAGGTCTTGAGGCGCACCCTATAAACCACGGCGGTCAATGGAATTTTGATTTTGGACGATTGAAATACGTAAACGCCATTCATACTTCTTCCTTTCCGGATGGTTCCTACGGTGGGCAGCCAGGTGGATTCATTCTCTCAGCGGAAAACAAGGAAATCTATATTGCCGGGGATACGGCATTGACCATGGATATGAAGCTGATTCCTATGAAAACAAAATTGGATTTGGCCGTTTTGCCCATTGGCGACAACTTTACAATGGGTGTAGACGATGCTATTCTAGCTTCGGATTTCATTGAGTGTCCTGAAATATTGGGCTACCATTTTGATACTTTTGGATATATTGAAATTGACCATGGAGAAGCCAAAAGAAAGTTCAAGGAAGCGGGTAAAACACTCCATTTATTGGATATAGGACAGGAATTGACCGTTTGATACTCTTCTTATTTTTGGTAAACTTTAAGGTGTTTCCATCATCTATGACCCCAAAAATATGTCTAAATTTGGGCGTAACGGATGAAAGCCAGGTATAAAAAACATATTCTCAATTTTAAACGTCCCAGTGGCACTTCGCGGGGCATACTAACCCAAAAGGAGACTTGGTTTCTTATCTTGGAAGAAAATGGAAAATTGGGGATAGGGGAATGTGGACTATTACGAGGCCTAAGTGTAGACGATGTGGTGGGTTATGAAGATAAGCTCCAATGGATTTGCGATAACATTTCTTTGGGCAGGGAAACCCTTTATGAGGAATTAAAACTCTTTCCCAGTATCCAATTTGGTATAGAACAGGCTTTTATTTCCTTGAGATCCAAAAATTCTCTCGAACTTTTTGAATCCCCTTTTACAAGAGGAGAAAGCACAATCCCCATCAATGGCCTTATTTGGATGGGAGATGCAGGTTTTATGTATGAACAGATCCAACAAAAATTGGTGGAAGGCTTTTCTTGCATAAAAATGAAAATTGGGGCCATCGATTTCAATAAAGAAATAGAGCTTTTGGAATCTATTCGCAAAAGATATTCGAAAGCGGATATTGAACTTCGAGTAGATGCCAATGGCGCCTTTGGGCCAAAAGAGGCATTGGAAAAACTTCAAATCTTGTCCAGTTATGACCTACATTCCATAGAACAACCGATTATGCCAGGTCAATACCTGGAAATGAAAAGGTTGTGTAAAGATTCTCCCTTGCCTATTGCTTTGGACGAAGAATTGATCGGAATTTTTGAACTTAAGGAAAAGAAAAAGTTGTTGCAGATCATCCAGCCACATTATCTTATCTTAAAGCCCAGTTTGATTGGAGGTTTTAAGGGCAGTGAAGAATGGATAGCCTTGGCCAATGAATACGATATTGACTGGTGGGTAACCAGTGCCTTGGAAAGCAATATAGGCCTTAATGCCATTGCACAGTGGACGTTTACCTTTAACAACCCAATGCCCCAAGGATTGGGCACCGGAAGTTTGTTTACTAATAATTTTAACTGCCCATTGGCCGTAAAAGACGGCCAATTGGGTTATGGAAATGATAAATATTGGGAAACCAATTTAATCGAGAACTTATGTATGTAGAACAAGGGTACAAAGGAGAAATAGGTATTTGGAAATATTTTTTGATCCCTTTGGGCTTCATTGGGCTCATGGTACTCAACTACTTGGCCATAGTGCTTTTGGACTTGGATATTGAAGCCATAATGGAGGCGGAAATTAACAGGAAAGGAGCCAACCGATTTTTAATTGAGATGCTGATTCCCTTTATAGTCGGTCTTGCCTTGTTGTTTCTCTGGGTGAAGTTCATTCACAAACAGACACTAACCTCATTAACGACTTCCAGACAAAAAATAGATTGGAAACGGGTTTTCTTTGCCTTTGCACTTTGGTCAACTATTACCATAGTAATAACCGGAATAGATATTGTGGTGGCCCCAGAGGACTATATCCTTAATTTCAGATGGGAGCCATTTTTGTATTTGCTGATAATAGCCATATTACTGATTCCCATACAAACCAGTTTCGAGGAATATTTGTTTCGGGGCTATATGATGCAAGGAATAGGTATTATGGCAAGAAATCGGTGGGTACCATTGTTCATTACATCCGTTTTGTTCGGGTTGATGCATTTGGGAAATCCGGAAGTGGGTAAATTGGGCTACGGTATTATGGTCTATTACATCGGTACTGGTTTCTTCTTGGGGATTATGACTTTAATGGACGAAGGCCTGGAATTGGCTTTGGGTTTTCATGCATCCAATAACTTGGTAACGGCACTTTTAATAACGGCAGACAGTACGGCTTTTCAGGTGGATGCCATTTATAAAAACGTGGCCGAACCGGATTTGGGGTTTGACGCCTTTTTGCCAGTTTTTGTGGTCTTTCCCATACTTCTATATATCTTTTCCAAAAAGTACCAATGGAAAAATTGGAAGCAACGATTGGCCGGCCCCATCTTATCTCGAGAAGAGTTTTTCACATCTAATAATGACGAAACCCAAGTATAGCGACATTCACTTTAGGTTTAAGTTTAATGGCTTTCATCCATCCGTAGATGAACTAAAGGAGATAGGATATAGCTTAATAAAGGAGGGTGCACTTTTTGAACAGGCCATTGGGGATTTTTTGTTGGATTGGCTTGATGAAAAGCCAGATGTTAAAGTTAAGACTTCTGGTTCCACGGGAATACCAAAATCGATTCTTCTCAAGAAAAGCCAAATGGTGAATTCCGCCTTGGCCACCGGAGATTTCTTCGAACTGGAACCGGGAAGTTCTGCATTGCTGTGTTTGCCCTGTGATTTCATCGCCGGGAAAATGATGTTGGTACGTGCCATGGTTTTGGGTCTTGAACTCCATTATGTAGAACCTTCCTCAAATCCGTTGGAATACAATACCAATTCCTATGATTTCTGTGCAATGGTACCGTTACAACTGGAAAAATCATTGGGTCGGTTAAAACGAATACGAATAGTATTGGTTGGAGGTGCCTCGGTATCGAATACATTGAAGAAAAAAGTAGAACATGAGTCCACTACTATTTTTGAGACCTATGGAATGACGGAAACCATAACCCATATAGCGGTTAGAAAAATACACTCTGCAATCCCTTCAAAAATAGTGGAAACCTCTTTCCAAACGCTTCCTGGGGTAACCGTTTCCACAGACTCTAGGGACTGTCTTGTTATTGATGCACCGGACGTTTGTGATGATAAGGTAATTACCAATGACTTGGTACATCTTATTTCAAAAACCGAATTTATATGGTTGGGGCGGTATGATAACGTAATCAATTCTGGAGGCATAAAACTGATTCCAGAGCAAATCGAGGCCAAATTGTCCCAAATAATTACAGATCGATTCTTTGTCGCAGGATTGCCTGATGAGAAGCTGGGGCAAAAATTAGTATTGCTTGTTGAAGGTGAAACGGATACCGATTACTTTTTACAAGAAATCATATCTTCTGGGGTTTTGGATAAATTTGAAGTTCCGAAGGCCATTTATGCGGTTTCAAAGTTTAGCGAAACGGATAATGGAAAAATCCTAAGGCATGAAACATTAAAAATACTTTGAAATCACCAACCTAAGATTTTTACTAATTCTTATAAAAAAAAATGTTCTATGAAAAGTAAGTTATCTCTTTTTTTCTTCCTGCTATATCTATCTCTGTTTTCTCAACAAATCCTCCCGGAAATCGAAAGGGCCAAAGTAATAGATGAGATTCTGGCCGATCGTTTCAATAATCTCTTGCCCCAACTGATGGACGAAACGGATATTGACATGTGGATACTGATTTCAAGGGAATATAATGAGGATCCCGTGCTACGTACCATGTTACCAGCCACCTGGTTGAATGCTCGCAGGCGCACCATTTTGGTTTTCTATAGAGACAAAACGCAAAACACGATTGATAAATTGGCAGTAGCCCGTTACAATGTTGGGGATAATATCCTATCCGTTTGGGATAAGGAAAAGGAACCCGAACAATGGAAGCGTTTGATGCAATTGATCGAGGAAAGAAATCCAAAGAAAATTGGGCTCAACTTTTCCAAGGACCATAATATTGCGGATGGCCTGGATAAGACCGACCATGAGGAATTCATGCAGAATTTACCAAAAAAGCATCACAAAAAAGTGATTTCGGCAGAGCAATTGACGGTTGGATGGATAGAGACCCGGACCGCTCGTGAAATGATTATTTACAATCAGTTGGTGGATATAACGCATGACATCATAGCGGAAGCATTTTCAGAAAAGGTCATAACCCCAGGAGTTACAACGACCACAGATGTAGAGTGGTGGATGCGTCAAAAAGTGACGGATTTGGGACTAGAAACTTGGTTTCATCCTACCGTTGATGTACAACGGACCAGCGAGGAAATTGTGAGTCACCTATATTCCTTTTCCAATCGCCCTGAGGATATGGTTATTCTGCCCGGCGATTTGCTGCATTGCGATTTTGGGATCACCTACTTACGTTTAAATACCGATTGCCAAGAATTGGCCTATATACTTAAGCCTAAGGAAAAGGAAGCACCTAAATTCCTGCAAGACGCTTTAAAAGAAGGGAATAAGGTTCAGGATTTCCTGACCGAAAATATGATTGTGGGCCGTACAGGAAATCAGATTTTAGCCAAGGCCTTACATGACGGACGTGAAGCAGGGCTACGCCCTGCCATTTATACCCATCCCTTGGGATCTTACGGGCATTCCGCGGGCACCACTATAGGTATGTGGGATGCACAAGACGGGGTTATGAAAGCCGATGGAGAAAATTATCCGTTACGGCCCAATACGGTCTATGCCATAGAGCTAAATACAACGGTAACCATTCCAGAATGGAAACGGGACATCCGGATTATGTTGGAAGAGGCCGGGTTCTATGGTGAGGATGGATTTAGATATGTGAATGGAAGACAAACGAAATTACTCCTTATACCAAGGGTAGAGGAACATCTAGGAGAATAGTATTTGGCATTGTTTTTGTGGTTTTTTTTCTATATATTTAGTAAAAAATATCAAAAACCCCCGAAATTATGAAGCATTTTCTTCCAGTATTTCTGTTTTTATTTTTGGGTCATGTCCATTCCCAAGAGACAATCAAAACGATAAAGGGCATAATATCTGATGGCCAATACCCTTTAAGAGACGTAAATATCAACATTAAGGATGCCGATAGGTTGGCGAGGACCGATGCCTCCGGGAAATATGAAATCAAGGCCCGCGAAGGTGAGACTTTGGTCTATAGTCATATGGGCAAGGAAACCTTGGAGATCTTGGTAGAGGACGTAACCACCTTCTTGAATGTAACCTTAAGGGATGAGATTCAGGAATTGGACGAGGTGGTGGTTACGAAAAGATATCATAAGACCCAACAAGAACTTTTTGCTGAATATAATAGCAATAAGAATTTGATAAAAACGATTTTTGGAATTTTGGATATCAGAAGGATACCATCTAGGGCCCACATTATTGATGGTAAGAATATTAATCCTTCTGCTCTTAATATTTCATCAATTTTACGGGCAAGAATCCCAGCTTTTTATCCTAGCGGATCAGCTGTCATGGCTAATTCTACGCGTCTATGGGAGGTAGATGGTGTATTGTTTCGGACTCCACCCACATTTATAGACATACAAAACATAGATAGAATCGCTGTTATACAAGGACTAGGAGCACTGAACAAATATGGTAGTCTCGCCTCGGGGGGGCTTGTAATCATCAACACAAAAGTGGTTAATTTCAGCCGGGAACCTGGAACAAACCTCCCCTATGACCAGGCGAAGTTGCGAAACAATTTTTTTGAAAAAGGGGATGCGATAGGCCCGGAGGATTTGGCTGTACCGATGTATCTACAGATGTTACACGCTACGGTTGATTGGAACGAAGCTAAGGAGAGTTATTTCCAGCTTGAAAAGATATATGGCCAGTCGCCTTATTTTTATTTGGATGCGAGATCCTATTTTCAAAAACAATACATGGATAAGGCTATGGTCAAAATGATTACGAATAATATTGAGGCCAATTACTCCAATAACCCTATTATCCTTAAAGCTTTAGCCTATCAATTGGATGAAGAACGGAATTACGGTGCCTCATTGGAACTGTACAAGAAAATTTTCATCCTACGCCCGCACTATCAGCAATCCTATCATGATTTGGCACATGCATACAAAAACAGTGGAAAGATCAAACGGGCGGCTCTGCTCTATGCCCGACACCAATTTTTGTTACGCGAAGGGCTCTTCAATAAGTCTGAAACCTTTTCGGATATTTTAGACAGGGACTTCAATAACTTATTGGTACAGGAGGCAGAAGTACTGTCGCAGGAAAAGGTGTTTTTTACATCCGATGAGGATGATTTTAACGGGACACGGCTGGTATTCGAATGGAGCGATAGCGAAGCCGAATTTGAACTACAATTTGTAAACAACGACAAGCGGTATTATACATTTAAACACACGTCGTTTGACAATGAAACCCATTTCAAGGATGGGAAGCAGAACCGTTTTTCGTGCCAGGAATATTTAATTTACGAACCCGATGGAACTTGGCAAGTAAATGTCAACTATCTGGGAAATAAAAGTCTTACGCCCACCTATATAAAGGCCACGGCTTACTATGACTATGGAAAACCCTATCAAAGACATGAATCCAAGGTTTTTAAATTAAGGGTCAAAAATAGCAATCAGGAGTTGTTCAAGGTTCAAACGAGTGATATGCTCACTGCTAGGTGAAATTGGTATGGAAATTACTTTCTGCTACAACTTGCATACTGTCTTTCATTGATGTGATTACAAAAACGAGAGGGGATTCAGTTACGATTGTATCAAAAAGTTGGGATACCGCTAGCAGTCGAGATCGTGCCGGACACGCAGATTGGAAATAATAGAAATTCTTTTCAACTTCAAGAGCAAAATCACATTTACATGGATGATGTTTGGCGTAATTTTTGTGGTACTTTTTAATGGTTTTATTAAACAATACTAAAACACGAACCCCTATGAAGTATCTTTTTCCTGCATTTCTTTTTTTGCTCTTTTCCCAAGTTTATTCGCAAGAAACCCTTAGAACAATAAGGGGTTCGGTTTCTGATGGCCAAGACCCTCTTAAGGACGTCAACATTTCAGTTAAAGATACGGACAGGCTGGCAAGGACCGATGAATTCGGGAAATATGAAATCAGCGCCCATGAGGGAGAAACCTTGGTCTACAGTTACGTAGGCAAAAAAACCTTGGAGATTTTGGTAGAAGATGTTACGACCTTTTTAAACGTAACCTTAAAGGAGGATATTCAAGAATTGGATGAGGTGGTTGTAACCAAAAAAAAATACCACAGGACGCAAAAGGAACTTCGCCTGGCTTACAATACCGATAAAAACTTGATTAAAACAATTCATGGTATTATGGATACCAGAATGATGCCATCCAGGGTCCAAATCATATACGAAAAGAATATTAATCCATCTACGGTTGATATCTTAACACTCTTGCGCGCGCAAGTTCCAAATATCTTAACCCCCACTAATACTACGGGCCTAAATTTAAATGATATTCAGGTTTTTTTTCGCAGAGGGATTACATCTATTAATACAAGAACACCGGTTTTATTCGAAGTGGATGGGATTTTGCTCCAACAAGTTCCCATGTTCATCGACATACAAAATATTGAAAGAATGGCCGTTATACAAGGCCTGGGGGCGTTGAACAAATATGGTAGCCTAGCCGCGGGTGGTCTCGTTATCATCAATACGAAAACGGCCAATTTCAATAGGGAACCTGGAAAAAGCACTCCATACGACCAGGCAAAATTACGGAACAACCTTTTTAAAAAAGGCGATGCCATTGGCCTAGACGATGTAACCACACCCATTTACCTACAAACTTTACGCTCTACGGTTAGCTTTAAAGAGGCCAAGGAAAGCTATGCCCAACTTGAAAAAGTAAATGGTAGATCTCCCTATTTTTATTTGGATACGCGTACCTACTTTCAAAAGGAATGGCAAGATAAAATGATGGTGGAAATGATTACAAAGACTATTGAGGCACGGTATTCCGATAATCCGACTATCCTCAAGGCTTTGGCCTATCAAACGGATGAAGAGGGAGATTACGAGGCTTCGGTGGAGCTCTATAAAAAAATATTCGTCCTTCGCCCTCATTACCAGCAGTCCTACCATGATTTGGCGAATGCCTACAGAAACAGCGGAAAAATTGAACGGGCCGCTCTGCTCTACGCCCGGCACCAGTTTTTGATGCGCGAAGGGTTTTTTGGCAAGTCGGATACCTTTTCCAATATTCTAAATCGGGACTTCAACAATTTATTAGGCCAAGAGGGAGAAGTACTTTCCCAGGAAAAAATGTTTTACGTATCCGATGAGGATGATTTTAACGGAACACGGCTGGTCTTCGAATGGAACGATGGTGAGGCAGAATTTGAATTACAGTTCGTTAATGGTAACAAACAGTATTATACCTTTAAGCACACGGGGTTTGACAATGAGGAGCTTATTAAGGATGAAAAACAAAACGGTTTTTCCTGTCAAGAACATCTTATTTATGACCCGGAAGGTATCTGGCAGGTGAATGTAAATTATTTGGGAAATAAAAGTCTAACCCCGTCCTATCTTAAGGCTACTGTCTATAAAAATTATGGAAAACCCTCCCAACAACAGGAATCCAGGGTTTTTAAGTTGATGGCCAAGAATCGCAATCAAGAATTGTTCAAGATTAAAGCAGACGGAATGCTTTCCGTTAGGTAGACAAGGGGAGTTCAAATAAGGGTCTGGGTCTTACCTGTGATGTAAGCAACTTATTGGTTTTTATACCTGTAACACCCCCATATTAAACGGTTTCTTAACTGGCGCATGATTTGCTGCCTCAATGCCCATAGAAATCCATTTTCTTGTTTCCAATGGATCAATTATAGCATCCGTCCATAAGCGCGCTGCTGCATAATAAGGGGATACTTGGTTGTCATATCGATTCTTAATCCGGTTAAAAAGCTCGTTTTCCAATTCTTTGGTAATCAACTCACCTTTCTTCTGTAAGGAAGCTTTTTCTATTTGCAACAATACCTTGGCAGCCGAATTACCGCTCATAACGGCAAGTTCGGCACTCGGCCAGGATACGATGAATCTTGGGTCGTAAGCCTTTCCGCACATGGCATAATTTCCTGCACCATAGCTATTTCCAATAATAATGGTAAACTTGGGAACCACACTATTTGCCACTGCATTCACCATTTTGGCACCATCCTTTATGATACCACCATGTTCACTTTTGCTACCGACCATAAAGCCGGTGACATCCTGTAGAAAAACCAAGGGAATCTTCTTTTGGTTACAGTTGGCAATAAAACGGGTAGCCTTGTCCGCCGAATCGGAATAGATAACACCCCCAAATTGCATTTCCCCCTTTTTTGTTTTAACTACTTTACGTTGGTTGGCTACGATCCCAACGGCCCAACCATCGATTCTTGCATAGCCGGTTAAAATGGTTTTTCCATAGCCTTCTTTGTACTGCTCTAATTCCGAAGCGTCAACTAACCGTTCTATAATTTCCAGCATATCATATTGGTCGGTACGCGAACCAGGAAGAATACCATATACATCCTTCGGATTTTTTTTGGGCTTCGTGGCTTCAATTCGATTGAATCCGGCTTCATTGACACCCCCTATTTTACCCATAATACGTTTAATAGTATCCAATGCGTCCGAATCGTCCTTGGCCTTATAATCGGTTACACCGCTAATTTCACAATGGGTAGTGGCCCCGCCCAGGGTTTCATTGTCTATTTCCTCTCCAATGGCCGCTTTTACCAAATAGCTTCCAGCCAGGAAAATACTACCAGTCTTGTCTACGATAAGCGCTTCGTCACTCATAATGGGCAAATAAGCACCACCAGCTACACAACTGCCCATTACCGCGGCAATTTGAGGTATTCCCATACTGCTCATCTGGGCATTGTTCCTAAAAATTCTACCAAAATGTTCCTTGTCAGGAAAGATTTCATCCTGCATAGGCAAAAATACCCCGGCACTATCCACCAAATAAATAATGGGCAGATTGTTTTCCATGGCAATTTCCTGCGCCCTTAAATTCTTTTTCCCTGTAATTGGAAACCATGCGCCGGCCTTTACGGTGGCGTCATTGGCAACTACCAAACACTGTTTTCCGGATACATATCCGATTTTTACAACAACACCTCCGGATGGGCAGCCGCCATGTTCCGGATACATATCTTCACCGACCAAAGCTCCAATTTCCAAACTATCCTTCCCCTTGTCCAATAGGTAATCGATACGTTCACGAGCGGTCATTTTTCCGAGTGAATGTTGTTTTTCTATCCGGGATTTACCTCCCCCAAGTTTTACCTGTGCCAAACGCTTTTTAAGCTCGGAAAGCAATAATTTGTTATGATCTTCATTTTTGTTGAACTTCAGATCCATGCTATTGGTAGTTTCTTTTAAAGCATAAAGATAGCAGTATTATTGATTAACTTTGGCAAAATAAAAAACCGATATGGGAGATACAATTCGTTGGGGAATCATAGGTCCGGGCAAGATTGCCCATAGTTTTGCAAAGGACCTGAAGCTGGTTTCGGATGGAATTTTAACAGCCGTGGCCTCTAGAAATATTGAAAAAGCAGAACTATTTGCAAAAGAGTACAATGCAAAACATGCTTTTGGAAGTTATGAGGAGTTATTCAATTGTGACGAAATTGATGTCATCTACGTCGCCACTCCACACACCCTACATGCCCAATGGAGTATTAAGGCGATGAATCATGGCAAACATGTACTCTGCGAAAAACCTATGGGCGTAAACCTTTCCGAAGTTGAAGAAATGATAGCTTGCGCCAAACGGAACCAAGTCTTTTTAATGGAGGCCCTTTGGAGTAGATTCAACCCGACCATACGTAAAGTAAAGGAATTGGTTGATGTTGGTGAACTTGGTAAAATTGGCTACCTCCATGCAGACTTTGCGTTTTACGGACTGGACCGATCGAAGGAAGGAAGGGTGTTAAATCCAAATTTGGCTGGGGGCTCATTGTTGGATATTGGGATTTATCCTATTTTTTTAGCCTATGTACTGCTAGGCAAACCAGAAAAAATAAAGGCAGCCTCCCAATTTTACAAAACCGGGGTTGAAGTGCAAACTTCCATGATTTTTGAATATGAAAAGGCCCAGGCCCTATTGTACAGCGGACTGACCTCCAATTCAGAAATGAAAGCTGAAATAGCTGGTAGCGAGGGTTCAATTTTCATTCACCCTAGATGGCATGAGGCACAAGGGTTTTCCATGGAAAAGGGTGATGGCTTGGATAGCTTTGATCTACCAACAAAGGGTAAGGGATACACCTATGAAATTGAGGAAGTACATTCCTGTTTAAAATCCCAAAAGCTGGAAAGTGACCTATGGTCCCATCAAAATAGTTTGGATTTGATAGGATTATTGGATGAAGTCCGCCGACTTACGGGAATCGTTTTTCCCTTTGAAGAATAAAGTTACCGATCCAAATCACAGAAAATCCCATAAAATTCCGATATTTGGAGCTACCACAAACCAAACTAGCACAAATGGGAATGAACAAAAACACGGTGCTTGCCTGGGCAACATTTATTATGATCGTAGTAGGGTGCGCGCTGATAGCGCTTGGAGCATTTAGATATGATGACGTTGCAGGATGGGGCTTTGCATCGGTCGGTATCGGTTTTTTTGCTATCGCATGGGTCTTTAATGCACTAAAGGGAAGGGTCTAAAACTTAAAATTTCCTCTTAATCAAGTACGGTAGGTTCACTTTTGATATGTATAACTTTGGCTTATCTATAGGAATCCCATTTAAAAGGTACAACCCATTAAAACAGTCTCTTCAACATTAATCCAAAAACTAATACTTAAGAAATGAGCGACGATAAGAAAGTCATTTTCTCAATGGCAGGGGTTACAAAAACGTACAAGAATGCGAATACCCCGGTACTTAAAAATATTTACCTCAGTTTTTTTTACGGTGCGAAAATTGGGATTCTTGGCCTTAATGGATCTGGAAAATCCACTTTGCTAAAAATCATCGCCGGAGTAGATAAGAACTATCAAGGGGATGTTGTCTTTTCCCCTGGGTTCAACGTGGGTTATCTGGAACAGGAACCACAACTGGATGAGGAGAAGACTGTGCTCGAAGTAGTAAAGGAAGGAGTTTCGGAAACCGTTGCCATTTTGGACGAATATAACAAGATCAATGATATGTTCGGTTTGCCAGAGGTATATGAAGATGCGGATAAGATGCAAAAGCTAATGGATAAGCAAGCCGACCTCCAGGATAAGATCGATGCCTCTAACGCTTGGGAGCTTGATACTAAGCTTGAGATTGCCATGGATGCGTTACGTACCCCAGTGGGTGATCAAAAGATCTCGGTACTTTCAGGAGGGGAAAGAAGAAGGGTAGCCTTGTGCAGATTGTTGCTTCAGGAACCTGAGGTTTTATTGCTGGACGAACCTACCAACCATTTGGATGCGGAATCCGTACACTGGTTGGAACATCACTTGGCCCAGTATAAGGGAACCGTAATAGCCGTAACCCATGATCGTTATTTTCTGGACAATGTAGCCGGATGGATTCTGGAATTGGATAGGGGGGAGGGCATTCCTTGGAAAGGCAATTATTCCGGTTGGTTGGACCAAAAGGCAAAACGTTTGGCACAGGAAAGCAAGCAAGCCTCCAAACGTCAAAAGACACTGGAAAGGGAATTGGATTGGGTGCGACAGGGCGCGAAAGGAAGACAGACCAAACAAAAGGCCCGGTTAAAGAACTACGATAAATTAATGAGCCAGGACCAAAAACAATTGGATGAGAAACTAGAAATATATATCCCCAATGGACCCCGTTTAGGAACTAATGTTATTGAAGCTAAAGGGGTTAGCAAGGCCTATGGGGACAAATTGCTATATGAAAATTTGAATTTTAAACTGCCCCAAGCAGGTATCGTAGGCATTATTGGACCAAATGGTGCAGGGAAAACAACTATTTTCAGGATGATAATGGGCGAAGAAACTCCAGATAGCGGAGAATTTGTAGTAGGGGATACGGCAAAAATCGCCTATGTAGACCAAAGTCATTCAAATATTGATCCTGAGAAAACCATTTGGCAAAACTTTAGCGATGAACAGGAATTGATCATGATGGGCGGAAGACAGGTGAATTCCCGGGCCTATCTAAGTCGTTTTAACTTTTCAGGTAGTGAGCAGAACAAAAAGGTAAACATGTTGTCCGGCGGAGAACGCAATAGGCTTCATTTGGCCATGACTTTAAAAGAGGAGGGCAATGTGCTATTATTGGATGAGCCTACCAACGATTTGGATGTAAATACCTTACGGGCCTTGGAAGAGGGTCTTGAGAACTTTGCAGGCTGTGCGGCTATCATTTCTCACGATCGCTGGTTCCTAGATCGTATTTGTACGCATATCCTTGCCTTTGAAGGTGATTCGCAGGTATATTTCTTTGAAGGTTCATTCTCGGACTATGAAGAGAATAAAAAGAAACGTCTGGGTTCCGATCTTATGCCGAAACGGATAAAATACAAGAAATTGATACGATAATCATCTTAAATAGCCTCAAAAGTCATCCTCGGGGTACCAATCCAATTGCACGACTTTTATATTGGGATTTTTCTGATTAACCAGTCTCTTGAATTTAGCAACATCGCTAACATTGGGGTTTCCTCTATAATGGTAGGGATATACCTCCTTTGGCCGGAATTCCAAGACCGCCTCAGCGGCATTTTCCACGGTCATGGTGTAGGGTAGGTTCATGCAAACAAAAGCTTTATCGATATTTTTTAAGCTTCGCATTTCAGGGATATCTTCCGTGTCACCTGAAAAATAAAGTCTTTGGCCACCCATATTCAAAACATATCCATTGCCACGGCCCTTTTCATGGAATTTTTTAGCTTCTTCCCGTAAGTTATACATCGGAATAGCCTCAACATTTATTTCATAGCGTTCCTTGGAATCGCCGTTGTTCAAAACGTCGATTTGAGGAATGAATTCTTCGGGTATTTTATCGGCTACAGCTTTCGGAACTATTATTTTTGCCCTTTTTGTGTCCAACTCCTGCAAAGTTTCCAAACTAAGATGATCACCGTGAATGTCCGTGATTAGAATTAGATCCGGTTTTTTTTGTCCCTCAAAGACTTTCGCGCCGCCAACGGGATCTACATAAATGGTAATGTTTTTCCATTCCAATACGGCCGTGGCATGGGAGATAGGGATAATCTTAATCTCGGAACCCTGTTCGCCATTTAGAGAAGGTGGAGCAGGTGGAGCAGGTTTTTCAATTGCTTGGAAAGGATCCGAGTCTATGTGAGGTGAAGGCTTTGCTTTTTCCTTGCAGCCCAAAAAAGTAAAACAACAGCCCAAAAGTCCAAAAAACAATTTTTTCATGAATCAATTTTTTGAATTGAATATTAATTCCATTTTGATATCGCTTCGTTCATAGGGAAGCTCTTTTTCCAATTCTACCTCTACAAAGCCATATTTCCGATAGATATGAAGGGCGGCATCCAATTTGGTGCTGGAATACAATACGATGCTTTTCCAATGGTTTTCTTTCGCAAACTCTATGGCAAAGGATAACAACTCTTGACCGATTTTTAAACCTTGATGGTTGGGATCGACGGCCATCTTGCCTAATTCAAAAACTTTCTCGTCATAAGGGATAAAGGAAAAACAACCCACAATTTTACCTTTATATTCAGCTAAAAAAATAAATCCACCTATATCGATAATGGATTCTTGGCAATTTTCAAGTAGCAATGCATCTTTGTCCTCCACATGAAAATACTTTTTGAGCCAAGCGATGTTCAAATCCCTAAAGCTATGGGCATATTTGGGTTCAAATGGTACTATTCTTAGGGACATGGGAAAGTAAAATCGCTTTACTGTAAAGTTACTATATGTGCCGATTTGTGTTGTAGGTTTTTTAGTTTTTTTCGGCCAAAAAATCTAAAAAGAAAAATGAACCGTATATAGACTGATACGAACAAACACTTTTTAAAAGTTAAACAAGCTTATTTTAATTTTAACATTATGACTGAAACAAAAAGTAACAACGGATTGAAGGTATTAGCAGGTTTGCTAGGTGTGGTACTTCTAGGTACTATCATCTACACCGTTAGTCTTTATCAGGATAAAAAGAAAACGGAGACCGTACTTACCGAAGAAAAGGCACTTGTGGTCGAGGATCTCAATAGCCTAAAATCAGAATATGACAAAGCTATTTTGGAGAGTAATGCTACCAATGAGGAATTGGTAGAGGCACGAGACAACATTGCCAAGTATATCGATTCTGTAAAATCTATGAAAGGGGATATTGCCTCATTGTCAAGGTACAGAAGACAAGTTAGTGTGCTAAAGGCGGAAAGGGAACAATTGATGAAACAAGTAGATTCTTTGACACGTTCAAACACTCTCATTGCTATGCAACGGGACAGCACTTACAACGAATTGGAGAAGCAGACCATTTTTAACGATTCCTTGGTTGTACAGAACACACAATTGGCCGATGCTGTTGAGAAAGGTTCTGCATTAAACTTATCTAAATTCAATGTTGATGCTGTAAAAGAGCGCAACAATGGAAAATTGGTTTCTACTTCCAGGGCCAAAAGAACGGACAAATTTAAAATTTGCTTCACTGTTGCGGATAACGTAATTGCCGAGGCCGGTGACAGGGAGTTCTTTTTGGAAGTATTGGATCCTCAAGGGAATGTCCTAGGAGAAAGCTTCTCCAAGACTAATGATTCTGGAGCGTCCGTAACTTATAGCAAAGGAACCAATTTCTACTATGAGAATAAATCGTTGGACGTTTGTGATTATATCAATAAGCCAGCTGGTGATTTTCAAGGAGGAAATTACATGGTAAACGTTTATGACGACCGATTGAAATTATTGGGAACCTCCAAGTTCACACTTAAATAATATACACTATCCATTAATACAAAGAGGGGTCGATTCTTAAGAATCGACCCTTTTTTTGTTTCTGAAAACCTGTTCCTGGATATACCTATTCTATTTGACTTCCGTTGTAGAAGGCGAATTCCAGACTATTTAAGGCTACCCACCATATCTTCAGGTTTTACCCACGCATCATATTCATCTGAAGTAACATACCCCAAATTAATGGCCTCTTCCTTAAGTGTCGTTCCATTTTTATGGGCGGTATTGGCAATTTCAGCAGCTTTATAGTATCCTATTTTGGTATTCAAAGCGGTGACCAGCATTAAGGAATTGTTTAATAGGGTTTTAATAGTTTCATGATTCGGTTCAATACCTGCTGCACAATTTATATCAAAGCTTACACAAGCATCTCCCAACAATTCGGCAGATTGAAGTATGTTGGCCGCCATTACAGGTTTAAATACATTTAGCTCATAATGTCCCTGTGTTCCACCAACCGTAATGGCCACATCATTGCCCATTACCTGTGCGCAGACCATGGTCAGAGCTTCACATTGGGTGGGGTTTACCTTTCCTGGCATAATGGAGCTGCCTGGTTCATTGGCCGGGATAATTATTTCCCCGATACCTGACCGTGGTCCTGAGGCCATCATACGAATATCATTGGCAATTTTGTTTAGGGAAACAGCCAATTGTTTCAATGCCCCGTGGCTTTCCACAATGGCATCATGTGAGGCCAAGGCCTCGAACTTGTTTTCTGCAGTCTTAAAAGGGAGTCCTGTAAACTCGGCAATGTATTTCGCCACCAAAACATCATAACCTTTTGGGGTATTGAGCCCAGTTCCTACAGCTGTGCCCCCCAAAGCCAGTTCGCTTAAATGGTCCAAAGTGTTTTTCAAGGCATTTAATCCATGGTCTAACTGGGAAACATAACCAGAAAATTCCTGCCCCAAGGTTAATGGTGTCGCATCCATTAAATGTGTCCGGCCAATTTTTACCACTTCTCCAAATTCCTGCGCTTTTTTATGTAGTGTCTCCCTAAGTTGGGTCACCCCGGGAATTGTGGTCTCAACTACTTTTTTATACGCGGCGATGTGCATTCCAGTAGGAAATGTGTCATTGGAAGACTGTGACTTATTTACGTCATCATTCGGCTGAATGGTCTTTTCACCCTCACCTATTGTATTTCCGGCAATTTCATGGGCCCTGTTGGCAATTACCTCGTTAACGTTCATATTGCTTTGAGTGCCCGAACCGGTCTGCCAAATGACCAGAGGAAATTGGCTATCATGCTGCCCGTTTAAGATCTCATCGCAAACCTTGGCGATCAAATCCCTTTTTTCTTCGGAAAGAACACCCAACTCATGATTGGCAAAGGCCGCCGCCTTTTTTAAATAGGCAAAACCATATACGATGTCCAAAGGCATGGATCCCAATGGCCCTATTTTAAAATTATTTCTTGAACGCTCCGTTTGGGCACCCCAATATTTGTCCGAAGGTACCTTTACCTCGCCCATGGTGTCTTTTTCTATTCTAAAGCTCATTTTTAAAGTGATTTGATTTACAACAAAGGTACGCCTTAGCGGTTTCATTTCCATTGAGACTCTTCAAAAAATCGGTAATAATAAGGATGATATTTTTTTGATTTCAATTTGCAATATTCCTATTTTTCAAACTATCTTTGTATCGTTAAAATAAGAGATATGTTCGAATTTGACCAATATTTGGGATTCCTAGCTTTTTTAACCATTTTAACCATAGGTTTTTGGTTGATGATTTTTCTACTGGTCTTTGTTGTTCCGTATTGGTTGACAGGTAATTTGATAGAACTCTTTAAAGAAAAAAGAGAGGCCAAGAAGGCCAAGAGAGAAGCATAAAAAAAGAAGCCATTTGGCTTCTTTTATTTTTTGCAAAAAGACATCAATGAAACCGTTATTCCTTGTCCTTGGATTTCTTCTTTTTTCTCTTTTGCTTTTTTTGCTTCTTTTGCGCTTTTTGAAGGCCGTCTTTCTGAAGTTGAACAAAGGCCTCATATTTTTCCAAAGGCAGTCCAGCTTTTAGTTCCTCATCCTGCTCCTCGGTAATTTTTGCCATACCCTCTCGCATTTTATCAGGGGGAAGCTCCAAAATTCGCAATTCCATACGTTTCTGTAGATATTTTTTAAGAACCGAACTCAAAACAGCGGTCTCAAATTCATTGAGTTCCAAAGTTGCCGCTATTTTTGGCATTTCACCATCCACAATTTCTTCGGCGGTCTTGGGCTCAGGCTCTTTGGGTGTAATATCTGCTTGTGGAATAGCACTTCTGCCCCTTCCATAACCGTAGCCATATCCATTCCTTCTTCCATACCCGTATTGCGCTTGCAGTTCCGCACCCGCGAGCAGAAGCACAAAAAAAGCTATTAGAAAGCGTGTATTGGTTTTCATGACGTTCTGTTTTATAGTGTTCTAAATGTAACCCAAGGCCCAACGATCCTTGGTTAAAACCTTGCTAAAGCAAGCAATCAATAAATATACCAAATTCTTAAACTTTAAACTAAAGAAGCGAACAGTATCTCTATAAGACCTCCTGGATACGTTCAGGCGGTCTACCGACCACTGCTTTGTTCCCATTCACCACGATAGGGCGTTCTATTAGTTTGGGATATTGGATCATGACATCCAATATATCTTCGTCGGAGAGCAATCTACCTCTGAACTTTTCCTTCCAAATAGCCTCATTCTTGCGTACAAGGTTTTCAGGGGAAATGGAAAGACAGCTTAATATCTGGCGAAGTTCCTCCTTTGTGGGTACATCTTCCAAATATTTAATAACTTCAAATTCCTTCCCGGATTTTTCTAGGAGTTCCAATCCTTCACGAGACTTACGACATCTGGGGTTGTGATATATCTTTATCATTGTTTGGGTCTTAGCTATTAATTTTTCGAAACCATCGTACTATGGGGTCGAATGTGGTCAACAATGCATGTCTTACCAACGGCCTGGGAATCAATCCTCTTCTTTTTGTCCCATCATCATTAAATAGGCCTTTAAAAACCTATCGATATCCCCATCCATAACCGCATCCACATTTCCGGTTTCCTCACTGGTACGGACATCTTTCACCAATTTATAGGGATGCATTACGTAATTTCTGATCTGAGATCCCCATTCTATTTTCATTTTGGATGATTCTATCTCCTGACGAGCCTCCATTTTTTTACGCAACTCGATTTCATACAATTGTGATTTCAACATTTTCAAGGCCGTAGCCCTATTGTCATGCTGACTTCGGGAATCTGAACAGGAAATTTGAATACCGGTAGGCTTATGGACCAGTTGTACCTTGGTCTCTACCTTATTTACATTCTGCCCGCCTGCACCGCTGGATCGTGCCGTTGTGATTTCTATATCGGCCGGGTTCACCTCTATTTCTATACTATCGTCCACTAAGGGATATACATAGACCGACGCGAAAGAAGTATGCCTTTTGGCATTGCTGTCAAAAGGAGAAATACGTACCAAACGGTGTACCCCGTTTTCTCCTTTCAACCAGCCAAAGGCAAAGTCGCCCTCAATTTCCAGGGTAACCGTTTTTATGCCGGCCACATCACCTTCCTGATAGTTGAGTTCGCGTACCTTAAAACCGTTCTTTTCGCTCCACATCATGTACATTCTCATGAGCATGGCTGCCCAGTCACAACTTTCCGTTCCACCGGCGCCGGCCGTAATCTGAAGCACGGCCGTAAGTTCGTCACCTTCTTCGGAAAGCATATTCTTGAACTCCAATTTCTCTAAGGCGCCCAAAGCCTTTTCATGCTGATTTTCAACCTCAGCTTCCGAAACCTCTCCAGCTTGCTGAAACTCAAGCAATACCTCTAAATCGCCTACTAGAGTTTCCGCGGCTTGGTAATCGTCCACCCATTGCTTCTTGGACTGGATAAATTTCATATGGGCCTGTGCCTCCTGGGGGTTGTCCCAGAAATCCGGGGCCAGGGTTTTTTCCTCTTCGTTCTCTATCTCAATACGTTTGGCATCGATGTCAAAGATACCTCCTTAACGCACCAAGGCGCTCAATAAGATCTTTGGATTGATCTGTAGTTATCATGTAATTTAATTTCCAGTAAAAATAAGGTTCTTTTTTTGATGTAGAAGAAAAATCAAAGGTATTGAATGGCGATAGTTCACCTTACAAATTCCTTATTGTTGTTGTTCCCCCAATACCTTAACGGTATATGAGGTTCTATTATCCCCTAAGGTATATACAACGCCCTTTAAAGGGGAACAATCTTCATAATCCTTGCCGTGACAGACTTTTATATGATTGGTGTTGGCTATGAGATTATTTGTGGGATCAAACCCGATCCAACCTACATGGGGAAGATATGCTTCCGCCCAAGCGTGCATTTGGGAATCGCCAAAATAACCATTGCCCTGATGGAGGTAACCGGAAACGTACCTTGTTGGAACTTGGTTAGCCTTGGCCAGTGCACAAAACAAATGCGTAAAATCCTGACATACCCCATGCCTTTTCTCAATGATTTCTTCCAAAGTGGTATTTACATCGGTTACACCAACTTTAAAATAGACTTGGTCGAACACCCACTGATTTAAATCCTGCAAATTTTCGAAGATGGACTTACTTTTGTCGAAGCAAAAGATATTCTTATGCTTTTCTGGTAAATGGGTAAAACGCGTTCCGCGCAAGAAAGGCTCAAAATCTACCTTAAATTCCAAGTCTTCCAATCTTTGGTAGTCCATTTCGATATCATGGGTCAACGAAAAGTCAAAAGGATTCATTTCCTTTTTGATGACCTTAAAGAAGGCCTCAAAGGAAATATCATTGAATTTTTGTCTGGGATGTACTTTTATGGTTTTAAATCCAAAACCGTTAATGGAAGTCTGGTTTACATCGTGTAATGAATTGGAGAATTCCAGAGATACCAATTGCTGGGTTTCATTATCCTCTGGAATGATTAAAAACTGCCAGTAGGCATCATCAACCAGGCTATCATAATGGTTTTTTGCCCTATATTCAATAGAATATTCCTGATACATGTAGAAAGTTGAGTGCGGTAAATATAGGAAAGAACAACATCAATAATTGAAAAACTCCTTTTCCATTTTTTGGCTGATTTCGGTAAGGTCGTTCAAAAGCGTGTTGATAAATTTTTTAATGTCACCCTCTATTTCTTCTATATACTTGTACTGGTACTCCGCTCGTACCCTTCCCACTAAGAAAGCGGTGGAATTTTTATTGTAGCGCAGGCTGGAATCCAATACCCTAATATGGTTATAGACTTGGTTTAAGCTATTCATAATGGACCTTGGGCAATTGGGGTTCAATATCAAAAACTCAAGGGTAGTAACACTGGTCGGGGTTTTTTTATAGAACCGGCGCATCATGTCATAGGCTTCAGCACATTTTAGGAGGGTAGTCCATTCAAAACTATGACTGAACTTGTCGCCATAGCTTCCTTGGGCTTTTAAGGCATCGTTATATTTTGCATTGATAATTCGTATGATCTGGGTAGCTCGTTCTATATTCATGCCCATCATTATAATGGCGTATACTTCATCGTGAAGTAACGTACCCCTTATTTTTCCGCGCAATACGGCCGTCATTTCAGTGATGTTGACCGTGAAATCATAAAGTCCCCTTTTTACGAAAGTATCAACGGGATAGTTAAGGATAAAGTAATAAAATTTGTTGATTGCCTCGTAAAGTTCGGTAGAAATCAGGTCACGCGCACTATTGGCATTTTCCCGGGCATATTTTATGTTACTGATAATCGAAAAAGGAAGGTCCCTATTTAGACCAATTTTATGCAGTACCTCTTCTTCGTTTAGGGTAACCGTGTCATCATATTCCGGTTCCCCCACCATAAAAAGCATAGATCGAAGAACAAACTGTCTGGACTGGGAAAGCTGATTGGGTGCATCCAGGGAGGAAAAATAATTTACATTAAGGTATCTGGCCATATGCTCAGAACGTTCTATGTAACGTCCCATCCAGAAAAGGTTGTTGGCTACTCGTGCTAGCATGTAGTTTTTGTTTTGATTTTTCTTAGGTCATTCAATTTTTTTCGTTTTGCATAGGCTTCGGTCATTTTCAATAGGTTGGGCGAACAATATACAGATGGCCTGCCAATATTTACAACTACGAATAATTACCATTGTTCATTCCTTAAGAACCCAAGTGTCCTTGGACCCACCGCCCTGGGACGAGTTAACGACCAAGTTCCCTTTTTCAAGAGCTACCCGGGTCAGCCCTCCCTTAAGTACAAATTCCCTATCCTTGCCTAATACCGTAAAGGTTCTGAGATCAATGTGACGTTGTTCAAAAGATTCACTTCCATCTATATAAGTAGGATGCACGGAAAGCGACATAATAGGTTGGGCCACATACTTTCTTGGATTTTGGGAAACCTTCTTTTTTACCGCATCAATTTCATCTTTGGTTAACCTGTTCCCAATTGATATTCCATATCCACCTGCCTCGTCCACAGGTTTTATTACAAGTTCGGATATATGTTCCAGAACATATTTTAGCTCATTGGAGCGACTGCAATGGTAGGTGTGTACGTTTTTGATAATCGGTTCTTCGTCCAAATAGTATTTAATAATGTCGGGCATATAGGTATATACGGCCTTGTCGTCCGCAACCCCTGTTCCAGGGGCATTGGCCAGAGTAACATTCCCTTTTTTATATGCGGCAAAAAGTCCAGGCACTCCCAAGGCAGAATCCGGAAGAAATTCCAGAGGGTCTATAAAAAGGTCATCTATTCTACGGTAGATGATATCCACCCTTTCTGGACCCTTTATGGTCTTCATGTAGACAAAATCGTTTTCCACGAAAAGATCGCGCCCCTCCACAAGTTCAACACCCATGGTCTTTGCTAAATAGGAATGCTCATAAAAAGCGGAATTGTACATGCCCGGCGTAATTACAACACAATTTGGCATATCCACTCCTTTTGGTTTTACGGTTTCCAACAAATCGAGAAGGTTTTCGGCATAGTTGGTAACCGTGTGGGTCTGGTAATGATTAAATACGCCAAAAAGTGCCCTTTTTAAAGCGGTACGATTGCAGATGACATAGCTGACCCCGGATGGACATCTGATGTTATCTTCCAAAACGTAATAGCTTCCATCTGTATGCTTTATGACGTCAGTTCCGGAAACATGGTTATAGATTCTTCCCGGAGGGTCTACATCCATCATTTGATGGAGATAATTGGATGATGAACTTACCAGTTCCAAGGGCACGATTCCTTGTTTAAGGATTTTTTTATCATGGTAGATATCCCATAAAAAGAGGTTCAAAGCACGACTACGTTGTATCGACCCCCGTTCGATTATATCCCATTCATCGGTATCTATGATTCGGGGAAATAGATCAAATGGGAAAATTTTCTCCTTGGTTTCCTTATCCCCATATACCTGAAAGGTAATCCCTTGGTTAAAGAAAGACGCTTTGGCCTTTTCGCTAAGTCGAACATAATCCTGAATCGAATGCCCTCCATATAGGTTGAATAGCGTTTGATAAACTTCCTTCACCTCACCCTTTTTATCGAATATTTCATCAAACATTTCCGGGTTTCTTTGATACGATGAGAATATTCGATTTTCAAGATTGCCCATGCTATTTTGTTTCCTATTAATATACCGGTTTTCGGCATATCTTACCATAAGAAATTCCTAATAATCCCTTTGTTTTTTGAGCATACACGTAAAAATACGGGTCAATTTCTGTCATTTTATTTTTAGGATAGAATATCATAGGAGCATCCGAATTTGAGGTTTTTTGTCTACTTTTAATTGTCTAACTCAGCACCCCTATCTTATGAGATATCTTGTTTTAATTTTCATTTTGGTTTTTTTTGTTCGGCCTTCAAATGCCCAATTTGATGAAACGGACACAAACTATAAAAAATTCCAGGGATTGTTTACATTTTATTATGATGAAGCAGATGGAAAAGTCTATTTGGAAGTCGATGATCTCGAAAAAGAATTCCTTTATATATACTCCCTTAGTAGCGGAATTGGAAGCAACGATATTGGTCTTGATCGGGGACAACTGGGGAATGAACAAGTGGTTTATTTTAAGAAAGCCGGGAACAAGCTTTTTTTGGTACAACCCAATCTTAAGTTTCGGGCCCTGACGGACAATGCCTTGGAAAGAAAATCCGTTGGGCAAGCCTTTGCAAAATCAGTGCTTTATGGAGCTGAAATAGAAAAAGAAGTCAACGGTAGTTTTATTATTGACCTGACCGATTTTTTAATGCGCGATGCGCATGGGGTATCTCAAAGGTTGAAAAGTAGGGAACAAGGGATCTATAAATTGGATAAGTCCAGGAGTGCGGTGGATATGGACCGTACCAAAGCCTTTCCAAAAAATGTAGAATTTGATGTTATGTTGACTTTTGAAGGTGAACCCAAAGGCGATTGGATAAAATCCGTGACACCAAATCCTTCATTGGTTACCGTGGCCCAGCACCATTCTTTTATAGAATTACCTGACGATGGATACGAGAAGCGGGAATTTGATCCGCGCTGTGGTTCCTATCCCTTTTCCTATTACGACTATGCCACTCCCATCCAGGAACCTATTTTAAAACGTTTTGTTACCAGACATCGATTACAAAAAAAAGATCCTTCCCTAAAAGTTAGTGAAGCCATGGACCCTATTATCTATTATTTGGATAATGGTACCCCAGAACCAGTGCGGTCCGCTCTTTTGGAAGGGGGTAGATGGTGGAACCAGGCATTTGAGGCCATTGGATACAAAGATGCCTTTCAATTAAAGATATTACCCGATGATGCGGACCCATTGGATGTCCGATATAATGTTATTCAATGGGTACACCGTTCTACCCGGGGTTGGAGTTATGGAAGTAGTATTACGGATCCACGTACCGGGGAAATCATAAAGGGACATGTAAGCTTGGGGAGTTTACGTATACGTCAAGATTTCTTGATAGCCCAAGCCTTAATGAACAGACCTTTTGCCGAAAGGGACGATAACCACAAACTTATGCTCGAACTGGCATTGGCCCGTATTCGGCAACTTTCCGCACATGAAATTGGTCATACCCTTGGTTTTGCCCACAATTTTGCAGCCAGTACCAATGGCAGGACTTCGGTAATGGACTATCCGCATCCTCAATTTTCGGTCAAAAAAAAGGAAATTGATTTTTCTGATACCTATGCCACGGGAATTGGGGAATGGGACAAGGTAACGGTTGCCTATTCCTACATGGATTTCCCTGAAGGTGCCGATGAAAAACAAGGTCTTGACCAAATTTTGGAAACGGCAAGGGAAGAAGGCCTTCGTTTCATTACCGATCAAGATGCACGTCCGGCCGGAAGTTCACATATCTTGGCACATCTGTGGGATAATGGAACCAATGCAAGTGAAGAGTTGGATAAAGTACTTGAAGTTAGAAAGACTGCCATTTCTAATTTTTCACTGGACAACATCCGGTCTGGTGAGCCTAACACTGTTTTGGAAGACGTATTTGTCCCATTGTATTTTTTTCATCGTTACCAGACGGAAGCTGCGGCCAAAATGTTGGGGGGAATGGAATATAATTATTCGGTAAAAGGAGACGGACAGACCACCTTGGAAATCGCAAATTCAGCTATACAGAGGCAAGCGTTGACGGGTTTGGTAAAGACCTTGAACGCTTCCGTAATCGCTATCCCCAAGGAGAAACTATCATTGTTCCCTCCTAGAGCCTTTGGCTACCCCAGGACAAGGGAATCCATCAAAGGAAAGACCGGGGTTTCGTTCGATCCGTTGTCCGCTGCCGAAACTGCGGCAGATATGACCTTGGGTTTTTTATTGCATCCAGAACGTGCCTCACGATTAATACAGCAAAAAGCTTTGGATCCCAAGAATTTAGGTCTTGAAGAGGTATTGGACATGGTAATTGTGTACACATTGGGAAGAGTTCATAAGGATCCCTATCTATTTGAGGTACAGAACAGCATAAATTTTAAGGTGTTGGACCATCTCATGAATTTAGCGGCCAACAAAAATGTGCACCCAGGAGTGAATGCCTTGGCCAATGACAAACTAAAAAGTATAAATGAAACCAATTTCGGTAAAGCTCTGGAGCAGATCGATGCCTTGGAAATGCTACGTCGTATCCGTAATTTTTATGAGCACCCGGACAAGTTCAAAATGAATTCTGCTCCCAAAATCCCGGATGGCTCGCCCATTGGAATGGATTGTTTCCACTAGATAGTTCAAAAAACATAGTTTATATTCGAGCCAGAATTTTATTCAAAAGCCATAAAAACTATCCATTGAAAATAAACCTTATAAGTGATACGGTCACTAAACCCACATCGGGTATGTTGGAAGCCATGATGAAAGCAGAAGTTGGAGACGATGTATTTAAGGAAGACCCTTCTGTAAACGCCCTGGAAGCCAAGGTGGCGAATCTTTTCGGTAAGGAAGCCGCGCTTTTTTTCCCTTCAGGCTCAATGACCAACCAGACCGCCATTAAACTGCATACGAATCCAGGGGATCAACTCATTTGTGATAAGTATGCCCATGTCTATAACTACGAAGGGGGAGGGGCCAGTTTCAATAGTGGGGTCTCCTGTAAACTAGTGGATGGTAAGCGGGGTATGATGACAGCTTCACAAGTGGAAGCAGCCGTAAATCCACCCGATTTTTATCACAGTCCGTTAACTTCATTGGTCTGCATTGAAAATACAACGAACAAAGGCGGTGGTGCTTGTTGGGATTTTCAGGAATTACAAAGTATTAAAAAGGTATGTGAGAAATATAACCTTGGGTACCATCTGGATGGTGCCCGATTATGGAATGCCCTAGTTGCAAAAAACGAATCACCAAAACAATATGGCGACCTTTTCGACACCATAAGTGTTTGTTTGAGCAAAGGTTTAGGCTGTCCTGTTGGCTCGGTCTTGGTAGGTAGTCAGGAAAAAATAGATAGAGCCCTGCGTATTCGTAAAATATTGGGTGGAGGAATGCGCCAAGCCGGTTATTTGGCTGCAGCCGGCAATTATGCCTTGGATCATCACAGGGATAGATTAGCAGAGGATCATACCAAAGCCAAAGTAATTGGGGGAGTGCTGCAAAAACTACCCTATATTAAAAAAATAGAGCCGATAGAAACCAATATCATCATATTTGAGATCAATGAGAATCTAATGTCCGCAGAAACATTTGTTCAAAGACTGGAGGAGAAAAATGTGTATATCATCGGCATGGGTCAGGGAAAATTACGAATGGTTACCCATTTGGACTATACGGATGAGATGCATCACATCTTTTTATCCATTTTGGAAGCATTATAGTTCGCCCAAATCGGAAAGCCTGTAAATGCGATTTTTTAAATTTTTTATTCCATTTTCCATTCCGGCCTCGGAAGTATAAAGCTCGCTATGTCCAATGAGACTTCCAGTATCGTCCTTTATATTAAAAAGAAATTTACCTTCATTGTCGGTCTTTCTTTCAAAACCGATTGGAATCTTTTTTAAGTTTTTAAGTGTTTGCAAGGATTTTTGGACTTCGGATTCATTTGGAAATGGAATGCTGCTCAAAAGGGTTTGTCCACTTTCTGATTTCAAAATAAATCGGTATCCGTCCCCATTGTTTTTTTCAATTGCAACCATTTACATTTAGCTTTTCCTAAAGTTACATCTTTTGTATCTGAAAAGCGATACGAACAATTAATTTTTGAAGAACAAAATTAGACTGTGGACCTAATGGTCTTCTTTTTTTCGCGGGGTCAAGTCATTTGAAGAAACTGTCCATCCCTGGAATATTTGGCATACCCTCCTTGGCCACGGCGGCCAGTTCCGTTTCATTGACCTGGGTGGCCTTTTCAATGGCCTTGTTCAACGTAAGGATAAGATAATCTTCCAATTGTTCCTTGTCCTGTAACAGACTATCATCAACCTGTATTTTCTTTATTTTTCGGTTGGCGGTAATTTCTACCGTTAGGAGTCCATCAGTGGTGCTTTCTTCCAATGTTACCGTATCCAATCGTTTTTTGGTTTCCTCTACTTTTCTTTGGGTATCCTTGAGTTTCCCCATCATACCCATCATATCTCCAAACATATTGTGTTAATTAGATTAGTTACCTTCAAAATTACTAAATTGTGCGAAATAACTGTATTTGCATGTTTAACAAAGTGGAACGTTCAATAGTTTTTTTGGGATATGTTACTTTTGCCATTTCCTGTACACAGCAAAATAAAAATATGACGGATACAACAGCTCCAGTAGCCAAAAAAATACATAAGGAATTGGTTGCGCATGGTGAAGTTAGGATAGATGATTATTATTGGCTCAATGAAAGGGACAATACGGACGTAATCGATTATTTGGAGCAAGAAAATGAGTACTATACCAAATTGACCCAACATACCAAGGATTTTCAGCAAGAGCTGTTCAACGAGATGAAGTCACGGATAAAGGAAGATGATTCATCGGTTCCCTATAAGCAGAATGGCTATTGGTATGTTACCCGCTATGAAACAGGCAAGGAATACCCAATTTATAGTCGATTTAAAGGTTCCTTGGATGCTGCGGAAGAAATTATGTTCAACGGCAATGAAATGGCCAAAGGCCATGATTACTTCAACATAGGAGGCATTAGTATTAGCCCAGATAACAAATTGGCCGTTTTTGGGGTAGATACAGTTTCTAGAAGGCAGTATACCCTGAGAATCAAAAATTTGGAGACCGGAGAGATTTATGAAGACAAAATTGAAGATACTACGGGTGGATCAGTTTGGGCAGATGACAACCGAACGTTGTTCTATGTGAAAAAGGATTCCGTTACCTTACGCGCCGACAGAATCTTAAAACACAAATTGGAAACGCCGTCCTCATCAGATACAGAAGTCTTTCATGAGCAGGACGAAACCTTTGGCACCTATGTGTACAAGACAAAATCCAAAAAATACATCGTTATAGGTTCCTATAGCACGCTTACGTCTGAATTTAGAACCCTCAGGGCAGATGAACCGGATGGAGAGTTCAAGATTTTTTCACCACGGGAAAGAGGACTGGAATATTCAATAGTTCATTATAAGGACGCTTTTTATATACTGACCAACAAGGATAAGGCAACCAATTTTAAGTTAATGAGGGCCCGCGAAGAAGATACATCTTCCGAAAAATGGGAAAAGTTTATTCCACATCGTGAGGATGTTCTTTTGGAAGATATTGAAATATTTAAGGATTATTATGTGCTTTCTGAAAGAGAGAACGGTCTAAACCGGATCAAGATTACACGGTGGGACAATACCAATACATATTACCTCCCTTTTGAGAGTGAGACCTATACAGCCTATGTGAGTAGAAATCCGGAATTTGATACGGATACCTTGCGATTTGGATACAACTCCATGACTACCCCCAGTTCGGTAATAGATTTTAACATGAAGACCAAGGAGAAAGAGGTAAAGAAGGAGCAGGAGGTACTTGGTGGTCAATTCCAAAAGGAAAACTATCTTGAAAAGCGCATATGGGCCACCGCTAAGGATGGAGCAAAAATTCCAATGTCAATTGTATATCACAAGGATACCCCGTTAAATAGGGATACGCCTGTTTTACAATATGCCTATGGTTCCTATGGTGTAACCCTGGACCCCAATTTTTCGACGGTACGCTTAAGCCTTTTGGATCGGGGCTTTGTATTTGCTCTTGCTCACATTCGTGGAGGGGAGTATTTGGGTAGGCCCTGGTACGAGGATGGCAAACTCTTAAAGAAGAAGAATACCTTCACCGATTTTATAGATTGTTCACGATATTTAATAGAAATGGGATATACCTCTCCAGATCATTTATATGCTATGGGTGGATCGGCGGGAGGACTTCTTATGGGAGCCGTGGCCAATTTGGCCCCCGAACTCTATAAGGGAATTGTTGCCCAAGTACCTTTTGTAGATGTAATAACCACTATGTTCGATGATTCCATACCCTTAACCACTGGGGAATACGATGAATGGGGAAATCCCAACATAAGGGAGTATTATGAGTATATGAAGTCCTATTCACCTTATGACAATGTTGAGGCCAAAGCCTATCCGAATATGTTGGTAACAACAGGGCTACACGATTCCCAAGTACAGTATTTTGAACCGGCCAAATGGGTGGCAAAACTTCGCGAACATAAGACGGATGATAACCTATTGCTGTTTAATATCAATATGGATGCAGGTCATGGAGGGGCTTCGGGTCGCTTTGAAGCTTTGAAGGAAACTGCAAAGGAATATGCCTTTTTATTAGATTTGGAAGGGAAAATATAATAATTCAAAAAAAAATGTAATTTTGCCCAGGAATTTTAGGGATTTTTCAATAGTCCGTTTGATTCAAAACTTATACTGCCTTTATGGAACATGAGATCAACGCTTGTAACAATGTCCTGGAACTCATAGGAAACACCCCACTTGTAAAATTAGATAGAATAACTGCCAAGCTCAAGGGTAATTTCTATGCCAAGGTAGAGGCCTTTAATCCAGGCCATTCCTCAAAGGATCGCGTGGCGGCCTATATCATAGAAGAAGCCGAGAGAAAGGGAATTCTTTCCGAAGGTAGCACCATAATAGAGACCACTTCGGGAAATACTGGTTTTAGTTTGGCCATGGTAAGCATTATCAAGGGCTATGAATGTATTCTAGCGGTAACCTCTAAATCTTCCAGGGACAAGATAGATATGCTGCGAGCCATGGGTGCCAAAGTTTACGTTTGTCCGGCCCATGTAAGTGCGGATGACCCTAGATCATATTACCAGGTTGCCAAACGATTGCATGAAGAAACCAAAGGGTCAATTTACATAAATCAATATTTCAACGAACTGAATATAGACGCCCATTATAAGACAACAGGACCTGAAATCTGGAAACAGACCAATGGAAATATAACCCATTTGGTGGCCTGTAGCGGTACTGGTGGCACAATTTCCGGTGCGGCGCGGTTTTTAAAGGAGCAGAACCCTAACATTAAGGTCATAGGAGTGGATGCCTATGGCTCGGTATTAAAAAAATATCATGAAACGGGAGAGTTTGATTCCAAGGAAATCTATCCGTATAGAATTGAAGGGCTTGGAAAAAACCTAATTCCCGCAGCGACGGATTTTGAGGCCATTGACGAATTTGTAAAGGTTACGGACGAACAAAGTGCCCATACCGCACGTGAGATTTCTAGGACAGAAGGAATGTTTGTGGGCTATACCAGTGGTGCCGTAATGCAGGCCATAAAGCAATTAAGCGAAAAGGATATTTTTGATAAGGACAGTAATATTGTGATGATTTTCCCAGACCACGGTTCGCGTTATATGAGCAAGATATACAGCGATAAATGGATGGAAGACCAGGGTTTCTTTGATAGTAACACTGTGGAGGAGACCCAAGAAATCCAATTTATAAAATAACTTTAGCATCATCTTGGTGGTGCGCAAAAAAGCAATACCGTTTGGGCATTGCTTTTTTGTTTGCCTGTAAAAATTTATGAATCCAAGGTAAAAATCCATATTTTTGCAGGTAAAATCAACCCAAGCTACATGAGAGACTTATTTGATAGAATAACAGAAAATAAGGGTCCTTTGGGAAAATGGGCCTCACAGGCGGAAGGCTACTTCGTTTTTCCAAAATTGGAAGGCCCAATTTCCAACCGAATGAGATTTCAGGGCAAGGAAGTCATTACTTGGAGTATAAATGATTATTTGGGTCTGGCCAACTTACCGGAAATTAAGAAGATTGATGGCGAAGCGGCAATGGAACATGGTGCTGCCTACCCGATGGGAGCTCGAATGATGAGCGGCCATACCGACTATCATGAAAGACTGGAGAGTGAGTTGGCAGATTTCGTACACAAAGAATCCGCATATTTATTGAATTTTGGTTATCAGGGTATTATGTCTGCAATCGATGCCTTGGTATCAAAGGATGATATTATCGTTTACGATGTAGATTCGCATGCCTGTATTATTGATGGTGTGCGTCTTCATATGGGAAAACGATTCACGTTTAAGCATAACGATGTAGATAGCCTGGAAAAGAACCTGGAGAGGGCGACCAGGATGGCCGAACAGACAGGAGGAGGTATCCTTGTTATTTCCGAAGGTGTTTTTGGTATGCGGGGAGAGCAAGGCAAACTAAGGGAAATAGTTGCCTTGAAGAAAAAATATCAATTCCGCCTGTTGGTGGATGATGCCCATGGTTTTGGGACCTTAGGAGCTACAGGTGCGGGAGCCGGTGAGGAGCAGGGGGTTCAGGATGATATTGACGTATATTTTGCCACTTTTGCCAAATCTATGGCGGGTATTGGGGCATTTTTAGCCGCGGACAAGGAAATCATAGACTACCTCAAATACAATTTACGATCCCAAATGTTTGCAAAATCCCTGCCCATGATTTATGTGAAGGGAGCCCTAAAGCGTTTGGAAATGTTGCGGACCCAACCAGAGCTCAAGGCCAAGTTATGGGAAAACGTGAATGCATTGCAAAACGGACTTAAGAATAAGGGTTTTGACATAGGAAACACCAATACCTGTGTAACCCCAGTGTATTTGAACGGGAGCATTCCTGAAGCCATGGCGTTGGTTAAAGACCTTAGGGAAAATCATAGAATATTCTGTTCCATAGTGGTTTACCCTGTTATACCTAAAGGATTAATTTTACTTAGAATGATTCCGACCGCCACGCATACGTTGGAAGATATAGATGAGACCTTGGACGCTTTTTCCGCTATTCGCGAACGCCTTCAAAATGGGACATACAAGAAGTTATCAGCAGCTGTAGCTGCTGCTATGGGGGAGTAACAATCCCTAGATTGTACCTCGATTTTCAAATTCCGGAAAGTTTAAGAAGGATTACCTCTCCATTCTATTATTACAGCTTTTGGCTATAGGTTCTTCTACGCTTATAAATAACGGGATTGAAATGCTTCCACATTTGACGAATGGCCACATTATCCGCTAACTCCGGGGTTCGATAACACATCTCAATGTTTTTCTCTGTAAAGGTTTTATAGTATTCATTAAAGATGATGGCCGTCACACCTTTATTCTGGTACTCCGGATGGATTCCTATCAAATAAAACAATACATTTTTATTGTTTCTCTTGGCTCTTAAAAGATGAAACAGTCCAAAAGGGATTAGTTTTCCGTTTGCCTTTTGCAATGCCCTGGAAAACGATGGCATTACAATAGCAAAGGCAACTAGATGATCTTTTTTATCTGTAATGAACTTAATGTATTCCGGATTTATAAACCCGAGATATTTTTTTTTGAAATAGGCCTTTTGAAGATCGGTAACCGGTGTAAATGAGGACAATTTGGAATAGGTTTCGTTGAAGAGGTCGAACATCCGGTCTACCATGGGAAGAATATCCCTTGTTTTTGTGAAATTAACCTCTTTTAGACCATATCTCCGCTTTACCAGCTCGTTCATTCTGGTAAAAATCGCCGGGTCGGCATTCTCAACAGGGAATTTATTTTCCACATACTCCTTCTCCTTGATAAATCCAGCCGCTTCGTAATGCTTTTCGTAGTAAGGATAATTGTACCAAGTTACCATTGACCCAATATGGTCAAATCCTTTAATTAGCACGCCCACCTTGTCCAAATTGGAAAAACCCATGGGACCTTCCATATATTCCAACCCATTTTCTTGGCCTATCTCACTCACTTTTTTCAGCAAGGCTTCCGAAACTTCCGTATCATCGATGAAGTCGAACCAACCGAAACGAATTTTTCTAATTTTTTGTTCATTAACTTCAAGCCAATTGACGATAGCAACAATGCGCCCTACGATTTCCTGATTTTTGTAAGCTAGAAAAAACCAAGCATCAGCAGTTTTGAATGCGGGATTTTTGGTTTTATCAAAGGTTTCCAGTTCTTCTTTGATGATTGGTGGCACCCAATATTGCGAGTCCTTGTACAAGGCGAAAGGAAACTTGACAAACTTCCTTAATTCAGATTTTGATGTTACCTCTTTGAGGGTGACCATACGTTAGTTTTTGTAGGGTCAATATTAGGTATATTTAACTTGGTAATAAAATCCTGTCTACTAAATTATTGAGTAGTCAATTATGCGGTTTTGAAAGTTAAAACGTAATGGTACCGCCATCCCTGTTTTTTTTCTTTTTCTCCTCCTTTTTCAATTTTCGCAGTTGCTTTTTGGTGGGCCCCAAATCGATGTCCTCTGCACCGCTTCCTTTTTTACTTCTTTTGAGCTTCTTCCTTTCCTCACGTTCCTTTTTCTTCATAGAGTTTTTTTGAATAGGGCCTCCATTTTCACCGGCCTTTTGTTCATCAATAGGTTTAAAGGTATCCTTGTGAAAATCAAATCTATAGGATGCCCCCATGGTAACAAATATGCGGGATGGGTTGTTTTTAAAGCTTGCCCCAAGATTAATATCTGCCTGAAGGTTTTCATTGAACAAATGGGCCACCCCGCTGCGTAGCAGGATGTCGGAATATCTGTCACTGTCTATACCTTGATTCTCTACAAAAACACTCCATTTTGGATTTCTGAAGGCATGGGAGAGGGAAACCAAATAACTCCATTCGGGAAAATCGGTTCCAATCCGGTCATAGGCGATATTGGAAATCAATACGAACCTAGGTGTTAGTCTACTTTGCGTGGCTACCATAATACGAGGTGATACAGTTGGGTCTCCTGCGAAAAAGGGATTGTCTCCCAATACAAAATTTGCACCGGCATAAACGGAAACGGATGGAATAAGGTTTTTTAATTGGAATAGATTATTGGCACGCCAACTGTATAAATTGGGTTTGTTGCGCTCAGGAGCCTTATACCGGTCATAAATCAAAAACTTGAGACCTAAACGGTTCATACCGAAATTGGTACGTGATTCTTCGATTCCAAAATTGGCAAAGGTTATGTTTTGGTTTTGAAAAGTGCCTTCCCAATTGAGCTCCAATTCTTCAAATAAAAGTCCGTATCGTAAGGAAATGTTGGTTCCCCAGATATTGGACTGGGTATTCAACAAGTTATGGTCCTGTTGTTCATAAAAGACACCCATTTCCGCTTGAACCACATTTTTTCCCACGGCATAGGCACTTACGGAAAGTCCCGGCCGGTTGGAGTTTATAACATCGGTATATTGTGAGAATGTAGAAATTGAAAAGCTAAATACAATCAAATAAACGAGTTGCTTCATCTTTGAACTGCTGATTAATAGTCTAAATGGGCATATCGTTTAGTGGTTTTATCATTATTTTAGCACTTTTGCCCTGATAATACAACGCTAGAATTGTACTTTTGATATAATACAATTGAAATAATATGGGGTTTTTAAAAGTAATCTTAATACTTCTGCTGGTTTACTATCTCGTAAAGATGCTCTTCAGAATGTTTGCTCCAAGACTTTTTAGCTATGCCGCCAAAAAAACGGAGGCCCATTTTAAGGAAAGGTTTGATGAGTTTGCAAAACAGAACGGACAACGAGATGAGCCTATTGGGGATATAATTATAGACAAGAAACCGTCTAAAAAATTCAACGCTTCCAAAAAAGTAGGGGAATATATTGACTTTGAGGAAATTGATTGATTATCTTGCCTTGATCAACCTTCGCATTGACCAATGAAGAACTCGCTTAAAGCTCTTTTCACCCATTTTTTTGTAACTGTTTTTTTTGTTATTGCCGCCTTGGCCTATTTTCACCCGGTCCTTCAGGGGAAGGTCATAGAACAATCGGATATTGTTCAGTTTACGGGCATGGCCAAGGAACAGAATGACTTCAGAAAGCGCACCGGGGAGGAGCCTTATTGGACAAACAGTGCCTTTGGAGGGATGCCCACATATCAATTAGGGGCTTACTATCCACATGACTATATAAAAAAACTAGACAGGCTTATTCGCTTTTTGCCTCGTCCGGCGGACTATTTGTTTCTCTATTTTATAGGGTTTTATATCCTACTTTGTTGCTTAAAGGTAGATTATCGCCTTGCGGTTTTAGGAGCCCTGGCATTTGGTTTCTCAACGTATTTGATCATTATTCTGGGTGTGGGACACAATGCCAAAGCCCACGCTTTGGGATATTTGCCCATACTTCTAGGAGGAATCGTATTAACTTTTAGAAAAAAATACCTTTGGGGCTTTGTCCTTACGGCTATGGCCATGGCCTTGGAAGTGGTGGCCAACCATTACCAAATGACCTATTATGGTATGCTGCTGATTCTTATATTGGGTATGGCATATCTTGTCTATACCATACAAAAGGGAGAGCTAAAGCACTTTTTTGTTTCCATTGGAATTTTATTGGTAGCTGTGGCCTTGGGAATTGCCACCAATGCTACCAGTCTTATGGCCACAAAGCAATACGCTGACTGGAGTACCCGGGGAAAATCTGAATTGACCATAGATTATCAGGGTAATACCAAAGAGAATCCGGATGGTTTGGACAAGGAATATATTACCCGATGGAGTTATGGGATTTCGGAATCCTTGAATTTATTCGTTCCCCGTCTTTTTGGAGGATCATCCCAAGAAAATTTGGGAGAGAATTCAAAAACCTACGGTTTTTTGATAGACCAGGGCATTCCACGCAGCCAAGCCCTAAATTTTTCAAGTGGGGTAACCTTATATTGGGGTGATCAACCAGGAACTTCTGGCCCAGCGTACATTGGTGCCATTATCTTTTTCCTTTTCATTCTAGGGCTCATTTTGGTAAAGGGAAAGGCAAAATGGTGGCTTTTAGGAGGTACATTACTGTCCTTGCTCCTGTCCTGGGGAAAGAATTTTAGCTTTCTGACCGATTTCATGATCGACTATTTTCCGCTATACGATAAGTTTCGTGCGGTATCTTCCATACAGGTGGTTTTGGAGCTTTGTGCGCCAGTTTTGGCAATTTTGGCCCTACAAGTTCTTTTTAAGAATAGGGTTTCACAGACCGATAAGTTGAAGGCACTCAGAATTTCGTTTTTTATTGTTTTTGGGTTAGGTATCCTATTGTTTTTGGTAAAGGGGATGTTTGATTTTTCTGGCTATCATGATGACACCATAAAACGGTATTACGGAGATGAAATATTGGATCTTATCCAATCCGATAGGAAGGCGGTGTACACCAGTGATCTTTTTCGCTCACTTATCTATGTGTTTTTGGCCGCTTTGGCCCTATGGTTCTTTCTTAAAGAAAAAATCAAGCAGAATGTTGCGGTTATTCTGCTCGGTGCATTAATGGTATCGGACTTGGTAGGGGTAAACCTCAGGTATGTAAACAAAGAAAATTTTATAGCCAAAAGACGTATGACAAGGCCATTTCAGGAATCACCCGCGGATACTGAAATCCTAAAGGATATCACCCATTTTAGGGTGTTCGATCAAACACAGGGCTTTGAAGGTGCGCGCACCTCATATTTTCATAAGACCATATCAGGCTACCATGCGGCAAAACCTGCAGGTATGGAGGACCTCTTCTATTTTCATATCGCTCAAGGGAATATCGGGATTCTCAATATGTTGAACATAAAATATGTGATTCAACAAGATGAAGAGGGTAGGAGTTACCCTGTTTTGAATCCTGATGCTAATGGCAATGCTTGGTTTGTAGAAAAACTAGTACCTGTAGAGGACGCCAATACTGAAATTCTTGACCTGGATAGTCTAGATACCAAAAGAAATGCCCTTGTTAATACCACCAAGTTTCCTAATATCAACCGGTTCAATTTTACGGTAGATTCCATCGCTTCCATCACCTTAACGGATTACGAGCCCAACCATTTGACATATCGTTCTGTAAATTCCAAGGCGGGTACCGCTGTCTTTTCGGAAATGTACTATCCGTATGGCTGGAATGTTTATGTAGATGGAAAACCCAAAAAGCATTTTAGGGTAAATTATGTTTTAAGAGCGCTAATGCTCCCAGAAGGGGAGCATACCATAGAGTTCAAGTTTGAGCCGAAAATAGTAGCCTTAGGAGGCCAAATTACCTTGGCAAGTTCCGCTTTGCTTGGGTTGATTATTTTAAGCGGGCTTGGATATACCTTTTGGCGCTCTCGAAAGAAAGAAAAAGGAACTACCCCATGAAAAGGGTGCTTATCATTACCTATTATTGGCCGCCTGCTGGGGGGCCAGGAGTACAACGGTGGTTGAAATTTGTAAAATACTTGCCCGATTTCGGGGTAGACCCCATTGTTTTTATCCCCGAAAATCCGCATTATCCTATTCAAGACAACTCTTTGTTGGATGAAGTACCCCATGGGATTGAAATTCATAGAAAACCGATTTTTGAACCCTATAGTTTTGCGGAAATCTTGTCCACAAAAAAGACCAAACGCATCAGCTCTGGGATTATTCGGACTAAAAATCAATCTGCCTTGGAAAAAGCCATGTTATGGATTCGGGGTAATTTTTTTATTCCTGATGCCAGAAAATATTGGGTAAAACCTTCGGTATCTTACCTTTCCGAACTTATTGAAAAACAAAACATCAAAACGGTCACCACCACGGGGCCACCACATAGCGTTCATTTAATCGGACAGCAATTAAGGCAACAACACCGAGTGAAATGGATTGCTGATTTCCGAGATCCCTGGACCTCCATTGGTTATCACAAAAAGCTCAGACTCACCAAATCCTCCCAAAAAAAGCATAAAGCTTTGGAACGCTTGGTACTTAACGGGGCGGACTTGTTGATTACTACAAGCGATACCACACGAAAGGAATTCCAGACCCTAACGGATAAGCCTATTGAATTAATAACCAATGGCTTTGATTCTGACTACAAGGGAGGTGCCGATTTGGATGATAAATTCACCATTTCCCATATTGGATCTCTACTTTCGGGTCGCAGTCCAAACAATCTATGGAAAGTACTATCGGAAATTGCCCGGGAAGACGAAATTTTTAGAAAGGAGTTACAATTGGAGTTTATCGGGGTAGTGAGTGAGGACGTTATGGATAATCTTTACAAAAACGAACTGGCCCCATATATTCAAATGAAAGGATACGTATCCCATGCCCAGGCCCTTCGCAGGCAACAACGCGCTCAAATTCTGCTATTGGTTGAAATTGATTCGGAAGATACCAAAGGCATTGTTCCAGGGAAATTGTTTGAATATATGGCCGCTAGAAGGCCTATTTTGGCCTTAGGCCCCAATAATTGGGAGGCAGGTACCATTATTTTGAAGACACATTCGGGCAAGGTGTTTGACTATCAGGATAATTCCCAATTAAAAAATGTACTTTTAGAATGGTTTGCCGCATATCAACAAGGAAAATTGAATGTGGTTTCAAAAGACGTGGAAAAGTATAGTCGTAAGGCGCTTACCGAACAACTGTCCGAATATCTCTGATGGGTATAGTATTAAAACAATCATTGAGCAACACCGTGATTACCTATCTGGGATTTGGTATAGCTGCCATAAACACCCTCTTTTTATACACCCGATTTTTATCCGACGAATACTATGGACTGGTAACGGTAATCCTCTCCACCTCGGCTATTTTAATGCCATTATTGGCCTTTGGTGTACCCAATACCTTGGTTAAGTTTTACAGTACCTTTTCTGACCGGAAAAATTCCGATAGCTTCCTGAGCCTCATGCTATTTTTACCCCTGTTGATGGTACTTCCCATTGCTGCTATTTCCTTTTTGGCCTATGATACCATTGGCAATTTTTTGTCTCTGGAAAACCCTATGGTCCGGGAATATGTCTGGTATATTTTTTTGATCGGGATGGCGATGGCGTATTTTGAAATATTCTATGCTTGGGCCAAGGTCCAAATGAGATCGGTCTTTGGAAATTTTATGAAAGAAGTATTCAATCGTATTGTGGTTATGATTCTCTTGGTCTTGGTCCATTTTGAATTCATATCAGTACCTGTTTTTTTGAAAGCTTTGGTTGCGCTTTATCTATTACGGACAATTCTCATGAAGATATATGCCTATCGACTGCGGATGCCCACATTGACTTTTAATCTACCATCAAATACCAAAAGTATTATTAACTATAGCGCCCTAATTATTTTAGGTGGATCTGCGGCTATAGTCATTTTGGAAATTGATAAGTTTATGATCAATCAGTTTATCCAAATTGAAAATGTGGCCTATTATGGAGTGGCTGTTTATATTGCGACAACCATAATCGTTCCCTCTCGATCAATGCATCAAATTACCTATCCCATTACCGCAGAATTGTTGACGAAACATGATATTCCTACCTTAAAAACGCTCTATCAAAAAAGCTCTTTAACGCTTTTTATCGTTTCGGGATTATTGTTTTTGCTTATCGTACTCAACTTAAAGGACTTGTACCTGTTGCTTCCGGAAGAATACCGTGATGGCTTCCTCATTGTCTTTTTTGTTGGATTAGCAAAAGTGTACGACTCGGTTTTAGGGAATAACAATTCAATTCTGTACAACTCGGAATATTACCGCACTTTGTTGGTTATGGGCGTGTTTCTCGCAGTTTCTATAATTGTATTTAATCTATGGCTCATTCCGAACTATGGTATTGAAGGAGCTGCATTTGGTACTTTTTTGGCCATTTTCCTTTACAACACGATCAAACTACTTTATGTAAAATCCAAATTTAATATTCAACCTTTTACATCGGAAACCCTCAAGGTATTGGCACTTTTACTACTCATAGGTTTAGGTTTTTATTTTGTCCAATTTCCGTTTCACCCCATTTTAAATATTGTACTCAAGAGTATACTTATCACGGCCATTTATACAGCTGTGCTTTATCGGTTTAAATTGTCCGAAGACGTTTTTAATTTGATTTCTAGAGTTTTGGGAAAGGCTTCCCCTAAAGAATAAGAACCAATCTGTTTATACAATTTGGCCTGTTTTCTGCAAGTGGACTGAATTGAAAAAACCCCGCAGTGGACGAATCCAACTACGGGGCTAAACAACTAACCAACCTAAAAACTATTTTTATTGCCTTCTGGAACTTCTGGATTGCGATCTAGTTCCGCTATTCCTTGTGCTTCTAGAAGGAGCCTTACTTACTTTTTTTCTTGAGTTACTACGGGTAGCAACACTAGTACTTCTATTCCTTGTCGGTGCCACTTTTCGTACCGACCTATTTGTTGTTGCCCTTTGTGGGCTCTTATAGGTCTTGGTATTACGTGTTACCGTTCTGCTCCTAGGTGTTTGGGTTACCGTCCTTTTGGTAACTGCATTCCGCTTAGGATTGCGTACCGTTGTAGAACGTTGCGTAACCGTTCTCTGCCTTGCAGGTCTGGCATCTGCCTTACGGACGTTACGACTCTCTATTTTTCGAGTTCGATCTACCGCAGTTCCCCTAGTGTTGTTGGAACGTATTGCGGCATCCCTACGTACCGTTCTACCATCGTTTCGGGAAAGGTTACCTCTTCGTGTAACACCTCTTTCTGTTCTGACGGTTTCCGCTCTTCTAGTGTTGCTTCGGGAAACATTACCTCTCTGCGTTACCGAACGATTGGTTCGTGCCACATTGTTGTTCCTTCGCGTAACACCTCTTTCCGTACGTAGTGCATCGGCTCTCCTACTATTATTCTGGCGTACAGCTACCCTTCTGTCATTTCTATAGACGCGGGCACGTTCCCTACGGATACGGTTGTATCTATGCTCTCTTCCAATTCTGGCATAGGCCCTACGCTTATTATATCGGTATGGTCTGTACCAGGTGTATCGAATAGGGCTATAAAACCTTCTATACGGTCTATTATACACCAAACAGAATCCTAATGCTGGCCTTACAAAGAACCTGTGGAAAGGTCTAAAGATGTAACGTCTGTTATATACATTTATAAACCCGGTGTGGTAGGCGTATACACCATTATTATAAAAGATATTCATACCACCTAATCGGGATACAAACCCATTGCGATAGTTTATAAAAATGTTACCAATTTGTGCAACACGTCCATAATGGTCATAAAAAACAGGAACGTTCTCCACTTGTATCACTGCACCGTAATCATCATACTGAACAAAGGGATTGTAATCGAATCCTGAGTTAAAGGTGAAATTGGAACGACCGATATTGACATTGGCACCAAAATTAGCGCGGTTATCTATATAAAAATCAAATTCGCCATCTGGATAAACCGAAAATGTAATTCCATTCTCTACAAAGATGAAGGAGTTATTGAATCGGTAGGCACTGCTTATGGCAGTGTTATTTTCCGTGCTTACAGCTTGGGTACCCGTGGTTCCCAAGACAAGGGCTGTAAATAAGAGTACTAACTGTTTCATGATATGCGATTTTAAACCTGTCTGCTGACGGGTGGTTCCGGAAGCAACTATTTGCATTCCGCTTAGGAGAAATCAAACAGCGTGCCAAAAAATTGATAAAAATGTAACTTACTAATTATCAGTTTTTTAAAATGATAATAAACAGAATAGCGAAGATCTGGTGTGAAGTCGACAAGTTTAATTACTAAAAAAGTAAGGCTTACTTCTCCCTAGCTAGAATTCAAATCAATGAAAAAAATCCCGAAGAATTGAGAAGGGAAACGTACCATTATAAGATAAAGTTTGATGGAATATGTGGAACTTTAATCTATTTCCAAGAAGGAGATATAAAAGCTGCAAGATTTCACTATTGGAATGACTTCTTCGTTCCTAACTCACAACTTACAATTTCTCTCTTAAGTACTTCGCGGTATAGGACTTTTTACCCTGTATTACTTCCTCTGGCGTACCCTGAACCATAAGATTACCACCATTTTCTCCACCTTCAGGTCCTAAGTCAATGATGTAATCGGCACATTTTATGAGTTCAATATTGTGCTCAATGACCACAATGGAATGGCCACGGCCCAATAGGGCATCAAAAGATTTTAATAATTTTTTAATGTCATGGAAATGAAGTCCCGTTGTAGGTTCGTCAAAAATAAATAAGGCCTTATCCTTTGTCGTTCCCTTTACCAAAAAAGAAGCTAGTTTAATCCGTTGCGCCTCTCCACCGGAAAGGGTAGAGGAAGACTGCCCTAAGGTCACATAGCCCAACCCCACATCCTGTAAAGGCCTTAATTTGGTAACGATTTTTGTCTGCTTTCCATGCTCAAAAAAGATAATGGCATCGTCAATGGTCATGTTTAGGACATCACTAATGGATGCATCATTAAACTTTACTTCCAACACTTCTTTTTTGAATCGCTTGCCGCCACATGTATCGCATTCCAAATGCACATCGGCCATAAATTGCATTTCTACGGTAATTTCACCTTCTCCTTTACATTTTTCACAGCGGCCGCCATCCACATTAAATGAAAAATGCTTGGCCTGATATCCGCGAATCTTGCTCAATTTTTGTGTAGCGAACAAAGATCGTATGTCGTCATATGCTTTGATATAGGTTACCGGATTGGAACGTGATGAACGACCAATAGGATTTTGATCTACAAATTCCACATGTTTAATGCTTTGGTATTTCCCATCGGCCGAAGTAAACTGCCCCGCTTTTTCGCCATAGCCGCCTACTTTCTTCAGAACAATGGGGTACAGTAGTTTTTTCACCAAAGTACTTTTGCCGCTTCCCGAAACACCAGTAACCACAGTGAGCATATTTAGGGGAAAGGTAACATCAATGTTTTTGAGGTTATTTTCACGTGCTCCTTTAATTTCAATATGATTTTTTGAGGTCCTCCGTTCCTTGGGTACCGATATTTCTTCGGAACCGTTTAGGTAGCTAGCGGTAAGCGATTGTGATTTCAGTATCTCACTTAAAGGACCATAAGCCACTACTTCACCGCCATGAGTGCCGGCCTCTGGACCAATATCAATGACTTCATCAGCAGCTTTCATAATATCCTCGTCGTGTTCTACAACGATGACAGTATTGCCCAAATCGCGTAAGGATTTCAGTACTTCAATCAGATTTTCCGTATCCTTGGGATGCAGTCCAATACTGGGCTCATCCAAAATATACATGGATCCCACCAAACTGCTTCCTAACGAAGTGGCCAGGTTGATGCGCTGGCTTTCGCCTCCGGAAAGGGTGTTCGATTTGCGATTAAGTGTAAGGTAACTTAAGCCTACCTTGTCCAAAAAACCCAAACGGGTATTGATTTCCTTCAATAAACGGGAAGCAATTTTTTGATCGTGCTCCGACAATTCCAATCCTTCGAAGAACATGGCCAAATTTTTTATGGATAGTTCCACGAGGTCGGAAATCGATTTTCCGTCTACTTTTACATAATCGGTCTCCTTGCGCAATCGCCTTCCTTTACAGACGTTACACTTGGTCTTGCCACGATATCGGGAAAGCATTACCCTATTCTGGATTTTATAGCTTTTCTCCTCAAGCTGGGCAAAGAATTTATTGAGCCCGGTGAAATGTTCGTTCCCGTCCCAGACCAATTGCTTTTGTTCCTCGGACAATTGAAACCAAGGTTTGTGTATTGGGAAATCGAATTTATAGGCCGTATTCACCAACTGGTCCCGATACCAACCCATACTTTCTCCGCGCCAGGGAAAGATTGTATTTTCGTAAACGGACAAGGAGGTGTTGGGAACCACCAAATCTTCGTCTATACCGATTACGTCACCATATCCTTCACATTTTGGGCAGGCTCCGTAAGGATTGTTAAAACTGAACAGATGTACATTGGGTTCCAGGAACTGCATACCATCCAGTTCAAAGTTACTACTGAATTTCGTTTGTTTTCCCGTGACCAGTTCTTCAATGATACATTCACCCTTACCTTCAAAAAAAGCGGTATCCACAGCATTGGCCAACCGATTGTAAAAATCCTCATCGTCTTTTGTGATAATACGATCCACTACCAAATGGAATTCCCGGCCAATATCGTTGGGTGCATTATCTATACGAATAACTTCTCCCTTGTATTTTATCCTGGCATATCCCTGTTTGGAAAAAAGTTGGAGCGATTTTATGGGATCTCTATCGGGTTTAATTTGTACAGGGGCCAATAGCAAAAGTTTTTCACCTTCGGCATACCCTTTTATGTGTTGTATGACATCCGTAACCGTATTTTTTTTGACCTGCTTCCCGGAAATTGGTGATATGGTCTTGCCGATACGGGCATATAACAACTTAAGATAATCGTAAATTTCGGTAGTGGTGCCAACGGTAGACCGGGGATTGGTTGAGTTTACTTTTTGCTCTATGGCAATTGCGGGGGCTATCCCTTTGATATAATCCACTTTGGGCTTGTCCAATTTTCCTAAAAACTGGCGTGCATAGGAAGAAAGACTTTCCACATACCTTCGTTGGCCTTCCGCATATAGCGTATCAAAGGCCAAACTCGACTTCCCGGAACCGGAAAGACCAGTGATTACAACTAGCTTGTTTCTAGGGATTACAACATCTATATTCTTCAAATTGTGCAACTTGGCACCTTTGATAATGATGTTTTCCTTTGGGTTGATATCTAAAAGAGTTGCCATATTTATTTTTAGGACCATAAAGATAAGACATGCATTTTTCAATCGCCAATATTGTATACTCTGTATCAAAAATTGTGTGTATGACGGCACATTTTTTTTTCGGTCACTTAATTTTTTCTATATTTGAACTCAACAAAATGTTAAAACGCCTATAGCAACAACACTACTTTTTTAGAATTAGAATAATAACCCACAAGGCCTTTTCCCCAAATAGGTCGCTAATTTTAACTAATAAAAGTAGTCGTTATGGAACATCAAGTTGAAGACTCCCTACTCATTAAAAGATACATTGACGGAGACGAAAGAGCTCTAGCTGCATTAATTGGCCGTCACAACCAGCGCATTAGTAGTTTTATATATTCCAAGGTAAACGATAGGGAAGTGACCGAGGATATTTTTCAGGATACCTTTATGAAAGTGATCAGAACTTTAAAGAGAGGTGCCTATAGTGAAGAAGGCAAATTTTTGCCCTGGGTAATGCGCATATCGCACAACCTCATCATCGATCATTTTAGAAAGAACAGAAGGTTGCCTATGTTCGAAGGAGCCGATACTTTCAATATTTTCTCTGTAATCGGTGACGAAAAACTAAATATTGAGAAACAGATTATTAAAGACCAGATTGATAGCGACCTTACCTTGCTTATAGAAGAACTTCCAAACGAACAGAAGGAGGTATTGCTCATGCGTATATATAAGGACATGAGTTTTAAGGAAATATCGGAAAATACCGGGGTAAGCATTAATACCGCTTTAGGCCGTATGCGTTACGCCCTTATCAACCTGAGGAAGCTGATAGACCAGAATAACATTGTTTTAACGAATTAATAGGCCGTAGGTCGAGCGTATTGACTATATTTATTTCCGCCGCGTTCTCTATTGAAACAAACGGAAAATAACATGGAAAAACTTTACGCAAAAAACCACAACAAGTGTAAACTTGTTAAAGCCAAACCCGAAACAGTGGAATTCTTATTAAATTATTCCAAATCGTTAAAAATAACAAAGGCAAAAGGAATATCGTTCGAAAGTAATATGAACTAAGTAGAATAAACAAACATATAAAACCCTCAAGGACTTTTTGCCTTGGGGGTTTTTCTTTTGATGCAGTTCCTAAAACTGCCCATTCCCCTTGTTATCCCTTTAGGAAACTTATGTCGCCGCTCCCAGTGTGTTTTGATCGTGCAACTGTTAATATTTGGTTTTATTGTGGCCAAAACCAAAAAAATGCGATTTCACATCAAAATGAGCGTGTTTGACAACATAGTTTTTTACGCTCTAGCCGATTTATCTAGTTTTAGGTCATAATTAAAAACAAGAATCAAAAACACTCAAACTAATTAATCTAACAACTTAGAAGCTTACCACTCGGAAGCCCCTAATCTTAACCAAAAAATCAATCTTTATGGAACTACAAATAGAAGATTCAGTACTAGTAAGAGACTATATTAGCGGAGATGAGAAATCTCTGGAAATATTGATCAACCGTCACAACCAACGCGTTACCAGTTTTATCTACTCAAAAGTGCTGGACAGGGACATTACCGAGGATATTTTCCAGGATACCTTTATAAAAGTTATCAAGACCCTTAAAAAAGGGACATATAGTGAAGAAGGTAAATTTTTGCCCTGGGTAATGCGCATAGCCCATAACCTTATAATTGATCACTTTAGGAAGAATAAAAGAATGCCCATGTTCGAAGGGAGTGACGACTTCAATATTTTTTCTGTAATAGGGGACAACAAACTAAATGCTGAAAAGCAAATTATACAGGATCAAATTACATCGGACCTAAGACATCTTATAGAGGAATTGCCAGATGACCAAAAGGAGGTTTTAATCATGCGCATCTATAAGGATATGAGTTTTAAGGAAATATCCGAAAACACAGGTGTAAGTATAAACACTGCATTGGGAAGGATGCGCTATGCATTGATAAACCTTCGAAAAATTATAGATAAGCACAACATTGTTCTCACTAATCAATAGACTTAGGACAGCTTAAACAATATTTCCATTTTAGTTGCGTTATTTATGATAACAATACATCTAATATGGAAAAAATCTACTCTAAACACGAAAAAGATTATCGCATTGTTGAGGCTTGCGCGGAAACGGTAAAGTTTTTACTCGATTATTCCAAAGCCCTACATGTAGTAAAGCACAAAGAACTGACGTTCGAAAACATTCTAAACTAGATAAAGGCCCGCTACTTGCGGGTCTTTTTAGTTTTATAGTATTCTTCCAAAACTTTTTTTCTTCCAATTGTTCTGGTTATAACATCCTTTTCCAGATTCCAGCCTCGCGCTGGAGAATAGTCACGACCGTACCAAATGATCTGTAAGTGCAAATTGTTCCACAATTCTTTGGGAAACAATCTTTTAGCATCCTTTTCTGTTTGGACCACGTTTTTTCCATTGGAAAATCCCCACCGGTACATGAGCCTATGAATATGCGTATCAACAGGAAAAGCCGGTATTCCAAAGGCTTGGGACACTACTACGCTTGCCGTTTTATGCCCCACCGAAGGAAGCTCTTCCAAAAGATGGATGTTTCTTGGAACTTGTCCTTGGTATTTGTCGATTAAAATTTGGGAAAGCCCATATATCCCTTTGGATTTCATAGGTGAAAGCCCTACGGGCTTTATAATTTCGCGAATTTCCTCTACGGTCAATTTTACCATGTCATAAGGGTTATCTGCCCTTTTGAACAACAAAGGTGTAATTTTGTTTACTCGTACATCTGTACTTTGAGCTGATAGTAAAACCGCTATTAACAGGGTATAGGGATCTTTATGTTCCAAGGGAACCGGTATGGTAGGATATAGCTCCTTAAGTTTGTTTATAGCAAAATTTACTTTTTCCGTTTTCGTCATTTTTTGTTTAACTTTGTTTAAAAATATTTAAACACAAATACATTACTTACTAGATGAACACATTACAGGTAGGGGATAAAGTTCCCTTGTTCGCAGCAAAAGATCAAGATGGCAATACTATTAATTTATCCGATTACAAAGGGAAAAAACTGATCGTTTTTTTCTATCCAAGGGCCAATACCCCTGGATGTACGGCGGAAGCATGCAATTTGAGGGACAACTATGCCGAGCTACAGGCCCAAGGGTATGAACTTTTGGGGGTGAGTGAGGATTCACAGAGGAAACAATCCAATTTCAAGAAAAAATTCGACTTCCCTTTTCCCTTATTGGCGGACGAAGATCACACTGTTATCAATACTTTTGGAGTTTGGGGACCTAAAAAGTTTATGGGCCGCGAATTCGATGGTATACACCGGAAAACCTTTGTAATCAATGAGGAGGGAAATATTTCAAGGGTCATAGATAAGGTGAAGACAAAGGACCATGCGGCCCAGCTACTGGACGGCTGATTCTCCTAGAGACTTAAAGCCCTTGAATAAGGGCTTTTTTGTTGCCCATATGAAATGTAAGCATCAAAATATTGACCTGAAAAACATGCCCTTTGGTTTTCTGTTTTAGGTTTTTGGATGCTTTTCCGATTATATTTTTTTGGAACCGTAGAGTTAATTTACTGGTTTGAGTTGTGGGAAAAGAAAATTACATTCCTTTATAAACTGAAAGGGATGTTGTTATTCAAAAGCCTTTGTTATGTCTTGGCCTCTTCCTTTTGTTTTACCATTTTACGGGTAAACAAATTTTTATCCTTTATCGTTTCGGCAATTCCTTCAGGTAGCATATCCTCCCAACCTTCTTCGTTGTTGATCAACTTTTTTAGTACATCCCTGGAGAAAATATGCATGATTTCCGGGTCGTAGTCAATAATGTCCATAACCTTCCCATTATACTTGAAGAATTTGTACAACTCTTTCATTCGTGGGTGTACCTTGATGTTGTTGCTGGTCATAATCTGGCCAGTTTCGGCGTTCTTCATGGGATAAAGATAGACCTGCAGTTCTTTGAAAAATAGCTTTCCAAAAGCTTCTAAGATACCACCACTCAAATGTCTATAATATTTTTCGTCAAAAATATCCACTAGGTTGTTTACACCCATGGTTAAACCAATATGTGCTTTGGTATAACTGTTAAGGTATTCCACTAGACGATAGTACTCCTGAAATTTGGATATCATCACGGTATGTCCCAAAGAACATAACAACTCGGCACGATCCATAAAATCCTGTTCATCTATTTCTCCGGAGGCCTTAAGGTTGGAAAGTGTAATCTCGAATATTACAATGGCTTTATCAACATCTACGGCTGGATCCCTAACAAAGATATCATAGGATTTTTCAAACATATCCATGTTTACCTTGGTCACAGGTCGGAAACTTCCCCGCAATGCCAAAATATTCTTTTTATAAAGGATTGCGGCAGGCAGAAGATTGTTGCCATCCGGTCCGAACATTACGGCATCCGTCATATCATTTCGTATGAGTTGTAAGCTCATAAGTCTGTTATCCACCCCTTTAAAACTTGGGCCAGAAAAGTTCACCATATCAATTTCAATGGTATCCTGGTCAATATGATCGTATAAATATTTTAGAAGTTTCCTCGGTTTATGGTATTTGTAAAACGCCCCATAAATAAGGTTGACTCCAACTATGCCCAAGGTCTCCTGTTGCAACCGCGCCTCATTTTGCTTAAAGCGTATGTGCAGGATTATCTCATCAAATTCCTTTTGGTTTGGATCCAATTGAAATCGGATACCTACCCAGCCATGCCCTTTATAGCGTTTTGAAAAATCTATTGTGGCAACAGTATTGGCATAGGAAAAAAACAAACGTTCCGGATGGGTATCGCGACTAATTCGCTCCTCCATAAGTCGCATCTCATGCGAAAGCATCTTTTTGAGCCTAGATTGGGTCACATATCTACCATCCTTTTCATCTCCATAAATGGCATCACTAAAATCCTTGTCGTAGGCACTCATGGCCTTGGCAATGGTGCCTGAGGCACCCCCTGATCTGAAAAAGTGCCGTGCCGTCTCCTGGCCAGCACCTATCTCGGCAAAGGTTCCGTAAATATCCGGGTTCAAATTGATTCTAAGGGTTTTGGCCTTTATGGAAGGTATATTCTCAAATGCGGTGTCCCGTTTTAGAACTGATGCCATTTTAAGGATTTTGCTTTAAACAAAGTTAAAAAGAATGGGTAATCTAATAAATAAATAAGTTATAAATTTGAAATAAATAGACCAAGCGTTGAGAATTACGTTTTTAGGCACGGGAACATCTCAGGGAATCCCGGTAATCGGGAGTAACCATCCCGTCTGTCTTAGCGAAGATCGCAAGGACAAGAGACTGCGCGTCTCCGTGCTTTTATCTTGGGGCGATTATAGTTTTGTTATAGACTGCGGCCCTGATTTTAGGCAGCAGATGCTCACCCATGAAGTTTCCAAATTGGACGGTATTCTTTTCACTCATGAACACGCGGACCACACGGCCGGTATAGATGATATACGGCCTTTTTTCTTTAGACAGGGGGATATCCCAATTTATGCCCACGAACGGGTAATAGCGTCCCTGAAGCAAAGGTTCGATTATATTTTCGCGGATGCCAATAGATACCCTGGTGCTCCGGCGGTTGAAGTTAACCTTGTAGAAAAAGATAAGCCCTTTAAAATTGGTGATACTATGGTTATGCCCATTGAGGCGCAACACAATAGGCTGCCCGTATTGGGGTATCGGATAAATGATTTTACCTATTTGACAGATGTTAAGACCATTGCCGATGAAGAGTTGGAAAAAATAAGGGGATCCCAAGTTTTGGTAGTGAACGCCCTTAGGGAAGAACCCCATCATTCCCATTTTAACTTGCGGGAAGCTATTTCTTTTTCGGAAAAGGTGGGTGCCCCAAAAACGTATTTAACCCATATAAGTCATTTATTGGGTTTTCATGAAGATGTGGAAAAAAAATTACCAAAAGGCGTACTTTTGGCCTATGACAATTTGGTCGTAAACCTTTAACCCTGAGGATGAAAAATAAAATCTTTCTTTACTTATTTGTTTTTATGGCCCTAATCGGTCTGTATCTTTTTGTAAGCAGCCGAAATATGCAGAAGGCCAAGGATACCCAAATTGAAAAGTTGGAGACAGAGACCGCACGGCTCCAGGATTCCCTTCAGAAATTGAATATTAAAATTTTTGATGTACAACATTTTTCCTTGGAGAACAATGATTATGCCTTGGAGTACTATGACCATTTAAATCTTGTGAATCCGGAGCGCTATATTGCCGATAAATTATTGGAGACCAATGAAAGAAAAGGCGATAATCCGTTGATACCTTATGAAGGTATGGAGGGCGATTTCAAAATCAACAAAATCAATGTACTGAACCATCGTTGGATCTTGGCAGAGTTTACCGATGGTAAACATTGGGGGGAAATAATTTTGGAGTATGAACTAAAGGATGATATGGGAATAGACTTCACGCTATCCAATCACTTGTTATATTCAAGTACTTTTTAGACTCGTTCACCCAACCATTTCCTGAATGAATGAAAATTTTGGGGAGACACCCCATGTCCCACGGGAAATTCCTCATACATATGTTCTATCCCAAGGTTTTCCAAAAATCCTGGCACTTTTTGGGCCCATTCCGGTGGAATTACTTGATCTACTTGTCCGTGGGATGCATAAATTTTTAGGTGATCAAATTTCTTATTTTCATGGCCCTTTGCCAAAATGTTTTGGTTGATATATCCGCTAAGGGCAACTACATTCTTTATTCGTTCGGGATAGGAGAGGGCGACGGCATAGCTAAGGATAGTACCTTGGCTAAAACCCAATAAATTTATGTTATCCGTATCTAGATAATATGTTTTGCACGCTTCGTCAATAAAATGAAGGATTTTTTCCCGGGAAGACCTAGCTTGGTCATCATCGCTCCATTTCCCTTGTTCCGCATCAAAATTAATAGCGTACCAAGCAAAACCAAAGGGTTGTAGGGCATATGGAGCCCTAACGGATATAATGCATAACTCTTCGGGAAGTTCCGATGCAAAGGAAAACAAGTCTTCTTCATTGCTTCCGTAGCCATGGAACATGAAAAGTACAGGAGCCATACCTTCCGTTATGGAAGAAGGTCTAATAAGATGTTCCAATGATAAGGGGGCCGTCGTCATCTAGGGAATAAAAGTAAACCATTTTTGAAAATAAAGACCAAGGATCGGTATCGTTTTTTCCTCTCCTTTTAAGGCACCTAAAAATCCATAAAACCAGAGTGCAAGATAAAAGATATAGAGCCCATACCAGGCATAAGGGTTGAACCAAACACTCAGAAAAAGAGCAAAACCCAAAAAACACAAATGGAGACCAAAGGCCTGTCTGGTATGGAACCTGGCAAAACTATTTTTAGGTTCTGCGTTCATGGTAATTGCGATCAAAGCCCCCACCATGGTTAAGTAAGCCACGATGGCCGTGGTCTTTCCTTCGTTTGTTTGTTTCACTTTACAACGGATTAGTTCTAAAAAATAAGACCCTATGGGCCTTAGGCATGTAAAAAAATCAGAAATTGGATTATCCTATTTTCCCGATTATAGGAACAGGCTCTTCCTTTAAATTAATGGCATTTATTAGCCCAAGTATCCATAGGACCAAAACGCCTAATCCAATTATGGTAGAAACAATGGACAGGGAAGAAGGTAGCATAGTGCTTAGAACAGAGTTGGCGATTCCCAAAACCGCAATTCGAAATGATTGGCCAATATGGAATTTAGCAAAAGGATTATTCTTGGAATTGTTCATAATAAATGCGATAATCAATCCGATAATGGTTATGTAGGCAATTATGGCGATCGTTTTTCCGTCTTCTTTTGTTTGTTGATTCATCTTTTAAAAATTAAGGTTGCTGGTTTAATAATCTAAAGTTAATTAAAATATCAATTGTCCATTGTTGATGATACCATAAACCTTGCCTTTTAACTCACTGTTCAAAAAGATACTGTTTTTGGAAGTAGAGTTTATATGTTCCCGTGCAAAAATGTAGGTTTCATTCGGATCGAACAAAGAGATTGAAGCCATTGCACCTTCTTTTATTTCCGGTCTTTCAAGAGCATAATATTCTCTTCCACGGGTCAATATATGGACCGTGGCCTCGGCTCCAAAAATTGAATTTAATGCCCCAAAGGCACTTTCCAGGCCAATGGTGCCATAGGCCGCATGGTCAAACTCTACTTTTTTCCGCTCTATATTCATGGGCATATGATCTGTGACCACAAAATCTATTGTCCCATCCTTAATGCCTTTGATCAGTGCCTTGATATCCTTTTCCTTGCGAAGTGGCGGAGTGGTCTTATAATCGGAATCGAAATCCTTCAATGTGGCATCGGTATGCCAAAGATTGTGAACCGCGGTGCTGCAGCTTACGTTTAACCCCTTTCTTTTTGCATCCGAGATCAGTTTCACCGCATTGGCCGTGGATATGGTGGGGATATGCAATCTCCCTCCTGTATACTCCAATATAAAAAGATCCCGGACTATCTGAAGCTCTTCGGCAAGGGACGGAATTCCCTTAAGCCCCAATTTGGTGGATACTTCCCCCTCGTTTACATTCCCTTTCCCAGCAATTTTAGTATCCAATGGAAAAGAATATACCAATCCATCAAAACTCTGAACATACTGGAGCGCAATTTTTAGAAGGTTGCCATTGGATAGTGGCTTTTTAAAATCGTAAAACCCTATGGCCCCTGCATTTTTCATATCATAGAGCTCCGCCAAATCCCTTCCTTCGCTTTTTACGGTCAAAGCCCCCAAAGGGTGTAGATTGGTAGCCTCGCCTTTCCCTGCATTTTTTAGAAATGCAATATCAGGGCTGCCATCCGGTACCGGATTTGTACCCGTATTTAGGACTACATCTGTAAATCCGCTCTTAGCGGCAGTGGAAAGACCATTGGCAATGGTTTCCCTTTCCTCAAATCCCGGTTCCCCGAAATTCACTCCACCATCAAACCAACCTGGGGAAACATGTAGGTTTTTTTCGGCTATTGTCTTTATCTTGTTTTCCGCATCTATTTTGACCGCTATTTTTTCAATTTTGCCATTTTTTATTAGGATATCCCTCTTTTTTGTATGAAGACCTGGGTTGCTGGGATCCAGTATTTTAACGGACTTTAAAAGTATATTCATGGGAAGTATTTTTGGATGAGTATTTCAACCAATAAAAATAGCAGTGCTAAAATAACAAACCATTTCCAAAGCTCCTTTACACTGCTGTCTTTTTCCATTGCATCAAAGAACGAGCTTATGGAAGACGCATTTGAGCTTTCGCTCAAGACATTCACGTCTAAATAATTCAGTTCACTTTCTGCTCTTGGGTAGTTAAAACTGATAGTTTTTAGGGTCTCACCATTTTTATGGATACGATAGATTCCATCCGTATCCGGATTTTCTTGAAATGTTAAGGAGACCTTATTGGCCGATGATTTTTGGAGGGGAATAAATTCGTAATTATCCTTGGCCACCTTTAGTATTTCGTCTTTTTGTAGTGCTGTAGAAACATCAACCTGAATCCGTCCGTCCATCCACATATAGAGTTCGGGCAGTTTTAGACTATTACTTCCCATATTATACAAAGTAGGCACTATTAAAGGAGAATTCTTAAAATTCGAGTTTTCCGAAGAAATCGAAGTCGTAAAAAAGTATGTCCCATTACTGCCCAGTAAAAAAGGGGTATTGTCTTCAAAGCTAAGAACCGTTGGAGCAAACGTGTTTATCTTATGAAATGAACTTACCTGGGGATATTGAAAATTGGTGGCATCTTTTTCAAACACGTTTTGGTACAACGGATGGGAAAAAGCAATAGTGGTAATATTCCGTGTTAAATTGATTTTCTGACCGTAATTCGTGGAAAAATAATTGGAAGACAAGGCATTATAAGAGGCTACATCCATATCCGCAGCGGGAATTATGGCCAGCCATCCTCCATTGTCCGTAAATGAAAGTAAACTGGTGGACAAGGCAGATGGAATCTCTTTTATCTCATTGAGGACGATTAGGTTTTGATTCTCCAAAATTCCATAATCCAAGGTCCGCAATGTGGCGGAAGTGAATAGAAACCCATCTTCCCTATAAATGCGTCTCAAATACCGATTGTCTTCTGGACCTATGGCCAGAACCTTTATTTTTTCTTTTTCATCAATGTTAAAAAAAAGCTGGTTGTCATAGATAAGGTCAGAATCCATAATTTCCAACCTACCTTGAATTATTTCACCTTTTCCCAAAGTAAAATTAACCGTGGCCTTACCCTTGTCATCAAATATAGCCGCTGTTTTGGCTACAAGGTCTTCCCCATTTGTAAAGGAAACAGGGATATCTTTGGTTTCCCTATCTGCGGTCAGCGTTGCGGCCAACTCCAAATTCTCCGACCCCTGATTTACCACATAAATCGAATCCAGGGATACATTTTTGGAATTGTCCGGAGACATTTGTACCCAATGTGTTCTGGCATCGCGGAGAGAATCCTTTTGGGGCAACGCCATTCTTTGTTGAAAATCCGAAATGACAATTATGTTTTGAATGGTTTCACCGTCCGTGTTGAAAAAAGTTCCGGCCTTTAGTAAAATTTCATCCAATTGCAACTGATTTTTTGAGTAGGAGAGGGTCAATAGGTCATTTTGAATGCCGGAAATTGTAACGTCCTCAAATATCCTTTCATTGGTGAAAAGTGTGAAACTATGGCTTTCGGGAATGGATTTGATCAATTCCTGAACAGCATTGTTTAGCAACGAATTCCCTTCCTTTTTGGCTTGCATACTAAAGGAGTCATCCAAATAAATAACGATTTCCTTTTTTTGGAATGCGGTTCTTTTCGCAAAAAAGGGTTGCGCAAATGCCAAAACCAAGGCAGTAAAAAGAAACAATCGGGTAAGGAGCAACAACCATTTCTTTAGCGTTTTGCTCTTGCGGGATTTCGCTACAACCCGCTGCAAAAGTTTTACGTTGGTAAATGGCGTTTTCTTGAACCTGCGTAGCTGAAAAAGATGGATGAAAATCGGAATCAGTAGTAAAAATAGGGCCCAAAGGAGTTCTGGATACTTAAACTGCATTCCTTAATTTGATTGGGCAAATATAAGGAATTCCAAGATTGAAAGTTGAAAGTTTAAGGTATATTTAATTTTTGTTCAATTACTTGCAGCATAAAGGGATAACCCTCCTTTGGCTCATTTTGAACCATTCCTAACAGAAGAAGAAGTAATCTTTTCCGCTTTTTTGTCCCAGTTCCAAAAAGTAATCTCGAATCATTTTTTGCGCTTTTTCATTGGCCACGGTAACAATGCTTTGGGGGTTTTTCAAACCTTGCAATGTAGTGTAATGTAACATTTCCTTTCCGTAGATCGATTTTCCTATTTTGTTTGGATTGTCACAGAGCCAAAAAAACGCAATGTTTCGTTTCAAAAGGCCTTTGGCTATTTCTTTGCCTTTGTTCCCTGCACCCCAAATGGTCAAGGGACGTTCGGTATCATATTCCAGTTTTAGGAAATAGTGTAATTTGATTTCCAAAAAGTAATTCTGGGCATAGTGCTCACTGGTTCGGGAAGTGCGGGTGTCATAGTCACGCCAATAATGCAAAATCTGATCACAGGGAATACAGCCAAGTCCTTTTTCATAAAACCGGAAGGTAAGGTCATAATCCTCCGGATATCGGTTTGCGTCAAAAGCACCACAGGCATCCAAATCCTCACGATATACCATCCAGCAAGGGGAGGGGACTACACACTCCTTATAGATTTCGGAATAGTTACTTCCGTTTAGGGTAAGCCCATTAAGCCATTGTTCATAACGTTCATACCCATTGCTAATGCCCCTGTCCGAAAAATAACGTACTTGCCCAACGGCTAAATGACCTTTCCCCTTTTTCAAAAGGGATTGTACAAGCACTTGTAGTTTGTTCGGACCCATAACATCATCAGAGTCCATGCGTGTTATCAAGAGCCCTTGACTTTCTGTATAGGCCGTCCGTAAAGCATCTATGATGCCTTCACCCTCATTCTCAAAAACGTTGATTCGCGAATCCTCTTCTACAAAAGTATTTACTACTTCCCAACTATCATCCGTGGAATGGTCGTTTATGGCCAAAACCTCCCAATGGGCATATTCCTGGTTCAAAATTGAATCCAGGCATTCAGGAAGAAAACGGGCCGTGTCCTTAAAGGGAATGAGTATGCTTACCAAAGGATCCTGCATGAGCTGCAATTTATACAAAATCCATGGTATCCGATCATTACAGTTATTGGAACGGAAGTAGGTCGGGATCTATAAATTGAACCTTTGCTGTCTTGGATGTGAAGATGTCCGGACTATAATGTGCGTATAACAACTCCTTAAAAGCCGCTTTTAATCTTGGGAATTCTTGAATAAAAAATTTGAAATCCTTGGACTTTGATCTACCAATAAAATGATGGACTACTTTGATTGCGGCAACGGTAATTGTTTTATTGAACTTATCACCTCTACCGTGCAGTCTGTCAAATTGTTCTATTTCATGACTTATCTTTTCGGCAGCTTTTTTCTCCCCGTATTTTCTTAAATAGATATAGGCCAATCTTAAATGTGCCTCATGGGTAAAAAGGGAAGGAGGGAGGTTCCCTTTTTCAAATTTGCTTTCGAACGTGACATCATCAAACTGATAGTGGCTTATCAAGGGTACGCTATGACTATAATTTGGTCTTGTACAGGACATGTTAGGCAGTATTTTAAGGATTTTGTAGTCCAACACTTTGTGTCAAGGCTTTGCGCCCTTTATGATTTTTCAGGACATAATGCATTCTGGCTATTTGATCTTGGGTAAAGATATTCATCACTTCATCATGAGTATAGTTCATATAGTTTCCGAGCATTATTTTTTCTCCTGCGCAACCAATAAAAGGGGTGGTACCAAAAACTTCCTTGTCTACAGCGGGAGTATCATCACAATAGTCATTGAAAGTACAATCCTTCCCGCCCCAAGTATGTAGCAACCCTAAATAATGACCCATTTCGTGGGTCAAAGTTCGGCCGTGTCTGGCATGACAGTCGATATCGGACTCCCCAAAATGAATCCAATTGATCAATATACCCTCAGAATCATTCGGACCCGGTAATGCTAAATATTGGGTTCCTGGAAGATCGGTTTTTGGCCCTGTGGCATTGCCCAAGACCAGGCACTTAGATGATTCAGGTAATGGAGTGGTCCAAATATTGATGTATTGGCTTGGGTCCCAATAGGCGTATTGTGCATAATGGTTTTGATTATACCCTAAATCGGGAATTTTGACTTTAGAGGTATCAATCCGGTTTATACCAGTAGTGGGCTTGCCATCCTGGGTTTGTTTCGCCAAAACAAATTCAATTTTTGTATCTCCGCCATCTGGATGGTCATTGTAACCCCTAGTCCCTTTTTTCCTTCTAAAGTCTTCGTTTAGTATTTCCATTTGTCTTATAATACGCTCCTTGGAAAGGTTAGGCCCTGTTCCAAGGTTTTCACCCGAATGGATCACATGCACCACCACGGGAAGAAATACAATATCCTCTACCGGCTCCGGTGTTATTGGAGTGGTTGTTATGCTATCTTTAGTACAGGAGGAAATCAAAATCCAGGTGCAAAGCACTATTTGCACCTGGATTTTTCCGTTTATTCGTGGCATCATGCCCTACCTAATTTGCTTTATTAACATCTTTAAATCGTACCATGTCCCAAACCTTGGTAGATGCTCCGTGATAGAACCCAGTTTCATGAGTATAACCCTTAGGGTTTTTAAAGGTTCCGAAGAGGATATCGAACAGCGGAATGTCCGAATAGTTATAGGCATGTATGCCCTTCGCATGGTGTACCGTATGTGCCTCCGGTCTTTGGATGATATAGCCTAACCAGGCAGGGGTCTTCACGTTACTGTGTTGAAAAATACCTAGGAACGTAGTAATTAGGATAAACAATGTGGTAGCTTCAGGTGTAAAACCAGCAACAACCACCAAGCAGAGACTGCCCAAAAAGGTAAAACCGATCATGTCCATAGGGCTAAAATAAAATGCACCGTAACTATCCATTCGCTCTGCACTATGGTGCATTTGGTGAAATACCTTCCAAAGCGCATTATTTTTATGCATGCTCCTGTGCCAAACATATAGGCCGAATTCATAGATCATAATACCCACAAATGCTCCCCAAAACGTTCCTAGGGCGGTCATGTCAAAAACCTGATAATCTACTAAATAGGTGTCCCAAATCATTGGTAGGTACGAGGACAAATAGAAAAACACGGCAAAGGAGGTTAGGCCCCTTAGCTTCCAATACTTCATTTGAGGCAACTTTCTGGCGGGTAAAATGGCCTCCCACAGCATTAAGGCACCGTACATACCCAATACAATAAGTGAAATGGGATCGATTAATATTTCCCATGGTGTTGGCATGTTTTGTAAAATAGTTTCCATTTTTTGTTTTTAAAGGGTTTACACTTCTTAAGGCAAAAGTTCTCACCTTACAATGTAAGTTTTCCTCGTAAGTTTCTTAAATGGTCCAATTATGGGTAGATTCTGGAACATAGCTGCAAAAGGTGCCGGTTTTTATGGAATTTGAAAGATGTTTCCCCAGTTGAGGATTGGCTTTTTCAATTTTTTTGATCGTAGTACGAATGCGCCAGGTAACGGCAGATCTTGCCTTTTCCAAGGAAGACCCAGTTTTTCTTGCTTGTCCTCCCATGCCCATGGCTTTTGATAAATACGCCAATAACGATTCATATTCCTCGCGAAGCTCGTTGTGCAAAATACCATCCCCAACATCTTCCGCTTCTTCCATTTGTGATTGTAACTCCCTTATCCTTTTCTTGTAATTGTCAATTGCCTTGGAGTCCAACATTTTATCGCCCGGACTGTCCAAAATGGTTCCCATTAATTCCGAACAGTGGATTTGTTTTTCCGGGTATTGCAGGAGTTTCGCAATATCATGAAGCCCCTTGGCATCTTTTATTATAACAGATTGGTTTCCATATTCCAAGTTCCATAGCTCACCGTTATGTATAAAACTTCCAGTGGCGATTTGTTGTGAAGATCGGGGTTTTTGGGGAACGAGTTCGTTTTTGTCCATAAACCCCCAAAAGGGTTCCAAGTTGGATTTTCCCTTATATGGATTAACGGTTATTTGCCAATCCAAAGCCTCTTTGTCCGTGGCACTTTTACCTCCGTTGATGTTTTTCGCAAACAGTACTAAGTATTTTTGCCAATACTGTTGCATTTTATCCCATTCGGCAAGGTGATAATAAGCTGCCGCCATATAGGCCGAAAAATCAGTCCAAACGGAAGTATCCTTTACTCTTTCACCCAGTGCTATGGATTTTTTAAAATCGCCCAATTCAAAGTAGATAAAAGAGCCATAGGGGAGATATACCTCGGGGTGCAATGGATTCAGGGTTTTGGCCCTTAGGTACAATTGTTCGCCCTCTTTGGTATGGCCCAAGTAGGCTAGGTAAAAGGCAATTTGGATAAGGTTATCGGCATCGTTGGGATTCATTCTCAAGGACTTTCTTAGAAAAAGTTCAGACTTATCGTAGTCCCCCAAATACAGATAAGTCCTTCCCAGGACCGCAAGGGAAATATAGTCGTTCTCATCCAATTCTATGGCCTTGAGCGCAAATTTATGCGCCCCTTTTTGACTTACCTCCCAACGATCCCACAGCTGGCAACTCCATTCGTTAAAATAGGACAAGGAAATTCCGGAATAAGCCCGTGCAAATCCCGGGTCTATGCGCAATGCGGCCTCAAAGTGCTCGCGTGCCGCTGCATCGCTTTCAACCGTACCTTTTTTTAACAGATGTTTTCCCAAAAGCCAATTTTCATAAGCGGCCAAATCCACCGAAGACTTCTTATACGAGTAGGAAAGCAGATCGTGGTCTATCTGTCGCTGAAGCACACTTACCATTTGTTGGGTTATGGCATCCTGGGTACTTAAAATAGCTTCCAAAGTCTCATCATGATTGCCCGCAAAAACCACCTTGTCGTCCCGGGTGCGGATGAGTTGTACCCCAATACGGAAGTTATCACCGAGGGCCCTAAAAGTACCTGTTATAATGTAATCTGCTCCTAACCGAGATATGGCCCCCGTATCCGCAGCATCTGCTATGTATTGTGTTGAGTATTGAGAGATCACCGAAAGTCCAATAAACTTTGAAAAATTGATGATAAGATCCTCGGTAAATCCTTTAATAATAGGATTCATACGCATAGTGTCCCCTAAAAATCGAAAGGGCAATACGGCAATTGTTGTCTCTTTGTGGCCAATTAGTTCCACTATATTCGCTTAATTGATTAGAATTCAGGTCCCTTGCAAATTTAAAGATACAAAATGATATGCTTTTGGAGGGTTTTAACAAGGACCAACGTAGAGATACCATATACCTCTTTTGGTTGCCTGAAGTATGACATTTTCTTGCTTTATTTTTGCCCCTTTTCCCTCCATAGCTTATTGGAAAAGAGGTCTGTGGTAATCCTGGGAAGAATGTAAATAATAAAGGAGACAAATCTTTAAAGAACGGAAAAAGGTTTTTATATTTGCACCCTCCTTCGCGCCGCTGAGGCGGAGCTTCGGAGGGCGCAGCCCTCTGAGATAGAAGACAAAGTACTGGAGGAATGGCAGACCACGTGAAACGTGGTGAAGTGGCCCGGAACGTTTTCGCTTTGGCGAATCACGTTCTCGAATACGGCAAAAGAGGGAGTGATGTATTACGTTTACGCATTGTGGAGCGAGGAGCATGACAAGATTTATGTTGGGTTTTCAAATGAACCTAACAGAAGATTGAAGGAGCACAATGCAGGGAAGAGTAGTTTTACGAGGCAATATGTGCCATGGCAAAAGTTTTATATGGAACGGGCGGAGAACTCAATTGAAGCCCGGAAAAAGGAAAAATATTATAAATCAGGTTGGGGTCGGCAAAGGCTCAAATCTATTTTGGAGGAATGGCAGAGTGGTCGAATGCGGCAGTCTTGAAAACTGTTGAGGGTCACACCTCCGGGGGTTCGAATCCCTCTTCCTCCGCAATAAGCCCCGTTAGCTTAAGTGTTTACGGGGTTCTTTTTTTGAAGTTGACAGAAGTGGGGGTTTTTGGTCTATTCGGATTTCCCTTAAAGGTTTTTATTTGAATCTATAAAAACACCAACGATTCTTACCTTGTTTAGATTGGCCAATTGATGATCCAATTCTTTTATGTTGGGGTGTTTTGGTAAATGATTTGGTCTCCGGAAAAACTTTTGGAAAAAAGGATATCTCTTGAAGATAGCGTGAATATCCTACCAGATATGAATAAATTCAGAAGCAGAGGGGTTACTGTCATCAATTCATTTTAAAAGCTAACGAAACCTTGCCATGCATTAAAAAATCTTTAATAAAACAATTTTTTGTTTGAAAAGCATTAAACTTGCGACTTCTTTATGAGATTTAAATACATACATAAGGACCTACTGCTTTTAATTCTTGGAGTTTTCTCCTTTCTGTATGTTTTATCTGATTGCATTACAAATCCGAATATATTTATTCAGACGGAAATAGAAGAATCTCTAGATGAAATTGATGAAGTTGATTTTGAAATAGAATTATCGGATTCCGACTCTGGCACTGGAGGGAGTGCGATTGTTTCCGCTCAAAATACACTTATAAAGATTCCTTTAAGTGGTAGATCTGATTTACGGTACTCTCAATCAAAGGATTTATCACAGAAACCACACCTCTTTATTCTCTATTGTTGCTTAAAACTTGATTGTTAGGGGTTTAACATCTGCACCCTATATCAATTGGTAATTTTCTGATGTAACGAAGATTCCAATTTCAAATCTTGTGTCAAACAGCCTTTGAACAAGATAATTCCAACAATCAATTTTAGTAGCAAAATGAATATTAGAAACATATTTAAGTATCTCAAAAGAGATGCTTTGGCGGGAACCGTAACAGGAGTTATGGCGGTTCCATTGACATTGGGTATATGCCTAATGTCAGACTACCCTGTTATGACTGGGTTGTACACTGCAATTTTCGCCGGAATTGTAAGCTTCATAACTTATTTGGTCAGACCGGGCAACTATACCGGAATGCCTGGTGTAGCAGCGGGTCTTGCGCCCGCTCTGGCTTTGGGGGTGGTTACTTTCGGAATGAAAAATATGCCGTTTGTAATCGTACTTACTTCAATTTTTCAAATGATCATATGGAGATTTAAACTGGAAAAGTATATTTTACGCCTTGTTCCCCACTATCTTGTAGAAGGCTTATTGGCGGGCGTTGGACTTAAAATTGCCCTCAAATTTGTTCCTTTTTTGTTTGAACTACAAGCTGGAGAGATACATAACTTTAGTGATTGGATACATATAGATTGGCTAAATTTTGAAAGAGACAAAGTAATACTGCTTTCACTTGTTTCATTTGGACTTTTTGTATTACTATATAAATTCTACAAAAAGAAAATGCCTGCATTACCCTATTTTATTATCATGATTACAGCAATTGGCATGACATTTTTAATGGATTTGCCAAAAATTACGATAGAATCCATCCCTTTTAAATTATCACTTCCCCTACCACATTTTGAGGGAATGGATGGTTCAGAATTGGGGCTCTTCATTCTCAAAATGATTGGTTTTGCAATGATGTTGGGTACGATAGATATAATCGAGCAGGTAATGAGCAATGTCGCCATTGAAAAAATGGACCCCTTAGGAAGAAAATGCAATACCAACAACAGTTTATTTGCCATTTGGATCGCAAACTTAGGAGCTACTTTTTTTGGAGGTATGACCAATTTGGATGGACTGGCAAAAAGTACTACAAACACTGTGGCCGGGGCCAGAACAAAATTGTCAAATTTGTTTACTTCTGCTTTTTTGTTTCTTGTTGTCCTTTTTCCCGTTGTCATCACAACCTTGCCAGAATATGCCCTTGGAATAATAATGGTTTACTCCGGCTGGAAAATGATTGCCAATATTTCGCACGTAAGGGCCGAAGGTAGATATGCATTAATACTAGCAGGGGTCTGCGGTTTATTGGTTTTTAAACTTGGAATATTTGAGGGTTTGCTCATTGTGTTGACTGCACACGCCATCATACAGTTCATTTTTATGAAGCGATTGGGCAAGTCGAACCAAGAAATCTGGGGTCAGTTTAAAAGTTCATTTACGGAAAAACCGGTCTTCAAATTGGAAAGTGAAGATTTAAAAGCAGACCCCCAGGTTCCTGTTTACAACAAACTCATGCACAACGTAAACACCCAAAGTATTGATGGTATACTTTCCCTGTATCATGAAAATGCCGTCTTAGTACCTTCTTTTTCCAGTAGGATAAGACGAAATAAGGAAGAGATAAAAGACTATTATGAAACACTTTTTAAAGTAGACAATTTGGTCCTTTCAAAAAACGAGATTTATCTTAATAAAACCGAGGGGCAACGAATAGATTCAGGAATCTATGAAATAACTTGGGACAATAATGGTTCAAGAACATCTTTCAAGCTGAATTTTATGATCGTTATTGAAAATGATAAGATAATTGCCCATCAGTCAAGTTACCACCATTCCAATAATATTTCCATTTCACGATGGGTAGACGAAAAGGAAAAAGGAAATTTTGTAATGTAAGATAACCCAAGCCAAAAACTCTATATAAGTAATAGCGGTTGGGGTTTAAAATTCAATCGCTATTGCTTTTTATCAACCTAAAATGCGAATTGAAAAGGCAATCACTAATTCACCAATACTCATTCTCAATACCAAAGGGGTATTGGGTAAGAAAGAAAATATCAACGGCTGTAAGTCAAGTATTTTAATGGAATTGATTTTATTTACGGGGTTGGGAATCTGGAGAAGCGACTTAAGTCTTTCAACGTGCAGGTTTATATAAAGGTAAGGTCACTTTAGGATTATTTGGAATTTAACTATATCCTGTTATCATTTTCAGGATAACCTCTTTTGCCTCATCAAAATCTAATTTCACCTCTTTTTTATTATTGTCTTTCTAAATTTATCTAGCTTTAGAATTTGAGCACAAACATATGTTTGAAAACAGGAAAATTTGGATAAACGTTCTAATAGGCCTTGGTATCCTTAGTATTCCCATTTTAACCTCACCTGACCTGGGTTTATCCAACAACATGCTAAGCATACCTGGATTCCAGAGGGATTTCTTGGGATATTCGTTGCTGTTGATGTTTTTTTACTTAAACTATCATTGGCTGGTACCAAGTTTTTATGCCACTAAAAAATACCATTGGTATTTTTTTGCTTTGATCGTTTGCCTATTATTGATATCATACCTTCCCTCCTTCATAATGGATCGTATTGATCTGGAACCGTCCATTCCCATGGATTTGAAAGGGAAACCCTCTGCACCCCCATCAGGAGCACCCGTTCCCATGGACTTGAGAGGAAACCCATCCGCCCCTCCACCAGAACCACCCTCCACTATCAGCATTTTTAACGTTCGTGATACATTTGTCATTCAGTTCACCATGGTCATTCTGCTCTCGTTTTTATTGCGGTTGGATGACCGGGTAAAGGAAATTAAAAATGAAAAACTAAAAGCCGAGGTCAACTACCTAAAGGCGCAGATCAATCCGCATTTTTTGTTCAATACCCTTAATAGTATTTATGCGCTTACCCTTAAAAAGTCGGAAAAGGCCCCTAATGCAGTGCTTAAGCTTTCTGAAATAATGCGGTATGTGGTTACACAGAGTGACTCGGAAAAAGTTCCTTTGGCCCATGAGATCCAGTATATTGTAGATTATATAGAACTTCAGAAACTAAGAATCGGAAAAAACGTGGAAGTTAACTTCAAGGTAAATGGCCTTCCCGAATCCAAATCGATTACGCCCATTATTTTGGTGAACTATATTGAAAATGCCTTCAAATACGGAGTGAATCCGGATAAACCTTCCAAAATAAACATCCTTATTTCCATGGACGAAAATGGGGTCGAACTTCAAGTTGATAATAAGATAACCGTACAACAGTCCTCCTTTTTGGAATCAACAGAAGGTGGAAACCTAAATACCAAAAGACGCCTGGATTACTTCTACCCCGGTAAACATGAGCTAGAGATAGACCATAGCCCACCACACCACTCGGTTAAACTTTATATAGAACTGGTATGATAAAAGCAGTTGCATTGGATGATGAAGAGTTGGCTTTGGAGGTCCTGCAGGCCTATTGTGGGCAGGTGGACTATATTGATTTGCCCCATGTTTTTACCGAACAGGCCAAGGCCATCCGATATTTGAATAAATTTGATGTGGATTTGCTCTTTTTGGATATAAGGATGCCGGAGTTGAACGGAGTGGATCTATATAATTCGCTCAAACAGAAAACCAAAGTTATCTTTACCACAGCATATAGCCAGTATGCCGTTGATGGTTTTAATGTGGATGCCATAGACTATCTACTAAAGCCATTCTCATATGAGCGTTTTTTAATTGCGGTTCAAAAAGCCAAAAAGTTATTGGACCTTGAGTTGGCAAATTCCACAGACGGTTTTCTGTCGGTTAGAGCGGATTTTAAGTTGCATCGTGTCGCATTTGATGCCATTTTGATGATTGAAGCACTGGATGATTACGTACAGATTCATTTAGATGACATGACCAAGTTGGTGGTACGCCAAACAATGAAGGGAATACTTCAAAAACTACCGGAAAGGGAGTTCAAAAGAGTCCACCGTTCCTATATTGTTTCGCTGCGAAAGGTTAAAAGTGTATATCGGGATACGGTTAAAATAGGAGGATTTACCATCCCAATAAGCAAAACCTATAGGGATTCTTTTTTAAAAAAAATTTAACGGTTTCGCTTCATTTACCGCAAGATTTTTGGCATTCACCTCATAAGTTACCTTCAACAGCCTAGCACACATAGTTTTAACCAAAATTCTAAAAAACAAAATTATGAAGCGCAAAGTATTCCTTAAAGGGCTGGGGCTAGCCGGCCTATCAGTAGTAAGTTTGGCCGAGTTGGCCTGTTCAAAGGATAGTGATAATTATTTATTGGAGGACGAAGTGACCACATCCAATGGTAGTGATGGCGACTTAAGCTCTAACACGGATTCATCAGGGGATTGTTCTGAGACCCCCGGTGAGACCGAAGGTCCCTTTCCAACAAAAGATCCGGAGGACCTGGAAAGGGTGAACATAGTAGGTGATAGGACAGGGATAGGCCTGGACATTAACATTACCATACGCAATGTTAACGACTCTTGTAATATCCTTGTTGGGGCGATAGTGGATATTTGGCATTGTGACAAGGATGGATACTACTCTGAATACGGTGGTACACAGATGCAGTCTGTTGACTACTCGGACAATCATTTTTTAAGGGGGAGACAGTTAACTGACACCGACGGTCTTGCCAAATTCTCCTCTATTTTTCCAGGGTGGTACCAAAGCCGTTCCACACATATCCATGTCCATATCTACGATAACGACGGTATCTCTCTTCTGGTTACGCAGATTGCTTTCCCGGAAGGTGAAAACAGTGCGGTTGTGCGTGTGAACGCTGCTGACGAGTATGGATATACCAAAGGGATGGGTGGATACACGTACCATGCAGATGACAACGTATTTAGCGATGGGGTTGAAGAAGAACTTTCAAATGTTAGCGGTAGCATTGATGAAGGCTTTGTCCTGACCCATGATATCTATGTCCGTGCATAATAAGAAACTGATGGAAATAATAGAAAAAGAAAGAGCCCAAATCTTTTTGGCCGATAGAAGGTATAGATACCAAACATCAGAATATAGGACCCTACGGACGGAAATTTCCAACAAGGGAGTACCGTCAGAAGTACAGATGTTGTACGATGACACCCTGGCACAAGGTAGAACAAGGTCTTTTGTGGCAGATAGTAGTGTTCTTATTTTGTTGCTACCCTTGGTCGGGACCATCGAATTTGAATGCCTCAACAGGGGACACCACCAAAAAATAGCTCCTGAGGAGCTCCTTGTGTTCCCTCTTCACCAGGGGGAGGCGTATACCATTACCAACTCCAGTAATTCAGACCTAGCCAATTATATTCAAATTTGGTTTAAAATCAATGCTTTCCCTAAACATTTATCATATGGTGATTATGTGCACAACCGTTTGAATACCATTTATCAAATTAATTCTACAAGGGTGCATTTTGGGGTTTTTGATGGCAGAAAGGAGGCCCGGCTCGATATGCAAAAACCAAAATACCAGAATTTGGTTTTTGTAATAAACGGTGCCTTTGAGGTACAGGAGCGCTTGTTGGAATCCAGGGATGCCCTTTTGTTAACTAATGTTTCGAGATTGGAAATGGAGGCACTGTCCGAGAATGGGATTATCTTAATTCTTGAAATTCCCTCAAGTTAAATACCGGTAAAGGATACTAATGTATTACTCATTATTGCTGATTTCATTTCTTGAAACTAGTTGATATAATTTAGTCTTTGTCATCTTGAAGTACCAAAAAGGGTATGGTCAGCCCATCAAAATTGCTAAAATATTGTCCCTTTAGGGATGACCTAAAATTTTACCTTACTAAAGGCCGCTCAGTCTAAACTTGGCAAGGAAATCTTACTTTATAATGTTAAGTTTAATGAGAAGGTCAATAAGAATATGGAAAGCCTTGAAGCAGAGGCCTCAGGAGTAAAACTACTGCTTTACCAAATTGGAGATGCTATTGATTACATGCATCTCAAATTGGTTTTTAATTCCGACATCTCCAAATGTAAGGCGATCCCAAAATTTGAGAACTTTAAGAAGGATTCCGATTTTGGTCTTGCTCAAAAACTTATAAGCACCGGTATATACCACACTGATTTAAGCACTCAAGACGTTTTTCTACAAAAGAAGCCCTACGGACAAAAAGTGCTCATTTATTCAAATCACTACAAAGAAACCTGTAAGTGACTGGTAAGCAGGTTTATTTTTTGCACTTGACTAAATCACTAAACATTTGATTTATCCAATCTTTCCCAAGGGCCGGTTATGGCTACCGTGTCACCATTCTCCTGTACGTTTACGAATAGGGTCTTTCCTGAAGGTGAAAAGACAAGTCCGGTAAGTTCCGATTTAGAACTTTTATTACATGCTAAAGTATAGATGTTTCCATCTTTGTCAATACCTCTTATATGATTCAATTCACCGTTATCCTCGCACAAAAGAACGTCTCCCCAGGGAGCTATTATTAGGTTGTCGCACATGTGCAATACGGTTTTATCGTTAGACTCTGCATAAAGTTCCAATAGGGCCGGCTCTTTCTTCTCATCCTCGGTTCCTTCCTTTGGAGACAATTTGTATTTGAATACCTGCCCGAAATTTTCAGGCCCTCCATTGGTACATGCAAAAAAGAGTTCCCCAGTTCCCATCCATATTCCCTCACCACGTGCAAAGCGGGCCGCTCCAGCTTCAAATCCCTGATATCTGAGGTCATCCTTCGGCGAATCCACATCGTTCAAATCTATCCAGAATACTTCCATAGGCTCATTTCTGGGAACAGTTGGCGTTTCCCAATTTCTTGTATCCAGGCCTTTTTTGTTGTGTATGGCCAAAGCTTGTAGTATTCCACCGGCCAAGAGATTTTCCTTCTCCTTCGGAATAAACCGGTAGAGAAGTCCATCGTGCCTGTCCTCGGTAAGATAAATACAACCAGAATCAGGGTCAATGGCTACTGCTTCATGGTTAAAACGCCCCATTGTTTTAATAGGTATTGGCGTAACCATTTCTTTGGAATCCATAGGCACCTCAAATACATAACCGTGGTCTTTAAGTATTTGCTCCCCGTCCGCTTTGGTAACATCTTCCTCACAGGTGATCCAACTTCCCCAAGGTGAGACCCCGCCGGCACAGTTCCTGTAGGTACCGGCCAAACTCATATACTGATCCTCAACTACTTGCGTATCCTCATTGTATATCAAAGTCGTTGTACCTCCTAATCCTGGATTCTTTCCACTTCCAGAGTCGTAGAGTCTATTTAGATTTACATTGGACAACAATTCATTCATGGGGCCAAAGGGACTGTTCTCCAATGGAGTGGGACTGTTCTCATGGTTTCGGATAATGACGGTCTTTCCCATCTCATTAAGAAAAGCTCCCATTCCATCAGGTCTCCCAGGTACTAAAAGACCATCGGACATTTTTTCGCAAGATGTTGAGATAATCCTATACGAAAATCCATCGGGGAGATCAAGATATCCGTTTGGGTCGGTCTTTAAATCCAACGTGCCCTTTTTATTATTTTGAATTCCCTCATCCTTACTTGGCATTCCCTCATTCTTATTTTTTCTATTCGTGCAATTGACCAATGCCATCAACGCCAATGAAGTAAGGGTCGATTGTTTTATAAAATGCCTTCGAGTATAGTCTTTGTAGTTATCTTCCATGGTATGCTTATAGGGTTCTATGTCCCGGACCTGTAATGTGGTTAGTGCCGCTTTGTACAGAAAATTCTTGTATTACATCGCTCTCAACAAAGGTATTTAATTGAATAGGAAAAATCGGCTCCTTATAGATTTCAAAACATTTTTCTAACGAATCGTAAACACTATATAATATCGGCAAAGACCTTTAGTCAGTCCGTATCAAACACTTCATCATACCCTGACTTGAACAAGGAATCATGGAATTTGGTTAGCTTGAAAAAGTCCCAAAACAGTCGCATCATCCAATTTAAAAAAGACTCTCTTCCTCCGCATACTAAAGCCCGATTTCGCTAAGAAATCGGGCTTTTTTGATTTTGCAATACTCCCATACCTGTATTACAAAACAACTTAAATTAAAGAAATGTCCCAAACCCTATAAGCAGTTCAGAGCTTTACTATTATATACTTAACGTCGGGGAAAAACTAACCCAATAGATTTCAACTACCGTTCCTTATCGTATATCAAAACTTGAGGGTGGCCCCGATCTCGTGGGTCCCTTCCTCCGATACGTTTATGGCCCCGGAATTGGTCTCGTAGGCGTAGCCGATTTCCAGCCATTCCTGTACTGTCAGGTACAAGAGCCCCCCGAATGCCCTGTCCACCCTGTAGTTGGCGCCCACCTCTATGGTATTTAAAATTTTAAAGGCGGCGGTAATGTCTGCAATGGTCTGCTCGTTGGAAAAGCGCAACAATGTGGACGGGGTAAATACGACATTGTCACCGATCGCAAAGTGGTAGCCCCCGCTCAGGTAGAACTGTGGGCGGCTACGGGCCACGGTAAGCACCCCGCTCTCATCGTCGATCCTGTCCGTGGTCAATATTTTCGGGGAGGAAAGGGACACGAAATAGTCCATGCCCTTCAGGTACACCCCGGCACCCACGTTCGGGTTAAAGTCGTTCACGTTCTGTGCGAACACGGGATCTATGGCCTGGTCCAGGCTATTGAAATCGATATTGACGAATGTACCTCCCGCCTGTACCCCGAAATGGAGCCAGGTCCATCGGTCGAGCTGTACCCCATAGGCAAAGCTGGCGAACAGTGAGGTGGTACTCTCTATGAACACCTTGTCCGAGACAACGGTGGCCCCGATACCGATACGCTCGTTTACGGGGACCCCGAAGTAGAGGCCCAACGTCTCGGGCGCTTGTTCGATGCCCGAGAACTGGTTCCTGAAGTTGGACCTGAACTCCACCCTATCGTTGAGCCCGAAGGCCGCCGGGTTGAAAAAGTTGGTATTGTACCTGTATAGCGTATACAGGGGTTCCTGCTGTGCACTTGCCGAGAAGTTGCCCAATATCAAGAACAGGAATAGAAGAATTGATAAATGTATGTTTTTCATGGTTGTTTTTTTGGATTGTTGGGGGAAATTGCAATAGATCAATAATTAAGGTATAGCCATCCGGTAATGTTCCGGGCAATTGGCTGCCGGAGATGGACGACGTAGTAGTAGGACCCTACCGGGAGTAGTCCGCTACCGGTTCCTTCGGTGCCCCCCCAATCGTTCCGGTAACCGATGGTGCTGAAGACCTCCCTGCCGTTCCTGTCGAACACCTTGACCAGCGCATCCGGATGGTCGGCGATGTTCTCGATTACCCAGGTATCGTGGATACCGTCCGCGTTGGGGGAGACCCCCTGTCCGGGGACAATGGATATTTCGGTACCGCATACATCGGCCAGGCCGTCCGAATCGCTGTCCGGTGCGGTAAAGGTAACCGTGGCCGTGGCCGAACTACTGTTGCCGCTGACATCGGTAACGGTCAGTTCTACGTCTGTGCCTCCTAGTTCCGGACAATCAAAAATGGCCGTGTCCAAGGAAAGGTCCGCGATACCACAATTGTCCGCGCTCCCGTTGTCGATATCCTCCGCGGTGATGGTCGCCTGTCCGTTTTCGTCCAGTTCAACGGTAATATCCTGCGCAATGGCCATTGGAGGAACAACATCTTCCACAATAACGTTTTGCATTTGAGTGCTTGTATTTCCGTTGCCGGTATCGTAGGTCCAGGTAACGGTGAACGTTCCCGGCCGGTCGTATTCCAGGGGATCGTCCGTGGTCCCTATAACGGTCCCCGCGCAGTTGTCCGTCGCCGTTGGCACCGCGGTTACCGTTGCACTACACTCTCCTCTTACCTCCGGTAGGGAAGCCATATCGGGTATCGGAGGGGCGATGGAACTCTCCGCGATGACGGTCTGCACCTGTGTGCTGGTATTCCCGTTGCCATCGTCATAGGTCCAGGTTACGGTATAGGTTCCCTGTTCGGGATAGGTCAACGGATCGTCCGTTGTGGCGGTAACGGTCCCCACACAGTTATCGGTAGCCGTGGGCAATATGGTTACCGTCGCCCCGCACCCGCCGGTCACATCGGGCAGGGCGGCCATATCGGGAACGGGGGCCACGGAATCCTCCACGATCACGGTCTGCGTCTGTGTGCTTGTATTCCCGTCGCCGGTATCGTAGGTCCATGTAACGGTGAACGTTCCCGGCCGGTCGTATTCCAGGGGATCGTCCGTTGTGGCGTTTACGGTCCCCCCGCAATCGGCGGTGGCGGTGGGCACCGCGGTTACCGTTGCGCTGCATTCGCCCGTTACATCCGGTAGGACGTCCATATCGGGCGTTGCGGAGGTGATGGAACTCTCCACGATGACCGTCTGTTCCTGTGTACTGGTATTCCCGTTGCCGTCGTCATAGGTCCATGTAATGGTATAGGTCCCCTGATCTGGATAGGCCAAGGGGTCGTCGGTAGTGGCGGTGATGGTCCCCGCACAGTTGTCGGTCGCGGTGGGCATTGATGTAATCGTTGCCCCGCATCCGTCCCTTACATCCGGTAGTACGGCCCTATCGGCAATAGGGGCCATGGCATCCTCCACGGTGATGATCGTCGTACACGTTTCCGTAGCTCCCGAGGCATCGGTCACCGTAAGCGTTACGGTATTCTCGCCCAGGTGGGAACAATCAAAATCGGTGATATCGATGTCCATACCGGTTGCTCCCATGGAACCGTTGTCAATATCCTCTGCGGTGATACTGGCCGTACCGCTGGCGTCGAGTTGTAACGTAAAGGGGTCCGTGCAGTTCGCCGTTAGGGTAGTGGCCCCTGCATTCTCGTACCAGGCAATGCGGCCTTGATTGGAACGGGCCGAGAGGACATCCAGGTCCCCGTCGCCATCCAGATCTCCGGTGGCAACTGCAGTATATCCATCGCCCGATCCCGCTGTGATAATGGTCTGTTGATCACCGAAGTTCCCGTTTCCATCATTGGGATACCAGGCAACTTGATTATCATCAAAAGAGGCGGAGAGTACGTCCAGGTCCCCGTCACCGTCCAGATCGGCAACGGTCACGTCCCTTATTCCGTCCACCGCCGTGGTAATGGTCCGTTGGCCGCCGAAGTTCCCGCTCCCATCATTGGGGTGCCAGGCGATCCTGTTATCATTGGCGGAGGCAGAGATTACGTCCAGGTCGCCGTCGCTGTCCAGATCGGCAACGATTACATCCAGGGCTCCAGCTGCAGCCGTAGTAATGGTCCGTTGGGTGCCGAAGTTCCCGCTCCCATCGTTTGGATACCAGGCGATCCTGTTATCGTTGGCAGAGGCCGCGAGCGCGTCGAGGTCCCCGTCGCCGTCCAGATCGGCGACCGCCACTCCGCTGACCCCGACCGCAGCCGTACTAATGATCCGTTCGGCACCAAAAATGAGCGGATTCCGTGCGACACCAAACGTCAGTCCATCATTGGGGTGCCAGGCAATCTTGTTGGAAGAGGCCGAGAGTATGTCCAAGTCCCCGTCGCCGTCCAGGTCCCCGATAGTAAAATCCTTGACGCGATCATCAAGTCGTTCAAGACTAAATGTAATTGGTTTGCCCTCAGTAAAGTTCTTGCTTCCGTCATTCAGGTACCAGGCAATTTGGGCATCAAATGTAGTGGCCGCGAGCACCTCAAGGTTCCCATCGCCGTCCAGGTCGGCAGTGGTTATTCCTGTGAACGATTGTATACCTAAGTCAATGGACTGAGGGTCACCAAGGTTCCCGCTCCCATCATTTTCGTACCAGGCGCTACCTATTGACCCTCTGGGTGCGTGGTTCGCAATAACGTCCAGGTCCCCGTCGCCGTCCAGATCGGCAACGGTCACATCATTTCTGGGTAACGACCGACCCCCTTCGAAAATCGTGTTCTGCCCATTGGGAAACTCCCCTGGGCTATCCGGGTTTACGCCTGCGATAAATTGGTAGGTAAAAGGGCTTGCCAAGAGGTTTCCAGTGCTGCTTGCTACATCCGTGGTGAGGGTGGCGGTGATCACCTCGCCGGGAAGGAAGTCCCGATCAGGGTCAAAGACCGTCGTGTTGGCATTTACACTGGGAGTACCGAAGCCCATGGGCCGTCCATAATTGCCAGAGATTTTTATATTATCCGCAGAGAGGGTAGCCCCGTCCACAGTTTCGCTAAAAGTAAGACTTAGAGTAGCGGCATTGTCTACGCTAATGGCATTGGCAGCTGGCCCGGTGGCTATTACCGTAAGAGAGGAGGCTGCGTTCTCGTACCAGGCAATAGTGCCGTTATCGGAATGGGCCGAAAGTACGTCCAGGTCCCCGTCCCCATCCAGATCGCCGGTGGAAACACTTAAAGTTCCAAGTGCTTCGGTGGTAATGGTCTGTTGGCCGTCGAAGTTCCCTCTCCCGTCGTTTTCGTACCAGAAAATGGAGGAGTTATTACTGATAGAGGTCGAGAGCACGTCCAGGTCCCCATCACCGTCCAGATCGGCAATGGTCACTATGCTGGCCCCGCCCTCGGCATCTGCTGTAATAAGGTTCCCATGGCCACTGAAATTTGCGTTTCCATAATTTGGGTACCAGGCAATCTGGTTATCATTACTGTAAGTGGAGATTACGTCAAGGTGCCCGTTACCATCCATATCGGCCACAATCATATCTTCAGCTCCATCTGCGGATAGGGTGATCGTTTGTGAGGTACCAAAGTTCCCATGCCCATCGTTTTCGTACCAAGCAATCTTGTCAAAAGTGGTCACGAGTGCATCTAGGTCCCCGTCGCCGTCCAGATCGGCTATGGCAACTGCACCGGTCTCGGTTAACAGTCCATCAATGATTCGTTCAGTACCGAAAATGGTCGGAACCCTCTGGGTGCCAGAAAACGTTAAACCCTCATTGGAGTGCCATGTAAGCTTGCCAGGAGAGGCCGCGAGTATGTCCGGGTCCCCATCCCCGTCCAAATCGCCGACAGTGAAATCTTCGAATAAAGGGTTAGCTCTAAGACCTATACCCTTGGTAAAGGTCCCGCTCCCGTCGTTTAGGTATAAGGAAATTCGAGTATCAGAGTTGGCTAGTGCAAGCACATCCAGATTCCCATCGCCGTCCAGATCGGCAGTTATTATATCTCTAAGCGAACCATTACCAAAGTCAATGGATTGTAGGGCACCAAAGTTCCCGTTCCCGTCGTTCTCGTACCACGCGCCTCCGATACTCTGTTCGTGGGCCGCGAGCACATCCAGGTCGCCGTCGCCGTCCAGATCGGCGACGGTCACATCATTTCTGGGCGACTCTTGAGTCCCTTCGAAAATAATGTTCTGCCCCTTGGGGAATTCCCCGGGGCTATCGGGGCTTACCCCTGCGGTAAAGCTATAGGTAAAAGGGCTTTCCAGAGGAGCTCCCATATTGCTTGCCACACCCACGGTCAAGGTCGCCGTAATCATTTCTCCGGGAAAGAAATCCCGATCGGGGTCAAAGACCGCTGTGTTCGTATTTGATCTAAGGGCAGGGAAGCCAAAGGGTTTGCCATAACTACCGGAGATCTTTACGTTGTCCGCCGTAAGGGTACCGGTGTCTATAGTTTCACTAAAAGTAAGACTTAGGGTAGCGGCATTGTCCACACCTAGTGCATTGGCGGAAGGGGCAGTAGCCTCAACCGTAGGATCGGTCTGGGAAATAGCGGTAAACGATATGCCCAGTAACAAGAATATAGTAAATACTCGATCTTTTGTTCGTAGGTTTTTTGCTTTCACAATTCGGGGGATTTAATGTATTAAACGATAGCTACAACGATAAATAGAATGGATATGTTGTTTAGGATACCAAAAAAAATTATTTGATAACCCCTTTATATACTATATTTTTAATTGATAATTATCTAAATAACATTCTTGAAAACCGAGCTGACCGTTGGTTTCCGATCAGATTAATACGGTCCATCCCAAAAGCAAAAAAAGAGATAATACTCTATAATCTGAATCATAGTATAAATTCTAAATAAAGCAAGGGGTTTCGGGCGTTTCAAAAAAAATAGCCTATGTCAATATCTGGAATCGAGTGGAAAGATTTAAGGGAATATCGCATCGAGAAACGGGACATTTACAAACATCAAAAATCCAGTATCTTGGTTGTAGTATGAAAATGCAATTGAAGACCAAATAAAATTTCGTTTATGATAGATTACCCTATGAAATGAATCAAGATGTTGAGGCATTTAACGAAAATCAGGTTCCCGGGGAACAAGAAATATGTAATATGTTGGCTGTTTTGATCAACAGATTCCTGCCAGAAGCGCAGAATCCAATGGGACTACAAAATATCTACAAAAGAAAAGGAGTTCCAGAACACTTAAAATAACACGAATAAATAACATGTTCGAATGTTATGTTAGTATCTTCGACCTTTATTCTTACAAACCTCAATCAATATATTAAAACATTATAAATTGAAGAATTACCACCTTATACCCCTGGCTTTTAGTATAAACTTGAATACCATTATGGGACAAGGGGATTTCAAGGTCGCATTTGGATTAAAGATCATAACAAATGATATCTTTTTTTCGTACTAATAGTCTGAACGCAATTTAAATACACTTTGGACAAAGCGGTTTACTAAATCTAAGAAGAGCCCCAAACCACCTACATTGTTTAGGGCCTTCTTACCGGATACGGAATGTTGAGAGACTACTAACCCAATAGATTTCAACTACCGTTCCTTATCGTATATCAAAACTTGAGGGTGGCCCCGATCTCGTGGGTCCCTTCCTCCGATACGTTTATGGCCCCGGAATTGGTCTCGTAGGCGTAGCCGATTTCCAGCCATTCCTGTACTGTCAGGTACAAGAGCCCCCCGAATGCCCTGTCCACCCTGTAGTTGGCGCCCACCTCTATGGTATTTAAAATTTTAAAGGCGGCGGTAATGTCTGCAATGGTCTGCTCGTTGGAAAAGCGCAACAATGTGGACGGGGTAAATACGACATTGTCACCGATCGCAAAGTGGTAGCCCCCGCTCAGGTAGAACTGTGGGCGGCTACGGGCCACGGTAAGCACCCCGCTCTCATCGTCGATCCTGTCCGTGGTCAATATTTTCGGGGAGGAAAGGGACACGAAATAGTCCATGCCCTTCAGGTACACCCCGGCACCCACGTTCGGGTTAAAGTCGTTCACGTTCTGTGCGAACACGGGATCTATGGCCTGGTCCAGGCTATTGAAATCGATATTGACGAATGTACCTCCCGCCTGTACCCCGAAATGGAGCCAGGTCCATCGGTCGAGCTGTACCCCATAGGCAAAGCTGGCGAACAGTGAGGTGGTACTCTCTATGAACACCTTGTCCGAGACAACGGTGGCCCCGATACCGATACGCTCGTTTACGGGGACCCCGAAGTAGAGGCCCAACGTCTCGGGCGCTTGTTCGATGCCCGAGAACTGGTTCCTGAAGTTGGACCTGAACTCCACCCTATCGTTGAGCCCGAAGGCCGCCGGGTTGAAAAAGTTGGTATTGTACCTGTATAGCGTATACAGGGGTTCCTGCTGTGCACTTGCCGAGAAGTTGCCCAATATCAAGAACAGGAATAGAAGAATTGATAAATGTATGTTTTTCATGGTTGTTTTTTTGGATTGTTGGGGGAAATTGCAATAGATCAATAATTAAGGTATAGCCATCCGGTAATGTTCCGGGCAATTGGCTGCCGGAGATGGACGACGTAGTAGTAGGACCCTACCGGGAGTAGTCCGCTACCGGTTCCTTCGGTGCCCCCCCAATCGTTCCGGTAACCGATGGTGCTGAAGACCTCCCTGCCGTTCCTGTCGAACACCTTGACCAGCGCATCCGGATGGTCGGCGATGTTCTCGATTACCCAGGTATCGTGGATACCGTCCGCGTTGGGGGAGACCCCCTGTCCGGGGACAATGGATATTTCGGTACCGCATACATCGGCCAGGCCGTCCGAATCGCTGTCCGGTGCGGTAAAGGTAACCGTGGCCGTGGCCGAACTACTGTTGCCGCTGACATCGGTAACGGTCAGTTCTACGTCTGTGCCTCCTAGTTCCGGACAATCAAAAATGGCCGTGTCCAAGGAAAGGTCCGCGATACCACAATTGTCCGCGCTCCCGTTGTCGATATCCTCCGCGGTGATGGTCGCCTGTCCGTTTTCGTCCAGTTCAACGGTAATATCCTGCGCAATGGCCATTGGAGGAACAACATCTTCCACAATAACGTTTTGCATTTGAGTGCTTGTATTTCCGTTGCCGGTATCGTAGGTCCAGGTAACGGTGAACGTTCCCGGCCGGTCGTATTCCAGGGGATCGTCCGTGGTCCCTATAACGGTCCCCGCGCAGTTGTCCGTCGCCGTTGGCACCGCGGTTACCGTTGCACTACACTCTCCTCTTACCTCCGGTAGGGAAGCCATATCGGGTATCGGAGGGGCGATGGAACTCTCCGCGATGACGGTCTGCACCTGTGTGCTGGTATTCCCGTTGCCATCGTCATAGGTCCAGGTTACGGTATAGGTTCCCTGTTCGGGATAGGTCAACGGATCGTCCGTTGTGGCGGTAACGGTCCCCACACAGTTATCGGTAGCCGTGGGCAATATGGTTACCGTCGCCCCGCACCCGCCGGTCACATCGGGCAGGGCGGCCATATCGGGAACGGGGGCCACGGAATCCTCCACGATCACGGTCTGCGTCTGTGTGCTTGTATTCCCGTCGCCGGTATCGTAGGTCCATGTAACGGTGAACGTTCCCGGCCGGTCGTATTCCAGGGGATCGTCCGTTGTGGCGTTTACGGTCCCCCCGCAATCGGCGGTGGCGGTGGGCACCGCGGTTACCGTTGCGCTGCATTCGCCCGTTACATCCGGTAGGACGTCCATATCGGGCGTTGCGGAGGTGATGGAACTCTCCACGATGACCGTCTGTTCCTGTGTACTGGTATTCCCGTTGCCGTCGTCATAGGTCCATGTAATGGTATAGGTCCCCTGATCTGGATAGGCCAAGGGGTCGTCGGTAGTGGCGGTGATGGTCCCCGCACAGTTGTCGGTCGCGGTGGGCATTGATGTAATCGTTGCCCCGCATCCGTCCCTTACATCCGGTAGTACGGCCCTATCGGCAATAGGGGCCATGGCATCCTCCACGGTGATGATCGTCGTACACGTTTCCGTAGCTCCCGAGGCATCGGTCACCGTAAGCGTTACGGTATTCTCGCCCAGGTGGGAACAATCAAAATCGGTGATATCGATGTCCATACCGGTTGCTCCCATGGAACCGTTGTCAATATCCTCTGCGGTGATACTGGCCGTACCGCTGGCGTCGAGTTGTAACGTAAAGGGGTCCGTGCAGTTCGCCGTTAGGGTAGTGGCCCCTGCATTCTCGTACCAGGCAATGCGGCCTTGATTGGAACGGGCCGAGAGGACATCCAGGTCCCCGTCGCCATCCAGATCTCCGGTGGCAACTGCAGTATATCCATCGCCCGATCCCGCTGTGATAATGGTCTGTTGATCACCGAAGTTCCCGTTTCCATCATTGGGATACCAGGCAACTTGATTATCATCAAAAGAGGCGGAGAGTACGTCCAGGTCCCCGTCACCGTCCAGATCGGCAACGGTCACGTCCCTTATTCCGTCCACCGCCGTGGTAATGGTCTGTTGGGAACCGAATCTACCGTTAAAATTAGGGTACCACGCAATCTTGTTATCTTCAATGGAAGTCGAAATCACGTCGAGGTACCCATTGCCGTCCAGATCGGCCGTGATTATTTTTTCGGCCCCCGTTGCCGTTAGGGAAATGGTCTGTGAGCTACCGAAGTTCCCGTACCCATCGTTAGGGTACCAGGCAATAAGGTCAATGGAAGAAACGGCCGATAACACGTCCAGATCCCCGTCGCCGTCCAGATCGGCAACGGCCACTCTACTGGCTCCAGTTAAAAATCCATTAATAATTCGTTCAGCACCGAAAATGGCTGGAATCCTTTGGGTGCCAAAAAACGTCAGTCCATCATTGGGGTACCACGAAATCTTGTTAAAAGAGGTCACGAGCACATCCAGGTCCCCGTCACCGTCCAGGTCCCCGATAGTCAAATCTTTGAAGCGAGTAGGGCTAGCACTAAAACCCATACCCTTAGTAAAGTTCTCGCTCCCGTCGTTTAGGTATAGGGAAACTCGAGCATCAAGATCGGTGATCGCCAGTACATCCAAATCTCGATCGCCGTCCATATCGGCGGTGATCAGTCCTCTGAATGAACCCTCATCCGAGGTAATGGGCCGTGGGGCACTAAGGCTCCCGTTCCCGTCATTGGGGTACCAAGCGCCTCCGCTATTGGTTTCGTAGGCGGCGATTACGTCCAGGTCGCCGTCGTCGTCCAGATCGGCAACGGTCACATTATTTTCGGGTGACTCCCGACCCCCTTCGAAAATCGTGTTCTGCCCATTGGGAAACTCCCCTGGGCTATCCGGGCTTACGCCTGCGATAAATTGGTAGGTAAAAGGGCTTGCCAAGGGGTTCCCCGCGCTGCCTGTTACCCCTGTGGTAAGGGTGGCGGTGATCACCTCGCCGGGAAAGAAGTCCCGGTCGGGATCGAAGACCGCCATGGTGGCATTTGCACTGGGAGCTGCGAAACTAAAAGGTTGGCCGTAATTTCCGGTAATCTTTATGTTATCTGCCGTAAGGGTAGCGGCGTCGATAGTTTCGTTAAAGGTAATGCCCAAAGTAGCGGCATCTTCCACGCCCAGGGTATTGGTGGCCGGATCGGTGGCCGTTACCGTAAGGGAAGAGCGCACTGCATTCTCGTACCAGGCAATACGATTGTCAAAACGAGAGGCCGAAAGCACGTCCAGGTCCCCGTCGCCGTCCAGATCGCCGGTAGTCACTCGGATGGCTCCATTTGCGGCTGTCGTAATGGTCCGTTGGGCGCCGAAGTTTCCGCCCCCGCTATTTTCATTCCAAGCAATACGTGCATCGGCGAAAGAAGTCAAGAGCACGTCCAGGTCCCCATCGCCGTCCAAATCGCCTGAAGTAACACTGTAAGCCGAATTAGCTATTCCAGGGATTATCCGTTGGCCGCCGAAGTTCCCGTTCCCGTCGTTCTCGTGCCAGGCAATGGGGGCGCTATTATTAAGAGAGGCCGAGAGCACGTCCAGGTCGCCATCACCGTCCAGATCGCCAGTGGTCACACTTTGAATCCCTCCGCTTGCCGCCGTGGTAACGGTCCGTTGGCTGCCGAAGTTCCCGTTCCCGTCGTTCTCGAACCAGACAACGGGAGCGTTATTATTGAAAGAGATTGACGAGAGTACGTCGAGGTCCCCGTCGCCGTCCAGATCGGCGGTGGTCACATCTGTGGCTCTAATTCCTGCCATAGTAATGGCCCGTTGGTCGCCGAAGTCTCCGTTCCCATCGTTTTCGTACCAAGCCACCCGGTTATCATCACTAGAGGCCAAAAGTACGTCCAAGTCCCCGTCGCCGTCCAGATCGGCGGTGGTCACACTACTAGGTTCACTTACTCTCGCGGTAATGGTCCGTTGGCCGCCGAAATTCCCGCTCCCGTCGTTCTCATGCCAGACAATGTTGATCCCACCTCTAGAAGCCGAGATTACGTCCAGGTCCCCGTCGCCGTCCAGGTCACCGGTGGCCACATCTATGGCTAAATTTACTGCCGTATTAATGTTAAGTTGGCTACCAAAGTTCCCGCTCCCATCGTTCCGGTACCATGAGATACGATCTTTAGAGGCCGAGAGTGCGTCCAGGTCCCCGTCGCCGTCCAGATCGGCAACGGTCATACTTTGAGCACCTTCTGCCAATGTGCTAATGGTGTTTTGCCCATTGGGGAATTCCCCGGGGCTATCGGGGCTTACCCCTGCGGTAAAGCGATAGGTAAAAGGGTTGGCCAGTGGGGGTCCCGCGCTGCTTGCCACACCAGTGGTAAGGGTGGCGGTGATCACCTCCCCGGGGAAGAAGTCCCGATTGGGGCCAAGGACCACCGTGGTGATGTTTGTACTGGGAATAGGGAAACCAAAGGGCCGGCCGTAATTGCCGGAGATCTTTATATTGTCCGCTGTAAGGGTAGCGGCATCCATGGTTTCGCTGAAAGTAAGGCCAATGGGAGCGGTATTGTCCACACCCAAGGCATTGGCGGTCGGGGCGGTGGCCACGACCGTAGGATCGGTCTGGGAAAAAACGGTAAACGATAGGCCCAGAAACAAGAATATAGTAAATACTCGATCTTTTGATTTTTGATTTTTTTCTTTCACAATTCGAGGGATTTTATGTGTTAAATAATAGCTACAACGCCAATTGTGACGGATATGTTGTTTAGTAACCAAATTTTTTTTGCTTGTTAACCCTTATATAATATATGATTTTTCCCAATCAGCATCTATTTTTGGTTCCAGAGTGTGGTGCTTGCTTTGGTTTAGGAATAGCTTATATAATTAGACTCTAAAATCAACAAAAGAGATAATAATCTACAAATACATTTGTAGGATAAATTCTATAAAAAACAGGAGGTTCCGAGTGTTTTAACCGAAATGGGGCGTACATAAATACCCAGGGACAGGTGATAAGATTTTGGAGCGCATCGGATCGAGAAATGGGACATTTACAAACATCAAAAATCCAGTATCTTAGTTGTGGGATTAAAATGCAATTGAAGACCAAAAAAATATTCGTTTATGATAGATTACCCTATGAAATGAATCAAGATATTGAGGCATTTAACGAAAATCAGGTACCAGGGGAACAAGAAATATGTACAAAATTGGCGTTTTGATCAACAGATTCCTACCAGAAGCGGAGAATAGAATATGGCACGAACATCCGGTTTCGTTTTTAGGAAGGGAATCCCATCGTGGGCTATAACAAGTTAAGGGCCGGAATTCGTCTGATGTTCTGGGGCGGGGCGAGTTTTGAAGAAGAGTCCCTGAAGCAAGGGACCGGTAAATTTAAGGATACCTCTATTTTGTATTCCCCTGCTGATCAAATCATGGAAGAGGATTTAAAAAGATGGTTGGAAAAAGCTCGGAGAATCCAATGGGATTATAAAAACATCTACAAACGAAAGGGGATTCTGGAACGCTTAAAATAACACGAATAAATAACATGTTCCAATGTACTTTAGTATCTTCGACCTCTATTCTTACAAACCTTAATTACCCTATTAAGACATCATAAATTAAAGAAATATCATCTTATACTTCTGGTTTTTATCATAGGCTGCCACACTTTGATGGGCCAAAGGGATTTCAAGGTCGCATTTGGATTAAAAATTGGAATGAATTACACCCTACCCAAGATGGTGGATTTGGAAAGCATGGAATTCAACAACCAATTTGGCCCAGATTTCGGGGGTTTTACGGATTTTACGTTTAACCGCCATATCGGGTTAAAAATGGAAGTCCTGTATTCCGTTCAGAATATACATATGGAGTCCTATGGAATTGGGGACGGAAACGGTACACGGATTGGAACAGTGGAATTGAACCAAAAGGTGAGGGATCAATATTTGATTTTCCCTGTTCTATTCAAGACCAGATTGGTCAGGAAGTTAGATTTTCTGATCGGCCCTCAATTGGGTTTGTTGATTTCCGACCAGAACCGGTTTTTGGTCATTGACGGTATTATTTTTACCCAAAATGAACCCATTGACAACGTAAGTCTTTCTGGAAATTTTGAACTATCCTTCAATGCCACAGATAGGCTGAACTTTGGCCTTCGCTATAATTTAGGGTTGAGCACAATCAATAGTCTTCGAAATAATGGATTTCAACTCTATTTGGGCTATGCCCTATTATAAACGAAGATTTTTTATAGACCTCTTCTGATAAAATGATAGTTAAGAATCTGGGAAATACGGATTTTAACAGGATATTGGAGAGCTTTTTGCTCGCCTTTCAAAACTATTTTGTGACGGTACCCACTAATGGCGATTATTATAAGGAACGTTGGAAGGTCGCCAAAGTCGATTTTAATTTTTCCTACGGTATGTTTGATGGGGAGAAACTGGTCGGGTTTGTGATACACGCCATTGACCATAGGGATGGAAAATTGACGGCTTTCAATACAGGTACCGGGGTAATCCCGGATTACCGAGGGCAAAAAATAGTGCAATCTATTTACGAATACGCTTTCACCGATTTAAAGCGCATAGGGATAACTAATTGTGCGTTGGAGGTAATTACTAAGAATGAAAGGGCGATTCGGTCCTATAAGGGTATCGGCTTTAAAACCTACCGAACATACAAATGTTTTAATGGCATTATTGACCCAGAAAATATAGAAACTCTGACCTTAAAAGAAGTAGAACTGGAAAAGGTTGACTGGGCGAATTTACCCAATCAACATTTTTATTCTTGGGACCATCAGAAGGAATCCATACTCCGGAGTAACTATCGGTTTTTTCATGTCTTAATCGAGACATCGCCGGAATCCTTTTTTATCATACAGCCCAATACAGGTTATTTGGTACAATTTGATTTACTAAATGAAGGAAAGGAGGCTTGGAACCGACTGTTCTCCGGGATACGTCAAATTTCAAATACCATAAAGGTCAACAACGTTGACGAAAGATTGACCGGTAAACTTGAGCAGTTAAGTGCAATCGGATTGGTAAATACCATAGATCAGTACGCGATGCGAATGGAAATCTAAAAAGAGCCGACTCAATTTGGTATCGGCAAAAAGCGGCCCATTTTTTTCAAAAGAGGATTAGTTCAACGTGGTTCCAAGGTTTTTAGAATCAGCGTATTAAACTTTTCGGGGAAATGCATCGGAATAAAATGTCCGGAATCAATCCATTGCTTAAAATCGAGCTTTGAAATCATACTTTTTAAACCAAGGGTGTAGTCCTCAGTCCAAAGTGGATTGTTGCTATGCAAAATGACGGTGGGGCATTCAATGGTCAATTCTAACCATGTATTTGGATTGCTGACCATATCAAATTCGGCGCGGGTTACGTATTTTGGCGTATTTAGGGCATCCTCCTTGAGTATTCTTACATCACTTTCCCCAAGTCCTTGTACAGGCATGTTTTGAATGCTATTTTGCATAAAACTTTCATAATCCGTACGTTCCAGTTGCGATTTCATCCATTCCAACATGGAAGGTTGGATCATTTGTTTTAGCATGCCATCCACCAAAATCATTTTTAAGACCGATTTGGGGTACTTTCTATAAAACTCCTTGGCAAGGATAACACCGTTACTATGGGCAACAAGTACAACCTCTTTTACTCCTTCCTGTTCCAAAATGGCATGTATCCCATCTAACCATGTTTGTAACGAATACCCTTCTTGGGGTTTATCGCTATTGCCATAGCCCAAAAGATCTACATAAATAGTTTTGTAACCTTCGATTTCCAAGTTTTGCTGATACTTCCAAATGCGACTGCTTGAACTTGCCCCGTGGATAAATAGAATCGCTTTTTCTCCTGAATGGCCCGATTGATAGTGCCACGTACCCTTTGAGGTATGTAATTCCTTACTTTCCAACTTTTGGCCGCTATTTTCCATTTGCATGGGTTTAGGGAATACGAATATATGGTTCAAAAAAATTACTAGTAAAATCCTTAATATAGGTATAATCATGACTGTTGATTTTTGATGGATTACTTTAAATAACGTTGGGCAAAATGTGCCATGGCCAACTTTAGGAATTGGGCAAATTCCGGTTGTGGTTTGTTGTCCATAACCGTAAACCGCTCATCGTCCACATAAGTTTGGCCTAACCCGGCATAGGTATCCGCTTGCTTATCTTCCAGGGTTTCCGTTCCCCAGAATTTTCTGATAATTTCATAGTGTTGCTTAATAAGCCACTGGACTTCGGTACTTTTTGGCTCTTTATCTTTTAGTTTAAAGAGTTCTAGGGTAACTTTTTCCAACTTTTCTTTAAGTCTAACATAGTCTGCCTTGTTCAATTGCAATAGTTCCTGCTCTGATTTGGTAATGGCCTCCAGGCCATATTTTCCAATAGCTTCCTGGCGTATGGTAGTACCCATTTCTTTGGGAAGCCCTTCATAAAGTTTTTTAGGTTCCATAGTTGTTTTATCATTAGTTAAATATGTTATTGTCTGATCAATAGTATTGAGGAGTTTAGCGATACGGCTCCTTCTTTTTTTCAATAGCTCCTTGTGACCCTTTAGTGCTGTAACCAGATCGAAGTCCGGGTCATTCAAGACAGCTTCTATTTCCTTTAGGGAAAAGCCGAGCTCCTTATAGAATAAGATTTGTTGTAGGCGTAATAGCTCACTCTCTCCATAATACCGGTAGCCCACATCACTTCGGTCCGAAGGTTTTAGGATTCCGATTTTGTCATAATGGTGTAAGGTCCTGACGGTTACACCTGACAATTTGGAAAGCTTACTGACATTGTATCGTTTCATTTTTTGATCTTATTTACGAATCACATGGGCAAATGTAGACTATGACGCAAGGTTAGAGTCAAGTGTTTTTTTAAATTATTAAATCGGAACTAGTAATAGTAAAAACCAGTTTTGGTTGTAAGCAATGGTAAGAGAGGGAAGAGATGAATTGAGCCTATTGGGAAAATTTACCCAATTCCCTGTCAACTACTTTTTTCTTTTGTTTCCAAAAGTGCTCCAAGTTATAGGTAAAAGATGTACATCGATTATCTTTCAAAAGTATCCTCAAATGCAATAGTGCCCTTAGCATCCGAAAGTTTTACATAGTCAATGGACCCCTTACCTTCAAAAATAAATATCAGGCCCATGACCTTTCCAAAATCCTCTTTAAAAGTTTCGAAATAGCTGGATTCACCATTTATTCCAATCTCGGCATTCTTTTCCTTTACAGAAAGGTTCAGTTCCTGCCATTCAAAAATATTCTGTCCCAATAGGGAAAGGTCGTTATCCTTTCCGTTTCTACGTATTTCCCCAATATGGTAGGAGGCATAGGCTTCACATCCTTTTTGCACCAATTCTATGTTAAAAGCATTTTTCTCGGTTATGATCAAAACATTCAACCAAGGACAATTTGAATTGTTCATGGTGTCCAGTTTTGTACGGACATTGAATTCAAAATTATCGGAAGAAACTTCATATTTCTTGCTATGGCCTATTCGCGTTATAAAATATTGGCTGGTATCCACATTCTTCTTCAATAATAAATCCTTTGATAAATGGAGCTTGCCCCTGGTAACAAAGGATTCTCCTTTGAAATCTACAAAGCGCTCGTCGGAGGAATCATAATAAACATGAGGTTCCCATCCATCGCTTAAAATATGAACAGGTTGCATAGCAATAACACTATCATTGGCAATAAGCCGAGCCCGGTGAAATCCAGATTCGTAATAAATACTGGTAAAAACTGTTCCCTTTGGATCTATTCTTTCCTTTTTTTTGTCATTCCAAGTTTGTTGAACAAAAAAACTATCTGCCTTTACTTGGGAAACGTCATAATCAAAAATAAAAGTGTTGGGTACACCGCGGGAGAGTGTTTTGTCTGCTTTGAAAACAACGGGACCGTTAATGAAAATATCGCCTTTTAACACGGATGTATTTTCCTTTCGACGATAAACAAAGAGGATTAGTCCTAAAATTAGTACTACAAAAAGGAAAACCGCACCCAATTTACGGGGTTTTGAGGAAACATCGGTGTCCTGCTTGGAATTGAGGGCAGTATTTGAATGTGCAACCTTGTCACCCTTATTTTTTAGTTTAAAATCCTGCCAGTTATCATAATCCAAGGTCTTTGCCAAAGCATTGAGCGTTGCCAATTGCGGACCTTGTTTGAAACTATTTTTCCAAAGTCGCTTAAGCGTAGAAAGGCTTATATAAAATCCTTTTTCTTCTTCTATATAGTTCGAAAGAAGCTCCAGATCCTTTTGGGAATACCCCTGTCCGTTTCCAAAGGAAAACTTTTCTTCCAGTTGCTTTTTACACAATTCGATATAATCGCGTTCCGACTGACTCATACAACCATAAAATTAACACAATTGAGAACAAAAAAGTACCCATTCCCTAGAATGACCTTACTTTGACCTTACTTCAAACCTGCTTTGGATTGTGGCTTTTTCACTGGTAAAATATCTTTACCCGAAAATACAAAGCATGAAATCAATACTATGTTCAATCACCCTGGCTCTCATAGCATTGGGCAAGGGCAATGCCCAAAAAATCGACGCGGAACCAAAAAAATGGGAAGCGCATAATTGTAAAGTATCCTATACCCAGGGAGAAATGCATATTATCAATGAAGGTAAGGGGAGTGCTTTGTTATGGATTAACGATCTAACGTTTAAAAATGGAACTGTGGAATTGGATGTTAAAGGGAAAGACGAAGGCGGCAATAGCTTTTTAGGGCTTGCATTTCATGGAAAGGATAATACCCATTATGAGGCTGTTTATTTTCGGCCCTTCAATTTTAAAAGTGAAAAGAAAAAAGAGAATTCTATTCAATACATCAGTCCACCGGAATATCACTGGGACAATCTAAGGGAACGTTTCCCAGGAAAATATGAGAATAAGGTTTCGCCGGTTCCCGACCCCAATGATTGGTTTCATGTTAAAATTGAAATCAAGTACCCCAATGTTTCGGTCTACCTAAACGATTCTACGGACCCCACTTTGGAAGTAGAGCAAATTAGTAAACGCAAAAATGGGAGGCTGGGCCTATGGGTAGATAGTGATGAAGGCCGTTTTAAAAACATAAAGGTCAATAAGGACAATTAAATGACCCTAAGGATACTAATAATAACCGGATTACTGCTTTGCGCAATTTTTGGATGCAAACCGGAAAAAAATACACCTATCCGGCAAACAGAGATGGGTTCCCAATCAGATACGATTTCCCATAAGACTATACCTAACGGAATACTGGAGATAATCCAACCAGAACAGAGGCAACTCATTTCCATATTGACTGGAGCATCGAAAATTAATGAAAATCGATCATTGAAACGGAGGCGGAATGAAGAAGAAAAACTTCTGGCAAGAAATGTTCTGAAGCGTACGCTTCAGAATATTGGGTTAGTGGTTCAGGAACATCCCTATCAGGTTAATTTGCCCGATTACAACAGTATGTCCAAACACAATCCTTACATAGGCAACAACCTGTACGCCATTATTCCTTCTACCGTTCCAAGTAACGAATACATTGTTCTAGGGGCGCATTATGATACTGTGGAAGAAAGTCCCGGGGCCAGTGACAATGCAACAGGTTGTGCATTGGTTTATGGAGTTTCCAAACTAATTTCAGGTTTGGAAAGTCGGAAGAAAAATCTGATCGTTGTCTTTTTTGATCAAGAGGAAACCGGTCATGCCGGAAGCTTTGCTTTTGTAAACTTAGCGAAGGAAAAGGCCTATAACGTTCACTCCGTACATACCGCAGATCAAGTGGGATGGGACCAGGACGGCGACCGTAATATTGAGCTCGAACTGCCCACGGATTATTTAAAATCCATATATGAGAAGCATGCCAAACCTTTTGGAATTACGATATACACGACCAATGTAACCTCTTCCGACCATAAGGAATGGAGAGAGGCCGGTTACAACGCGGTTGGCATTACCGAGGAGTATAAGCATGGCGACACCAGCCCGCATTGGCATGAACCTACCGATACCTTTGAAACCGTAGATTTTGATTATTTGGCTTTTGTAACCTATTTGACCTACAAAGTTATTGAAGACCAAATCACTTCATAGCTTAAAACGTCGATTTCGATTTTCCTTTGAAAATTGTTTACCCATTCACCAATTGCACTAGTTTCATCCGGCTGTTGATGCCAATTTTGGTATAGATTCTATGGGTATGGTCCTTCACGGTCTGAAGACTGATAAAGAGTTCATCGGCAATTTGCTGGTTGGTCTTCCCCTCACAAATTCCATCCACAATTTCCCTTTCCCGTTTTGTAATCCCGTATTTCTCATAGAGCATCATTTTTTTTTCGGCGTTTGGGTGTCCGGCATATACCGGGATAAAAGCAATATCCGACTTTAGCTTTAGATAAAACAACGGAATGAAGTTGGATAAGAAATAGATCAGTATAATAGGTAGGACGAACCATGTACCAGAAAATACGAATGGTATGAAAGTCCCTCGAAACAAAAAGGCCGATACCATTAGGACTACGAATAGATTCATTATTTTTCTTTTCGGCCTTTTGTACTTTTTGGAATGACCCAAAACTGGTACGGCAAATAAAACCATGGATGCCAGTTCCACAAAGAGTATCAATCCAATTTCTGCATGGGCCAATTGTTTGCCCAAAAGCCAATCGTCCTGAAAAAAAAGCACATATAGTCCCCAAGCCAATGGTACAAGGCCTACAAGGAAAATGGCATGAAAATAGGATACCTTTTTACGAATTGACGTTTCAACTAAGGAATATCCCATTTTTACGAGCATTATCCATGATATACATAAAAAAGGTACGCCCAATACCGGTAAAAAGTTGGCGACCATAGTGGTTACACCCATATCCGTATCCATAAAGGAAAGTAATACACGCATCAAAATTTGCCCCCAGATTCCATAGAAGGCGAAGGCATAAAAGGTAATCAGGTAATAGAAATAATTTCGATGGAAATCGGTGTTGTATGTTTGGATAGATTGATGGGATATCCAGATACTTGCCATTGCAATGGCAAGGCAAAATAAAAATACAACAATGTATATGAGACCTAACAAAACCTCCTTTTAGGCTTAAAATTATGTAAATGTCTTTGAAAAGGATAAATACCTTAGTAGTGATTTTGAAAACACTACCAAAGTTGGAAGGAATAGTTTCTAGATCCCCTTACTTTTATATAAACTTTAAAGTACCAAGGATTATGGAAAGAGTATACGAAGGAAGAGTTCCCGAGGCGACAACTTTTGGAAGTTATGGATACGCCTGGCAACAACTATGGCGCTATTTTTTATATTTCTTTTTGGTGACCTTAGTTGTTGCTTTGTTTGAAAGTCCGGTGTCGATAGCTCATGATTCCGAGACGAATATCACCCCATTGACCGTTATGCTACAAATTTTTGCGGCGGCCTATTTTTTCCTGCTATTTCCCGTCATCAACTATGGAGGTAATTTACTGTATTTACACGGTATCCGGAACGAGAAAATGGAAATTGAAGTGTTGTTCCAAGGATTTAAAAACAACTACTTCAATATTGTTTTGGCACACTTGCTGAAGTTTGCAATTATAGGAATAGGATTTGTTTTCTTCATAATCCCGGGGATTATTTTAGCCTGTAGACTGGCTTTTGTTTCACTTTTGGTTATGGATAAAAACATGGAGCCCATTGCCGCGGTTGAAAAGAGCTGGGAAATGACCAAAGGACATGGTTGGAGGATTTTTGGTATGGCCCTGCTGGCAATCCCTATTTTCATAGCAGGTCTAGTTTGTTTTCTTATAGGGGCCTTTATTTCAGTTATGTGGATCGGTGCAGCCTTTACCGCCCTATACCATGCCATTGATCTTGAGGAGCGGCAGAAGCTAGATTACAATCTAGACAAAGACGAATCGGAAATCGTTTAAAGTAGTCTACCCGGCATTGCAGTTTTGCTTTGGAAGACCAATAATCCTGATAGGTAAACATTGTCGATCAGTTATAACTTTTCAATGGAAACTTCCTTACCATCAAAAATATACAATACCCTTTCGATCTCATCAATGATAAAAGTACCTTGTCTTCCATCTATTTCCTTTATTAGCTCTTCTTTTCCGGTGTCGATTTGAAAATTGATTATCTGTATTTGCCCATTACCTGGGACCGTGATTATCATGGCTTCATTGTTTTTCCGACTTTTTCGGATTCTTTTAAAAACATACTCCAAGTTGGAATCTAGATCAACGTCAAAATCTTTAAAGTCGTCTATCCCTTGGGTATAGGAACGATACGTCCCATAAATACCGGAAACCCCTGTACCCAAAGCGCCCAAATTATTTGATACGATGGTACTTCTTATTGCTCGGTTTGCCTGGGTGGGGGCGAACAGTAAAGTAGCTGACGTTATTTGAAGCCCTCTTTTGAGCCAATAGAAGGAGTCGCGAAAAGACCTACGTACAAAGGATCCGGACTTCACGGGAGCATATTCCTTTTTATAAACTAGCTTTCCGGAAAAATCGAACAGGTAAAACCGATTGCCTTGATACAAAAAATAGGCATCTTTCCTAATTTTTAGTTCAGGAAATTCTCTTCCAAAATCAAAACGCTGTAAAGATTTCGGTGCCGTAATGTCTTTATTGTTGAACAGATAGAAGTTGTTTTCACTATAAACCGGAAACTGTTCGGTTTTTGGATTAAACCATACGCGATGATACGGAACTTCCAGTTTTAAATTTCTATTGATAAAATCCGCATCGAATAGGGCAAGGTCTTCCTTCCAAATTTTCCTTCCCGATTCAATTTCAATTCTATTGGCCCTTGAAGGTGTTATAAAAAGGGCATACGGATCATCATCAAAAATATGGACAGGATTTTCATCGTCCGAATAGGTGATTTTCAACGGAGTATCCCAAGCCTTGTGCCCTAACTTATCAATCCTTGTCAACTGATTTTCCTGAACCACCAAATAGCTATCCTTGGTAGGGACTATTTTTTTTATCAAGGGCAAGGGATCCGATCTGTCCCATTTTTTCTTTCCATTTTTCGTGTCCACGATATCGAAACCTTTGGAGGTAATCACTACTAGCTGGTTCTTATCCAAGTTAGTTTCGATTATATTTCCAACAACATTTAAAGGTGACCCTGGCCATAGACTATCCATTGTTCTGGGATTCATAGCATAAATAACGGTTTCTTGATTCAGTTTTTTGGTATTTATGCTATTGGAGGATATATAGAGTTTATTTCCTTGGTCGTTCAATAAAATACTGGTTATTCCCTTTTTGTTGTAGGTAATAGTTCCCGTTTTGGCATCTATTTTTAGCAAATGGCGATTTTTCAACCAAAAAATGTTATGATTGGCATCCAAAAGGACTTTCTCCTCGTTTAAGAGAGCGCCTTTCGTCCGAGTGAAAAAATCACTGACCACTTGGGTTTTCCATATTTCCTTTCCCGTTTTGAAATCGAAGAGACCAATGCCAAACCCTTCCTCGGTTTTGCCATCCACTAAAACCGCCCCTTGCTCAGGCAATAGTAAGGTATTGAACACAGCATGAAATCCCTGTTCGCTGGAATTGAAAACAATATTTCCAGTAGTAACATCCACGATGGCTCGTGAAATACCTTTTGCGTTAAGCGTTTTGGACAGGATTTCGGAATTGATCAAGGGCTTATCCTCGAAAAATGCATAATGTGTAAGGGGAATCTCCGCATATCGATTAAAATCCAAATCTCCAATACTCTTATTCTCCCATATAATATCTTGCTTTTCGGGCCCTATCCCATAGACCGATTCTGAAGTCTTGATCAAAACAATACCAGTGTTGCTATTAAGAATGCTTTCCTTTACCCTATGCTTCAGCGTAATCTTTTGCTGACCAAAAGATGATATCGATAGTAATAAAATGGATACGATTATATTGCTCTTCATCATGATTCTCTCCAATGCGGATTAGGCTTGTTTTAAGATACGATTTAGGAAAAAGCTATTTCCCGGATAGCTTATTTGTCTACTACACTATTGACAAACTGTAACACCTCCAAAGAGGCTATTGGGATTAATATAGGGAATCCCTTTAAAAGGCCAATCTTTTTTAGGGGTGCAGCCCATCTTTTGATAAATTTAACATATTTTTACGCCGAACCAAATTTTCTCTTTTGGATGGATTATTTTGTAATTACAAGTATCCTTGTTTTCATTTCGGCCCTCTTCGGCTACATCAATGTTCGCTTTATAAAATTACCCAATACCATAGGGCTTACCGTAATTACTATTTTCTTTACCATAATCATTTTTTTGCTAAGCTATGTAGACGACACCTTGCTCAATGCGGAACGTTTTATTATTACCCATATTGACTTTAAGACGGTATTGTTGGACATAATGCTGAGCTTCTTGCTGTTTGCCGGAGCCTTGCATACCGATTTACAAAAGCTTAAGGAACAACGTTGGCCCGTACTTGCCTTTGCCACCTTTGGCGTTTTGGTATCCACTTTTTTAATTGGAGGTTCGGTCTACTATGTATTTTTGGCCATTGATCTCCAAGTGAAGTTTATATATTGTTTGTTATTTGGGGCGTTGATTTCCCCAACTGACCCCATTGCCGTGCTTGGCATCCTAAAAAAAGCCGGAGCTCCAAAGAAATTGGAAATCAAGATAGTAGGGGAATCTCTATTCAACGATGGGGTAGGGGTAGTGATTTTTTTGACCATTTTTGGACTGGCCAGTGGAACGGGGAACGGTTTCTCCCTTAATGAGGTGCTGGAATTGTTCGTTGTGGAAGTTTTTGGAGGTGTATTGTTGGGTACTTTATTGGGATGGCTTACCTACCGGCTTATGCGAAGTATAGATGATTACAATATTGAAGTGATCCTTACCCTTGCAGCCGTGATGACCGGTACGGTTTTGGCACAATACCTCCACGTTTCCGCTCCTTTGGCCATGGTAGTCGCCGGTTTGATAATAGGGGGTAACAAAACAAGGGAAGCGGCCATGTCCGAGTTAACGGAGGAGTATGTGGACAAGTTCTGGGAACTAATAGATATTTTGCTCAATACGGTTCTCTTTGTGCTTATAGGAATGGAAATTCTGGTGTTGGATTTGGAGACAAAATACATCATAGCCGGTCTTTTGGTTATCCCCATAGGACTGATCTGTCGCTATCTATCCCTTATTTTACCCGTACGGCTGTTCGAGAAAAAACTGGATTTTGTACCCAATACCAATCTCATTATGACCTGGGGCGGACTTAGGGGCGCCATTTCCATTGCATTGGCCTTAGGCCTAACCGATACCATGGAACGGGATTTATTCTTGGTAGTTACCTATATTGTTGTTATTTTCTCCATTGTAGTCCAAGGACTTACAGTAGAGAAACTGATAAAAAAGCTTAAACTAAATTGACATCAACCTTGCTAAAGTGCAGCTAAAGCATATAGATTATGAGAAAATATTTGGTTTTTATACTGTTTTTGACCGGCTTTTGTTGCTGGTCCCAAACTAAGAAAACCTATAAGATAGGAATGCTCGTGGATGTTAGCACCTCTGAGACCGAAGTTCTGTTAGAACGATTAAAGAACGAAGTAAGCGCTGTTGTGGGCGAAGACGCCGAGATTATCTTTCCGATGGAATACCAATTGGTACACAACTATGATGTAAACATCGCGCGCAAAAACTACCAGAGTTTGTTAAATAGCGAAGTAGATATCATCATTGCTTTTGGATCGGCAAGTAATATTGTAATTCAAGGTCAAACGAGTCATGCGAAACCTACGATTCTTTTTGGTTCCGTTGACTCCGATATGACCACCATCGATTTGGAAAACAATACCTCAGGTATTGAAAATTTGACCTATTTGATGGGGATTCAATCTTTTGAACAAGATTTGAAAACCTTAAAGGAATTAACAGATTTTACCCATGTAGGTTTCGCTATAGAGTCGGGAATAGCTGCGGTATTACCCTTGGATAAGACCGTAGGCGATATTTTAAAAGGGAGCGGGGCCAACTATACCATTATTCCCTTTACCAATGTGGAGGATATCGTTTCCAAAATTGACAATCTAGATGCATTGTATTTGGCCGGAGGATTTTTTCTTTTGGACGAGCAGATAAAAGCGCTAAGTGAGGTGCTGATTGAAAAGGGAATTCCTTCATTTACAGGTACTGGCCCAAGGGATGTTGAAATTGGCCTTATGGCAACCAATAACAGCGATGACAATATTAATCAATTCTTTAGGCGTATCGCACTAACCATTGAAGCTTATGTAAATGGAAATCCTTTATCTGAACAAAGTGTCTTTATCGATTTTGAACAGCGCTTGACCGCAAACTTCAATACGATGCAAAAATTAGGCATACCTATTCGATATAGTCTTATAGCACAAACCGATTTTGTAGGGAAATTCGAAAACCCGTTATCCCAAAAAACCTATTCGCTGCTGGATATTCTTAACGAGAATTTTGAAAGAAACCTCTCCCTACAGTCCCAACAAAAAGATGTTGAACTTAGCCAGCAGGATGTAAAAACGGCAAAGAGCAATTATTACCCGGATATCACCGCAAATGCATCATTTACCAATATAGATGAAAGTGTGGCCTTTGCACCGCTTTCCCCGGAGTTCTCAACCGATGGAAGTATACAATTGACCCAGACGGTTTATTCAGAGGCCGCCAATGCCAACATTACCGTTCAAAGGAATCTCCAAAAGGCTCAGGAAGCCAATTTTAGTGCAGCCCAACTCGATGCTGTATTGGAAGCTTCCAATCTGTATTTCAATGCTTTGATCAGTAAGGTAAATGTAAAAATCCAGAATCAGAACCTACAACTGACCAAGGAGAACTTAAAGCTGGCCAAACAGAACTACGAAGCCGGCCAGTCCGGTAAATCCGATATGTTGCGTTTTGAGAGTCAAATGGCACAAAATACGCAAACTATGATAGAAGCAGTGAATCAATTGGATCAAGCTTTTATAAGTATCAATCAATTGTTGAACAATCCCATAGATTTTGAGTTGGACGTAGTAGATGCAGAATTAGGTAAAGGTGTTTTTGCAGAGTATAATTATAATCAACTCGCCGAAATATTGGATAACCCATTATTGAAAGACCCTTTTGTTGCTTTTTTGATCGATGAGGCCAAAAATAATTCCCCGGAACTAGTATCCTTGGACCATAACCTAAAAGCGGTAGAGCGCAATTTTAGACTAAATTCTTTTGGACGTTTGATACCTACTGTGGCCCTGCAGGGCAACTATAACCAGAACTTCAATCAATGGGGAGTAGGGAGTACGGACCTTGACCCGGCCAACAATTATAACGTGGGCGTAAATATATCATTACCCATTTTCAATCAGTTCCGGAACAACATCAATAAACAAACCGCCAAAATCCAACAGGATCAATTGGAAATCAACATACAAAACACGGAATTGGCCATTGAGAGCAATGTAAGTGTTGGGGTTTTAAATCTATTCAACCAAATTTCCAACATACGGCTTTCCGAGGTATCCGTGAATGCCGCGAAAGATGCTTTGGAACTGGTGCAAACCTCGTATTCTGAGGGTGCCGTTAGTATCATTCAGTTGATCGATGCCCAGAACAATTACTTACAAGCACAATTGGCCCAGGCCAGTGCCACCTATAATTTTTTGTTGAATGCCATTCAATTGGAACGTTTTATGGGCTATAACTTTTTATTGCATACCGAAGAGGAAAACAATGCCTTTAGGCAACGATTTGCAGAATTTCTTGATGCCAATTTGGATTAATATGAATAAGCTATATACAAAGAAAATGAAACTATACCGACAATTTAAAAAGACAGTTGTTTTGGTAACTTTCCTTGGGATTCTATCCTGTGGGGGCGAAAAACAGGTGAAAGAAGAATTCGTACGTCCAGTGGAATATATTGAAGTCTCCTATGACAATGGGGGTAAGGAAAGATCCTTTAGTGGAACCGCAAGGACGGAAAAAATTATTAATCTTAGTTTTAGGAACACAGGTATTTTAATGCAATTGGATATGCGATTGGGCCAAACGGTAAAGAAAGGACAATTGCTGGGAAAATTGGACAATGTGGAATCCCGGTTAAATTATGAACGATCTGTTTCTTCCTTGAATAGTGCAGAATCCCAAATGAATACAGCCAAACTTTCCTTGGACAGATTTCGGGTTTTGTATGAAAAGGGAAGTGCCTCGTTAACCGATTTTGAATCGGCAAAGAACTCTTATAAAACAGCACAACAAAGCTATGAATCGGCCAAGAGAAGTGTTTCCATACAACAGGAGCAGGTCAATTATGGGTATTTGTATGCACCGGAAAATGGGGTAATCACCTCAGTAACCGCAGAAGTAGATGAGAACATAAGTCCGGGCCAAACCGTTGGGGTCTTAAATGCCGGAACCGAAATGCAGATAGCCCTCGGTCTTCCCGAAAGCATCATCAACGAAGTACATTTGGACATGCCCGTGCGCATTACATTACCTTCGGTGGCGGACAAGACCTTTATAGGAAAGGTTACAGAGCTGTCGCCCGCAGTGGATACGAATACAGCGACCTACCCCACACGGGTAAAATTGGATGAGGCCACAGAGGATATTAAAACGGGGATGGCGGCCAACGTTACTTTTGAATTGGATGAGAACAAAAATGAAAGTAGTACGCTGCGTATTCCTGCACATGCCGTAGGGGAGGATAGCTCGGGAAGGTTTGTTTATGTGATTGTTGAAGAGGGCGAAAAATCCGTCGTCAAAAAAAATCCGATACAAGTGGGGGGCTTAAATTCCGATGGATTTGAGGTCGTTCAGGGACTTAAAGAGGGGCAAAGGATTGCCACTGCAGGCCTGCAAACATTGTTGGACGGACAATATGTTTCCTTACCGTAAAGTACGGACACTTTTTGGGGCAAGGTAGGCGATATCTATGGATTTTTAAAAACAAAGAAACATCAAAAAGTTACTGGGTTGTTGATTTTGAAGACATTAAAACCGTACAACCATTAACCAAAAACTAAATAACCAATCAATTCCGGGAATACGAAAATGACAAGAGACCGGAAGTGCTGTTGCCAAAAAGGCGATGTATTTTCAACTAACGATTGTGACCTATGAACCTTACCCAATTTTCGATAAATAAAAATAGAATCACGTTTACCATTCTGGGTACCATTATGCTTTTGGGCATAACCTTGTATCAGTCATTGCCTAGGGATAGTATGCCTCCGTATACGGTGCGAGTGGCAACGGTGGTCTCATTCTTTCCAGGGGCAAGTCCGGAGCGTGTGGAGCTTTTGGTAACCGATAAGATAGAAAAGGTGGCCCAAGAACTTCCGGAGCTCAAGGAAGTTACCAGTACCTCCAGAACCGAGCTCTCCGTAGTTTCGGTAACCTTAAAGGATGAAGTAGCACCTGAGGATATGCAGGCCGTTTGGGATCGGCTAAGAAGAAAATTGAACGCTATAGAGGGCTTGCCACAAGGTGTAACCTCTGATCTTAAGGATGATGGTGTTGGGGAAGTTTATGGTATTGTGGTAGGAATGACTTCCGATGGTTTTTCTTATGCCCAAATGAAGGAGTACGTTGATGATATCAAGGACGATTTGATCAAGCTTCCTGATGCGGCAAAAGTTGAGGTAGGAGGCGAGCAGGATGAACGGATCTTTGTAGAATTTGATAATTCGCAATTGAAGGAGTATGGTCTCTCCGCCAGTAAGTTGCAGAATATTATTGCATCGACCAACATTTTAAGTAGTGGTGGCCAAATAAATCTAAACGATGAGCGCATTATTTTGGAACCCACGGGTAATTTCAACTCCTTGGAGGATATCCAGGAGACATTGATTCCGGTAGGGGCCAACGGCACCCAATTATTACCACTGGGGGACATTACCAAGATCACACAATCCTATATTGACCCGCCCAAACAAAAAGTCCGGGTAAATGGCAAGGATGCCATATCGCTTCATGTAAGTCTAAAAGATGGTTCCAATGTTATTCAATTGGGGGAGGATATAGATAGGACCCTAGCCAAGTGGCGACAAAAATTACCGGTGGGCTTGGAGCTAAGTCGACTTTCCTCTCTGGACACTTATATCGATGTTAAAATCAGTGATTTTGTAGTTAACCTGCTACAGTCCATCAGCATTGTCCTTATAGTAATGCTTGTATTTTTAGGGTTGCGATCGGGGACCATTATTGCAAGCTTGATCCCCATAGTGGTGGTCATGACCCTTATGCTCATGGGGATTATCGGTATGGGTTTAAATCAGGTTACTTTAGCGGCCTTGATTATGGCATTGGGTATGATGGTGGATAATGCCATTGTAGTTGCCGAGACCATTATGGTTAAACTAGAGCAAGGTGTGCCCAAGAAAAAGGCTGCAATAGATGCCTGTTCGGAACTGTTTACCCCTTTACTTATTTCAACCTTGACTACTTCGGCGGCATTTCTGTCTTTTTATTTGGCCGAATCGACCATGGGGGATATTGTGGGCCCTATTTTTGTTGTAATTTCCATGGCGCTCCTGTCCTCTTGGATAATAGCACTTACCGTAATTACCTTGTTTTGCTACCTCTTTTTGAAAATCACGCCGAAATCAGAAAAGAAGGAAAGCTTCATAGATCGCATTATCAATACCCTTAAAGGATATTATAAGAATCTAATTCTTAAGGCACTAGCCCATAAATGGGTAGTATTGATCGGAATTTTCGTTGCTTTTTTTCTTTCTCTCTACGGTTTTACCAAGATTGCCTTTGTCTTTTTTCCGGATAGTGATAGAAATATGATTACCGTAGACATTAATCTACCCTTGGGCACAAAAATAGAGACCACTTCGGATGTGGTACTGGAGATTGAAAAATACATTTCCGATTCCTTACAGGTAAATGAAAATAGACCGGATGGTATTGTAGATTGGTCGTCCTACATAGGGGAAGGTCCTGAATCCTACGATTTGGGCTATACACCGGATGAGGCCAACTCAAGTTACGCGCATTTATTGGTAAACACCTCTAACTTTGTTTTTAACAATGAGATGGTCAACAAATTGGACGAGTACTGTTTTGAACATTTTCCCAATGCGGATATCAAGGTAGGCTTATTGGGTTCAGGGGGAGGTGGTACCCCTATAGAAGTAAAGGTATCGGGCCCTGAACCTGATGTTCTAGCGAATATTGCAAATTCCGTAAAAGCAAGGCTTACCGAAGTAAATGGCACGAAAAATGTAAAGGATGATTGGGGTCCAAAAAGTAAGAAATTCGTTATCGACATTGATCAGAACCGGGCCCAAACAGCAGGAGTCTCCAACCAAGATATTGCCACTTCCCTACAAACAGTTTTGGATGGATTTCAAACCGGTGAATATCGGGAAGATGATAAATCCATACCCATTGTAATGCGAAGTGAGGCCAGTCAACAACAAACCTTGGAGTCTTTGGAGACATTAAACGTCTATTCCCAATCCACAGGAAAGAGCATACCTTTGCTTCAAGTGGCCAGTATTGTGCCCCAATGGCAATACAGTAAGATTAAACGGTTGGACATTTATAGGACCGTAATTGTGTCCAGCGAACTTCGGGAAGATGCCAACGCCTCTGCTATTACCAATGAGATAAGACCTTGGTTGGACGAACAAAAAACCACATGGGGTTCGGATTACAGTTATGAATTTGGCGGTGATGCGGAAAACACGGCAGAAAATATGGGTGCTGTAGTACGGTATTTACCGCTTTCCGGCTTTATTATTCTCCTTTTGTTGATTATTCAATTTAATTCTTTCCGAAAAATGACCATGGTCTGTTTAACCATTCCATTGGCCATTATCGGTGTGGTGATTGGGTTATTGATTTTTCAGGAACCTTTTGGTTTTATGCCCTTTCTTGGGGTAATCTCCTTGGCAGGAATAGTAATCAATAATGCCATTGTACTCATTGATCGAATGGAAATGGAACAGAGCGTATTAAAAAGGAGTGAAAAAGATGCCGTAATAACGGCATGCCTTCAACGATTTAGACCCATCCTTTTAGCAACCTTTACTACGGTTCTGGGCTTAATCCCCTTATACTTGAGTGGCGGTGAGATGTGGGAGGGCATGGCCGTAAGTATCATGATTGGTCTACTTTTCGGAACGGTTATTACCTTGATTTTTATTCCCACTTTTTACAGCGCCGTTTACAGAGTAGAGTATAAGAACTACGACTTTGACCCGGCCCTAATGGAAGACTAGTGATCGATAAATTATATCATATCCGATTTGAGCTATTTTTTCTAAGTATGCTCTTCATTCTGTTCGGGTCCTTACTTTTTCCTGTGGTCATTTTTCAGGAAGAGATAATCCACATATTTTTTCTTGTGAATATTCTTTCAGGTATTCTTTTGGTATCGAAGACCCGAAAATTTTTATTGGGCTACTTGATTCTATTCATACTAGGTGCGTCTTTTTTTGCATATACCCTTGTACAAAAATTAAGTGTTGAGGCCGATTACCAAGTGGTTAGGCTTGCCATTTATACCCTTTTCTATACCTTGGTTACCTTAGAAATAATTCGGCAGGTCTGGCACGCCAAAAAAGTCGGGAAAAACGTCATAATAGGTTTAATGAGCGCCTACCTTTCCTTGGGATTATTAGCTTTTTTTATGTTCTTGTCCATTGAACTTATTCATCCTTCCTCCTTTTCAGGGAGTGCAGTAATAGGTACCATTGAACAAAAATCGGATGCCTTGCTATATTTTAGTTATATCACTTTGCTTACTATTGGCTATGGCGATATTGTACCGCTTACCCCCATTGCACAAAAAGCAACTGTTCTTGCAGGGTTAATTGGCCAATTTTACATTGTAATTGTTACCGCGGTGGTAGTGGAAAAATACATCATGAATAAAAAACAGAAATAACAGTATTTTAATGATGCCGCTGTTTCTTCCTTTTTCGATTTCCAAAAGGGTAGACCGAGTTTATTATTCCCGATTCAATCGATTTAAAGAGAAAGTTCCCAAATCCCTTGTATTTCACCCGATCGAAATCAATGGCTCCTACCATGGTCTTTCCACTCCTTGAAGGGTTTGATGATCTAACCGCTTGATTGGCCAAAAAGGAAATGGTTTTATTCTTTTCAGTCTTATTTTTCTTCAAAACAGTAGCTTTTAGATTATGGTATAACATAGTAAGACTTCCTTCTGCGCGAGAAGCGTTTGCGTGGCCATTAAAGGTCATCCCCATGAGGTCTCCCTTTTCAAACTTAATGCCGGAGGTAGGAAGCAATACCGGGTTGAAGGATTGAAAGGTGGTACTGCCCGTCGAACCTTTAAAATAAAAATCATCACTGGAATTAGGGTTTGGGAAGGAAAGGGCCAATGCTAAGGACAAATTTTCAAAAACCGTGCAACCCATGGAAATATCCAAAGCACTACCGTTCTTTGTTTGTTCAATTTTGCTCATGGTCAGATCCAGGTTTCTCATGGGCACGTTTAATAGCTTTCCCTGGTTTTCGGTTTTTTCCGTATAGTCCAGGGATGCTTGTTTAAGAATTATTGATTTAAAATGAAATCGATCCTCAATATCCCTTAACAATTCCGATAGCAGTTTTGGCCTCTTATTTTTGTTCCAAGGCTTGCTCATATCCTTATAAACCATAAACTCCGGATTTTCTAAAATAACACTGTCAAAATGTACTCCTCTATTAAAGAATAGTTTTTCGATAGCCAAGCCATAAATGGACACCTTGGGTATCCGAGATTCCATAATTGTCGTATTGTAACGATATTTGGATCCCAAATCCTCTTTGGAAAGCATGGGGGCATAGGACACATCACTCATTTTTAACAATCCCTTTTTGGCATTGAATTGTACATTGCCCAACTGAAGGTCATATTCCTTTTGGGCAAGGCCAAGTCTTTGGTTTGAAAGTCTCAAGCTCAAATCGTCCGTATTAATATTGAATAAGCCTGGGACATTGGATTGCCTTTGTAATTGGACGCCGTCAACCTCAAATTCCTTCAACGTATAGGATGCCAGGGTATCTTTATTGACCCCGGTAAGGGTAAAGGAGAAATCATCCACAGAAAATCTACCTAACTTAATTTCCTTTAGTTTATTGAGCAGAATGGTCTTTGGAGTACTGTTTTTGGCGGGTTGGGACGGTCCGGTTTTGGTATCGGCATTTTTTTGGTACAATATTTCAATGCCATTAATGGCAATATCCTTTAGTATTAGATGTTTACGGACAAGTATGGCCCATACATCAAGTCCCTCCATTTGTAAACTTTGAACGAAAACATGGGGATGGTCAAAACTATCCAGTACGTCCCCCGTCATAGACACACTGTCTGGGGTAATAGTCAGATTTTGAAATTTGGCCGAACTTTTAAGTAAGGAGAAGTCAAGATTATCGAATGTAAAAGTATAGGGTTTGGTATCATTAAAATGAGCGATTTCTGCTTGAATCAAATTACGTATCCGTTTTTTGGCCCATACTATTCCCAGAGCTATAACAATTCCCAAGAGAACGGCACCTATTGCCAATTTTGATGTTTTGCCCAAGGCCATTTAACGAAAACTGTGAATTGAGTTTTAAGATACTCATTAATAGTAAAAGAAATGAAAAAGTCCTATCCAATGGATTAGACCTTTAATTTTCATTGAGGTAACCTATTAGTTGGTGGCGATACTTTGCTTTAACAAAGCTCCGACAAGTTCTTTGGCGTAATTTGAAGATGTTCTTTCTAAGGAAGTCGGGTCTTTCAACTCGAACCTACCTACCCACTGTAAGTTATCCCCATCATCGGTCTTGATGTTATAAAGGCTACTTTCCAGGACATATTTTATCCCGGTCTTCAACTGGTCGGGCGCCCAAGTAGTTACGGGATAATAGGCGTAATAGCGACCAAAACGCCCATACCTGGCCGGGATATAGGTCGTGGAAGAGTTTCCCGGGATAACATCGGTATACTCTTCGGAATTTACCAAATTGGTAATAATAGCGCCATCAAACCCTTCCGAGACCAATTTTTTCTTTACATCATGAACTTCACTTTCAGAAAATTTGCGGCTTAGGTCCTTGGTTCCATCAATGGTAAACGAGGCAATGGCATTAACGCCATTTGCCTTGAGCTGTTCCACAACTTGGTTTTCAAATTTTAATCGGGTCGTATTATCTTTTGAACGTCCCAATACCAAAACCTTTTCATAGGTTTTTTTTGTTTTGCTGACGTTTTCAGAACTGGTCAGATAGGAGGAACAGCCAACTGACGAAAATGTAAGAAGTACAATCGCAACAAATCGGGTTATTTTCATGGCACTCATAGTTTAGATTGGTCAATCTGAAATAATATAACTTCAGACTCTATAAAAATAGAGAAAAAACGAATGCCGATTACACCATAAGTCTTGTTTCCAATACCACTTTAGGGATACGGTCTATTCGCTTTTTGAAGCCTCAAGATAGGTGAAGATAGCTTCCAATGCCGGATCTTCGTTGTTCCGATAGTTCTCCAGGCTTAAACTGGCCGCCAAATGAGGGGCAATCCAGGTTCTGGTATCGTCCGAAGTATACCCACCCTGCCAATATCTGCTGGAAATACTACCGGTCAAGCCGCTATTGGGGAGTGTAAACTCGTTATCCTCTCCATAGAAGTTTGGGCTGGATCCTGTGGGTTCACCGACAAATAGTGTGGCCGTATTCTTTTCCAGATCGGAGGTTAAATTCATGGCTGCGGAAAAGGTCCGTCTGCCGATAATGGTAAAGAGCTTTCCATGGGTGTTGATTTTTTTGTTTCTAATAATTTCATGGATCAATGAACGGTTTAAAAAACTGTTACCCCCGTTATTAAGGCGTATATCCAGTACCAAGGCCTTTACTTCATTTTTATTAATAAATTGGACCAGTTCCTTAACAAAGTCGGCTAAACTCTGTTCGGGTTTGTTTTGTACCTGATTGAATTGAAAGTATACAATTTTCCTGTCCGTAAGGTATTCGTACCAATACTGGTTTTCAGGATCCTTTTTCCATAACGGAATTTTGGAGTTTTGTAGATCTACCCAGTGGGATGGGGCAAATCTGGCCATGGGATCTCGGGTAAGAGATCCTGATTTTACGGAGACAGTCTTTCTGTGTCCATCCAAGAATTGTAAGGTAAATGCAATGGAATCCCTATTCTTACTGGCCCCAATCAATTCATAAATATCGCCAAAACCCAATGCAACAGGCATAATCCATTTTAACTGCATATCATTATCATGGCCCAAATAGTTCTTGCAGGCATCCATGATAGCTTTAATAGACATTGATCCCACTTTTTCGACCTTGGCACCTACTAACGATCGATACTCGGGTTCGGCCGCCCTTACATACAATTCGTCTTCAAAAAAATAAAACTCCAAAGGCAGGGCCTTAAATGCATAGGTTCCTTGAAAAGGAGGATAAAGCAGGGTATGGCCGTCCCCAATTTTGGCCAACAATTCCATAAAGGCGCCTATGATTTCTAAATCTGTCATTTGAGGAATCCCGTTATGGATTTTTTGTACTGCATTTTGCCATTCCTTCGAGGAAATGGAATGCGTAAAATTCTTATGCTCTTTTTCTACCTGTTCCACAAGGTATTCCAGGTCTTGCCGCCATGCCTGTATTTGGTTTGTGGCCGGTTGGAACAATTGTCGGGTAAGAGTTTTAAATTGATTGTCAGAATGAAGGCTCTTAAAGTTTTGGTCCTCAATCGCACTTTGAATATCATAAAGACCGGTATGGTAGGCCTTCTCCAACCACATAAGGGCGTTTTTTGTATCCCCTTTCCGGGCATAACAGCTGGCCAGTCTGTACATGGCCAAGCCATGGGCCGTGTTTAACGTAATCGTTTTACGGTAGGCTTCTATGGCCTCATCAAGATGATTGATCTTTTCGGCGACATTTGCATAGCGATACCAATACATATCATTATAGGGATTGATTTCCAATACATTTTTATAGGATGTGTAGGCCAATTCCCAGGATTCATGGGTGTAATGCAATTTTGCAACCTCTATTAGCGGTTGCGCAACTAAATGGTAAGGGGCGAATAATACAACAAGAAGATTACATACTTTTTTCATAATGGATTCGATTGATGAATAGGACGCAAAACTAGAAGCTTGGAGTATGCGAATCGACCTAAAGGGTAGGATGAGACCTGAAACTTTCCTTGTATTCCGAAGGGGTTTTCCCTTCCATTTTTTTAAAAACCCGGTTAAAGGAGGCTTTGCTTTGAAAACCGGACTCAAAAGCCAGGGCAAGAATGGTTTTATGGTCGTGTTCCGGATTGATTAATTTTTGTTTTACTTCCTGTAAACGATAAGTATTGATGAGATCATTGAAGTTTTGACCCAACTGTTCGTTAATGATTCGGGAAATCGTATTTGGGGAAATACGCAAGGTTTGTGCAAGTGCGTGCAGACTTAGTTTTTGATCAAGGTAGGGTTTCTCTTGTTCCAAATAATTTCTCAATCGCTGTAAATAATCCGAATCCAGCTTCCTGTCAATTTTTAATCTGTGATATTTGGGCCATATGGATTCTCGTCCGGTTCGTATAAAAAGATGAGGTTCCCAGAGAATTGAAAGTGTAAGAAAATAGGTAAAGGCAGTTATTAAGACGGCTCCCAAGTAATCGGAATCAATGGGCAGGTCGATTCCAAAAAACATCAGCCAAAAGCAAAAAAAACTGATGGAGGAAATAGCAATAAAAGGCCAAATCAGCTTTTGCAACAGTCTTTTCCTTACTTTGTTGGGAACGTCGGAGATCTGTAGTTTTTTTGATGAAATAATCCGTATACAACCCACAACATAAATGGCCCAGATAACCCCTTTATAGGCTAAAAAAATTCCGATGGCATCCGGAATATGGGAAAATGTTCCTGGACTTTCGTTCCCATACCAATTAAACCCGGTTTCCAACCAAAGCAGCCCTAGTGCAAAGGGAAAAAGATGTATAAAATCCGCTTTTAAAAACTTGGCCTTTTTGCCAGTAATGGCTAAGGTAAGCCACCATATAAGCACAACCAATACCAAATCCAACAAAATGGAATACTTTCGAAGTTTCTTGAAGCCTTGTCCCATATCCAGTAGATCCAATAGTTCGGATAACAGTAAAAAGGAGGTGAGTAGAAGTATAGTTCCCAAGATTATTGAGGTCAATCTGTCCTTACCATAATTAAGGAGGAGCACAGATCCCAAAAGTAGGGACTGCACAATGCCTATGCCTATTAAGAACTGAAGAATGCTATCTATCATGATTATGAAATCATTACTTCACTACTAATGGGTAGGAAATCGGTAACGGACATATTTCCGTTCGGTACATCCGTATACTTTCCTATGAGAACAAAAGATAAGAAAAATGGATGAGGCTCGGTAACAGGAATGTGTTTACAAATTAAGCCATTGCTTAAACTCGGCGGCTCTATTTTTGCTTATGATGATGTCTACCTCAGAGTTTGGGTTCACCAATATTTTTAGCTGGTTATTACCATATTTCACAATTTTATTTATTGCGGATATGGCAATGATGAATTGCCGATTGGCTCTAAAGAAGTAGCTATTATCGAGGTTGGAGAAAAGTTCATCGAGACTCAAATTTGAGGTAGAGCGCTTACCGTTAAAGCAGACCACATAGGTTATTGTGTTTTCTGTATAAATATGGGCAATCTCCCCTATAGGAATGGGCAAGAGCTCATTGCGGATATAGGTAAGTATTCTTTTTTTGGTATTGCCATCGTTGGTTTGGGCCTGTGGTTTTTTCTCGATTACCTTTTGTTGATAGTCCCCGACGGCCCTGTTCAGTTTTGAAAGATTAATAACTTCATCTTCCAATTGTTGGTTTTTAAGCTCTAATCTCTTTTCATAGGAGCTCCCTATTAATCGAACTGTGATTACGTAGGAAAGAATTACGATAAGGCCCATTATCAAAAAAATGAGATAGAACCTTCTTTTTATTTCGTCCAACTCCGAAGAAATATTGGTAATGTTAACATGTGCCGCCACGATCCAGTCCGAATTTTGAACAGGAAATAGATGTATAACCTCGGATTGCTGCCCCGTATTTTCCGAAGTATTTTCTACCAGTTCTTCTTGACTCGCTATTAACAGGTCATAAAAATTTTCAGGGCTCAAATCATCGGTCACTGATGATACAAACGATTTATTGGCACTTGCCGGTTGTCCAACATTTTTAATATCTGGGTGGCATATGACCCTCCCGGACCAATCATAGACGCTTAAAAAACCTCTTTCAAAATCGGTGCCTTTTAAACTCGTTTGCGTATAGCTAATGGTAGAGTCCTTGGTAATACCATTGGCCAATTGATGGCTAAGAAGTGTGGCAAAGGTTTTGGCTTCCTTCTTGCTAAATTCCAAATGGGCCTCAAGCAACTCATGGGTGCTGGCCTTGATCAAATAATGTAGCGCGACACCGGCAATCGCTGTATAAATTACCGAAATTGATAGAAAGGTTAGGAAGTAGAGTTTGTCTTTTCGCATTGCGTTTCAGGGCAATTTTTTCTCGAATATAACAATTTGATTTTCACCAAAACGGTTTGGACGTTATTCTTTGGGACCAATGTTGCTTTCTTCATTTTTATCAAATTCCTTTTAAGGTCTGTTTTTCCCTATTAAACCTCATTCTTCCCTTTCAGAAAGGTTTTGTCTTCAAAAACTACTGGCAAGTAGTTGCTTTGAACAAAGTTTAGGAAATCAAAATTGGCGAAGTCAATAGGATAAATCCTAAACTTTTGATCAAGCGATTTAATAACCTAAAATTAAGCACTATGAAAAGGAACCTGAAATTTTTGTTGCCTCTATTGGCTCTTACACTTATCGCCTGTACAAGTGATAGCGAAGATGATTTGATGGAAATGGAAGAACCTGGAGGGCCTGTGACCTATAACTCAAACATTAGGGCGATCATTGGCAGTAACTGTCTAAACTGCCATTCCGACCCCACACGGAATGGTGCGCCCTTTTCCCTGACGAATTTCCAACAAGTTAGCACCCGCGCAGAAAATGGTTCCTTGTCCAGGGCTATCAATAAACAGACCGGGGATTCGGGTGCCATGCCTCCCGGTGGCAGGTTGCCCCAAACCACTATTGATTTGATAGACCAATGGATAGACGAAGGTTTTTTGGAACAATAGGACACGGTAAAGGGATATTGTCATGAAAAGTGTAAACATTAGATTTTCATTACTAATTCTTGTTCTTGTACATGGAGCAGTTGCTTCACTCTGGGCACAGGATAGATACATTGATAAAAACGGGATCGTAATTTTTGAGGCCTCCGAACAGCTTTTTGAAGAGGTGAAAGCGACCAACGAATCGGTAACCGTTATTTTGAGCACGGAGACAAACCAGATCGCTTCTCTGGCCCTTATTAAAGGCTTCCATTTTAAAAACTCCTTGATGGAAGAGCACTTCAATGAAAATTATATAGAATCCGATACCTATCCAAAGGCCAAGTTCAAGGGTAATTTAATTGATTTAAATATGGTTGAACTCGATGAAAATGTAACCGAGGTTTCGGTCGAGGGTGTACTCGAGGTGAGGGGAAAGCAGAAAGAGATACATACCGTATTGAAAACACAGAAAATTGGGGATATCATTTCCATAACAGGAGAGTTCATAGTTACTCCGGGCGATTTTGATATTGAAATACCCAAAATAGTCCGGAGCAAAATTGCCAAGGAAGTTCTTGTGAAACTGGATTTTAAGTTGGCAAAAAAATGAGGGGCAAAAAATTATATACCGTTTTGGCCAGTGTGTTCGTGTCGTTAATTCTTGCAGTCTCTATATATAACTACATCTATAAAGGTCATAGGGATATTGCCACGGAATGGGTCGCCTATTCCATATCTGCCACAGAAATACATATGGATTTTAGCAAGGAGGATAAAATAGCAAAGTATGTGGACCAGGTGGTGCAAATTCATGGAAATATTACGGCAATTGAACAGAATGCCATAGTTATCGATGATAAAGTACAGGTCAGTTTTATAACTGATGCTCCAAACGATTTATCCATAGCCGGTCAAATAACCATAAAAGGAAGATGCGTGGGTTATGACGACCTTCTAGAGCTTGTTAAAATTGACCAGGCCACCCTGATCCAGACTAACTAATATTCATTATAAACCAATTGAAAAATGAGAAAACTGAGTATTCTAATCATAGTACTACCCTTTTTTGCCTTCTCACAGGAGGACGATTTACTAGGCGAAATAAACAATGTCAACACACAGGGCACATACGAAATTGCCGCCTTTAAGGGCTTGAAGATCGTAAATTTTGAATCCACGAAAATGGTTTCCAAAAAACAGCTGTTCTTTGTAGTGTCCCATAGATTTGGATCTATAAAAACAGGGATAGAAGATTTCTTTGGACTAGATCAAGCCGTTACCCGACTCAATTTCATCTATGGGATCTCGGACGGTATAAACATCGGCATTTCACGTAGCTCATTTCAGAAGACCTATGAAGGCTCATTAAAATTGAGGTTGCTGAGACAACAGGCGGGCGGTTCTCCCTTTACGATAGTATTGTTCAGCAATATATTGATGAACACTTCTTTGGAAGAGGATATTTTACCCGGCTTAAAGTTCGAGCATAGGTTGAGCTATTCTACACAGGCCCTCATCTCCAAAAAATTGAACAAGAATCTGTCCTTACAATTGGCTCCTACTTTTTTTCATGATAACCTCGTTGCCTTTGACGGGCAAGAAAACTCACAATATGCCATTGGCATTGGCGGAAGACATAAGTTGACGAAAAGATGGTCCATCAATATTGATTATGGTTTGCACCTGAACAGGGCAACCAATTCACATTTTAAAAACCCGCTTTCTATTGGCTTTGATCTGGAAACCGGAGGCCATGTATTTCAATTGCACTTCACCAATGCCCAGCCCATGAATACCAATACATTTTTAGGGCAAGCTACAGGGGATTGGGGCAATGGGGATGTTTTCTTTGGATTTAACCTTTCAAGAGTCTTTTGATCAATGCGAACGGATATGAAATCAGGTATGGCGAAAATTGAAGTGCAAAGTTCATTTTGTGCAAAGTGCGCGGCAAGGATAAAAATGGAGCTATTAAAAATTGAAAATATCACCAATGTATATCTCTATCCTTTTGATTCTTTAGTGGTGTTCAACTTTATAAAGGCCAATGAGCTTTCCATAGCATTGAACACCCTAACAGCATTGGGACACCCCCAAAAAGGAGAAAGAATCGGCAAAAACGGTTATTTAAGCATATGTACATGTTCAGCAAATAAGAGGGAAGCCTTCGTTCACCGCCCCCAAGTGAATGCTGGAATAACTACAACGGGTTAAGAATCATATTTGAATATAGTCCGATGAATACAACAAATATATACTGCAAATTTTTTAGGGACTTTAATTCCCTTTTACGGTCCGTAATTCCCTTTCATGAACATTTTGTGGTATAAGGTCCTGAAATCTAGTTGCTTTGACATAACATTAATTCTAAAATAATTGAAATGAAAAAGTTTTTTTTAGTATCCCTGACATTTTTGGCGCTGCTAGGTTGTAGCAGTGATGATTACGGTTCCACAGATAACGGTCCAGGCGATGGTAATCCACCTCCAGCGGAAGTCATCTCTGTACAATTAAGGAATGATGCAACTTTTGGTAGTATCCTTACCAACGAAGACGGCTTTTCGCTCTATTTCTTTTCGCTGGACAGTACGGGTGATTCTAATTGTACTGATGGTTGTATTGACGCCTGGCCTATATTCTATGTAGCGGACCTTACGCTGGATAACGGTCTTGATACTGCTGATTTTGGTACCATTACCAGAAGCGATGGGGAAATGCAGACTACGTACAAGGGTTGGCCACTTTATCTTTTCGCGAATGATGGTGCTGCCGGTGATGTAAATGGAGATGGTGCAGGCGATGTTTGGTACGTGGCCAAGCCCGATTATTCGGTCATGATGGTCCAGGCCCAATTGGTGGGAAGGGATTCCGGTGGAATCGAGACAAACCTTACGGACACCTATGAGCCAGGCGATGCACAGACGTTCTACATGACCGATGCCAAGGGCAACACTTTGTACCTTTTCATCAACGACACCAACGGAGTAAACAATTTTACAAATGACGACTTCTCCAACGATGCGGTATGGCCCATATTTGAGGAAACTTTACAGAACATCCCCAGTATTTTGGATGAATCGGATTTTGGTTCTATTGATGTTTTTGGGAGGCAGCAGCTCACCTATAAGGGATGGCCGCTTTATTATTTCGGACAGGATGCCCAACGGGGCGATAACTTTGGCGTAGGCTTCCCAGTGGCGGGTGTCTGGCCTATTCTTAATCCAGATACGGAAATCGCCCCGGATGCAGGAGGGGGCAATAAAGTATACGATGTTACCAATCAGGGAGCTTCGGCCTATATTCTTTCTGGTGAAGGGCTAAACAATGCCATAAATCCGGATTTGACCCTAAAAAGAGGGGACACCTACGAATTTAATGTAGACGCACCAGGTCATCCATTCATCATCAAAAGTGTTCAAAGCACTGGTACAGAAAACGCGTACAATGATGGAGTAACCAATAACGGAGAGGCATCGGGAACCGTAACATTCACCGTTCCAAATGATGCGCCCAATACTTTGTTTTACAATTGCGAGTTCCACAGTCCCATGACAGGAACCCTTACGATAATAGATTGAAAAAGGAGATTATGTTTTTTTGTTAGTTTTGAGCCTAGGGTTTTCCAACGAAACCCTAGGTTTTAAATCTAAAGGGACATAGGGAGGGAGTATTTGTAATTGTATGCTAATCCACAGTATTTATATTGAAAAGATTGGGTAAATTTATAAGGCTATTGATTCTCGCAGCTTTTCTAGGAAGTTTCTTTTTGCTATGGAGAATGTATGATTCAGACGATGTGAACATTTTAGAGGCTGAACCTGAGCTCCATTTGAATGCTGAAACGCTTATTTCGCACTTTAAAAAAGAAGATGATTATTATCTTGAACCGGAAAAAATTGTTGAAATAGAAGGTACCATAAAAGAAATCAATAGTATAAATAATAGGATTACCATATTGCTGGAAGGTGGTTCCGATGAATCCGCCTGCGTAATATGTGATATGAAGACCGACCAAACCATAGGGATTGAAAATTTTGGACCAAAGGATACCATACGGTTAAAAGGAGTTTTCAAGGGGTTTTTAAAGGATGCCATTTTTCTAAACTGTATTATTTCCCAAAGAAAAATCAATGAATAAAGTGATTTCACTTTTTTTCCTGTTTATTTTTTATGGACAGCAACCTACTGAAGAAAAAATTATTGCTCGGCAGGGGAAGGTGTCCTTTTTTTCATATACTTCCGTGGAAAACATAAAGGCGGAGAACAATCAAGTATTGAGTATCATAGATTTGTCTACCCACAACATCGCCGTTAGCATGCTCATGAACGCCTTTGTATTTGAAAAAGCCTTGATGCGCGAGCACTTCAACGAAAGCTATATTGAATCGGATATTTATCCGAAAGCTACTTTTGAAGGCAAGATTTCGGATTTTGACCCTTCACAGGAAGGTGAACAAACCAGGATGGTAAGGGGTACATTTTCTATGCACGGAGTGTCCAAGGAATTGGAGATAAAGACCAAAATAGAGAATATCAAAGGCAAGTATATAGTGTCCGGGACTTTTGAGGCCTTTGTTAAGGATTATAGCATTAAAATACCTCCACTTTTGGCAGGTAATATTGCGAAAACAATTTCGGTGGATTTTAGATTTGAATATCGGCCTTATGAAAGCTAAAATAAAAGTTTTGTGTTTGGTTTGGTTCTGCTCTTTGACGGCAGCAATGGGGCAAGACCTTCTGGGTATACTCGATAAGGAATATGCGGATACCCCCCAATATACCCAGGCTACTTTTAAATTCACCAGAATTGCCTTTGGACATTCCATAGAAACCCGAAAAAAAGGAATTTTGGATGTCTTTGTGGCAAACCGATTTTGGAACACGCCAGCAGATAGAACCCAAAGTTTTGCCGCTGATCGTCTAAGTTCCAGAATTGCGCTGGAATATGGTATTTCTGATCGGCTTTCAGTCGGGTTTGGCGGAACTACCTATGATGGTTTGTTCGATGCTTACCTGAAGTACAAATTGGTCAAACAACGTAGCGATGGCAAAGGGTCTCCCGTAAGCATTACATTTTTCCAGGGGTCGAGTTATTTTAGTGAAGGCCTGATTTCCTCATCGATACAGGATGATTTTTCAAACAGGCTATCATTTACGTCTCAATTGCTGATAGGTAAGAAGATTTCTTCCAATTTCTCACTTCAAATAGCACCCTCCTTTATCCATAGGGGACTAGAATATTCTCCCGAAGACCCTCAAAGCCATTTTGCTATAGGTTTCGGGGGACGATATAAATTGGGCAATCATGTTTCCGTAGTGTCCGAATATTATTATACCGCAAATCCCATAGAATCCTTTGATACCTATGGCCCCTTTGCCTTGGGTGTAAACTGGGAAATTGGTGATGTTATGCTTCAATTCATGTTGACCAATGCCGTCCGAATGGTAGAAGATTCCTTTATAACCCAGACACGGAATAACTTTAATTTTAGAAACCCCAATCTAAATTTTGGCTTCAACATGACCTATGTCCTTCACTTTAAACGCCATTTGAAGAAAAAGTAACATCCATTGCTACCGCTTTCGTGTTTTTTGAATGCGAATCCCTGTAAATTCTATTTTTGGAACTATTTTTACATCCATGGAAGAATGGTACCACTATCCATTATTGGTCATTGTAGGTTTCGCCGTGGGATTCATCAATACCGTAGCTGGGGGAGGATCCTTGATCTCGTTACCCGTATTGATCTTCTTAGGCTTGCCTCCAAGTGTTGCCAACGGAACCAATAGGGTTGCCGTGGTCATTCAAAACAGCCTTGCCACTGTTGGTTTTAAAAGTAAGGGAGTCTCCACATTTCCATTTAATTTGTATTTGGGCCTGTCTGCTTTATTAGGCGCTATTATTGGCGCTTACATCGCTGTGGACATTAAGGGGGAGACCTTTAATAGAATTTTGGCCATTATTATGGTCATAGTTGTCCTTATCATTGTCTTTAAGCCCAAGATGAAATTAATGGAGCTACAGGAAAGGATAACCGGTAAATATCTTTGGATAGGGGTCTTGGCTTTTTTCTTTTTTGGAATTTATGGCGGATTCATCAACGCGGGTCTAGGATTTATAATTATTCTATTTTTGCACTATGTAAACCAAATGACACTTGTAAGGGCCAATGCCACAAAAGTGGCCGTGGTGCTCATCTATACGATAGCAGCTTTGATCGTATTCGTTATTAACGACAAGGTAAATTGGGAAGTGGGTCTTATTTTGGCTATTGGAAATGGTACCGGAGCTTGGTTCTCCAGTAGGATTTCCGTAAAAAAAGGGGATGGTTTTATCAAAACGTTTTTGGTCATAATGGTCATTGCCATGTCCATAAAACTGTGGTTTTTTGGATAATGCATTTTAATTAATTGCACTTTCCATTGTAGTGGAAAATTTAAAATAATACGATGTCTAACAGTATCCAAAATCTTGAATGGCGGTACGCCGTAAAAAAATTCGACTCGGAGAAGATACTCATCCAAGAAAAAGTTGAATTGCTAAAACAGGCTTTCAATCTTACCGCCACTTCCTATGGGCTACAGCCTATTAGAATGGTAATTTTGAAGGACAAGGAACTTCAAAACCGATTGGTGCCCCATTCCTTTGGACAACAACAAGTAGCCCAGGCGTCCCATATTCTTGTGATTTGTATTGAAAATGTAATTAACGCCGATTTCATTAAGAACTATTTTGAAAGGGTCAAAAGAATTCGCAACACCCCGGACGAGATTTTAGAGCCCTTTTTGGTATCGCTCCTAGATAGTTTTTCAAAGAAAAAGACTTCGGAAATTCGGCAATGGTGCGTCAATCAGGCGTATTTGGCCTTAGGCAACCTTTTGACGGTGTGTGCTATGGAAAAAATCGATTCCTGTCCCATGGAAGGTTTTAATCCAGAAGGTTATGACAAACTATTGGAGCTTCCTGAAAAGGGTCTGAATTCCGTATTGGTTTTGCCCGTAGGGTATCGGGCTAAAGATGATATGTTCTCCGGCTTTAAAAAAGTTCGAAAAGAGATAGATGACAGTATTATCGAAATATTTTAGCATACTTTCCCTAAACCCTAAACCCTAAACCCTAAACCCTAAACCCTAAACCCTAAACCCTAAACCCTAAACCCTAAACCCTAAACAATATATGCCAGGACTTGAGCTTTTTAGTGATAAGGAAAGAAAGGAAGTAAACGATGTTTTGGATTCAGGCGTGTTAATGCGCTACGGGTTTGACGCAATGCGTAACGGACATTGGAAAGCCCTAGCGTTGGAAAAAGCCTTGGCCGAACGTATGGGAGTGGACTATGCCCAAGTAGTGAGTAGTGGTACAGCGGCCCTTACCATAGCTCTGGCGAGTGCCGGAATAGGGGCGGGCGACGAGGTTATTATGCCCACATTTACGTTTGTAGCCAGTTTTGAATCCATTTTGGCCGTGGGAGCTGTTCCCATTTTGGTCAATGTGGATGATACGCTGACTTTGGATCCCAAGGCGGTAGAGTATGCCATTACCAAAAAAACCAAAGCAGTGATGCCTGTACACATGTGTGGATCTATGGCCGACTTAAGAGCTTTGAAATCCATTTGTCAAGACCATGGACTTTTGTTGTTGGAAGATGCTTGCCAGGCCATAGGTGGTACTTTTGAAGGAAAACCTTTGGGCAGCTATGGGGATTTAGGCTGTTTTTCGTTTGATTATGTGAAGACTGTTACCTGTGGCGAAGGCGGTGCTATTATTACCAATAACGAGAAGTATTATACAAATGCCGATCATTATTCCGATCATGGACATGATCACATTGGAAAAGATAGGGGAGCGGAGGGACATCCCTTTTTAGGATATAACTTTCGAATATCGGAACTTAATGCGGCTGTGGGATTGGCACAAATCAGGCGATTGGACGAATTCTTGGCCATTCAAAAAAGCAACTACTTAATTTTGCGCAGAACTTTGGAGAGCATTCCCCAGATTACTTTTAGGCGCGTTCCCCAAGGTGGGGAGGAAAGCTATGCTTTTTTAAGTTTCTTTCTTCCAAATGCAAAGATGGCAAAAGAAGTTCATACAGCTTTGGGAGAAGAAGGTGTAGATGGATGTTTCTATTGGTACGATAATAAATGGCACTATTATCGTGAATGGGAACATCTTATTCATAAAAAATCCTTGGGAAGGCTACCAAAGGAAGTGTACGAACAGTTGCCCGATTATTCGAAATCTGATTTTTCCAAGTCCGATCAATGGATCGGTCGAAACATTTCCTGTCTTATAAAACTGGGGTGGACGGAAAGTGAAGTACAGGCCAGAGCCCAAAAAATCGCCAAAATTATTGGGCGCTTTTTAAAGTAGTCTTAATAGGGAACATACTCCACAATTTCGAGACCATAACCCACCATGCCAACGCGCCGTTGAGAGTGTTCGGAATTTGTTAGCAGCCTTAATTTACTGATACCCAAGTGATGTAAGATTTGGGCCCCAATACCAAAATCCTTATTATCCATGCGTATTCTAGGAGCTTGATAAATATTCTTTTTTTGCAATTCCTTCATCTCGCTTAAACGTTTGATCAGGTTAAGCGATTGGGACTCCTGATTGATGAAGACAAAGGCACCCTTTCCTTCGGAATTGATGGCATGGAACATATCCTCCAATTTTTTCTCAGGTTTGTCGGTAAGAGTCCCCAAAATATCACTGTTCACCAAGGTCGCGTTGATACGGGTTAATACAGGTTCGCCTTCTTTCCAAGTCCCTTTGGTCAATGCAATATGTACATGATTGTTCGTGGTTTGCTTGTAGGCTCTAAGCCTAAAATCCCCAAAACGGGTCTTTAGCTGAAAATCCTCCTTTTTTTCAATTAGGGAATCATGCTGCATGCGATAGGCCACCAAATCCTCGATTGAGATAATCTTCAGGTCAAATTTTTTGGCAACTCCAATCAATTCTGGTAAGCGGGCCATGGTACCGTCTTCGTTCAGGATTTCTACCAAAATCCCTGCAGGTTTTAGACCGGCCAAACGGGCCAAATCTATGGCCGCTTCCGTGTGTCCGGTACGTCTTAGAACACCACCGCTCTTGGATCGCAAAGGAAATATGTGCCCAGGTCTACCCAGGTCATGGGGCTTTGTGTTTTCATCGGTCAAGGCCAAGATAGTCTTTGCACGATCCTGGACCGAAATCCCTGTGGTACAACCATGTCCTATCAAATCTACAGATACCGTGAACTGGGTCTGATGGAGTACGGTATTGTTCTGTACCATCATGTCCAATTGAAGACGATCACAGCGTTCCTCGGTCAGGGGAGCACAGATAAGTCCACGGCCGTGTTGGGCCATAAAATTTATCATCTCCGGAGTCACCATTTCTGCAGCGGCAATGAAATCCCCCTCATTTTCCCGGTTTTCATCATCCACTACTATAATTACCTTTCCGTTTTGAATTTCTTCAATGGCTTCTTCTATCGTATTGAGTTGAATATTTTTTTCCATTGTCGTTATCATGAGGTACTAGGTTTTGAGGTCTTCTTCTTGAAAAAATCTTTGACCCTGTCCAAAATACTGGCAAAATTCATAAGCCCCTTATCCGCGGTGGCCCTTTTGGTCAACCATATGCTTAAAGGTAACATTATCATGGTAGACAACCATGCCCCTAATATAGGATGAATTTCATTTTTCTTGGAATAGTTATCCGCGAACACCCCAATAAAATAATACACCAAAAAGAGCATAATGGCTATGACCATAGGAAGTCCAATACCCCCTTTCCGAATAATAGCCCCCAATGGGGCACCTACAAAAAATAAAATGATACAGGAAAGGGCCAGGGCATATTTTTTATGAAGGGAAAGGATATGACGGTTATAGATTTCATATCGCTTTTGCAATTCCTTTTTCTTACCCTGTACAGAGGTTAAAATATTCGACGCATTATTCTTTGCGCTGTTGATCAATTGTACTTTCTGCCAATTCTCGAATAGGCCAACAATATCAATGGAATACATTGAATCATTTATTTTTTTCGGAATTTCTTCCATTTTTGATAGGGTCAGGGTGTCCACACTATTTTTCGCCCTGGATTTATGCAAATTGGTATCTACAGGCTGCAGAGGAACAAAGGCCCCGACTCTATTGGAAATACTTTTGGAAAACGATTGCACAATACGCAGGTTGTTTTCCTCCAGGGAATCTATGTCCTTGATCAAACGCGAAACGTTCTTCATCTTGTCCGTAGTGGTATTGAGATCCTCCTCCAAATCCACATTATTGAATTCTGAAAGGTCAATATTCATAACATAGGTCTCAAATTCAGCCTGGGCAAAGGGATATTTCCGTTTTTCTTCACTTTTCTTTTTGACAACATTCTCGTAGTAATGGCCGTCCTTAAGTACCAATTGAAGGATGTCAGAATTTTCGTTACTCTTAAGTTCCCCGGTCTCGGCCTTAATAACCGTATTATTAACGCTGGTCTTTGTTTTTTTATGGATGATTACATTTTCAAGAAACCGGTCGTTTTCGCCAAATTTTTTCTCAACCTTGATATTCATATCAGCTCCTTCAAAATCACTAAAAACACCTTCTGCAATGGCAACCGCAGGCTTTACCTTTGCTATATTTCTTCGCATATTGTAGATTTTCTGTTCCGATGCCGGAATGACGCTATTGGCAAAGTAGAAGGTAACCCCTCCTAGTATGACCATAAACACAACAAGACTCAACATGGATCGTTGTAGAGAAATACCGGAAGCCTTCATCGCAGCAAACTCGTAGTTCTCGGCAAAAGTTCCAAAAGTTAAAATGGAAGACAAAAGAACGGTAAGGGGCAGTACCTTTTCCGTAAGATTGGGCATCATGTAGAAGAAAAACTTTCCTATAATGACCAAGTCCAGGCCTTTACCCGCAAAATCATCAATAAAGAGCCATATCGTCTGAAAAATGAAGATAAACATCAATATGACAAACGAACTAAAAAAATTGAATAGGAACCTCGATAAGATGTATCCGTCTAGAATTCTCAATGTGTTATTCCCTTATTATGTAGTATCCCTCGTTTTCGTATTTGTCCTCGTCAAAGGTAAATAAGGTTTTTGATAATGGCTGATCTGTTTTAAAAGAATTAACAATGAAGGTAGTGGTGGTGCCATTTTTACCGGTCTCTATTAATTTATAGATATGTTTGGTCTCTATATCTATACCTAGTAAGATGGATTTTATCTCCGTATTGGTATCAATGGGGATTAACCGCACATATTGTATTTTTTTGCCCTGGACATTCTGAAGTATATCCCATTCATAATTATGTCCTTGTTTGTAGAACGTAAGCATTTTTGAGGGAGTCACCGTATTTTCATCATCAATTCGGTTCTCAATAGTTATTTCCTCGTTCTCGGGAACAATGGTATATACTTTTTTGCCATCGTACAATTGTTGGGAGCCCATAAAATTGATCAGGTATTTGTCTCCTTCCAAGGTAACATCGCCCCGGGTCTCCTGGTTAATGGCAGCTTCGGTATTGTCCAATACATACTTAAAATCCACATGGATATTTCCATAGCCCTTAACCTTTGTATATACTTCATCCAACAAAGTCTTTGCTTTATCTGAATTCTGGGAAAAACCAGCAGTACATATTAAAATGGTTATCGCAAACAAAAAAAACTTCTTCATGCTACCTTAATTTTATTCATTGTTCAATAATTGGTCTAGGGCATACATATCGGAAACCAACACTTGTCTGGCCTTACTACCCTCAAAGGGACCTACAATGCCCGCAGCCTCCAATTGATCTATAATACGCCCCGCCCTATTATAGCCCAATTTCAACTTTCGTTGTATCAACGAGGCGGAGCCCTGCTGTGCGGTTACAATAACCTCCGCGGCCTCGCGGAACATGGCATCCCGATCTTGGATATCGTAATCAATACTTGTGCCAGAATCCTCGCCTACGTATTCGGGAAGTTCATGAGCATGCGGGTAAGCACGTTGTGAACCGATGTATTCCGTTATTTTAGCTACTTCCGGAGTGTCCACAAATGCACATTGCAAGCGTGTAACATCATTTCCCTGGGTAAACAACATGTCTCCCCGTCCTATCAATTGATCCGCGCCCTGGGCATCCAAAATGGTACGTGAATCTATCTTGGAGGTCACCCTAAAAGCAATACGCGCCGGGAAATTGGCCTTAATGATACCGGTTATTACATTTACGGAGGGTCGTTGTGTGGCGATGATCAAATGAATGCCAATGGCCCTCGCCAATTGGGCCAGACGGGCAATAGGAGTCTCTACTTCCTTGCCGGCAGTCATAATCAGATCGGCAAACTCATCAATGACCAAAACAATGTAGGGTAAAAATTTATGGCCGTCGTTCGGATTCAATTTCCGTGTTTTAAACTTGGTGTTGTATTCCTTGATATTTCGTACCATGGCGGACTTCAACAATTCATACCGGTTGTCCATTTCAATACAGAGGGAGTTCAAGGTGTTGATTACCTTGGTATTGTCCGTTATAATAGCTTCTTCCGAGTCCGGTAATTTCGCCAAAAAATGCCGCTCTATTTTATTGTAAAGGGTAAGTTCAACTTTTTTGGGATCCACAAGAATAAATTTCACCTCGGCAGGGTGCTTCTTATATAGCAGGGAAGTAAGAACTGCATTGAGTCCAACTGATTTACCTTGCCCTGTGGCACCGGCCATAAGCAAGTGGGGCATCTTTGCCAAATCTACCACAAAGGTCTCATTACTAATGGTCTTGCCAAAAGCGATGGGAAGTTGCATCTCCGCCTTCTGAAATTTACTGGATGCGATTACTGAACGCATGGAGACTATGGTGGCATTCTTATTGGGAACCTCAATTCCAATAGTGCCCTTTCCTGGAATAGGGGCAATGATCCGAATACCCAAGGCCGCCAACGAAAGGGCAATATCGTCTTCCAAATTCTTTATTTTGGAAATTCGAACTCCGGCCTCCGGTACGATTTCATACAGGGTAACCGTGGGGCCGATGGTCGCTTTTATTTGAGCAATGCCAATTTTATAATTCTTTAGTGTTTCAACAATTTTGTTTTTGTTCTCCTCAAGCTCTTTTTGGTTTATGGTAATGCCTCCAGTTACCCCATGTTGGTCCAAAAGCTCAATTGTAGGGAATTTATAGTTGCCTAATTCCAAGGTAGGGTCGAATTCTCCGAAATCGTCCACTAATTTTTCGGCTATGTTTTTCTTCTCCTCCTTTTCCTCAACAATTTTTTCCACTTCCATGGCAAGGTTATCCTTTAGATCTTCCTCAACCGGAATGGCTACTTCAAAATCGTCCACGGGTTCCTTTTCCAAATGGGGAATGTTTTCTTTATGGGTATAGGTGTCTATAACTATGGGTTTCTCATCTTCCACACTCAATTGCATCTCTACAGTATCGTCATTCTTTTTGCTCTTAAATTCCGAAGCTATGGAAGCTGTCTTTGTTCGAAAAAAAATGCCAATCTCCTCAGGGGAGAAATTAAAAAGACGAACTAAAATAAAGACCAGACCAAAAAGTAGGAGAAGAAGTACACCGATTTTTCCCGTATAGTCTTGCAGAAAATCGTTCATTTCATACCCCACAAGACCTGCTAACAGAGGCTTCTCATTAGCAAAGAAGCCCAACGCTATTGAAAACCAAATAAGGAAGATAAACCCCCAGATCCATTTTTTTAAAAGTCCTTGCCCTTTAATTCCCAAGAACAGATACAGGCCGGTAATACAAAGAAGGAAAGGGAACACAAAAGTGGCCACCCCAAAACCTTTATACATAAAAAAGTGACTTGTGCTGGCGCCAAATTTGTTCAACAGATTTTTGGCCTGTTCATTGCGATCGGCAAACTCGGTCAAAAGGCTTTGATCGTCCTGCCAAGTAAAATAGAATGAAATGAATGAAAAACATAGGGCTATACTGAGAAGAATCAACAAACTTCCCAGGATAATCTTGTTTTGCTTGGAGAGCCTTAGGGATATTCTTTTTTTAACCGATTTGGGCTTGGATTTTCTTCCCTTTTTTGCCATGAAATCTTTAATTCTAGGGGCTAAAATACAAATTTAGAAGCGAAGGCTTTCCAATTCTGGAGTCAAAAAAGCTTGGGTACATAAATGATAAGCCCAACGATGGAAGCCGCTATGGAAACCAACATGACCGCTCCTGCCGAAATATCCTTGATAAAACCGATTTTAGGATCGAACTCCGGTTGTATATAATCCGCAAGTTTTTCGACGGCGGTGTTAAGACCTTCAATACCCAAGACTAGTCCAACGGCCAGAATTTGTAAAATCCATTCCGTAGCGGAAATCTCAAAGTAGAATCCCGCTGCGGTTACTACTAGGGTTAAAAATATTTGGATTTTAATACTGGCCTCTGTCCGGATTAGAAGCAAAGCCCCTTTTAGAGCATAACCCACTCCATTCAACCGATTGCGCAGAAAGGACTCCTTAGGCATCCATTAAGGCTTCAAGTGCCGCTTTATAGTTTGGTTCGTCCACGGTTTCCGGTACCTGTTCCGTATAAAGGATATTTCCGCCTTCATCTAGCACTACCACCGATCTGGAGTGTAGAGAACGTAGAGGGCCATCGGTGAACTCTACCTGATAGTCCTTGCCAAAATCCCCATCCCTGAAATCGGATAACATTACAACATTTTCAATACCTTCGGCACCACAAAAACGGTTTTGGGCAAAAGGAAGGTCCTTGGAAATGCATAGCACTACGGTGTTTTCCAATTCCGCTGCTTCCTCGTTGAATTGCCGTACGGATTGTGCACATGTTCCCGTGTCAATACTGGGAAATATATTCAATACCACCTTTTTTCCGGAGTAGTCGGACAAAGAAGCATCGGATAGGTCCGTTTTTGTCAAGTTGAAATCGGGAGCTTTGCTTCCGTTGGAAGGTAGGTTGCCGATAGTATGTATTTCATTTCCTTTAAGCGTTACTGTTGCCATGAATTTGTCGATTTTAATTTTGTGTGAAATTATGAAATATTGAAATGAAATGTAAACGATATCTACAGAAAATATCGAAATTTTCTAAGGACAAAAAAAGTGATTCCAAAAGCGCCTTATTAGACTGGAGAAGTGGTCAATTGCTTTATTTTAATTCGGAATAATGCAAAAAACAAGGTCATAAACGGACTTAACCAGTTGAATATGGCATAGAAGAAATATTCACCCACACCCACACCAAGTACTCCACTATGATAGGCGCCACAGGTGTTCCAAGGAATTAAAACCGAAGTTACCGTACCGGAATCCTCAAGGGTCCTACTCAGATTTTCCGGGGCCAATCCCCGATCCCTATAGGCCTTGGCAAACATTTTTCCGGGCACAACAATTGCCAAGTATTGATCGGAAGCAGTGACGTTCAATGCCAAACAACTGGCTACCGTACTGGCAAAAAGCCCAAAAACAGATTTGGCCATGGCCAATAACGAACTACTGATACGGGATAAGGCTCCAATACCATCCATAATACCCCCAAAGACCATGGCACAAACAATAAGCCAAATTGTACCCAACATGCCCGACATGCCTTTGGCCGAAAAGAGATCATTAAGTGCGGGATTATCCGTAGGAACGGAAGTTTGTACCGTAATCGCTTTTAAAATTCCTTTATAACCCGATTGAAATGATAAGCTCTTTGCATTTGTAATCCCGGCCACTATTTCAGGCTGAAACAAAAGTGCGAAAAGAGCCCCTAAAAGTGTTCCGATCAACAAGGCTGCCAAGGGCGGGGTCTTTTTTACAATAAGGAAAATGACTATCAGAGGTACTAGGAACAACCATCCATTGATATTAAATGTAGCATCAATGGAGGTTAGAATTGAATCGATATCAGCGGTTCCACTGGTATCTAAAGTTAGCCCGATAATAATAAATACGATCAAAGTGACGCTTATAGTGGGTACCGTTGTAAACAACATATATCGGATATGGTCAAATAGTTCGCCACCTGCCATGGCCGGGGCCAGATTGGTGGTGTCGCTCAAGGGCGAAAGCTTGTCTCCAAAATAGGCGCCCGAAAGTACTGCGCCGGCGGTCATCCCCAAGGAAATACCTAAAGCATCCCCGATACCAATAAGGGCTATACCCACCGTGGCCGCAGTTGTCCAACTACTCCCTGTGGCAATGGAGATAATAGCGCAAATAATTACACACGCCGCCAAAAATATAGTGGGATTCAATATTTGTAATCCATAATATATCATAGCAGGGATTATTCCACTTATCAGCCAGGTCCCTGCCAAAGCACCTACCATTAAAAGAATGAGTAGGGCTCCCGTGGTGGATTTTACATTCTCCGCAACTTCGGTCAACATGGTCTTGTAGGAGACTTTATTGAAGAAACCTACAATGGCGGCCACTGCGCCACCCAGCAAAAGGATAAATTGATTGGAACCGCTAAGTGCATCGTCTCCAAAAACATAGACATTGTAGGCCAGCATACCTACCAAGGCTATAACTGGAATTAGGGCCTCCCAAATGTTAAGTTCCTTATTTTCAAGAATTCGTGCATCTTTTTTACGCTTACCGGATTTCGGGTCCTTCATACTTTATGTTTGAGTAGTCAGGTAATATTACGACTTTACAAAGGGCTATGCAAGTTGGGGCATGGATGTCCTGTTCTAAATGTGCTAGAGTATCTGTTTCCGGGCTATGGTCAACCCAAAAAATCGTGGTATTTTTGTACTTCAAATCAAAGCAGATTACTTTATGAATTCATATGATGTGGCCGTTATCGGCTCTGGACCCGGAGGTTATGTTGCGGCCATCCGCTGCGCACAATTAGGAATGAAGACCGCGATTATTGAAAAGTATTCCACCTTGGGTGGAACTTGCCTTAATGTAGGTTGCATACCTTCAAAGGCCCTATTGGATTCAAGCCATCATTATGAGGATGCCGTTAAGCATTTTGAGGAACATGGGATAGAGATTCCTGGGGAAGTAAAGGTGAACCTGGAACAGATGATTGCCCGAAAACAGGGTGTGGTAGACCAGACCACCAAAGGCATCGAGTTTTTAATGAACAAGAACAAGATTGATGTTTATGAGGGTCTCGGTAGCTTTAAGGACAACACCCATATTACTATCAAGAAGAGTGATGGAAAAACAGAGACCATAGAAACCAAGAATAGCATTATAGCTACGGGATCCAAACCTTCTACCCTGCCTTTTATCAAAATTGATAAGGAGCGTATTATTACCTCTACGGAAGCCCTGAAACTAAAGGAAATCCCAAAACATTTGATTATTATCGGAGGGGGTGTTATTGGATTGGAATTAGGCCAGGTATACAAACGCCTAGGGGCGGAGGTTTCTGTTATAGAATATATGGATCGAATTATTCCCACAATGGACGGTGCCCTCTCCAAGGAACTTATGAAGGTGATGAAAAAGCAAAAGACAAAGTTTTACCTATCCCATAAGGTCAAGGCCGTTGAGCGTAAAGGCAATGAAGTGATTGTAAAGGCCGATGATAAAAAAGGGCAGGAAGTTGAATTTAAGGGTGATTACTGTCTTGTTTCCGTTGGCCGGCGCCCCTACACGGATGGACTAAACGCCGAGGCGGCCGGAGTTAAGATTGACGATAGGGGTAGAGTAGAGGTAAATGAACATTTGCAGACGAGCGCAGCGAACATCTATGCCATTGGCGATGTTATCCGTGGCGCCATGTTGGCCCATAAAGCGGAAGAGGAAGGAACATTGGTCGCGGAAATTTTGGCAGGTCAAAAACCACATATCAATTACAACCTTATTCCAGGGGTAGTCTACACATGGCCAGAGGTGGCTGCCGTAGGCAAGACCGAAGAAGAGTTAAAGGAAGCTGGAGTGGACTACAAAGCTGGTCAATTTCCGATGCGTGCTTTGGGACGTGCCAGGGCCAGTATGGACATCGATGGATTTGTAAAGATTTTGGCCGATGCAAAAACGGACGAAGTATTAGGTGTACATATGATCGGAGCACGTTGTGCAGATTTGATAACAGAGGCTGTAACCGCTATGGAATTCCGTGCTTCTGCAGAGGACATCGCGAGGATGAGTCATGCACACCCCACTTATGCAGAAGCCGTTAAGGAAGCTGCTTTGGCAGCCACGGCGGATCGTGCTTTGCATATTTAGAGCGTGTTATTGAGTGTTTTTTGTACTTACCGAAGGCTGGTGTGGTAAGCGCATTTGTGTGTTTGCTTTAGCACTAGTATTTAAGACGAGTAGTATTAATAGCCTCAATTAACCCATTCCTTGATTTTTAATTGTATTTCGGGATATGAATTTTTGGGAGGCATATGTTTTGAGCCATTTAAAAAATGTACCCCTTTCAAATTGCTAAAAAGCAACTTGCTTTTTTTCGCCACTTTTTTACCTGGAAAGAAAACATCATCCGAAGCTGCAATTACATAGACCGGTTTGTTAAAATGAGCTATGTCTCTTCTTTTTAGCAAAGTTGGTATTTTTGTATCGAGCTTCACGCCCAACATCAGGGACTTTAACAGTTGAAATAAAAACTTGTCCTCCTCTGGCGCAAAGGCATTCGTAAAGGCCCTAAGGTGCTTATCTGTTCTGGTTATCTTAAAGCGTAAAAGGGGGATGGTAAGTTTCGTAATCGAATCCCAAATATCACCATTTACAATGCCACTGGGAACTACAAAAATGCATTTTTTTACTCTTTCGGGTTTATGGGTAATTAGTTTTTGAACAATGAATGCACCATAAGAAATCCCAATAATATTTCCTTTTTCAATGTTCAGTTTTTCCAAAACTTCATCCGCCCAAATGGCGTAGGAGTTATCCTTTGTATTCATTAATGTTTCTTCACTTTTTGTAACCTGTCCTACGGTGTCAATTGCAAAAAGGGAATATAGGTTGCCTAATTCCTTAATAGCTTCCAAGGTAAGCGGCGCCCCAGCATTGAACCCATGAAACAGAACAATTGGTTTGCCATTTGGATTGCCGGTTTGGATTATCCGGGTTCTTCCAAATTGGGTATCGACATCCACTTCCAAATACTCGATGTGTAAGCTTTCCAATTTTTCTTCGTACAGTTTCATCAGACCATTTTTGGCCTGCTCACTCTTGTATATGGTTCCCATACTATTAAATTGTGCATCAAATATAGAATAAAAATCCTAAGTTTAGTCCATTTGGCCTATTTTTGGAAATAACATGGATACCAAAGAAAGAATAAAGCGTAAAGCAACGGATCTGTTCAACGAGAAGGGCGTTAAAAATGTCACGTTGAGAGAGGTGGCTTCAGCTCTGGAAAAGAGCTATGGAAATGTTACCTATCACTACAAAACTAAAAATGACCTTATTCTTGAATTGTTCGAGGACATGACGATTGAAACCACAGAAATTATGAAATCATTTCAGTTTCAAAATTTGCTTTATGGAATTTTGGATGCGCCCCAGAAAACATTTGACATTTCAATGAAATACCTATTCTTCTATGTAGATTATGTTGAGATCAGGAGGAGTTATACTGCCGTTTATTTAAAGGCCGAAGAAAATAATGCCTTTAGAAAAATGAATTTCATGAAGATTTTAGAACAATTACAAATTCAAGGAATATTGCGAGAGGAACTAACACATGATGACTTGAATTACCTAATGGATTTAAGCGGTGCCATGAGGACTTTCTTTTTTCTTAACCTTCGTCCGGAAAATTTTGCAGATCTGGAACTGAAGACCAAGTATACTACCTATGTAAACAATCTGCTAATGCCTTACCTTACGGTTAAGGGGTTACTAGAATATGAGGCGTATTTAAAATAATTTGATTTCAGTGACATGTGTTTGATGTATCCGACACTATTCAATAGGAGCTGTTGGGCATCAATACATCGTATTTGGATTGGCGGAAACCTCCGGAATCTGTTGTATGGCATCCCAGTGCTCACATATTTTTCCTTCAGCATCGAATCTAAAAAAATCCATGGTGACATATTCATCGTTCCCTGGCCAAACCTGATGCGTATGTAGCGCCACCAGATTACCTTCGGCGATGCATCGGACAAACTCGATGGACTTGTCCGGATACTCTGCCTGCATTCTTTCAAAGTAGGTAATAAACCCTTCCGTACCATCGGCTACATCCGGATTGTGTTGAATATAGGTTTTGCCTATATACAATTCAACCGCTTTTCGTGGATTTCCTTCGTAGGCCATTTTATAAAAGGCTATCGCATTCTTTTTGTTTTCTTCCATCAAATATTCGTATTTGTTCTAGTGGTATATTCCAAAGCACAAAAGTCCTATTCCAGATATTTGGATAAAACCTCCGGAGTTTTTTCCAATTTCCGATATACTATATCCTTAAAATAAACAACGGCACCCTCGGATTGGAGTGTTAGTCTACCAGAAATTAAAGGCTCCAACTCCGAGCCGTTTCTGTAAAACGAATTTAGAACCACCAAATTTACTTCCCCATTGATCATGTGAACGGCATGATTTCTCCAACAGATGAGCTCTAGGGTGTTCCATTCCCCATGCGGTTTTTCGTTGTACGGATTTGCTATTACAATTTGCCATTCGTTCTTACCTTCAAAGTGATGCAGCCCTCCATTTTCATCAAATAGCAACATCGTGTCCTTTAAGGTGCTCACCAAATGTTCTAAATAGGGTTTGGCCTTTTTGATGGCCTTGGGAATAGCCGTGGTTGAAGTGGCTGGAATATCTAAAATCACATTTTTTGCCCAATAGCTGCCTACGTCCCCTTCATGGATTTGCAATTCATGCCGAACCTTTCCCTGATGGTATAGTATGCCCCCGTCTTTGGGCCGACCTTCCATCCATTTCCACTTTAGGTCACCCCATTTAAACTTCAATTTAAGATGATAGTTGGCCAAACTATCCTTAAGAATTAATCCGCCGATTACCTCGCCCGATATGCGAATTACGTTTTCTTGATCAAGGGTGTCAATGGTAAATACGTTCAAGGGGTCATTATATCCCAATCCCTCCGTATAGTTACCCAAGCTGTCCTTCTTAATCCCTTGAACATTTACTGAGGAGTCCGGAATGCCCAAGTAATGTTTAAACGTTAGCGTATCCTCTCCCTGATAGATCGGAGTCCATTTGTTCTCCGAACAGCCAAGTATCATCAGAAAAAACGAGATGGTCATAAATAGATGAAAAAAGGTCTTAAGGTACGTCATCAGCATCATTTATTGCGCAACTAGTTGGAGTACCGCGGCCATATAGGGTTTTCCGGGTAGAGCTAATGTATCTCCCTTGCCCAAAGTGTTTTCCTGCCTAACGATTGTACCGTTTTTGGTATCAATAATATCGACTTGATATTTGAGGTTTTCGGGCAACTCCATAAAGGTCCAACTGTTATTTTGATATTCACCGAAGTAATATAAAAAATAGTGCTCATCTACTCCAGCGCGAATCCAATTCAATCGCCAATCCGTTCCCAAGGGTTTCAAGTGCCCCGGGATACCATCGAGTACTTTTTTTAATACATGGAGCTCTTTGGCCGAACTGCCTTTAAAAGTACCTCCTTGACGGAAAAATTGGTAACCTGTATCCTTTTGTTTGAATGCTTCACCATGTGTGGCATAGGCCCCAAGAATGGTCATAAGCCAAAAACGATGTCGAATCATATCCCCATTGAGCGCTACGGTGCGATTGTCCCCGTTGCCTTCATAGCAGAATTCATCAAATATTACTGGCTTTTTAAATGTATCACGGAGTGCACTGCTTTTCCACCAGGCTTCGCTCTGAGCGCTTACATGAGTTACCCATTGCTTGCTATGATCGTACCAGTTTGCAGCATTGTGAATAGATCGCAAGTGGCTGTACGGGTCGTTTTCTTGGAAAAAACGAAAATACCCGTCCCAATCCTCGGTTGTTCTTTCGGGCATTAAATCGAATTCATTGGCCATGGACCACCAAATGTTACGGAATGCACCGAACCGGGCATTTACATATTTTAAAAACAGGTATTGCTCTTCTTTGTTCATAGCGTCAAATCCCCATACCCCTTTATCATAGGGATGGAAAACAAATAAATCTACCTGAATGCCCAACTTCTGCATTTCCTTAATGTAATGCTCATATCGGGCAAAATAAGCTACGTTGAATCGGGAAAAATTCCAGTCTTTCCCGTCGCCTTCAAAGGGATAGAGATCGTAATTGGTACCGCTCGGGGCATGGGGGAGTAGCGCTACCCTAATTTTATTGAACGGGGATTTTTTAAGTGATTCCAAGGTTCGTTCACGGGTTTCCTTGTTTTGTTGTATCCATCCGTAGGCTGTAGTGCCCAATGGGTAAAAAGGTTTCCCATCCGAGTAGGCCAAATAAAATGTATCCTTTACCATCACAGGCCCATGATTTCCTTTCTTGGCCTGGATGCATTCAAATGTACCTTTTTGCTGGTGAAGCTTGGAGTCGTTACTTGCGGTTAAATACTGCCAGTTTCCTTCCTTATAGGGCATAAAACGTAGCTTGTAAATACCATCCCCATCATAGAACCCGGATATCTTTAGGGTGTCTCGACCTTGGTAAAACTTGGCGGTCAAATCAACTTCAACAAACGGATTGCCTTCCCTCTTACCTTTCAACCGCAATTCGAAAACATCCCATTTTTCTACCTTGGATTGGGCCCTAAGGTAAAAACTTGATAAAAAAAGAATGTAAATAATCAGTGTTCCAATTCTCATTGTATTCGACCTTATGGACGAAAATATAACAAAAGAATTGAATTACTATTTTGAAAATTTAATAATCCAAAAAGGATTTCACTCCATTTTCATTTTTGATTGTACGGCATATAATTTTCCCATTCCCAGGGAGTATAGGTATCACCAAGTGCAACTTCCAATAACTCCTTGAAAATACCTTCCCCGTTATCACTATTGGTCATAATCATAATACCCTTTCCAACCTGTGGAAAAATGACCGAGTAGTGCTGAAATCCATCACCATGCCCTTCTTTGAAGGCCCCAAAACCGTATGGAGTCTTAAATAGACCCCAACCCAACCCATAGCTTAATTGGATGGCATCATAACGTGTGGTCTCTTCATTGGATAACGGTCCAAATTGCCTTGTGGAACGTATCCGGATTTGTGGCGTGAACAACGCTGCCCAAGATGCCTTGGAAATAAGTTCTCCCCTTAATACGGCTTCCAAAAATTGCGTATAATCCGATGCAGTAGTCTCCAGGGTGCTAGGCCCCCGGGGCTCATTATCAGTATCCTTGTGGTATAGTTCTCCAGAACTGGAATGGCCATAGGCAAAATCTTTTTCAAAACGCTCATACCACTGATAACCTGAGTTTTTCATACCAAGTGGTTTAAAAATATGTTCTTCTGCTAAAGACTCTAGGTTTTTATTGAGGATTTTCTCCAAAACCACTTGTAGATACACCATTCCTTCTCCCGAGTATTGGTAACGACTGCCGGGTTCAAACTTTACCTTCAATTTCTTGTCGGCCTCAAACCATCTCCAATTGGGAAAACCTGTAGTATGGGCCAGGCACATTCGAGCGGTGATTTTATGGTATAAGGTATCCGAGGCTAAATCTGAAAAATTATCATGCCATCGCGTTAAAGGTTCGTACCCATAGATTTTTTTAGGCAGATAGGATTCCAACGGTGTATCCAAATTAATGATACCTTCTTCAACCAGCTTCATGACCAACACCGCAAAAACAGCTTTGCTAAAGGAAGCCCCATAGATATTCGTAGAATCCGTCAATGGCAATTTATTTTTAAAATCCTTGTAGCCAAAAGTCTTTTGGTAAGTGGTGGTATCACCATTGAAGACGGATACTGCCATACCATGGACTTGGGCATCGGACATTAATTGTTCAATTTTGCTATCTAAGGAGTCCTTCGCGATGGTAGTTTCGGATAAGCGGGATATGTCCTGGGAAATACTAGAGTTACAACCCATTAAGCCAATAAGGCCAAAAGCTAACACGATTCCCAAATTTTTAGAATTTCTATTGCGTTTATTCTTTAAAAAGGGAATAGCTAATGGATAGTAACACTTTTGTGAGTTTATCGCAAGTACAATATTGAACGCCGTAACGATTATGGTAAAAGGAATTACGGCGACAAAAAAGAAAAAGCCCAAACCTTCTATGGTAACAAGTGCGATAAACGATAAGATGAACAAAAAGGTCATCGTTATCTGAAAATTTATGACCGATCTACCATGCATCTCATAAATAGGATTGTCTTCCCGTTTATGAATCCAAAGAAATAAGGGAAACAGTATGTTGCACAGCGGAAGCACTAAGCCCAAAATAGGCGTGCCATGTAATAACAACAACCATTTTTTTTGTAGATTTTCTGTCTTGGGGTTTTCAAGTTCAAGAAGATCTTCAACCTCTATTTCAAGGGCTGCGGCCAGCAACTTTATGGTTTGCAGGTGCGGATTGGTGTCGCCTTTCTCAATACGTTGTATGGTCCGTACGGCCACATTGGTCTTTTCGGACAAGTCCTCTTGTGAATACCCTTTAAGCTTACGTTGATAGGTTAGATTTTTGGCCAGTGAATTGTTTTCCATAATTCTGATTTTAGTTCACTACAAAACTACCTGCCAAATCCGGTCTTTATCACGACATTTAGGTGTCACCTATATGTCATTTGCCGTATCTACAGTACCATTAAGGGTATCCGGAAAAGAATTATCCATTGTGGGAGCCATCGCAAAAGGGCGGGGTGCCGGTCTGTTTGCAAGTACATAACCATGCTTCCTTGGTCTCCTCCGCTTCAAAGACCAAAGGAGGCGTAGCCTTATTGGCCCTATGGGATCCATCACAAAAGGGCTGTTCGCTACTGAAGCTACAGCTACACCATGAATAGCGCTTTCCAGATTCAAGATTTACAGGAATAGGGGAGTATTTAGTATCGCTCATATCCAATTGTTTTTAAACGAAAATACGTAATAGGATATTAGAGGAAAAGAGAGGTCTTAATTTTTAACCAATCCAAATAGCCGAAGTAATCGGCCTAAAGAGACCCTAACTAGCTTACTTGCATTAAGATAAGAAGGCTCAACCTTGGTCCTTACATACCCGGCGGCCAAAAGAAGATTCGGCTTTAAGGTCGCCTTATGCCTTTCATACAATAAAGCGGTATACGTACAAATGCCCATAAAGATCAATGCACTGGGAATGACCACCTGAGGTGTTAAAGAGTGATGGAAAAATCGGTATAATCCCAGCCCGGTAAAGCTTCCATAAAGAATAATGAAATGAATCACATAAATGGATAATGTACTTTGTCCGATTTTTATTAAAGCGTTATGGGTCAGGAAACTTCTAAAAAGCATAAATACAGCAAATACCAGAAAAACATCACCCAATCGAATGAATAAGTAATTATTAAAATAAATATCTGCAAATAACTGTATTTCAGTTAATTTTGATATAAATAAAAATAAATCTGATGAATAAAAAATAAGTGAAATTCCAAAAACCGTAGCTGCTACAATGGCTACTGGATATAAATACTTAAAGTCTTTAAATCGGGTAAACAATAGGGATAAAAACCCTCCGAAAGCTGCGTAACCGAACCAAGGAAAAATCGTAAAGACAGAGCCATTGGTTTTGGTGAAGTAATTGGACAGGGCATCCGGTAAAAACGAATACGTAAACTGTTTGTAAAAAGGTTCAAACAAGAATAGCAGGAAGCTGATAGCAACCAAAGTCACAGGAAATAACCACCTTTTTCTGTTGTAAGTCAATAAGTAAATGCCTACTATCCCCAAAAGAGACAGGCCAATACAATGCAATACATCTACCAAATAAAATGTATCATAGATTTGGCCTTGCAACAGTCCGGATAAATTCAAGCGAAGTAGATAACCAATAAGCAACAACTGCAATCCACGTTTTATACCTTTTCTTATTCTCGGGTTGTCAAAGCCTTTTTGTGGCGCCCGAATAAAAAGGTATGTAAAGATAAATCCCGATACCGTAAAAAATACAGGGGCGGTAATGCCCCTAAAATATTTCCAAATAGTATAACCTTCAACGGAATTATCCCTGTACCCCATATCCAAGAGGCCATCTACAAAATGTCCTTGGAGCATCATTAGGATGGCCCAGGCCCTCATAGCGTCGATGAAATATAATCTAGCGGACTTCTTTTCCATATCTATTTATAGCCCCTTTGTACACATTGAACCCTCAATACCTAAGTCTATATACTTGTGCAACAGTGGGTTTGGATGTTTTGCGACGCAAAATTAGGTAAAATACTCGCAATTCAATTGCATTTGCCCTATTTTCGCCAAATAACGATTAAAACGCTTAAATGGCTACAATATTGGCATTTGCTGGGAGCAATTCTTCAACTTCCATTAATTTTCAATTGGTAAAATATAGCGCCTCAATTGTGGGCGATCAGGCCGTTCAATTATTGAATATGGCGTATTTTCCTTTTCCAATGTATAGCATTGACCATGAAAGGGAGAAGGGGTTTTCCAATTCCCTGGTTGAACTAAAGAACGATATCAATAAAGCGGACGGACTTATTATCTCCGCAAATGAGCATAATGGTAATATATCCGCCTATTTTAAGAACTTACTTGATTGGCTGTCCCGTTTGGAGCGCAAGTTTTTGCAGGACAAGGTTATATTGCTCATGTCTACTTCGGGAGGTAAAAGGGGAGGCCTGGGAGCCTTGGAGATTGCGGAAAAAACCTTGGTCAGGTTTGGTGCTTCCGAGGTTTTGACCTTTTCCCTGCCCAGTTTTAAGGCTAATTTTGACAAAAGCAAAGGCATTGTAAACGACGGGCTTGCAAAATTACACCAAGAGAAAATAGCGGAATTCTTATCCAAAATTCAAGCTTGAGAAAAAAGGTTTCCTACGCGGTATCCAACATCCAAAAATTTAAGGACTCCCTGTTACGTTGGTCTCAGCAGTTTAGGGAGGCCGTTTGGCTGGAAGGCAATGATCATCCTGATGCGTACGGATCTTTCGATGCAATCCTCGCGGTTGACGCCTTTACTTCTATCCAAAGTGATTTTAACAATGCATTTCAAGAGCTACAGGAATACCAATCCCAAACAAAGGATTGGCTGTTCGGGTATCTGGCCTACGACCTTAAAAATGATGTGGAACAACTTAGTTCCGATAATCCGGACGGATTGGATTTTCCGGAATTGTTTTTTTTCCAGCCCAAGAAGATTATCCGATTAAATGGAAGTGTAGCAGATTTCATCTACCTGAATATATTGGATGATGAAATTGAGCAAGATTTTAACGCAATATCCGATTGGGGCTTTGCAAATAGCAAGGCTATCCAAACTACCGAGAATATCCATATACGTATGCGCATTTTCAAGGATGAGTATTTTAGGAGAGTGGAGAAGATGTTGGGCCATATTCATAGAGGTGATATCTATGAAGCCAATTTTTGCCAGGAGTTTTATGCAACGGACACACAAATTGACCCCTTGCGTACCTATCAAAAGCTAAATTATATTTCTAACGCTCCCTTTTCGGTGTATCTAAAGCTTAACGATAAGTATTTGCTCTCGGCTTCGCCGGAACGCTATCTTAAAAAGTTGGGAACCAAAATTATTTCCCAACCCATTAAAGGTACCGCTAGGCGTTCTGAGGACATGACCGAAGATGAAAACCTAAGAGTTTCCTTGGTTCATGATAAAAAAGAACGCGCTGAAAACGTTATGATCGTAGACTTGGTCCGGAACGACATGTCCAAGAGCGCAAAAAAAAGTAGTGTTACCGTAGAAGAGCTTGGTAAAGTATACACCTTCAAGCAAGTACATCAAATGATTTCAACAATAACAGCAAGAGTGGATTCTGTTAAAAATGCTGTGGAAATCATTAAGGAAACCTTTCCAATGGGTAGTATGACCGGGGCGCCTAAAATTTCGGCCATGAAGATTATAGAGGAGTTGGAGTCCTTTAAGAGAGGTCTCTACAGCGGTGCAGTGGGTTATTTTACACCAAAGGGGGATTTTGATTTTAATGTAGTCATACGTAGCATTTTGTACAATGCTTCGAAGCAATATGTGTCTTTTTCCGTAGGCAGTGCCATTACGGCTATGGCGGACCCTGAAAAAGAATATGAGGAGTGCCTTGTTAAGGCCAAAGCCATGCGGGAAGTGCTAGAGGATTAGGCCAAGCTATAAAAAAAGTCTGGCAAAGGTGAATAGTAGCCTTTGTTTGCGGTAAATCTCAACTATAAACTTTTCCGCTACCTTTGTTTTGTGTTAGCAAAATTCAAGAAACATATCAAAAGAAAATTTCCTGAGTTGCTAGGGAAACCATTTCTTCTGGCTTGTAGCGGGGGAGTGGATAGTATTGTATTGACCCATCTCTGTCACCATGCCGAATTGGATTTTGCCATAGGCCATTGTAATTTTCAGCTACGGGGCCCGGAAAGTGACCTAGATGAAGTATTTGTAAGGGATTTGGCTTTTGGAATATCTAAATCTTTTTTTTCAACTCGTTTTAAAACAATGGATTATGTTGAAAAAAATAAAGTATCAGTTCAAATAGCTGCACGTGAACTTCGGTATCAATGGTTTGCTGAGGTAATGCAGGAAAACCATATTGAAATTTTGATGACGGCCCATCAAGCGGATGATAATTTGGAGACCTTTATGATCAACCTTTCCAGAGGTACGGGAATTGATGGTCTTACCGGTATTCCCGAAAAGACGGATACCTTGGCACGACCTTTATTGCCTTTTACCAGATCCCAGATTCTAGCATATGCCAAAGTTGAAAACTTGGCATGGCGTGAAGATAATAGCAATTCGGACACCAAATATTTACGGAATAAAATCCGGCATGAAATTGTACACAAACTAAAAGAGTTGCACCCAACTTTTTTGGAAAACTTCAAAAATACCCAACAATATATCAAAGGTACCTCCAAGTTGGCCGCGTTATACATAGATCAGATCAGGAGGGCTATTTTTCAGCATGAAGATGGGATAACTCGGATCAGTGTGGCCTCCGTATTGGAATTAGAGCCTTTGGACACCCATTTGTTCGCTCTCTTCAAGGGATATGGTTTTACGGAATGGAACGATGTAAAATCCTTGCTTACCGCCATGAGTGGAAAAGAAGTACGCTCTAAGACGCATAGAATGGTAAAGGACCGGGATTTTCTTTTGTTGGCTGAAATCAAGGAAGAAAATACAAAGGATTATAACATTTCGAATGATGTAGAGGAAATCCATACCCCGATCCACTTAAAGGTAAGCCAAGTACTGCATGTTAAGGAAACCTCAAAGAATGTACTATATGTGGCCAAGGAAACGTTAAAGTATCCACTGACCTTAAGGAAATGGCAAAAAGGCGACTATTTTTATCCTTTGGGAATGAAGGGCAAAAAAAAAGTCTCCAAATTCTTCAAGGATGAGAAAATGGATGCCATTTCCAAAGAAAAACAGTGGTTGCTGTGTTCTGGGGACGCTATTGTTTGGGTGGTTGGAAAAAGAGCTGACGAACGTTTTAAGGTTGTGCAAAATACCTGTGAGATTGTAAAATTCGAATTGAAGACATGAAAAACATAGTACTTTTTATAGTATTGGTTTTTAACGGTTTATTGTCCTTTGCACAGGATGACGAAAACCCTGTGCTTTGGTCCCATGAAGCCAACAAAATCTCGGATACCGAATATGAGCTTGTGTTTACGGGAAAAATCCATGAGGGCTGGCATGTATATTCCCAACATACAGCTGAAGGGGGTGCATTTCCTAGCGAATTCAAATATGAAGGGTCCGGCAAAGCTTATGAACTCGTCGGAGAAACCGAGGAGAGCGAAACAATTACCGAATACAGTGATATTTTTGAGGTCGACGAAACCTTTTTTAAGGAAATAGTTGTATTTACCCAAAGAATTCGATTGTTAAATCCAGATGTTCGACAAATTGATGTAAACCTCTGGTATCAAGTCTGCAAGGAAGTTTGTATTCCTGCTGAAGCGGACTTTTCATTTCCTTTGGATGGAGGTGCCGTCACTACTGAAGAGAAGATAATTGACGAAAAAAGTGAAGCCTTAAGTGCTTCGCTACGATTGAATTTAAAGAACAAAGAGCTTCTGCGAGATGTCGAGATTGGGACTTCGGAATCCAAATCCGGCCTATGGACTATTTTTGGTCTCGGTTTCTTGGGTGGACTAATTGCGCTGTTGACCCCTTGTGTTTTTCCCATGATACCGCTTACGGTCTCATTTTTTACAAAACAGTCCCAAAAAAAATCCAAGGGAGTGGCCAATGCATTATTGTATGGTTTTTTTATCATATTGATTTACTTTTTATTGAGCGTTCCTTTTCATCTTTTTGATTCCATCGATTCCCAAATATTGAATACCATAGCCACTAATATTTGGCTCAACCTCTTTCTCTTCTTGGTATTTGTGTTCTTTGCCTTTTCATTTTTTGGTTATTATGAGCTTACCTTACCGAGTTCATGGGCCAATGCCATGGATTCTGCTTCCAACAAGGTGGGTGGTGGATTGGGGATTTTCTTTATGGCGGTTACCTTGGCTATTGTCTCTTTTTCCTGTACAGGCCCCATTTTAGGTGGATTATTGGGAAGTACCACTTTGGCCGAAGGTGATGTGGCCACCAATCTATCCGCAGGAATGTTGGGCTTTGGAATGGCTCTGGCCTTGCCCTTTGCCCTTTTTGCCCTTTTTCCGGCATGGCTGCATTCGCTGCCCAAATCTGGGGGATGGATGACCACGGTGAAAGTGGTATTGGGCTTTTTGGAGTTGGCCCTAGCCTTTAAATTCCTTTCCAATGCCGATTTGGTTGGGAATTGGGGAATCTTTAAAAGAGAGATTTTCTTGGGCATTTGGATTGTATTGTTCCTGCTCTTAGCACTTTATCTTTTTGGAATTTTTCGCTTTTCCCATGACGGACCTAGGCAGAAATTATCGCCTTTACGAATAAGCACAGGAGTGGTAAGCGTGGGATTTTCCTTGTATCTAATTTTAGGCTTGTTCAATGCCTCCAGTTTAAAATTGCTTAGTGGTTTTCCACCTCCGGATTTTTATAGTGTAAAGTCCATCGAGAGTGATTGTCCCTTGGGCATTGATTGTTTTAAGGATTTTGAGGAAGGTCTTTCCTATGCCAAAGAGGTCAATAAGCCCATACTATTGGATTTTACGGGTTGGGCCTGTGTAAACTGCCGTAGGATGGAAGAAAAGGTATGGAGCGAACCGAATATATATTCCGTTTTAAAGGAGGATTACGTCCTTATTTCCTTGTACGTGGATGACCGTAAGGAGCTTCCGGTATCGGAACAGTTCAATTTTAAATTCGATTCTGGCCGGGTGAAGTCCATAAAGACCATAGGTCAGAAATGGGGTACGTTTCAGACGATAAACTTCAACGCTGCCTCCCAGCCATATTACGTTCTTATGACTTCAGATTTGGAAGTACTCAATTCGGCGGTACAATATACCGATAAGAATACCTATCGCAATTGGCTACAGAAAGGGTTGAGAAATTTTGAACAAACAAAAGGGGCTATTGCCAAAGTTCCACAGCTCTGAAATCATTCTTGCTTTTGATGGATACAACAAAATGAACCTCTAAAGGTGTTTTTTATTGTTGGGAATACCCCTATCTTAACTGTAAAAATGGTACGGATGGGAAAATTTAAAATACTTGGATGGATTCTTTTGACAGTCCTGGGTATTTTCATTTTATGCGGAGGGATATTCATTAATTCACTTACCCCTACCTACGAAGGAGAGCAGCAACTTTCTGGTCTTTCCAAAGAAGTAGACGTATACTACGATACCTACGGCATTCCACATATCTACGGCAATACCAAAAAGGATGCCATTAAAGCATTGGGTTATGTACATGCGCAAGACCGATTATGGCAAATGGAATTATTACGAAGGGTAGGCAGGGGAGGTCTTTCGGAAATCTTTGGAAGGGATTTGGTAAAAACCGATCAATTTTTTTTGTCCCTAGGAATTGATGATGCCTCTTTGAAAACTGTGGCTTCGCTTGATATGGACCATGAAATGGTTCAGCTTGCCCAGGCCTATTTGGAAGGCGTAAACCAATTTATTTTAAGCGGGCCCACGCCCTTGGAATTTTATCTTACAGGGCTTAAAAAAGAGCCTTTTACGTTGAGGGACATCTATAATACCGTTGGGTATATGGCTTTTAGCTTTGCAATGGCCCATAAGACAGATCCCTTATTAACGAATATAAAAAACCAGCTAGGCCCGGAATACCTCAAAGACTTGGAAATTGATGTGGATACCAGTACTACTTGGATTAAAAATCACATGGGATTTCCTAATGATTCTGTGCAAAACACCATTACTGCTATGGTTTCGGATGCTCTGGAACAAGTAGCACTTCCGTTTTTTGAGGGAAGCAATGGCTGGGTAATTTCACCCACGAAGACCAAGAACGGAAAAGTCATTTTTGCCAATGACCCCCATATTGGTTTCGCGCAACCCGCCGTATGGTTTGAGGCCCATGTAGTAACACCTACCTATGAAAAGTACGGCTATCATATGGCCGGTATTCCCTTCCCAATTTTGGGACATAATCGCGAATTGGCCTATGGGATGACCATGTTCGAAAATGACGATGTGGATTTTTATTTTGAGGAACCACATCCCTCTGATAGCTCAAAATACAAAACGTCCGATGGATGGTCCGATTATGAAAAGGTTTCCAAAACCATAAAAGTGAAGGATTCCTCCGATGTTTCCTTTCATTTTAAAAAAACGGTCCATGGCCCAATACTCAACGGAATAGCTGACCAAATAACCGGCGAACGCCCCATAAGCATGTATTGGATTTACACAAAAGAAGAGAATAAAGTAATGCATGCCCTGTATGATATGATCCACGCCTCCAATATTCAGGAGTTTCAGTCTGCCCTAACCAATATCCATGCGCCTGGTCTCAATATCATGTATGGCGATGCAAAAGGAAACGTGGCTTGGTGGGCTACGGCCAAGTTGTATCAAATTCCTGACGGCCTGCAGACCAAATTGATTTATGAACCCCTTGCCGGGTTGCCTCTGGAAAGGGAATATTTGGATTTTTCGCAAAACCCCCAGGCAATAAACCCACCATGGAATTATGTGTACTCTGCCAACAATCAACCGGATTCCATTGCAGGGATGTTATACCCTGGATATTACCTGCCCGAGAATCGTGCACGAAGAATTGTTCAATTGTTGGAACAAAAAGATGATTGGGACAGGGAAGCGGTAGCCGAAATGATTACCGATGTCACATCCCCGGCACATCCCGAGATTGTGGATAATTTGGTAAAATCCTTGGATTTAAAACAGCTAAATAACCTGCAAACTAAGGAGTTGGACGCATTGGTTGCCTGGCAGGGTGACTATCCCTTGGAAAGCACTGAGGCTACTGTTTTTACACTATGGATCTATCATTTCCTTAAAAATACATTTGCCGATGAATTGGGGGACGAATTATTCCAACAGGTTTTGGAGACCCATTTCCTTAAAAGGTTGATTGCCCCTATGGCGGCAAAATCAAATTCAGTCTGGTGGGATGATATCGGGACACCCGAGGTCTTGGAGACAAAAAAAGAGATTGTACAACAGTCCTTCGCACAGGCACTGGAATCCTTGGAAGAAGAATTTGGCTCCGACAGAAGAAACTGGTCATGGGATAAGGTGCATACGGTGGAGCATGGTCATCCTATCGGCCAAGTGGCAATTTTTCGTTCCTTCTTCAATGTAGGCCCTTTTCCTGTAGATGGCACAAGGGAGGTCATAAACAATATGAAGTTCAACTTTGACGAAACCGGACGTTATAATGTGGGTTCCGGGCCTTCCACTCGCAGGATAATCGATTTTTCAGATATCGAGAATAGCATCAGTATACTGCCTACCGGTCAATCCGGGAATCCATTTAGTCCCTACTATGAAGACCAGGCCCAAATGTACATTAATGGTGAATTCCGAAAAATGATGATGAATCGGGAAGAAATAGAAGCAACTTCAAAATCTTTACTTACATTTAAGCCTACACAAGATTAACATATATGCTTACAAAGGTTTATGGGAGTGCCGTTTTTGGGGTTGAGGCCACGACCATAACAGTGGAAGTCAATGTAGATAGGGGAGTGGGGTATCACTTGGTAGGCCTTCCGGACAATGCCATTAAGGAAAGCAATTACCGAATCGCGGCTGCCTTGCTCAATAACGGTTACAAGATTCCAGGCAAAAAGATTACCATCAATATGGCTCCGGCCGACTTACGAAAAGAGGGCTCGGCCTACGATCTTACGCTGGCTGTTGGGATATTGACCGCTTCCGGGCAGATCCAGTCCGAAAACTTAGAGAAGTATATCATCATGGGCGAACTGTCTTTGGATGGCAGCCTACAACCTATAAAAGGTGCTCTTCCCATTGCCATAAAGGCTAGGGAGGAAGGGTTTACCGGATTTATCCTTCCCATGGAAAATGCTAAGGAAGCGGCCATAGTATCCGATTTAAGGGTCTTTGGGGTGGACAACATCAAAACGGTCATTGATTTTTTTGACACAGGAAAACCTTTGGAGCAGGTAATTGTGGATACCCGTGAGGAGTTTTATAAAAACCTTGATTTTCCCGAATTTGATTTTTCGGATGTCAAAGGTCAGGAAAGTATAAAACGCTGTATGGAAATTGCAGCTGCTGGTGGGCATAATATTATCTTGATCGGCCCACCTGGTGCAGGAAAAACCATGCTGGCCAAACGTTTGCCCTCCATTCTTCCGCCTATGACGCTGCATGAGGCCTTGGAAACCACCAAAATCCACAGTGTGGTGGGCAAGATTAAGAATATGGGGCTTATGAGCCAACGCCCTTTCCGGAGTCCCCACCATACCATTTCGGATGTAGCCTTGGTTGGTGGTGGGGCCTATCCACAGCCTGGGGAAATATCCCTTTCGCACAATGGCGTATTGTTCCTGGATGAATTGCCCGAGTTTAAAAGAGGCGTTTTGGAGGTGATGCGGCAACCCCTGGAAGATCGGGAAGTAACCATCTCCCGGGCCAAGTTTACGGTAACCTATCCCAGCAGTTTTATGTTGGTCGCCAGCATGAACCCAAGTCCCGGAGGCTATTTTAACGACCCGGATGCCCCGGTCACCTCTTCCCCGGCAGAGATGCAACGGTATTTGGGAAAAATTTCCGGTCCGCTGCTGGACCGTATCGATATCCATATTGAAGTGACACCCGTACCCTTCGAAAAATTGTCCGAGGACCGGAAAGGGGAGGGTAGTGTAGAAATCCGGAAAAGGGTAACGGCAGCACGGGAAATCCAGACCCGGCGTTTTGAGGAATTGGACAATGTACATTATAATGCCCAGATGAATACCAAACAGATCCGGGAATTCTGTAGGTTGGATGAGGCCTCAAAGGAACTGCTCAAAAAAGCAATGGAGCGATTGAACCTTTCTGCCAGGGCCTATGATCGTATCTTAAAGGTCGCCCGAACGATTGCCGATTTGGAAAACAAAAGCAATGTCAACGGCAACCATATTGGAGAGGCCATACAATACCGGAGCTTAGACCGCGAAGGGTGGTTGGGTTGATAGGTACTACTGTGACATTCATACCAAGTGCGAATCTAATGAACTTACTGGAAAAGTCAGCAGCATCATGTTTATATCCAAAATTGTGCCCTACTTTATGGGAGAAGGTTCTTGTTATACTGAAATGGCCCACAAAAGCAGCAAACCCCTAATCAGGGTTGATAAATTCCTGAATAGAGGATGATTCTAGAACATTCCCCTGTTTTTATCTGTAAACGCTATTACCATATCTGAAGCCTAAAGGTTTCTTCACATTATCACTTCTTGAAAACCATATTTATGTAACTTGGGATTTGATTAGTAACAATCTATAAAAAATTAAAACTCGTATTGATTAGGGTCGTTCCAAATATAAGATTATATTTAAAGTAGGCTTTAAGGGCAAGTTAAGCCCAAAGTTTGGTAATAATTCATGTTTGGGATATTACACTCTATAGTCTTAGAAACATTCCGAGCAGATATTGTCATATTGTGCTTTCCACATTTTACCGCTTCAAAATCCCTCAAAATTATATGCCACAGCTCTAGACTTGACTTGATACTAAATAAGAAAAAAATGAAATTGATAAGATTGGTGTTCTACTGCTTCGTTCTATTGCTGATGGGTTGTTTAGGTGAACACAGATCAAGTTCTAATTCAATTGCCATAAAGACCATTCGGAAGCATATGGATACCACCATTCCAGTATATGATCGTTATGCCATAGTAAAGTTGCCGCTGGATAAAGGTCAAAAAGTTTGGAATCCCGGTGTTTTGGAACTTCGGTCTGACAATATCCTTTTCGCAGCTAATTTGACAGGTGAGATTTATAGCTTACATGACACCAACGGAGATGGAATAGAGGACAAGGCCAAACTATTTTGTGATGTTAAAAAAGACGGGTTCAGAAGCCCAACAGGTCTGGCGTTTAAAGGAAGGGATTTATATGTTGGATTGCCCCAACAAATAAGAGTTTATAGGGATTTGGATAATGATGACGTTGCCGATACCAGTTTTGTGTACTTTGATCAAATACCTTTTAGCGACCATCCCTATGAATACACCACTGGATTAAAATTTGACGATGCCGGCTGGCTGTATTTTACACTTACTACCGATTCGTGGAACGCTGGAGCAAGCCCAGACCCTTTGAAATATAGAGGGGCCATATTAAAAGCTTCGCCAGATGGCAAAACGGCCAAAATTGTAGCTACTGGCATAAGATCGGTTTTTGGCATGGCTTACGATAAAGAAGGTGAACTTTTTTTTTCTGATAACGAAGGAGGCCAAAATCAAACTGAGGAATTGCACATACTTAAAGAGGGCAGTTTTTATGGTCACAATGAGGAAAAATATGGTAAGGTATCTGTAAGACAACACCTGGCAAATCTCAATTATGAAGTCGCACCTGCCGAAATGCAGTTTGTTCAAGATGGAGGTGAAGAATACTTATACGTTGCATACTATGGCCCAGGAGAATATTGGAAAAGAGGAGGTGTAACTAGGATAAAAGTGAATAAGCTAGGCACTGATTCGATTCAAATACAAGAATCTCCTATTGCCGATATTCCTAAAGCTGCCGGATTGGCCATCAATGATAAAGGTGAAATCTATGTGAGCTCTGTTGGCGAAACGGATTACTGGTACATTTCTAAAGAAGAGGAAGATGGAACGATATATAAACTTATCAGACAAGATTGGATTAAGCCGAAAACCATTGCGAACAAAGATTTGAATCAAAAAAATGTAGATAAAAGTACCATAGAAAAAGGGGCTTTTATATTTGCCGAAAGGGCCTGTAGTTCTTGCCATTCTATTGATGGAGTCTCAGAAATGTTGGGGCCGGATTTAAAGGACATTTCTAGCGTATATGATAGGGAAGAACTGGTTGAAGAAATCAAGTATCCCTCGAAAAGATTGAAACCCGGAGACTTCCCGACAAAAATAACAACCGTAAACAATACTGTGTTTTTGGGAAGGGTTTTAGCGCGAAGCGAATTTGAAGTGAAAATAATATTGATCGGCAATAGTATTAAAACAATCCCTGTAAATGATATTAAAGCAATGGAACAGCTAGAGGAATCGTTAATGTATACAGGATTGCTTAACGGCTTGGACGAAGACGAAATAAACTCCTTGGTGTCTTACCTAAACACTTTATAATTAGTTGTTAATTCTGTGTGGTTAATATGCTGGTCCACAGTTGAGTATAAGTATCTTGCTTTTAAGTAACCGTAGTTTAATCTACGTACAATGAAAATGAGTAACTAAGGTAGCCCATACCATAGCTGATTTGGAAAACAAAAGCAATGTCAACGGCAACCATATTGGAGAGGCAATTCAATATCGGAGTTTGGATAGAGAGGGCTGGCTAGGATAGTTTTCAGTACATAAAACCCTTTATGAATATTTAAGATTTGTTATCTTAGAGAGGTAAATGCTTCATATTGAACATCCAACATAGTATACTTGTTGGATAACAAAAATATTCTTTGGTTATGGAGATAATCAACTTTTATAAATTCGTTGAAGGGAACCCTCTTTTTAGGCAGATGTCAGTGGATGACGTTTTGTTTACCGCATATGATTGCCCCCTAGAGGGATCACCTGTGGACTACTCCACGGAAAAGAATTATTTCTGTTATGTTTTTGTTGGTGGAGGAAGATGGAAAACCCCAACCGATGAGTATATTTTAAAGGCTGGAGATGCTGCGTTTCTGAAAAAGGGAGTGCATCGCGTATTTAAAATACTCAATGGCGATTTCTGTGCCCTGCTAATTTTTATGCCAGATGAGTTCATAAGTTCGGTTCTCAGGAATGAAACTAATTTGTTCATTAATGAAACCCTTGAGGAGCAAACAGATTCGGTAATTCCTTTGGCGTTGAATCAAAGCCTGATACATTATTTCAATTCATTAATGGGTTACTTTTCACAAGCTTCCCCACCCTCAAAAAGCTTACTCAAGGTAAAGTTCAAAGAGCTTATTGTCAATATCGCGACTAGTGGTCATAACCCTCTTGCCACAAAGTGCTTCAAAGAAATTGCCGCCTCAGGAAAGAAATCGTTGAAATTGGTTATGGAGGAGAATTTTATTTTTAATTTGAAATTAAAGGATTTTGCCAAATTGTCTAACCGAAGTCTAGCAAGTTTTAATAGGGATTTTGTAAAGACATACAGAACAACACCTGGGAAATGGTTGAAAGGGAAACGACTCGATTACGCCAAATATCTATTGGAAACAACCGACCTCAATATTAGCGAAATAACCATTGAGTCGGGTTTCGAGAATACATCACATTTCATACGCACGTTCAGAGAACGCTTCCACAGTGCACCATTGGCGTTCAAAAAGCAACGGCTAATCAAAGTCTGAACTGGCATTCGACTGAGATTTTCAGTATATCATTTGATATTCTGAGCATATTTTGACTTTTAGCTATTTCCTAATATTGTATTCTCATCTAATAAGAAGCGATATGGAAATTATACGCAGACTACAGAAAAATACCCTATTGGCAATTATATTGATTCTCTCATTTTTGCAGGGCTGTGCACCACAAAAAAAGGATATTTCAGTTTATTCTGGAGAGATTGTAACGATTTGGAACAAGAAGGTCATTGATTTTGCTATTGCCGAAGATAATTTATTTACTCTAAAAGGTGTCCGAACCACATCAATGATGCATGTAGCAATGCATGATGCACTTAATGCTATAGCGCCCAAATATACCACTTATGCTTATAAGGGAAATGCGCCGGATGCCAATCCGATTGCAGCAGTTGCACAGGCAGCCTATGATGTGGCTGTCGATCAATTCCCTGATCGGAAGGATGAATTGGACCAAGAGTTAGACTACTGGTTGAGTATGGTTGAAGACGGAGATTCGCAGAAGGATGGTATAAGTCTGGGTAAGGCTTCAGCGAATGCCATCTTAAAAATACGCAATAATGATACCTGGAATGAACAGTCAGAATACACGTGGCATCCCATGGCTCCTGGTGTTTATGCTGAGTTCAATGAGCATAGCGGCACCCCCGAAGGGTTCATATTTGGTGCGGGTTGGTCAAAAGCAAAAACATTTTTATTGAAGAGCTCTGATCATTTCAGGTCTCCTCCACCTCCAGAAATTACTAGTAATGATTATACCAAAGCTTTCAATGAAGTAAAAGAAGTTGGTGCCTCCGTAAGCACGACGAGAACTAAAGATCAGGCTCATTTTGCCATGTGGTGGAAGGAGTTCATTGAAATATCCTTAAATAGATTAGCCGGTGATCTTGTACAAAAGGAAGGAATTGACCTTTGGACGGCGACAAGGTCATTTGCTCTATTAAATATGACTATTTACGATGCCTATGTATGTGTTTTTGATAACAAGTTTTTCTATAATCATTGGAGGCCATATACCGCTATACGTTGGGCTGCAAATGATGGCAACCCAAATACGGATCCAGATACAACGTGGAATACGCTTCATAATCACACCTATCCGTTTCCTTCATATCCTTCTGCGCACGGCTCGGGAAGTGGTTCTGGCATGACTGTGTTGGCAAAAACGTTGGGATTTGGCGATGATTATGCCTTCACCATGGTAGTCCCGGAAGTGGATAGCTCCGGGCCGATGTCCGATAAAATGAAAATGGATCCGCCAGAACGTTCATTCAATAGTTTCTCCAAGGCGGGTCTTGAAGGTGCCATGTCTCGACTTTATTTGGGAATCCACTTTAGATACGATTCAGAAGAGGGGAATAGGTTAGGGGTGAAAATAGGCGAATACGCATGTCAAAATTTTCTGAAACCGTTGAAATAATTTAAAACAAGTCAGCTATTAACACCAATTACACCTTTGAGCTATCCAATACGGGTGGTTGGTTTAAGAGAGTTGGCTGGGCCAGTTGTAAAATAACAAACTCCAAATGACAAATTCGAAATCACAAGTCCAAAACTAGAAGTACGAAATACGAAATTGGAAGTTTGAATTGCTGAAAAAATAGCTTTTTTACAAACGCTAAACGCTAAACGCTAAACGCTAAACGTCAAGAACCAAAAAATCAAAACTTAACATTTAATCCTTGTGTTTGAACTTGAGCCTGAGCTTGAATTTCAACCTTGTATTTTGGATTTTGAGATTTGGAATTTCTACCTATGTATTAATTAAAAAGATTTTCTTTATTTTTAGGCTGTTCCCGAAAAAAATACCGCAACGTATAATAATCAACAAATTAATGGGTTTAATATTCATAAGTCCTATGTCTTACCAAATCAAGACAAAAGCTATTTTTGCACATGAACCGATTTAAAATCTTCGCCGGTTTGGCGACTTTGTTTCTTTTCTTATTTGTTCTGACGTTATGCAGCAATAATTCCTTTACAGCCACAAACTCTTCAATAGAAACTTCGAATAAAAATATCTATATATCTATAAAACAGGACAATACAGTTTTTGATAAAGAACTACAGACCGCCTTGCAAACGGCCGTTGACTCCTATTTTAGTGAGGCCATAGCCGCCGGGGAAGTTGTGGGTGCCGGCGTAAGTATTGTAAATGGGGAACAAGTACTCTTGGCGGACGGATTCGGAATAAAGAATAGCCTTACAGGCAAAAAGGTAGACGGGCAAACGGTCTTCCGATTGGGTTCGCTTTCAAAAGGATTTACAGGAGTGCTTGCTTCAGATCTAAAAAGTGAAGGAAAGTTGACCTGGGAGGACAGGGTCAGTGACTACATTCCCGAATTTGAGTTAGGGGATCGCGAGAATACTGAAAACATCACCTTGGCCCATTTATTATCACATACCTCAGGGGCACCCTATCACAGCTACACAAATCTGGTGGAGGCTGGGCTATCCCTGGACGAAATCGCAGGCAGATTTGCTGAGGTAGAGCCTATAAGCAAGCCTGGGGAAATGTATAGCTATCAAAATGCGCTTTTTGCGCTTTCCGGGGAAATGATGAAGAAGGTTACTGGACAGGAGATTACCACATCCTTGGAAGAACGTTTTTTCAAACCGTTGGAAATGTGCGCGACCACTATGGACTTTGAAGCCCTCGGGAAGACAGGGAACAAGGCCAAACCACATGTTAAAGCAAGGCGTGGGTGGAAATCCGGCAAGCTAACCGACTCCTACTTTAATGCCGTTGCTGCCGGAGGTATTAACTCTAATGCCGAGGATATGGCCAAATGGATGCAGTTTTTGCTGGGTCATCGTCCCGATGTAATGACAAGCGAGGCATTACAGGAAACCTTTACGCCATTTGTTGAGATACCTGGGAGACTGAAGTACTATCAACGCTGGCCCGGACATATGGCCTCGTATTACGGTTTTGGCTGGAGGATTCATACCTACAGATCAGGTAATCCAGGGATCGAAAACACCATGTGGCACCATGGGGGAAGTGTTAACCGCTTCCGCAATGAAATAGCGGTCTTTCCTGATGAAGATCTGGGTATTTGCGTTCTGTTGAATAACCAATCCAGGATAGCCCAGCACGTGATTACTGACCTTTACAATATCGTTCAGGAGATTATTGGGGTCCACGCTGGCGAAACACCTCCGAATCAGTCGGTGGTCAGCTCCCAACCCTCTGGATCAGCAGGGACGTGAACTTAATCACAGACAGGAATGTAATCCTTCTTCCGTAAGAAATCCCAAATTCCAAGCACAAAACTAGAAGTACGAAATACGAAATTGGAAGTATGAAGTATGGAAAATAAAACAACTTAAACTCGAAACCCGCAACCTAACATTTGAACTTGAACCATATTCGTGGAATTTGATTCTTGAATTTCCATAAAATACCAAGTACGGGTAAATAAATATTTTCACTTCCCACTTCGGGCATTAGCGCCTTCCGTAAATCGAAAATATGCGCCTTAGAACCGTATTAGAAGTGCCCCTTCTATTTTTATCGCGATATTCGGGGATTGGAAAAGCAATTTCTATGAATGCAAGGTATATCCGTATCGATGCCCCGGACCAGCAGATGGAACATTGGTTGCACAATAAGTACTGCCATGAAAAGCTGTATCTAGACATCTGCAGCGGTTCGGTTCCGTTTCATAAGCGACCGAGGGGAAAGGAACTTTTGGAAGATAAAAACATTACCTATGTCAGTGTCCGTGCTATCGATAGGTTAGGGCGCAACCTAATGGATATTCTATCCACCTTACGGTATTTTGACGACAACGGGATTATCCTTAAAGTGGATGACCTTGACTTGGAATCCCTAGTTGTTGGAAAGCCCGATCCCACCTTTAAACTCATAATAAGCGTATTGACCAATATTGCGGAAATGGAACGCAGAAACCTGCAGGAACGCCAGAGGGCAGGTATTGAACTGGCAAAGGCCAAAGGCGTCTATAAAGGTAGAACCAAAGGTTCCAAGAAATCCAAGGAAGAGATTCTAGCCAAGTACAGTCACGTCATTAGGCGACTAAGGGAAGGCCATACCATGCGAAATACGAGCAGGTTATGCGATGTTAGTTTGGGAACCGTGCAGAAGGTGAAGGCCTTGATCAAATAATACAAAAACTCAATATAATGACCCTTAGCTCTGCCATTTTCGCGACTTCTACGGAATAGAGAGAAACCTGGTTTCCACAATTTTGTAACAATTGCTTTTTACCATACTCTTTATGCCAAAGCATAAAGAATGATAGATAAAAAAGAGAAATACCATTTTTTTCTTCGAGGAATGGTAGTAATAGGGACAATTGTTATGAGTTTAACCCCTTTGGATTGCTTAGGGCAAATGAATGAACTTTTTGATGGCGTAAAAATGTCCGATAGTCCGGAAATGGTAAAGAGGAGTATGGATAAACTTTGTAAATCGGCATATCAAATAGACATAAACACCGAAGAAATTGCTTTTCCTTTGGCCCAATTTACCGAACAACATCTCGTATGTTCGGATTGTAGTAGGTACGACTACTACTTTTTTGATAAGATAGTGTTTACTTTTTCGGATGGCCAATTGAATTTCATTTCGGCAAAAGGGGATGGCGTTTCCAAGATTTCCGATATTGAGTTTTACAAAGGATACAAATTCTATACGGGAAAGGATAACATGGTGGTAAATGAAAAGGAAAACGAAGCTTTTTTCCTTACAGAGGAGGGGCTACATACCAATCTATTTGCCTGGAAAAACCCATACCTGACTACAGAGAAAATGGTCACAAAGTATACGGCGTCGGGTAAGATTCCAGAGATTTTCAAATTTGGGGCATCGATACAAGAGCTTAAACCTCGGCTTGAGAAGATGACCACTCTTTTAGATGAAAGGGAATTTCCCAATGGCGAAACCCAGTTCAACTGTTTTGGAATGGAATATGCCGGCTTCCCTAGGAAGATAGAGGCAAAATTCAATGCCGAGGGTAAGCTTTACTTACTTTGGATCCTTACGGCAAAACAGGAGGAAAGTAGAGTCAGGAAAGCCTTAATTAAAGCCTACGGAACCCCGATTTTCGTAAACGATACCTGGGAAGTGTTCCATGATTGGCAAGTAAGCCTTAGAAAGGACAAACCGGAAATATTAGTGGTATCCAAAGAAGGTGCGGACAAACATAAAAAAGAGGTCACGAAAAAATAAAGGAAGGCACCATTAGTCGTTTCTCCTTTGATAGTTGATGCTTAAAAGTTCATATGGCCGATTGAAGGCACCAAACCTCAAATGTCAATCGGGATGAATTGTAGTTATTTTCTTGAGATTTGAATTTAAGATTTAGAATTTTGAACTATCAAACTTGAGCTTGATACTTGAGTTTGCATTTTCACTTGTCTTTTTTATGCATACTCCAATTCTTGTAACTTGGAAAGCGCTTCCGATTTGGAATTGACATCCAGTTTTAAGTAGATGTTCTGTATATGAAAATTTACCGCACTGGTCGTAACGAATAGTTTTTCCGCTATAGTCTTATATGTGGCACCTTGGCAAAGGTAATCGATAACCTGGTTTTCCCGTTCCGAGAAATACTGCCTTGATTTTCTTTGGAAGATGGAAATAATCATTTTGGCAATGTCGCTACTTAAAGTTGCGCCTTCACGCTCTACGGCGTCCAGGGAATTGAATAGACTTCTTTCATTTAAAGGTTTGGTTACATAGCCATTGGCTCCAAACTTAAATGCTTTCTTGATTAGCTCAAAATCATTACTGGAACTCAACATTATAATTTTGACATCGGGGTCCTTTTCCCTAAATAACGGAATACTTTCAATTCCACACCGGTCCGGTAATGCTATTTCCGAAAAGATAACATCTGGAAATATGTGATCATATGCGCATAGGGCATCTTTTATGGTGGGGTAGACGCCCTTTAACGCATATTCCAGAAACGAGTCAAAGTAGGTTTCATAGGTGTTGTGAAATAATTGTTCATGGTCTATAATAACAATTTTTAGTGGGTCCTGGTTCATAATGATTTGGGTTTTGTGACATACCCGTGAAACTTGTTACAGCCATGGGCAGCCGTGGTTGTGGGGAAATTGTGGTTGAAAATCTTGGTAACATCATATTTAATCGTAAAATAATATAGCACAAGTAGATATGGCCCTATAATCCATACGAATTATGGGTAACGTCCATGACCAAGGTATACTATAGAACCTTGTAATGTGGACTTTTCCTTTAATAGGGCATAAAGCCTAAATGGAATAGTATCCCTTTTTGCACTAAAAGAATCAATGTGCTTTGTGCAATAAGCTATGCTTAAAGCACATAAATGGGATTACAAATGCGCCGGTTCATCCTTTGTACAGACTTTAGGATATCTCCTTGTCTTTGGGTGGTGGCCAACGCTACTTTTTTGGCTGAAACTAAAATGTAGACGTGTTTTCATTTAGTGGGATTTGGGTTAGACAATAGTTTTCTATGCTTTTATCTGATTCTAAACCTAGATAAAAAAATTAAAAAAAACATATAGGATGTGCGTATTTTCGTTCAAATGCACACTTTATAGGGTTTTTTATGCAGTTGGTCGAGGAACCGACCGATTGGTTTGTGGATGAAAAATAGTTACATTAAAAACGATTCCATCGCATCTGGCAGGGACCAGCCTCTGGGCAAGGTCACAAAATTGGGTAAGGAAATCATAATTCGGGGGTTACGTATTGTTATATAATGCAAACGGTAGGTTTGATCTATATATTGTGCTAAAGGAGATAAAAATTTGGTGGGCCTAAATAGAAAATAGCGGGGACAAGCCCCGCTATTTTTTTACCCAGTTTCCAACCACAAAAACTAGGACCCACTAATCATAATTTCTTTTAATCTCTTTATTTCACTCCGAATATGAATTGTAAACTATGGCAGAATTGTTATCGGCTACCTCCATTATCCATTTCTCATCTTGGTATTTTCCATCCAGATCAGATACAAAGGCCGTTCTCGCCTCATCCTTGAAATTGAAATCGGCTAAATACACATAGTGCAGTTCATTTTCCTTATTGTAAAAATGCCTAGCATCCAGACCTTGGTCTTTTAAACGCTTCATAAAGGCATTTAAGTATTTCTTGTTCTTATAAACATTAGCTATTACATAATAACCGGATTTTACACCTACTACATCGGATTGATCCAATACCTTTATAGGCAGCTCTTCAAAATCCTTCCGTTTTGTATTTTCCAAAACAGCAATGGGGTCATTGTAATTTCTTGTAATCTTATTTTTAACAGGGCGTACGATTTCCTTGTTTTTCAAACTCTTCTTGACCGGATTCTCAGTCTTTGTTGTCGAAGCCAGTTGTGTATGTACAGGACTGTTAGGTTCCGGTGAAAGGGCCTTTATACTATTTTTTACATCATTTCGCAACAAGCGTACCATAGTCTCGAACCGTTTCTCGAATGCCGCGGTACGTGCTGTCTCAATGGAATCTTGCCTTAGGATGAGTTCATCCAAGATCAATCGGTTTTCGTAGGCCAAGGAGCCCGTATACTCCTCTGCCGAACTTATATGCGCTTCCTCTTTGGTTTTTGACTTTGCCCTATCTTTCTTGGCTAATTTATTCCTCTTCGATAGCTGGTTTGTTAAATCCTGAGTGTTCCCTTGAGCCAATTTTTTGTTCTCTTCGATCAGTTTTAGAATCTGCTCTTCATAGTTTCTAACAATGCCGTCTATCTTATGGTCTTCGGAAGCATCTACCAAACCGCCAAGACTGGTAGTGCGATCCTGAAAGGTGTAAGCCAAGGATACTTCATGGTTCCAGCCCAAATCCGTTTCTTGGGTGGTGATATCTTTTTCCACCAAATAGCCTATGGACATTTTTTTGTTCAGATTTACCCCGAACCCCATTGCTAATCCGTAGGTGTTATCATAGTTGGTCTGCAACCAGCCATAGTTTGGCAAATCAAGTAATAGGGAACCCACGTAGGCTAAGCTTCCATCCGGGTTTTTACCCAATTGTGCCAGTGGCATTAAACGGGCGTCTTCAAATAATCCACGTGTTGCATCAAATGAATGTGTGTATTGTAAGGAAGCCTTAAGGCTCTTATCATTAAGACTGGTTAAAAAAGTATTGGTAGTCTGATTGTAACGTAATAAATCTGTGGCATATAGGCCAAAATCGAACTTGCCAAGGGAAAGTGTGATTCCAGGCTGAATGGCCAGATTACTCTCCTTTCTGGACTCGTTGATTCTTTCATCCGATTCCGTTGCAACAATTCGATTTTGATCCAGTCCTTTGTTAAAATACGTAATATTGGTTCCAAAACTAAGTCTGCTCGAAGGGCTCAATCGTACTGAAGTAGCATAGTTGGCATTAAAACCGAACTCTTGCACTACACCTAGCCATTGGGTATAGGCACTGATGCCCAAAGCGGTATTCTCGTTCAACTTGTTGCTAAAACCAAGAAAGTAATTTTGGCTGTTATCCTCAAAAGTGGCGTATTGATTTCTATGTAACAAGTTTATATAGGACTTGTTTTCCCTCACCAATGAAAATGTAGGATTGATCAGGAACCTATTAAAAAACAATTGATTGTGATAAGTACTGCTGGAGCTCAGAGTGGATTCTTCCTCCTGGCCGTAGGCAGCCTGAATTTGTATTACTGTGGAAAATAGAATCAGAAGACCTATTTTATTTGTCAAATTAATAATACGGCTCATCTTGACTAATATTATGGTTGTGCTATCGGATAAGGTTCCGATATACCTTCTTTGTTTACTACAGTTGGAGTTTGGGTAGTGGACCCGTGAAATCCAATTGCTTAATTACTATCCCCTATATATCTTATGGATTTGTTCATGTACTGGTATTCTCGTTGAACGCGATATATAATCGGGGATAGCAGGGGTTAAAAAATTTATTTATTATTCGTCTTCAAAAACAGTGGAAGAGTAATCGATGTTGTTTTCGCTGTACAATGCCTCAAGAATATCATTTTCACTTTTTAGATGCGATCTGTATTTTTTATGGTCTAACGTAAAAGCGATACGTTGTACATTGTCCTTGTCCTTTCCGCGATTGGATACTACATAGCCTTGTCGATCCCGAGTTGGAAGAACCAGGGAAAAATCATCTTCCTTACTATTGATATCGCTACCAAGGTTCACGGACCAATCGACTTTTTTGCTACCTACTTGGGCCATATGCAAATCCAGGCCACCATAACCGTTTCGTCCGTCGGAGGCAAAGAACAACGTGTTGTCGGCTGCCAAGTTAGGATACAGGTCGTTCTTTTTGGAGTTCACTTTTTCCCCTAGGTTTTTGGCAACTCCAAATGTGCCGTCTTCGTGTATCGTGGAAACGTAAATATCATATTTTCCATAGGTTCCCGGCATGTTTGAGGCAAAGAATAAACGTTTACCATCCTCTGAAACAGTGGGATGCGTTGCGGAGTAATGCTTAGGACATAAAGCGACTTCCTCTATGTTTTTCCATTGACCATTTATTTTCTCTGCCTTAAATATTTTCTGTACACTTTCTTTTTTGGAGAAAATACCATACTCTGGCTTTATTAAAACGGCTTTGGTGAAATAAGCAACGGTGCCATTGGCCGTTAAGGCCACGGGCGCCTTGTAGGTATTTGGATCGTTTGTTGTATTGTCCAACAAAGCTTCAAGGCTATGGTCCATAGGCTTTTCGGCACTTGTGATAAGCTCTCCGTTCGGACCGAATTCAAAATCCCAGTATTTGCTGGTCGATTTGTCCTCCAATTGATAGTCTGCCTTAACATCAGCTACCCAGTCGTCATTATCTGACCGATCTGATGTAGCAATTCCAGAGGTCTTCACGAGTGCATGCTCGTACCTTTTTTGATAACTCGTTTTAAGTGAGCCGTTTTTGCTAACATCCTTTAATTTGGTGTACCAAAAAACGGCATTCTCATAGTTCTCGGCCAAAAAATTGGCGTTTCCCAAGTCTTCAAAAATCGCTTGGTCATCATATCCCATTTTTTTCATTTCTAGATAACTGTCCAGCTGCTTATAGGTACTATAAAGGTCCAGAACGTTAGAATTGGGTTTGTTGGAATGTTGAGCGGATAATGAACAACATAAGAAGAGTAGAATGCATCCTAAGATGCGGCTGTGGGTTGTAGAATTTTTCATAGTGGATCGATAAAGGGTTAATAATCTCCGACAAAGTTCACAAAATGTCTCGACCCCTTACTTAACAAAAATTCATAGGTTTTGTGCTGTTTTAACCCCTATTTTGTTAAAATCGAACCCTAAATACTCTACTAGCAATACATTGAAAATTGATTAAAATACCTGTAAATCAGTACCTTACTAGTGATTTGCGCTATTATTTTGAAGAACCTATGAAAATGCGGATCTAAAATCAAGTTAGATTTTGAATAACTGGCCTACTTTTCCACATTGATCAAAACAGCTTCACAACTTTTTAAATCCGAATTGAGAACAATATTTTCGGAGTCCTCCCCATCCACTATTTCAATAGAAACCGTATTAGGTGGAAATTTACCTAGATTGTGGGCATAAAGAAAGAGATCGTTGGGCTTGCTGGCATCCAATTGTACTTCAAAAGTCTTTTTTCGGTACTCCAGATAATATTCTGATACTATTGCAACCCCATTAAGGTATATGGAAACAATGTCCCCATCCTTTCGTCCATGATCCCAAAGATTGATTCGTATCTCTTTGCCCTTCACGGTCAATTCTTTTACGTAGGCAAGCTTTCGACCCTCAAAAGTATTACGAACAACCGGTTTTTCAGCTGGTTTTGGCGCTACTTTTTTTATAGGCCGGGGAGCTTTATTAATGGTGAAAAACGATGTGGCGTATTTGGCGATACTGTACTTATCGTCAGGGAAGAGTTCAATACCGATAACCCTATAGTTGTCTCCCGCAGGCAATCCTCTGTGCAGTACAATTCCTTCCGCATATTCCGAATTTTCAAAAATACCGAGTTCTTGTACTACCATATCGTCCTTGGACAAATAAAACTTTATGGTTTTATCCCGTTCAATGTTCCTTGTGGTCCATTTCAATGTCACTGTGTCCGCAGTGGTCCAGATGGTTTGGCTATGGGGGTAGGTAATTCTGATAGCGGTCTTTGCCACAATACTGGGCCCATCCGTTTTGAGAAAAACCGGAAGACTATTGTTAGCAAAAGCGCTTGGTATGGGCAATAGGCCAATACCCAAAACTAGAAGAACAGCAACAAAGTATTTAAAGGTTGAATTCACTTATAAAATTCCTTGAAATAGGTTTTTGATATAGAATTAACGAAAAAAAGAATGTAGTATTGTAAAAACTAGTAATACAGAGATAATTTTCTCATAAAATATCATGAACTCTTTCATCCAAGCATTCTTAAAAGCTAGGCGGTAGTCCCGAAATCGATAGGAACATAATCGTATTGACTCCCTTTTACATCTTTACCAGACAGTCCTTGGCCGCCGACTTATACACCGCTTCAACAACGCGAATATCACGTAATCCTTCTTCACCGGGAACAATCAAGGCTGTATTGTTCTTAATGGCAAGGGCATCATCGTCCATTTGTTTGGCTTGTTGATTTTCCAAAGGAAAATTAATTTGAGTTCCGTTGGACATTGAACCTTTATTTCCACTATAGGAGGAATGAGGCTCCATTTTTACCCACCCTTTGTCATAGGTAATGTTCAAGTGGTTCATGCGGATGCCGTAGCTGGTATGACATGCAGCTCTTGCCCCGCTGGGAAATTCCAATTGGAACATAGCGGTTTCCTCCACTTCATGGTATATCTCGGGACGTGTGGTAAAGGTCTGGGCCAGAACGGAAACAGGTTCTTCTCCGGTCGCCAGTCGAGCTCCCTGAATGGCGTACACCCCCATATCGCCCATTACACCCCCGCCCATAGCCTTTCTTTGCTTCCAGTGATTGGACCGTCCATCAAAATATCCTGCTGCGGAAGTAACCATTTTTACGGGCCCAAAAGGCTTTTCCTTGGCTGCCTTCATATAGGCCTGAATGTTCGGGTCATGCTGGCATCGATATCCGATAGATAACTTTACTTTATTGTCCTTACAAGCCTTGATCATAGCCTCGCAATCGGAAACGGAGGGCGCCATGGGTTTTTCGCACCAAACCTGTTTACCGGCATTTGCGGCTCGTATGGTGTATTCCGCGTGCATGGAAGGAGGCAGCACTACATAAATGATATCTATATCCGAATTGTTGGCGACGCCATCAAAATTTTCATAGGAATAGACATTTTTATCTTGGATACCATATTTCTCTTGCCATACCGGGATTTTTTCCGGACTTCCGGTAACAATCCCCTTGAGTTCGCAATGTTGGGTCAATTGAAGTGCAGGTGCAAGAATATCGGTGCTGTAATACCCTAGACCTACCAAGGCGACGCCTAGTTTTTTATTTTGTGGTCTTGTGGAGGATATCAATATATTGGGAGCTAGTGCCATTGCAGCGGCCAGCATACCTGTTTTTCGTAGAAATTCTCGTCGTTGCTTTTCCATACTTTCTCGATTTTGACTAAAAAGTACGACAAGAATTTGAAAAAATCAATTATTGGCGAAATGATGATAAAAAGAGAATGAGAAGTTTTTTGGCAATCATTGGTTGAAATGGGAAAACCTTTAGGTACTTCTGAAAACCTATATGCAAATAAGCTAGAATAAGTAGAATTAGGATAGCTTTAAGAAAAGTACAAAGAATGCCCAAAGGATGCAGAAAGTACAAAAAGCATAGACTAAATACGTTGAAGCGGTTTTCTTGTCCATTGGATTTGGGATTTCAGTAAAGAAACAATAGCAAAAGTAAAGTGCTATAAAAAGCTCCATGTAACGAAGGAATATTCGGCAAAAGGTTGTAATATCGATGAATGACCTATTTTGCCACAGACCCAAAACAAACTTACTAGGATAAATGGTAGGAAAACATCGTTGTAATGCACGTGATTGAGGTGTTTGCTAGGCCATGACCTTTTTTAGGGCCCTACCAAAGGACTGCGTTTCTTCTAAAGTTCCGGTGCTTATGCGAGCCCATTCCAGAAAAGGAGGAAATGGCCTACCAATCAATACATTTTCTTTTTGCATTGCAGAAATGAGACTTTGAATTGAACGACCCGTTCTAAAAAAGACAAAATTAGTATGAGAGGGAATATAACGAAGCTCCAAATCGTTCAATGTGTCATAGATATGTCTTTTGGCCTCTTCTGTTTTAAGCAGGCTAAACTTATAAAAGTCATCATCCTTTAAAGCCTCCTTGGCCGCTTCTATGGCCAAAATATTGGTATTGGCCATTATACTTGCTTTTAATTTAGTGGCAACATCCGGTCTGGCAATAAGGTAACCCACCCTAAGCCCGGCAAGGCCATAGGCTTTGGAAAAAGTCTTGGATACAATTACATTTCGCCCTTTTTTGACCAAATCGATCATGGAAGGATAGTCGGCTTGGGTAATAAAATCGTAATAGGCCTCATCTACGAACAATGTTGTCCTAGTATCGAACGAATTACAAAAATCCACAAGTTTATTTCCTTCGACAATGGTGCCCGTTGGATTGTTAGGATTGCAGATAAAAATCAATTTGGTTTTTTGGTTTACCTTTTCGGCCATGGCATCCAGATCATGGACCATTTTGTCGTTTACGGGAACACGATGAATGCGAGCACCGAAAGTCTCGGCATATTGCATCATAACATGAAAAGTAGGGTCGGCCGCTATAATTTCTCCATTACCGATGCCATAAGTAAGCCCAGCCGCCCTTAAACCTTCTGTGGAACCACCTGTCACCACAACATGGTCTCTGGTAACCCCTTCTTTTTTTGCTATTCCATTTACAAGACCGGACAGGGCCCTAAAAGGATAACGACAGGCCTCGCTCAACGACGAGGTAATTGTTTCACGTACCCGATTTGATGGCCCATAAGGGTTTTCGTTGGCATTAAGACGTATTGGACCTTCCACCGGAAAAGGCCTATTGGGAAAATCAACGGCCCAGCTTTCCAATCCGTTAAACAATGCAAAGCCGCCTGATAATCCAATGGTTTTCAACCAGTTTCTTCGGTCGAGATTTCTCATAAACTGTTCTTATGAGAAATAAGATACAAATAATAAATGAAGATTTGGGCACCTTAAGGTAGAGCTCAACAAGATTGGAGAACCCTTTTGAAAGGAAAAAAGATATATGATTAAAAATACCTATTTACAATTGAAACTCCTCGTGGTTCCCGTCCTCATTTTTTAAGGACTTCAAGGGAAATATATCTTTAAGGATATAGGCACCGACAATAGCAATGCCACCCGCAAATAGGGGTATGGCATAATCCCAATGTAGTATTTTCAACAAGCTACCGCATATAATGGCCAAGGTGCCCAAAACCATGGCGCAGTTCCACAGGATTTGGGATAAACTGTTTTTCGCTTTTCTATCCTCATCCAGGAAGTAGGCGGTTCCCTCCATAACAAACCAAGTAAGAAAGGAAACGGCTATGATTACTTGGAATACTATGGTATATGAAAAGTCTAATATTCTAAAAATACCGTTGGTTGTCCAAAAAACCACCAATATCAATTTAACGTAATCAATAAACTTTTTTTCTATTTTTTTCCAAAAACGTATCACATATAAAATACCAAGTGCCCCAAAAGCAATAAGCATAATTTCAGATGCATAGGGCCACTGTAATACTTGGGCCAACATGCCTATAAGTAGGATGGCAATGGACACCCTTATGGGCATTTTCAAAACTTTGTGGGATACTGACATGAAATTTGGCTTTAAATTATATTACTTTAACATTTGCCTTTAAACCCTCCATAATTCCAATGATGTTATTCACGGTCTCTTTCAAATAATGTCGGACCAGGACATGAGGTATACGGATAGTGGTAAAACCATTTCTAAAGGAGTGCATGGTTTCTTCCAGATCATTTATGGCCTGTTCATGGGTCATCATATGGTATTCCGTATCTATCTCAATATTCAACTTGACCCTAGAGATGGCAATATCTATTGATTTTTTACCATCCCACCATTCCAACATAGCTGCAACGCCTACTTTCTTAAGACCATAATACAGTTGAATGGCTTCCAATGGTGTTCCCTTCTTTTTCATCAGATCTTCCATACGTGCTTTGTGCTGGGAGCACAGTTCCACGCCTAAGGACTCCATGGAATTTCTGTGATCCAGATAGCCCAGATTTTTATTGCATTCTAAACATGTCATTTAAGTAGGTCAATTTTCTGTGCCGATAACAATCGGAACAATTCGATTTGTGATATTAATAACCGCCTATTTTTGGGAATAGTATATAACATCGATGTATGACACCTCGTTTTTAGACGAACTGCAATTTTTTAGATGAACGGCATTAAAAAATGTTAAAACTGTTGTGAAATTCTTTCCTTTGTCTCAATTGGGTTAAACCATTACCATCTATATTTATAAAACCATAGCATTTCTGAACTATGTTTAAAAAAGTAGGCCCTGGGGTTTTGATTGCAGCGGCTTTTATAGGACCGGGTACCATTACGGCTTGCACTTTGGCCGGAGTGGAATTTGGCTATGCCCTGCTATGGGCTATGGTTTTGTCCATTATCGCTACCATAATCCTACAAGAAATGTCCGCACGCCTTGGAATCATAACTCAAAATGGTCTTGCTGAAGTGATACGCTCACAGATCAGGTCCCCCTTTTTGCGGAATTTGATCATCGGGATTATACTTATGGCCATAGTTGTGGGCAATGCAGCATACGAAGGGGGTAATATAGGTGGTGGCGCTTTAGGGCTTGAAGCCGTTTTTGGTTCCAAGGGCATAAAATATTATCCTTTTATAGTTGGGTTGTTCGTATTCCTTTTGTTGTATCTGGGCAACTATAGGACTTTGGAAAAAGTATTTGTTTCATTGGTTATTATCATGAGCTTTTCCTTCCTGATTACGGCTTTGATTACCAAGCCCGATTTCAAAGCGATACTGCAGGCAATCTTTATTCCCGCTTTGCCTCAAGATAGTATTCTTACCGTTGTTGCGCTTGTGGGAACTACCGTGGTACCCTACAATCTTTTTCTTCATGCTTCCTTGGTCGGTGAAAAATGGAAAACAAAGGAAGATTTAAAATGGGCCCGCTGGGATACCTTTTTTTCCTTAGTACTGGGTGGACTTGTATCCATGGCTATAATTATTGGCGCTGCTGCTATACCAGAAAAGTCGGTTTCCGGGGTCTTGGATCTAGCAAAAGGTCTGGAGCCCCTATATGGGAATGCAGCACGGTATTGCATGGGTGTTGGATTATTCGCCGCCGGTATTACTTCTGCTATAACTGCTCCTTTGGCAGCTGCTTACGTGGCAGATAGTTGTTTTGGATGGAAAGCTGGAATGAAGGATTATAGATTCAGATCAGTTTGGGTGATCATTTTGATTCTGGGTGTATTGTTCATGTCCTTTGGCATACGACCTATTGAAATCATTAAGTTCGCACAGATAGCCAATGGTATTTTATTGCCGTTTACAGCTGTTTTCTTGTTATGGGCGGTGAACAGGTCCGCCTTAATGGGAGGATATAGGAACAAAATTCCACAGAACGTTTTTGGGGTGCTCATCATCGTCCTTGCAATTCTTCTAGGAGTGAAAAGCATTTTAAAAGTCTTTGATATTTTTTAGATGGACAAAATTGATATTAATTGTGACGTTGGAGAGGGCATAGGAAACGAGGAAAAATTGTTCCCCTTTATATCTTCTTGCAACATTGCCTGTGGGGGACACGCGGGAAATAGGCAAACTATGCTAAAAATCGTGCGGTTGGCCGGGCGGTTTAAAGTGAAAATTGGTGTGCATCCTTCCTATCCGGATAAAAAGAATTTTGGTAGGATTTCTTTGGATATTTCCAATAATTTATTAATTGAAAGTATTCAAGAACAGATAAAAAGTTTGACATCCATCCTAAAAATGGAAAAATTGGATTTAAACCATATAAAACTACATGGTGCACTATATAATGACGTGGCAAAGAATAGCAGCTTGGCCCAAACCGTGTTGGCCTCATTGGAAATATACAAACGCAAAACACCTATATATGTGCCCTATGCTTCAGTGATGGCCAAAGAAGCTATAAATCATGGGTTTTCCGTAATGTATGAAGCTTTTGGAGATCGGAAATACCACGAAGACTTGCGTCTGGTTTCCCGAGATTCACCCAGAGCCGTTATCACAGACCCCAAGGAGGTACTGCAACAAGTGATTTCAATTGTAAAAAACAAGAAAATAAAAACCTCTAATGGAAATTCGGTTAATATTTTGGCAGATACCATATGTATTCATGGCGATAACCCCTTTGCTTTACAAATAGTATCGTATCTTTCCGAAGAATTACCAAACCAGAATATCCAACTAAAAAAGTGACCCACTATCCAATCTCTATACGACCTTTTGGCGTACATGCCCTATTAATCGAATGGCCCAATGAAGTGAACGAGGCCGTACTGGAAAATATCCTGCAATTTCAAAATCATCTTAGAATAAACCATCTTAGCGAGGACAACTGGGAGATGATACCGGCCTACAACTCATTGACCCTAATTTACAGAAAAGCACCGATTGACTTTACGGAATTTAGTGAACAACTAAAGGTCTGGTACACTCAATTGGAAGAAGCTTCCTTGCCCCAAAGGTTTATTTGGAGACTACCGGTCTGTTATGATTTGGAACTGGGCATAGATTTAAAAGGTGTTTCTGAAAGGTTGGAAAAAAGCATAGAGGAAGTTGTAAACCTGCACACAAATCATATCTATACGGTATATGGAATAGGGTTTTTGCCCGGATTTATGTATTTAGGTGGATTACCCCCATCTTTGGAACTGCCCAGAAGGGCAGAACCTCGATTAAGGGTAAGGAAAGGTTCGGTTGGTTTGGCCGGGAAGCAAACGGGAATTTATCCTCAGGAGTCTCCGGGGGGGTGGAATATTATCGGAAGTTGTTCTGTGCCAATGTTCGACCCTAAAAGGGAAGACCCCTGCTTTGTTAACGTGGGGGACAAGGTGCAGTTTTACTCCATTACTAGGGCGGAATACGATTTACACAAAATTGAGGCTGAAGTGGGTATTTATAAATTGGAAAAAACCAAATGGAATGCTTAAGGTATTAAAACCCGGTTTGTTTACCACAATTCAAGATGCTGGAAGGTTTGGATACCTAAACAAAGGAGTGCCGGTTGCCGGTTTTATGGATACGGCTTCCGCCTACAAGGTCAACCAGCTTTTGGAGAATGCTATTGATTCTGCCGTAATGGAAATCACAATGACCGGTCCCATTTTGGAATTTGAAAATCCTACTTTTATATGTGTTGGAGGTGCGAAACATGTCGTTACCTTGAACAATAATCGTATTGAAAGCTTCAAAGTATATAAAGTTTCACCTGGCGATGTCTTGTCCTATGGCAAATTAGAAAAGGGTTTCCGAAGTTATCTGGCTGTTAAAAATGGTTTTAAGACTGATAAAATACTAGGAAGCCGATCTATGTATGCGCCTATAACACCCAAAAGCCATTTCGAGGATAACCAGACCATAGCTTATGACAGCTGTAAAGTGTTTTCCCCTAAAATCGATGAATTAAAGGTTGATTCCTTTTTAGATAGCAAGGTGTTAACTGTTTCCAAGGGCCCCGAGTATGGACTTTTGGAAGATAGGCAATTGGAAGCCTTGTTTTTTCAAAATTTTACCATTGCCAACGAAAACGATCGTATGGCCTATCAGTTATTAGAACATATAGCCGGACATAAGGTTAGTATGTTAACGTCAGCCACCTTACCTGGAACGGTACAGCTTACTCCGTCCGGCAAGATCATGATATTGATGAAAGACGGTCAGACCACCGGGGGATACCCTAGAATATTTCAACTTTCCGACAAGGCCATTTCCATTTTGGCCCAAAAGAAATTTGGAGACATCATCTCATTTAAATTGGTCTGAAAGTTTTGTTTCCTATTCTAGAAAACTAAAGGCAGGTTTTGCCACCACCTATTTTTTATGTAATATTGAGGCATGGATAAAAATCCTAATATAAACAATGTGGTACTTGTCGTCTGCTTAGGTAGATGATACGGATTTACATTGTTTAATGGAAAGCCTGTATCGAATATAATTTGATACAGGCTTTTTCTTTGATTAGGACCTTTTAGTTGTAGATGGCAAACCGTATTCTTTCTATTGAATATGATATAGATTAAGTGGCTATCCATCTGATTATTAGTGTTGTAAATTAATATAATAGCAATTGGATTTAGATCATTCTTTTTAGTTAAAAAAATACGGTAGAGGAAAGATTTATCTTTGATTGTCGAAAAATACCAAACCGAATAAATTACAACAATCCAATGGAATTAAATAAATACAGTAAGACCATTACTCAAAATGATACCCAACCAGGAGCACAAGCTATGCTCTATGCCATAGGACTTACCGAGGAAGATTTGAAGAAACCATTTATTGGGGTGGCAAGTACGGGATATGAGGGTAATCCATGCAATATGCATCTTAACGACTTGGCACAGGACGCCAAAGAGGGTATTCAGGCCGGTGGTTCGGTAGGCCTTATCTTCAATACCATTGGAGTAAGTGATGCAATCTCCATGGGTACCTCAGGTATGCGATATTCTCTTCCATCAAGGGATATCATCGCGGATTCTATGGAAACGGTAGTGCAAGCTATGAATTATGACGGTTTGGTTACTATTGTTGGTTGCGACAAGAATATGCCTGGTGCGTTGATGGCCATGATCCGTTTAAATAGGCCTTCGATAATGGTTTATGGGGGTACCATATCATCCGGCTGTTTTAAAGATAAAAAGCTGGACATTGTATCTGCCTTTGAGGCATGGGGCGAAAAAGTGGCGGGCACCATGAACGAAGCCGATTATAAAGGCGTCATTCAAAATGCTTGTCCCGGGGCAGGAGCTTGCGGTGGTATGTATACTGCCAATACTATGGCTTCCGGTATAGAGGCTTTAGGTATGGCCATGCCCTATAACTCATCAAATCCGGCTACTGGGGATACCAAGAAAAAAGATAGTTTTGAATCAGGAAAGGCCATACAACACCTATTGGAAAAGGATATTAAACCAAGTGATATCATCACAAAAAAATCTTTCGAAAATGCCATCCGCTTGGTCATTGTGTTGGGTGGGTCGACCAATGCCGTTTTACATTTTCTGGCCATAGCTAAGGCGGCCAACGTAGATTTTACACTTGATGATTTTCAGCGTATTAGTGATACCACTCCTTTTTTGGCAGATTTAAAGCCTAGTGGGCGCTATCTTATGGAGGACATTCATCGCATAGGAGGTACTCCGGCGGTTATGAAGTTTATGCTGGAAAATGGAATGTTACATAGTGATTGCATGACTGTGACTGGTAAAACGGTAGCTGAAAACTTGGCCGATATTCCAAGTTTGAAAGAGGGACAGCAAATTGTAAAACCATTGGACAATCCCATAAAGGAAACAGGGCATTTAAGGATTTTATATGGAAACTTGGCCAAGGATGGCGCCGTTGCCAAGATAACGGGCAAGGAGGGACTACACTTTACAGGTCCGGCCAAAGTTTTTGAAAGCGAGTTCGATGCCAATGAAGGTATAGGTGCTGGTCGCGTTACAAAGGGTGATGTTGTTGTTATTCGGTACGAAGGTCCAAAAGGAGGTCCTGGAATGCCTGAAATGTTAAAGCCGACCGCAGCCATTATGGGATCTGGATTAGGAAAAGAGGTTGCTTTAATTACGGATGGGCGTTTTTCGGGAGGAACTCACGGATTTGTGGTGGGCCATGTTTCCCCTGAGGCACAGGAGGGTGGAAACATAGCCTTGTTGAAAGATGGCGATATGGTGACTATAGATGCCGAGAAGAACAAAATTTCAGTAGACCTATCCGATGAAGAACTGAAGCAAAGACGTGCTCATTGGAAGCAACCCGAACTAAAGGTAAAAAGAGGTAGTTTATATAAATATGCAAAAACGGTATCATCAGCCTCCCAGGGCTGTGTTACCGATGAGATATAGTTGTATGGAAACAGTAAAATTGAAAAAGGACCGATCCACGAAAAAAACAGGTATAACGATTACCGGTGCCGAGGCCATTATCCATTGTTTGTTGGCCGAAGGTGTAGATTTGATTTATGGTTATCCAGGAGGGGCCATCATGCCCGTTTATGATGAGTTGTACAAGTTTCAGGACAAGTTGACTCATATTTTAACGAGGCATGAACAGGGTGCTACTCATGCAGCCCAAGGATATGCCAGGGTTACTGGAAAAGTGGGAATAGCCATGGCCACGTCCGGGCCGGGAGCGACAAATTTGGTTACGGGCCTTGCCGATGCACAAATAGACTCAACACCCATAGTATGTATTACGGGGCAAGTTCCAAGACATCTATTGGGGTCGGATGCCTTTCAGGAAACGGATATCATAGGAATATCAACACCTGTCACCAAATGGAACCATCAGATTACAAAGGCTGCGGAGATTCCTGAAGTGATGGCCAAGGCATTTTATATTGCCAAGTCAGGTCGTCCTGGCCCGGTACTTATCGATATTACGAAGAATGCCCAATTTGAGGAATTTGATTTTACGTATGAAAAATGCACGGGAGTACGAAGTTATAAACCTGTGCCCCAACCAAGTACAAAGGCCATTGAGGCGGCCGCAGAATTGATCAATGAGGCAAAAAAACCCTATATAGTTTGGGGCCAAGGCGTAATCCTGGGAAAGGCCGAGAAAGCTTTAAAGGCATTTATTGAAAAAGCTGGGATTCCTGCTGCGTGGACCATTATGGGAGAATCCGCCATACCCACCGGTCATCCCTTGAATGTGGGAATGGTGGGAATGCACGGCAATTATGGTCCCAATGTATTGACCAATGAATGCGACCTTCTCATTGCCATTGGAATGCGGTTTGATGACCGGGTAACAGGTAGCTTGGATACCTATGCCAAGCAAGCAAAGATCATCCATTTTGAGATAGATCCTGCTGAAATCAATAAGAACGTCCCTGTAGATATAGCGGTACTTGGGGATGCCAAGACCACTTTGGAACTCATTCTGCCCCTTATCAATGACAATTCCCATGAGGAGTGGCGCAAGGAATTTGATAAGAAATATGAGGAAGAATTTGCCCAAGTAATCGAAAAGGATTTACATCCGACGAAACCTGGCTTGACCATGGGGGAGGTAATTGAGGAAATTAATTTGGCCTCAGGACATGAGGCCGTAATGGTTACGGATGTAGGTCAACATCAGATGGTGGCCTGCAGATATGCCAAATTCAAGCATAGCAAGAGTAATATAACCTCAGGTGGATTAGGGACCATGGGCTTCGCATTGCCCGCGGCCATAGGTGCTAAAATGGGAGCTATGGATCGTGAGGTGGTCGCCATTATCGGGGATGGGGGATATCAAATGACGATTCAAGAGTTAGGGGTCATCTTTCAGCATAATATTCCTGTAAAGATCGTAGTACTCAACAATGATCATTTGGGTATGGTTCGGCAATGGCAGGAATTATTTTTTGAAAGCAGATATGCCTCTACCGTAATGACCAATCCGGATTTTGTGAAGATTGCGGAAGGATATCACATAGAAGCCAAACGTGTTACGGAACGTAAGGATTTAAAAGCGGCCGTCCAGGAAATGATGGCTTCCAAAAATCCATATTTCTTGGAGGTTAGGGTAGAGAAGGAAGATAATGTGTTTCCTATGATACCATCAGGCGCATCGGTATCCGATATTCGATTAAAGTAATGAAGATTTTAATTTTTCAAGCCAAATAAGTCTATCCAAACTGCATCATGAACGATACCCATATTCTTGATAAGCCAAAAATCCATTCGGAAATAGAACGTAAGTGCATTGAAATAGGCTTTACGATGCCTTCCGATTTGTACATTGGTTCGTTACTGAAAACTTTGATAGGCAGTAAGCCTAAAGGAAGTTTTTTGGAACTGGGTACGGGAATCGGTCTGAGTTTGTCATGGATGGTAGATGGAATGGATAATGAATCCGTTTTGATTACGGTGGATAACGACCAAGAATTGATCAATATCGCCGAGGAATATTTTGGGGGTGACCCAAGAATTCAAATCCTTTGCCAAGACGCATCCAATTGGATAAAAACATATACTGGCACAAAGTTCGATTTGATCTTTGCCGATGCCTGGCCGGGAAAGTATAGTGAAATTGATGAAGTTCTCAATTTGGTAAAAGTAGGTGGATTTTATGTTATTGATGATATGACCGCCCAGCCCAATTGGCCGGAAGGACATCAGGAGAACGTGAATGGATTGGTTTCCTATTTGGAAAAAAGGAAAGATTTCAATCTTACAAAAATGAACTGGTCCACGGGGTTGATCGTGGCAGCTAAAACTGGGATCTGACAGGTTTCCAAAACCTGTTAAGGTCTATCAAAAATGGACTTATGAAAAAAGAATGGTTTACCATATCGGTGTATTCTGAGAACAATGTAGGATTGTTGAATAGAATATCCGGGATATTCTTAAAGAGACACATTAATGTTGAAAGTCTAAACGTCTCAAAATCAGAAATAGAACATGTTTCTAAATTTACTATAGTGGTCAACACCACTGAGGATTGGACCCGTAAAATTGTCGCCCAGATCGAAAAACAGATAGAGGTCATCAAGGCTTTCTACCATACAGACGATGAGACCATTTACCAAGAGTCCGCCCTGTTTAAGATTGCCTCACATTTGCTATTCGATGAACGGCAAATACAGAATATCATTAAAGAAAGTAACTCACAGATTGTTACCGTTTCGCGGGATTTCTTTGTATTGGCCAAAACAGGCAGACGACATGAAATAGATGAGATGCATGACCAACTGGAACCCTTTGGGATTATGCAATTTGTCCGTTCCGGGCGCATAACCGTTACCAAAGCGGAGATGCCCATTAGCACGATATTGGAAGATTTTTATCAAGATAAGTAAAACCTAAACTTTTAAATATTAAAAAGAGAACACAAAATGGCAAATTATTTTAATACGTTATCCTTACGAGATCAATTAGCGCAATTGGGGAAATGTAGGTTCATGGAATCCAGTGAATTTTCGGATGGCGTATCCGCATTGAAAGGAAAGAAAATCGTTATTGTAGGCTGCGGCGCCCAAGGTTTGAATCAAGGTCTTAATATGCGGGACTCGGGACTTGATATTTCATATACACTTCGAGAAGCCGCCATAAAGGAGCAACGTCAGTCCTATAAAAATGCTACAGAAAATGGTTTTACCGTCGGTACCTATCAAGAACTTGTTCCGGAGGCAGACGTCGTTATCAACCTTACGCCTGACAAGCAGCATACCAGTGTTATCAATGCGGTGATGCCCTTAATGAAAAAGGGTGCCACCTTGTCCTACTCCCACGGATTTAACATTGTTGAAGAAGGAATGCAGATACGTGAGGATCTGACCGTTATTATGGTAGCTCCAAAATGTCCAGGATCAGAGGTCAGGGAAGAATATAAAAGGGGATTTGGTGTACCGACGCTTATTGCAGTTCATCCGAATAATGACCCCCAAGGGAAAGGCTTGGAACAGGCCAAGGCCTACGCCGTTGGTACTGGAGGCCACAGGGCAGGCGTTTTGGAATCTTCGTTCGTTGCGGAGGTAAAATCGGATTTAATGGGAGAACAGACCATTCTTTGTGGTCTTTTGCAAACAGGGTCTATCCTTTGTTTCGATAAGATGATAGAAAAAGGGATCGAACCCGGTTATGCTTCCAAATTGATTCAATATGGTTGGGAAACAGTTACTGAAGGGATGAAATATGGTGGAATCACCAACATGATGGATCGTTTGTCCAACCCTGCAAAAATCAAGGCTTTTGAACTCTCCGAAGAATTAAAGGACATCATGCGACCTTTGTTCCACAAACATATGGACGATATCATGACAGGGCATTTTTCCAAGACCATGATGGAAGATTGGGCCAATGATGACAAAAACCTGCTGGAATGGCGGGCGGCAACAGGAGAGACCGCTTTTGAGAAAACTCCAGCGGGAGATGATAAAATCTCAGAACAGGAATATTATGACAATGGGGTGTTAATGGTAGCTTTTGTGAGAGCCGGTGTGGAATTGGCCTATGAATCCATGACGGAATCTGGAATCATTGGGGAATCCGCATACTATGAATCTCTGCATGAGACTCCTTTAATTGCCAATACGATTGCACGGAAAAAATTGTTTGAGATGAATAGGGTAATCTCGGATACAGCCGAGTATGGTTGCTACCTATTTGATCATGCATGCAAGACTTTGTTAGCGGATTTTATGAAGAAAATAGATACCGATGTCATTGGCACCCATTTTGGCGAAGGCAAGGATGCGGGGGTGGATAATGCCAAACTGATTACGGTAAACAAAGTACTGCGGGAACATCCGGTTGAAATTGTCGGGGCCCGTCTCAGGGAGTCAATGACCGCAATGAAACCTATTGTTTAACGATTAAATCCCTGAGAAGTCGGGGATTTTTTTATCATATCAATTACATAGCTATTTTTATGGAAACAACACAAACAATCATACCGGCCGAGTTCCAAATTGATAATACGATTCATCAAAAACAGTATTTGATCAATGGAGAAATGCAAGAGTGGACGGGAAACACCACTGAAGTATTTTCTACCATCTCCTCAACGGAGAGTTATGAACCCACGCTTTTAGGAAGTATACCCGATATGGGAGAACCCGAAGCCTTACGGGCTTTGGACGCCGCTCTTTTGGCCTATAACAAAGGACAGGGAGTTTGGCCTACTATGCATGTTCGGGATAGGATAGACTGCATGGAGAAATTTGTGCAGCAAATGGAAACCAAAAGAGGTGAAATTGTCAAATTGCTCATGTGGGAAATTGGCAAGTCCTTGCCCGATTCACAAAAGGAATTTGATCGAACCGTAGAATATATCCGGGATACTATCGAGGAGTACAAGCAATTGGATAGGGATGCCGCTAAATTCCAGAAATTTGATGGGGTGTATGCCCACATCAAAAGAGGGCCTTTGGGGGTAATACTCTGTCTTGGACCTTATAATTATCCCTTAAACGAGACCTTTGCCCTTCTTATTCCTGCTATTATAATGGGGAACACAACCATTTTTAAGCCGGCCAAGTATGGCGTGTTATTGATTACACCCCTTTTGGAGGCTTTTCAGAATAGTTTCCCTAAAGGCGTTGTGAATATTTTATTCGGTAGGGGTAGGGCCGTGGCTGCTCCGATAATGCAGACCGGTAAAATTGATGTTTTGGCTTTGATAGGTAACAGTAAGTCGGCCAACGCTTTGCAAGATCAACATCCAAAAAGTAATCGATTGCGATTGGTTTTAGGTTTGGAAGCCAAGAATCCGGCTATTATTTTGCCCGATGCCGACTTAGATCTGACTATTAACGAGTGTCTTGCCGGGACCCTGTCCTTTAATGGACAGCGATGTACAGCACTGAAGGTAATCTATGTACACGAATATATTAAAGAAGAGTTTCTAAAACGTTTTGCCGAAAAAGTAGATTCCCTAAAGTTTGGTAACCCTTGGGATAATGGTGCTAAATTGACCCCATTGCCCGAGCCGGATAAACCTACCTATATTCAGGAATTGATAGACGATGCGGTACAGAAAGGTGCCAAAGTATGGAACAAAAAAGGAGGACAGCAGACCCATAATTATATATGGCCAGCTGTACTACATCCCGTTACAAAGGATATGCGGGTGTATAAAGAAGAGCAGTTTGGCCCGGTCATACCAGTAGTTTCATTTTCCGATATCCAGGAACCACTGGATGATATGGCCGAAAGTAATTACGGTCAACAGGTAAGCCTCTTTGGAAAGGATGTATATGCACTTGCCCCGCTCATTGATACTTTAGTGAATCTAGTTTGTCGGGTTAACCTAAACAGTTCCTGCCAGCGAGGCCCTGATGTGTATCCCTTCACCGGAAGAAAGGATTCCGCACAGTCCACTTTAAGTGTGTATGATGCGCTCCGGTCGTTTTCCGTACGTACGTTCGTAGCTTTTAAGGACAGCGACCTCAATAACGAGACGGTAGAAAAATTGCTGGACATCAAACTATCCAACTTTGTAAGTACGGATTATATCCTTTAGTGTTAAGTATTGTAGGGTAACGCCTCCCCAATTAGGGGAGGTTTTTGTTTTTTAGCTATTCTTCACTTACCAACACCAATCCCTATTCAATTTTCCATAGGACAACACGAACAACAATGATATGTCAAAAATTACCTTACGGTGTTGGTATTGAAGTTTATTGTGGTTAATACTGCATAGAAACTCGACAAAAACGAATAGTTCCCCGATGGTTTCCTGAGATAATTTTGTTTTTAAAATAATGAGAAGCTCTGCAATAACATTTAAAAATTGTACGGCTTATTAGTTTAAAACAAAAATGGTACATATGGAAACAAATATATCAACTAGAAAAGCTCTAATTGCCTTGGCAATAGGAGGTTTTGGTATTGGACTTACAGAATTTGTGATTATGGGCATTCTGCCCGATGTGGCCCGTGGGTTGAATATCACCATACCACAGGCGGGTCATGCCATAGCTGCCTATGCGTTAGGGGTTGTAATTGGAGCCCCCTTGTTTACCAAAATAGGCGGAAAGATGGATTCACGGAAGACTTTGCTACTTTTAATGGCATGGTTTGCCTTGTTCAATAGTTTGTCCGGCCTAGCGGAAAACTATGCTACGCTGCTGATTTCTAGATTTTTATCGGGCCTTCCCCACGGGGCATTTTTTGGCATCGGTGCCGTTGTTGCCGGTAGATTGGCGAAAACCGGTAAGATTGCACAGGCGATTGCCGTTATGTTTTCGGGCCTTACGATTGCCAACGTAATTGGAGTCCCGATAGGAACGTATATTGGTCATCACTATGATTGGAGCGCCTCTTTCTATATGGTAGGAATTGTGGGATTGATTACGATGGCCAGCATATATTTTTGGATGCCCAAATTGCCTCAGTTGCCACCAACCGCAACATCCCATGAGAACAAAGGTCTTAAAAACAGAGAGCTGTGGGCCCTGATTTTACTAACCACAATTGGAACAGGAGGGTTTTTTGCCTGGTACAGTTATATTGCCCCTCTGATAACTGAAGTAGCGGGATTGGCAGACTACATGGTGGGTTATGCCATGATACTCGCCGGCCTCGGAATGGTCATGGGCAACTTTATAGGAGCGAAGATGGCGGAATGGTTTTCACCGTTAAAAGCCGTGGCCATTAGTTTGTCCATTATGGTCGGATTATTATTGGTCAATGCCATTGTGGCAACAAATCCTTATGCCATTTTAACGATGACGTTTTTAATAGGCACGGCATCATTTACAGTGGCTACCCCTATTCAAATGGCGATCATCAATGCATCTAGGGGTTCGGAAATGCTAGGTTCCTCTATGAATCAAAGTGCCTTTAACATGGGCAACGCCTCCGGGGCTTATTTAGCCGGATTACCTATAGCCTATGGTCATGGAATTGTATATGCAGGAGTGGTTGGTGCCGTTTTGGCCGCGGTTGGTGTTGGCATAGCCTTAAGTATATTGATGTACAGACGACAAAAAGCCAAACGATACAAAATGGCCTATTAACAGTAATGGGAATTTTTAGCATAAGAAAAGGCCCTGAAGTAAAGTACTTCAAGGCCTTTTTCATCTTGCAATTTTTCAGATTAAATATTCGCTGCCAACCAGTTACCGACTTCACTAGTCTTATGAGCTTTGCCACCATTGGATAAATCCTCGGTTACAATGCCCTCGGCCAATGATTTATTGACTACATCACGAATGGCTTGGGCTTCCTGGGTCAAGTCAAAATCTTCAAAAAGCATAGCTGCTGAAAGCACTGTAGCCAATGGATTGGCAATATCTTTTCCGGCGGCTTGTGGATAGGAACCGTGAATAGGTTCATATAGGGAGACCTTGCTTCCCACTGAGGAAGAAGGCATCAAGCCCATAGATCCGGATATTACGGAAGCCTCGTCCGTTAAAATGTCACCAAAGAGATTGGCTGTAATAATTACATCGTAATCCTTGGGCCATTGTATTAAGCGCATTGCCACGGCATCTACGAACTCGTAAGAAACTTCTACCTCCGGATAATCCTTTTCCATGGCCTGCACGGTTTCACGCCATAATCGCGAGGCTTCCAAAACATTGGCCTTATCTACGCAGCATAGTTTTTTAGAACGCTTCATGGCCATTTCAAAACCCTTTTTGGCCAAACGTTGAATTTCAAACCGTTGATAGGTCATGGTATCAAAGGCAGTATCCCCGTTGTCCTTTCGGCCTCTTTCTCCAAAATATACGCCGCCGGTAAGTTCCCTTAATATGATTAAATCCGTTCCTTCTATTCGATCTCGTTTCAAAGGTGATTTATCAATCAAGGATGGAAACGTAAATGTGGGCCTAACATTAGCAAAAAGCCCTAACTTTTGCCGCATTTTCAATAAACCCTGCTCTGGCCGCACCTTGGCCGTTGGGTCATTATCAAATTTAGGATGTCCAATTGCACCGAATAAAACGGCATCCGAGTTGGCACAGATTTCATGGGTTTCGTCCGGGTAGGGCTCTCCAACGGTATCAATAGCGATTGCTCCGGTGAGCGCCGGCGCCCAATTGATTTCATGATTGTATTTCTCTGCGATGGCATCGCAAACTTTTACAGCTTGATCTATTACTTCTGGGCCGATACCGTCCCCTGCCAAAAGCGCTATGTTTAGTTTCATAAACTATTTATGTTGGTTTTAATTAAATAATGTTGAGCATCTTTTCCGTAGCCTTTATGGCCGAAACGGTTTGGTCGGAATCCAATCCCCTGGTAGTAAAGTCGGTGTTGTTGTCCTGCCAAGTGATAATGGTCTCACAAAGTGCATCGGAATTACTGCCAGGTGGAATACGTACCGCATAATCAACCAGTTTGGGCAATTCTAATTTTTCGGAACGGTATACTTTACGCAACGCATTCATAAAGGCATCAAATTGTCCATCTCCTTGGGCGTTTTCCTCGTAGATTTTACCATTCAGGTCAACAGAAACTGTAGTTGAAGGTTTTAGTCCTTTGGAATGGGTTAGTACATAGGATTTAACAAATACCTTTTGTTGAAATGTATCACTATCCAAAACGTCAGAGATGATATAGGGCAGGTCATCTTTGGTTACTTTTTCCTTTTTATCCCCCAATTCAATAATACGAGCAGTCACTTTTTTTAGTTCCTCATCGTTTAGGGTGAGTCCCAACTCCTGCAGGTTCTTCTGGATATTCGCTTTGCCCGAGGTTTTTCCCAAAGCGTATTTTCGTTTTCGACCAAATCGTTCGGGCAATAGACTATTGAAGTATAAGTTATTTTTATTATCTCCATCTGCGTGTATTCCAGCAGTTTGGGTAAAAACATTATCTCCAACAATGGGTTTATTGGCAGGTATACCAAAACCAGTAAAAGCGGATACCAATTTACTTACCTTGAACAACGAGGATTCGTTAATGGCAATTTCTACCTCCGGCAAAAAATCGTTTATTACGGCCACGGCACTGGCCATTGGGGCATTACCTGCCCGCTCTCCCATGCCGTTGACGGTTAGGTGAAGTCCATGACAACCCGCCTTTACAGCTTCCATGATATTGGCTACACCCAGATCGTAATCGTTATGACCATGGAAGTCTACATGAAAATTAGGATAGCGTTCCAAGATTTCGGACAAGTAATTAAAGGTTTCCGTATGGGTAAGAATCCCCAATGTATCTGGAAGCAACAGTTTTTTTATGGGCTGTGAGGCCAAAAAATCGAGATACTGAAATACATATTCTTTGGAATTCCGCATACCATTGCTCCAATCCTCCAAATAGACATTGGTTGTTACACCTTGCTTTTGGGCTAAATCAAAAACGGCCGCGATATCAGAAAAATGCTGTTCGGGTGTCTTCTTAAGTTGGTGTGTTAGGTGGTTCAGAGATCCCTTGGTCAATAAATTCTGGACTTTAGCCCCCGCTTCTTCCATCCATTTAAGCGAAATACCGCCATCTACAAAGGTAAGTACCTCAATACGATCTAGATAGCTTTCTGAAACAGCCCATTCCGTAATCTGTTTTACGGCCTCTAATTCTCCTTTGGACACCCGGGCAGATGCTATTTCTATACGGTCTACCTTAAGTTCGTCCAATAGTAGTTTGGCCAAAGTCAGTTTCTCCGATACTGAAAAGGATACCCCTGAGGTCTGTTCCCCATCCCTAAGGGTTGTGTCCATTATTTCCAGTTTTCTCTTCCCCATTTCTCTCGTATTTCTATCATTCTAAGCGGTAGGTGGCAACTCCTGAATCTTTATAGGCTCAAAAGGCACCCTAAATTGTTGTCATCCGTCCGCTTATAACACCCTAAATCATTATAAAGGCCTATTTGCGGCAAATTCCTGAATATGTTCCTTGATGTTCAACAGATAGTCAATGTCGTCAAAACCATTTAGCATATTCGCTTTTTTGTAGACATTGATATCAAAACTTTCGCGTTCACTGGTTTCAAGAATCGTTATGGTCTGTTCAGGGAGGTTTACCTCTATTTGAGTAGTAGGGTCGGCCTCGATAGCCAGGAATATTTTTTCCAAGAATTCAGGACTGACCTGAACCGGAAGTACCCCAATATTGAGGCAGTTATTTCGAAATATATCCGCAAAAAAACTAGAGACCACACACCGAAAGCCATAGTCGTAAATGGCCCAGGCCGCATGCTCTCGAGAGGAACCTGATCCAAAATTTTTACCACCGACCAATATACGTCCGCTGTATTTTGGGTTGTTCAACACGAAATCTTTTTTTGGGCTATCGTCGGAATTGTATCGCCAATCACGAAATAGGTTGTCGCCAAATCCTTTTCGCTCTGTTGCTTTAAGGAACCGCGCTGGAATTATCTGATCGGTATCCACATTTTCTATGGGAAGTGGTACTGCTGCCGTTGTAAGTATATTGAATTTATCGTATGCCATTTGTTAAAAGTTGTTCGTTTTTAGTTGTCCGTTGATGGTTTTAGTTGATGGTCATTAGCCTTTTGAGCAATACTGGCAACCAACAACTGCTAACCAGCAACTATTTCTTCCATTAATTCACGGGGGTCGGTCACTTTGCCGGTTACCGCTGCCGCTGCGGCTACCAAGGGACTGGCCAACAATGTTCTTGCCCCGGGACCTTGTCTTCCCTCAAAATTCCTATTGGAGGTGCTTACGGCATATTTTCCTGCGGGAATCTTATCTTCGTTCATGGCCAAACAAGCGGAACAGCCCGGTTCACGCAATTCAAATCCGGCTTCATTTAAAATATCGAGGATACCTTCTTCCTTAATTGCCGTTTCCACCTTATGGGATCCGGGTACCAACCATGCGGTAACATTATCAGCTTTCTTTCTACCTTTTATGATGGAGGCAAACGCTCTAAAATCCTCGATTCTACCATTGGTACAACTTCCAAGGAAAACATAATCGATTTTTTTACCCATCATACTATCACCTTCACTAAAATCCATATACTGAAGCGATTTTTTATATGTGGCCACTCCTCCTTCAACGGACTCGGCATCGGGAATACCATTTGAAATTCCGATACCCATTCCGGGATTGGTGCCATAGGTAATCATGGGTTCTATATTGGCTGCTTCAAAGGTGACCTCCTTGTCAAATTCAGCGCCGTCTTCTGTTGGTAAGGTTTTCCAAAAAGCCATCGCCTTGTCCCAATCTCCACCTTTTGGCGCAAATTCCCTTCCTTTTACATAACTGAATGTTTTTTCATCAGGAGCTATCATTCCGCCACGGGCACCCATTTCAATACTGAGGTTGCAAACCGTCATGCGACCTTCCATACTCATATTGCGAAATACCTCTCCCGCATATTCCACAAAATAACCTGTGGCACCGGAAGTAGTGAGCTGGGAAATAATGTACAGCGCAACGTCTTTTGGCGTTACGGCCTTGCTTAGCGTTCCTTCTATATTAATACGCATGCTTTTGGGCTTGGTCTGCATAATACATTGCGTGGCCAGGACCATCTCCACTTCAGAAGTGCCTATTCCAAAAGCAATGGCACCGAAAGCGCCATGGGTGGAGGTATGTGAATCTCCACAGACTATAGTTGCACCTGGTAGGGTAATACCATATTCCGGCCCAACTACATGAACAATACCATTTTTTTCATGCCCCAATCCCCAATAGGAAATTCCATGAGCACTGGCATTTTCCTCCAAAGCTTTTAACTGATTTGCCGAAAGTGGGTCTTTGACCGGCAAATGTTGATTCATGGTTGGCGTGTTATGATCGGCCGTGGCAAATGTCTTTTCAGGATGCATGACCTTAATACCTCTATTCTTTATACCCAAAAAAGCAACAGGACTGGTCACTTCGTGTACCATGTGCCTATCGATAAATAAAACATCGGGACCATTTTCAATGTGTTGTACCACATGAGAATCCCAAACTTTGTCAAATAATGTTCTTTTCGTACTCATATTTCTCACCATTATAAGCGTACAAAACTATGAAATGGAGTGGTTTTAGGAAATTATTGCTATGGAAAATTACGATGTTCAACAACATATGCATCACACTAATTCATAGAATTTTGAGTCTCTTGGTGTTTTGTTTAACATACTGAATTCCAATTTTAACACAATGGTAACGGTTTTGAGTTTTTGGTATAAATACCTTGTAAGATGAACTACTCAATCAATTTATAAATCAAAAAAAGAGATTATGAAATGTTTTTACAAGAAAGGCCTAATGCTTGCTTTGTTAGGTTCGCTGTTTCTTATGACCGAAACCATTGCCCAATTGGACCTGCCTAGAGGGAGTCAAATGGCCAAAGTATCGCAACGACTAGGAATTACGGATATCTCGGTTATTTATTCCAGACCAAGTGTAAACAACAGGGAAATTTGGGGAAGCTTAGTTCCATATGGTATGAACAATTTAGGATTCGGAACAGCCAAGGAATCACCATGGAGGGCCGGGGCCAATGAAAATACGGTAATCAAATTCAGTAATGACGTTAAAATAGAGGGCCAACCTTTAGCTGCAGGAAAATATGGTCTTCATATGATTGTTGAAGAAGATGGGGGAGCAACCATAATTTTCTCAAAAAATCATGGTGCATGGGGCAGTTATTTTTACGAACCTTCTGAGGATGCGCTACGGGTAGATGTAGAAACCAAGGAAACTCCGCATACGGAACAACTTACTTTTAGCTTTGACAATGTTGATGCCAATTCAGCTATTCTGGCCCTTAATTGGGAGAAAAAACAAATCCCATTCAAAATAGAGGTGGATGTCACCGATGTTGTATTGGCCGATATACGTCAAAAACTACAGGATGTTCCAGGATTCAATCGCCAATCTTGGGAGCAGGCTGCAAATTTTGCGTTGAACAATGATGGGGATTTGGATGAGGCGTTGGGCTGGATAGATGCCGCCATTGCAGGTCAATTCTTTAGTGAGAAGAACTACAATAACCTAAATATAAAATCGCAGATTCTAACGAAACAAGGAAAAACGACCGAAGCTGAGGCCCTTATGGACGAGGCCTTGCAAATGGCCACGGTTTTTGAGATACACGGTTATGGTAGGCAATTAATAGCTCAAGGGAAAAAGGAAAAAGCCCTGGAAGTATTTAAGATGAACGCCAAAAAGAATAAAGGAACTTGGCCAGTGGACTATGGATTGGCAAGAGGTTACTCCGCAGTAGGTAACCACAAAACGGCATTGAAGCATTTAAAAGTTGCTGCGGGAAGGGCCCCTGATGCCGTAAACAAGAACGCTATTGCGGACAATATAACCAAACTTCAGAATGGGGAAGGAATCAATTAAAAAGCGAATTGCATGAAAAAAATAAAGCCCGACTTTGGTCGGGCTTTTGTATTAAAATTGTTAGCTTATATACGTCCAAATATTTTTGTGCTTTACCAATTGGTTATAGGTATGACGAACAATCAAATTGTTCGGTTGTTCCAAATTGGGATCATTTTTTAATGTTTGTATGGCATAATGCCGAGCAGTTTTCAAAATATCATTATCCTTCACGATATCTGCAATTTTTAGATTAAGAATACCACTTTGTTGGGTGCCCATTAAATCCCCTGGTCCACGAAGTTTTAAGTCTACCTCGGCAATTTCAAAACCATCATTGGTCCGTACCATGGTCTCCAGCCTGGTTTTGGCTTCGGAAGACAGCTTATGGCTGGTCATTAATATGCAATAACTTTGATCGGCCCCGCGACCCACCCTTCCCCGCAGTTGGTGTAATTGTGAAAGGCCAAAACGCTCTGCACTTTCTATGATCATTACGGAGGCATTGGGAACGTTTACCCCAACTTCTATTACCGTTGTGGCCACCATGATATTGGTCTCTCCTTTTACGAAACGTTCCATTTCATAGTCTTTATCGGCCGGTTTCATTTTGCCATGAACAATTGAAATCTGATAGTCGGGTAGGGGAAAGTCCCTTACAATGCTTTCGTAACCATCCATCAGATCCTTATAATCCAAAGCCTCGGATTCCTGAATTAATGGGTAAACCACATAGATTTGCCTTCCTTTCTTTATTTCATCCTTAATGAAATGGAAGACTTTAAGTCGATTCGAATCATAGCGATGAACGGTTTTTATCGGCTTTCTTCCTGGAGGCAGCTCATCAATGACCGAAATATCCAAATCACCATACAGACTCATGGCCAAGGTTCGGGGAATAGGAGTGGCCGTCATGACCAAAATGTGTGGTGGCACCTCGTTCTTATGCCAAAGCTTACTACGCTGGGCCACCCCGAACCGATGTTGCTCGTCCACGATGGCCAGACCTAAGTTTTTAAACTGTACCTTATCCTCCAATACTGCATGGGTACCGATCAGAATATGCAATTCACCATTTTCCAATTGTTCGTGGATAGGTCTTCTGGCCGACTTTTTTACGGATCCGGTCAATAATTCACAGGTAACCCCGGTGTTGTTCAGTAATTCTTTAATGCCATTGTAATGTTGTTGTGCTAGAATCTCTGTCGGTGCCATTAGACAGGCTTGAAAACCATTATCAATAGCCAAGAGCATAATCATTAGTGCAACTATTGTTTTTCCGGAACCAACATCACCTTGAAGTAAACGGTTCATCTGGGCGTTGCTCCCTAAATCCGCCCGAATTTCCTTAATAACCCGTTTTTGTGCATTGGTCAATTCAAAAGGGAGGTGGTCCCGATAAAAGGTATTGAAAAGCTCACCGACTTGATTAAAATTGAAGCCCTTTATTTTTTGCTTACGTAATATTTTTTTGGAGATGAGTTGTAATTGTATGTAAAAAAGTTCCTCAAACTTTAAACGAAATTGGGCCTTGGCCAGTAATTCCTGATTTTTTGGAAAGTGGATGTTGAACAGCGATTCACTTTTTGACAGTAATTGTAGTTCAAAAATGACTTTATCGGGAAGTGTTTCTGAAAATCGGCCTTTACTTTCCAAAAACAACTGTTGCATCATTTTGTTGATGACACGGTTGGTAATCCCCTTATTGGAAAGCTTTTCCGTGGATGGATAAATAGGTTGCATCGCTATTTTGAGGCCCTTTTCATGATCGGCCAACAATTCCATATCGGGATGGGGCATGGAGAATTTCCCATTGTACCAATTGCATCTTCCAAAAATCACATAGGGTGTGTTGAGTTTAAGATTTTCCCGAATCCATTTTTGCCCCCTAAACCACACGAGCTCCATCTCACCGGTTTCGTCAATAAAAGTTGCTACCAGACGTTTTCCTCTTTTTTGCTCTACGGTTTTGAGATGGATGATTTTCCCTATGATCTGCATATCCGCATTGCTACGTTGCAACTGAGCAATTTTGTAATACCGGGTCCTGTCGATGTACCGATTTGGAAATAAATTAATAAGATCCTGATAAGTTGCAATGCCAAGCTCTGATTGCAATGTTTCCGCCCGATTGGGGCCAACACCTTTGAGATACGTAATCGGAGTCTGTAGCATATTGGTGTTCATAGGACTAAAATAGGGCAAGCGTTCCTCAACTCCAATAAACTAAAATGCTAAATTTGATTCAAGTTTTGTAGTAAGACATTTATGAAGCAACTTATCGCGGCCCTTTTTCTTTTTCAAGGTGTATTTATGTCGGCCCAGCGCCAGGACAAGATAAACTTTATTCATGGCGAAGCCCAAATAGTACCTTTTGCAAAGAAAGGATATGTGGAGGGCAAGGTAACCTATGAATTTCATGTACTTCAAGATGTGGACTCTGTTTTTTTGGATGCCAAGAACATGAAGTTTACATCGGTCCGTTTGAACGATAGAATAGTTAAGTATTCCAATTCGGGAAACACTGTTTCCTTAAAGAAAAAATTAAAAAGAGGGAAGTCTTACAAACTGGAACTTGACTACACGGCCCGACCCAAGCAAACGATGTATTTCATGAATTGGAACGATGATAATCCAGATAACAATCAGATATGGACACAGGGTCAGGGAAAGTATACGAGTCATTGGTTGCCAAGTTTTGATGACATGATGGAAAAAGTTGAATTTGACCTAAGCCTGACTTTTAACAAGAATTACGAGGTCATTGCCAATGGAAAACTTCTGGATGTCAAAGAATCGGACTCTTCAAAAACATGGTCTTTTGATATGCAAGAACCCATGAGCAGCTACCTTTTGGCCTTTGCCATCGGTACATATGAAAAGCAGCAATTGACTTCCACAGGTGGTGCGCCTATAGAAAACTATTTTTATCCAAAAGATAGTGTACGTGTTGAGCCTACCTATCGATATACCAAGGAAATCTTTGATTTTTTGGAGGAGGAAATCGGAGTTGCATATCCTTGGCAGAATTACAAACAGGTTCCTGTCCACGACTTTCTATATGCAGGAATGGAGAATACGGGCTGCACGATTTTTTCCGATGCCTATGTCATTGATTCGGTGGCATTTTTAGATAAGAATTATGTAAATGTAAATGCTCATGAATTGGCTCATCAATGGTTTGGAAATCTGGTTACGGAAAAAAGTGGAAGTCACCATTGGTTACATGAAGGCTTCGCCACCTATTATGCCTATTTGGCCGAAAAGGAACTTTTTGGAGAGGAGCACTTTTATTGGAAGTTGTTCGAAACTTTAACTACAATTCAAAATTCAATTGAAAAGGGGCAGGGGCAGAGCCTTTTGGACCCAAGGGCAAGTAGTCTAACGTTTTACGAAAAAGGGGCCTGGGCCATTTTTATGCTGCGGGATCGGATAGGGGATATGGCCTTTAAAAAGGGAATCCAGTCCTATTTGGAGAAATATGCTTTTGCGAATGTAACGGTGCCCGATTTCATTCAAGAAATGGAAAAATCAAGCGGTACCGACCTATCCCGCTATGTAAAAGTATGGTTGGAAGATACTGCAATTCCTTTCAAAGTCGCACAGGAGAAATTGGCTGAAAAATCAGCATCCCTAAAATCATTGTTTGCCCTACAGGCAGCACTGAAAAGCCAAGAAAGCGATGAAATAGATTATACATCCTATTGGAATGGTACAAATTCTATACAATTAAAGAAATATATGATCCAAAATTTTATCCAGACACTGCCAGAGGAAATCATTGACCGTGTTTTGGACTCCAATGCGTTGGAACTGCGGCAGGCTTTGGCATTAAACGTTCAAGATATCAAGGATTATCCCAAGGAGAAGTTAGAAACCCTTTTAAATGACGAGAGCTATGTTACCCTGGAAAATGTCCTGTTCAAGTTATGGATGGCCTATCCGGAGGAAAGAAATAGCTATTTGGAAAAGACAAAGGGAATCATTGGATTTCCGAATAAGAACGTCCGCCTCATGTGGTTGACCCTGGCCATTTTAACGGAAGGCTATGAAGGAAGAAATACCAAATTGTATTTTGATGAGTTGAGTGGTTATACGGCACCGGAATATTCTTTTGAAATACGTCAAGGTGCTTTTCAATATCTAAATGAAGCTTTTGGTTTTAAGGACAGTAATCTACTGGATTTGGCCGAGGCAACCACACATCATTCATGGCAGTTCAAAAAATTCTCCAGAAATTTGATGGTAGAATTGTTGAAGGATCAGGTATATAAAGACCGTATTATGTCCCTTTTGGGAAAACTAAAGCCGGAGGAACGGCGTTATATAGAAAGCAAAGTAAAGTAAGATGCGGGCAATGGTGATTTCCGGGGGAGGTAGCAAGGGCGCTTTTGGCGGCGGCGTGGCCCAATACCTGATGCGGGAACTGGCGCATGATTACGATTTGTTTCTCGGGACTTCAACGGGCAGTCTGCTTATCTCTCACTTGGCCCTTAAAAAAATCGACAAGATCAAGGAAGTATACACTTCGGTAAATCAAGATAGTATCTTTAGCAATTGCCCTTTCCTGATCCAGAATAAACATGGGATCGATAACATCGCCATCAATCACTGGAACGTATTCAAAAATTTCTACGCTGGGAGCAAGACCTTCGGTGAAAGTCATAACCTATTGGAATTGATACGGAACACCTTAACCGTGACAGAATTTGAGAACCTAAAAAACGGCCCCAAGGACATTGTTGTTACGGTTTCCAACCTATCCTTGAACCAAGTGGAGTACAAAAGCATCAATGATTACAGTTATGATGATTTTTGCGAGTGGATTTGGATTTCGTGCAATTATACCCCCTTCATGAGCTTGGTACGCAAGAATGGATGCGAATATGCGGATGGAGGCCTGGGCAATATGGTGCCCATTGAGGAAGCCATTAAGAGAGGAGCTACGGAAATAGATGCTATAATTTTGCAGACCGAGGTTACCCATTTCAATCGATTGCCGTCCAGGAACGCATTCGCCCTTTTAACCAATATGTTCGCCTTTATGTTGGATAGGATAGAGCGACAGAACATCCGTATCGGAAAATTTGTCGCCAATCATAATGATGCCATCATTAATTTCTATTTTACCCCAACAGTATTAACTACCAATTCTCTGATTTTTAACAAGGAGAAAATGACCAATTGGTGGGAGAGTGGCTTTAACTATGCAAAGCACAAGAACATAGAATTGAATCAGATCGAACCCGAGGTTGAGTAAAAATTATCTGCGGATACCAAGAAGTGCTGAATAATCCCAATATATACAAATCCATACCTGGCACCCGGTAGGAAAGGACTTGAAAGTACAATGAAATTGCCAGGTGTTAATGAGTTATTGCGTTTTGTGTTGCTTTGAGAGAGCGAAACACTAACTTAATAATGAAGTAACTGCGTAACTTTTTTGAAAATTGAAATAGTCTTGGAAATTGAAACCCGAAACTAAAAAAACTGTCAGAAGCAGGAGAGGTGCCAACTAGTGGTGACGATTAACCAATTGTTTTTGGCTGCATTGAAACCGATTACCAAAGTTCCCCAATTTCCTTTTTTACAAAAGAAAGAGCCGTAGCCGAAGGGGATTGTTTGTCCATGGTCTGGTTTAAGATATCCTCACGAAGTTTATCCGAAGAATCCGTATCGCTCAGCGCCGCCTTTCGGATCATTTGGATAGTTGCACTTTTGGCCGCTTTGATAATATTCCAACATTCATCCGTCATATAGATTTGTTGGGAAAGATTGTGATCAAATTCATTTTCAATGTTCTTGATCAACAAAGCTTCGTATTCATTTTTATCCGCGGATTTTGGCGAAATCCGTACTACTAAACTTGGAATTGCAATACGTTCTAAAAATAGGGCCATACGTTCATAGGCCTGGAGCCGTATGGGCAATGTATTTTTTTGGGAATCCTTGTGCAGAAGAAATCTTCTTCTACCTTCTTCATTGTTGGTGTGCAATCGGAAAAAGTAAAAAGCAACTGCACCGGTAACAACGGCGGGCAATAAATAAGCGAACAATTGAAAAATTCCGTCTCCGGTCATAGGTGTGGTTTGTCGGTTTGTTGCTTGTAGAACGAATGAATTCTATAAAAAGTATACCGTTTTTAAAACTGGGATATCACCTCCTATTTCGAATTCTTCATTTTCTCCTTTACCATGAGATAGAACGTATAGTAACTTGGATGTAACTTAAAGCTTATGCCTTCTTTGAGATTCCCATCCCGACCCAAGGAAGTAAGGCGTTCAGGGGCAATGGTAAAATCCTTTTGCAGCAAAGAGGCTATTGTTGATGCCTGTTTTCCGGGCAAGTCCAAGTCGCCTGTCATACTGAGTCCTTCAATGGTCAGATTAATATCAGGGTTAACATTTAGGATAGCTGCAATTTTTTCTATCCAAGCTTTTCCTTCGTCCGTTAAGGTGCTTTCCGTATCCGAACCAAACAAAGAGGAGAGGCCCGAAGATATGATTACAGCTCCATTGGAAACTGCAATTTTTGCATTTTCTCCTAAAGTTTGTTTTGCATTGGTAAGTACCACAATGGCCGTAGAATCATTTTTTGCTATGGCGTCCTTCATGGCCTTAAGCTGGCCTTCTTTTGCCTGAAGACTGGCCATAGCGCTATTGGCTATGTCCGAATTCTTGTTGGAAACTTTCGCAAAATTATTCAAGTTTGTGAGCAAGGTGGCATTGGCATCTTGTAGTTCATTAACCTGAGTTTCCAGTGCTTCGGCTTTTACAACGCTGGCCTTTTCAATTTTTTTCGCTGTAAAAAGCTCGTTTTTTACGGAATCCAATTCCGATTTCAAATTGTCGATTTCGGCAATCAATTCGCTTTTACGTTGTGCAGTGACTATAGAAACCGTACTAAAAACAACTAAGAGGGTGAGTAATAATCGCATCATAGATTATTTGGATTTTGCTTATTATCGCAAAAGTAGGGTATTCATTGATTTCCTGAAAATACCTGTCCACCTAAATATTCGCAATCCAGGAGTTCTTGCATGCCTCTAAAAGGTACTTGGGTCTTTTCATAACCATAAGTCAATTTCAAATCGCTATGAAGATAGTCGTCGTCCACGTTCACATGAATATCTTCCATGGTAAATTCACAGGGATGTTCATACCCTGCCGCATGGGTGATTTCCAAAAATTCTTTCCGAAAAGTCTTAAAGTATTGGGCCAACCGATCAGCTTTAAGGGGAACACTAATTCCGCGTTGCAACCACTTGTTTTGCGTTGCTATTCCTGTTGGACATCGGTTGGTATGGCAGACCTGAGCCTGAATACAGCCAATGCTCATCATGGCTTCCCGGGCCACATTAATACAATCTATACCCATGGCAAAAGCCATGGCCGCCTTCGCGGGAAAACCCAGTTTTCCACTTCCTATAAAAACCAGGCGACTTGTTAGGTCTCGTTCTTGAAAGACCTTGTATAAACTAGAGAAACCATATACCCACGGTAACGAAACATGGTCCGCAAAACTAGGGGGGGCCGCTCCGGTACCTCCCTCGCCACCGTCAACCGTAATGAAATCGGGTCCCTTTCCGGTTTCCTTCATAAGATCGGCCAATTCCTCCCATTGATCTAATTTTCCAATGGCCCCTTTGATACCTACGGGTAGCCCTGTCCCTTCGGCAATTTCTTCTATCAATTCGATTAATTCTGGAACCGATGAAAAGGCAGAATGTGTTGCTGGCGACAATACGTCCTTTCCAATTTCCACACCGCGGATTCCGGCAATTTCCTTACTTATCTTAGCGGCCGGTAGAACCCCGCCTTTCCCCGGTTTAGCACCTTGCGAGAGTTTTATTTCAATGGCCTTGATACACGAATTTTCGGTAGTTAGCGAAATCAATTTGTCCAAAGAAAAACCACCATCTGTATTGCGTACCCCAAAATATCCGGTACCAAAATGAAAAATAACATCCCCACCTTGATTATGATAGGGGGAAAGGCCTCCTTCTCCGGTATTATGATAAGCTCCGCTTTTTGCAACACCTTTGTTCATTGCCTCCACGGCAGCGGCAGAAAGTGATCCAAAACTCATGGCCGACACATTGATGACCGATGCTGGCCGGTAGGGTTTCTTTCGTTTGTTGAATGCGCCGATTACCTTGGCGCAGGGCAAAAAGGTCTTATCTTTGGTATTTGGATGATTCTCGGGGATTTTAAAAGCTAAAAGCCGATTTTTGATGAAAATGTGTTGATGGGCATAAATATCACGGTCCGTACCAAACCCTTCATAGTTGTTCTCTTGTTTGGCGGATGCATAGATCCAGCTTCGTTCAATGCGGTTAAAGGGCAACTCCTCGCGGTTATTTGCCACAAAATACTGCCGCATTTCCGGGCCGATACTTTCCAACCAATACCGTAAATGACCCACAATAGGATAGTTGTGTGTAATGGTATGTGCCCGTTGTAAAAAAATATCACGGATAGCTACTAGAGACAGGGCTATTATAATCCATGTCCACCATGGCATGGCTCCAATAAAATCAAGAAAAGTGTCCATATATGCGCTTTAAAACTCAATTCTTATAGATCTAACATTGATTCGGAATACAAAACTAAGCATTAAAAAAATCGGCATAAACATGTAAAAGCAATGTGCTTTATGCAAAAAACTATTTCATGAAATTCAAATTAGAACTTAATGAGCCGATATCCCTTGTTTTGTAATTGTATCAAAGCGGTCATCGCGGACAAAGCCAATTGTACGTCATCGATCAAATTATCCTTGGGAATTTTTCTGGATTTCGAGGATTGACCACAAAAAATAATTTGGGCATCTACTTTGAGCAGTGCTTTGACCAATTCAAAATTGGGATTGTCCACACCATATGATTTACGGTATGTCTCATTGTTCATAATATCCTTGGATGCAGAGTGATGTACGACCAAGGCTACTTTTAGTTGGTCGGAAGACACACCACTTTGGGCGTGCATGTTTAGGAACCTTGCTGCAGTTTCTATTTTTTTATTGATTTCTTGATGTGATTCCGGCGAATCCATAATGTCAAATACAACCTTGAGTTCCACGTTCTTTTGAAGCTCAAAGTCTGGGTCGTCAATTTTCCAGACTTTTCCAAAATCCTTGATAACAGGGCCGCTTTTACTTTCTTCTTGAGAAAACAATAGTGTAGTAAGAAATAGGGATAGAAATAGTATTGGGACAGTTTTATTTCTCATATGCGAATCTTGAAAGTTTAAATATATCCAAAAAGAAGTAGAATTAAGCCATGCTGTTTATAAATCCAGAAAAGATCATTTTAGGATGAGGGTATTTATGGCTAAATTCACCTTCTTAAATTACTTTAGCTTGAAGACGTTTTTAGAGGAACTTAACGAGGCGCAAAAAGCCCCCGTCCTTCATAAAGATGGCCCACTCATGGTCATCGCCGGTGCGGGATCGGGAAAGACACGGGTTTTAACGTACCGGATAGCACATTTGATGGAGCAAGGCGTGGATGCGTTTAATATTTTGGCCCTAACCTTTACGAACAAGGCCGCCCGTGAGATGAAAAAACGAATAGCCCATATTGTTGGTAATTCCGAGGCCAAGAATCTGTGGATGGGCACCTTTCATTCCGTCTTTGCAAAATTATTGCGCTTTGATGGCGATAAATTAGGTTATCCCAGCAACTTCACCATTTATGATACACAGGATTCCCAACGACTGATTGCATCGATTATCAAGGAAATGGGATTGGATAAGGATATCTATAAATACAAGCAGATACAGAATAGGATATCCTCCTATAAGAATAGTTTGATCACTGTAAAGGCCTATTTTCAAAACCCCGAACTACAAGAGGCCGATGCCATGGCCAAAAGGCCCAGAGTAGGGGAGATCTATCAGAATTACGTAGATCGTTGCTTTAAGGCTGGAGCCATGGATTTTGATGACCTATTGCTTCGTACCAACGAACTGTTGAACAGATTTCCCGAGGTATTATTAAAGTATCAAGATCGGTTTCGGTATATTTTAGTGGATGAGTATCAGGATACCAACCATTCGCAATATCTCATCGTAAAGGCCCTATCCGATCGGTATCAAAACATCTGTGTAGTTGGCGATGACGCCCAGAGTATTTATTCTTTCCGCGGGGCCAATATTAGTAATATCCTAAATTTTCAGCGTGATTATGATGAGGTGGCCGTATACCGTTTGGAGCAAAATTATCGGAGTACAAAGAATATTGTAAATGCCGCAAATTCTATTATCGCCAAGAATAAAAATCAGCTTGAAAAGGTGGTATGGACGGCCAATGATGAAGGCTCCACCATAAAAGTACATCGCAGCATTACTGATGCCGAGGAAGGCAGGTATGTAGCAAGTTCCATTTTCGAAAACAAAATGCATGAACAATTGCCCAATGGTAATTTTGCCGTGTTGTACCGTACCAACAGTCAATCCCGTGCCATTGAAGATGCTTTGCGCAAAAAGGATATCCCGTATAGAATCTATGGAGGACTTTCCTTTTACCAGCGAAAGGAAATTAAGGATGTGCTGTCCTATCTCCGTTTGGTCATCAATCCCAAGGATGAGGAGGCCCTGAAACGAATTATCAATTTTCCGGCACGGGGTATCGGGCAGACCACTTTGGACAGATTAACGGTTGCCGCCAACCATTACGGTCGCTCTATTTTTGAGGTAATCGAGAATCTTGGTAAAATCAATTTAAAAATCAATGCCGGTACAAAAAGAAAACTAGAGGATTTTGTGACCATGATCAAGAGCTTCCAGATCATGAACGAAAATGCTGATGCCTTTACCCTGGCGGAACATGTTGCCAAGAAAACGGGAATACTGCTCGAGTTTAAAAAAGATGGTACTCCAGAGGGAATTGCCCGAATGGAGAATATAGAGGAACTATTGAACGGTATCAAGGATTTTGTAGAAGGGCAAAAGGAATTGGCCGATGCCAAGGGAGACCTTACCGAGTTTTTGGAGGATGTTGCCTTGGCTACGGATCTGGATAAGGATACGGGTGATGATGACCGGGTAGCCCTTATGACCATTCACTTAGCCAAAGGACTGGAATTTCCATATGTCTATATTGTTGGGATGGAAGAGGACCTCTTTCCTTCTGCCATGAGTATGAATACACGAAGCGAGTTGGAAGAAGAGCGGCGACTGTTTTATGTGGCACTAACCCGTGCAGAAAAACAAGCGTATTTGACCTATACACAAAATAGGTATCGTTGGGGGAAACTCATCGATGCCGAGCCCAGTCGGTTTTTAGAGGAAATCGATGAAAAATATATTGAAAACCTTACCCCGATCGAGAACACCTATCGTTTTAAACCTTTGGTGGACAACGCCATTTTTGGGGAAGTGGATAAAAGTCGGTTACGGCAGTCCAAGCCTGTAAAAGGGGAACCGCCAAGCATACATAGACCCAATGAGAATCAACTTCGTAAATTGCGAAAGCTAAAACCACAACTAGCCACACCTGTGGGTAACACCAACGTGGTAGATTTAAATTTGACCGAAGGTTCCTTGGTAAACCATACGCGATTTGGCAAGGGGAAAGTGTTGAAAATAGAAGGTGCGGGTAATGATAAGAAAGCCGAAATCCAATTTGAGAAAGGCGATATTAAGAAACTTTTGCTTCGTTTTGCCAAGCTGGAAGTACTATCTTGATATTGGATTACTCCTAAAAATAAAAGAAAATATGCCAAAAGGATACTTAGTATCGGTCTTTATGAGCTTGTTCCTGTTGGGGTGTGGGAAAGATAGTACCTCAGGTGAGGAACTCCCGGATGTAGATAGTGAAACATCTCCCGAGTTGAAGGATGTTTTTGCTCCGGATTACTGGGATGATGCCCAACTAGTTTGGAGTGATGAATTTGAGGGTGATGAATTATCCATGGAGGATTGGGCTTTTGAAACAGGATCCCATGGATGGGGCAATAATGAGCTTCAGAACTATGTTGAGAACGAAAATGTTGAAGTGAGCGGTGGTACTCTAAAGATTATTGCGAAAAAAGAAGGGATTGAATCATCCAATTATACCTCTACTAGGCTCAATAGTAAGGAAACTTTTAGATATGGGAAAATAGAGATAAGGGCGAAACTGCCGGACCATAAGGGAAATGGATTATGGCCTGCTTTATGGATGCTCGGGTCGAACATTGAAAATGTTGGCTGGCCGGCTTGTGGTGAGATTGACATTATGGAATATGTGAGTTTTGACCCTGATAAAGTACATTTTTCGATCCATAGCCAAGCAAACAACCATGTGAACGGGACTCAAATTACTTCGGGCCCTATAGATTTGAAGACCATAGAGGAAGAATTCCATATTTATGGGTTGCTATGGACCGACAGATATTTGAAGTTCTATATCGATAATCCGGAAAACGTACAATTGAATTTTATAAGACCATCTCCCACAACCGCTGAGAACTGGCCGTTTAATAAACCATTTTATTTTCTGTTGAATATTGCCGTTGGTGGCAACTGGGGTGGGCTGGAAGGAGTGGACGATACCATTTTCCCGGCAGTGATGGAGGTAGATTATATACGCGTTTACCAAGTTAAATAGTAGGTTCCATGGCTGAGTTTACTAAGATATACGAAGCTAATCCCAACCCTAGGGAGATGGAAAGGGCTGTTAACATCCTCAAAAAGGGAGGGTTGGTCATTTATCCAACGGACACCGTGTATGGCCTAGGCTGTGATATCACTAATTCCCGGGCTTTGGAAAAAATAGCTTGGATAAAAGGGGTAAAACTAGCCAAGGCCAACTGGTCCTTTGTGTGTGCGAATTTGAGCAACCTGTCAGACTATGTACGGCAGATTGATACGGCCACTTTTAAAATCCTGAAGCGAGCCCTGCCCGGTCCTTATACCTTTGTACTGCCCGGCAATAATAATCTGCCCAAGGATTTTAAAAAGAAAAAAACGGTAGGGATACGGGTGCCGGACAACTCCATTGCCAGGGCCTTGGTTGAGGGATTGGGAAATCCGATAGTTTCTACTTCAATTTATGATGAGGACGAGGTACTGGAATATACCACTGATCCCGAATTGATATTCGAGAAATGGCAAAATCAAGTGGATTTGGTTATCGATGGAGGATATGGTGGTAATGTGGCCTCAACGGTAATAGACTTATCGCGAGGAGAACCCATCTTGTTACGGGAGGGTAAAGGAGACCCGGACATTTTTTAAAGCATTTATTCTTCACCTTTGTCCTGTTCAATAGATAAATCCGGGTTGGCGGGAATATAGAGGTTTCCCGGGTCTTTGGTTTCTCCAATAACCTCTTCTATCTCTTTTTTTAGATAATTCAAGTGGGCTTTGGTCATCCTATGTGTGATAACGGGAATCGTTCCCTTTATCTTTTGCTGCAGCATAGCAAGATTGTCAAGAGCCAATGAGCGTACATCGGTATTTGAGGTATAACCTTCGGAAAGTTTGGCAAGAATACCTTCAACAACGCCTTCCGCCTCACTAGGTTTGTATAAAGCTATCATATTGGCAACGTAGGCCTTTTGTAATTTTCTTCGATAGGGGGTTGTGGAATAAAAAACGTTCATATCTCCCCAAATCAATTGGTGTAAATCGTCCAAATACGCTTCTGGGGTGTAAACATCCTCGTCTTCATATCTTTCGGCAATAAATGTCATTCTACTCATTCTACTACCCCCCAATAGGTTTATTACAATACTCTCCATTGTCTTTGTAATGGATTCCTTGGATTGAGGGGAAAAGGTCTTGTTCAGAATTTCATTGTTGATCAGCCATTTGGGCTCCTTAAATATATGATTGTTCAAAAATGCCAAGGCCTCTTTTTGGGATTGTTTTGTGACAGGACAATACACCTCACCTTGTTCACCCATGGTCTTTGGGGTAACATAAATGCCACCAATATTTTTGGCCACGTGGAAAAGATAGTTTTCGTATTGCTTTATTACGCCTTGGTAAACCTCATCCAATCCGGAATAGTCGTCACTGTTTTTTTCCTTGGTCCATTCCGTTAAAAAAGGAACGATGCGCTGTAGGTTCATAATTCCATAGTTACTGGCTACCATGGCATCGTCCCCAAGGTCCTCGGTCTGGGATCTAGGGTCAAAATCACGGCCCTCTCCTCCAAACCACAATCTTGGATTGGAACCAACGCTGTCTACAACCCACTGATTCAGTATTTCCCTTTCACTATCCTCGTCCAACTTTTCGGAAATGTGAGCATATCCCCATTGAATGGCCCATTTATCATAATCCCCAATACGTGGCATTAGGTCCTTTGGAGGAATACTATCCTGCGGTTGTGCCACATAATTAAAACGGGCGTAATCCATAATGGAGCTTGTATGACCGTTTTTTCCGAGCCACTCCGCATCTCTCAGTTTTTCGACTGGAGTGGCATGACTAGCTCCCATATTATGCCGAAGTCCTAATGTATGGCCAACTTCATGAGAAGCCACAAAACGGATAAGTTCGCCCATAAGGTCCGTGTCAAATTCCATTTTTTGGGCCCTAGGGTCAACGGCCCCTGCCTGTACCATATACCAATTGTGAAGCAGATTCATTAGATTATGGTACCATCCAATATGGCTCTCCAAGATTTCGCCACTCCTTGGATCCGTAATATTGGGACCATAAGCATTTTTAAAGGGTGAAGCAAAGTATCGTAGTACGGAAAACCTAGAATCTTCCAAACTCATCTCGTCATTGTCCTTGGGCCACTCTTTTCCAACTATAGCGTTTTTGAAACCGGCCTGTTCAAAAGCTTGCTGCCAGTCATTAATTCCTTGAATAAGATAGGGTCTCCATTTTTTGGGAGTGGCTGGATCCAAATAAAAGATGATGGGTTTTTTGGGTTCTACCAATTCCCCATTTTCCCACTTTTTTTGATCCTCTGGCCTGGGCTCCAGTCGCCATCTATGAATATAGGTGTTACGGTCTACCCGTTGTTGCTCATCACCATATTCGAGATATGAACTGGCAAAGTAACCCACTCTAGGGTCATAAAACCGTTTTTTCATGGGTGTTTTGGGCAGTAAAATGAACGAGTTGTTTATCTCCAAGGTAACCACTCCGGACAATACGGCGGCTGGCAACACTTTTTTCGTTTTGCCCTTGATAGTTTTAGCCTTATAAGTTTTTACGGTCTGTACTTCGGTATTTATGGGAAAGGACTTGATACCCAAAATATAGGATTTATCCTTTTCCAATGAGGAGAGCTTATACGATTCCTTTTGGGCACTGTTAAGCGCGAGTAAGTTATTTTCGCTGTTAATGAAATCGGTAACGTCGATTAGGGAAGATTTCTTTTTTTCATATCGTGCCTTTATTTCAAAAGTTTCCAAGATTGGTGTGATATTGGAATTGTTAACTGCTCTAGATATTTCGTCATTCTCATTGGCAACACTCACTAAGGTAGCTATACGAAGAAAAATGTTATTGGAAGGCCCTTTTTCCCAAATGATCGTTTTTTCACCTATCTCTTCCCCTCCATAGTTTTTGGAGCCCGCTGGTGTTTTAATAAAACGGGTAACCACTAGTATTTCCCTTTCCAGGATGCTATCGGGAATTCCGAAATAATACTTGTCCCCTAACTTATGAACAGAGAAAAGCCCCTCTTGGGAAATGCCTTCCTTTAAGATTACCTTGTCCAAGGTTTTGGAGGCCGAAGAGGATTTAGGCCCGGAAGAAATCTTTTTGTCGTTTTCTCCTACCGGCCTTAGGAGATTGCAGGAACTCACAACAAATAACGCCCCAATAAGTCCAAAAAATAACCTCATACGTAAGCTAACGTTTTTAAAAAAAATATAGTATTCTAATATGATGGTTGGTTTGGACCTTTGTTGACAAAGGTAGTACAAAATAGGAACGGGAGTACAATTGCGGAATTATAGCTAGGTATTGGACACAAAAAAACCGCAGCATGAATGCTGCGGTTTTTATTCTAAATATATTGTTTAGTTATTGATTGCAGGGTCTTTCATACCCTCTTCAATCATACTATAGAACTGATCGATTTTTGGAAGAACTACGATACGCGTTCTTCTGTTTTTGGATTTCTCAGTTTGTGATACCGGAATGAATTCTGCTCTACCGGCAGCGGTCATACGCTTGGGGTCAACGTTATAATCGTTTTGAAGGATACGTACAACGGCTGTTGCACGTTTAACACTTAAATCCCAGTTGTCCAATAATACACCACTTCTGTAAGGAACATCATCCGTATGGCCTTCTACCATAAATTCAAAATCAGGTTTGTTGTTCACTACCATAGCAACTTTGCCCAAAACTTCCTTCGCTCTTCTGGTAACGTTATAACTTCCGCTGCTGAAAAGCAATTTGTCCGAAATGGAAACAAACACAACACCTTTTTCCACGCTTATCTCTATATCCTCATCATCCAAATTTCCAAGTACACCTTTAAGGCTTTGTACCAATGACAAGTTAACGGAATCCCTTCTCGTGATGGCATCCTGTAACTTACGAATGGTAAGGTCTTTTTCCTTTAGACTTTCTAGGGATTTTTCCAAGTTCTCTGCACCTTTGGTAGTCAATGTGGTCAAATTACCCATATTGTTGATCAACTCCTGATTGTTGGCCTTGAGAAAAGCATTTTGGTCTTCCAAAGTTTTCATTTTAGAAGTCGCCGTGGCTTTCTCTTCCAAACAATCGTTTAACTTCACCGTTGCCGAATTCAAAAGATCTTGAGCTTCCTTATGTTTGGCTTCAAGGTCTGCAAATTTTTTCTGTGATACACAGGACGATAGCAATAAAGCTACTCCTAAACAACCTAAAATTAATCTTTTCATAATTACGGATTCTATTTATTAATGTTTGTTATTTGTTTTAGTACGTATTGGTTCGGCAGCAAAATTAGATAAAATGGGAAACCTCAAAATTTCAAATTCGTTAATCTTTTACTAAAATGTTAAATTTCTTTATTTGATGTACGAAATAGGACCACACTATGGACTTTGCAATGTAATACTTTAGTATAAAATTAGCTTTTTCCCTTTTCCTGTAAATTTTACTAAAATGCTTGTAAAAGCTTAGATGAGCCCGCAAGATAGCTAAACAATGTTGAAATCTGAACTGAAAAATAAACCGAATTGCTGCAACGCCATCCAATAACAATCGTATAGCGATAATTAAAAATGCTTTTCTTCTGGGAAGGTTCTTGGTTATCGAAAACAGCGAATTTCTAAAATTGAGATAGGTTTTTTTTGGGTTCATATTACTTAAGGTAGAACCACCCAAATGATAGACTTTGGATTTTCCTATATAATATACCTTGTATCCTTTGTTTTTTGCCCTCCAACATAAGTCTACTTCTTCCTGATGTGCAAAATAGTCCTCATCTAGTCCTCCTAATTCCCAATAGATCTCACTTTTAATGAACATGCAAGCACCGGTGGCCCAAAAAATTTCTAGGGTATCATCATATTGTCCTTCATCCTTCTCCAATGCCTGAAAAATTCTTCCCCTACAAAAAGGATAGCCCAACTGATCAATAAAGCCTCCCGCGGCCCCGGCATATTCAAAATAATCCCTTCGTAGTAAATCCAGTATTTTTGGCTGGATAATCGCGGCTTTGGGAAGATTTTTAAAACCTTGAATTATGGGGGGCAGCCAGTTTTTGGAAACCTCAACATCGGAATTTAGGAGGCAGTAAATATCTGCTTCAACTTGTTTAAGGGCATCATTGTACCCTTTGGAAAACCCCCCGTTAAAGGTATTTTGAATAATTCTTACGGTAGGGAAATTGGCACGGGCAAAGGCAACGGAATCATCCGTGGAAGCATTGTCCGCCAAATAAATATCGGCTCCGTCGGAATATTTTACCACTATGGGTAAATATCTTTCCAAAAGAGCCTCTCCGTTCCAATTGAGTATGACGATAGCTAGCTTCAAATCGACGGCAAATTAACGGCTAAAATCAGGAATATGTTCTAGAAAATGATATTTTTCGGCTTCATAGTCCATTTTGCAATAAAAATGTTCCATCCCATTTGTTACCATCAAATAATCGGCATTTAATTTCATATTGTACCTTGCAATCTGATCAAAGGTACGTTGCGTAATCCTTATTTCAGGAGCCTTACATTCCACCAAGGTATGTATGCTTCCATCATTTTTAAAAACTACCACATCGTATCTCTTCTTAATTGAATTGATAGCGAGTTGTTTTTCAACATTGATGAGGCTTTTGGGATATCTTTTTTCATAGATGAGATAATGGATGACATGTTGTCTTACCCATTCTTCCGGTTGTAAGACGACAAACTTTTTCCGTATGACATCAAAAATACAAATCTTATTTTCCCTACTTTTAAAGCGGAAATCATAAGTGGGAAAGGATAGTTTCTGCATGATGCAAATTTGATGTTTTTTTTTGAATGGATGAAGTAAGGCAAATTGTTGCCGACATACGTAAGGGAGCAGTAAAACCTATATATTTCTTATCAGGTGAAGAACCGTATTATATAGATCGGATTGCGGAATATATAGAAAAGCAAGTCCTTACGGAGGAGGAACGTGGATTCAATCAAGTTGTATTATATGGCAAGGATGCCACGGTAGATGATATCATAGCAAATGCAAAGCGATATCCCATGATGTCCGAAAGACAGGTAGTCATTGTCAAGGAGGCACAACATCTTTCCAGGACCATAGAGCACCTTACGGCTTATGTTGAAAACCCTCAACCCTCTACCATCCTGGTCGTTTGCTACAAGTATAAAAAATTGGACAAACGAAAAAAGTTATACAAGTCCGTTCGAAAAACGGGTGTATTGTTCGAGAGCAAGAAATTATATGATAACCAAGTGGCGGATTGGATACGGAAAGTTCTTTTGGGCAAAGGGTACCATATTTCCCATAAAGCGGCCAGTTTGCTGGTAGAGTTTTTAGGAACCGATCTGAGTAGGATAAGCAAAGAATTGGAAAAGCTACAACTAGTTTTGCCCAAAGGAGAAGAAATTACACCGGAAAACATTGAAAAACACATTGGGATAAGCAAGGATTACAACAATTTTGAACTGAAAAAGGCTATTGGGGAGAGGGATATCCTTAAGGCGACCAAAATTGTACATTACTTTTCCCAAAATCCTAAGGACAATCCATTTGTGCTAACAGTTACCTTGTTGCATTCTTTTTTCTCACAATTATTGCAATATCATGGCTTAAACGATCATTCTCCAAAAAATGTGGCCAGTGCTTTAAGGATAAACCCATATTTTGTGGATGAGTTTCGAGTTGCAGCAAAAAACTATCCTATGAAAAAAGTTAGCCGTATCGTTTCGTCTTTACGCGAGATGGACCTTAAAGGAAAAGGGGTAGGGGCTTATGGAATCTCACAATCTGATCTTCTAAAGGAACTGTTGGTAAAGATCATCTGATCCTATTTTTTGTCAATACTATATTTCCCAGGCCCCAATAGACTTATGGATACAAAGGCTATTAAGAACAACAATGCTTTTTCCTTAACGCCTATAGCATCTTGTGCATGAACAATAAATGCGGCGACTACCATGGTAACCGCTGGGAATATGGCTGCCCATCTGGTCTTAAAACCCAAAATGATTAAAATGGGACAAACAAATTCAGCTAGTACAGCCAAGAAAAGTGTAGGGGCAGAACCTATACCTATAGGATCTCCAAATTCGAAATCGCCAGATATAAGTTTTTGAAATTTAGAAAAACCATGGGTCAACAGTAAAGCGGACGAACCGATACGCAGTAAGGCCAGTCCTAGATCCTTGAGAAGGGTATTTTTCATATGGGAAGATTTAGTGTAATGCTAATTTAATAATTCATTGCATATTTTATGCAATTGGTACACTAATAGGTCCGCATCTTTTTCTGAAAATGATAGGGGAGGCTTTATTTTTAAGACGTTATCGTGCGGTCCGTCGGTTCCTATCAAGATATAGTTTTCCCGAAGCTCATTCTTAATCCTATGGGCCAACATGGTATTGGGATTTCCTTTTTTATCCAATAGTTCAACACCAATAAAAAGTCCCATACCTCTAATGTTGGCAATTTCCAAAAATTCCCGTTGCAGTTCAATTAGAAGGGATTGTAAATAATACCCGACCTTTTTGGCATGTTCTTGAAGTTTTTCCTCTTGGATTACCTGCAAAACCGCTTGGCCTATGGCACAAGAAACCGGATTACCGCCAAAGGAGCTAAAAAATTCGGGACCCTGTGCAAAGCTTTCCGAGATTTCCGTGGTGGTGACCACTGCGCCTATGGGATGTCCATTGCCCATGGGTTTGCCCAAGATTACCATGTCCGGTACCACCCCGTGCATTTCATAACCCCAGAAGAAATCTCCCAAACGGCCAAAACCTACTTGTACTTCATCACTGATACAAATACCGCCCTGTTCACGTATTTTTGGGTACACTTCCTCCAAATAACCTTTGGCCAAAGGTACCTGTCCGCCACAGCCCATTACAGGCTCCGCAATAAAAGCCGCTATCTTACCTTTGGACCCATCAACTTTAGCTATTGTTTCTTGGGCAAAGTGTTTTCCTGCGGAGCCATCATCTTTTAGACCCGAACCAAAAACCTTGGGCATCGGAGCTTCTACTATATAACCCTGTTTTCCCAGCCCGTTTCCTTGATCGTACTTGTAATGGCTTACATCTATTCCGATTCTCGTATTCCCATGGTAGCCATGTTCCAGGACCACTATTTTTTTCTTTTTGGAATAGGCCAAGGCCATTCGGATGGCCAAATCGGTGGCCGCGCTTCCTGAATTTACAAAAAAGACTTTATTCAGACTTTGTGGGAATTTGGATAACAACGTTTCACTGTACGCCAAGATTTCTGGATATATGTAGCGCGTATTGGTATTCAATCTTGCCATTACTTGCCTGCCGGCCCTGACAACTTTTGGATGACAATGTCCTGCCAACATAATATTATTGTAAGCATCCAAAATAGTATTCCCTTGGCCATCGTACATGTATTGAAAGGCAGAACGCTGCATCTGGATCGGGTTGGTATAGCTAAGGGACAATGCCTTGCTTAAATTTAAGTTCCTTTTCTTCAATTGCTGCGTTAGCTTTGGTTTATTGACCCTTGGATAGCCAGCGGCAAGACGGAAAGTGTCACTGCATTTAATAGGATTTATCCCCAACCATTTTCGCAATAATCGCCAGGCCGGCTTTTCACTTATAGTAATATATTCTGATTCCGGCTTTAACGTTTTTGTATATGCCGAATTGCAAACACTGGTACACAACCGGGCAGCTACTAAATAATACAGTATATCCAGTTCCTTTGCTTCCAATGGCAAAATGCTCTGGTACCCTTTTATGACATGAGAAGCCGCTTCCAAGGGATTATCCTTTTCCATCATGATGTAGGTTATGGCGACTGCGATTTCGTTCACCGTCCAAGAATGACACATATCGCCAAAATCTATGATGCCCGAAACTTTTCCATCCTTGGTAAGTACGTTCCAGTCGTTGGCATCATTATGAATGATACTTTTCCTCAGCTCATATTGATATGGGGAAACATTTTCAAGAAACTGTAGAAAAAAATAGTCCACTAAGCTTCTATCCTTACTATCGGGAATGAATTTCAGATATTTTTCATTGGCCATAAAATGTTTTAAGTCCCACGGCGTTTCTTTGGCCGCAAGGGAAGCCTCATGGGACCTGAGCAAGGGCCGATCCATTTTTCCGAGGAATTCCCCGAAGGATTTTAAAAGCTTGGGAGTATGTTGGACGTTACCCAGAAAATCGCCTTCCACATAGCTTAGCAAACGGAACATTATTCCCTCTCTTACAATAAGTTCTTTACCATTTTTGGCATTAACGGGCTTGGGAAAATCATAGCTACTTACTTTTGAAACGTTTTGTAGTATTCGATTTTCGGCATGGAGAAGTTCTTGGGTAGCATCTGAATAGGGATATTGCTTTAGGACATGGGTCTTACCTTTGGTCTCCACTTTAAAATTGATACTATCATATCCTTCCAGAGGCGATAGCCTTATCTGATCTAGACCATAATATTCGGAGAGAATCTCTTCCAACGACGAAGACTTTTGTGTCAAAGATAAGCATCATATCGATGTTCCGGACAAAACTATTTCTTGTTGAAACATGTAAGATGAATCATAAAAAATTGTACTCCTGACCGCTAAATAGTATATTTACTCTTAGCATTAACTAAAGTCTATTAAATCATCAATCATGAAAAAATCACTTCACGTATTATGTATTCTTTTGTTTGCAGTAGTGCAAAGTCTTCCATCTCAGACCGTGGGATTTAAGGTTAGCGAAATAGATATTCCCTATGAAAAGTTTACTTTGCCCAATGGGCTCACCCTTTTGGTACATGAAGATCATAAGGCCCCTATAGTAGCGGTAAATGTTTGGTATCATGTAGGATCCAAAAACGAAAAACCAGGAAAGAGTGGATTTGCTCATTTATTCGAACATTTGATGTTCAATGGTAGCGAAAACTTTAATGACGATTATTTTCAAGCTTTGGAGCGAATAGGGGGCACCGACTTAAATGGAACCACGAATTCCGATAGAACCAATTATTTTCAGAATGTTCCCGTTTCCGCCCTAGACCAAGTACTTTTTTTGGAATCCGATCGTATGGGCTACCTTTTAGGTGCCATTGATCAAGCCAAACTTGATGAGCAACGTGGGGTGGTGCAGAATGAAAAAAGGCAAGGGGAGAATCAACCTTATGGAAGACAAGGGGAATTACTTACTAAGGCTATGTATCCTAAAGGGCACCCATACTCATGGACCGTAATAGGTGAAATGGAGGATTTGGACGCGGCTTCGTTAGAGGATGTGCAAGAATGGTTTAAAGCCTATTATGGTGCGGCCAATGCGGTTATTGCCATAGCTGGGGACATAGATCCGGATGAGGTGCATAAAAAGGTGCTGAAATATTTCGGAGCCATTCCTTCCGGCCCAACAATTGTTCGTCCAGAAATAAACATTCCCGTTCACAATGGGGACACCTATCAAGTATATGAGGACAGAGTTCCCGAGACGCGAATTCTGTTCTCTTGGAACACACCCCAGTTCGGGCACCGGGAGGATATTCATTTTGATTTGATATCCTCCATTTTAACAGGTGGCAAGAATTCCAGACTGTACAAAAAACTGGTCTATGAAGACCAAACGGCAAGCTCGGTAGTATCGTATCAGGCCTCCAAGGAAATAGCTAGTAATTTTGTTACTTGGGTAAATGTTAAGCCCGGTGAGGATCCAGATGTAGTAAAGGAGGTCTTTCAATCCGAAATAGAAAACCTCATTCAAAGTGGTCCTACGGAATTGGAATTAAAACGGGTGAAGGCAGCCTACTTTGCCAATTTCATTAAAGGATTGGAACGTATTGGAGGTTTTGGAGGTATATCCGATAGATTGGCTTCCAATCAAACGTATTTTGGAGATGCAGCCTACTACAAGACAGTATTAAATTATGTAGAGAAGGCTACGGTAGAGGACCTAAAGTCCACTGCCCAAAAATGGCTCCGCCAAGGGAAGCATACCCTAGTTTGTAAACCTTTTCCCGATTATACGATAGAAGAAACCAATGTGGATCGTTCCAAGTTGCCGGAACTAGGAACTCAAAAGAGTTCTAGCTTTCCTGAACTGGAGCGAGCCAAACTCTCCAATGGATTGAACATCGTATTGGCAAAAAGAGAAGGCGTCCCTACAGTAGTGATGAACCTTATGATGGATGCCGGTTATAAGACGGATTACCTATCTAGCCCAGGAACCGCGGAATTGGCCATGAATTTAATGGACGAGGGCACTAAAGAGCTGAGTTCTCTTGAAATCAATGAGAAACTGCAATTATTAGGAGCCAGTTTATATACCTATTCCAGTCAAGATAATTCCAATGTTTATCTCAACACCCTTAAACAGAGCCTAGATGGGAGTTTAGACCTCTTTGCCGATGTAATTCTTAACCCGGCCTTTCCGGAAAAGGAATTCGATCGATTAAAAAATGAACAGATAAATAGCATTAAAAAGGAAAAATCCCAACCTATTGCCATGGCATTACGGGTTATGAACAAGTATCTATATGGCGAAGACCACCCTTATAGTAACCCCTATACCGGAACGGGCTATGAGGATACCGTGGCAAAACTTACTAGGGACGATGCGCTGAAATTCTATAAAACGTGGATAAGGCCAAATAATGCTACATTGGTGATTACTGGAGATGTAGATATGGAGGAATTAAAATCCAAACTGGAGAAATCATTGGGAAAATGGAAAAAATCCGATGTGCCTTCAATAACCTTCAATGCACCTAAAGCAAACACCAAAAATACTTTGTACCTCGTTAATAGACCGGAATCGCAACAATCTATTATATTGGCGGGCCACCTTACGCACAAGTATGGGGATGTATCGGAAATTGCCCTGGAGCAAATGGTCAGTATTTTGGGTGGAAATTTCACCTCACGTATCAATATGAATCTAAGGGAAGACAAGCATTGGGCCTATGGCGCCGGAGGATTTGTTATGTCCAATAAGGAAGAACGACCTTTCCTTGTTTATGCCCCAGTACAAACGGATAAGTCTGCCGAATCCGTTACCGAGCTGCGTAAGGAAATTTCTGAATTCATTTCCACTAGGCCTGCCACGCAACAGGAGTTGGACAAGGTAAAGACCAATCAGGTTTTGAAATTGCCTGGGCAATGGGAAACCAATAGTGCCGTAAACAGTTCCATGTCCAAATTGGTCAAATACAATTTGTCCGATGACTATTACCAGAAATATGATCAGAGCGTAAGAAGCCTTTCTTTAAAGGATGTACACGAAGTAAGCCAAAAAGTAGTCCGACCGGAGGCTGTTAATTGGTTCATGGTAGGGGATAGGGCCAAAATTATAAATAAACTGGACGAGTTGGGCTTCGACGCCATTATTGAAATTGATGCAGATGGGAATCCAATAAATACCAAGGTACAATTACCGGCAGATGAATTAAAAAATTAAAGCAACCCATCAAGGAAGGATCCGCTGGGATGGACGGCCCTTTGCTATTTCAATAGTTTTTGCCGTCCATCGTTTTTGTTAAATGTAGCTTCATATTCAATAACCTCTGGTCTGTATTTAAAGGTAATTACCCTATTTCCCGAACAATTGAGTTCATACTGATCATTGAAATTAACGAACTTAAACTCAACTTCATTTTGAGCAGTAGATTTGGATACGGTAGTTTCAAAAATTCCGTCATTGTTCTTATCCTCCATAGGGAGGACTATTTCCCATGGGGGGGAGGTAAAATTACCGCGTAAACCAACTTCTTGGGCATTTTCCACATATTTCATGTTAACTTTAAAGGTCACCGTCTTTAAATGTGTTTCCTGTACACAGCTGCAGCTGAAAGCTAAAACGAAAAGAGCAAAGAATAGATGTTTTAAACAAGTTTTCATGGTAACTTAGATTTTTAGTTTTTTATAGGTATAGCGATTGCGTATCATTTTTTCTTGACTTTTCTGATAGACTACGGTTTTGGTAATGGATATACTTTGATTTCCGAATAGGTAGGTTTTGTAGATATCGGCCTTTTTGTTGTTATCCCTTCCCTTATATCGGGTGGTAAGTTTGGTAATACTACCTCCCTCGAAATCTAGATCGACCACTTTTTCATCACCAAAATAGTGTCCATTTTTTTTGATCTTTACCCGACTGATATAATTGGCCTTTGGTTCGTCCGGAAATTCCACCTCTTGTATGATTGTATCATCTTGAACGGAAATCTTTAGCGTGGTCCTGATGTTTACTTCTTTTCCATCCGAATAATTGATGTACATTAAATTACCGGACCATGAACTTCCATTTAGGTACTCAAAATTGGATGTTGAAAGACTGTTTTGGGCAATTGCCGTAGATAGAAAAAAGAGCCCTATCATAGATTGTAGTATTGATTTCATAGGTTTTATATTTTATGGGTTACTAATGATATGTTTCCTTGTAAGTAGATAGTCCAGACCGAACCGCCCAGATCCCAAATAAAGATTGTAAATAGAGATCCATAGGAAACCCATCGCTGGGAGCATGCCCCAAATCCCTTGTCCCCATTTTTGCATGAAGATGGCCGTTAGCATGGTAAACATAATGAGGAAGGCAGCTACCCTTGTATTTAATCCGAAGGCCAAAAATAATCCCCCAACAGCTTCACTAAAAGCCCCCATCCAAGCAAAAAATACTGGGGCCATTGCGAAAACCCCGCCATAGGACGCAACATCTTCCGGGAACCATGCGGACACTTCAAAGAGATTAAGGTTTTGACCCTCTGGTGTCCAGGGCATCCCAAACTTGTCGGCTCCAAAACTCAAGGCAAGCAACATTCCGCATATAAAACGTATAATAGCAAATAGTAAATCGGCTATCCAATCTTTCTGTAGAACAGGTAGCATAATCTTTCTGAAGGCTTTTTTCATATCGTGCATATTTATGTTTACAATACAAATTTGCCGTGTAAAGTCAATAGCTGAGTTTCAAATCGTTGAGATTAGGTCTCAAATACGATTTGAGACGTCTCGCAAAAAAGACATCAGCTAAAATGAATTGTTGAGGAATTCTGTGGGGGAGCTATTGGTAAACTTTTTGAATACTCGATTAAAGGTGGCTTTGCTGTTAAAACCACATTCATAGGCTATACCCAATAGCGAGAGCTTCTTATGCCTTCCGGCCTTTAGCATATCTTTGACCAAGTTTATGCGGTAAGTATTAATAAAGTCATTAAAATTTTTGCCAAAACCTATATTGATTACTTCGGATAATTGACCCCTGGACATTCTAAGTTCCTGCGCCATTTCCTTGAGATTAAGATCAGGGTTCAAATAGGGGCGTTGGGCTTCCATGAATTGGGAAAGACGTTCTTTTTGATTTTCTAACCCCTTATTTTCATGCTTGGAATGCCATACAGAACCTTCCTTAATGCCCCGGCTCTTTTGTAATATTCCCAAAAGCTGAAAATCTAGTCCTTCCAGAGAAGTAGTGTCGGTGAAGTATCCTTTTATACCAATATATATCACTGCCAAGGCAGAAAAAAATTGGTACCACCATTTTTGGATCCAACTTAATTCCACAATAGATAGGATTACGAACTGTTGCAAAATCCCGTAAAGAAAAAGAAACGAATAAATATATAAGAAGTTACGAATCCAATTAAGTTCCAATTTGTAGGTATTGGAGAAGTAGTTTTTTATCTTTTTTTTGTATGTAAAATATAATTGGAGCGAGAAAGCCAAATATAGTATTTGCTGTATGGCGTTAAACGCTTCCGCGAAACTACCTACCGAACCCATGGCCCAACTTTCCATAAGTATACCATTTTGTTTTGTATCAAATCCATTTTGATTGGCATCATAGATAAAAATGAAAACCCGGTATAGAACGTATAGCACTGCCGGAAAAAAGTGTAGCCAATCCTTTTTGCCGAATTTAAAGTTAGATGTTGTCACGGACCTTACATAAAAGTAAATTAGCGGCCCTATGGCTAGCGATAAGGAAATGAGCCAATAATTGATTTTAGTGTTACGGTAGGTATCGTACCAATCCATGAATCCAATGGTGTATGTGGTACGATGATAGCATGTAATAATCACCAAAAGTGCCAAAAAAAGATCGGATATTCGGTTTTTAATGTAAAATCGATGTAACAAAAGCAAGCCGAACAATAGACCTTGGCTTACCAGAACTAGTAATGGCGTACTGTATAAGTTGAAGCTTGGAAAAACAAGGGAAATCAATTCAATTTTTCCCTAAATATAAAAAACTTGAACGAGGGTACTCGCGTTGCTAGCGTAATTTTGGAAAGTTGGCAGGATCTGCTTCATGGATAATTTCGTATACCTTTTCAAAGACATCCTCTGCATTGGGCTTGGAAAAATAATCTCCATCAGTTCCATAAGCAGGTCTATGTGCCTTTGCCGTAAGGGTCTGAGGGGCACTATCCAAATAGCTATAGGCTCCTTGACGCTCAATAATTTCTTGAACCAAGTAAGCAGAGCAGCCTCCAGGAACGTCTTCGTCCACAACCAACAGTCTATTGGTCTTTTGTATGCTTTGTACGGTATCTCCATTTACGTCAAATGGCAATAAGGTCTGGGCATCGATAACTTCGACATCGATACCTACTTCTGAGAGTTCGCGTGCAGCCTGCTCCACAATCCGTAAAGTAGACCCGTATGAAAGTATGGTGATATCACTACCTTTTCTTAAGGTCTCGATTTTACCAATTGGCGTACAAAAATCTCCTAAATTATTGGGCATGGATTCCTTTAACCGATATCCATTAAGACTTTCAATTATCAAAGCAGGTTCGTCACTTTTCATTAAGGTGTTGTAAAAACCTGCCGCTTGGGTCATGTTTCGTGGTGCAAGAATGTACATGCCTCTCAAGACATGAATTAGACCTCCCATGGGAGATCCCGAATGCCAAATACCCTCCAATCGATGTCCCCTAGTCCTAACGATTAAAGGTGCCTTTTGCTTTCCGTAGGTACGATATAGTAAGCTCGCCAAATCATCGGTAAGCGTGGCCATAGCATAAAAGATATAATCCAGGTACTGGATTTCGGCAATTGGCCTTAGTCCTCTTAAGGCCATTCCTATACCTTGTCCTATAATGGTGGTTTCTCGAATACCGGTATCGGCCACCCGTAATTCACCGTATTTCTTTTGAAGTCCTTCCAAACCTTGGTTTACATCTCCTATTTTTCCACTATCCTCTCCAAACACCAAGGCTTCGGGATATTTCTCGAATAATTTGTCAAAATTGTCCCGAAGCACCACCCGTCCATCCACAGTTTTGGGACTGGTATCGTATTGAGGGTGTATCGCGGGAATTTTAGTAGCCCTGGTTGGGAGTTCACTATATAACAATGAACTATACTTGGGTTGGGTATCTTCCAGAAAGCGATTTACCCAAGACAACAAGGCCTCTTTTTCGGGTGTATTTTCACCCAACATATAGCGTAAGGCCTTACGCGAGTTATGGGCGAGATCTTTTTTGATCGGTTCTTCAACCGCTATCAAATCGTTCTTTATCTTATTGATAAAATTTTTGTTCGGGCTTTTTTGTGAAGCATTCTCCAAAAGTTGGATTAAAGTATTTTTCATTCGCTTGTGCGGTTCCAGATATTCCGCCCAAGCCTCTTTTTTTGCGATTCTGACCTTCTTTTTAATCGATTTTTCAAGCTCCAAAAGCTCTGAATCCTCGGCAATACCGGTTTCAAGTACCCATTCCCTAAAACGTTTGTTGCAATCATTGTCCTTTTCCCACTCCAAACGTTTTTCGCTTTTATACCGCTCGTGGGAACCCGAAGTGGAGTGTCCCTGGGGTTGCGTAAGTTCAACGACATGAATGATAACGGGTACATGCTCCTCACGAGCAATGTCCGCAGCATTTTCATAAGCATGCATCAGGGCCGTATAGTCCCATCCCTTTACTTTTATGAGTTCATATCCTTTCTGGTCCTCGTCTCTTTGGAATCCACTAAGCATTTTTGAAATATCCTCTTTGGTCGCATGGTATTTGGCCGGTACGGATATACCATAGTCATCGTCCCAAATACTTATAACCATTGGCACTTGAAGTACGCCGCCGGCATTTACGGTCTCCAAAAACATACCTTCACTGGTACTTGCATTACCGATGGTACCCCAAGCTACTTCATTCCCATTATTTGAAAACTTCTCGGAATCCAGGTTCTTTAGATTCCTATACATTTTGGAGGCTTGTGCCAGACCTAATAACCTAGGCATTTGCCCAGCAGTACATGAGATATCGGCACTACTATTTTTTTGTTTTGTAAGGTTTCTCCAGCTTCCATCTTCATTTATGCTATTGGTCATATAGTGACCTACCATTTGCCTCCCCGCACTCATGGGTTCTTTTCCAATATCTGTGGTGGCATAAAGGCCGTGAAATAATTGTTTTGGGGTCAGTAACCCCAGAGCCATCATAAAAGTTTGGTCTCTGTAATAACCGCTTCTAAAATCCCCATTTTTAAAGGACCTTGCCATTGCCAATTGTGGGAGTTCCTTACCATCGCTAAAAATCCCAAATTTTGCTTTTCCAGTAAGTACCTCTTTGCGCCCCATTAGGCTACATTCCCTGCTTAGAACAGCTATTTCGTAATCATGTAGAATCTGGTCCCTAAAATCGTCAAAAGAAATATCGGTGCTGGTTTTTGGGGAAAGGTCCATGGGCAAGTAGAGTTTTTGCAAAAATATCCAATAGAATAGATTTTTACAACTCTAAAAAAGTTAAAATATTTGTATATTGATAAAAAAAACCTCTATTTTTTGATGTTTTGTATTTTTTACGGCTTAAAAAAGCAATTTTATAAGAATATTTCATTCTATTAGAACCATTTTCTGGTAAATAACCCTGTAAGCGTCCTTGGGCTTATGGTTATGATGAACCGAATCCTTTCTTCATAATTGGGTTGCGCTATTTCCCACCCATTGTTGGAATAGACCGGGAAGTATAGTTCAAAAAAATCGGTAACAAGATTTAGGCGTATTCCGGAATCATAAACAAACTTCTCCCTTAGCCCCCTATTTTTTACAAATCCGATATCTCCATAGGCTTCTATCCATCGCCAAAGATTTACGCTGGTATTCATGGTAGCCAGCCAATCATTCGCAAACCGGTAACGTTCATCCAGAAAGGATTTAAAGCCTCCTTCCGCAATGATTATTTGCTGACTGTACAGACCTGAATCCTCTGAACGTCCGAGATAATTATAGTCAAAAAGATAATCGGTAGGACGGTCCAATGCAAAATCAAAAAAAGTGTTACCGGGCTCTATTTTGTTCCTTAAAAATTTACCTGCAAAAAATCTAACATTAAATTGCGTGTTGTTCTCATATAGTTTTCGGTATTCGAACTCAAAGACCAATTTGGTAAAATCACTGGAGTGTTGGAAATCCGTGGACCAGGAATTAAAATCTATAATTCCGTTGTTTATATGTGAAAACCTGGCATTAAAGACACTGTAATCCGGGGTATCCGGATCATTGCTCAAATCAATAAGGCTCTCGTCAAAATCCCGAAAGATATTGACATATCTAAAGGTCAAGAATTGTCGTTTATTGGAAATAAGATCGGCAGGTCGCCAGCCAAAGCTCATGGAGGGTGTAATAGACGTATATCTGGAATTGGTCTGAAAATGAAATGTAGAAGCACTAATTCGGTAATTGGATACGAACAATCCACTTTTGCTCAAATACTTCCTATATCCCAAACTTCCAAAACCTACAAGGGTGTTCTCCCGAAACGAATAGGACGGATGAAAATCATAAACAAAAGGGCGCTCCAAAAAGGTTTTGTTGTACAAGCGAAGTCCGGGAGACCAGCCGTCATAGATATTAAAGTTTAAGATAGGTACATAGAATATCTGATTGTAATAGGGGTTTTCGGCATCCTTGAAAAAAGTAAACTTGATTTTTTTATTGCTCGAAAAAAAACCTTTCAAAGATTTCCAATTGTCCCTTTGGTTAAACTCCGGGATTTTTTGATCGTAGTTCAACACCAGGCGTTCTTCGTTCTTGTTCGGGATGGTAAAGGTCTTTTCCCCCGTAATGTTGGAAAACCAATACTTGGATACCACGGAGTCCTTATCATTGAGTCCAAATAGCGATATGGGAACATTGGTTCCCTCCTTATTTTTTAAGGTTACCCGGAGGGAATCCTCAGTTTTCTTCGCTTTCTTTATCTTAAAGTCTATAAGCCGGTCCGTGGAAACATAATCATTAAAAAACCAGTCTATATTGCGATTGGAGGCTCGCTTTAATATTGATTCAAAATCCAAGGGCTTAACCTTGTTCAATTTATAGTATTTATAAAAGGTCTTTATGCTTTCATCTACCTTTTCCTTACCAATATAACTCGCCAAGTAGGAAAGCCCTTGACCGGCCTTATACTTGTTCCCTATTTTTTGGTTCCACTTTATAAGCGAATCGTTTGGGGTGGTCAAAGGCTGATCTTGGTTTTTACGTGCCCTGAACATATAGAGAAAAGGATATTGCTCGTTGAAGTCCATCTTTGCCAATTGATAGCTTCTGAAGCCCCAAATTTTGGAAAGTTTCCCCAATAACTTTTGATCGGGATAATGCTCCTCTACATAGGCTATCATTAAATAATTGGCAATGGCATCCAATATCCATTGATCTTTTCTGGGGTCTAAGAAAATGGTCTCATTGATAATTTTGACAAGGGCCGTTTTAAGGAACTTCATCTCATACTGAAATTGATCATCGTATGGCCGTATAAAGGAGGGAAGCTGATTTAGGCCGTACATAGGATTCTTATTGTAATCAATTTCACTCACCAACAAGTGGGAATGTGGAAATCTCCCTAAATTTTCCAATACGAAATCGGTAACCTTATGGATAGAGACTCCTTGTGATATCTGATCGTATTTGCCGGCCTTTAAATCCGTAATAACGGTCATGTTATGGGTAACATGCGTAGTAAAACCATTGTTGGGGGTGAGGATTATTTCGCAACTTTTTCTGTTGATGCCTTTTAGCTGGGCCTCATGGCCATTTGGAAACCTGGTCTCCCCCAATACCCTGAAATTTGATACCATATGGAGACTGTCCGGATACGTGATCTTTAAGTTGGTATTGGTAACATCCGTATAAAGGTCTTCCAAATTTTTGTTGGAATACAAATGCCATTTGCCGTCATATACGGCAGGAGTTAGGTACCAATCCTTTAAATAATATCCACTTTTTGGATCATACCCATAAGGGGTAAACTTTTTGGAAGGCAATTTTACCGTATATGTAATGAAGATTTTTGCCGAATTGCCTGGTTCCAGAGGTTCGTTGAGTCTAATTTTAAGAACATCCTGCCCTGTTACCCTTTCCCAAAATAGACCTCTATATTCATCATCAACTGCACTGGTGATTTCGGTAGAGCCCCTTTCTTCGTCTTTGGCAAGATGAAGGCTTTTTTTAAAGTCTTCTGCAAATCGTTTTGCGAGACCTGTTTTTTTGTTGGAATATGCATGTGCCCAGTCATTGAAATATAGGTTGCGCAAAGTGTCGTCCGAGGTGTTCTTATATTCAAATTCTTGTTGAATACGTATTTCATGGGTCTCCTCGTCCAAATCTGCAGTAAGGTTATTAATATGCTGGGCATGGGATACACCAATACCCAGTAAAAAAATTACTAGGGCAATCGGGTATGGTAAATATCTCGTGTGTTCCAAAAAAGTTAGGCTTAAAAATTTGGACTCAAAGTGTTCCCTTTGTAGAAGGCATCGATGATTTCTACTACTTCTTCCTTGGTATCCGCAATTTGTATCAAGTTCAAATCCGAAGCACTGATATTACCCAATTCCAGCACAGTACTTTTAATCCATTCCAAAAGACCTTTCCAAAAATCGGAGCCCACCAATATAATGGGAAACCCCGCAATTTTATGGGTTTGAATTAAAGTGATGGCCTCAAAAAGTTCGTCTAGAGTTCCAAAACCTCCGGGCATAACCACAAATCCTTGAGAATATTTAACGAACATTACCTTTCTCACGAAGAAGTAATCAAAATCCAGGCTTTTGTCATCGTCGATATACGGATTGTCATGTTGCTCAAAGGGAAGATCAATATTGAGCCCTACCGAAGTACCTCCTGCCAAATGCGCACCTCTATTCCCCGCCTCCATGATACCGGGACCTCCACCCGTGATAATTCCGTAGCCTGCTTCAGAAATACTTTTGGCGATATCTACGGCAAGTTGATAGTATTTCCCGTCCTCTTTGGTCCGGGCAGAGCCAAATATGGAGACACATGGACCTATAGCACTCATTTTCTCAAAACCACCCACAAATTCGCCCATGATCTTGAAGATGGCCCAAGAATCATTGGTTTTTATCTCATTCCACCCTTTATGGTGCTGTTCTTTTCTCATAGTAATGCAGTTCTTTTGATACTAACGAATCTTTTGATGGTTAAGTCGTTACTTATCTCGGGCCAGAGCCATTTTTGCCTTTTCCTTTTGTTGACCAATTTCTAACCTCAAAAACTCTGCCGTATAACTTTTTTGGTCTTTTATTAACTCTTCTGGGGTTCCTTTGGCTACTACCATTCCCCCTCCACGGCCACCTTCATAACCAATATCTATAATGTGATCCATCATTTTGATTACATCCATATTGTGCTCAATGATCAAGACGGTGTTTCCTTTGTCCACTAAACGTTCCAAAACTTCCATTAATACACGGATATCTTCAAAATGGAGACCTGTAGTAGGTTCGTCCAAGATATAAAAAGTATTACCGGTATCACGCTTTGATAGTTCCGTTGCCAGTTTTATCCGTTGTGCTTCACCTCCGGATAAGGTCGTGGACTGTTGCCCTAAAGAAATATATCCCAGACCTACATCTTTGATGGTCTTTAGCTTACGGTATATTTTTGGGATGTTTTCAAAAAAATCTACGGCCTCATCCACGGTCATTTCCAAAACATCGGCGATGGATTTGCCCTTATAGCGTATTTCCAAGGTTTCTCTATTGAAGCGTTTTCCGTTACAAGTTTCGCATTCGACATAGACATCAGGGAGGAAATTCATCTCAATGACCTTTAGACCACCTCCTTGACATGTTTCGCATCTGCCTCCCTTTACATTAAAACTAAAGCGTCCAGGCTTATATCCCCTAATGGCGGCTTCGGGAGTTTTGGTAAATAAGGAACGTATTTCACTGAAAACGCCGGTATAGGTCGCCGGGTTGGAACGAGGTGTTCTACCAATGGGGGATTGATTAATGTCAATGACCTTATCTATATGTTGTAGGCCCGTAATTTTTTTATAGGGCATTGGTTTTTTTACACCATTAAAATAATGGGCGTTCATAATGGGGTAGAGCGTTTCATTGATCAAAGTCGATTTCCCACTTCCTGAAACCCCGGTAACGCCAATCATTTTGCCCAACGGAAATTGTACCGTTACATTCTTAAGGTTATTACCCGCGCAGCCGGATAGTACAATATTCTTTCCATTGCCCTTTCTTCTTTTTTTTGGTACCGGAATCTGCTTGTCTCCTGTGATATAATCTGCGGTAAGCGTATGGTGATCTTTTAAATCTTGCGGACTTCCTTCGGATATAATTTCACCGCCATGTCTTCCCGCCTTGGGTCCAATGTCTATAACATGATCTGCCCGTTCTATCATGTCCCTATCGTGCTCCACAACGATTACCGAATTTCCAATATCACGAAGTGCTTCCAAAGATCGTATTAATCTATTATTATCCCTTTGGTGCAATCCAATACTGGGCTCATCCAATATATAGAGTACGCCCACAAGTTGAGACCCTATCTGGGTGGCAAGGCGAATACGCTGGGCCTCTCCGCCCGAAAGTGATTTTGAACCTCGGTTTAGGGAAAGATAGTTAAGACCAACATCCAATAGAAATCGGATACGTGTTCGGATTTCCTTTATAATCTCTTCAGCTATTTTTTGCTGGTTTCCATCAAGTTTTTGATGGAGTCCATCAAAAAAATCGGCCAATTCGGAAATGTCCATTTGGGCCAACTGGGCTATATTCCGATCGTTGATTTTAAAATTCAGGGACTCGGTCCGTAATCGTGACCCATTGCACTCGGGACAAACGATTTTATCCATATATTCCTTTGCCCATCTTCTGATGGAGGTGGACCCGGATTCATTGAATTGATGTTTTATAAAATTGGCGATTCCTTCGTAATCAATGGTATATGTTCGTTTGACTCCCAATGTTTTGGAATCCAACTCAAAACTCTCCTTTCCACCGTTCAACAATACATCCATGGCTTCCTCAGGAATCTTTTCAATGGGATCCGTAAGTTCAAAACTATAACGTTGGGCAATGGTTTCTATCTGTTTAAAGGCCCAAGACTTTTTATACTCCCCGAGCGGAGCAATTCCCCCTGCTTTGATCGATACTTTCTTGTTCGGGAAAATCTTATTTTCATTTACCTCATATACATGTCCTAGACCGCTACAATTGGGACACATACCTTTTGGTGAGTTAAAGGAAAAGGTATTTGGTTCGGGAGTGGGGTAGGAGATGCCCGAAGTGGGGCACATGAGATCACGGCTAAAGTAGCGCGGATCGGCTTGGCCTTCCTCAAGTACCATTAATACATCATTGCCACTGTACATGGCCGTATTAATGGTTTCCGTTAATCGCTTATCCGTATCTTCGGAATCTGTGACCTTAAGCCTATCTATAACAATTTCAATGTCATGCGTCTTGTAACGGTCTACTTTCATTCCCTTTACAATATCCTTTATTTCCCCATCAACGCGAACCTTTACAAATCCTTGTTTGCCTATTTGCTCAAAAAGCTCCCTATAATGTCCTTTTCGGGATTTTATAATAGGAGCCAATACGTTTATCCTTTTATCCGCATAATCCGTTTTAATAAGCTCTTTGATTTGCTCATCGCTATAACTCACCATCTTTTCTCCGGTAACATAGCTATAGGCATCGGCGGCCCTGGCAAACAACAAGCGCAAAAAATCATATACTTCGGTAATGGTGCCCACCGTGGACCGGGGTGATTTAGAAGTCGTTTTTTGTTCAATGGCAATTACGGGAGATAGCCCATCGATTTTATCCACATCAGGTCGCTCCAAACCTCCTAGGAATTGCCGCGCATAGGCCGAGAAAGTTTCAATATATCTTCGCTGCCCCTCGGCATAAATGGTGTCGAACGCCAGTGAGGATTTACCACTTCCCGAAAGGCCTGTGATAACTACGAGTTTTTCCCGCGGAATGGTTACATCGATATTTTTAAGGTTATGGACGCGAGCACCCTTAACCTCAATATTCTCTTCGTAGTTTATCATTTTTCAAAGCAAAGTTGCAAAGGTAGGAATTTGGCATCTAAAAAGGAAGTAGGGTCCATCTCAATCTTTGTCTATCAGAGACCTAACAAAATATCGGGATTATTGGAATGAAACCTAGATCAAATACACCAATAACGCACAGATTCAAGATTATTTCAAACCTGAATATTCCTCCCTAATCTGTATTGGAATTAATTTGATTTTACATCTTCTTCAGTACTTCCAATGCCCATGAATCTTTGAGTTTCAACAAATTTCTCAATGCATGTTTTATAATCCACTTACGTTCTTTGGTAGGGCAAGGCAACCAGCTCTCAATAAGATTTCTGCCAATTTTCGGATGGTCCTTTAGAATATCGTTGATACAGTTGGCTACGGACTTCTGCACATATTTGCTGGGATCGTCTTTCAGGTTTTCTAAAATTGGTAGTATAGGAGTGGGGTCTTCTATAAAAATATCAAGTTTCGACGCCCAGGGTAATCGCGGCCGAACACCTTCACAGCTTAACCGGCGAATATGCTTGTTTTTATCCTTGGACCATACCTTCATAACTTTTAATGTCCGCTCCGGAAAGGCTTTTAAATAAGGACGAATGGTGTATTCTCCTGTATTTCTCTTAGTAATTTCCCGTATGGCATTCATGGATAGGTCAAAGTGTTGCAAACCATACTTTTCTATATATTTGGCAATGGGCATTACCCAATAATACGCTTTGAACATCCCTGTTTCCTTTTCATTCTCAGGCCCTAGAATATCTACCAACCAAGTTATAGCAATAGTATAGTCCACTGCCATTTGTTGTTTCAAAAGATCGGCTATCAATTCAACCCGATCCTTAAGCTCTAAATCCTTAGTGCCCTGATCAACTTTTTGGGCGAAGGCGTTTTTATCGAATGAAATCCCATTGGCAATGAGCTTGTCGGCCAACTTAAGAGCTAGCTCTTTGTCAAACCAAAGCTTTAATTGTTTGTGTGCCATAAAACCAATAATTTTTAATGAAAATATGCGTATTGCACAAATGGTCCAAATTCTCCTTATCTAAACCGCCTGTTTCTTTTCGCTTAAGTATTTCCAATAGCGTTTGGGTATATGTTGTGTATGCAATTTTTTATTAATGCGAGATTTGATATGGGTACTTCTAAAGTAATTGGCCCACAAATCCTGATAACTATATTCCTCGGCCAGAAACCTATCACTTTTATGAATACTATTTGCGTATACCTCGTTCAAGTCCAAAGAAACCATTTCAACGGTTTGCAAATTATAGTAAAGCCCATATTTTCGTTTTATGTCATAAATGAGCCAATGCTGGTCTACATATCGGGAGCGAAAATGTTTGGAAATTAACGGAAGTACATTAAAATCCGGTTCAATATTGGCAAAATAAATAGCGTCCTTGGTCATCTGAAATCGTACAAAGGCTTCCATACGATGCTTTTCACGACCAACATTCTTAGCCAATTGGCTGATTTTTAAAACGATGGTATCTGAATAATCCGAGTGCACCGAAACCTCGGATGCAAAAAGTTTTTGGATGTATCGGTAGAGTAGGAGTTCAATGCCCTTGTGTTCGCTCAAAAAGGCAAAATAGATATTCTTAATGGCCGTGTTGCTTTTGTTTTGAACACCGTTCCAGACCCGTTTTGCTTTATCCATCTGAGTAAAAATGATTTCTGTATCCGAAAAGAGTGCATTCTGTGCCTGCCCATTACGTTGTATATCGGCTACATTTATCCTTTCCTCAAAAGCTTTGAAAACGGCAGTTAAAAAACCATTAAAACTTCCATCGTAAATTAAAATTCTGGTATTGTCCATTTTAATTGAATAGTTGTAATTGTGAACTGTAATTTTTCCTAAACTTCCCCACGGAATTCTTTAAAATCATTCCTTTTATCTTTTGTGGTTCCAGTTCATGGTTTTCCCATTGGTTGGAATCACAAATAATAAAGTATTTGGCACGGTTAAGGGCAATTCCAATCTTTTTAAGATGCCCCCAATTCAATTTTCTGAAACGTCTTGCGCTTATAATTTTACCTGCCGATAGCATGCCCACTCCTGGAATACGGGCCAACATACCTTTATCTGCCCTATTGATATCTATCGGGAACAGATGTAGGTTCCGCAAGGCCCAACCCAATTTTGGGTCAACGTCCATGTCCAGATTGGGATGCTCATCATTCAGTATTTCCTGCACTCCAAAACCATAAAATCGCAAAAGCCAATCGGTTTGATATAAACGGTTTTCCCTAAGCATGGGTACCTGTGATCCTATGGCCGGTAAACGGCTATCCTCGGCAACCGGTACATAGCCGGAATAATAAACCCGCCTCATTTGATATTGGGTGTAATAGTGATGGGCGGAGTACATAATATCCTTGTCGGTTTCTCCAGTGGCCCCAATAATCATTTGGGTACTTTGCCCGGCAGGGGCAAATTTGGGCGTACTTTTAATAATCCGTTTTTCGGCCTTGTACCGAACAATTTCATGTTGCACCTTTCGCATAGGTTTGGTAAAGTCTTCATGCCTTTTGTCCGGTGCCAACAACTTAAGTCCGGAAATGGTCGGTACTTCGATATTCACTGAAAGTCGATCGGCATACAGACCGGCTTCATACATTAATTCGTCACTTGCCCCCGGAATGGATTTAAGATGTATGTATCCGTTGTAATTTTTCTCCAACCTGAGTTTTTTTGCCACAGCTACCAACCGCTCCATGGTATGATCAGGACTTTTGAAGATACCTGAACTCAGAAAAAGGCCTTCTATATAGTTACGCCTATAAAAATTTATGGTTAGATCTACGACTTCCTGAATCTTAAAGGCGGCCCTTTTTATATCGTTGCTCTTTCGGGTAACGCAATAGGCGCAATCGAAAATGCAGTGATTGGTCAAAAGAATTTTAAGAAGGGAAATGCACCGCCCATCTTCCGTATAGCTATGACAGATTCCCATTGGTGCCGCATTTCCCAAACCTTTATTGGTATTGATACGATCGCTACCGCTACTGGAGCAGGAAACGTCATATTTGGCGGCGTCCGCCAAAATGTTAAGTTTTTCTTTTATACGCTCAAAGGACATACTGATATTGTAATTATTCCAAAATTATGGAAATATTCCTAATAATGGAAATATTCCCAATAAAATTTTGGATATATTCCAAATTATGTATATTTGAAGTATATATCCCAAAGAGGATAGTGGTTGGAACATGGTAAAACCGATTGGGCCTTGTTCAATACTTTTAAAATTTTCTGGGATCTTATGAATTAAATTGAAATGGAAAACGAAATCGCTTTAAAACGCTTTACGGACTTACGAAGGGAATTGGGCCATACGCAGGCCGAATTTGCAAAACTTATTGGTGTTTCCAATACTACTGCCGATATCGAGCGGGGGCGTACCAAACTTTCAGGTAAAGTTGTAACGGAACTTCTACGACAATTTAAAATAAACCCCTTATGGTTGTTCGGGGAGAGTGAGCAACAATATCTTGAGACTTCCAAAACTAGTGTTATCCCAAAAGTGGTAACCGTAGATTCTTCGGACAAGGAAAACATGGTCTTGGTTAATGCCAAGGCTGCGGCTGGTTACCCTCAGAATATCCAAGACACAAGTTGGTACCGGCAATTGCCGGCCTTCGACCTTCCCATTCCTGAATTTAGGAATGCTACCTATCGTGGTTTTCAGGTAGAAGGGGATAGCATGTTACCCAATTTAAAGCCTGGGGAATGGGTACTGGCAAAATCCGTGGAGGATATAGACCATGTAAGCCCCAATAAAATCTATGTGGTGGTACTGGAAGATGCGGTCTTGGTAAAAAAGATAGAACGATTGCCCAACCGAAACCACATTACGTTGATATCCCTAAACGAATCTTATCCACCCTACGCCATAAAGCCTTTTCAGATACAGGAGCTTTGGCAGGTAAGTAGTAAGATTACCTTTGGAGTTGATGCCACTACTGAAAAAGGCCTTCTTAAACAGCTACAGGAGTCTATGGAAGAATTGAAAGATCAATTACGGCTTACCAAGAATTGAAGAGAAGGAGCATCCAAATTCTATAACCCTTACAAAAGGAAAAGTAAACAGAGACTTGAATAAGTCCCTGTTCGCTTATTTATGCAGGCACACATATGTAGCCATCGGCCGGAAAACTCATACATAGCAGGGGACAGCTCTGGGAACCGCATTCCCAATGACCACTACAGGGTTTCCCTAAATTGTGACAAGGACCGGAACCTCCGCTGATCGTCTTTTGTTCCGTTTTGGTTAAAATTCTGCCAAGATTTAAAATGGACTTTTTCATGATTAAAATTTAAAGATTCAATTCTTCCCTGAACATTTAAAGACACTCAAGGCCTGTGTCTATTCTTCGCGAATGAATATCTTCAAAATCTGGAGCCAAGTTGAGGCGGCACATTGGTTTGGAGGGATACTATTGTGCAATAAAAATAACTTAACAATTAATATTTAGCAAATAAATTCTTACAAAAAATAAAGAAAATAAATCGTATAATTTTTTAGTCGGATATTGGGAGGGAATGTATTTCTATATTCTTAAGAACCAGGCTATGGTTAGGAAAATGATTTGGTTTTCGAAATTTGTATTTTTGAATTTTAAAAATTCGGGCAATTCCATGAGACTACAATGGTCTTTTCTTTTTTTTGCACTGTTCTTAATAGGAACAAAGGGTCAATCCAAAAGTGACAGTTTATCATTAAATACAGAGGTGTTGAAAGTGGGCTATACCACCGCCCCGCCCTTTGTTGTTAAGGAAGATACGGTTTTACGGGGTATTAATGTTTGGTTGTGGAAAAAGGTGGCCAAGGACTTGGGACTGGAGTTCGAACTTTTGCCTATGGATTTTTCGGATATGTTGGACTCCCTGGAAAGTGGAGGAATCGATGTAAGTATTAATCCGCTTACCATTACCAGTGAGCGGAGTAAAAAAATGGAGTTTACCCATTCCTTCTATGCGTCCAATTCTACGGTCGCGGTAGCGGAAATATCTTCTTTTACCAAACTTCTGGATTTTGTACGTGCTTTTTTTAACCTAAATTTTTTAAAGGGGCTTGGGATTTTACTTTTGATTATCTTTTTATTTGGCCTAGCTGGGTGGTACTTTGAGCGAAGGGAAAATCCGGATGATTTTCGCACGGGCTTTCATGGTATTTGGGATGGGCTTTGGTGGTCCGCCGTTACACTTACAACGGTAGGATATGGAGACAAGGCCCCGAAAACCAGAATGGGTAAAACGGTCGCTTTGATATTGATGTTCGGAGGACTTTTGTTCATATCCGGACTTACGGCAAGTATAGCCTCCGGGCTAACGGTGAACCATTTGACCACCGATCCGGACAGTTTTAATGAGTTTAAGGAGCGTGCGGTGGGGTCGGTTAAAAACACAGGGACCAATGAGTTTTTAAAATCCCGCTTCTTTCAAGATTTAAAGGGATACAATACGGTTGCTGAAGGGCTTTCTGCCCTAAAAAATAATGACATTGAGGCGTTTATGTACGATGAACCTATCCTTAAGTACAACATCGCTAGAGATTCATCCATGAGCTCTATCAGTATTCTACCTATTAAATTTGATGTACAATTCTATGCCTTTGGTATTGCCAAAAAACACCCTAAATTGGAGCAGGCCATTTCTCAGCGTATTTTGGAAATTATAGAAACCGAGGAATGGCGCTTAGTTTTGAACGAGTTTAAACTAAACGAGCTTTAGGGACTTAAAAACCTATCGCACTGTCATCACCTCTTGGGTCGGCACCACCTTCCAAACGGCCATCGGGCAAGACCCGAATGGCATCAACCTTACCAATAACGGGAGTACGTTTCTCGTTTATAGGATACCCTTTGGTCTCTAAGGCCGATTTTAATTCTGATGGAAACCCTTCGGGTTCAAAAATAATATGGTCCGGTAACCATTGGTGGTGGAATCGGGGCGCATTCACGGCCTCTTGCATGCTCATGCCAAATTCATAAACGTTCAAAATAGTTTGAGCAACTGCGGTTATGATCGTAGAACCTCCCGGAGTCCCTACAACCATCCAGAGTTTGTCGTCCCTTTCTACAATCGTGGGGGTCATACTGCTTAACATTCTTTTTTCGGGGGCAATGCTATTAGCTTCGGCACCAATAAGTCCGAACATATTGGGAACCCCGGGCTTGGCACTAAAATCATCCATTTCATTGTTCAGGAAAAAACCCAATTCATCGCAATAAAGTTTTGAGCCATAGGCACCGTTAAGCGTAGTGGTAACGGAAACGGCATTGCCTTGTTGGTCAACTATGGAATAATGGGTGGTTTCTGCACTTTCCATGGTGTCAACTGACCCCCGTTGTATTTCCGAGGAGGGGGTAGCCTTTTCAAAGGAGAAATTCTGCATTCGTTTCTGAAGATAGCTGTTGCTTAAAAGAACATCCAGTGGAATATCCACAAAATCCGGGTCGCCCAAATAGTAATTTCTATCAGCATAGGCCCTACGCGAAGCTTCGGTAAATAATTGTATGGCCTCTGGTGAATTGTGTTCATAACGGGAGATGTCAAAAGGTTCGATCATCTTAAAGATTTGGTTAATGGTAATCCCGCCGCTACTGGGCGGACTCATGGAAATAATACGAAGATCTTTATATTTAAAAATGACGGGTTGCCTCCATTTTACTTCATATCTTGCCAAATCTTCTTCGGTAATGTAACCTCCTTTTTTTTGTATAAAGTTGGCCAAAGTTTTGGCGGTCTCCCCTTTATAGAATTCATCGCGACCGTTTTTGGAGATTCTTCTCAAGGTATTGGCCAAGGCGGGATATTGCAAAGTGTCCCCGGCCATACATTGTGAATAGAACAACGTGCTGTCCCCATTTACCTCCAAAATAGCCTCCCAGTAGTGATCTAATCGGGCCGCTTGTTTTTCGGTAACTACAACACCTTTGTCCACCAATTCGATTACGGGGGCCATGATTTGTTCTATGGGTAGGGTACCAAATTTTTTATGCACTTCAAATATGCCGGCAATTGTTCCCGGAACGCCCACCCCAGTTGCTCCTTTGATGCTCATATTCGGAATTACATTGCCCAAGGAATCCAAATACATATCCTTATGGGCAGACAAAGGTGCTTTCTCCCTATAGTCCAATGCGCCAACATTTCCGTTGGATTTACGGTAGACCATAAATCCACCACCGCCCAGATTGCCGGCATAGGGATAAGCTACAGCCAATGCCAATTCTGTGCCCACCATGGCATCAAAGGCATTACCTCCTTTTTTTAAAATTTCTATCCCAATTGCCGAGGCTTCTTCCCTGGCCGAAACTACCATGGCCTTTTGGGCAACTGTTCCGGTTGGTTTTGGGGGACTTTTTTTACATTGAATGAATAGTAATAGGGGAAGGAATAGTATTATTTTTCGCATAAAGAGATATACTTTTGTTTTGAGAAAATGATCAACTCCTCAAAAAAGGCCGTAAATTCTTCTTCAAAGAGCGTATAGTTTTTTTCGAGGTCCAAAATGGCAAAATTCATTTTGGATTTATTTTGGGTCCTCCGGTTCATGCCATTTAACACCCGCCCAATGCCCTTCATTTTGGCATAGTTCACCAACCAATTGTCCGCGATCATATAAGGCATCATCCGTTTTATACCTTCTGGCAATAGCACATAGTTTATTTCCAAGAGATCATAAAATCGGTCTACGAATACCTCTAAAGGGATGTCGGAATAGCGTTTCCAATTCTTTGCTAGAAAATGGTCATAGAAAATGTCCACGATTACCATGCTATAATGGCCATAGTTTTCATGTAAGCGTTTACTGCTTTTTTTGGGAATATGGTGGGTATCCGTGTAGGTGTCTATTTGCCGGTGTAATAAAATTCCTTTTTGAATGGCGTCCGGCAAATGCTTGAATTTATTGCCCCTAATACTATCGGCAATAAAATTTCCGATAGTAACATCATCATCCCCAAAGGAAAGATATATATGTGCCAGAAAATTCATAATGACGAATTTACAAAGAAGGAGCACCGTTTTTATATCAGATGGATATATTTGCAAAAACTTTTTCACACCTATGACACTAATAAAATCGATTTCCGGTATACGCGGCACCATTGGCGGTCGGCCGGGAGATAACCTAACACCGATTGATGCCGTTAAATTTGCTGCTGCCTATGGCATTTGGCTAAAGGAATATTCTCAAAAGGAACAGCTCAAAGTGGTCATTGGTAGGGATGCTCGTCTTTCCGGGGAAATGATTCAAAACTTGGTAGTATCAACCCTGGTCGGTCTGGGTATAGATGTCATTGACCTTGGACTCTCCACAACACCGACGGTAGAAATAGCCGTTCCCCTGGAAAAGGCCGATGGAGGTATTATTCTAACGGCCAGTCACAACCCCAAACAGTGGAATGCCTTAAAGTTACTTAATGAAAAGGGGGAGTTTTTGGATGCTAGGCAAGGCCAAAAGATTTTGGAAATTGCGGAAAGGGAGGATTTTGATTTTGCCGAAGTGGATGATTTGGGAACGATAACCAAGAACGATGCATACATTGATATCCATATCGATGAAGTATTAAATTTATCCCTTGTGGAGGCAGATACCATACGAAACGCCAAATTCAAAGTGGTAGTGGATGGTGTAAATTCTACTGGCGGGATAGCCATTCCCAAACTTTTGGAGGCACTTGGTGTAGAGGTCATTGAGCTGTACTGCGACCCTACGGGACATTTTCCACATAACCCAGAACCCTTAAAGGAGCATCTAACGGATATTTGTCAGTTAGTGGTTCAAGAAAAAGCTGATTTTGGTATTGTCGTAGATCCGGACGTGGATCGGTTGGCCTTTATTAGCGATGAAGGCGAAATGTTCGGGGAGGAATATACCTTGGTAGCTTGTGCCGATTATGTTTTGGGCAAGACCAAAGGAAATACCGTATCCAATCTTTCATCGTCCCGGGCTTTACGGGATGTTACCCAAAAGCATGGAGGGGTATACGAAGCGGCCGCCGTTGGGGAGGTGAACGTGGTCATTAAAATGAAGGAGAACAAGGCGATTATTGGGGGAGAAGGCAATGGCGGAATCATTTATCCAGAAAGTCATTACGGCAGGGATTCTTTGGTCGGTACAGCTCTTTTCCTAATGTTGATGGCCGAGAGGGGAGGAACGGTTACGGAACTTAGGGCCGGTTACCCATCTTATTTCATGAGTAAAAAGAAAATTGAGCTTACACCTGATTTGGATGTTGATGGTATCCTTAAGGCAATGGAGGAAAAGTATAAAGATGAGGATATTTCCACGATCGATGGAGTAAAAATAGATTTTCCCGAGAATTGGGTTCACCTCAGAAAATCGAACACGGAACCTATTATTAGAATATACACCGAGGCCAAAAGTCAATCCGAAGCCGATATGCTCGCAGAAAGAATAATTTCAGAAATAAAAGAGGTCGCCGGAATTTAGGCTTCTTTTTCATTGAGGTAGTTTCCTCTAACAATTTTAGCCGTTCGATGTTCTCCTGAATGATGCCAACCCGGAGGCATGACAATATATTTCAACTTGTTCATAAACCCTGGAGCATTGGCAACATCTTTGGCCAAAGCGATAATTTCACCAAAATAAACATCGAGAAAGCTTCCGGAGTTCATTTTTCGAGTTATGCCATATTCTATGGGTATGGCATTCTGTTCCTCTTGATATGTGCCAAATATGCGATCCCAGATATTGAGTAGATTACAGAAATTGGTATCCATATAGAGGGGGTTCCTGGCATGATGCACCCTGTGATGGGAAGGCGTAAGAATAAATTTCCCCAAAAAACCGAACCTGGCATCTTTGATCAGGTTTTCCCCCACATGGATAAAGGCCCCATAGGTACCATCAATGAACATAATTGCGAACAACATGGTAGGTTCAATACCGGCTAGTATACACACCGTTGTCCTAATGATATCAGCATAGGGCCCTTCTAAGAAAAAATGGGCATACGTAACGGTCAGATTCATTTCTTCCGGTGCATGATGTGTGGAATGCAAGCACCAAAAAAGCCGTACTTTATGGCCCCAGTAGTGATACAGAAAATGCCCAAATTCCCAGACAATATAACCATATATGAACCAGTACCAAGTAGGTTTGGTTTGGAAAGGTGCATAGGGCTGAAACCAGCCTATACAAAGGGCAACCATGGCAATGGAAATAAAACGACCTACGAAGCGATTAAAGATATAAATCAAAAAATTCACCTTATAAACCTTGGTCTGGGGCTTTTTATAGATAAGACCTAAAATGAGTTCCAAGATTACCAGTAAAGGTATTATCGGCAACACAAATGCCGTTATACCCTCGTAAGTAGCAAGCACACTATAATCACCTGTATTGAGTATTTCCAGCACTTGGCTAATACCTAAAAACCCTAAAATTTCTTCATATAGTATTTGCAATAATTCCATTGAGGTAGATAGTTTGCTTTGATAAACCGATTCAAAAGATAAAGAAACTTAATTCCGTCAAAAATAGCTATAAAAATTTCTCAGGAACCTTGTCTCTATGCTTCCACCTTCGGTGTGTCCAGAGATAATGTTCCGGTCTTTCCCGTATCTGTTGTTCCGTTAACCTTAAAAACTGGTCAGTAATTTCATTTTTTTTAGTGGATTCCCCGGAAACGGTAATCGGTATAAATTCTGCCTGGTAGTACCCTCGTTTAATCTTGGAAACTTTTAAGAAAACTACGGCAAGGTCCAGCTTGCGGGCCAAACTTTCGATACCTGTAAAGATGGGGGCTTTTACGCCCATGAAATCGGTCCAATATTGCGCCAGATGGGCTTGCGGCGATTGATCGTTTACCATCCCATATATGGCTCGCACGTTGTTCTTGTGATTTCTTACCACGGCCACCATGGTCTCTTTCTGGGTGATTAAAACGGTGTTCCACTTGGCCCGTATCCTTTTAATCAGATTATCAAAATACCTGTTGCTAATCTTTTGATAAACTGCATAGCCCTTGGCATCGACATAATTATTGATACTTACGTTCCACTCCCAATTGGCATAATGGGAGCAGGCTATGAGTATACTCTTCTTTTTTTCGATTTCCGTGAGCGTATCAATATTGACAATTTGATATCGTTTTTTTACCTCTGTCTTGGAAAGATCCATGGTCTTTACCATTTCCAAAAAAAGGTCGCACATATGTTTGTAGAAATTCTTTTCTATCGTTTTAATTTCCTTTTCGGATTTTTCGGGAAAGACCAGTTTCAGATTGTTCCGTACCACAGTTTTCCGGTATCCGATTACCTTATAAATCAAAAAATATAGAAAATCGGAAAACCCATAAAATAGTCTATAGGGTAAAATAGAAATAAGCCGCAAAAAGGGATATGCCAGGACAAAAACGAGTAGTTGCATGCGTTTAGATAATGGGCAAATATAGCTATATTTAGCCCCAAATATAACTAAAGCGCACATGCACGATATCCATTTTGCGACCATAGCCATAATTGCCGCCAACATTCTGGTTTCCTTTAAAGGGTTTAATGACACTTCCTTTTTTGAACGATATAAATTTGGAATAACCCAAATAAAGGCTGGACAGAAGGAACGTATGGTTACCTCTGGGTTTTTACATGTGGATATTGCACATTTGTTCTTCAATATGTTCACCCTGTACTTCTTTGCCAACGTTGTGATAGGTTGGTTTGGCCCTGGAAAGTTTATCGGTATCTATTTTATAAGCTTGGTGGCCGGAAGCATGTTGGCACTTTTTTTCCATAAGAACGAACCATATTATAGTGCTGTTGGGGCCAGTGGAGCGGTAACTGGAATATTGTACGCTGCAATTTTACTACAGCCGGATATGGACCTGATTCTTATGTTCATTCCCATTCCTATTCCCGCCTATGTTCTTGGTATCGGCTATTTATTATATTCCATTTATGGTATGAAAAGTAGATTGGGCAATATTGGCCATACAGCGCACTTCGGTGGGGCCATAGGTGGATACTTGACTACATTGATCTTTATGCCCGAACTTTTTCTTACAGAGACACTTATGGTTATTCTTTTGGCAATTCCCATTGTCATATTGTTCGTCATGGAAAAAACAGGAAAAATCTGACCTAAATTCCTACATAAATAACAAAATTTTAATAGCGGATTCAGAGTAATTTCTTGAACGTAGTTCATCGAAAAAGTATAGTAGGTTATACACTTCCAAGGGTTTTACCGTTAGGCTACTAACCAAATTTAACTGATTAAACCTACTTATAATGAAAAGAGTTTCTTTTTTAACCTTGATTGGGTGTTCACTTGGGGTAAGCCTTTCCTGTTCCGATGAAACCACAGTTTATCAGGACAAACTTGAAGATGACCTTTTAGTGGAAAACAGCGAAACCGAGCTAGAGGGCAATGTGGCACTGGACGATGCTGGTGTATTGGACATTTTTGAAGAGGAAGAACTTGCCGGAAAATCTTCAAAAAACTCCAATGACGAATTAGCAGGGGACCATCCTTTGACCTTAGTGGCCCGTATAAAATCTCCCTCCTCCACTTTGGGAGCCACCCATGTTGATGTCCATGGCAATTATGCTTACGTGAGCTACAATACAGCAAATGAAACCTATCTAGGGGCCATAGATATTGTAGATGTAAGAGACCCTAATAGGCCGAGACTTAGATCTAGGTTGACTTATAGAAATGCCGATGTCAATTCCCTGGTTTATGCCGATGGTTATATTTATATTGTTGGTGGAGTGGATGCTGAAACTTCGGTACGTGCCACCTCAAATTCTTTCGTAGCTAAGATATCGGTTTCCGGTGCTCGATTCGATGTTGGAAGTATTATCTACGGTTTCCAACAGGGTAAAGTTGCTACGGATGTAGCCATAAAAGACAATTCCGTATTGGTAAGCAGTGGTTCAGAGGGATCTGTGACAAAGTATGATAGAAATAGTTTGGAAATTCAAGACGAAATGCCATTTGCAGATTTACGTTCGGTATCGGTAAATGAGAACAATGTTGCCGTGCTTGACGCGGATCAGGGCATTGTCTTTTTAGACGAAAACCTCGAAATCGTAAGGGAAATACCTGTGGAGTCCAACTTTCCACAAGCTGCAAAAAGAACTTTGGATTTTTACTCTGATAAAATGGTAGTTGCCGAAGGGGGTAAAGGAGCTGGTGTGTATGATGCAAGTACGGGAACCCTTTTGCAGCATGTTCCAATTCTTGATAACACCGCTGGAAGTCAAAATAGTAAGACTGGTGTAGTATCTGATAATGTTACCAATGCCGTTGCTGTTAATGAGGATATCCTTTTGATGGCGAATGGATCCAATGGACTTTGCCTATCGGAGGATGAATCCGGTAGTATAGAGACTTTCGGTATTATAGCCTTGGAGGGGTCTATTAATTATGTTGAATCCAAAGGAGATTACATTTTTGCAGCTTCGGGCCTGGAAGGTTTACAGATTCTTAAATTGAATCGGCCAAACCAAAGCTTGGTTGCTCGATGCGCCGAGCTTCCCGCATATCAGGGAAGTGCCAATTTAAATGTCAATAGCGGAGAAACCTTAGGGTATAGGGGTTCAAAAAGATTCAATCGGTTGAATGTTAACGGGTCTTTATTGCTTTGTGGTTCTTGGACAGCGAACAATAATAGCAACGTTAATACCAATGGCTTGTTTGAAATGAACGGAACCTTTGTAATCGGAAGAAATAACAAAAGAAAAAATATAACCATAAATTCTGGTGGTACCTTTAGGGTGGAAGGCAACCTTACCATTTATGGTGATTTAGTACTAAATGATGGTGCTACTGTTGAGTTTATAGGGGAGAGCTCCGTAGTCAACATTTTTGGCAAGGTACAACGTTCGGGAAACACAGAGGTATTGGGCACTTTTACCGATGTTCAAAACAAGTTCTAGATACTTCATAATACTTCAAAAAAAAGCCCTTTCAGCATAATTGAAAGGGCTTTTTTGGTTCCGGAATTACTATTGAAGTAGTTCGGCAACTTTTTCTTCCAAAGCCGGACCACGAAGGTTTTTGGCAATGATAGTACCATTTTCGTCCAAAAGGAATGCGGCCGGAATGGCATCTACCCCGTAAAGCTTAGCGATTTCATCATCAAAGTAAGCCAGATTGGAGACATGGTTCCATGTTAAACCATCATCGGCAATGGCTTTTTCCCAGGCGGCTTTGGTTTTATCCAAGGAGACCCCGACAATGTTCAATCCTTTATCATGATATTTCTCATACACTTTCACTACATTAGGGTTTTCAGCTCTACACGGTTTGCACCAAGCCGCCCAGAAATCTACAAGGGTAACTTTTCCCAACGCTTGGTTTAGTGCCAGTTCCTTGCCGTTGGGAGTCGGAGCGGAAAAATTAGGGGCCTTGGCTCCAATAGTAGTACTCTTTTTTCGTTCTTCTCTTTCCTTGGTGGATTGCAATCTTTCCAAAACACTTTTGGCTACATTGGTTTCCTTAATTTCAGGAGAGAGACCATCGTACAATTCCTGAATTTCTTCAGATGATACCGCTCTTGACCCCATTGCCCTATCAATTAATAATGCCGAGATCAAAGCAGTGGGGTGTTCCTTTATATAAGTGAGTTCAAAATTCTTATATTCTTCCTGAAGCTCCATCATCTCGTCCCGCAAAGACACCAAAGAAGCTGTATCCTTGCTTATATTGGCGGTCTGGATATCTTGTTGAATAGATTTTGCCCTTTCCGATATATCCTTTGATTTCTTCAAATAGTCAGTAAAGACCTCGTTCTGCGGAGTGCCTTCCAATTTGGAAAGTCCAAGACTGTCCATATGGGCGGATATATTTATTTTTCCATTCTCTAGGATAATGGCGGAATATCCCATCGCATTTTCAAGAAAAATATAATGCATTTCAGGAATCGTCGCTTCACCGGTAAACGTAAACTTTCCATCCAAAGTAGTGGTGGTATCCACATCTATCGGTTCCCTGTTCTCACCCTGCTTTCTAAGAAATACTTTAGTACCATCTTCCAAATCACCCCTTAGGGAGCCTTCAACAACGTAGCCATTGGGATTTTGGTTACAAGCCGTAAAGGCGGAAACTATAATAAATACGAATAAAAGTCTTTTCATCATACATTGTTTAATGTGCGCAAATGTAGGTATATAATAGGATATAAAAAAAGCCCTTAACATTATGTATGCAAGGGCCTTTCCAATCAATGGGTTGTCTTTTCAGAATTGATAACGTACCCCAAGGGCAATATCAAAATCAAAATTATCGGAGAAATCATCATAACCTATTATCCCTATTTCCGGCCTAAAGTCTAGGGATAATAACAATGGGAAATCAAAATTATACTCCACCCCGATATCTCCCGCTGCAAAAACAAAAAGCCCTCCATCCGGAGTAAAGGGTTCATTGTTGGAATTGAACCTTCCGTCAAAATCCACACTTCCCAAGCCGCCACCAACACCATAGTACCAGTTAAAGCCCTTATCTATATTATGTACCCATTGGTATAAACCGGATAACTTAAAGGCATCAAAATTCCTACTATCCCGCCAACCTAGGTTGAATTCCGCCCTATTGTATCTCGCTATGGACTTTTGATAGGAAATTTCAGCTCCAAAACCATCGCTATCCCCAAGTCGAAGTCCTATGGCATGATTTGCTATTTCTTGTGCCCCGACCGATATGGAGGCGAAGAAGAGAATGAATGTAATTACTTTTGAGATTTTCATAAGTTTTCCGTTTTAGTTTCGATTAAATAAAAGAGTTTTCAATGTTCGGCTCAAACAATAAAAACTTAAATTAGCCCCTAAAATTGTTTCAGCTTGATTAAAAATTTGCTAAAAGAATTGGAGAAGGAGTTGAGTGGTGAATTACATACCGACGAACTTACCAAAGCACTTTACGCCACTGATGCTTCCGTTTATCGCAAAACCCCACGGGCTGTCGCTTTTCCCAAGAATGTAAGGGATATTAAAAAACTTGTTCGTTTTGCCAGCACAAACCACGTTGGGCTTATTCCTAGAACAGCGGGCACTTCTTTGGCAGGGCAGTGCGTTGGGGATGGTATTGTAGTTGATGTCTCCAAACACTTCACCCAGATTGTCCATTTGGATTTGAAAAAAAAACAAGTTAGGGTACAGCCAGGTGTGGTAAGAGACGGACTTAACCAATATCTAGAACCCTATGGTCTATTCTTCGGGCCCAATACCTCAACATCCAATAGATGTATGATAGGTGGTATGGTGGGGAATAATTCTTCGGGTACTACCTCCATTCAATATGGGGTAACCCGGGACAAGGTAGTTAGTTTACAAGCCGTTCTTTCCGATGGCAGCATAGCAGAATTTTCATCAATGGACCCTAACGAGTTCCAAGAAAAATTGGAATTGGACACTTTAGAAGGAGAACTGTACAGAGGAATTCATAAGGAATTGTCCAATCGTTCAACTCAAGAGCAGATCATCAGCGAGTTTCCCAAACCCTCCATCCATCGCAGAAATACAGGGTATGCGGTAGACGAACTTTTAAAGAATACTATTTTTGGAGAATCCGAGGATCCTTTCAATTTTTGCAAACTGCTTAGCGGCAGTGAAGGGACACTTGCCTTTACCACAGAAATTACCTTGCAATTGGAAGAACTGCCTCCCAAACTGGCGGCAATGGTGGTTACCCACTATCAAACCTTGGAGGACTGCCTTATGGATGTTGCTCCGGTAATGCGCCACAATCTGCATACCTGCGAAATGATGGATAAGGTGATTCTGGATTGTACCAAAAATAATAGGGAGCAGCTAAAAAACAGATTCTTTGTGTCTGGAGACCCGGCGGCTTTGTTGATGTTGGAAATAAAGGCCGATACTAAAGAGGATTTGGCAGAACAGCTAAAAGCACTGCAAAGCACAATTCAAAAATCGGCCCGAAGTTATGCTTCCCCCGTTCTGGAGGGAAGTGAAATAAATAAAGCTTTGGAATTGCGCAAGGCAGGTCTTGGACTTTTAGGAAATATGGTGGGAGATCGTAAAGCAGTAGCCTGTATAGAGGATACTGCCGTTGCCCTGGAGGATTTATCTGATTTTATAGGGGAGTTTACCCAAATCATGAAAGATTACGGCCAAGATGCGGTGTACTATGCCCATGCCGGTGCTGGGGAACTGCATTTGCGACCCATTCTTGATCTTAAAAAATCAGGAGATGTTGGTTTGTTCAGAAAGATAACGACCGACGTGGCCAGGCTTACCAAAAAATACAAGGGGTCGTTTAGCGGGGAGCACGGGGATGGTATTGTGCGCGCTGAATTTATTCCTTTGATGATTGGGAAAGACAATTATGAGCTTTTAAGGCGAATAAAGACCTATTTTGACCCAAATAACATATTTAATCCTGGAAAAATAGTAGATGCCTATCCCATGGATGAATCCCTACGCTATGAAATTGATAGGGAGGAACCTGAGATCGAAACGTTGCTGGACTTTTCCGATAGTAAAGGTATTCTCAGGGCTGCTGAAAAATGCAATGGAAGTGGGGATTGCAGGAAATCCGAGCATATGAAGGGCGGTATGTGTCCTAGTTATCACGCCACAAGGAACGAAAAAGATACAACTAGGGGCAGGGCGAATGCCTTGCGGGAATTTCTAACTACGTCCGACAAAACCAATAAGTTTGACCAAAAGGAATTGAAAGAGGTCTTTGACCTTTGCTTAAGTTGCAAAGCCTGCTCAAGTGAATGTCCGAGCAATGTGGATATCGCCACGCTCAAAGCAGAATTCCTATATCAATATCAGGAAAGCAACGGCTATTCTTTGCGCTCCAAACTTTTTGCCCACAACACTCAATTGAATAGGTTGGGCAGTAAGGTATCAGGATTGACGAATGCGATATATAGCTCTTCTGTTTTAAGTGGACTACTAAAAAAATCAGCTGGAGTAGCTAAGGAAAGACAGCTTCCCAAAGTATCAAGTTTTAATTTTGATAGATACCTTCAAGTATTTAAAAATCAATTTACTACAAATAAGAAAATAGTTGCTTTATACATTGATGAGTTTACACGTTACCTGGATACCGACTTGGGCAAGGATGCCATTGAGGTATTTATACGTTTGGGTTATGATGTCCAACTATTTTATGCGGAGAGCGGGCGTACCTATATTTCAAAGGGTTTTTTAAAACAAGCAAAAAAATTGGCTTTGGAAAACATAGGTAGTCTTAAAACATTGGTAGACGCCGGAATTCCAGTTGTGGGTCTGGAACCTTCTGCTGTTTTAACATTTCGCGATGAGCTAAAACGTTTTTCTTCCGATACGGAGACGACAAAAGCTGTGGCATCAAATGTTTATTTATTTGAAGAGTTTCTTTCCAAGGAAATCGAAAAGGGAAAAATTGGCAAGGAGAGTTTCACCAAAGACCCTCAAACGATCAAAATACATTGCCACTGTCATCAGAAGGCATTGAGCAATCAAAAAGTCACTTTCGATATCCTAAACTTGGTAGAAAACTATAAGGTGTCCATAATTCCTTCGGGTTGTTGTGGTATGGCGGGGTCCTTTGGATATGAACAGGAACACTATCAAGTTAGTATGGAGGTTGGGGAGCTAAAGTTGTTTCCAGCTGTTAGAAAATCGGAGGATGATGTAATAATTGCTGCGAACGGAACCAGTTGTAGGCACCAGATTTATGACGGTACCGGAAGAACGGCCAAACATCCTGTTTCCATATTAAAGGAGGCCCTCATCTAAGGATTTCTCTCCCTTTTTGCCCTTACTTTTTTCTTCCTCTTCTTTTTTTGCCGTGATTGAGGCAATGAGTTCATGCATGTCCATTTCCTTCAGTTCCTCATCGGCAAAAAATGGCGAGAGCTTGTCCTGGTTGTATTTATAGATTTTCCAGCGCTTAAATGAATATTCCAAAGCTGTAAGGTTTTCCACCCAATCCCCGGAATTCAGATAGGTGCATTTCCCTTTTTTGGTCACATGGATTTCCTTTTTAGGTTGATGAATATGTCCACAGATTACATAATCGTAATGATTTTCAATCGCGATATCCACGCCTGTTTGTTCGAAGTCCCGAACATATTTTAAGTTGCTTGTTACACTATTCTTTATTTTTTTGGACAACGAATAGCGTTCTCGACCCATTTTAGTGAGTATCCAGTTGACGAAGCGATTTATTAAAAGGAGCATGCTATAGCCATAACCCCCTAACTTGGCCAGCCATTTTGCATTTTGTATAGAGACATCGAACACGTCTCCATGAAAAAACCAGGCTCTTTTTCCATCCAGATTCAAAACCAACTTGTTGGTAATATGAAGATTGCCCATTGAGGTGTCACTAAACTTTCTCAAGACCTCGTCATGATTCCCGGTAATATAGAACACCTCAGTTCCTTTGGAGGCCATTCCGATAATTTTGCGAAGAACTTTCATGTGAGAAGGGGGGAAATACCTTTTGCTAAATTGCCAGATATCGATTATGTCGCCGTTAAGAACCAATTTACTGGGTTGAATACTATTTAAATAGGCGATAAGTTCATCGGCATGACATCCATAAGTTCCCAAATGCACATCGGAAATAACCACTAGGTCTATTTTTCGCTTTTTCATCTGTAGTTCCAATATACTATGTAAGGGTCATCCTTTTTGTGTGGGGTGCAATTTGTTATTCATTTTTCGCTGGACGAAAGATAAATTTCTTACAAAATAAACCTATAGGTATAACTTGAAAATGAATTTGAAATCAATAATTGATTGGTATACTGTTAAGTTTACATTACCTATGCGGTTAAATTGTTAAGCGAATATTAAGCCCAAGATGAATTTTTGTATCTCTGATTTAAGATTTACCTTTGGCCTTTGTTGAAAATTGATATGTGTACGCTGTAAAGTCACATATACTATAATCCTAAATAATGGCCGGAAATACCTTCGGAAATAGTTTTAAGCTAACTACTTTTGGTGAATCTCACGGAATTGCAATTGGAGGGGTGCTGGACGGATGTCCGGCAGGATTGGAATTGGATCTTGAGGCCGTGCAAAAAGAGTTGGATCGTCGAAGACCGGGACAATCCGCCATCGTAACCCAGCGAAAGGAACCGGACAAGGTGGATTTTCTTTCCGGAATTTTTGAAGGAAGGACTACGGGGACACCTATCGGTTTTGCTATTTACAACACAAACCAGAAATCCAAGGATTATTCGCATATCAAAGATTCCTACAGGCCATCCCATGCGGATTATGTATATGACAAAAAATATGGTTTTCGCGATTATAGGGGAGGGGGGCGTAGTTCTGCCCGGGAAACTGCCAGTAGGGTAGTTGCAGGAGCTATTGCCAAGCAATTTTTAAAGGATGTACGTATCAATGCCTTCGTATCACAGGTAGGAACGCTTACCTTGGATAAGCCCTATACTGAGCTGGATTTTTCGCTTATTGAATCCAACCCGGTACGTTGCCCTGACCCGGATACCGCAAAGCGTATGGAAGAGTACATCAAGGAAATCCGAAAAGAGGGGGACACCATAGGCGGAATTATTACCTGCGTTATCCAGAATGTCCCCATAGGTCTTGGGGAGCCTGTTTTTGATAAGCTCCATGCCGAGTTGGGAAAGGCCATGCTGTCCATTAATGCGGTAAAAGGCTTTGAATATGGAAGTGGTTTTGCCGGGGTAAAAATGAAAGGCAGCCAACACAATGATCAATTCAATTCCGACGGTTCCACAAAAACCAACCATAGTGGAGGTGTACAAGGCGGGATAAGTAATGGAATGGATATCTATTTCAATGTAGCTTTTAAACCAGTAGCCACAGTAATCCAGGGTTACGAGACCATTGATAAAGAAGGCAACACCGTAAAGACCCAAGGGAAAGGTCGTCATGATCCCTGTGTGGTGCCCAGGGCAGTGCCCATTGTTGAGGCCATGGCAGCTTTGGTCCTGGCGGATTATGCACTTATCAACCGGACCATAAAATTGTAATCCGCTTTCTAGGGGTTCTCCCTCCAAAATAGTATCTTACTTCACAAATTTATCAGGTATGCGGAAAATGGAATTGCATTGGAAGATCCTAATCGGTATGATTTTAGGGCTGATTTTCGGCTTTGTCATGACCTATCCGGATTGGGGACGTGAATTTGTTTCCGATTGGATAAAACCATGGGGCACTATTTTCGTTAAGTTGCTAAAACTTATTGCAATTCCTTTAATTCTGGCTTCCTTGATAAAGGGAATATCCGACCTTAAGGACATATCCAAGTTTAAAAGCATAGGGCTAAGGACTATTGGTATTTATGTTTTTACTACCGTAATAGCCATCACCATCGGTCTCTTGTTGGTAAACCTATTGCAACCTGGCAATGGTATTTCCGAGGATACGGTTGCCAAGCTTTCGGAAACCTATGCCTCGGATAGCGGTGTTACCTCCAAATTGGATGAAGCACTAAAACAAAAGGAAAGTGGTCCGCTACAATTCCTGGAAGATATGGTTCCCGACAATGCGGTAAAGGCGATGAGCGAAAATGCACTCATGCTGCAGGTGATATTTTTTACCATTTTTATGGGCATTTCCATGTTATTGATAGGTGAAGAAAGAGCTAGGCCCCTGAAGCAATTGTTTGACGCCCTAAATGAGGTGGTCCTAAAAATGGTAGATCTTATTATGTTGACCGCCCCTTATGCAGTTTTTGCCCTGTTGGCCAATGTAGTGGCCTCCTCCGGGGATTCCGACTTGTTGGTGGCACTTCTCAAATATGCCGGTGTCGTGGTACTGGGATTATTTTTGATGATCGTCTTTTATACCATTCTGGTTTCAACCTATACCCAAAAGAATCCTTTTTGGTTCTTAAAGGAAATAAGTCCTGCACAATTATTGGCCTTTTCCACGAGTTCCAGTGCTGCGACCCTTCCAGTAACCATGGAAAGGGTAGAGGAGCACATAGGAGTGGATAAGGAGGTGTCCAGTTTTGTACTGCCCGTGGGTGCAACGATCAATATGGATGGTACCAGCCTGTACCAAGGAGTAGCGGCAGTTTTTGCCATGCAGGTCCTATGGCCAGAAGGCTTGTTGTTCAGTAATCAGATCATCATTGTGCTTACCGCACTTTTGGCTTCCATTGGTTCAGCGGCGGTACCCGGCGCGGGTATGGTGATGTTGGTCATTGTATTGGAATCTATCGGTTTCCCACCTAATTTGTACCCTATAGCCTTGGCGTTGATTTTTGCGGTGGACCGCCCCCTCGATATGTGCCGTACCATAGTGAACGTTACAGGTGATGCAACCGTGTCAATGGTGGTTGCAAAATCCGTCGGCAAATTGGGCGAACCCCATCCAAAGGAATGGGACGACCATTTGGAAGAGGTAATTTCAAAAAATTAAACAGCAAAAGAGATGAACATTTGTTTTTTAATGTATCCTTGGGAGGAAATCGATCCCGAAAATGATACCAGCTTGGCGTTGATCCATGAATGTGTGAAACGAAATCATGGAGTGGCGCTATGTAGTCCGGCCAACCTCACCATTCGCAATAGTGTTACCAATGCCTTTTGTACGGTAATCAATCGGATGGAAAAAGTTTCAAGTAGCCTGAAATCCTTCTATAAACAGGCAGACATTCGGGAAGAGATGTTGCCCTTGGCAGGGTTTGATGTTATTTTCATGCGGGCCAATCCACCTTTGGACCCCATTATGCTCAATTTCTTGGATTCGGTCAAGGACGATGTTTTCATAGTGAACTCGTTACAGGGACTTCGAGAGGCCAATAACAAATTGTATACGGCCGCTTTTGGAGATTCCCATAGTAACATCATCCCGGTTACACATGTGTCCAAAAATAAAAACTACCTCTTACGCCAGATTAAGGAATCCAAATCGGAGAAGATGATTTTAAAACCATTGAACGGTTTTGGCGGATCAGGGGTGATTCTCATAGAGAAGTCGGCAATGAGTAATATTAAATCGCTTCTAGACTTTTACGTAACTAACTCGGATGGAACATCTAACTATGTAATACTTCAAGAATATATTGAAGGTGCTGATCAAGGTGATGTACGTATTCTTCTGCTCAATGGCGAACCCATTGGAGCTATGAAACGCGTACCCGGTTCGGATGATCATCGCTCTAATGTTTCGGCAGGCGGATCCGTGGCCAAGCATAGTTTAACAAAACATGAAAAGGCACTTTGTAAACAAATTGGCCCTAAACTGGTAAAAGACGGTCTATATTTTGTGGGGATAGATGTTATCGGAGGCAAGTTGGTCGAGGTCAATGTGATGTCTCCTGGTGGCGTCACCTATATGAACAAGGTGTACAAAACAAAAATTCAGTCCAAGGTCATCGATTTTGTAGAAAGCAAGGTTATGGATAAGCTTAAAGCTTTCCAAAGACGTTCCAGACTACGGGACGAGGTTGAAAATGCGTAGACTTTCCATAAAAAATATAATCGCATTGATTCAATCGGAAATCCCTTTTGAGGCGGTTTCCGAAGATTACTCCTTTACCCTTAAAATAGAAGATTACGCTCCGTACGTTTGTGGGGCCGTCCATGATGGACATCAATTTCGGAAATCACTCTGGGAAAACTGTTTGCACACGGAATATGAGCGCTGGTACGAGGAGGATCCTTGCACCAAGGCAATGGTACAATCGCACCCCATAGTAATTGCAGGGTGCGATAGCCGATTTGAGTATGATCTGAACCGACCGCCGCAAACCGCCGTTTTTGATACTGCATGGGGAAAGCAATTATGGAAAAGTCCCTTGCCGGCTTCTGAAAGAAGACATAGTTTGGAGAAACATGACAATTTTTACCGGGTTGTACGTGCTCTAATCGGGAAAATAGAATCAAAACATGGCAGGGCCCTAATTTTTGATATGCACAGCTACAATTGGAAACGATGGGAGAGGGAAGTACCTACTTGGAACTTGGGAACCATCAATATCAATACGAAACGATTTGGGGAGACGGTATCTTCATGGAGCCAAAAACTGGGAAATATCGATTTGCCAAACGGGATATCTTCTTCCTCAAAAATCAACGATACCTTTCAGGGAAATGGTCATTTTTTAAAATACATTACTGCTAATTTTGATCATTCCTTGGTCCTTGCCACGGAAATTGCCAAGGTTTACTGTGATGAGCTTACCGGAATTCATTACCCGGAAGTAGTGCGCTCAGTGGAGGAGCAATTAAAAGAATTGATACCTTTGCAGGTCAAGGAATTTTTGGAAGAAAAGTTATGATAGAGGAAGCGGAACGTACCGAAATTGAGCAGGAATATGCCAGTTTGTTCGAAATTGATGACCGTTTGGATGGATTGGTAAAGAAAATAGAGTTGCTAGGCCATGTAAACCCCTTAAATATAGAAAAGGAAAAGCAGCGGTTTTTTACTTCAAAATATACATGTGAACCCAAATTCAGATATCCGAAGCTAAAGTTTGACCCTTATAAACTGCATCGGCTCTTTTTTTCACAACGTTTGGAACAGATTTCCGACCCCCAAGTTAGGAAACTGTATAGGGATACTATCTATTTCTATTCCAATATGGTGGAATGCATTGAGACCATAGGAGAGGGAGAATCATTTTATTACAATTCGCTCCAAGTATATGGGACGCCTACGGAAAGGGACGTGCAAAACGCCAAATTTATATTACATTTTGATGACGAACCTATTTCAGATGAAATGGAGAAACGGTTTGATTGTTATGAAGCCAAGGCCTATTTTCAAGATTTTGTAAAGCGGTACGAATTTCCCCTAAACATTAAATTTTCTACCCATATTGCGGCTGAGGCCATGGTTAGCAACATTTCCAGGACTTTATTGATTAAAAAAAATGTGAAGTTCAGTAAGAACGAACTGCACACTTTGGCCAACCATGAAATCGGGGTGCATCTGGTCACAACATTTAACGGTTTGGTACAACCGCTAAAAATATTCTCCAACGGTTTCCCAAAAAATGAGGAAACCCAAGAAGGTTTGGCAGTTTTTAGTGAATATATGAGCGGGGCTTTGACGTTGAAGCGTTTGAAGGAATTGGCCTATCGCGTATTAGCTTCGGATAGTTTGATCAAGGGATATAGCTTTGCGGATACTTTTGATATGATCCATAATCAATACAAGCTCAATCGTCACGCCGCTTTTACCATTACGCTTAGGGCACATAGGGGAGGGGGCTTTACCAAAGACCACCTATATCTAAGCGGACTTCGAAAAATATACAAGCGCTACAGCAAGCAAAAGTCCATGGATGTATTGCTTACCGGGAAGGTAACCTTGGAACGTGAAAAAGACATTGAGCATCTTTTTGATTTGGGACTGGCCAAGAAGATTAGCCATACAAACTTGGCCTATGGACAAAACTTGAACAAAAACAAAACACTCGATTTTATCTTGAATAATTTGAAGTAGCAGCATATCTGAATGACATCCGAACCTACCCTCTTAGAAAAGTAGGTTCTATTGACTTTATAGAGAAATTCGCTTGTATTTAGGATATTTTATTTGAAATGAAAAGGTTTCAATTCTAGTTTCTTGGGGTTTCAAGCTTAAGTTCCAGACCAACAAACCTTTTTTATTTTCATAGTTGGCAGAGTTGATTTCAATGTTGTCTACTTTAATTTCCTTGTTTTGGGAAATAGGTATCCTGTCCATTAACCTCAAATTGATTGCAACTACTTTATTGTTTTTAACTTCCAAATCATAAGTACGATCCAAAATACGGTTGTTGCCCATGAACGATTTACTTTTAAAATTTTTGTTCTGCTTTCGGGTTACCGTAATATTTGGGTCAACTCCCAAGGATAAAGTCATTTCCTTATTGGTAGTATAAGGATCGATACTAGTTTTTCCGGCATAAGTGCCTTTAAAATAAATACTAGCTTCACCAGGGAGAAGATGGTGTTTTTCCCAACCCTTGAACTTTGCGGTTAAGAATACATTTTCATTGACTATAGGGGCAGCGTAGTATTCGTACTGGGCGTCCATCATAAATGTATTTATTTCAATTACCGTAACATCTCCATCCGAAACGATGGAATGTGGTTTTTTAATGACGAACTTGGTATTGGTAACTTCATCTTGCACATTACTTTTTTGGGTAGTCATAACTATTACTCCATTAGCGCCTCTAGAACCGTAGAGCGCATTGGCGTTCGTACCCTTCAAAACCTCCACCGATGCTATGACTGCTGGATCAATTTCAGCCATATCTTCGGGAGAGATTATTGTACCATCGATAACATAAAGAGGATTTGAATTTTTTCTAATTTTTGAAATTCCACGTAGTTTAATGCCGGAAGTACTGTTTGTATGTAATCCGGCTACTTTTCCCCGTAAAACTTGTTCTGCCGAAACAGAACTCGCCGCCCCGGTCATAGCATTTTTGGAACTACTACCATAACCAGCGACTACCACCTCATCCAAAACTTGTGCATCCTCATTTAGTCTAATATTCATGATTGAGGAGTAGATGGGTAATTCCTCAGTTTCGAAGCCGATGTATGACACTACCAAATCTCTTCCGTTTTGTGCATCGAGGGTAAAATAACCATCGAAATCAGTCTGGGTACCTTTAGATGTACCTTTTATGACAATATTTACACCGGGTAAAGGAGCGCCAGATTCGTCAGAAACGGTGCCCGTAACCTGTTTTACCGTCGGATTGTAGACGTACCGTTGCTTTTTGGTTGTGGTTTCTTCTCTCAGTTTTTGATAGGAATTGGTAAAATTCAAATACTTGGTTCCCAAGTTAGGTTTGGAAACGTTAATATTTGGGCTTCCTGTTGATAAGGTAATATTTACATTGTTCCAGTCCGTTCCCGTTTTTTGATAAACATATGCTTTGTAACCTAGGCTCAAAGGATTGTTGATGCCACTGGATTTAATATCATAGTTGGGAATCCAACCAGCATCTGAAACTTGATAGGAAAAAATCAATTTGAATCTACTGGCTACCGGCGAATCGAACTTTATTTTAATTTCTCCCTGCTCTTTTTCCGGGATATTGTTCATTTCTGCCATTTGTTTTTGGATTTTTCGTATTTCCAGCTGAAGGCCGTTAATTTTTTGATTCGTTTTAAATATCTCGTCTTTAATGGCCGTTATACGTTGCCTATAGTATATGCTTACTTCTTTGATTTTGTCTAAATTCAGAGATTCAACCCTGTTACCCAAAGAGCGGTTTGAGCGAATTATCTGTTCCTCCTCTTCGAGACCAGAAATTCTGTTTTTTAATAGTGCTATTTGTAATTCCTGTGCATCTATTTTTTGCTGCAACATCAATGATTCTGTATTTTCACCTTCTTTAACTAAGTAGTTGATGTCATATGACATGGAAAGTATGGATGCTGTTTGCAAACCGGAAATTTGGATGCTACTTTCATCAATTTTGGTTGAAAGTCCAGTTAATGTAATTTCCGAGCGACCATAAGGCAAATTACATTCTGCTGTACGAGTAACATTGGCTCCGCCCAAATAAACGGTTACTTCTTTTATTTTAGAAGAAATTTTTTTGTCATTTCCAAAGATTAAGAATGGGCAAATTAGTAGGAGAAAGAACAGATTACGCATAGTTATCGTTTTTAAGTTGACGATAAACATAACTCCAACAACAAGATTTGGCAATCTATAGTGGGTGAACAGCGGATTGCAATGAGGGAAGTATTCCTTTGGCTTATTTAACCCAAAAACTTCGCCTTTAAATCGGGGGTAGGTATCATACAAGCGTCCTTTCTACCAAACCAACGGTATCTATTTTTGGCTACAAAATCGTATACGATATTACGTAACGAACTGGGAATCAAGTAAAATACAGATAATAATATCCAAGCTCCCCCAAAAGACCGCCCTATTTCCAGAGCTGCATCGGATTTGGTGTAAAAAGCGACCCCGGGCTCTATAAGAATGATGGAATCTACCTTTGAGGTGTCAATATTTCGTTCCGCAAGGAGTTCTTTACCTATTTCACTTTGCAGGGCCGCGTAGCGAAATACATCCTTCCTATCCCGTTTTATAATGAATTGAACGGAGTTATTGCAAAGATTGCAAACTCCATCAAAGAGAATAACTTTCTTATCCTTTTCCACCCTACAAAGATACGATAGGGAAAATTTGTTGACCTAACTTTTATAACGTATTTAAGAACTTGATCAAATCGGTCGCCTTTTCCAAGCCTAATTTCTTTTTTAATCGGTATTTGGACTTGAGGATGCTGTCCGGCAGCACATTGAGGGTCGCGGCAATTTCCTTGGTGGTCAGGTTCATCCGTAAAAAAGCCGCCAATCGGATTTCTTTTTCCGAAATATCGTTATATAAGGTCTTTAGCTTTTGGTCAAAGTCGTTATGCACCTCAGCAAAATAGGTTTTGAAGACTTCCCAGTCCTTGTCCGAGGCATTTTCTTTTTTAAGTAGCATGACGATACGTCTGAATTCCACTTTAAAACGATCCGGGTCATTTTTTATACTTTGAAGGTTGCCCAGAAGTTCCTGAATGAAAGTGTTTTTTTGGACCAAATGCAATGTCTGGCTGGCGAGCTCTTTCTTTTTATGGGCAATTTCCTGTCTGTAGATTTGCTCCTGCTTTTCACGTTCTATTCTGTTTTTCTTTATACGTTGACGAAACCCAAAAAACAATAGACCGGAAACGGCAATGAAGGTAAACATGCCTCCCGCATACAGCCCTTTGCTGAGTCTATCCACTTTAGCCTTTTCGTTCAATGTATTGATTTCCTCTTCTTTTAATGCAATTTCTGCTTCCCTACGTTCGGTTTCATATAAGGTCTGTAACTCATCGATTTGTTTTGCCTTCTCTTTGGAGAATAAACTATCACTGATAACTCTCGATCTTTTGAAATCTAGGATGGCTTTCTGGAGGTCTCCGTTTTGTTCATAGACCAAACCTCTTTTGTAAAGGGTATTTTGTAATTCGTTGGAGACCCCAATAGAATCGGACAAGTTTACGGCCTTATCCAATAAAATGACTCCTTTCTGAAACCTTTTCGTAAGGGCATAGGCCCGACCAAGGTTCGCCAGGTCTGTAATCCAGTTGTTGGTAGCGGAAATTTCTTTTCCCTTACTAACCGCTTTTTCAAGATATTCCACGGCTTTTGGGTAGTCTTTTAAATTCAGGTACTCATTACCAATGTTGCCATAGGCAATGATTTCTGGGGATGGGAAAGTATAGGCCAAGGCCATTTCCAGGCTTTCCTGGTATTTTTTTATGGCAGCAGCGTGTTTTTTTTGGGAGGAGTAGACATTGCCCATATCCACTAGGGTATTGGAAAGGAAATAATTATCCTCCAACCTCTTGTACACAGTAATGGCTTGTTCAAAATAAGTGATGGCCTTTTCGTTGTTGGCCATTACACTATGTAGCTTGCCCAAGTTCCTGAACAAATCTGCTTTATGATAGGTTCGTATGTCGAGGGAGTCATAGATGGTCAAGGCCTTTTTATAAAGTTCCATGGCTTTAGGGTAATTGCCTAACTCGTAATAGTGCACTCCGTTATCACTGAGCGCCGAACCATACCTTAAATAATCTCCTTCCACTATATTTATTTTTGCAACGCTGTCCATTAAGCGTATAGCTTCCGGGTAATTCCCATTATGTGCCTGTAAGATGGACAAATTTTTCAGCGTGCTGGATACAAAGGAATCGTCATTTATTAGTTTTGATTGCTCTAGGGTTTTATTGAAATAGTATTCGGCCGAATCCATTTCCTGCAGATTGAAGTAATGGTATCCCAAATTAAAATCGCCCTGAAGTATGCCTTTTGCATACTCGGCATCCTTAGAGATTTTACGCATCTTTAAAATGAAGATCTTCGCCTTTTCTGAATCATTGTAAATCAAAAGATCAATGACATCATCCAGTATTTCAACTTGACCCTCTATGTTGTTGGAGGCTTCGTAAACCTTTAAAAGGCTATCCACCTGTATTTGATTCTTGCCTTGTCCATAGCCAAACCAAAGGAATAGTAGGCCCGCTAAAACGGTTGACAGCTTTGTTTTCATGTCCGGTTAAACTTAGATACCTCAATTTACTCCATTCTCCGAGCGGATGGTCTCTGTCCATAGTTTGTCCATAGGTTCTGGATACCTCCTTCTTGAAATAATATATGTAACTAATTGATTGTTATTAGATTATAACTTTTGGGTGGCGTATAGAGCTTTGCGCTGTCCATGCGGAAAAAGCAATTGTAATTGATCCAAACCTCAATATGCATGGATCAATAAAGGCTTGGCACGGATTCTTGAACAATTTCTAAAATCCAAAAAGGCATGAAAATAGTTTAACTCATTTTGGGCAGACCATTCTAGGCATTGTTTTTGAAACATTGACTCGCCTAGGCATAGTGATGACCAAGAGTATCTTAAAAAGAAATGACTTCGTTTGTAGTTTCAGTGCCAACGACACTTGATTGCGTCTACTACTAATTGAATCCTCCTTTCTGGTAATAAGGGATAAATAAGGTTTTGTGATTCAAATAGTGTTCAAAAAACTGGTCAAATCTATTTCCTTATCCAATCCCAGCTTTTTCTTTAATCGGTATTTGGATTTAAGGATACTGTCCGGCAGCACATTGAGGGTAGCCGCAATCTCCTTGGTGGTCAGGTTCATCCGTAGAAAGGCGGCCAAACGAATCTCCTTTTCTGAAATATCGTTGTACAAGGTCTTTAGCTTTTGGTCAAAGTCGTTGTGAACCTCTGAAAAATATGTTTTAAATACCTCCCAGTCCTTGTCCGAGGCGTTTTCCTTTCTAAGTAGCATGACGATTCGTCGGAATTCCATTTTGAACTTTTCCGGGGAATATCGGATGTTTTCCAGGTTTTCCAACAACTCCTGGATGAAGGTATTCTTTTGCACCAAATGCAAGGTCTGGCTGGCCAGTTCCTTATGTTTATGCTCAATCTCTCTTTGATAGATTTCCTCTTGTTTTTCGCGTGCTATGCGATTCTTTTTTATACGTTGTCTAAACCCAAAAAACAACAACCCGGAAATGCTGATAAAGGTGAACATGCCCCCGGCATATAGACCTTTGGTCAATTTATCCACCTTGGCCTTTTCGTTCAAAGTCTTTATTTCTTCTTGCTGCAGAGCAATGGCGGCTTCCTTCTTTTCGGTTTCATAGGCGGTTTGAAGCTCACTGATTTGCTTTGCCTTTTCGGTGGAGAATAGACTGTCTTTTATAGTCTGGGATGCTCTAATATCAACCAAAGCGGATTGTGGTTCCCCTTTTTGCTCAGAGTTGAATGCTCTATAATCCAAGGCGTTAAGGAGCTCGTTGCCTATTTCTCCTTTTTCCGCAAGTGAGATTGCTTCATTTAGATATTTTTCCGCTGTAGAGAATTCCTTTTTGTACGTAAAAGAGTTGCCAATGTGGTACAAATAGATAACCTCATTGATATCCGAAAGTTCTTGTCTATCATACGCTAGACATTTTTTGAGATTTTCGATGGCCATATCATATTTCCCTAGGTTTTTGTAAGCTATTCCAATGTTTCCATAAGAAATAATGGACACGGAATTGTTTTTGCTTAATTGGCTAATCTCCAATCCCTTTTTATGGAATTCAAGGGCCTTGTTTTCATCTCCTAGATCCGAATGAACGCTTCCCATGTCGGTAAAGGTGGAAGCGGCGTATACATAATCCTCTATGTCCAAATACGTTTCAAGGGCTTGCCCAAAATAGTCCAGTGCCTGCTTTTGGTTTCCTTGCCTGGTGTTTAGTTTTCCAATGTTGCGAAGTACATCGGCTTTTCTATAAGGTTCGCGCGGAATGGTATCCAAAATCTTCAGTGCCTTCCGATAACCTTGCATGGCCTTTAGGTAGTCTCCTTTATCGTAATAGTGGGCAGCGGAGTTGTTGATAGAAACACCATAGTTAAGATAATCCCCCTGATCTAAATACATTCCGGCGACAGAGTCCATAAGCCGTATGGCCGAGACATAATCCCCATTGTGCCCTTGAACCAGTGAAAGGTTGGAAAGTGCCTCTACCACACCGACTTTTTTGTTTTTTTTCTTCGCTAGATCCAAAGTCCTATTTAGGTGAAATGATGCGGAATCCATCTTTTCAATGCTATAATAATAGTAACCAAGGTTCAATTGACCCAAAATTATGCCCGCTTCATAATTCTCCTTGTCTGAAATGGAGACCAATTCTTGAATGTAAGCCTTTGCCTTATCCGTATCATTATAAATGTAATTGTCTATAAGAGATTCCAGTAAATCCACTTTTGTTTCAATTGTGTTAGTGGAATTGTAAATAGAAAGTAGACTATCCGCCTTTTTTTGGATTTGACCTTGGACTTTGATTAGGGAAAGAGCGATAACGAATATCCAAATAGGTAGTTTGATCATGGTAAAGCTATACATATTAGTTTGTTCTAAGTTACTTAATTAATGTAGTACGTTAAAACACCAATCCATATCTAAAAAGGACGTTGTCCATGCTTTGTCCATGGTTTTTAAAATACTATACCTTCTTAATAATATTTTAAAATATTGATTTTCAATACTTTAAATTAAAAAAAACCAAAACCAAAATATGGACTGTCTATGTAGGAAATACCGTAATACTGCTAATTACGTCCATGCTTTGTCCATGGACATAATTAGGTATCGCATTGATTTGAGGCTAGTTTCGAGTCGTTGAATCCTTTAAAACCAAAAAAATTATGAAAGCAATTATCCCAAAAATCAAAATGATGTCCATCTTAGTATTGGCCATTTCTGTAAGCGCGATAACTTCCTGTAGCAAGGATGAGAGTCCCGTAGATCCACCACCAGCGGAAGGTGGAGGGGAAAACAATGGTGGGGAAAACCCGGGAGGTAATGAAAATGAAGATAACCTGGAGGACATAAACTCGTTAATTACAAATCTTACCTATGATCCAGACGCACTATTGAATGTACAAAATACCGGATCCTTAGTACCGGACCGTGAAGAAACGGGTAGCAGGAACGACAATCAAGGTCCAACCTTAGGTTGGATAACCGAATGTAGGATATCGGACTATAGCCTAGAATCCAATTTTGATGATGTGGCCATTTTGAGGCCTACAAACGGCGTAATCTTTCCCGGTGCGCTTGTCATTGGAAACGAAGGTATGTTGGACGGCGCCCCGGACCCTTTGACCTTGGGCAGGTCCGCCGTAACGCTAAGTGTCGATCTTCCGGGTATTGGGGAGCAGGGGACCATAGTAGTGGAAGATCCAACGAATTCCTCTGTACAATCCAATATTGACAATGCTTTGGAATGGTGGAATGCCAATGCCTATCAGGAAGGGTATGTAAATGCTGCAAACTCGTCCTACCAAGCTACTACATCCTACTCTTCAAAACAGTTTAGTTTGGATGTTGGGTTGAATGTGGAATGGGCCAGTGGTTCCTTGGCATCACAATTTGAATATGAAAGTAGCAGTATCGAACGAACTGCCGCTATTGTTTTCAAACAAGTGTTTTATACGGTTACCATGGATACCCCAAGTTCAGCGGCAAGTGTATTTGCACCGGAAGTCACTAAAGAGCAGGCAGAGGCCGCCTTTGATTCCGATACACCTCCTGCATATGTAAGTTCCGTTTCCTACGGAAGGGTCATTATGGTCCGTATGCAGACCACGGAGGAGGACACTTCGATTGAACTCGATGCCGTATTGGAATATGCTGGAGGCTATCGTGCAGCTGGTTCATTGGAATCCAAGTATGACGAAGTACTAAAGAATTCCAGTGTTACCGTAGTCACTATTGGTGGGAATGCCGAAGCCGCTTCCGAGGCGATCAGTTTGGCCGATATCAATACGGGATTTGGTGCCTTGAACAGTGTTATAACCGGCGGAAATGCAGTGTATAGCAGAAATAATCCGGGAGTTCCCATTGCCTACACGATTCGGTATTTGAAAGACAATACTCTAGCGAAAATGGGCTATACCACGGATTATACGGTAGAAAAATGTGAGCCCTTCAGATTTCAACATAAGAATATTGTAGTCGAAAATGAGTCTAACTATGATTCCCGTTTCCGTTTCATTTACAAGTTGAGAGGTAGTAATGATGAGTTACGGACAGGATATTTTGTAGTGAACAATGATAAACGTGTAAGTGGAAGCCCTCCGGACGGTGCGTATGATGTTTTGGTTCAATTCGACCTTCAGAACGCCTTGTTCCAATGGGACAGAATGGGAGAATTTGATTTAGGTTACATCAGAAACGAGGAAGACTTTAGAGTTTTCTGTTCGGAACGTGATTTCTTGGGCTTTTGCAAAACCATTTCAGTAGAAGCCAACTAAAACAATCCATTAGCTATCCCATTTAATTTACAGTCGGTATCTAAAGTTGTGGATTCAACAACTTGGGTATCGGCTGTTTTTTTAAGGATCTTTGGTTGTTCTTGAACGATAGCTAATTATGGCAAAGGCATTATTTTTTGCCCGGGACCAATTCCAACTGATCCACGCTCACGTTGGTGGTGAAAACCCCATAATTGACCACAGCCTTGTTCTTTTCCAGTTTATCGATGCTTCCCACGGCTTTCCCATCCTGCATCCGCACACGATCACCAACTTTGAAAATGGGTCTTGGCTTGTTCTTTTCCCGTTGGGCCGCTTTTTTTTTCTCTACTTTCTTTTTTGCCCGGATGACTCGGACCTCCTTTTGTACTTCTTGGGCCACCTGGGCCTTCTTGGTACGTTCCGCTTTGGCTTCTCGAGCGGATTTCTTTTTGCGCTTGCTGTTCTCCGTCTCCACGATTTGCAGCAATTCCGATACCAACGGCCTTTTTTTCTTGTCTCGGAAGTAACGATCGGCAGCTCTGTTGACCTTATTGCCCAGTTGGATCATCCGCTGGTCATGATCATAGAGTTCTTGATAGTTTTCCAACTTGGACTTGATTTTTGCGTTCAATTTTTCCAATCGGGCTGCCTCCTGCCTTGCCTTGGACTCCTCTTCCTGTAGTCTAGAACCAGTTTTAGCCATTTTGCTGCGTTCTTTTTGCAATTTGGCTATAGTGGCATCAAAACGTACTTTACCACGCTCTATCTTCTTCTTTGCCCTATTGATGAGGCTGTACGGAATACCATTTTTCTGTGCCACCTCAAACGTAAAAGAACTGCCGGCTTCCCCAAGTACCAATTGGAAGGTGGGCTCCAAGGTCCTCCCATCAAAAAGCATATTGGCATTGGTGGCATGGGGCAGTTCGTTGGCCAAAGCCTTTAAATTGGCATAGTGCGTGGTAATTACCCCATAGGCTTCCCGTTCATAAAAAACCTCTAGAAAGGCCTCGGCCAGGGCGCCGCCCAATTCCGGATCGCTTCCGGTGCCAAACTCATCGATAAGAAATAGTGTATTTCCATTACACTTTCTTAGGAACCTATTCATGTTTTTAAGCCGGTAACTGTACGTACTTAAATGATTTTCAATGGATTGATTGTCGCCAATATCTGTAAGAACTTGATCAAAAAGACAGACGGAACTGCGTTCATGCACCGGAATAAGCAACCCACTTTGAAGCATGATTTGAAGTAGCCCAATGGTCTTAAGGGTTATACTTTTCCCCCCGGCATTGGGTCCGGATATCACGATGATACGGTTTTCTTGATGCAACTCAATGGTCTGCGGCCAGGTCTTTTCACCTTTTCGCTTATTGGCCAAATAGAGTAGGGGATGATAGGCGTCACGCAAGAATAGGCGTCGATTTTCATTGATCTCGGGCATCAGTGCATTGATTTCCGAAGCGTATTTTGCCTTTGCGGCGGTAACATCCATAAAGGCCAAAAATTCTTGGTACTCAGATAGTAATGGGGCAAAGGGACGGATAACATTCGTTAATTCGTTTAAAATCCGTTGTACCTCTTCCTTTTCATCGAATTCCAAATTGTTGAGTTCCCGACTGTACCGCAATGCTGCTTCGGGTTCTATGTATACGATGCTTCCGGTTTTGGAGGTGCCCATTACGGTGCCCTTTACTTTTCTTCTGTACATGGCCTTTACGGCAAGTACCCGGCGGTTTTCCACCACCGATTCCCGGATTTCATCGAGGTAATCCGACCCTTGATACGCATTCAGGGCCGATGCAAAACTTTGGCTTATTTTTCCTTTGACCTGAAGTATTTCGCGACGTATTCGAAAAAGTGCCTCGGAAGCCCTATCCTTGACCTCCCCGAAACGATCGATGACCGAATCAATAGCAGCGGGAATCTCGGTATTGGGCTCAATTTTCTGCGATTTTACAAATAAAAGTGGGTAATACTCCTTGAATTTGGTCAAGAATTTTTTTTGGTCCCCCACCGTATTGCAGATGGAACCCATTCTCCGAAAACCACTGATTTCAAGCGTTGTGTTTTCTATATGAAGTAGTTTTAAATCTCCATTAATGGAATCAAAGCCATGATTGGGAATACGGTTATCGCTTATTAAGGAAGATACGTATTCCGAAGTCTGTCCCAAAGCTTCCACAATGGCTTTATGTTCGTACATGGGGCCAATGGACAATGCCTTTTCCTTGCCCAATTCCGTTGTGCAACGGGCGGATACGTGCTGTAATACGGTAGGTAATTCAAGATCTTGAATTGCTTTTTTCAAGGTGTTGTCCATCTTGGTTTTTTTAACCGATGGCAAAGGTACGGATTGCCAATCACTTGGAAAACCGTGGGCAAGGGCAATATTTTAGGGTATTTTGAAGTTTTAGTACAAACCTAATGCCTCCCCAACATTGTTGGCAGGCATAAACCATTTCATCCCAATGAAAAATCTTAACCTACTCGCCATCTACTTTGGCCTAATCTTGCTGGTTTCATCCTGTAGTTCAACCAACCGACTGACCATGGGGGCTTTGGAGCCCGCTCCGGTGCATCTGCCGAATCAAGTTGTCAATATTGGTATAATCAATAGAAGTGTACCTTCCGAGGGGAATCAAACCTTGGATAAGATAGACAAAATACTTTCTGCCGAAGGGCTTGAGTTGGATAAAAAGGGAGCTGAAGCAGCGGTTACTGCCCTTAGGGACGAGCTGGAGCGTCATGATTCCTTTGAACACATAAAAATCCTGTCGGATGCCGATGTTGGCAAGGGGCTAGGGGTATTTCCGGCGACTCTTTCTTGGGAAAAGATTGAATCCCTATGCGAAACGCATCAGGTAGACGCCATTTTCTCCTTGGCCTTCTATGATACGGATACCAAGGTCTCCTACGCTATGACTACCATGCAATTACCGAATAATATCGGTATAAATGTACCCATTCCTGCTCATGAAGTACGCCTACAGACTTTGGTGAAGAACGGATGGCGTATATACTATCCTGCGGAAAAACACATTGTAGATCAGTTTGTTTTCAATGAGGGTCTAGCAGCGGTTGGGAAAGGGGTAAATCCGATAAAAGCGGTTGAAGCCATTGCCAATAGAAATGAAGGTGTAGTGGAATTGAGCAAAAACATGGGCAGCTCCTACGCGCTACGCTTGTTGCCTTTTCGAACGCGTATTTCGAGGGACTACTACGTCCGCGGAACGGACAATTTTGTAATTGCCAAACGCAGGGCGCAAACAGGCGACTGGGATGGAGCCGCAGTGCTTTGGGAAAAGGAGATCAACAATCCCAATCGAAAAATAGCCGGTAGGGCCCATTATAATATGGCTATTATCAATGAGATAAATGGGAATTTGGTGGAGGCCATGGATTGGGCCTCAAAGTCCTACTCGGATTATAATGACCGAAATGCCCTGCGTTATCTTAATACCTTGAAATACCGGTTTGCCCAGAACGAGGCCTTGGAACAACAGGTTTCCCGATAATAGTATTTGAAACGGGTTATTTGGAATTCATTTCATAGACTTTTCGGAGCCCTATCCATCCTGATTTTACAAAAGTTTTTGACTATTTTTGAATCGTGCCCCCGAATACTTTTTGACAGCTTGCCTTGGCGGCTTGTCGATTGTAGAGGGGAGAAGCACTATTGCTTTCAATCGACAAGATAGATCAATGAACGTAAGCATTCACCCAAGTTGGAAAGAACAACTCAATACAGAATTTAACCAGCCTTATTTCCAAGTGTTGGCGAATTTTGTAAAGAAGGAATATCAAAATCATACGTGTTATCCCAAAGGGAAGGACATTTTTGCCGCCTTTGACCATAGCGCCTTTTGGGAAACCAAGGTGGTAGTAATCGGACAAGACCCATATCATGGCCCCAATCAGGCCAATGGACTTTGTTTTTCGGTAAAGGACGGGATTCCCCATCCACCTTCGCTCGTCAATATTTTCAAGGAAATAAAGGTGGATGTTGCCAAGCCCTATCCTAAGAGCGGCAATTTGGAGCCATGGGCGGAACAGGGGGTTCTTCTGCTCAACGCCACCCTTACCGTTCGGGCGCATCAAGCTGGGAGCCATCAAAATAAAGGCTGGGAAACCTTCACCGATGCTGTAATACGAAAGCTTTCCGGCAACAGGGAAGGACTCATTTTTCTGCTCTGGGGAGGATTTGCCAAAAAAAAGGCCGCTCTCATCGATACGGGCAAACACCATATCCTTACTTCGGGTCATCCTTCTCCCTTAAGCGCCAACAAGGGGTATTGGTTCGGGAACCGCCATTTTAGCAAAACCAATGCACTGTTGCAACAAATGGGGAAGGAACCCATAGTTTGGTAGGGAGCCGGAAAACGGTGGCGCACAGTGGTTCCGGCTTAGGCATGACGCACGTAAGAATCTGTTTCTTAACCCTAGCAACTACACGGAAGCCAAAATTTCACTAGCTGTTATCGACTTGTTTATTAATTTTAAATTAATCAACGTATTTATCACATTTTCAACATCTTGACTAATAATTTGTTTTTGACTCCACTTGGTTATTGAAAGCCATTTTTGAATATCTTCCAATTGCTGACCATATCTATTTGCCAAAGTTCTGTCTATGCTCGGTATTCGCTTGAATTCAGATGTATATAGATTGATTACCTCTAAAATATGGAGTAAGGTTTGGGCGTCCTTTTCCAGAAAAACATCTGTTGCGGCTATTACAAAACAAGGCCATGGGGTAGGGCAGTCGCCCAATCTTCTAAAAGTCCCGTTATCCACCAATGGCTTGGTCGTAAAATGCTCCCACATAAAGTAGTCCGCGGACCCTTCGGTCAATGCTTCTACGGCACTATTTAGATTGTCTATGACTTTAAACGTCAAATTGTTAGTCTCCCAATCTTCTTTCTGCGCATTTACAAAGGCCATAAGATGACTTCCGCTTCCAAACCTACTTATTGCCGCTGTCGTACTTTTAAGCTCGGAAATCGCTTTAAAACCACTCTCCGCCCCAACATGGATGCCCCAAAGTAGCGGAGAGGAAATATATTCTTGAACAATCCTGGTCGGATTTCCTTCAGAAATACTTTTCACTACACCTTCGGTCAAAATAATCGCCAGGTCCGTTTCGCCGTTCTGTAACATTTGGCACATTCTACCTGTACCTTCGGGAACATCAGTCCATTGCAAATCAATACCATGCTCTCTAAAGGCATCTTCCTCAATGGCCATATGCCACGGAAGATTAAAATGCTCCGGAACGCCTACTATTCTTACTTTTTTCATTGTTCCAAATCTTTAGTTGAAACCTTCCTTGTATTAACTTTTAATGCCTCGAATCTGAGAGGTCGGTTTCTTCGAATATTTTTCATTTAAAGTGTAATTTCATTCCCTCATGAGTAGGCTTAAACCCTAAACCTTCATAAAATTTAATTGCCTTAGGTCGTTTCTTGTCCGTTGTCAATTGAAGTAAATGGGCATTCCTTTTTTTCGCTGTATCAATTGCCCATTCAAACATTGTTTTGCCAATTCCGAGTCCTCTTTGGTCTCTTCTTATTCTAACAGCCTCTATTTGCGCTCTAATTCCTCCGCGATAAGTCAAATATTGAACAAAAGATAATTGTAGAGTTCCTATGACCTCAGAGTATTCGTTTTCTACCACAATTAATTCCTGATTCTGGTCAGCATCAATATTTTCAAATGCAATAAAATATTCAGTCGGCAATGGCGTTTGATAATTTTCTCTTGTTTTCCCGAGTTCATCATCCGCGATCATTTCCACAATTTTGGTAACGTCATTTCTAGTCGCTTTTCTAAATTTCATTTTTAATTCAATTTTTTGAGCTTGTTGCTAACTTGGTGATAAGGTCATTTTTGCACGCCGACAAAATAAGCTAAAACCACGAAGAACCTAAATGTATACCAATCTAGGTCTATGTCTGGTGGGGACGGATTTAATCCACAGTTTCGTTTTTTAGCTTTAGCTGAAGATAGTCATAAATGGCGTATTGTGACCGCAAGGCCTTCCCACCTTGTTCTTTCCCGACCCTTTCATTGCTATCGATAGCATCTTGTATCCTTGCCTTGACATTATCGCTAAACTGAAGTTGTAGGATGTGTTTAAGTTCCTTAAAGATCTCCTTGTCCAAAATGGGCGTCAATACTTCAATACGCCGGTCCAGATTCCGGCCCATCCAATCCGCTGAACCTATGTACATTATCTCATCCCCTCCGTTTTCGAATAGATAAACTCGCCCATGCTCCAAATAACGATCTACAATACTGGTCACTTGTATGGGTTCCCTGTTGGGATGGGCATCATCTCTTTCCTTGGGTATCAAACAGCAAAACCCTCGGATCAATAACCGTATTTTAACACCGGCATCGCTTGCCCTGTTTAAGGCGTCTATCATAGTCTTATCTTCAAAACTGTTCATTTTTATGTGTATGGAAGCCGATTTTCCGCGAATACTGTTCTTGATCTCATTTTCTATGCTTTGCAAAAAAGCAGTCCGCGTGGTATAGGGCGAAACCAAAAGCTGTTTTAATTTGGGAACTATCAATTTGCGGTCCAAAGTAGAAAAAACTTGATGTAGATCTTCGGTAATCTGAGGGTGGGCGGTAAAAAGACCATGGTCACAATACAATTTTGCCGTCTTTGCATTAAAATTTCCGGTTCCTATGTACGCATATCGCCTTAATACCTCATTTTCAAGACGTTCTACAAGGGCAATTTTGGAGTGTACCTTAATGTTGGGCACGCTAAAGAATACTTGGGCGCCCTTCTTCTGGAAAGTTTTCCCCCATTCTATATTATTGCGCTCATCAAAACGTGCCTTGGCCTCTATAAATAGGGTCACCTTCTTTCCATTTTCAAGAGCAGTAAGCAAGGCATCGGTCAATACGGATGTTCTGGCAATGCGATACAGGGTGATTTTAATATGTTCAACACCTTGATCACGGGCTGCTTGAAGAATAAACCTCTCCACGGAATCAAAACGTTGATAGGGAAAATGTACGATCCTGTCCTTTTCGGCAATACTCGAGAAGAAATTGGTTGAATTGGAAAATATGGGGTGGGGTAGCGGTTCTTTTTGCTCGTAGTTCAGTTCGGGGTTGCCGGTAGGGTTGTCAAAACCAAAAAAATCGGAAAAGTTGTGGTGGGTACCTCCAGGAAAAAGATCGACCTTCCCCAAATTAAGATGACCGCGTAACAAATTAGTTAGGTTTTCCGGCATTTTTGAGTCATAGAGGAGACGTGTGGGCTGCCCGGATTTTCTTTTGCCCAATGAGTCGTAAATGCGTTCTACCAAGGCGGTGTCCCCATAATCGTCTTCCAAGTATAGTTCGGCATCACGTGAAAGCTTTATGGAATAGCTTCCGGTAATCTCCTTTTCAGGAATCAGCTGTGCCAAATTCATTTTGACGATGGTATCCAGGAAAACATAGGTGGCGCCTTTACCAGGAATTTTAATAAATCGGCGGTGCTCATCCGTAGGGATTTTTACGAAACCGAAACTTTCATCCATATAGGGGACCAAAAAGTACAATTGGCCGTCCTTTAGCTTGGGATTTCCACTAATTTCCAGAATCTCGCAGTCTTTTTGCACGTTTTTCACAAAATATTCCGACATGTATTTTTTTTGGGCATCGGTCAAATCATCCAAATCCGGGAAATATATGCCATAACCTTTTAAAACCTCTAAAATATCCTTTAGGATTTGCCCAAAGCTTTGTTGTTGGGCATCGATTACCTTTAAAATATGCTTTAGCTTTTTGTTGGGCCTTAGCATCAACTTCTTGCGAAGCGGTTTGTCCACTTTTTTCAATTGGCGCAATTGGGAGATGCGCACTTTAAAATATTCATCAAGATTGGACGAAAAGATGGCGAGGAATTTTAAGCGCTCCAAAGGAGGGGTGGTCTTGTTCGCGGCCTCCAAAAGTACTCGTTCATTGAAGAACAACCAGTTTACATCGCGATGCTTGTATAATTCTTCCTCCATGTATGGACAAAAATAGAAAATTGAAGCCCGTTTTGGTTAAAGTAATTGTTAAGCTAACAATTCAATAGGAAGTTAGTCTTTCCAAAGTAAATCGGATTAGCTTGTCCATTGCTAAATGGGGGTTTTTTGAAAATTCACCGGTGGCCCTATTGGCCAAGATACAATTTAGCGAAATTGCACGGTGTCCCAGTAGTTGCGCTAGCCCGTAAATACCGGAAGTTTCCATTTCCAGATTGGTTATGCGCAAGTTTCTAAAACTGAAGGCTGCAAGTTTTGAAAGGAACCCACTGTCTTTGGGCTCTAAACGTAGTTGTCTTCCTTGAGGTCCATAAAATCCTGAATTTGTTATGGTTACACCTAATCGTATACGATTTTGACTAATTTTGTCAGCTAAATTTTGGTCATATTTGAACACATAAGGCTTCAACGGTCCGTCTTCCCACCCTAAATGTTGTATCAAATTATCTGAAATCTCGGTGTTTTGAATCCCTCTGTTTTTGTAGAAGTAAAGTAATCCATCAAACCCAACGCCATACTCGCTCAGTAGGAAGGAATCAAGTGGAATTTCGGGTTGGATTGCGCCGGAAGTACCCACACGGACAATTTCAAATCGTATACGATTTTTTTTTATTTCTAGGGTTGTAAAATCAATATTTGCCAGTGCATCCAGCTCGTTAAAAACGATATCTACATTGTCCGTGCCGATTCCTGTTGATATAACGGTAAGTCTTTTTCCATTTAGGGTCCCTGTATGTGTGTGGAACTCCCTTTTTTCCTTTTTTAATTCAATATGGTCAAAGTATTTGGAAATATCCGTTACCCGATTTGGGTCACCGACGGTAATAATGGTATCTGAAATGTCTTCAGGAAAAAGATTTAGATGGTAAATACTGCCGTCCGGATTGAGGATAAGTTCGGACTTCTCGAATTTCATGAATACTTAGAGCTTAAGTATCCTATTGGAATCCGTATTGTATAGGAAGTTATACTTTAGGGAACCCCCCAAATAGGCTTCATTATCCCTCATCATGGAATAGTAATTGGTTTTCCCATCCAATATTTCTTTGCCTTTTTTGGAAAGTCTTACCGGATTGAAAGAGGTATATAGAGGCTTTAAGGTAGAAACAACACGTTCAAATTGAGAATCCCCAAAGCCATAAATTCCCTGGTTTCTAAGAATGGTGCCTATCAATTCCCGTTTTGATTTGGGCCTATGTTCCAAAGAAAGGTTGAGAACATGGTTTTCCACGTTGTTAAGACCATTCTTTATGGTAGGGAAGCGTTTTAAATGTGCCTGGATGGCATCCGAAAGGTAATGGAATTGGAAATCCCCGAAATCGGTCAGGTTCTCAAGACGGATAGGATTGTCGCTACAATACAATTGCCAAATATAATCGGCATACTCTATATCGTCCTGGGTAAGGATTACCTTGTTATTGTACAATTTTCGCAACTGCTCATCGGTAAGTTCATTAAGACCATATAGTTTTTCGGACTCATCTTCCTTTCCGCTACATACCAAGGAAACCTCTGCATATTTTCGATTGGTCTTCAGCCAACTAAGAACGGCCAACAGATTTATTTGGCAGAATAGGTCATACTCAAACCATAAAATAATCTGATTCTGTTGTTTATGATTACAAAGTGATCGGTATTCCTTAAGGGTTTTCTCGATAAACCACGATTTAGACACCTTGTAGTTTTTATTAAGAAACTCAAAGCGGGTCTTCCAGAAGGATTCACTGCCTACATTGGTCTCGGTTCTTCCTTCACACAGCATTTCACGCCATGTGATGATGTCCCCTTTGAAATCGAGCGTCTTTAACCGCTCTGTGAAACTGTCTCCGTTGGTAATATGCAGCAGGGAACTCATAAAGGGTCGTGGTTTAGGTTTAATCCGATAAAAGTAACATTTAATCGAAAAAAACAAAAAAAATTAACAGAAAACTACGCAACGTATTGATTGTTAAGGCATCGCAACAAAAAAATAGCTGTATTATCCACCAACTCGTTTCACTTTAAACCCTTTTTTCACGAGGATTTGCATTATTTTTTCGCGATAGTCCCCTTGGATGATAATCGTTTCATTCTTTATGGAACCACCAACACTCAATTGTGTTTTCAGTGCTTTGGCCAGTTTTTTGAAGTCGTTCTCCGCCCCATTATAGCCTTCCAAAATGGTAACGGGCTTACCTTTGCGTTTTTCGTATTTACAAATGATGGGATTGTCCTGGAGCCAGATGTCGGGTGAGGGAGAAGGCTTTTCTTCTTCTGCTGGGGTATGGTCGGGAAAAAGGTTTTTAAGTTGATCTTTAAGATCCATTCCTAATTTCTTTATGGTTAATCATTAGTTGTTCTACTTCCCCACCAATCCGCATTGGGCTCAAATGTATCGGATAGAAAATCCAAACGTTCCTTTTCCAGTTTTGGCCATAGCTCCTGGGTTATTCGGGTATTTCGTAATTCATCCTCATTTGGGTCGTATTCGGGATCTTTTTGCGGGGTGATTGCATTCATATCCTGCAACCAGTTACTTAGTTTATTTTTCAGACCCTTAGTCATTTCAGGATTTTCAGCTTGAACATCTTCCTGTTCTCCGGGGTCTTTTGTAAGATTATAAAGCTCATTCCTTCCATCCTCCCAATAATGGATCAACTTCCATTCGCCCTCTCGGATAATGGACGAAGGATCGCCACCTTGGTTGCCATAATGCGGATAGTGCCAAAAAAGAGCTCTTTGGGGCAAGGACTTGCCTTCCAACAAGGGCTTAAGGCTTATACCGTCCATATGTTGTCCTGGTAAGGGATCGATATTGGCCAAATCCAGGATAGTGGGGTAAAAATCGGTCCCGGATACGGGATATTCCGTGCTAGTACCCGTATTCTCCAGCCAAGGCACCTTGATGAAAAAGGGTTCTCGGATACCGCCTTCCCACTGGTATCCCTTTCCTCCGCGCAAAGGAAGATTGGCGGTGGAAAACGCATCCCCCGAGGCCACCCCTCCATTGTCTGAAGTGAAAACCACTATTGTGTTATCGTCAAGTCCAAGTTGTTCCAATGTATTTAGAACCTTGCCCACAGCATCGTCCATACTTTCCACAAGTCCGGCATAAACAGGGTTATCCTGTACCTGTCGTATCGGTAGATTGCGTTCCATGATATAGCCGCGGTCCGCTAAACCAGTATTTATCGCCTTTTCACGATATTTTGCCCATTTACCTTCAGTGGTTTGTATAGGCCCATGTACGGCGTAAAAAGAAAGCATGGCAAAAAAGGTGGAATCCTTATGTTTTTTGATGAATTCTGAAGTTTCATTAGCCAATCGCATTGAGAGGTTTTCACCGTCGACCCTATTTTCTAAATTTGGATTTGTCCAAGGCGAAAAGTAGCCTCCTATGGGACTCCCTTTTTCCCATCCACCTTTGTTTAGGTCAAATCCATGATCCTCGGGGTAGGAACCCTTGTTTCCCAAGTGCCATTTGCCAGCGAAAAAGGTGGTATAGCCCGCCGCCTTCATTGCTTCCGGTAATACAACATCCGCTTTTGGCAGGGCATGTACATATCCCGCAGGCAAAAGCTTATCGTATCTATTATGGTCTCGCCAAGCAGCTCCGGACTTGGCCCCGATCCAATCCGTAATACCATGTCTTGCCGTAAACTTCCCGGTCATTATACTCGCTCTGGAAGGGCTGCATACCCTACTGGCCGCATAGCCTTGTTCAAAAACCATCCCTTCCGATGCTATCCGGTCTATGTTCGGAGTTTCATAGTAGGTACTGCCCGTACTACTTAGATCATGAACTCCTAAATCATCTGCCAGAATAAAAAGTACGTTGGGCCGCTTTTTTACCTCTTCAGGACGCTCTTTACAAAATATATAAGCGAATAGAACAGGAAGTAGCGGAAGTAATCGTAAAGCTTTTCGCAAGGATGTGTGTTTTTGGTTGGTAAAACTATTTTTTGATCAGTCCCAAATCGATTAACCGCTCGTGCAAAAATTCACCGGCCATGATATCCTCAAATTGCTTCGGATTATCGTCATCAATACAGTGCTCCAAACAATTTAAGGGCATTTGGCTAATGGGATGCATGAAAAAAGGAATGGAATAGCGTGATGAACCCCATAGTTCCCTTGGGGGATTGACCACCCGGTGTATCGTTGACCTCAATTTGTTATTGGTAAGTCTGGACAGCATATCCCCAACGTTTATCATAAGTTGATCGGGGCGAGCAATAGCATCGATCCATTCTCCCTTATGGTTTTTTACTTGAAGCCCCTTCCCGTGTGCACCCATTAATAGCGTAATCAGATTGATGTCCCCATGCGCCGCGGCGCGAACTGCATTTTTGGGCGCTTTGGTAATTGGTGGGTAGTGGATGGGTCTTAAAATGGAGTTCCCATTCCTGATATAGGAGTCAAAGTAGGTTTCCTCAAGATCAAGATGTAGGGCCAGGGCGCGCAAAACATATTTTGCCGTTTTCTCGAGCATTTTAAAAGTTTCCTTCCCTATCTTATTAAAACTGGGAAGCTCGTTCACCGTAACATTGTGCGGATATTCGGCTTCCAGTATGGGGTCGTTCTCTACATATTGGCCAAAATGCCAAAATTCCTTTAAATCCCCTTCCTTTCTGCCCTTGGCATGTTCTTTTCCAAAAGAAGTATACCCTCGTTGCCCACCGAGTCCTTCAATTTCATACGTACTCTTTATGTGTTGTGGTAGATCGAAGAATTTTTTGATTTCGGCATACAGATTTTCCACCAATTCTTTGGACAGAAAGTGGCCACTCAATGCCACAAAACCTATCTGTTCAAAGGCGTTGCCAATATCTTGTGTGAATTTTAGCTTCCTGTCTGGTTGTCCTGAGGTGAATTCCTGTAAATCTACACTGGGAATCGTATTCATAATCTTTTGTTCAGAGATAGGCCAAAGTTAATAAATAATGGCGCATCGTTCCCGAAATGAGCTAAAGGATTGGAAGGTTTTTTACTACTTTTACCCCGTTTTAAACTATGTAGATGCAGTACCAAAACAAGGGATTGGACGTACAGACCCAAATCGACCTCTATGAGCGAATGCAGAAATCCCGGATGATAGAGGAAAAGATGCTGATTCTATTGCGACAGGGGAAAATTTCCAAATGGTTCAGTGGTATAGGTCAAGAGGCGATAGCCGTTGGGGTCTCCAGTGCTATGCAACCCGATGAATACATACTTCCCATGCATCGCAATTTGGGTGTTTTTACTACACGGGATATTCCCTTGCATCGACTTTTTGCCCAGTGGCAAGGTAAGGCCAGTGGATTTACAAAGGGTAGGGACCGTAGCTTTCATTTTGGAACACAGGCCTATAAAATTGTGGGGATGATTTCCCATTTGGGGCCACAACTTGGAGTTGCCGATGGGATTGCCTTGGCTCATCGTCTTAAAAAAGAAAATAAGGTCACTGCTGTCTTTTCGGGAGAGGGAGGTACCAGTGAGGGGGATTTTCATGAAGCCCTCAATATAGCATCGGTGTGGAGCTTACCGGTACTTTTTTGCATAGAGAATAACGGGTACGGCTTATCAACGCCTACCAATGAACAGTACAATTGTAAAAAACTTAGGGATAAAGGCATCGGATACGGTATGGAATCCCATACCATTGATGGAAACAACATTTTGGAAGTGTATCATATGGTGGATTCTCTTTGTAAGCGCATTCGGAAGAATCCACAGCCTATCTTATTGGAATTTGAGACCTTCCGTATGCGAGGCCACGAGGAGGCCAGTGGAACCAAATATGTGCCACAGGTCTTAATGGATCATTGGGCGGCCAAAGATCCCTTGGAAAACTATACGGAATATCTGCGCAACCAAAACATTCTTTCCGAGGAGGAGGAGGTAACCATTAAAAAGGTAATTATTCATGAGATTGAGGAAAACTTAAAAAAGGCCTTTGCGGAGGATGCGGTCGATTCAAATGAAACTAATGAATTAAATGATGTCTTTAAAAATTTTGATTATAAAGAAGTTAACCATAAAGGAGAACTAAAAAAAATACGATTGGTAGATGCCATTTCCGAAGGACTGAAACAGTCCATGGAAAAACATGACGACTTGGTCATTATGGGTCAGGATATTGCCGAATATGGAGGTGTTTTTAAAATAACCAAAGGCTTTTTGGAGGCATTTGGCAAAGAGCGGGTACGCAATACCCCTATTTGTGAGTCTGGTATTGTTGGGACCGCCATGGGCTTATCCATTAACGGGATGAAGGCCATTATGGAAATGCAGTTTGCGGATTTCGCCAGTAGTGGTTTTAACCCTATCGTAAATTATTTGGCCAAATCATATTATCGTTGGGGCGAAAAAGCGGATGTGGTTATCCGCATGCCCTGTGGCGGTGGGGTAGGTGCCGGGCCGTTTCATTCCCAGACCAATGAGGCTTGGTTTACCAAAACCCCGGGGTTAAAGGTGGCATACCCTGCTTTTCCCTATGATGCCAAAGGTCTTTTGGCAACGGCGATCAACGACCCCAATCCTGTTTTGTTCTTTGAACACAAGGGGCTATACCGAAGTGTCTACCAAGACGTACCATCCGATTATTATACCTTGCCCTTTGGAGAGGCCAGTATACTGAAATATGGAGAGGCCATAACTATAGTAAGCTACGGGGCAGGGGTTCATTGGGCCTTGGAGGTATTGGAAAGCAATCCTGAAATTGAGGCCGATCTTATCGACTTACGCACATTGGCTCCTTTGGATATAGAAACCGTCTATGATTCCGTAAAAAAAACAGGGAAGCTTATTATTCTTCAGGAAGATAGTTTATTCGGGGGAATAGCAAGTGATATATCCGCATTGGTCATGGAAAATTGCTTTGAGTACTTGGATGGCCCCATAAAACGCGTGGCCAGTCTTGAGACACCTATCCCTTTCGCAAAAAAATTGGAAGACAATTACCTTCCCAAAAAACGTTTTACCAAGGAATTGCAGGACCTATTGGCCTATTAACTCTGATTAAATAGGGTATACGGGATCAAATGATTCTTTGTCCAAAATTCATTTTAAGACGTTTAACAAAATATTTTAAGAAAAGGAAAGGCCAAAAATTACCTTTGCCCGTATATAGGAAAACCAAAAAAATTAACACCAATGAAAAAAGCTTTTTTAGTGCTTATGGCTATTGCCCTGGTTTCCGTATCCTGTTCGGTTTCAAAATCGGCCAGAGGTCAAAGAAATTTATTGAGCGGTACTTGGAACTTGGACAATGTTTCCTATGAGAACAATACTGGGAACTTCAAATCAGTCATTTTTAATGATGCCGAGGATATTTGTTTTGAAGACAGCGAATGGTTCTTTAGGGACAATAACAGCACCGGACGTTATACCATTAGTCCATCTACCCTTTGCAATGGGGGAGATAGGTACATCCGCTGGTCTGTTGTAGAACGTCCGGAAAATTATACAAGCCAATTGCAGTTTAAATTTATTAATGAAAAAAATAAGGACATTGACGGGGGAGTAGGCTATCGCTTGAATATTGCCGCACTGTCCGAACAAAAGATGACCCTGAAATCCAATGTGTCCGTGGACGGAGAATCCGTTACCATAGTTTATGACTTCACCAAAAAACAATAAAACACAAAGAAATGAAAGCTATAAGAAAGAGTGTATATGTAATGATGGCCCTTACTTTGGTCATCAGTTGTAAAACGATACAAAATGCCAACAATAAGCAAAAAGGAGCGGTAATAGGAGCCAGTGGTGGTGCTGTGATTGGTGGTGTTATAGGGAACAATGTAGGCAAGGGCAACACCGTACTCGGTGCCATAATCGGTGCGGCCATTGGTGGTGTAGCTGGTGGCTACATTGGGGATCGTATGGATCGACAGGCAGAGCGTATCGAGGAGGAAATTCCCGGAGCTGAGGTTACCCGTGTTGGAGAAGGGATCAATGTAACCTTTAATGAAGGGCAAGGCGTGTATTTTGATACCAACAAATCCAATGTTAAAGGTACTTCGGCCGAGACCTTGAACAAGCTGGCGGGAATTTTTAAGGAATATCCTAAATCCATTATTTTGATAGAAGGACATACGGACAGTGCCGGTCCTGACGATTACAATATGAAATTGTCCCAACAACGCGCCGAATCCGTTTCCAATTATCTTGTTTCCTCAGGCCTAAGTAGTGGAAGGTTTACTACAAAATGGTATGGGGAGAACCAACCTGTTGCCGATAATTCCACTTCGGAGGGAAAGGCAAAGAACAGAAGAGTCGAATTGGCCATCATGGCAAGTGACGAATTGAAGCAGGAAGCAAGAACCCAGTCAAAGAATTAAAGAACTCCATTTTTTATTGTAAATCCCGACCGTTTGGTCGGGATTTTTTTTGAAATGCCTATCTTTCCTTAGTGGAGCATTTTGATGTGATCATTGTTGGGGGTGGATTGGCAGGCCTTACGGCGTCCCTGCATTTAAAACAGTGTGGACATAAGGTAGTGGTTTGCGAAAAACAGCAATATCCACACCATAAGGTCTGTGGGGAATATGTTTCGGCCGAAGTAGTTCCCTATTTAAGAAGACTTGGAATTTTTCTGGATGCCACCAACACCGTTTCCATAAACACCATGCAATTAAGTACGGTGTCCGGAAAATCCATAAAGGGTAAACTTCCTTTGGGGGGAAGGGGAATCAGTCGATACGCTTTGGACAATTTGCTTTATGAGTCAGCTTCAAGAAGGAGTATTCCTTTTGTTTTTGAAAGTGTAATAGCGATACAATTTGCCGATGATTTATTTGAGGTTCGGATGACATCCGGCACTGTTTTTTCAGCTAAAATGGTCATTGGCGCCTTTGGAAAACGGAGTAATCTGGACAAACATTTGAATAGGCCTTTCTTTCGTAAAAAATCCCGCTGGTTGGGCATAAAAGCCCACTATGCATATACGGATTTCCCGGATAACCTGGTAGCACTCCATACTTTTGAAGGAGGATATGGCGGACTTTCCAAAACGGAAACAGGGGCTGTAAATTTTTGCTATTTGGTATCCTACAACAGTTTTGGAAAAGAAAACGATGTTCATAAGTTCAACGAAAACACCGTGGCCAGAAATCCCTTTTTGGGGACTTTCTTGGAAAACGCGGAACCCTTGTTCAGGGAGCCGTTGGCCATCGCCCAGGTTTCGTTCGAAAAGAAGGAGACCGTAAAGGAACACGTAATCATGTGCGGGGATACTGCGGGTCTCATACATCCGCTTTGTGGCAATGGTATGGCCATGGCCATCCATTCCGCCAAATTGGCCTCGGAACAAATACATCATTATTTAACCGACCCCAACTTTGATCGGAGTCAAATGGAGAAGAAATATACCACATTATGGAAGAAGAATTTTGGGTATCGTTTATGGATGGGCAGACAACTTCAATCCCTACTTCTCCATAGGGAATTATCCTCCATTGCCTTAAGCTTGGCCACCCGATCTCCCTTTTTGCTACGGAATTTAATCAAACAAACCCATGGTAAGCCCATCGTATGAAAATGGATTTTTCAAAAAGGAGTAGGGAGTTGGAACTAATGGACAATCCCGACGTGTCCAAACAAACATTGGAAAATGTATTACGGGATATCAACCGGGCCAACCGGATTTTAGGAGGAAAAAAGGGCACAATTAAGGCATTATCCCAATTAGTCACCCAAAATCCAAGCGATAGTTATACGATATTGGATATGGGGTGTGGAGATGGGGCCATGCTAAGGGAGGTGGTCCTTTTTTTCAGGCGGATCGATAAAAAAGTGAAGTGTATCGGAATCGACTTGAACGAGAAGGCCTTGCTAATTGCGAACAAAGCCTCGGTGGACTTTCCTGAAATCAGTTATCTGCAGCGAGATATCATGGATTCGGACACTCAAGGGCTGGAATGTGATATACTGATAACTACCTTAACATTACACCATTTTTATGACGAACAAATTCCATCCATTTTACAACGGTTCGGCAAATTGGCCCATATTGCTATTGTTATCAACGACTTACAAAGAAGTTCATGGGCCTATTCACTTTTTAAGGTGTTTAGCCTTATTTTTATACACACCCAAATCGCTAAAAATGACGGATTGGTTTCTATAGCGCGCGGATTTACCAAAGCTGAATTGATACGATTTTCCAAGGAAATTTTAGGGGCGGAACACGCTATTACATGGCAATGGGCCTTTAGATATGTATGGATCATTAAAATGAACCGACTAACCCCAACATATGAATGAGGTACGAATAGTTTCCACCACCAAGGTATTGCCACCATATTTCAGGGATACCAAGGATATTCTTCCATTTGTCGATTTTTGGTTGAGCGGCCAAGAGGAGCGATTTAGGAGGAAGGTCATCAAAATCTTTGAAGGGGCCGGGGTGGAAAGACGGTACGGAATCATGAACATTGAAGAAGTGTTTACGGCCACCTCTTTTGAAGAAAAAAACGCGATATATGTTCGGGAAGTCAAGAAATTGGGGAAATCGGTTCTGCAAAAAGCCTTGGAACAAAGTGGTTGGCAACCGGAATCTCTGGATTATATCATAACGGTAAGTTGTACAGGAATCATGATTCCCTCCTTGGATGCATATCTTGTAAACGATATGGACTTAAGACAGGATATCGTAAGACTGCCGGTTACGGAAATGGGGTGCGCCGCGGGAATTTCCGGACTAATATATGCCCATAATTTTTTGAAATCCAATCCAGGAAAACGGTTGGCGCTCGTAGCTGTGGAAAGCCCTACGGCCACCTTTCAACTAAATGACTTTTCCATGGCCAACATGGTGAGCGCGGCCATTTTTGGGGATGGAGCTGCCTGCGTACTGTTGTCTTCGGAGGAGAACGCTCCCGGTCCCAAAATCGTTGGGGAAGGAATGTATCATTTTAATGAGGCCACACATCTTATGGGGTTTGATTTAACCAATACGGGGCTGAAAATGATTTTGGACCCTTCAGTTCCGGAGACCATAGCCGAACATTTCCCAAAGATAATCCACCCCTTTTTGGAAAAATATGGAACATCGATAGAAAATGTAGACCATTTGATTTTTCATCCCGGAGGCCGAAAGATTGTACAGACCGTGGAAGAGCTTTTTGGAAGATTAGGAAAAAATATTGATGACACTCGGGAAGTTCTTCGAAAATATGGGAATATGAGTAGTGCTACCGTTCTTTATGTTTTAGAACGGTTTTTAGAAATGGAGATACAACAAGGGCAACAAGGGTTATTGTTAAGCTTTGGCCCAGGATTTTCGGCACAACGCGTATTGTTGGAGTGGTAAACAGTGTGTTTTGGAGGCGCTGGTAAGCAATTGGAAGCCGATATAGTAGACTAAAGATAAGAGATTAAAGACTAAGGACTCAAGACGGTTATTTTAGTAGCGTATATGAACAATAGTAGAAATAAAGAATGGGCCTTGGTGTTGGGCGGTAGTAGTGGGCTAGGGTTGGCTACCGCTAAAAAATTGGCGCTCCATGGTTTTAACATTATAGTGGTTCATCGGGATAGACGCTCGGACTTGGAACAGATCGGATCGCAGTTCGAGGAAATCGCTGCACAGGGTGCTCAATTACTGAGCTATAACATGGACGTGGCAAATCCCGGTAAAAGAAAGGAAGTCGTTCAGAAAGTAAAAACCCATTTAGGAAGGGAACAAAAGGTAAAGGTCTTGGTCCATAGTATTGCAAAGGGAAGCCTTAAGCCCATGTATGGGGAAGCGGAAAGTACCTTAAACCAGCAAGATTTTCAGCTTACCCTAAATGCCATGGCCTTAAGTCTCTATGATTGGACCAAGAATTTGGCGGACCAAGAATTGTTTGCAAACGATACACGGATCATTTCCTTTACCAGTGAAGGAAATACCAAGGCATGGAAAGGGTATGGGGCAGTATCGGCTGCAAAAGTAACCCTGGAGGCCCTCACTCGGAATATAGCAGTGGAGTTTGCGCCCATGGGTATTAAGGCAAATTGTATTCAGGCCGGAGTAGTCGAAACCAAGGCATTTCAAATGATTCCCGGACATGAGAAGTTAAGGGATAGCGCCGTCAAACGTAACCCGCATGGCCGTTTGACCACCCCCGAGGATGTGGCCAATGTGGTGTATCTATTGACGACCGAAGAAGCGAAATGGATTACGGGAACGGTGATAAAAGTAGATGGGGGTGAAAGCCTGAGATAAACAAAAGACTTTGAAAAATAAGGACATTTTAAACTTGCTTCCTTACTCGCCCCCCTTCCTTTTTGTGGATGAACTTTTGGAGGTGACCGAAGATAGGGTAGTAGGGAACTATTCGTTTTCACGGGATTTGGATTTTTACCAAGGTCATTTTACGGATTTTCCGGTTACCCCTGGGGTGATTTTGACCGAGTGCTGCGCGCAAATCGGACTCGTGTGTCTTGGAATCTTTCTCTTGGAGACCTATATTTCGGAAAACAAGGATTCAGATATTTCGGTGGGTCTAAGTAGCTCTGATATGGATTTTTATCATCCCGTATTGCCAGGTGAAAAAGTAACGGTCACCTCCGAGAAAATCTATTTTCGTTTCAACAAGCTAAAGTGTAGGGTGAAAATGCACAACACCACAGGGAAATTGGTATGCAAGGGAGTAATTTCGGGTATGTTAAAGCTACAAGAAATTGAATAGGCGCGTCGTCATTACGGGTCTTGGTATTTGTGCACCGAACGGAGTAGGACTAGATGTCTTTACGGACTCTTTGCGGAACGGAAATAGTGGTATCCGCTTTCAACCCCGATTAAAGGAATTGAATTTTGGCTGTCAAATCGCCGGGGAACCCTTAATAAAGGATAATCTAATCGGTCAATATTTTACCCCCTTACAGTTACGAGGTCTCAACGCAAGCGGAATCGTATATGGTGTGATCGCGGGTACGGATGCATGGAAAGATGCTGGATTGAAACCTCTAGACAAGGATCAGCCTGACTGGCAAAGCGGAATTATTTTCGGAACCGGAATCCTGGGTGTGGACAAATTTCGGGAGTCCATTCACTTAGTAGACGATAACAAGGTAAGGCGTTTGGGCAGTACGACTGTATTGCAGACCATGGCAAGCGGTATAAGTGCCTATTTGGGTGGTATTATAGGTTGTGGCAATCTAGTCACTACCAACTCATCGGCATGTACAACAGGAACCGAAGCGGTATTAATGGCCTATGATCGCATTGCCTCTGGAAAGGCAGAACGTATGCTGGCCGGGAGCTGTAGCGATAGCGGCCCCTACGTTTGGGGTGGTTTTGATGCTATGCGTATCCTACCCAGACAGTACAATGATACGCCTTCTGAGGGCAGTAGGCCTCTTAGTGCCTCTGCGGCCGGATTTGTGCCCGGGAGCGGGGCAGGAGCATTGGTATTGGAGTCCTTGGAAAGCGCAACGGCGCGGGGAGCCCGAATATATGCCGAAATATTGGGAGGAGCGGTCAACAGCGGGGGGCAACGCTCCGGTGGTAGCATGACCGCTCCCAATAGCGAAGCCGTACAAAGATGTATCGTACAGGCTGTTGAGCAAGCCGGAATCCAAAAAAATGAAGTGGACGTAATCAATGGCCATCTTACAGCTACCGCAAAAGACCCAATAGAAATTAGAAACTGGAGCCTTGCCCTGGAACGTGAAGGGTCGGATTTCCCTTATGTAAATGCCTTTAAAAGCTTATTTGGTCATTGCCTGGCCGCCTCGGGAAGTATAGAATGTGTAGGTGCCCTTTTGCAATTTCAAAATCAATGTCTATTTGGCAATAGCAATTGTGATGATCTGCACCCTGAGGTTTCCAGTAGGGTGGACCCGGCCAGAATCCCTATCAAAACCACGCCCTATTCACCAAAAATCATCGCAAAGGCCAGTTTTGGTTTTGGAGATGTAAATGCATGTGTTATTTTTAGGGCTTTTAACGACTGATGCCTCAACTTTCCCGGGCCATCCCCGGGAGTCTAAAAATGCTATGAAAGGATGAACGAAGAGCGCTATCACCAGCTAAGGGATATCATACAGATTTATCTTCCCGAAGATGTATCCGTTACGGATGTATCAAAAGAAAGTCATTTTACCAACGAGCTCAATATCAATTCCGCCCATTTGGTGGATATTGTTTTGGATGTTGAGGATGCCTTTGATATTATGTTGGAAAATGAGGATATGGAACAGATGCAGACCGTTGGTGACGCTTTGGATATCATTGAGACCAAACTTGCAAAAAAGTAGGATGAAGGAATTTTTGAAATGGGCCTCACCAAAGCTCAGGGTGGACAAGCGATTGATTCTAGTCTATTGTACCGTCTATTTTTTATGGGGGTTGGGGATGAACTGGTTTGGTGCCCAAGTGGAAATAGCTAAGTTTACCTATTGGTGGCAAGTAATTACCACATATATCCTTTACATGGTCCCCATTTCCCTTTTGTTGCGAGGCCTTCCCTTTCACACCCAATACGCCTATGGCCTCATAGCCATGTGTCTTTTGGAGTTTGGCGGATACGCCTTGCAGACCTCATATGCCTATCCCGATAACATCTTGGACCAATTTTTTGGTATCCGTAATTTCTCCTTGGGAATGGCACTTTTCTTCGGACTTTATTTTCCCTTGGGCAATTGGGCCGTTGGCAAGGTCTACAATCTTGTCTTCAAACCCAACTAGTCCGATTTGATTTTACCTTGGTAAATCTAGTTCGTAAAATCGCGGCAAAATCCGTTTTCAAACCGAGTTTCCACTTTAAATACGGCATGGCAAAATTTGTGGTTTAAATTTAACTTGTATAGACAGGTAAGGATTCCTATATTTGGTAAAAACACCATTATGTTTCACCTTGGATTTGTAAGTGCCATACTAGCGGAAAAGCGTTTTGAGGAAGTTGTCCATTTTGCTTCGGAAAATGGGTTTCAATGTATTGAGGTCATGTGCTGGCCCAGTAGCGGTAAGGATACACGTCGCTATGCCGGGGTTACCCATATAGATGTGGATACCTTGGATGCTAAAAAAGAGTCCATTCAGCAAGTATTACAGCGAAAAAACATCTATGTATCCGGCCTAGGGTATTATCCCAACCCTTTGGATCCGAATACGGAAAATGCATCCGTTTATATTGAACATATTAAGAAATTGATTTCTGCCGCTACCAAATTAGGGATACCTGTAGTAAATACATTTATAGGAAGGGACCCTAAAAAGAGTGTGGACTATAATTTGGACAGATTTAAGGAAGTTTGGCCGGAGATAATATCATTGGCCGAAAAGGAAGGTGTTAAAATAGGTATTGAAAACTGTCCCATGCTTTTTACCAAGGATGAGTGGCCCGGAGGCAAGAATTTGGCAATTTCCCCAGCCATTTGGGATAAAATGTTCAACATGATTCCCAGTGACCATTTCGGACTCAACTATGATCCTTCCCATTTGGTATGGATGCAAATGGATGAAATACGGCCCATCTATGATTTTAAGGACAAGTTGTTCCATATTCATCTAAAGGATGTAAAGATTTACAAGGACAAGCTGGATAAAGTGGGCATATTGGCCTATCCCCTGGAATACCATTCTCCAAAGATACCTGGACTTGGGGATGTGCGTTGGCGCGACTTCTTTTCGGCTCTTACAACGGTAGGTTATAAAGGCCCAGTTTGTATAGAGGTAGAGGACAAGGCCTTTGAGGGTTCCGAAGAAGATGTCAGGGCCGCAATTTTGACCAGCAGGAACTATCTGCGTCAATTTTTGTCCTAATGGGAAAAACACTACCCCATTATAAAAAACTCCACCTCACCCTTAGGCAAAGTATCCTTTCCGGTGCCATTTCAAAAGGTTCGTTGCTGCCTTCTGAGAATGAATTGAGCGCCCAGTACAATGTTACCAGGGCCACGGTACGACAAGGGTTACAAGAACTGGTTCGTGAGGGATTCATCGAAAAACGTATGGGTATTGGCAGTGTGGTGGTCAATGATCGGAAGACCTTGGGACTTCTAACTTTCAAAGGGTTTTCCGAAGTCTTGGAATCAACTCCCTTGTCCTCTACCACACAGAACCTAAAAATGGGAACGACCGCAGTTTGGCCATCCCCATTTTTTTATGAACCCACCGTTTCGGAAAAAGAGGCAGGCTGTTTTTTTCTGGAGCGCTTGAGAAGTGTAGAAGGGCAGCCCGTGATGCTGGAGTTTACCTATATTCCACAAAAGGGTGTTCCTAATTTCTTTGAAAATATGGAAAACGGTTCCTTGTTCGCCACATTGCAGCAGGAATATAAAATTGAAATTCTTAAAGTCCTGCAGGATGTAAGGGCGATACATGCCCCGGAGGCTATTCTAAAACGTCTGGAGCTAAATGATAATATGCCGGTACTCCACATCAACAGAAAATACCTGACCACTACATCCGATTTTCATATCTATAGTTCACTGTATTGCAACACCACAAAATATTCGATAAGTAATTTTTTCAATTAAAATCCATATTTCCTATGACATCACCTGTTAAAGTTCATGAGTTGGCCAAAATGATCGATCATTCCCTCTTGCATCCCACCATGACGGATTCCGATATGGTACAAGGCTGTAAAGTTGCCTTGGAATACGATGTGGCCTCCGTATGTATAAAGCCGTATGCAGTTCCCTTGGCGGTCAATATTCTAAAGCACTCCAATGTTCTGGTAGGCACGGTAATCGGGTTTCCCCATGGGAATTCAACCCTAGAGATCAAGGTGGCCGAGACCATCCAAGCCTGTAAGGACGGAGCCGTTGAAATAGATATGGTAGTAAATATTGGAAAGGTCTTACAAGAGGCTTGGGACTATGTGGAACGTGAAATCGCTGCCGTCTGTAAGGCAACCCATGAAAACGGGGGAATTCTAAAGGTTATTTTTGAGAACGATCATCTTCCGGAAGCCAAGTATAAGATAAGGCTATGCGAAATATGCTCTAAACTGGGCGTAGACTTTGTCAAGACCAGTACGGGTTATGGCTTTGTAAAAGGAGCGGACGGAAGCTACAATTACAAAGGGGCTACCCCCGAAGACTTGGAGTTGATGCGCTCCCATTCCGATCAGAAAGTACAGGTTAAGGCCGCCGGGGGGGTACGTACCTTGGACGACCTTTTAAAAGTAAAGGCTTTGGGCGTAAGCCGCATCGGAGCTACGGCTACCGTTGCCATTATCCAGGAGGCCAAGGAAAGATTTGGGGACGGAGCGGACAAGGGTGTGGTCATTGAAGATTCCCCAAGTGGTTATTAAAACAAACGAATTGATACGGTATCATGGAGAAAATTAGAATTGGGGTTGCCGGGTTAGGATTTATAGGCCCCATACATATTGAAGCGTTACGACGGATACCGGGACTCGAAGTCGTTTCGGTACATCATCACAATGACGCGGTCAAAACCAAGGCGGAACAATTGGGCATAGAGCGGTATTATCAAGATTATGAAACCTTTTTGAGCAGTGACCGTTTGGACTGCGTTCATATTTGCACCCCAAATTTCCTACATTATGAAATGGCCCGGAAAGCTTTGGCGCAAGGCCTACATGTGGTCTGTGAAAAGCCTTTGGCCACGAAAATATCCGAGGCAGAGGAACTGGTGGCCTTGGCAAAAAGTACCCATCGCGTGAATGCCGTCCAGTTTAATGTACGCTACTATCCGCTGATCCGCCAAATGAAAACGATGCGGGAAAAAGGTGAGCTAGGAGCCATTCACACCGTTTTGGGATCATACCTTCAGGATTGGCTGTTTTATGAAACCGACTATAATTGGAGATTGGAACCAGACAAATCGGGTGAGTCCCGGGCTGTTGCCGATATAGGCTCACATCTTATGGACCTTTTGGAATACATCACAGGGCTTAAGATTACCGCAGTGATGGCCGATTTTGATACGGTGCATAAGACCCGTAAAAAACCTCTGGTTCCCATAGAAACTTATTCCGGAAAACTATTAAAACCTGAGGATTATGCCGATGTTCCCATAGCTACCGAAGATACTGCCCATGTCCTACTTCGATTTAACAATGGCCATAAAGGGTCCATAACTGTAAGCCAGGTGGCGGCAGGTAGAAAGAATAGGGTTGCCTTGGAGATTTCGGCCTCCCAATCGAGCTTGGCCTGGGAATCCGAAAAACCCAATGAGCTTTGGATAGGAAAACGGGACGAAACTAACGGCCTGTTGTTACGCGACCCAAGTTTATTCCATGTGGAGGCCAGTAAGATTACCGCCTTTCCCGGAGGTCATAACGAAGGCTTTGCCGATACTTCAAAGCAATTGTTTTCCGAAGTCTACAACGCCATCCGAACGGGCATACCCCCACCTGAATGGAAGTTTCCAAGTTTTGGCGATGGACTGCGGGAATTGGTACTGGCTGAAGCCATTATTGCAAGTAATAAGGAACAAGCCTGGGTAACGGTTCCCTAAGATTGCGCTATACGTTTTCGGGTCCTTTCTTTTTTTCCGGTATGACCAAGGAAGCCACAATTCCTGCAATGAGGGAGACCGATATTACGGTCAAAGACACCCATTCCGGCAGTTCGATCTGGTGGGCGAAAAGCATCTTAAACCCTACAAAAGCCAAGATGACCACCAGGCTGTAATTTATAAAGCGAAACTTTTGCAACATCCGGGAAATTAAAAAATACATGGAGCGTAGGCCTAAAATGGCCAGGATATTGGAGCTGAAGACAATGAAAGGGTCCGCAGTAATGGCCAAGATAGCGGGAATACTGTCCAAGGCGAAAAGAACATCGGTCACCTCAATGATGACCAAGGCCACGAATAAGGGAGTGGCGGCCGTGACCCCCATGCGTTTTACAAAAAAATCGTGCCCGTTAAGGGTCGTGGTTATGGGGTAAAGCTTTTTAAGCTGCCGAAACATGAAGGATTTTTGCGGATCGAATTCGGAATCATCGGATTTTAGCATCTTAAAGGCCGTGTAGAGCAGAAATGCCCCAAATACATAAATTATCCAATCGAATTTATTGATCAAGGCTACCCCAAAAACGATCATCAATCCCCTAAAAACAATGGCACCCAAAATACCCCAAAAGAGTACCCGGTGCTGGTAGAGTGGGGGAATGTTAAATGTGGTAAAGATCACCGCGATAACAAATACGTTATCAATGCTTAGGGAAAGTTCTATGAGGTAACCCGTAACGTACTTAAGAACGGCGGTATTAGGCGTTAATCCCGTGGGGTTTTCCACCAATCCACTGGAGAACAACCAATAAATGACCCCACTAAAACCCAAGGCTATGGACACCCAAAGTGCGGTCCACATTCCCGCTTCCTTGCTACGTATTACATGCTCGTTTCTATGGAACACCCCGAGGTCCAGGGCCAGGAACACGATGACCAAAGCAATAAATAGCACCCATATCCACATAGCCAATTTTTATGGCGCCAAGTTAACAATCCATTTTTTTGATGGCAAGGGGTACATGAAAGATTTTAAACTATTTATTGGAGTGTCAAAAGGAAATTCACGATTACTTCATTGTCCTTCCTTTCCTTTTTGACGTTGATTCCGAAGTCAGATGAAAATAGGGTAGTGGTACCTCTTACTTGGTCGGCCTTTCGGGTGAAATCTATGGTAATCGGTTTACTTTTTCCTTTTAGGGTCAGGTCGCCGGTGACCTTAAATCCAGTATCCGTAGTGGTCACGGAGGTACTGGCAAAGCTTATTTTCGGATAGTCGTCCGCATTGAAATATTTTTTGCCTTTTAAGGACCAATCCCGGAGAAAGTTCCCGGTCTTTAAGGTCTCCACACTTACGGCGCCCTTGAATTCTGAGTTGGATGGGTTATCCAGATCGATAGTGGAGGAGGATCTAAAACCAGAGATACTTCCATCTACATCCTTGGAAACAAAAGTAAAGGTAATCTCCGCGTTGGAAATTTCATCTTGGGCAAGGACAAGGGGCGATGGTAAAAGTGCCCATACCAAAAAAACAATCCATTTGGATTTCATATCATAAATGTTTCATGAAGTGTGCCAAAGTTAACCAATAATTTGAGTCGATAAAAAGAAGGCAAAAATCGATATAGCGTTGTGAATGGTCCAAAATTCCCATAGTGTGCCAAAAAGATTGTATTTTGAAGATAGAACAGTATTTGATTTTGAAATGAAGAAATTAGCGAATTGTACCCTTGGGTTGGCTACCTTGTTTTTTGGTGTGCAAACTACTAAAGCCCAAAATTCTGAAAGGGAGGAATCGACCATAACCGAACGGACTTATATGGAACGTTTCGAACCTCAGCTGATTAAGTCGGTAGAGGAGCGGTTGGCACTGAAACAATTGAGGATTGCCGAAATGCGCCGAAAAATGACAATTCTGGACTCCTTGGATATTTCCGAACGTAAGCGCAAAGCATTGCTAAAGGACCTTCGTAACAATCCATTTTCCCACCGATTGTCCAAAACCTTGTCCAATATTGAATTTGTAGATGAAGTAGAGGATTAGGGGATACCTCTCTTTAGCGCTATTTAACGCGATTTCATTTTTTCCTTGCGTTTTCGTAGTTGGCGCCGTAGATCGTCCACGGATTCCGAGATAGAAGCTTCAAAGGAAGCATGGCTAGCCTCTGCAAAAAGTCGGGGACCGGGAGCGCTTAAACGAATATTACAAATCTTACCAGTATCTGGCTCCGAGGTGTTTTCCGTCTTAAAAAATACATCGGCCCGAACGATGAAATCGTATTTGTCCAATAATTTATTTAGTTTTTTGGATGCCAGTTCTTCCAGTCGGGGACTAGCCTGGACATCATGATACTCAAAATGGATGTTCATGAAATACAATTTAGGTTCAGTGGAAAGATAAAGAGAAGCCAAATGAAAATCAAATGGAGGTTATTTAAACTAAACTTAAAGTTTATTCTAAAAAAACGTTAAAGTCTGATTTTCGGTCGATTAGGGATATGTTTTTTTTCTAACTTTAATTGAGTTGTACGATATTGGCTATAACCCCCTAAATCCGTATCCTATGGAAAACCTCAAAGATGACTACAGAACACCGGGCCAAGGCCACCATGAAAAAAACGCTTTGGTATTAAAGTTGGAACGTAGTCAGCAAGATGTGGGTCAGTTACGCAACAAATTGAACTCCTATATCTGTGAGCCCAAGACCTATAGCTTGTTTGAACGCATGGAGGACTTAAAGAATGGCTTGGACACCTTAAGTAATACCAATAAGGAAATTATAGTATCCCTAAGGGAACGAAAAAAACATACGGTTGATTTTGTAGACCGCGTACGGCAACAGTTTTTAGCATTCAATGAATTGCAGCGTGGCGTAGAGGATTATATGCAGGGGTTGCGGAGTTATTGAGGTAAACTACGAATTTGGAAGACCATAAAAAAACCTGATTGAAATGAACAATCAGGTTTTTGGTGTTTAGACTTTTTTAGTTTCCTAGTTGGCGTTTACACCGATATTGGCTGCGGAAATTACCGTATAATCCTCCGGAGTGTTGTGGATACTCACATGTCCGTCCAATTGCAATAGGCCCTCATAGGAAATTGAGGTTCCTACATCGAGTTTTGAGACGGTAGTTGTACTGACTTTACACTCACAAGGATTTAGCGTTAAGGCGATGGCTCCACCTTCTTCAGCAGTATTGAATCGAATATAGGCCGGGTGTACGGCTACGGAAGAACCGTCTTCCAGTTCCACCAAGACTTCCGTCTTGCCGTCACTATCTTCGGTAAACGTCACCGTTCCGGTAATGCCATTAGGTCCAACGGCCTGTAATCTATACTCCGTACTTTGAAGGATTACACTGGATACATCATCTTTTTTGCAGCTGGTAATCAAGGCAAATACCACCGCGATTACTAGAAAAGGGGCTTTTTTCATTCGTTACGTTTTAGTTAATTCTTAAATGTTCTTTTTCATGGCGTTTACCATAATGTGGTGCAATTTGAATATAAGTTTTTGTTTTGTTTCTTTTTTTTCGATAAAGTGTACGAATAATAGGGGGTATTATTAAAATAGTACATACAAATAAAATTCTATTTGACATAATATAAATTATAGTACAAATGCTTATGGGTAGCAAATTGCGTATAGCTGTGCTATTTGATATAAAATCAGTTCTAGCGCTTTAGTGCTATAACGATACCGATTTTATGTCAAAGCAATTTGCTGATAATGGTTATTTCCAAACCGCATTCGTAGGCTATATTTATATTATGTCAAATACCGCACAATCATTCTGCACACTTTAAACATTCGTTTGCCGGTATACAAGAAACCTTTTTAAGCGGTGTACTGCGCACGAGCTATCATTTGTATCTATAATTTGCCGTTATGTAAAATAGCCGCTCGGCCAACAGCACATTGCTTTCATAAAAGGTAAATGCCCTTGCATTTATTTTTATACGCAATTCTCAGCCACTTTGTAGCCTTACCCTTTTTAGGACAACTCTAAATTCAATAATTTTTCATTAATTATGTTGGTTTCGGGGAAGAATTCTTCCCCGAAACGGTCTTTGTATTCCCTTGGTGGCATATCGTCCAATGCCGAGTGCGGGTGCTTTGTATTGTAGTTCTCCATCCATTCGTTGGTCAATGTCCTTATCTGGTGCAGGTCATTGAACCAATATGCATCGAGTACATCTTCGCGATAATGTCGGTTCAATCGTTCCATAAATGCGTTCTGTACGGGCTTTCCCGGTTGGATGAACCTGAGCTCGATTCTTTTCTTCTTGCACCAATCGGCCAAGGTCTTGGAAATGAACTCCGGACCGTTATCGCAACGGATCGTTTTGGGAAGGCCCATTTCTTCCTCCAAATGGCTTAATGTCTCCACCACTTTTTTTGCCGGGTAGTTCAGCCCCACATCCATGGCAAGCACCTCACGGTTGCAATCGTCCATTACATTGAACACCCTGATCTTCCTGCCATCGGACAGCACATCGGCCATAAAGTCCATGCTCCACACCTCATTGAGATCCATCGGGGCCTCCAATGGGTTCTTTGTCCTTGCGGGCAAACGTTTCTTGTGTTTGCGCCTGAGTTTCAGGTTCATCGACCTATATACCCGCAAGACCCGTTTGCGGTTCCATTTATGGCCTTCGCGACGAAGCCGCTTGTAATACACCTCAAAGCCCCTGGTGGGCAGTTCTTCCGCCAGTCTGGATAACGCTCCGACAACTTCCGTGTCATCCTTCCTGTTGTGGTGGTACCACATCGAACGGGCAAGTTCCAGAACCTGACAGGAACGTGATACGCTTACCGAATAGGCCTCTTGTAGGTATTTCGCGCGGTGCTTCTTGTCGGAAGGCCCTAGAACTTTTTTGACAGCACGTCCTTGAGCATGCGGACGTCCAGACTTACGTCGGCGTACATCTGCTTAAGCTTGCGGTTCTCCTCCTCAAGCTCTTTAAGGCGCTTCATATGGGCCACTTCCATGCCACCATACTTCTTTCTCCAATAATAAAAGGTGCTGGTATCGATGCCCATCTCACGGGATATGTCCCCGACCTTGCGGCCCTGTTCGTTCTCTTTGAGTGCCTTGATAATCTGGCTCTCGGTAAACTTGCTTTTTTTCATCTGACAGTTAAAATTTAAAGTTACTATTTTCGAATTTTAAACTGTCCTATTTTTAGGGAAGGCTACAACTTGGCCAGCGCCATTAAAAGCTTAGCTTTTCGTTCTTATTGAAACCTTTGGTTTACTTGTGAATTTTGAAAAGAAAAATTTCAAGGGCTTTTCGTCAGCTTGCCGCAAAAGCTTAAAATTTAGCGAAGCATAAATTTCTAAGCACTTGCTATTCCATGTGTACCAAACAAACATTTTTAGAGTCTATTTGACTGATATAATTTAAACCTGGTCGTATTCTTACATTAGATCCGAATCTATAGAATACCTAGAAAGAGTTCTTGAACCAAGGATTATTTTAGTCACTGAAGAGGATAAATACCGTTCGGGGGAATAATTCTACCTTCGTCATCAATTAACTCAATATGTATATGATCCGTTGTGTCTTTTGAATGCTTAACGTTAATATCTTGGACAGTTCCCAATACCGTAACACCCTGCACAACTTTTGAACCCTTCTTTATGTTTGAAGATGGTTTCACGTATAAAACCTTGGCTTCATAACCAGCATTTTTTATCACAATAGCAGTTAAACCATTATTATTAGTTGTATAAGCTGGTGATATTCTATCAACTTCGCCTGAAACCGGAGCAATCACAGGGTCACCCTCATTCATTTTATAGTCTATTCCCTTATGCTTATATCTCTTTCCGGTCTTGCTATTTTTTCGTCGTGATAAAAAATCTCCACTACCTCCGCCGTCAAATCTGATTTGTCCAGTACCGTTCGGGGGATAGATTGATTCACCTCTTTGCATCCCTGGCCAGGGTTTACCATAAACAGCTGTGGTATTACCTTTAGCTTCCTCAATGAACTTTTTAGTTCCATCAAAAATCAATTCATCATCGAACTCAGTATATTCATAACTTACATAAATATGAATATTAGAGTTGGCATTGGGATCCTTGGGTACGGCATTACCTTCAGAATCGATTAAAGTCACATTGCCATCTTGATCTACTTCAGCGCCACCAAGATTACAATCTTCTCCCTCCTCTACGTCCTTACCTAGGATATTACATATCCCTTCTCCGAGTCCATTAATTAAATCTAATGTCGCATGGGTTAAAAATTGGACTCCCCCTTTGAAAAAATTACTACTTCTTTCTCTTTCCTGGAAAGTCCAATTCCATTTACCATCCTTTACTGTAACTTGTTGTACTTCTCCCCTTGGCGTCAAATACGAAGCTTTGCCATCAATAATTCCATTTTCAAATTTCCCTGTTAAGACACTATTATCTGCCAAGTAAAGCTTATAAGGACCATAAAAATTTTCTTTTTTTCCATGATTTTTAGCTGGAATTACGCCACCCATACTCATAGATGTAAAAAATAACTCATCATTGAAACCATAATTACTTATCAAAACGTCCCCATTGTAAAATTGAACAACAGAAAGTTCATTTTTGACGGTGTGTTTGTTTCCGTTGGAATAAGAAAATATTCTATCTTCATAGGTAATGTTTTCGAATTTTGGTGTCAACTCTAAATTATTCCAATCAACATAATCTGTAGTATAAAATAAAAGATTTCCGTGACCTTCAGGATCGTAATCTGCATAATAATGATTTACGGTATCATTAATTACCTCTTTTCGTATTGATGTTCTTACATCCTTGTAAACATCCTCTTGGGAGTTATATACTTTTCCGTCATAGAAATAACTAATTGTTTCTCCCTCTTTAATGCCATGTTTATAAAACTCGTAAGTTTTTATTTTTTGGGATAATGGATAGAAGGTATATGACGCGCCTTCTGGAATACCGTTTTTGTATTGTTGAATTCGACTGATTGCATCTGTACTTAAAAGTGGAAAAAAATAGTAGCATGAGCCCTCCTTTTTGCCATTTAAAATTTGACATCTTGAAATTTCTCGGTTATTACGATAATAATATTTATGCTCCCATCCTGTCTTTAATTTACCCTTTTCAAAAACACCCTCGAATAACTTTAGAGTATCTTGATATACCACTCCTTTTCCTTCAAAAAGCCCATTCTTAAATTCCCCTTTGTATTTTAGGTTAAATTGGCGGTAGTAGGGATGGTTTGCCATTTCAAAATCCAATTCCCCTATTCCATTAGGTTTACCTTCTTTAACGGCACCATCATATACTTTGTAATTAAATAGCTGTCCGTTTGAGAGGACTATTTCACCATTTTTGTATTCATGAATTAGATTTCCATCATTTGGAATAGTTTCTAACAATAAGTTGTATTGATAACTAAAAGCATCTGAATTTAAACTTACTAGTTGTTGAGAAAAAAACTCTTCCCTTAAGATTGAATGTAATCTTCTGGGTAAAAGACTCTCTCCTTTGGATGTAAAGTCAAAGTCTAATATCGTGCCGAGTTCAATAAAATCCTTTTCTAACTCTGCATAAAAAAGTTGTTTGTCTGAATAAGAACTATTGACAATATCTAACATCTTTCCACTTTCCAACTCATTTTGGGTATTAATCCAACCTTCTAAAGCTTCCACTTCACTTTCGAGAATCTCCAATATATATCTCGTCGAGTTGCTGGTTAAGATATTGGACTTTAATTCTTCCGGCAATGAATTCCTTTCATATCGCAATCCCAGTCTATAATTTTCAATATCAAAAACCGCATCACCCGTATCAATGATTCCGTAAGAGGCATTATAACCACTCTCGCTATTTTTTGATAGAAGTAAATGTGAGTTTAGGATGGTACTTTGGCTTTCTTCCGATTTCACCAATATTACACCAGCATGACCAAAACCATCAACTCCTTTTACTGAAAAGACAAGAAAATATCCGCTGTTGATTTCATTTGGTCTTATATATTGACCATCAATAGGGGAATCCACTGAATTACCCATCATGGAAACTTTATAGTTTATATAATCTTTATTTTCAAATTCTTTATTAATCATGATATTTTGATGCGCCTGAGAATACCAACTATCCTTCCTAGTAACAATGTTCTTTAAAACTGCATCCTTACTGAAATGAAAACTCATCCAGCTAGCGTCTGATTTAGGGAATTCATACCCACTTACAATCATATCACCCTGATGGAACATCCTCATTTCATATGTTGATTCATCCTTTCGTAACAAGTCGACGGATGTAGTACTGAATGGCATATTATTAACCCGTTTAAACCAAGCTAATTCACCAGTCGGAAGAATTCTTGATAAGAAACCATGGTAATATCCTAAAGGTATTTCGTCAGATTCGCCACAATAGTAACCACCTATCAATAAAACCTCATGTACATCATCAAACAACAACTTTGCGGTCATTTTGGAGCATGAACTTTTCCCACTTAATTTTCTACTCCAACCAATGTTGCCGAATCTGTTAATTTGAGCGACTACCATTTCATTTTCTCGAATTAAAATTGAAGATCCAGATTGGGAAGTAGTGTTGTACGAAGTGCCTACATATACCCTTCTATCTTCATCTAAAAAAATTGCATCATGAATGACCAAATTAGGTATAACTTGGCTGGAGAGGATTGTAAAATCGAAATCTATTTCAACTAGAAACGAGAAAAGGTCATTTTCCGGATTATTTAGTTTTTGTCCTAAAATTTCAGCTTCAGATGCTTTGCCAATTCCTGTTAACAATATTCTATCATCTTGGAAAATCGAAATATTGTCTATTACAATATTATCCCGAGATACAAAATCAAGTTTTAAACTTTCATTGGCAGCATTGAAATAAAATATAAAACTTCCTTCTGCCTCATTTGGAATATTACTAGTGGACAAATTAAATGGACCATTAAAACTGCCTGAAATTACATGATGTTGGCCGTTGATGGCATAACTCGTGATGGTGAAGCCTCTCGCGCTCTCGAACTGCCAGCTTCGCTCTACCTCAAAATTGTTTTTGTTAATTTTTGAAATGAATAATCGATATTGGGCATCACTATTTTCTACGACAGTTGTATTATTAATCACTAATTTTCTGCCTGTGCTACCCAAATAATAAACAAAATCTTCTGCCTCCTTTACAAAAAGATTTTCAATGTTTCCCTGAATAAGATTTTTGGGAATTTGACCATTAACGATTGAAAAGGCTGGCACTAGAAATACCAAAAACATTTTGATAACATTATTTATGGTCAAATTCATAAAATACCTTTCGAATTAATTGAACAACTTAATGGCCATATAGTTTAATCTAAATTAATATTAATTGCAAAGAGTCTTTGAATTTAGGTAGGCTCGATATTGAATGGAATAACTCTTAAGTTCGGAGCAGAGAATTTATTAATTGTCCTCATTATGAGCACCTACTCTCTCTGAGCTGACTTTTTTTGTAAGCACTCATAGCATTATGTCAATTAGGATTGAAACTTGTTGTTATTCTTTCTTTTCTTTTGTCTTGAAACAAAAGAAACAAAAATTCAAGAAGAAAATATGCTTCCAAGCGCCCTTTGTGTCTCAATAGCTTTGCTATTTAGGCACTTCGTGCCTTAACACAAATCCGAGGGCAATCGCTCTTTGTGTTAGCCACAAATTCACGCCCTCGCCGACCCGCATTTTCTTCTGGCCGCCTTTTTTGAAACCTTGACTTTACCCAATTCTTGATAAGTATTTTCCTTTACCTCATGGAATTTCGACCATACTTTGCGGTATTGCCTTTTAATTGTATCATCTCCATTGATTTCTTTCATTACTTCGTTTGCTTTATTTAAATAACTGATGAAATTACCCCAGTCATAATGCACAGAACGGCTATAACCTGTAGGACTACCGGGATCAGGCACCCACTTTAGACGACGTTTTGAACCGACATGGGTAAATCTTTTATACAAACGTGTTTCAAATAATGAATTTGATGGAATATGGGCTTTTTTGGCAAAATGGGCACCACGTCTAAAAGACCTTTTCATGGTGCGATAAAATTTAGAAAAACCAGCCGTTTTAACCCTGACTTTTTCTCCATCATAGCTGAAACCCAAATATTCCAATTGTTTATTTTGGTTCAATTTTCCATTTTCAACTATCCCACCCATAAATTCGCCAGTCTCATTTAACTCATAATGGTATATGTTGGTCTTTTTACGTTGAATGTCGAGCTTCGCTTTAACTTCAATTTCATTTTGTATCAAACCGTAAAAGTATTCTTCATCCTCTCGATCACAAATTATGATAAGATCATCACTGTACCTTTGGTAGTAAGCTTTTTTTGAAGAGTCAATTACGGCGTTATTAACCTTTTCGTCAAAATCTAACATGTAGATGTTAGCCAAAGTAGCACTTATTGGAGTACCTTGTGGAATACCTTTGAGTTTAGTTTTTCCGAGTTCACTCCTACTTCTAGAACTTAGAGGCTTGTCATAGCGAATAAGATCAGTGGCTTCATCAAAAAATTCTTCAGTAGTGCAGAATGCAACCACTTTTTCGTGCCGCATGTTGTAGATTTTGCTGACCTTTTTTCTTTTTAGTTCGGTTTGTGAAGTATCATGTGGCTTAAATCGTTCTATCATTAGTTTGTGCTGGAACCGATTAAAAAGTTCGTTTTCATTGACATAATTCTTTGCAATCAAATTTTTATAAACTGCATAATGATCTTCCGGCATATTATTGACTTCTAAAACTCGCTTCCATTGAGCGTGTAATAAGCGATGGTCTAAATTGTCAAAAAAGGAAGTGACATCCGCCACGATTATAGAAAGCTTTCGGTGTTTATTTTCTTCAATAAAATTTAGAGCTTCGAATGCAAATTCTATGTTGGACTTATTTCCACTTTTTCCATTTTTAATAGGAATTTTTCGGTATGCGACAGCAACAGAAGAGTAAGGTTTGTCTTCTAAGTAATCTTCATAAGCAATGGTAAGCAAATGACTGTAGTAACTATAAATAATGGAATCCAAATGAGATGAAAAAAATATATGACGTTGCTTTTTTTCACCTACCGTCCGCTGCCTCTTGCCATATTCGTTTTTTATAGCATTTTTAGCAGGTCTATACTTGCGTTGATTTAATGTTCTGTGAAGGAGAGGTACAAATTTATGATTGGTGATTTTGTCTGGATTGGTAACATAATTAATTATCCAACCACTGTCCCTCCTTTTTGTTAAGGGATGTCCAATGTGGGGATATTTTTTAAATTTCAACCAATCTTCAACCATAGTAAAAAAATATGGCTGGTCGTGGCTTACCTTAATTGGTAGATACAATCCTGATGTTGCTTCTTGCTTTCGCAATACACAACGCCACTCTTTGATAGAATGAAGTTCGTAACTTTGATAGAACCGTGCAATATGACAGCAATAACAGAAGTTGAACTTAAGGTAACTCCCTTCACTATTCTACTGGCCATGAAACTTGTAAGAACATGGTTGCAGATTTGTGAAATTGGAATCACACTTCACGCGTCAGCCGAAATTCTGCGCGTGGAACACAAATGTGCACTTAACATAAAACGTATCCGCCGGTCTTGTCCCAGCCATAATACTTTTTAGTTGTCATAAACTATACCGAAATTGAAAATGGAAAAATTAATAAGGCAAATCGAATTGAAATGACTCTTTGTCAGTTTTTCACTGCCACATTTTTCATGAGTACTGACATGGGACTTATAGAGTATAAAAAAAGTGACGACAAAACATCGTCACTTAAATATATTGACTCCATAAAATAGGAGATTATTTTCCCTAAGGGGATTCGAACCCCTACACTTCTAAGAAGTATCCGATTCCAAATCGGACGCGTCTACCATTTCCGCCATAAGGCCGCCCTAAATAGTTCAATTATTGTACCAATTCCAAATACTGTCATTCTGTCTCCAAAAAAACCAGATGTTATTCTTTCCATTCCACACCCATTCCCCTACCCTTTCGGGTCGTGTAAAAAGTGTTCCATTACCTTTCTAAAGAGAGTTTTTAGAAGAAATTTTTTCAGGAAGTGTGGTACAAACTTTCGCTTTTACCAAAGCTCAAGTTACATAACACTGTACATTATGATACAAATATGCTTATGGTGTAAAACGGCGTATACAGCGTATTTGAAATAATATCAGATATAAGCTCGCGTAAGCGAATTATATCGTTACCGATATTATGTCAAAGCCGTTTTACTGAAAGGCTTATCCATATTCGTAAGTCATAATTATATATTATATCAAATATCCCTCAGCTGAATTATGTCCATTAGAATTTTGAACAGGGTCATTAACCAGAAAACGGTACGCTAGCGCGTGGCTAAATTATTTGTACTCATAATTAGCCGTTATGTAAAATTGCCGCTGCCAAACGCTCGATTGCTTTCATAAAATCAAATTGCTTTTGGCAATTTATTTTATACGCAATTCCCAGCCGCTTGCCAACGCCAAAAAAGCAAAACCTTTTAGATTTTATTAAACTTTCGAAATATGAGAATCTTCTAGTCAATAAATTTTTCATGACCTTAACGTCTGCTTGCCGCAAAAGTTTAAAATTTAGCGGAGCGTAAATTTCTAAACACTTGCTACCCCTAGGCGTTCCAAACAAACTTTTTTTGAAGTCTATTTGATATAATGTTAAAGCGAGCTACTGTGCTACTTCAGCTAAAATGGCACTAAACTCTCATTTTTTTAAGTGATACATTAAAATCTCATAGGGTGTCTTTCCCTTGAATGCACCATGTGGTCTATCAAAGTTATAAAAGTCTTCCCATTGCTTTATTTTCTTTTTCAAATCCACGTCGTCAGAGTAGTCCATTAGCTGATAGAACTCCTTTTTGTCCGTGAGGTGCGACCGTTCCACCTTTCCGTTGAGCTGTGGCCTTCCAGGCTTTATATAGCGATGCTCCATGCCAAGGTCCTTTACATGCCAGTTGAACTTGGATTGGAACTCGTGCCCGTTGTCGGTCTGGACGGTATGGATTCGGAACGGGAACTTACTTACCACATAATCCATACAGTCAATGGGACTTGATTGGTTGTGCCTTTCATATACTTTCAATGCCCTGATACGTGTACAATCATCGATTGCCGTGTACTGGTAACGTTTTATCTTTTTCCCCTCGACGGTATTGAATATCAAGAACTTGACATCCACTTGAACATGGTGCCCCGGGGTTTCCTTGGCATACCGTTTCGGTCCCATTGCCTTTCTGGTAACGTTACGCTTGAGTGGTTTTATGCCATTCCTTTTCAAGGTTCTAAAGACACTTGATTCGGAAACATTGATGTCATGATATCTTTCCAAATACCATTTGATACGCCATGTGCCAAGTTTGTGCTCCTTTCTAAGGTTCAATATAAGATCAACAGTCTTTTGATCGATTCTATTTGGGTAGGTATCAATCCCTCTTCTTTTCCTTAAAAGACCCTCCGCGCCATCTTTCTCATACTTTCTTTTCCAATTAAAATAACTGCTCCTGCTAACATTGAACATTTCACAGGTTTCCTTGACCTTTCCATAGTCCTTTGCGAATTCCAGCACCCTTAGTTTGAACTTCCACCTTAAGTATTGTTCGATTTCCCTTGTTTTTTCCATGTCAAAAGTGTCTCTTGATTTATTATCATAATAGTACACTTTTAGTTGACGTAGTCACATGGTCTCCAATTTCTCCAGCATTCTGCGTAATTGAAACCTGGAATTCAATATACCTATTAGCTTGCCCGTAATTGCTGCTATAATTAAGGATACTGGAATTCCCCACCATTTTTTTAAATAGGAAGGCTCAGAATATAAAAACAAAAAAATCAATACAAATAAGGTCAAAGTGACTAAAAATGCTCCTTCTTGACAACCGCACGCAAAAAAGTGTTTGTTTAGTTTTCGTACAAACTTTTCATCCTTACCAAACGAATCGTCCAACTGAATTTTCCTGAATCGTCTTTTTATGCTTTTATCCAGCTTTAATTGACGTATACTATTCCTATCCTTAATTGAGTAGATCATTTTGTTTGCTTTTAAGGGAGAATGGTATCACGTGCTTGTTGCGTGGTTGTAATGTAATCCCATGTATCTCTTGCATTGTCAAGGGTAAAATTGGCCTCTCCGGATAAAAACAGAAATTCCGGCACACCCGAACCAATACCCCCCATTGGAGGCACCCACATAATATAGGATGGATTGTCATGACCCTCATGGTTAAGTCCATAATAGTGACCTATTTCATGGATAGGTACAAAACGTAGTGCGACTTCGGGGAAGCGAGTTCTAAAGGTGACTCCGGACGGGCTGAATTCTTCCAATCTGGGACGGAACCATGAGGTAAGTCCATTCAAACTTAGGTCCCGATACCCAAATACGGCTACAGTGGGTACCGTACTTAGATCTTCATTGGTATCAGGTCTTCCTATCAGACGAAACAGGTTACGCTGTGAAGTATCGTCACCTACGTCAGATTGCAAGGGGACAAATTCACTTGTATTTACGACTACCTCTTTTATTGATGGCCATGTGAAATTCAATCCTATTTGAAAGCCTTTTCGCCTGGCCAATTTCAAGTAGTCCCTAAAAGTTTCCAATTTTATGGGATATACTGTAAATGAGGGTACAGCATCAGGGCCTAAACTAATAAAATCATCAATATCACTTTGTGAGACCTTTGTTGATGTGCCTGTATAAACGACCTCCCCATGAAAAGCCCCATAAATAAATTCGCCACTGCAATCCGATATCCTGCCGGCCAAAGCATGCAGGTTCAGGACACCTTCTGTGTGAAGCCCTCTTAAAAATTCAGTACTTCTGATGGCCAACCTCCATGGATCCATAGTCATTGGAACCCCAATGGGATAGCCTCCTAAGCGAGCCCTTCTTCTGGAACGACTCAGGCGCTCCGGGTCTTCGGAAAATACCGCTACAAGGGCTTCGTCGATGATGCGCTCAAGGTCCCTATCCTGGAGCAGTTCTTTAGGGCCAACATAAAAAAGCTGTCCCGGTAATCGAGTCACTGAAGTTATAAGTCTTAGGATATTTAGTATTCGCAGCGCTCCTTGGATTCTGCACCAGTTCAATGTTAAAATACCTGCAATTAGATCTTTGATACCCTCCAGGGTTTCGGATATAATATCCACAATATCCTCCAACCAATTTAGTATGCCACTTAAGAATCCAAAAATAGCAGTAAATAAAGCGCAAATAGCATCACCGAAAATGCAAAAGGAACGTCCTAGACTATCCAAAAGTTTGCCAATGTCTTTGAGTATCCCTTTAAGATCTTCAAGCAGTACACCTACAAAATCAATGATATCCTCTATGGTGTCCACAATATCGTTCCATAAATCCCATAAGGTTTTAAATGCTTGTATTGGATCGGTAAAAAGACACACGATAAAAGTTACCAATCTATGTATGACCTTAAGTACCAATTCTACAACGATACCTATAATATGGGTTACTACCTGACAAACAATGGTTACGACCCATTTTAAAACGGTGACCACGACCCAGGTTACGATTTTGACAACCACGGTCACAATCCAACAAAACCATTTATTGCAACACGCACACCACCAATTACAGTCTTGTTCCCTGCATCTTCGTTCTTCCCTACTCGCCCATTCTTCAACAGGTTGCCATACTTCTTCCTCTACCCATTGACCAATTTCTTCGCAGACTTCCCGAGCTTCTGTAATGAAACGTGAAACGGGCGTCAGTATGTTTTCCGTTATCCAAGTTGAAACTTCCCTACAAGCCATATTTTATAGTTTTAGATTTAAAGCATAGTCGTTTGTCCCATGATGCCATCCCACAGGAGAAATAAACCAGCGTTAATTAATTGGTTATGAGTATTTTAAAAGTAGTTATTCTTCTGAATCATAAAGCCGGTTTTGTGCCAGTGGCTACAAAACGTGTACGAATTGTCCCAAAATTGAATTTTTTGGCCTTCAATTCATTCCATGCGCTCAACTTCCCCTCCAATAGTTATGGGGGCTTTGATGTGCTGTGCATTCCCCCACCCCGCTGTACGACTTGTCTGTCTCTACCAGATTATGGTACATTTTGTATTTAGGATTTAGCTAGTGGTTGAAACTAAAACCAAGAAGGATGACATATTGGCATTGATTCAGAACAAATTTGAATAGTGAAGTTTTACAGTAAGGAAGAAAATCCCCAAACTATAAGGGCAAAACTTGTCAAAGGTTGGGTCAGTTACAAAACACGGTATCTAACCCAAAATAAAGTGGGGTACTATTGCTCGGGCACCAGGCGTATTAATCTGCCGGGCCCCTCTACCAAAACATATAGATAACCATCTGTACCCATTTGTGCGTCACGTACCCGGCCTATCCCATCCAATAGCGTTTCATGGCCAACGACCGCGTTACCGTTCATCTTTAAACGATGAAGGTATTCGAATTTAAGGGAACCGACGAACAGGTCATTTTTCCAATTTCCGTAAAAATCGCTGGACACAAAGGTCATGCCACAGGGCGCAATAGAAGGGGTCCAGTGATATACGGGCTGTTCCATACCGTTCAATTCCGTAAGGTCCGTAAATGAGCTTCCATCATAATTGACACCGTATGAAATCACGGGCCAACCGTAGTTCTTCCCTGCTTCCAAAATATTGATTTCGTCACCGCCCTGGGGCCCATGCTCGCCTTCCCAAACCGTTCCGGTTTCCGGGTGCAGGTCCATACCTTGGGGATTGCGCGTACCGTAGGTGAAAATGGAACTGACCGCCCCCGGAGTACTGTAAAAAGGGTTGTCGGTCGGAATTTCGCCGTCGTCATGGATACGGTGTATTTTTCCGTGGGAATTTTCCAAATCCTGAGGATACGCATCCCGGTTTCCTCGATCACCTACGGAAATATATAAGTAGCCATTGTTGTCGAATACCAGTCGTGATCCAAAATGTTGGCCACTATTGATATACGGCAGTGCCGTAAAGATGTTCTCCACCTCAACCAGGTTGTTCCCCTGTAGCCTGGCCCTTGCCACCGCAGTAGAGCGTTCAGAGGAATTACTGGGGTTGACCCGGGAATAGGACAGATAAACGAATGCATTGTTTTCAAAATCGGGATGTATGAGCACGTCCAACAAGCCCCCCTGCCCTTGCGAAGCCACATTGGGGACACCGGTAACTTCCGTCAATTGCTTATTGTTCCCTATCAAAAACAGCCTCCCGCCGCGCTCGGTTACCAAAATTTCGCCATTGGGCAATTGTTCCAACCCCCAAGGAATGCCGGGAATATCATCGGTTTGGGTCTCCAATCGGAAGGTCAGGTCATCGGATGCGATCAAACCGGACAAATCGGGGTTTTCCGCCTCCAACATCGCTTTGGTCTTTCCATCGATCTCGGTAAGGATATAATTGGTCAGTTCCTCGATTTCCTGAGCACCCAAAGCCGATCCGTAGGCGGGCATACCATTGTTGGCATACCCATCCGTTATGGATTGTATCACCTCTTCCAGGGAATTGCCATAAGTCCATTCGCGTTCCACAAAGGAGCCCAGGTCCTGTCCATGGCAACCACCACATTGATTTCTATAGGTGAGGGCAACTCCTTCCAAATCCACAATTTCATCGCCCGGATTTATTCCTTCTTCGGGCGACTCGGGATCCTCCGAGTTGTTACAGCCCAACAGCAGGGACAAAAATAACAACCCAACCCATAGCGTTGTGGTATAGGTGTGCTTTGGTTTGAAAGTTATCTCGGAAAACGGATTTGAGGTGATTGGGGTCATAGTATTCCATTTTAAATTATTTGGAGCGCTTTTACTAGCTAGTGTAGTGGTAATCATGTTCACCCCCAACATGACCACAGACACCAAGTACATCCGCGTTCTATATAATGTAACGTACTATATAATAATAAAGTATGGGGTTGGGATGACAATGGGGTATTCGTTAACTTCATTTTCTTTTTGTTTTCCAGTTATTTATGGAACACAATATGCCAAGCAAAACGCATAAAGCTCGGGAACCGTTCTAAGGGATGGAGTATCCTCGTAAAGTGCCTTGGTCAGTGCCGGACAATTGGGAAAATAGGCCGCGAGCTGTTTCTTTTTAAACCCAAAAAGGCCTTGGGTCACCCGAACCATTTCCGGGTCTCCGGGCCTGTAAAATAAAGGAAAGGCATCCAGATAGGAATTGTCATCATGAACAAAAAGATATTCAAAATAGATGAGCCCCTCCGATTGGTGGATTACCTTCAAAAATACGTGTGGTGCCGCCTCATCCGTATAATATCGGAACTTAAAGAAAGTACTTTCTTCCCGGAACAGCATGGATAGAAAATGTTGCCCCTGATACCCGTACCCCAAAATATCGTTGGGCCCATACTTCTTGGTACGGGACCTGCCCGCTTCCCTAAAACGAATCTTGTTGTACAGGGAAACAAAGGGTTCTGGCGATCGATCCTTAACGAGCCCTGGGATGGTATCCCCGTTCAGTGCAATAATGTATCCCTCCTGGAACGATTTTTTCTGTGCGGTTAAAGGATGGATAGCGCAAAGAAGAATGACCACTAGCATTGGCCTTTTGAACATTTCACTCATTGGATTGGTTTTGGTACATCAGGTAAACCATCAAATGGTGTACCATAATCACAGGCAAGGTTGTATTTCGCTTTGATTTTAGGGGAATTCAAAGAAAATTTATCGTTTTTTTAATCACGCATTCTTCACCCGGCTTGCGGGTCTATATCGCCTTGGTTGCCACCTTGGACACAACTCTCGGTACAGTGAAATGTGGTCATATTGAACATTAATAGTACATTTGACCTTCTTCTTGCTATCTCAACTTATGAAATATAAAGGCTATCTGTTCCTATTCGTTTTTTTAGTGATTTCCTGTACTTCCAAGCCCTTAACCAGTAAGGAAATCGCCCTGAAGTGCCAGGAATATCATGATGCGAAGGGTCGCTGGTATGATAAGGTGGTAGCCTTGGAACTGGAAAGTAAAAGCATTTTTAGCGATAATAACACGGAGCGTATCCATCTAAAAATCGATAACAAGGCCAATACGTTTGAGTATCATAATCTGTTTCGCGAAGTACACTTGGAATTCCGGCAGGATACTTGTATCGCACATAACGACAATTCCAGCTGTGAGGACTATGAATGGGCCTCAAAGTTCTATCCTTACATTTGGGGGATGCATGCCAAGTTCTTCGATCCCGGAATCCAGGTAAAGGAAGCCTATAAAGAAGCATTGATCAATAAGGTGCCGGTGTATGTGATCCACATTGATTATGAAAAAGAAAATTGGGACTTTTACATCGACAAAGGCTCTTTTTATTTGGCGGGCTTTAAGTTCGTTAAAAAAGATGATAGTGGCGGGGAAATCGTGTATAACGAAGGAAGCAAGAACGTAAACGGAACGATAATGCCTGTCAAAAGGACCTGGTATGATTTAGATATGAAGTTGTTGGGGACAGATATTTTAAAATAGTTATGGCTGCTTCCAGCCCATATAAGTTTTTTAATGATTCCAAATGATTTTATAACCATCCTGGATTGCCCGGTATTCACTTTTTTAACACAAAGTCAAACACTATAGAGATCATGTTTGGCGACTCCGCACCTACTTGACATGGTTTCACCCCATTTTCTAAAGCTTTAATGCAATATACTTGCCGTCCGGTGACCAATTAGGCACATTTATGGATCTTTGACCCACTAGAGGTATCGACAGTTTTTGGGATACCTTCATCATAAGGCACCCTCTATATAGCATTTAAACTATTAAAATACAGTGTTTTATATTTTTTTTTGTATCTTAAGGACTGATGGATAAAAATCTTTTTAAGCAATCGATGGTCAAAAACATGTTGTTGATATCGTTCTTATTTGCCTCAGGTTTTTCAATGATGTCCTGTAGCAGTGATGAGGATGAGGAAGGGGGGATTAATTTTTCTGACTGTTCCCTTGACGGACCTAATTTTTCAATATCGGATGTAGCCGGAAACTGGACCGCAACACAGGCCAATTTTGACATTCCTGGAACGTCACAACAAATTGATGTTGTTGCAGAAGGCGGGACGGCGACGCTCAATGTTCAGTCCAACGGTGCATTTACCTTGCTTATTACGGAAAACGGTGCATCGAGCGAATCGACCACTGGGGATTTGGCGTTCTGCGCAGGATTGTTTACAGTGAGATATGATGATGCTCCCAATGATCCAGAAACTATACAAGGCTCTTTGAATAACGGAGTGTTCACCATCACCGGACCAGTAGAATACGACGTTGATGGAGATGGTAGTGACGATGAGGCATTTGTAATATTGAGGATGGAGCGAAGCTAAAGATATTATTGTCTCTTTTCGTCTCATCTTTTATGCGTTTGTATTGCGATGAAAAATTAGAGGTCGGTAGCGTTTCCCCATTTTTTGGTTAATTTGGGGTACAACCAATAATTGGAACAATGAAGCCCGGTCTATTCCTCTCAATTTTTTTACTCCTTACATTTTCTTCTCCTTCACAGGAAACCCTAAAACTTGAAGATATGTACACCCACGGCACCTATGCTACCAAGGGATATGGGCCCGTGCGCTGGATGAAGGACAATACCGGCTATTCTACCTTGGAGGAAAACTCGGAATTTGGGGGAAACGATATCATACGCTATGAGGCTAGATCAGGAAAAAGGTCGGTATTGGTGTCGGCGGGAAAGTTAATACCGACTGGGGCATCCGCGCCCTTGTCCATTCGGAATTACGAATGGTCATTGGACAATTCAAAATTGTTGCTTTTCACCAATACCCGAAAAGTTTGGCGCTACCATACCCGAGGGGATTATTGGGTTTTGGATTTGGCATCGGGTGCGCTAAAACAACTGGGGAAATCCATGGAACCCAGTTCCCTGATGTTCGCCAAATTTTCACCGGACGCCTCAAGGGTTGGCTACGTGAGTAAGAACAATATTTATGTGGATGATCTGGAATCCGGTAAAACGACCCAAATTACATTTGACGGCAATGAATCGATTATCAATGGCACTTTTGATTGGGTCTACGAGGAAGAACTGTCGTGCAGGGATGGTTTTCGATGGAGTCCGGATGGGGAACAAATCGCCTATTGGCAGTCCAACACCAAGAACATCGGGACGTTCTATATGATCAATAATGTGGACTCCATTTATTCCAAGCCGATCCCGCTGCCCTATCCCAAAGTAGGGACCAAAAATTCCGAGGTAAAAGTGGGGGTTGTAAATGCCGATGGTGGCGCTACCCAATGGTTTGCTATTCCCGGCGACTCCACAAACAACTATTTGGCCAGGATGGATTTTATTCCCGATTCCAATGAAGTAATGATTCAACAATTGAATAGGAGGCAGAATTCCAATACGGTTTGGATCGGGGATACCAAAAGCATGGAACTCCGCACGATTTTCACTGACGTGGACAATGCCTGGTTGGATATACATGACAATATTATGTGGCTGGAGAACAGGAAATTCTTCACCTGGACCAGCGAAAAGGATGGTTGGTTGCACTTGTACAAAGTATCTCGTGATGGGCAACAATGGAGTACCATTACCCAAGGAAATATGGACGTGGTTCGGATCAATTGTATCGACCCAAAAGGAGGCTATGTGTATTACATCGCTTCGCCCGATAATTATACCCAACGCTATTTGTATCGAAGTAAGATTGATGGCAGCAGTGCCCCGGAACGGGTTAGTCCAAACGATCAATCGGGGCAACATGCCTATCAAATTTCTGCGGATGCCCAATACGCCGTTCATACGTTTCAAAATGCAACGACGCCCCAAATCATCTCCTTGATCAATTTGCAGAAACACAAACCCATCCGAGTCCTGGAGGACAATGCAACTTTGGCAGATAAAGTCAATGCACTAGGGTTAACACCCAAGGAGTTCATTAAATTGGATATAGGCGAAGTGATATTGGATGCTTGGATGATCAAGCCCGTTAATTTTGAATTGGAAAATAAATACCCCATCATATTTTATATCTATGGGGAACCTGCTGGGTCTACGGTTCAGGATGCTTGGCAAGGTGGGGATTTATGGCATCATTATCTGGCCCAACAAGGCTATGTTGTGGTCAGTATCGATAACCGAGGCACCAAGACACCCAGGGGGCGGGATTGGCGTAAATCCATTTATGGCCAAATCGGAATTTTAGCGGCGCAGGATCAAGTGGCTGCGGCCCAACAACTGTTCAAAACCTACCCTTTTATTGATACCGATAGAGTGGGTATTTGGGGCTGGAGCGGGGGCGGTCAAATGACCATGAATTGCTTGTTCAGATATCCAGAAATCTACAATTCGGGATTGGCGGTGGCCTTTGTGGCCGATCAAAGACTGTATGACAACATTTATCAAGAGCGATATATGGGCCTATTGGAAGACAATGAAGCGAATTATATAGCGGGTTCGCCCATAACCCATGCAAAAAATTTAAAAGGGAATCTCATGATTATCCATGGAACGGCCGATGACAATGTACACTATCAGAGTTTTGAACGACTGGCCAACGAACTTATTACCCACAACAAAATGTTTGATATGATGTCCTACCCCATGCGGTCTCACCGCATAAACGAGCGCGAGAACACTACTTTGCACCTAAGGGAAACCATGGTCAGGTATTGGAAGCGAGTCATGAATTTAAATAAGTAAATTGAAAATTTGGAGCAATTTACATGCCACACACCTTTCTGTATACCAAAAAGGCATATAAACGGGCTGGCATTACACTCATCTCCTATCCTTTGTCTTCACTCAGGACAAGCGGGCCGTGCAATAGGTGTTTATTCATGGCTTGTCATTTTATTACTTAAATAATAACCGATGAATAAAATTTCGGTTTTCTGGGAATTGGTCATACTTTTGTTGAACCTTTGTGGGGTGACTATATCTTTGGGCGAAAGAAACGTTCATTAGGCGACTTAAATCTTCCAAAACTATAAGGAAGCAGCCAAAAAGACTTGGTCGATTGCCGTTTTAGAAAGAAAGGTCATTGGCCCTTGCTGCAAGATAAACTCAAAAAAAGCAAGGCGGCAGTAAGGATTGGCTATTCTACCGACTGAGGCAAGGACGACCGGTCGGAAGAGCACATCGCAGACCCCTTTTTAGCAAGGGTGAAGATGAAGCTGTTAAAAATGAAGAACTGGCATTGGCCCTACAGAATGGTTTTAGACGTATGAAAATATCTCTGGAAAAGGCAAAGCAGATTTGTACCAAAACCCAATATGGAGAAGCTACTTGGTGGGAAGTACTGCAACTTAAAGTGTATTTGTTGTTTTGTAAGGAGTGCGCTGAATTCTCCGAAAAGAATGGTAAGCTTACATCTTTGTGTGAACGTATCGAGTTATTTTCACTTTCTGAGGAAGATAAGATTGCCATGAAAGAACGGTTGAAAAAGAAACTTCAATAGATAGTGTAGTACAAACTGGACCACTGCTTAGGCACGCTCCTTCTTCAAAAGCTCTACCGGTCCTTTGTTATTCAGCCGCAACTAAAGTTCAAGCCATCCTCAATGCCATTTAAATGGAACTGGCGGGCTATATGGTCCGTTATACTTTTATTATAGCTCACGGATTTTTACATTACGGAACCAAGCCTCAAAATACCAGTTCTGTAGCGCAATCTTTCCTTTGGTAGCCTTACCAAAACCGGGTGCGTCCTTAAAACCCGATGCGTTAATTTTGGTAATCCAATCTCTTGATGTTAAGTCTTCTTCAGCGGTAAGCGCACCATTGAGGTAGAATTGAATCTTCCCCTCTTGTTGAATAATTCTTGCGGTATTCCATTGCCCAGTAGGTTTGGCCTCTACTTGGTTGAGTTGAGGTGATAATCCCCACAGACAACCTGGCCGTTTCATAGGGGTTTTAGTATCCATATGTTCGGGATCCAGTAGTTGGTATTCAGGCCCTGTCTGGTAGGTAGCCTTGTATTCCGGTAACTCCTGTACATTGATAAAAACGCCTCCGTTTCCCCTGATTGCCATTTGCCAATCAAATACCAGCTCGTAGTTTTCAAATTCTTTATCGGTCACCAAATCCCCAAAGATTTTGGCTTCATCGGTGGCATTACAAAAAATATGGCCCTCCCGTACTTCCCATGCAGAAAATCGGGTAGAATCCGGTTTATTGTATAGATGCCACCCATTAAGGGTTTTACCATCAAAAAGCAATTCCCAACCCTGCTCTTTTTCTATATCAAGTAATTGATTATGAACCTTGTTCTTAATGGCCAGTTCCTTGGAACGTGAAATCTGGAATTTATTGTTTTTGTCGGTCTTGCAGGAAACACCGATGAGCAGCGCTATCAGTAAAATAAAAAGGGAATTTCTAGTCATTTTTTAGTTAGGTAATAATAATTTAGTTGCTACTGAGGTCTGAACGTCGAATTGTTATTTCCCAATTTTGTCCAAACCCTTTACAGATTCTAAAATAACAATAAACTTCATAAACCGTACTTTTTTTAGTATTCTTAGTACGCATCCTCAACTTTACGCATGCTTTGCCCCTCTTTTTTAAGACTAACTCGGCTTAATTAAATGCAACTGTGTTGCATTTATTGTAATACCTCTTATATTTGCAACAATATTGCATTAGTGAAAATGATAGTGGTCTTGGGTGAAAAATGATGCAACTCGGGTATGTAGACATAGCAGGGTGCTGTTAAAACAATAAATACGAAACGAAATGATACCAAGAAAATGCCTAGTACATCCATGTAAAATTCTTGTTCTCATGTTTGGAATACTGGCACTATCGTCTGCCTGTGGTGATAAAAAGCAAATGAATGAAGACCTGCAACGGGCATTCGAACTTCATAAGGAAGCCATGGAAATTCGTCATATGACGCAGGATCAAATAGCTCAGCTAAAGGCCAATACGGATTCCTTGTTCGTTAAAACGTATACAAAGGATTTACAGTCCATCAGCCATTCGCTTGATGCATGGGACGAGCAACTGGTAGAAGTGCCCGGTTTTGAGGAAGAACATGACCATTCAGGCCATAATCATGAGCATCATCATGATGAGCACCCGGAATTGACCCCAAAGCAGCACTTGGAAGTACAGCAGCATCTATTGGAAGAAATAAAGGCAATCGCAATAAAAATCGATAATATAAAAGAATAGACCTCATCTATACGGTATCTTATAGGTTGTATGGGTTATCCATAAGTCTAGAAGAAGGAATTTCAAAAGCTGTGACACAAATACTAAAAGATATAATGATAAGTGGGGCACGCTTTTATCAAGTGGCCATCTCGCCCTTCTTCCCTTCCAGTTGCCGGCATCAGCCTACCTGTTCACAGTACATGATCGATGCCATTACTGGATGGGGGGCCATAAAAGGCCTGATTTTGGGAACCAAGCGACTTTTAAGATGCCACCCTTGGGGCACACAGGGATACGATCCTGTTCCAAAAAAGAAAATGTACAATGAATCTAAAAGGTAACTATAAAATCATGGAACTGGAGGAAGGTATTGAGTTCACACCCCAGTTTGATAAACGCAGTGGCCTACTGCCAGTGGCGGTTCAGGAAACAGACTCCGGACAACTTCTGATGCTGGCGTCCATTAATGCGGAAGCATTACGTAAAACGATAAAAACCGGTCTTGCTACTTTTTGGAGCACCTCCCGCAACAAGCTTTGGGTAAAGGGAGAAACCTCCGGGGATTTTCTGACAGTGGATACTATTCTGGTGGATTGTGATCAGGATGCTTTTGTCTATCAGGTTACCCTGCAGGGTGATGGTGTGTGCCATACCTATAACAAGCACGGTAAACACAGAAAAGCTTGCTTTTACCGGAATGTGGATACAAAAAACAATACACTTCAATTCATTAAAGATTTGCAATAGCTATGAGAATAGATGAAAAATTGATAGAGCAAAAACAGCACGACCTTAATGGGAACAACCATGTCATGACTTCAGTCGACACCCCGTTGCGGGAAGATGCCTTTGCTAAATCCGATGAGGAAAAAATGGCGAACATCGAAAAGCTCTTTGGGGGTATCATGGAAGAATTGGGTCTGGACCTGACCGATGATAGCCTGCGAGGCACTCCTTACCGCGTGGCCAAGATGTATGTAAAAGAGATTTTTCAGGGACTAAACCCCGAAAATAAGCCATCGCTTTCTGTCTTTGAAAACAAATATCAGTACAATAAAATGTTGGTGGAGAAGGATATCACGTTTTCATCTGCTTGTGAACATCATTTTCTACCCATTACGGGAAAGGCGCATGTGGCCTATATTTCTTCAGGTATGGTCATTGGCCTATCAAAAATCAACCGGGTCGTGGAATACTATGGAAAAAGGCCTCAGGTACAAGAACGCATGACCCTACAAATTTTCAACGAGCTAAAGGATGCACTTAAAACCGAAGATGTAATTGTAGTGGTAGAGGCCGAGCACCTTTGTGTGTCCACCCGTGGAGTAAATGATAAGACCAGCCGGACCACTACATTGGAATATGGAGGACGATTCAATGATATAGACTTGCGGAACGAATTCTACAACCTTATCTGAAGGTTAACGACATGAATAGGAAAAGTGCCATAGATCTCTTAAAAAGTCGGAATAAGCGCATCACCTCCAAGCGCTTGGCCATTCTGGAACTTTTTATGGGCAATTCAAAACCTTTTGCCCTATCCGAGATAGAAAAACAATTGTCAGGTTCCATGGACCGCGCGACAATGTATCGCACCCTTCATACTTTTGAGGCAATGGATCTGGTCATAAAATTGGTCGATCAACACGGTATTTGTCTATATATGTTAAACCATGAAAAACATAAGAATCTCAGTATACATCCCCATTTACACTGCAGGGAATGTGATAAAATAGTCTGTCTGCCCTGTCTGCCGGATGAGTACATGGAGGGACTCAAAAAATATGACATTAAAGAGATGTATTTCCTGATGCAAGGAAAATGTATCGAATGTTCCGATGGCCAAATAACGGAAGATACTGACAAAAAGCATTTGTGCTCGCCAACATGAACGATAGAACGGTCTATATAAAAAATTCACTTTCAGGAGAAAAGGAGCCATTTGTCCCTTTGGTGAAAGGAAAGTTAGGCATGTATGTGTGCGGCCCTACCGTATATGGCGAGCCGCATTTGGGACATGCACGATCAGCGATCACATTTGATACTGTGTACCGGTATTTTAGGTTCCTAGGGTATCAGGTGCGCTATGTTCGCAATATTACCGATGTAGGCCATCTGGAAGATGAATTGAACGAGCAAGGTGAGGATAAGATTGCAAAGAAAGCCCGTATCGAGCAGCTCGAACCTATGGAAGTGGCCCAAAATTATACTAATCTGTACCGGGATATGATGGCCAGGCTCAACGTATTGCCACCATCAATAGAGCCCACGGCATCTGGGCATATCCTTGAGCAGATCGACATGATCGAGCAAATCATGGCCAATGGTTTCGCCTATGAAAGGGATGGGTCGGTTTATTTCAATGTCATGGACTATGCGAAAAAGCATCATTACGGACAGCTTTCCGGCCGCGTGTTGGAAGATTTACTGGCCGGAAGGCGTGCACTGGATGGACAGGATCAGAAGAAACATCCGGCCGATTTTGCACTCTGGAAAAAAGCGGAAGCAGGACACCTTATGCAGTGGCGTTCTCCCTGGGGAATGGGTTTCCCCGGATGGCATATAGAATGCTCGGCCATGAGCATCAAATATCTTGGGCTTCCATTCGATATCCACGGTGGGGGTATGGATCTTAAATTCCCGCATCATGAAGCGGAGATTGCCCAGTGCCATGCCGCCTTTGGCCAGGCACCGGTCCGCTATTGGATGCATAATAATATGGTGACGCTCGATGGGCAAAAGATGGCAAAATCCAAAGGTAATTTTATTTCCTTGGGTCAAATGTTCAGTGGAGATCATCCATTGCTTGAAAAAGCCTATAGCCCCGTCACACTTCGCTTTGTAATATTACAGGCGCATTATGGCAGTACCATTGATTTTTCAAACCAGGCGATCAAGGCGGCGGAGGTAGCTTGTGGAAAATTACTGAGAGGACTGCAGCTTATCGAGGGATTGCAAGCGAAGGAGTCGGAGGATGTCGACAACGACCTATCGGCACAAATTCGAGGCACCTGTGAGCGTTGCTACGAAAACATGGATGATGATTTCAACACAGCGGAAACCATCGCCAGTCTTTTTGAACTTTTGCGGTTGGCACACAAAACTATGCAAGACCTGGGTGGCGTCTCAACAGAGACGTTGACCATCCTACAAAACACCTATCGCGGCTTTCTTACTGATGTATTGGGCATACAAGATGAAACCAAGATGAGCTTCCAGGATGAGCTGTTACCCGAAGTGATGGATATTCTGATCGAAGTGAGGCAACAGGCACGTGCCCAGAAAGACTTTGCATTCTCCGATTATGTTAGAGATAGACTGGCCACCATTGGGATACAGCTAAACGATGATAAAGAAGGTGCTACCTATGCGACCAGCAGAAATTTATAGCAATGGGCAGAAGTGAACGGTTTTTGACTTTTACCTGATAATCAGGATTTGAATGTTCCAGTACTTGTTGTACCGAAATATATTTTTGAGTTTTCTTTAGTATCTCATAGCCTGCCCATTAAGTAGTTTACTCCTGAGCATGCATCCTAGGCATAGGCCAGTTATCTGCGTATCCTTCAAGCCACCTTTGTGACTCAAGTTCTTGGTCTGTTGCCAGACAAGCATCCAGATTTGCCCTTATTTCCGCTTCGTCCATTTGCTGACCGATAAATACAATTTCATTTTTTCGGTCCCCAAAGGTTTTGTCCCAACTCTCTTTGATTATATCTTGGTTTTCGGTATACGATAAATATTGGATTCGTTTTTTAATAGGCATACTACTCCACCAAACCCCTGCACTATGCGCTTTTAAAGAACCTCCAGCTTGCCCCCAGACCAAGGCTTGTTCCGGCCTCGAAGCCAACCAGAATAAACCTTTACTTCTGATAATAGTTTTTGGGAATTCCCGAGCAAAATCCAAAAACCGGATGGGGTCAAAAGGTCTTTTGGATTTAAAAACAAAGGATGATATTCCATATTCCTCGGTTTCGGGAGTATGTTCATCTTTTTGAAGTTCCTCGATCCAACCGGCGGTTTGTTCCGCTTCCTCAAAATTGAAAAGTCCCGTGTTAAGAATTGTTTCAGGCGCTACTTTGCTGTAGGTCGATTCAATGATACGGGCAGCAGGGTTTAACTTTTGGATAGCTCCCCTTAAAGTCTTAAGGTCCTCAACGGTTATTAAGTCAGTTTTGTTTAGAATAATAACATTGGCAAACTCAACTTGGTCGGTCAATAGATCCGCAATATAGCGATGGTCTCCATCCATATTTGTAAGCTCCCTATCCATCAGTGTTTCCGGACTGCTAAAATCCTTGAAAAAATTAAAGGCGTCCACTACGGTTACCATAGTGTCTATGTAACTGAAACGTGAGAGGTCAATTCCGCTTTCTTCGTCTACAAAAGAAAAAGTTTGGGCAACCGGTACCGGTTCGCTAATGCCCGTACTTTCAATAAGGAGGTAATCAAACCGATTTTCTTTGGCCAAACGCTCCACTTCTATCATTAAATCTTCCCTAAGGGTACAGCAAATACATCCGTTGCTCATTTCCACTAGTTTTTCCTCCGTACGGGAAAGGGTGTTCTCGTTCTTAACCAATTGTGCATCCACATTGACCTCACTCATATCGTTTACGATTACGGCAACTTTCAAGCCTTCTTTATTGTGCAAAACATGGTTTAACAAAGTGGTTTTGCCCGCCCCAAGGAATCCGCTTAAAACCGTTACGGGAAGTTTTTTTTCTGTTTTCATATCATTTTAATTATTCTGACACATTTGTGGTATCCGGTGTTCCCTTTTTACGGAAATCACCAAACACTGTGGGTAAAGTTCTTTCATCCGATAGATTTCGCAATCACTTAAGCGAAGTTCTTCCCCTCTTCCTGGTCTTGGAAATATCATTTCAAAAGCTTTAGGGATTCATTGGTGTCGATCCTAAGCAATATTCGTTCCCCACTGTTTTCCTCAATACTAGGGCTACGATGCAAAATAGGGATTGCCTCCGGGTATAATGCACCTTTTAAAATGACTACGTCGCCAGTATCGACTTGTTGAACAAGACTTTCGTTACGTAAAATGGTTTGATTGCTTTTTCTGGCAAGGTAGGCCTTTCTATCTACGGCATAATCGGGTAGCCATAACGTACCTGGACCATAATAAGTACAGAGCATCCTCAATTCATTATTGTCAGCATGGAACCTGCGGCACATGTTTGTGTTGACTGTGGCCAGCAAGACCCTGAAAAATGATGATTTGGTTACTTGTTCGAATAGCTCCAAAAGACTTAAAATGTCTTCTAATAGGCTTTCATTTAAGTGTGGTGAGTTGGTAAAATAGTAGTTCAAGGAAAAGGTAATTTCTTCTACCGTACCATTTGCCCGACATTGTATGGGCCACTTTATGGCCCGGTTTAGCCCTTTCATCCATGATTCTGTCCCGCGCTGGTAAATGGCGATGTTTTTGGTTTTCAAATGAATGTCCTGTAATATTCCTATGTCGTCGCCAATTATGGCATTGTCATCCGGAATGTTTGTCAGTATCATCTATCCGTGTTTTCGGTAAGCGTGTCCATCTTTATTATTTTGCAATAACGGTGGTTGTACACATGCGCTATGACCAGGGTAATGGAACCAATATACATGAACCACTTCCCGTGGTGAAAATGAAAGGGTTCCGATAAAAGTCCAATTGCAAAAACGACCCATGCTCCCCATAGTACCCTCTTAATGCCCGTATGATTGGTGTGTCGTGCAGAGTACCAAACCGCAGCCAGACTCAAGATCAAAAAAAGGTAATCCAATAGTGCCCAAATCCCTTCTTCGTGACTGTGTTGGCCCATCGTACTTTCCAAAACAGGTTTGGCGGCAAAAAACACTGGGGTCAGGGCACAATGGATTGCGCACAGGCCACTGGCAACTGCTCCAAGAAAGTCGGAATAACTTAGTTTTTCCATTTGACCTATACCTTGTATCATAAATATTGCGGTCTTAAATGCAACTGAGTTGCAAAAATAAGCAAACAATTTTTGTTATTGCAACACGGTTGCAATAAATTTCCGACGGAGTATGCAAAAAACCAAGTTGGTCGATACATTGCTAGAAGAATTTTAGTGGAATGAAACGGCCTTATCCACATAGGAACTGGTGGAACGGCTTCATCTACAAATGAACAAATCTTAGATTTACCGTATTGTATAACGCTTGGAGGATATTGCGGAACGTAGTATAGAATCAGTTTCCTTGGTATTAATAAGGAGGTGCGAAAACTGTTGCTGCTACTTCATGAATGCCGGTAGGATCCGCTCGGCGGTTAGTTGCAGAGTACTGTTCTCGCGATCATGTGCGGTAACCACGATCATAAGGTCCAGCTCCTCAATTAGGATGATATACTGGCCTCCGCCCCCTTGGGCGGATGTGCTGTAAAAGCTCTTGCTACCAGATTTTAGATTCGCATTCCACCAGAAATATCCATAGCCCTGATTGGACACATCTTTACCGCCGCCGAAGACATCATCATCGCCCGTATAGAGTATCGGGCTGATTGCTTTTGCGATGTATGCTTCCGGAACCAGTTGTTCTCCATTCCATTTGCCCCTGTTTGTAGTCAAAATGCCCCACTTGACCATGTCACGAGATGTTATACTGGTACGCCAGCCCGCTTCTGGTAGACCACTAGGTTGTGTTAACCAGCTATAATTTGTGATACCCATTTTATCGAGAAGTTCATTTTTAATAAAGTCTTTGGCCGATCCGGGTACTACTGCGTTGAGGACCTGCATCACCAAGCCCGGGCCAGTGCCATATAAAAAGTTCTGAGAGGCCGGGGTGATAGGCGCACTATGCTCCAGCATGGCCTGAACCTGCTTCTGACCTTTTATCTGATCAGGGTTTTTCTCAAATTCTTCCCACTGTTTTTCTGCGATACGAATACCGGTGCTCATGGTCAGTGCCTTATGTAGGGTGATTAGCTCAGCACCCTCCACAAATTTTGTGGGGTCCAGATCTTTGAGAAAGCTGACCAAAGACTTGTCCAGATCGGCCATGGTCAGATACCCCAACTGAATGGCACGGCCAAGTAATAGACTGGTGTAAGCTTTAGTGGCCGATGCCTGCGGATGTGGTAGATTAACGCGACCTCTTGCATAATAAGATTCAAAGAGAAGCTTGTCCTGATGGAAAATAAGAAAGCTGTCGAAGTTGCCATGTTTACGGTCCGCAATCTCCTGTGCCAGCTTTAGGATCATCGCTTTATTGCCGCCATCGATGCCCAATTCGCCTACAGGGATACCGTCTTTTCTATCATCTGGTGCTATATCGATAAAGGCTTCCTCGAGAACAGGAATATCCCGGAACGGGAGCTCAGCTTGGGCCGATGTAGCCTCTGGTGCCAGGCCTTCGGTTTGTTGGGCAAAGCCACTATTTGTTCCTGTCAGGAGCGTTACCAAAAGTAAAGCTATTGTGTTCTTTATAGTTTTTGTTAATGACGGTAATTTTGTAATTCGCTCTCTTTTCATACGGTAGTACCTTTGATGTACATCGTTTAAATTTTCAACAGCCAAAAATGCATCCGGACCAAATGGGTCCAATGGTTTTTAATACTGCAAATCTGGTTTTTGACCCTCAGCTTTCCAATATAAATTATGCCAACTGCTCTATAAACTACTGAACTACTCCAAGAAGCCATCTTTAATGAATATCTTAGATTAACAAAACCGCTAAAAATGAACCTGAGATTTTTATTTGTTCTTCTCTTGGTGTTATTACCTGTGGTATCATTTTCTCAAAGTCCTGTTTTCAAGGAATATGGAACCAGATTCCGGATTGGAGATCAACAAAATTGGGCGGCAAAGGAGCTGCAAAATCAGCGTTGGAAAAAAGACTTGGAATTTGTTCCCAATGGTCAGGTTTTCTGGTCAAGAACCAAGATTGATATCCTAGAGCCCCCGGAACCCTTACAACCCTATGGGCTTCGGTTAGAGGTCTACGCTGAGTATGAAGTTTTTTGGGATGGGGTTTTGATCGGTAAAAATGGAAACCCGGGTCAGGAAGCAGACCTACCTCCTGAAGGTGAATTGTGGACCACTTTTAGCATTCCTACCCACTTGACCCATGAGGGAGAACACGTTATAGCGATGCGCCTTAGCAATTATTATTTTCCGGATCATGTTGGTATTTATGATCTGAAAATAGATAACTACAATGATTTGGTTACCGAACGCCTCATTCAAAACTCCTACATGCATATTTTTGCCGGAGCTTTTCTAGTGGCTTCCATCTATTTTCTTTTTCTATTCCTCGGCAATAAAAAAGAGTACCCCACTCTAATTTTTAGTATCAGTTGTTTTCTCTTCTTTAGCCTAACGATGACCCACTTTGTGAGAACAACCTTCCCGATCCATTATAGTCTGCACGTAATCCGTTTAGAGGTCATTACTAGTCTCATGTTCGGTATTTCTTTTTTAATACCACTCTATTTGTCTATACAGTTCCCCTACCCTAAACGGAAGTTTTTCCTTGGGATTTATACAGGAATTCTAATATATTTTTTCATCACTAAACAACATTTTTTTGACTTTACGATCTTAGCTATGGTGATTTGCCTATGGGTGTTTTCTTTTGGCATAGCGGTTAATGGAATATATAAAAAGGCAAAAGGCGCTCTTTTATTGTTACTTACGCTCCTCTTTTGTCTATTCATAGGTTATTCTGTTTCATTTAATGTGAGTCTTTTCACAGGTTTTAGCCTTATCCTGCTAAACATGCTGTACTTGCTTTCCCTTCGTATCAAAGAACAACGTTTGGCCTATGAAAAATCTTTGGTCCAATCCACTCGTCTTCGTTTGGAATTGTTAAAAAAGAATATTCAACCCCATTTTTTAATGAATACGCTTACTTCCTTGATCGATTGGATAGAGGAAGCACCTAAGAAAGGCGTTTTGTTTATAGAAGCCTTGGCCAAAGAATTTGATCTTTTGAGTCAGATTGAAAACCAGACACTAATACCTGTTGCCCAAGAAATTGCACTCTGTCGTGCACATCTGGATATTATGGAGTATCGTAAAGAAATAAACTATACTTGGGAAGAAGAAGGTATAGATCTAGGGCAAAAAATACCACCCGGAATTCTTCACACCTTATTGGAAAACGGGATTACTCATAGTATGCCTCTAAAAGATAACCGTATCAAATTTAAATTGATTTTTGAATCGAATAGCGATTGTAAATGGTATACCTTTTTAACCTTTGCTGCTCCATTGAATCAAGATGAGAATAAAAGAAAAGAAGGTACGGGACTGCGGTATATCAAGGCTCGACTTAGGGAGAGTTATCACGACAAATGGGAACTCACTTCAGAACCCGTGGGTCATGGCTGGAAAAACACCATAAAAATATATACTTAGGAGATGAAGATTTTAATTGTTGAAGATGAATCAAGGATCGCCAAAAGAATTGAACGGATGACCCGTGCTATTTTTGGAGATGGCCTACAATCAATACAGCATAGCAACACGCTTCAGGAGGCCATGACCATTATTGGGAATAACAAATTAGACCTTGTTCTTTTGGATTTGAATCTTAACGGTAGAAGTGGTTTTGAACTGCTTACCACAGCAGTTTCCGAATCGTTTCATACGATTGTTATTTCCGCCTATAAAGATCAGGCAATTACGGCTTTTGAACATGGGGTACTGGATTTTGTACCCAAACCTTTTAACCAAGAGCGGTTGGCGCAAGCCTTTAATCGGATGCATACTAAAGAAGCAACAGAAAACAACACGGTTAAATTTCTAGCCATAAAAAAAAGAGGCAGGATACAGCTGGTACCTATTAAAGATGTAATCTACATAAAAGGAGCGGGTACCTATACGGAACTATTTCTTACGGATGGCACTAAAGAATTACATGATAAGTCGCTCGAAAAGCTAGAACAGCTGTTATCCCATTCCTTTGAACGCATCCACAAATCGTACTTGGTAAAGATGTCCGAGATAACGAACATAAGTGTGGCCTCTGGAAGTAAATATATGGCCCAGCTACGGAATGGGTTGCGTATTCCTATCGGAAGAACAAAATACAAGGACCTAAAAGCGAAATGGATTTAAGGTGCCTTGGATGATTTCGTTTTTCCATACCACTAATATTCCAATACCTTTAATCAGAATTTCAACATTTGATTGATTATCTTTAGATGTACTTAAATTATGTGAAAATGAAAGATTTGATAAACCTTTTTCTTATTGTTGGTCTGGTAACCTTCGGATCTTGCAAATCTAAAACCGAGTCCAAGAAAATTTCTGAAGAACTTCCTATAAAGGTTCAAGGAGAGGAGGTAGCTTATGCTACTGATTCAACTGACCTAAAGGGATATATGGCCCATGATGTCAATATTAAAGAAAAGCGCCCCGGTATATTAATTGTCCACGAATGGTGGGGGCACAATGACTATGTGCGCCGACGTGCAGATATGTTGGCCGAACTTGGGTACACTGCACTGGCCGTTGATATGTATGGTGATGGGAAACTAGCCGATCATCCCGATGATGCAGGAAAGTTCGCCATGAGTGTTATGACCAATCTGCCCGAGGCCACGGCCCGTTTTAATGCGGCCATGGATGTATTAAAATCCCATGCTTCAGTGGATGGGGAAAAGATTGGAGCCATAGGTTATTGTTTTGGAGGTAGTGTGGTCTTGACCATGGCCAATTCTGGGGCAGATTTAGATGCAGTTGCGGCCTTCCATAGTGGGGTTCAACTTCCCATAATGCCCGGCGATAAGCTTAAGGCCAAGGTTTTGGTCTGCAATGGAGCGGATGATCCGTTTATTGACCCAGAATCTGTGGTGGCATTTAAAAGTGCATTGGATTCAATCAATGCCGATTATACCTATTTGTCATACCCAGGCGTAAAACATAGTTTCACCAGTAAAGAAGCTGATGCCAATGGGGAGAAATTCAATTTGCCCTTGGTATATGATGCTGATGCAGACGAGAAATCCTGGGCGAGTTTACGACAACTATTTTTAGAGACATTTTAAATAAGTCCAGTTTCAATTGGAGGATTGATTACTAGCTTCATTAAATAGACTCATTTTTTAGACTTTTGCAACGTTACGTTTGTGATCAATACATTGATTGGTTAAACGTGTACTACTGGCAAAAGTTTAAGTAGCCTATGCATTGAGCCAGAGTAAGCTAAAATTGTTGAGGATACCCCTTACCGAAAGACTTTGTATATTAAAAAATCAGATAATACGGCCCCTAATCCTCTAGGGTACGTTGTGCATCCTCCAAGTTTTCCAGGGCCTCCTCTAGTTTATCCAAAGCTCTTTTCTTAATACGACGCTCCCTCCGTTTTTGGCTACGTTCTTCCCTAAGCTCAGCCTTGTCCTCATCGTCCTCCTCTTCTTCAATATCCTCGTCCAAATCTTCGATATCCTCATCCAGATCCTCAATATCGTCCTTTAAATCGTCCATGGCGTCCTTAACATCATCGATGGCTTCTTCAATATCATCCTTATCCCCTCCAAAAAGGGCTTCCCTTATCGTTTTGAACAAATCCCTAAAACAGGCGAATAGTTCTTTAAGCAGTTCAATGGCTTCGTGTGCGAGCCCTGCTCCCTGTTGTAGTGTTTCCCCGGTATCGACCACACGTTGCAAGTGGGAATCACCGATACGTTGCGAAGCACCGCTAGAAAATAAATAGGCCCGCTCGGCCTCAACGGGCATAATCATATTAAAACTTGTCAATTTGGTGGTTTCCAGTGCGGGATCGGAGTTAAAATTGAAACCAATGGCACGGATTGGTATGGCACTAAAGTCTCGATTCTTAAGTCCATGTTTTGCTCCGTACAACAATAAGAACACCATGTCTTCCTCGGGTCCCCGTACAGGGGAATTTGCCAACCTTCTTTGAAATTCTGAAGAATTGCAGGGTATTGAACCATTTAGCTTTTTTAAAAACCCCTTAATAAGTTTAATATCCATAAGCTCCGGAAGAGCTGCTCTTACCGCCCTTTTGGTCAGGGCCTGTAATTTTTCCGTAGAAATCGGTCGATCTGCAAAAAGCTCGTGCTGTAAGCTCAGCTCATTTGAAGCATGTTTATGGACACTTTGGACGAATTTTTTCGTCAAAGCATCAAATTCCGGAGAGATGCTGGTTTTGAACAAGTTTTCTTTTTTTTCTGAGGACATGATGTCTGTTTTAAAGGTTTATAAGGACAATGTTAAAATACAGCTTATGGCCAAGGACACGATATATATACATTGCGAAACCCACCACCCTGTGCCAGGTACCGTTATAATGTTTACCCCTATGGCAAACTATGCGCATAGCAATACGCAGGAATTTTGTTTTGGGGAAGTAAAACGTAGGAAGTCAATGTCTTGGCGTACTTAAATATAGAAAATAGTATCTAGAATCACCCATAGAAAAACCTTAGAATTTCTGAGGTTTTTCTTGAAACCCCGAATATTCTATCCATTCCCATACGTTTTGGAACAAATGCCTAGTAATGACGAAATATGGCGAGTTTTACCAATTAGGAGAATTGAATTTCATGTTGCCTCTCCCACGTTTTGTATTTTGATCGTGAAACCAGAGTGAGATGCTGTACCTCAATTTGCCTTGAATACCCCCTGTTCTGAAAATGGTGTAGACTTTGATAGAGCATTTTCTTTCCCCTGGTCTTGGAAATGGTCATATGTGGGTTTTCCGAAATAGCGAATGATTTCGCTCTTCCTTTTAAGTGTTTCTCATACAAAACTTGGAGGTCTCCATGTAGTGTAGTCAATGCATTTTTCTTTGAAATTTTTAGATACAATGTTTTGGAATTTTCAAAAACGTCGAATCCATCTATATGTAATTTAAAAGTTTCCCGTTGAGACAATTGGTCGAAAACCTGTATGAGCAGGTCTTGGTATTTTGAATTCATTTTAAAGCTCGCTATCGTAATGTGGGGTTTGGATCTAGATAGGGGTTGCTTTCCAAAGGTGAATTCAAATTGTTTTTTAAGCGCTATGACATTTTCAAAAATAAGGTCTTGAGGTACAATCCTGAGATTGTAATACTTTATTTTGGAGGTAAAGATGGGTAATCGTAATTGCTTCATGGTATGGAAATGTAGTACCTGTACTTCGATCCTAACCGCTCAAATTAAATGTAACAGAACATCCTCAAAAAAACTGGCCCAAAGCGATTTTGAAATGTTGTATGCCTAAGACCGACTTTTAGGAATTGGGTCTTTATAAATATAGCAAACTTGACCTTACTATAAAACTATAGAATATTATGTTACTAATGATGAAAACTAAGTCGCAATGCAATAGTAAAGGTAACTGGGCAAAATGATAGTGAACCGAAATGGCCTAGGCATTCTGGTCTACCTTAGTTATTATTGAAAAACCAGCCATACGTTTCCTCCAGTTCAATTACTCTATCGGTAGTAGTTGAATTAATTTCATCAAATCCCGGATTATTTTTGAAGTTCATATATCCATTGATGATGGAATTTAGAACAGCCTGTTCGTATACTTGCATTATTATTAGGTCCAATTGAGTGCTGCTAAATTGATTCCCACCTATTTGAAGATCAAAAACCATTGGGTTATTGACCAAATCCAAATTGCTTAAATTATTGTTTTCAATAATTAAGCGCTCCACGTTTGGATTATTGGATAAATCAATATCGTTTAGTGAATTATCATCGATATATAAGTCTCTTAAATTCAGATTCTTGGAAAGATCAATTGTAGTGATTTGATTACCGTATAGGTCTATACGTTTCAGGTTGATGTTCTTTGAAAGATCAATCCCCGTTAGTTCATTCCTTCCAATATTTATTTCTTCTAAACTATTATTGTTTGAAACATCCAAACTGAGTAATGAATTATCACTTAAATCCAAACCGGTCAGTTCCAAATTGTTGGCTAAGTTCAAACTGGTCAATTGATTCTCCCTAACCAATAATTTTTCCAACGTAGAATTGTTGGAAACATTCAAATCTGAAATTTGATTTCCCGTGACATTCAAAAATTCCAAATTTGAATTTTGAGAAACATTAAGATCCGTTAACTGATTATATCTCAACCGTGCGGTAATCAGTTTTGGATTGTTGGTAAGGTCAAGGCTCATAATTTGGTTGTATCCTAATGATAAGGTTTCCAATGCCAAATTTTTTGAAGTATCCAGCATTGAAAGCCTTCCATAATAGATATGGCATTTTTTTAACAGTGCCAGGTCACCTATTTCGACTGAAACGATGTTGCTTTGTAGTGGGTTTCCTACCTCATTGTCGCTATAAAAACTAAAATCTTCGATAACCCCAATGGGCCCACTGATGTTTACTGTATAAACATTTTCTTGGGAATAAGTATGTGTTAATTCATTTTCCTCCTCAATATCACTTTTGGTGGACAAATACTCTTCAACGGCACCATCTCCCCAATCAACTTCATAACTTGATGCTGTAATTGATTTCAAGACAAGGGTCTTGGTAGTAATTGATGTAGGTTCGTCAATGGTCAAACTGAAGAAATCCGTAGACTTTGGAAAGGTCAAACTTAATGATGTATATCCGAAATCGACAGGTTTAAAACCTTCGGCATCAATATTATCTGTAGTGGTAATACTGGACTTGTCCGTTTCTACCTTAATACTAAATGGAAGTGTTTTTTCGGTAAGTGGCGATAAAGCCGAATTTGTTTTCGGCACTATGGAAATGACGGCGTTGTCAACATCGGTAACTATAAATTCCATGAGGTTGTAGGTTCCTGCGTCTAACTCAATTTCATCCGTTATGTATTTTTCACCTACTTTTTGTACTGCAATTTTTTCTTGGGTAAGAATTGTACTCCCATTATTATCAGCGATAGTGATGAGCGCGAAAGCGGGAACAGGAATCATAGGGCTTTCCTTTAACGATGTGTCGGGCACTATGTCCTTAAAATCAATACTAAATGCGTGTTTTCCCTTTTCTTCGAATGGATTACCTCCTGATATATCTGAATCATCGGTATCGGAAGAACATGAAATGAAAATTACAGAAAAAAGTAGTAGGTAGAATGTTTTTTTCATGGAACGACTTGTTATATTAAATCTATCATTTCTTAATAAAGAAATGAATGTGTTAAGGTTTTATTAGCCTAAATGGGATATTTTTTACTTGCCTTAAAGCGTTACTATTTTTCAACACAAAAGTATAACGCAGTACAAAATAGTATAGTACGTGTAGGGCAAAAAATGACACTTGGAACGATTCCGTAAAGAACTTGGACAAGCCAATTACTGCTGAAATTGAGGCCTAAACCTAAGCAGTGTAGAAGTGAAGGTTCAATCCTCTTTTCGAATCTCTTCCAAAATAGTTCCATTGTTATCGATGAGGAGCTGTAGTTCTTCATCTCCCTTCTTCATTGTGACTTGGTAACGAAAAAGGCCGTTTTCCTGGGTATAGACCACGCCATCGTACTCGAATTTCTTGTATCGTTTCTCTAACATGTTCTTCATAGTGTCCGGCAGTGTGTCCTTATAGGGAATGGTGTTGTTGAACCGCCTTACGGCAATGGCCTCTTGTTTTCGTTCCACGAACTTGTTCGGTCCCTTTCCGATCTTTAGCAGATCAAAGGCGTCATAAAGCTCACCAATAGCCGTATAGGATTCGAACGACAGCTTGTCATCTTCAATGGTAATTACCTGAAAAAGTTGGGTATTTTCTGCAGCCCTATCCCGTTCCGCTTCCCAGCCTTCCCATGCATTGGGACGCAGCCCGTACATCTTTCCGCCACTCACGGATACCACGTAGACGGTGCCCGTCCGGTCCCGTAGATTGACCCCATCCAAGGTATTCTCCCCGGGAGAAACCCTACCCCTGGCATAGCTATGGTCGTGCCCTTGAAGTACGAGATCTACATTATACTTGTCAAAAATCGGCTTCCAAAGTTCCCGCAACTCCTCATTATCGCGGTTGGAAGATGCCGAGAACAGCGGATGGTGGAAGGTAATCACTTTCCATTTCTGGGTTGTATTAGATAGTAGTTCCTCCACCCAAACTGCCTGTTTTTCATGTTCCACATTGGTATTGAGGCCTATGATTCGAGTATCCTGATAATCCATATAATACGCGGTCTCTTTCAATCCCTCCGGACCATTTTCCGGAAGTGTGAACTGGTAATTCCATTGTGCTGAAAGGCTCCTCGTTCCTTTTTTCACGTCCTCCTCGTTCAGGGGCCTATACTCATGGTTTCCGGGTACGGGAAAAGAAGGAAGGGAACTGTGTATCCAACCGCCAGCATCGAACCACTCTTGCCACTCTTGCTCACGATGGGCATTGTTCACCAAATCCCCTGCATGGATTATAAAACTGGCATTGGGGGCTTTTTTATAACCTTCTCTAATTAGTCTTGACCAAAGTTCGAGGATGAAATTTTGGGTATCCCCTACATAGAGGAATGAAAAGGGCTCTGTTGGGGACCTGCTGGCAGTCCTAAACTGTATCCATTCGCTCCATCGTTTTCCATCACCGACGCGATAGGCATAAACCGTATCCGGTATCAGTTCTGAAAAAGTAGTTGAATGGTACTTGGATATAAATCCGGCGCTGGGTATCTTGGATCCGTCAAAAGTAGTGGTCACTGCTTTTAAGGTTCTTGCATTGCGCCAAAACTTAGGGGCGCCGGTAGCCACGGCAATCTCGGCGAAGGCCGTTTTAATTTCAGGGACCGTGCGCCAGGTTACACTGGCCGAAGTTGCGGGATCCTGACCAAGGTTTAGCACAATCCTATCCGGATACTTGGAAGGTTTGCTCCATGCCATATCAAATTCAGGGGCCTTATACACCTTAGGTTCTTGGGCCAAGATCGGGTTTATGAATATACCCAATAGAAATGAAGCCAAAAAGTAGATTCTCTTCATACGTTTTTTAATTAGGTGAAATCCCTACCATTTTTAGATGGTATAAGGCTGTAGTACCTTTTTGCTACAAATTAGAGGAAAAATTCCATCAAGGTAAAAATAGTCAGAAAAGTGTTTATTCGTTTACGATATTCCGCAAACCTCTACATTTTTGTCGATTTGACGAACGAGTCCTCTTAGAAAATTTCCAGGACCAACTTCCGTGAATTCAATTGCTCCATCTTCTATCATATGTAGGATGGTATGTCGCCACATGACAGGGTGTGTCAATTGATCGATTAAATTTTTTTTAATCAGCGCGATGCTATCGCTTGGACGACCCACAATATTCTGATAAATGGGGCAAATGGGCTTTTTAAATTCAGTTTCCTCCACAGCTGAGCTAAATTCTTCCACTATGGGTTCCATAAAGGGAGAGTGAAATGCACCACTTACCGGTAAATCTACCACTCCCCTGGCTCCTGGCCTTAATTTATCACAAGCCTCTTTAAGTGCTTTCTTTTCGCCTGAGATGACTACTTGATAAAGTGCATTATAATTGGCAGGTACGACTATGCCATCCACATGTTTGCAAATATCCTTGACGATAACATCAAATAGCCCCACCACAACGGCCATGCCCGTATTTTCAATTTCACAAACTTTTTGCATGGCCAACGCACGTCTGGAAATGAGTTTCAAGGCCGATTCAAAATCTAAAGATTCAACGGCTGCCAAGGCGGATATCTCACCCAAGGAATGCCCAGCAACCATATCTGGATTAAAATCTTTGCCCATGGTTTTTGCTCGAATAAAAGAATGTAAAAAAATTGCGGGCTGGGCATACTTTGTCTGTTTCAAATCTTTGGAAGATCCATCGAACATTACATCGGTAATTGAAAATCCTAAGATAGCATTGGCCCTTTTGAAATAGTCTTGGGCCAATTTGGATTTTTCAAACATATTTTTTCCCATACCGGGAAATTGAGCACCTTGACCAGGAAATAGGTATGCATGCATAGATACAATAGATTGTTAGTAATTCTATCTGACCTAATAAAGAATCGATATTAAAATAAACACTTTATTTGCTATCAAACCAACAGTATGCCCATCAAGGACTTATAAAATCGGTAAAGTACACTTCGCTGATATATTTAAAATTCCATTTCTTTTAAAACCTCATGATTTAGGGCAACATTTTACCTCTTAGGATAACAACATCCATATTGATAGAACTTTTTAGGGCTATCGAATCTTTAACTCAAGTAATGAATCCAACCTGGACAGCATGCTATTACCCAGTTTTAGTGTCCTCCGCTAAGCATAGTAAAGTATTGATCGTATGGCAAAGCTGATTAATACAAAAACAGTCTCAAACGATTAACCAATCATCATGTTAGTATTAAATTCCATTTACCATTGAAACCACGTTCCTTGAAAAATCGAAACGTTTACTTTTCCTACGGATTCCCAAACTGAAAGACTGGTTTTTGATTCTAATTTTTGGATTTTAATGAAGGTAAACTTTACTAAAAAATAACACTTTTGTGCCTATGGGAATTAAGGTTGTTTTTTAGTAAATCCCTCATATAACATCACTCCCGAAGTGTACAATATAACCCCAATTACGACCCATCTCAACATATCCAGTGGCAACGACTTTATAATAAAAGCGGCAATACATACGGCCACAACCCCGGGAACCGCCATGGCGATGGCCGCCTTTCGGTTATAGGCTTTTTCTCGGATAAATCGCACCGAAGCCGGAGGCATAAGGAATGCACAAGAACCCATCATAATCGGAAAAGCCACTTTGGGGGACATGCCCAAGGCGAAGACCAAGGCCATACAGGGGGCATATAACCCAATGCCGGCGGTCATCAAAGCGCCCAAACCAAAGTTGGCTACCACGGCAATAGCAAGTTTTCCTTTTTGGAGTCCTATGGCCTCTCCCCCGCCTTGTATCCATTCCATATGGGTGGCCAACATAAAAAATGCCGTTACCAATAAAGCAAAGCCCATGACCAACCGAATCTTTTTTTCGGACAATTTGGCCACTATCCCTGCGCCCAAAACGGCCCCTAAAGCAGCTGAGATGAACATCAAAACCAATGTTATGGGCTCTACTTCTATAATGGTAATAAAAATCAAGGCTTGTAGAAGCACAGGAAGCGTGTTCGCCACATTCATCGTTCCCGGAATCTGTTTGTCCTTGGTCTGTTTGGTAAACTTTAGAAGGGCCGTCTGTGGAGCAAATGCACCAATGCCAAGTACATCAAAAAAGTTGACGACAAAGCCAATGATCGATGTTTTTAACCAACTGCTGTTTTCCAGTGTGTTTCTATGTGCTAGGAAGTCCCTTGTTAAAACGACAGCGAACCAGACCGCTAGACCGGCCAGTGAAACCCAAATTATTGTAATCATATCTATTTTCTGAGAAATATGGAGCTTGAAACCGACCAACGTATTTAGGGAATTCTGTCAAAATGACTTCGCCGACCTAGCAAACCTTAAAAAAAGTCTTGCTTTTATTTATCTCTCCCTTGGCCAGTTTAGCCTCTATTTCCTTTGCGGTCTTTGTAATGGCAAGACCTCCCAGACCCGTGCAACGATGGGTATTGGGCAATGCGTCACCTACGCGTTTCATGGTCTCCACTACTTCATCCAGGGGAATCAGATGATCATAGTCGGACAGGGCCATATTTGCGCAGGAGATGGCATTTGTGGCTGCCATTACATTTCTGTTCAGACAAGGAGCCTCGACGCGGTCGGCAATCATATCGCATATCATACCTAAACTGGATTGCAATGCCATCGATGCCGCCGAAAGCGATTGGTTCAACGTACCTTTTTTTAATCCCACAATCGCTGCCGCTGCCATACCTGATCCTGATCCACATTCGGCCATACATCCTCCTACCTCGGCTGCAAAGGTCGCATGTGCCGCAATGAAGACCCCTATAATTCCGGCCGCCAACATCGCCTTTACCATTTCATCTTCTGAAAGCTCCAATGTTCTGCCAACGCCGATAACCGCTCCGGGCAAAGCACCACACGATCCTGCCGTAGGTGCTGCTACTACGACCCCCATGGAACTTTTGACCTCCATCATTACGGAAGTGTACAAAATCACTTGGTTCAGAATATCCCCCTCCACGAGCTTTTTGTCCTTTATCCGTTCCTGATACGCCAAAGACTGCGGGCCCAAAATACGATCGGCATATTTTGTTCCCTTTAATCCAATGTCTATGGCGTTTTGCATGATTCCCAATATGGAACTCATTTTCTCAAATACTTCCTCTTTGGAGATATTCCCCCTTATGCTTTCATAGGCTACTGCCAACTCCCACAATACAAGGTTTTTATCCGCGTTATATTCCAGCATCTCGTTACAAGTGATAAAGGGTACCGTAAGATTTTTACGTGCCATTATGGGAAGTACGGGATGAATTTTCTTAATGCAAAGGACCTGGTCCATTTCTAGAAGCGCTGCTTCCAGTTCAGCGGGAATGAATCGGTTTGATTTTATTTCGAAGAAATAGGAAACTCCTTCGCGTATAGCGATTTCATCATAAGAGAAGGATCGTTCAATATGTTCAACAAGATTGGTAGGAGATTTAACATAGACCAAGGTTTGATAAAAGTCACCCGCCATCGACACTTTGGCCCCATCGATTTCAACAACCTCGATCATGCCTCCTCCGGTTGAAATGGCCGTTACCGTTCTAGTTTCCACGTTGTTTTTCAGGGTAATCTTGTAGGTGTTGGGATGTGTTGCCCCTATGGGGTGAATATCTATTTTAATTTGAATGCCCGCTTCCTCAATGGCCTTGAGATAGTCCGGTAGACGCTCCTCGTCCGCTTCCCATCCTAGGAACCCTCCAAATAATCCCATGTCCGATCCCTGGCCCTTATGGGTCGTAGCCAAGGAACCATTGGGGTCAAATTCAATACAGACTTCCTTGATATGGCCATCCATTAAATCGCGACACATTCGGCCAATGCGAAGAGAGGCGGCGCAATGTGAGCTTGATGGCCCCCGCATTACCGGTCCGATTACATCATTGAATATGCTGGGATATCCTCTCATCCTGAGCACTACATTTTAATTTTGAAAACATCAAGATTTCATAAAGATAAAACATCTTAGATCTAAATCCTCTATCTTGACCCTACTTTAAAGTGGAAGGGATGAACAAAGCAATACGACTGTTTTTGAACTACTTATGGCAATCCATACTCTTCTGGACTTTTGCTATGGTGCTCTGGGGACTGTTTCGGTTTTATGGTCTTGGATCGGAAGAAGGCATTACTATTAGCGAGGGCTTTCGCGAAGGTCTGAAAATGAAGAACATACTTCCATTATTTGCACTTGCCGGGTTTCTAATGGGAATTTTCTACGCTACAATGGAGTTTGCTTTTGAAAAGTATAATTCCAAAAGGCGCTCCATAGGGTTAACGATTATTATAAAGACACTTATTTATTTGTTCTTAATCATACTAATTGCCACTTCTATGATCGAATTGGGAACAAATCTGTTTGGTCTCAAGAAAAATAACGACATAGGTTGGTGGCGCCATGACAAGGGTTTTTGGATAACGGTGTTGTACTTTTTGCTTACTTCCCTAATCTTTTCTTTCATTAGGATTGCCAATGAAAAATTTGGAAAAGGCGTATTTCTAAAAATGTTATTGGGGAGGTACAAAAAACCTCGGGAAGAAAAGCGCATTTTTATGTTTCTCGATTTGAAATCCTCTACTACTATTGCCGAAGCCCTGGGGCATTTTAAATACAGCCAACTTATTCAGGATTGTTTTTATGACTTGAACGATATTGTTCCGAAATATGCCGCTGAAATCTATCAATATGTAGGAGATGAGGCAGTACTTAGTTGGCCCTACAGTAGAGGGTTGGCCAATACGAATTGTGTGGCTTTATTCTTTGCATTTCAGAATGTTCTAAAGTCACGGAATTCCTATTATATGGATAAATACGGCTTGGTTCCCGAATTTAAGGCGGGTCTCCATGGTGGAAAGTTAATGGTTGCCGAAGTAGGGGTCGTAAAAAAGGAATTGGCCTTTCATGGCGATGTAATCAATACCTCCGCAAGAATACAAGCAGAATGTAACAAACATAATGTTACCGTTTTGATATCTGAAGAGCTAAAGGAAAATTTGCCGGTAGACTCAAGGTATGCTACGAAGTCCATAGGAAATCTACTTTTAAAAGGGAAAAAGAAAGAGCTGAATGTTTTTACCATTCTCCAAGGTTGATTTTATGATAAGAAGAATTATCTAATCAATTTTGATATCACTTGGCAAAAGAAGATTCACAAAAATTTGCGGGTTCAATTCGCCTCCTTTGAAAACTCGTAGCCAGTGAAAGTCTATATACTTAAAACTTTCTGCCAGATAGTATCCAACCATTATAAAGGTCAGTTCGAAAATCGGACTTCTATTTCTATATAGTCCGCAACACCGTTTTTGTTTCTCCTGTCGCTTATAGCCAAATAGCTACGTTTTTAAAATTAATCGGCTATTGTCTTTACAATTTAAATAATTGTTATTCAATTATTTGAGGCTGTTTATCTAGATTATGAAATGAACTCATGGACCTAAGCCTCAACCTCCTCTTTCAGTAATTCTACCTTATGGGTCAACTACCTGTAAATTATGACCATACATACGGAATACAAGTATGGACGTACAATTAAAGTAGGAATAAACATATATTAAAATAGCTTTGAATAACATTATAAACGGAATATTAATTAAAAGTAAAGATTATGGCAATAGCGCTAGAAATCCGAGATGGATCCCCCCATTGGTACCTCAGTCCCGATGTTTGGATCGTAAAGCAACCGACAGACGAGTTCGAAAGTACTCCGATAGCCGGTGAACCATGTTATCTAAAGGCAAAAGTCAGAAATGGCGGTAGTACTTCAGTTAGCAATGCCACCGTTAAATTTTATTGGGCCAATCCAGCGGTTGGCTTTAATAGGGATACGGCCAATTATATTGGGCAATCCTTTGTTAGCCTAGACCCAGATCAGGTACAGGATGTACTATGTTTAGTGCCTTGGGTTCCTGAATACCTCAATGGCGGACATGAATGTATCCTTGCAGAAGCTTACCACCAGAACGACCCCTTAACTAGCTTAATTGATTTCAATGTTCCTACGGATAGGCATGTAGCACAGAGAAACCTATCTGTCCAAATGGCTGAAAATGGTATGTTTCACATGAATTTTGAGATTCATAATGCTTTTAGAATTGTCCAGAAATTCGATATCAGGGCAGAACAAATTTCCGTAAAGGATATTTCCGATTTCAATCAGGTTAAGGAACTTTTAAAAGGGAGGAAAGAAGGGAAAATTAATAGTATAGGATTTTCAGAATCTTTCTGTCCCGATCAAATGCCCGATCATTGTGATAATGGCGACCTTATTAGAAAAGGCATTTCCATTGAGGGCCATCGTACCGCAAGAATGGCCATTAATGGAGAAATATCCGGAGATTTTGCTCTGGTTAGGATTACTCAACTTATAGATGGCAAGATTACAGGCGGATTGGCCACATTGATTATTAACGACAAAAAAGAAAAAGCATGATACCCGTTGAAATAAATAATAGACCTTTTGCGACCGATCTTTTGACCGGATTAATGGTTCCAGATGGAATTTTTGAATCTAGCATAGGGCAAATGATGCTCAATGCCCATTTTACCAATTCGTCCTCATCCAATTTAAACAGTGTTAGAATTTATGTTGAAACTGCTTCGCATCCAAATATTGCCATAACGCCGGTTACTCATTCCGTTGGTTCATTTGGCGGTGGAGCGAGCATTCTAAAGAGCTGGGACTTAAACATAGCAAATGTTCCTGCCGGTACATATTATGTTAGCTTTATCGTGGAAAACTCTTCTGAAAGTCATCGGATAATCAAAAAAATATTCATTACCAACACATCCTTTGACTCCATAAACAAAGTTTTTACCACACAAACTCCGGAAGGAAGCTATACGATAAGATATCGTGAAATTACAGAACCTATAAGTACCAAATGCTGTAAGGATAAAAAGAGCCCATCTAAAATGAAAGATTTGGGAGATGCCTTGGAAAACTTAGGGTATACCTTTACAATTGGTGAAAGGATGGTTGAATTGTGCCCAATTTCATTTTTGCCTCTGGAATATGAAACGGGATGGACACCAAACCCGGTGTACCTGGGCCAACATAGTGACCTTCCTTTTCAAGACCCGTGGTGGAAGGTGCTCATAGCTATTGCCGCTTTTCTTTTATTGGTTGCGGCCGCTATTGTGGAGGCTACTTCCGGTTCAGGCTCGGTATCAGGAACTTTGGGCTGTACCACCACGCCTTCCGGCGTTTGTGCTTCAGGTTCCGGATCAAGTCCAATTGCAGCGGGATTAGTTGCGGCGGCAGCCGTAGTGGCCGGCATAGCGGCATATTCGGATGAGCGGGATCTACACCGGATAGGCCAGGACAAGACCCCGCCAAAAAATGGTGAAATGACCCATTCGGAATCCTTGAATGCAAGCTTTAAATATATAGATCCCATTGAGTTCGGAAAACCTTTTAAAGTTGGGGTCGATTGGGAGTATCTGCGTACGGTAAAGGATGTTAACGGAATTGAAAAAACATATAGCTATTCCGATACTACCGTAAATGAGAACGTTCATTTACTGTCTAGATATGAAATTAACGCTCCCGATATTGTTAGAATCTACAAAAAGCAACCATTTTTAATAAAAGCTTCTTTCTTTGATCAGAATGATACTTTGCTTAAAGGATCTCAATTGTTCGTCAAATGTTTTCTTATTCAAGAAGAGACTAATAGGCAAATCGATTTTATATTGGAAGACAATGGTGAAAGAGCTGATAATTCAGGAAATGACGGCGTTTATACCGGTCTTAGGTATTTTAGTAAAAATGAAAGTGGAAGATGGAAGTATCTGGTGATTGCCCAAGATGTTAACTATGCCAAAGAAGGTATTGAACCGGAAGAGGCTGCACAAATAATAGGTGGAATGGTATTAACAAACCAGCTATCCATTAGTTTTGATGGTGGTTCGTGTCCCTTGGTTCCAGATGGGGATGTTGAAGTTATCGCATAGTGCTTAACAAAAAAGGCCTTCTCCTCTATGGGAAGGCCTTTTTTTTGCCAAAATACATGAGCATTCAGGTAATTCATTTGATGGCGTCTTTATTTGGTTTTAAAATCACATACTATTCTTATCACCCAATATAGCAACCAAATTGTTTTGGGTAAGGCGCTACATAACTATATGAGTAGAGCTTAACATAGCCTACGATCTTAACTAACTATGTCTAATACGTAGCGCCCACCCGAACAAAACTATTTTTTGAGTGGTATTTTGGTACCTCGGGAGCGGCCATACAACAGGTAGACCCTAAATAAAATAAGGCAATCTCCTCTAGTTTTTCAACGGTCGACCCTACGCTTATTTTTTTAGGAAGCGCAATAGTGCCCACTGCTGGACCACCTACTATGGATAGGTACCATGTACGTCCCCAGATATCCACAACATCTATGTTATACCGTTCGTTGCGTAATGCTGGCAAAGAGGGATTTTGCTTATAAATCCAAGGCCTAAGTACCACAAGATCACCCGGAACATGCTGAATTCGGCTTACTGTACCTGATATCGGAGCATGGATACGGTGATAGTTCTTATTATGCAAAAATACATTTGTAAAGTAATAGTCCTTTGGGATGGTACCTGCACCAACCTGGAAAATTGCTTCGATATGGCGTTTGTCTCCCTTTACATTGGAGATTGTAGTATCCGCTACAGATCCCGTATCACAAAGCAAGCCTTCACAAGGCCAAACATGAGCACTTTGATTTTTAGGGAGTTCTTTGAATTCCCTGGTGAAAAAATCCTGAAAATTGGCAAACTCCTTTTTCCCATTGGGAGGTTTAAACTTTTGCAGATAGTTCTTATCGGTATAGTTGACTCTTAGATACGGCCCTATTATTTTTTTGGAATAGGATTTGGTATATAGGGACGAGTACCATGCGGATATGCCACGTTGCAGATTACTGGGTAAACTTCCCCAAAGTTGAACGGAAAGGAATTGATAAATGGCAGCTCTCCACCGTGGTACCTTAAAAACTGTGAAATGAATATCGGATTCCGATGTAGAGTAGAAAACAGAAGACATACGTTTCTTTTATTTAAATGGCAAGTGCCCAACTATCCAGTTTTCCCTCCTCAAGGTCCAAATAGTATGGACACTTTGCCAAATCTGTAATAGATATCCCAATACCTGTTTTCTGATATTGGGATTAGTTCTCTTTGGAAGTCTTTAAAAACCTGATGAAAGCTCCATAAAAAAGACTGTCCGCTTTTTGATAACAATTCAAAGTAATGCACCCTAAAATCTTTTATCAAGACATTTTTGTGAATGACCCGTTTCACTTAGGATATGACTTTTAAGGGTCGATTGATGACGAAAACAGGTCTAAAAGTGCTGTTCAGGGGCGTGAAAAGTCACTGACCTCCCATTTAAGGAATGATTAACAGAAAACCACATGAAATACCATTCCTAAGACGGGAAGTGTGGCCATATTCCTGAAACGAAAATCTAATTTGTAGATTGAAAAAAACTAATAAAGGGAGCCTATTGGCGCAAGGCTTCCAACGCTTGGGAGCGGTAATTTCTTCCAATGGGAAGTTCACGGCCCTTTACTTCCACCATAATGTTGTTATAAGCGGTTATATGTGAGAGGGAAATGATGAAAGAGCGATGGATCCGGATGAATTGTTGTTTGGGCAGTTTCTCGGCCAAGTAACTGATACGTTGGGTGGTTATGACTTCCCTATCCGTTAGGTGAATAATCACCTTGTCGTTTAGGCTCTCCAAATAATGGATACAGGCCAAATCCAATTTAACCACTTTACGATCTGCCTTAATATAGAGAAACTCTTGCTCTAAAGTAGTAGTTCCTTCCCTCTTTGCCGTTTCGGATTCCCCGCCATTAAGTTCTATCTGCTGCCCCTGGAGATACTTGTTCACCTTTGAAATCGTCTTTAAAAAACGAGTCAAGGAAATTGGTTTTAGGAGGTAATCTATAGCATCCAGTTCAAACGCCTTTACAGCAAAATCTCTGTAGGCAGTAGTGAAGACGATCAGTGGCGGATTCTTTATTGATTCGATCAGTTCCAACCCGTTCAATTTAGGCATCTTGATGTCCAAGAAAACCAACTGTATATGCCCTTGCTGAATATGCTCAAAGGCCTCCAGGGCATTACTACAGCTTGCAACCACTTCCAATTGATCAATCTGCTTGGCATACTTTACCAATACATCTCTGGCCAGGGGCTCATCATCTACAATGATACACTTGATCTTATTGGACATTTTCTTCTTGTGTTAGGTCGGAGATGTCGCTCAAATCAATATTCAATTTTACCAAAAAACTATCTTCCTCCTCCAAAATCTTTAGTTCATACTTGTCCGGGAAAAATAACTCCAATCGCCTTTTCACATTGGTAAGTCCTATGTTCTTGTCCGTATCCAATCCTTCTTTGGAAAGCTCGGAACTTTTGCTGTTTTCCACCATAAATACCAGATTATCCTGGATCAACTTAAGGTCTATGTTGATCCAGGCATCATTGATTTCATTGTCCGCTCCATGTTTAAATGCATTTTCCACAAAAGGTAACAACAACAAAGGAGGAATAAGTGTTTCAGTATTATCAATGGATTCTGAAACGTTTATACTTAAACCTTCTTCATACCGTATGCGCTCCAAGGCCACCAAGTTCATCAATTGCTCCCACTCCCTTCCAATAGAGATAAAACGCTCGTTACATTCGTACAGCATATAATCCAAAAACTTGGACAGCCCCAAGACCACATTAGGGGTTTTTTTGGATTGGGATAGCGATAGTGAATAAATACTGTTCAAGGTATTGAATAAAAAATGGGGATGAATCTGTGCCTTAAGAAATTTAAGTTCCGTGGCCACCTTCTCTTTTTCCAGTTCTTTATTGATCTTATCCTTCTGATAATAAAATAACTGTAATTTAATGGCCATGGCTACAAATACCGGGGTATATACGGCAACAAGGGAGTTAAGCAACTTGGGTAGATATAACATGGGTGTCTTCCAGTATTCCTTTTCCGGACTATACCAGCGATAGAGATAGGTCCATATCATATAGCGATCTATCACTCCCATGGCCAAAGCCAAAAGTATGGATAGGACTATATACTGGGCGGTTTTCTTTGGGTAAAGAAACTTGGGCATTAAATAGTAGAGGGTGATGTAGGTAGGAATCATTTTCCATGGCAAAAGAAACAGCAATTGTTGGAATTGTTCCCAATATTCATCATCATAGCTCCCCCACATTAAGGTATACAGCGCTACATAGGACATCCAAAAAAGGACATGGTAGTATACCCTGTTTTTACGATTTGAAATCTTGTCGATCATTCGTAGCGATTTGCCAGCAATTCTTGGTGAAATTACTAATTACCGCTTAGCTAATAAAATAACGAAACCAAACGACATGCTTTTGACCGCTAAAGTCCATTTTGTCCCTGTAAACGTTTTTTAAATTAAAAGCAGCGTTGTGGAACAGCTGTTTGATATCATACTCTTAAAAAATCAAGGTATTGAAGCATGATACAACTTATGAAGTAAATAGAGTAATCCGCGTTATTTTTGTAAAGTAACTTTCACGGCATTCATGCCTTTCATTCCCTTTTCCAGTTCGAAGGTAACTTTGTCGTTTTCCACAATTTCATCGATTAAACCGCTGACATGTGTGAAGTATTTCTCCTGGTTTTCGGCATCGATGATAAATCCAAAACCCTTTGAAGAATCAAAAAAAGAAACGGTTCCCTTTCTAACCGGGTCAAATGCTTCTTTATCGCTTTCCAAAGTCTTTGGAATACCGATTACTATGTTCTCGGCCTCTATTTCAATTTTTTGTGAGGGATCTGGCGGGGTATCCGTTAAATTGCCATTATAGTCCACATAGGCAAATTCAATTCCCTTTTTTCCATTCAATTTTGCCTCGGCCCTGCGAGCTTCCATTTTTTTTCGCTTCTCCTCACGCTTTTTTAAACGTTTTTTTTCCTTTTCACTTTTGTTAAATGTCTGCTGTGATTTTGCCATTCGTTTACTTAAAATGTATTGGTTAAAGGGATAACAACAACACAAAGATATCTTTTTACATTGGAACAATGCAAGAATAGGGGCTAACATTCCCAATTTCAAGGCTCAAAGGACTATTGGTAAGAATCGTTAATTGAAATCTGACCTACGCCTTTTATGCAGTTACTTTTAAAGCAAGACTACCTGTGTCTATACATGTATCGATTTTCAAAAATTGTATAGTTACTTGGTTACTAGGTTATTACATCGTTCTTTCAAAATAATATAAAGAAACCCCATAGCCCAGTAACTCTTGGAAATTTCAATACTCTTTCAAAACTGTGGGTTTTCAATGCATAGGAGCGGTTTATTTCTTGTCATTTAACCGGAACTATGTTATCTGTTAAATTTTTCATAGGCTTTTCTTCAGTTCACCAAGAGAATTGTAGGTAAGCCTTATTTTTGTAATTGCTAATTTCAACGGAAGACAACTATGGACACCCAATACGGTCATATTCTCTATGATTATCTATTAAAAATGGGAATAACGGAAACCGCGGCATCTTATATTAATCTATTTGTGCTATTGTTGGGCAGTATTGCCATTTCCTGGTTGCTGGATTTCATTATCTGGAAAATTCTACGAACGCTTTCGGTCCGTCTAGCCAGGCAAACAGCGACGAATTTTGATAATTTCCTGGTTGCCAATAAGGTGCCAAGATATATAGCCCATATATTTCCCTTACTGTTCCTTTTTGAGATTACTCCCATAGTATTCATGGATTTCCAATATGGGGAAACCCTTGCCCTAAAGGGATTAATGATTCTTGGCGTATTGTTGGCCCTAATATTGATAAAAAAGCTGTTTGCCAGTGTACGAGACTACTTAAGGACCCTACCTCATTTACGGGACAAACCTTTGGACAGCTACATTCAGGTGTTTATGCTATTTGCTTGGGTGGGCGGTATCCTAACCATTTTTGCCATTATCACGGATACTACCATTTGGAAATTTTTTACAGCCTTAGGTGCCGCATCCGCTGTTATCCTTTTGATTTTTAAGGATTCCATTCTTGGCCTTGTGGCGAGCATACAGGTAAGTATAAACGATATGGTGCGGATCGGTGATTGGATTACCTTTGAGAAATATGGCGCGGACGGCGACGTTATTGAGATTACGCTTGCCACAGTTAAGGTGCAAAACTTTGATAAGACCATCACCACCATCCCGACCTATGCACTAATTTCCGATTCCTTTAAAAATTGGAGAGGGATGCAGAAATCAGGAGGAAGGCGTATTAAACGGGCATTGATAGTACGGCAGAAAAGTGTAAAGTTCCTAAGTCCGGAAAATGTGGAATCCTTGAAACGAATAGAGGTTATTGCTCAATATTTGAAAACTAGGAGCGAAAAAATTGCCGCGTTCAATCAGGAGCGTGGGGTTAATAAGAGTTTGCCTATAAACGGAAGGAACTTGACTAATCTCGGTGTCTTCCGCAAATACGTTGAGAGTTATTTGGAAGCTCACTCTGCTATTAATAAGGACATGACCTTGATGACACGTCAATTAAGCCCTACTCCCCAGGGGATTCCTTTGGAAATCTATGCTTTTAGTAGTGATAAGCGGTGGGAAAATTATGAATATATCATGGCAGATATATTCGACCATTTATTGGCAGCCCTCCCCTATTTTGAGTTGGAAGTTTTTGAACTCCCCACATCTTTGGAATCGGCTGTTTATAATTAGAATGCTTTTAAAGAAATGTTTGAGTTGTCTTCCTGGTTAAAAGAATATACTATTCGATAAATGCGGTACGATCCCAAACTCAGTATTTTTAATATTTTATAACAAAACAATTTTTATTAGGAAGGTGGTATAACTTCATTTTGGTTATTTTAGAACCTATAAACATTACACTATGGGCTCAAGAAGAGATTTTTTAGAAAAATTGACCGTTTCAACAATTAGTTTACCCCTATTGTACAATCCCACAAACTTGTTCGCCGCCTCTGATGAACCTTGTGAAGGACCCGTGCTAAAGGTTGCGCTTATGGGGCTGGGCAGTTACGCTCGTAGGGTGGCAAAGGCAATGGAGTCTTGCAAACGGGCCAAATTGACCGGAATTATTAGTGGAACCCCCTCCAAAATAGTTGAATGGCGCGCCAAATATGGTATTCCTGAAAAGAATTGTTATAACTACGAAAATTTTGACCAAATCAAGGACAACCCGGACATTGATGTAGTTTATGTCATCACGCCCAATGCACTTCATAAAGACCAGACCATAAGGGCGGCAAAGGCCGGGAAACATGTAATCTGCGAAAAGCCTATGGGTGTTAATGCCCAAGAAGGTCAGGAAATGGTAGACGCCTGCAAAGCGGCCAATGTAAAATTGTTGATAGGGTATCGGATGCACTATGAACCAAAGACGGTAGAAGTGATTCGGATGCGTAAGGCAGGTGAATTTGGAAAGCTTAAATTTTTTCAAGGCCAATCCGGATTTACCATTGGAGACCCTACACAATGGCGTTTGAACAAGGAACTGGCCGGCGGAGGTGCCATGATGGATATTGGTATTTACTCAATCAACGGGGCACGTTATATGCTTGGTGAGGAACCTATTTGGGTCACTGCCCAGGAAACAAAAACAGATCCGGTGAAATTTAAGGAAGGTGTGGACGAAACCATACAGTTTCAAATGGGTTTTCCCAGTGGAGCCATAGCTTCTTGCCTATCTACTTACGCCATGAGTCATTTGGATCGTTTTTTTCTTAACGGGGAGGACGGTTTTGCAGAAATGCAACCCTCAACGGGCTATGGCCCTATCAAGGGGCGTACACATAAGGGTGAATTGAAGCAGCCTCATATTACACACCAGACTCTTCAAATGGACGGGATGGCCCAACTCATTTTTGAAGGTGTTGAACCTATTGTACCTCTTGACGGTGAGGAAGGTGTTAAGGATATGAAGATTATAGATGCCATATACCTAGCGGTAAAGACCGGAAAACGTGTTGATTTATGACATATTAATACAACTTCTAAAAGTGATAATAGAAGACTAATATTCCAATAGCTCTATTTTTCGAAAGTCGATGGGATGGCTATTGGATTGAAAGGAAAGATAGCCGCCCTTTACAGAGGTATCTCCATCCACAATCAATGTTTTTGCAGTTTCGTTGTTGGGATCGTAAGTGGGATTTGTATAACTTAAAATCTCTTCTCCATTGACAAAGTGGATTATTTCTCCATCCTTGATATCTATTTCCGCAGTTACCCATTGATCTCCGTGAAAGGTTCGGGGTACCGTCGCCGGAATACAGGTAGTCGTATTCTTTGCTCCATCAAATTCCACAAAGATTCCGTTAACGCATAAGGCTCCCAACGGGCGGTCGTCCTTACCATTTCCGCCATGGAAATTATATTCCATACAAACAGGAAATGGTTGATTCAATTTTTGTGTATTTGGTGGTTGGCCGTGAAATTGAATACCACTATCGCGATAGCCCCATTCCGGTGCCCCTGGTGCTGTTTCGCCCACAAATCGGTATTCTACTTTGAGGCGATAGTCCGTGAGTCTTTTATCAAAGTACAAGGTACCAAAACGACCCTTTAAATCAGGGCCGTAACCGTCATAACGGATACTTAGGATGCCATCGGAGACGCGAAAGGTATTACCGAAATTTTCACCAAGGGGATAACCCTTTATTTTCATGGTCCATCCTTCCAAATCCTTTCCGTTGAAGATAGATACCCAGTTGCTCTTTTTCGATTCGGTTTTTTCCAAAACAGCTGATTCCTTACTGGCGCTAGTCTTTTTTTCTCCACAGGAAACCAGTACTAAAGTGAACGATAATAGGAAATATTTCAAGAAGTCATAACAAATAGCTCGCATTGTGGTAAGGCTTATGTAAAAGACAATTTCTCTCTAAATATAGTTAAAGGAAAACCATTGCATGTAGATCTATTGCAATTTCTTTTCTTATAAAAGGGAATGGGAACTAAGTCTAAATTTGTGGGGAGACACTGGTTTAACGGCTTTCCTTTTTTTGTTTTTTATCAGCCTGCACCAACTCATCTTCCTGCCAAACACCATCGGCGATGATTTTACCGTCCTTACCATAGAATATGCCTTCACCACTTCGTTGGTCCGCCTTCCATGCCCCCGTATATTTTTCCCCATTAGGCCAGTAATACGTTCCTTGTCCGTGCCGCTTGTCGTTTACGTAATTTCCAATGTAGTATTCTCCGTCGGGCCAATAAAAGGTACCTTTGCCGTGCCGTTGGTTGTCCTTCCATTCCCCTTCATAGCGGCTACCTGTATCCAGAAGTGCCAATCCATGGCCATTGGCTTTTTTGTTTTTAACCTCTCCAACGTAATGCATTTGACTTCCCTTACTGCTGGTAAAGGTCAAATACTCACCAAAAGATTTCTTCTGCAGTTGACGTTCCATACGGGCCAATCGTACCTTGGTCTTTTCAAGGGCAAAGCTTAGGGAATCGTACTGTCGGATCTCTTTTGCAGAGGCCAAATGCTCGGTTTGATTTGAGTCAAGAGCTTGGAGTTGGGCAATTAAGGATGCATCCGAATGGATTGCCTTCTGCATTTTCATCAACCTTTCTGCAAGCGAAATACGAAGCTGAATTCCGGTACTATCGTTCTCCCCAGAAATAATCAATTGATTTCGGTAGTCTTTTAGGGCGGTTTTGTAATCACCTTTTATCAGTGCAGAATCAATTTGCAAAAGACTTTGGTAAACGTTCATCCGCTCATCAATCTGCTCCTGGAACGCCCTGTTTGCCTGAAGCTCATTTTGAAGATTGTTGGTCTTCAATTGATAGAATACGATGATACCAACGGCAAACACTAATAAAAGATAGGATATAATGGTACGATTTTGTTTTTTCATGCTATAGAAAGTTCGGTCAACGCATTGATATACGTATTTAATCGTTGAAGTGGATTTCGGGTAGCTTATTTTTTACCTTTCTAAAATCGGGAGAGAAATACATATGGAACCTTAAGGTCCAACTTTGCTTGTAAATCCCCCCATTACTTAACTCTTGCCCGTGGGAATACATCAATCCCGCAGCGAAGGTAAGCCTAGGGGTTACAATATACCCCAATGTAGTGGTCAACCGTAAATCTTCCATAGGACTTGCAACCACTTCTTTTCCACTCTGCATGATCAATTCGGCCTCGGGGGCAACATAGAATGTTTTTGGTTCCAGTTTATGACTGTTCAGGGGTACTTTTAATCGGAACATATACCGCCATCGATTCCTAAAAATGTATTCGCTATTTTCTGCAAAACCTTGGCTCCAACGGTGTTCGATTCGAATGCGATGATAGGTCATAACACTGGACAGCGGCATAGCAAACAGATACTGGTGCCAAATACGCCATTCGGGCACTAAATTGCGATCCATAGAATCTTCATTGGTATTGAAATTAAGGCGCAATACCCCTCCCAAACTAACATTGAATTTCTTGGAATAAATATAACCTATGGCGTGTCGGTTATAAATCTGTGCCATTTGCCCCACAAATGGGGTGCTTTCCGTTTCCTGAAGCCTAAAGTGGGTTTGTGCTACCCAAAACAAACGCTTTGAAATGCGGATGTTGCCATAGGTGTTAAACCATACCTTGGTAACCGGCTCCTTAAATTTGGATTCCAAAGGGAGTACCTCTTGCCCTTCCTCCTGCGCGGATAAGGGCAATGAACTACAAATCAGAAACAAGATCAATACCCATGCGGGATTTTTGCCATGATGCCTCATCCGCTAATTTTCTTTGGCCTGGTTTTGGATGTTGAACAATTGCATGACCGTTTTTGGGTCTTGCTCTTTTCGAAGCTTTCGTTCCAATTTTGAGGTTTCCTCCTCTCTAAGTTCCACCATGCGTCGGTAGGTACCTCGCATAAGCATCACCAATTCACCGGCGTTATCACAACTAAGATCGGATTGTGCCCATTCTAAAAAATAGGGTACAAGCACTTTGCGATAGGCAGCAGTAATCCGTTTTTTTACTTCTTCATTCATCACGGTAGCGGTAAAGGGGTTCCAAACACCATCTTGGTACCGTTCTTGTATTTCTTCCCATTGTGCTGGTAATACAACCACCGCCTTGGTCAATGCCATCAACTGGGTATAGCAATCTACCAGTTCCCTGGCGTATTGAAACTTGGACGTTACTTCTTCCATCGCCGAATACCTACTTAAACTTTTATCGGCTATGGCTTTGATTTGTATTAAGGCACCTTTGTTAACCTGGGTTATAGTGCTGCCAACCGAATCTATTAAGTTGTTCAGTCCATTGCTTTGAGCGATCAATTCTTCCTCCAAGGCAATGAGTTCCTGTTGTCGCTGCTCCTTGGTTAGTTTGTTGTTCAACAAATGCTGTATGGAGTCCAGACTAAAGGTTGCATATTGGGCAAGTTTCTCTACGGATGACATGGTGTTTCCATCAAAATTAAATCGTTCTGCATTGGGCAAAACAAAAGTTCTGGTTGCGCCGACACTATCGGCTTCCTTGCCCACTTCAATTTTTACAGATGGTTTTCCTTTAGGCCATAATTTGCGTATTAGTTGATCTCGCCTAACAAATTCAAGAATACCTTGTTCTTGGTAACCGACCACTTTTTCAATGGGATTTAAAAAATGCTCTGAAATGGTGCTTACAACGGAATACAGAAAAAGTGCCTCCTCATCAGATAGTTTTAAAATGTTCAGTTGTGTACTGCTCAATAAGGATTCGCTGATGGTCCTCGATTTTTCAAAATAGACTCTAATGGTATCCAGTTGTGCCTTTTCCATAGGATTCAAGGGGAAATGGGCCACTTTTACCTTAAACTCGGGCAAAAAAGCCGACTCCCCTAATTCAGATAAAATGTCATCTATTTTTTTATAGTATTGGGCATTTTCGGCCAGCAACTTGGGCATGCCCGTTTCAAAAATATTGAGTGTATCACTTACCGGGAGTTGTAGCTGCAGTATATTTATGTAACGTGCATCCAAATTGATAGTTTTCCTTTGTTCTGCACTGTTGACGGATATTTGTACAACTTTGGTTTCATCATTTTCCCCGCTCTGGACTTTTTCCAACACCCCATCATTAAAAAACCAACTTTCTACTGCCTCAACTTCATCGGTAATATATAGAGACCATTCATCATGCGCCAATCCATTCCGAAGAAACCTGCCAACAAGGGTGCTGCTTTCATTTTCAATACGGAAACTACGCTGGGGAATACCATTTTCAAATACAATATTGCTTTTGAACAAGACTTGTTCTATTTCCGAATCCTTAATGCGATTTACCGTGTAGGTCCAAGCGCCGTCAGGTTTTCCTTCTTTTAAAGTCCCATTTGCTTCCTCCTGCGTTCCGCTAACCAATACTCTATATTGGTAATCTATAACCTGTGTTTGGCTAGTGGACTGAAATTCCCCGAACTGGAATCGCCAAGACCCGTTGGGATAATGGTCTTTAAATGTTCCCGAAAACAAAAAGGAAGAATCCTCGTTTTCCAAAAGCGCCTGGAGATTGGACCGTTCCATTAAAAAAGGACCGTCAAGTAAAGTATCCTTACCTACTACTTTATAATCATATCCTGCTTCTCCCTTGTATTCGCCTACCTGCAAAGGACCAGCGTAATGCAGCTTCTCCTGTCCCTGTAAAGCCAAAGGGATACAAACAAGCACTGCCAAAAGCACTGTTGAAACAAAAGGATATTTCGTTTTGAACCCAATCATTCGGCAAAAAAACTAAATTTAATTTACAAGTGATAGGTATAGTACGAAAAAATGAAGCTTTCGGATTTTATGTTGGGTTCAATTTCGATAATTACTAAAAACGCCCTATATAAATCGCATTGTATTTAGATTTGATTTGTTTGGTTTTATGTAATTGGATGGTTATTTGTGCTTGTCCAAGGTTATCAAATTCCTTCAAACCACAACTTGAATTTTGCTACCTTCTCCCTACTTACTATCAATTCGTTCTCAGTTTTGGGGTTGAGCGTTAGTTTTAATCGTCTGTTGGCATACACGACCACATCCTCTATAGCATTGATATGTACAACAAAACTGCGATTGGTCCGTAAAAACTTTTTGGGATCCAGTAACTCCTCAAGTGACTCTAGGGTATACTCAATAAGATATTTCTTGCCGTTGGTCCGTTTTAGATATACGTCCCGACCTTCGGCATAAAAATAACCAATGGATTCAGTGGGTATGGAATGAATATGATTACCCATCCGGACCAGAAAACGATCCTTATATGACTTTTTGCCAAGTTGTTGTACCAAAGGACTTATTTCCGGGTGCCGGGAGAATTGTTCCTTTAGAGATTTTAATTTATTTAGCGCCTTGGAAAGATCAGTAAACGTAATGGGCTTTAGGAGGTAATCTATACTGTTCACCTTAAAGGCATCAATGGCAAATTCATCAAAAGCAGTAGTGAAAATCACAGGTTTTTCTACGGAGATGGTAGAAAAAATCTCGAAACTCAAACCATCCGTAAGTTGTACGTCCATAAAGAAAAGATCTACGGTCTCCTGGTGCTCCCCTATCCAAGGAATGGCCGTTTCAAGGGAAGATAGCTTAATCAATACTTCAATATCCCTATTGTATTTGAGGAGATAGCGTTCCAGTTTTTCGGCCGCCAGATATTCGTCCTCAATAATGACTACTTTCATCCAATTTTAGTTTTGGAATTTCAACTATTTTGTAAGGGTCTCTGGCTACTACCTGTACCGGCTTATCCGTGTAAAATTGATAATTTCCCGCTATATCGCTAAGTTCTTCCGTATGGAAACCGCCTCTTAAAACCTCTTCTGGCACATATTGAATCAAAATGCGATCCGAGTCTTCCAAAATATCAAATGTCAAATACACCTCTGGTGAAACAATGGTACTTCGTATTATCCTTTCCACCACCGTTAATAGACTTCCTGGAATTATCCAGGTATCGGTTACCCCTACCCTGCCCAAAGTTATTTTCCTATAGGGCAAGTATGCTAGCAATTGTAGTAATTCGTTCAGTACATTTAGTTCCTCCAAAAAAGGTACCAGTTCCCGTTTTTTTCGAGCCAAAACATATCGATATACACTGGAAAAATGATCGCATAAAAGTTCTGCCCGGTTCGTGTCTTTCTTCATTAAAACGAGTAAGGATTCAAGACTTTCAAATAGAAGTTCGGGGTTGATTCCTTTTTTGAATCGTCTAAAATCAGCTTCAATTTCCTCCTTCGCCAAAATCTCCCTGGTAATGAGCTCTGTGTTTACCTTGTACAAAAACTGATGACTTAGGTATAGCACCAAATAAATCAAGGTAATCACTGAAAATATACTATTGAAAATAAATAATTCCCTATGATTGGGTGTATACCCTAGGACGTATGTGAAATAAAGATACATGGCAGCTGAGACCAAACCTATACCAATAACGACCGAACTGATGAGATGTAGTACCAATTTCAATATGAAACTTTTGGGTTGTGACAAACGTTCAAACCAGAGCAGGGAAAGCCTTGCGTATTCCTGTATGAGATAGGCTAAACCAATACATACGTACAGTTCCTGTCCAAGAAAAGTCTCCTGCAATTGCCCAATGTTATTATTGATAAGTAAAATAAGTAAGTACACCAAAGTACCACTGAACAAGGGACTCAACAGCCTAAATAGTAGATGGTGTACAAATAGTTTTTTCACGATATCAAGGGTAAGGTTACGGTAAAACTTTGATCATCGGTTATTTCTATGGATTTGTTGGCCAACAATTCATAACGTGAAGCGATATTTTGCAATCCGATTTTAAGAGAGTCTATTTTTGGACGTTTGCCGGTTTTAATATTGGAAACCTTTATCCTTTCATCTATAATCGACATTTTAACTTCCAAAGGTTGTTCTGGACCCATGACGTTGTGCTTTGCCGCATTTTCGACCAACATTTGAAGGGTTAACGGAGGTATTTTGCTCTGTAGCACGTAATCCGGAAACTGTATATCCAAATGGAACTGTTCCCCAAAACGGGTTTTCATTAAAAAATAATAGGCTTGCACAAAGGATAGCTCTTCGGCCACGCTTACTAAGGGCGATTCGTATTTGCGAAGTACATATTCGTAGGAGCCTGCTAGGGACCGTATAAATAATTCGGCTTTGTGGGTATCCTTTTGAAATAAGGAAGAAAGTGTATTAATGCTATTGAAGAGAAAATGTGGACTCAACTGTGATTTTAAGGCGGTAAGTTGTAGCTGGATCTGTTTCCGTTTCAATTGTGCTTCCATTACTTGTCCTTTCGAATACTCATAATAGGAATGGAAGGCAAAATAGATGATGTTATAAATCAGTGCCGTACAAAATAGAAGAATTCCGATCTTTAGTAAGATATCTTTAGTGTCCGGTATAAAAAGGGAAGATGCCCCTAGTGATTGGTCATAAATCCAAAGTATCCCAAACACCAATACTTGACCCATTGTTCCGTGCACCAAAATTCCGGTCAGGAGGCGTAGTCCCGGTTGTCTTTTCCAAGGAACTAGCGTATTGATAAATGGATTGCTAAAATGGATAACATACGATATGAATATTCCCATAAACCCGCTCAAGACTAGTTCCCTCGCGCTTTGGAAACCGCTAAAATTTACAAAACCATAAACAAGAACCCCAAGTAGGAACCCTACAAAAAATAGGCTGAGATGTTTTCTCACGGTCGGTTGGTATAAAAATTCTTTTGAAATCCACTTCATCCCACCAAAATACTCAATATTACAGTATTGTAACAGGAGTATTTGGGCAGTTGAAGTAAAGGCTCAAATTAGTGGATGGCACGGATGGCTTTTCCATAATGCAATTCCGACGATATACTGCCACATGCATCTCTATAGGCTTCCTTAACCGTATCTCCCTTTTCCCGTACCGCTGGGGCATATGCCATTAGGGATATTGATTGGTGATGATCGGAACTCATGCTTCGGGTGGCAGCGAGGATATTGATCAATTGATCGGAGTCAAAACTTTTCTTTGCCAGTTGCTTGAACACCTCTGTCTGATGCGTATCGGAACTCATCCCTTTTAGCGCCGAAAGTAGGGCTTCCAAACCACCTCCATCAAGGTCTTGTTTTAGGACAGCCTTCTTCAATACCTGGGCCTTGTGATGGTCGGAACTCATGTTGCGATTTACCAATTGAAGTACATCCGTTAAAGACTTTCCATCCAATTTTTTGTTCAATACCGCAGAAAAAACATTTGCGCTATGATGATCTGAACTCATAGTGGATATGGATTTAAGAAGCGTATTATAAACACTTCTCGAAAGTTCGGGGGAGGTAAGGGCTGCTTTTAAAACCTGTTCCTTGTGATGGTCGGAATTAATGCTTTGCGATGTGGCGATCAATACATTGATGTTTTCGGTATTGAGAGGCCTATTTTTCAAGGCGGTCAACAGCACTTGTGCCTTATGATGGTCAGAACTGATATTTTCGGTAATCGCAAAAAGGGATTTCATCCGAGTCTCGGAAATTTCACCGTCCCTTATGGATTTTTTGAGTACTTCCGCCTTGTGATGGTCGGAACTTATTTTGCCTGTTGCTTCTATATAAGCGGCTGTTGTACCATCCGTAGCTAAAAATGTCTTCGTTTTGTGTTTAAGGATTTGTGCTTTGTGGTGGTCGGAACTGATATCGTTTCCGACAACTTTCAATATGGCGGTCAAATCATTGTTATTTGGGTTTTTGTCCAACAGAAGCCTGATATATGTTGACTTAACATGGTCGCTGTGCATATTCCCAACTTCTTGGAGCACGGCATAAGTGCCTCCTTTTTTATAGAACCGGTTTACTCGTTGTTTGGCACCCAATGTAGATGACCGGAGCACTTCCGGAAGTATTTCGGCTAGCCATTTTCTTCCTTCGGATTCAAAGTTTTCCTCTGAACGGCCCACATAATACTTCTTGATGAGTTTCCCGTTGGCATCAGGCTCTATAAAAATACGTCGCCGATTACCGAATGCAGATTTTTTGATTTCCATATAACCACCTCTTGAAATGGCCTTGATGTCCTTGTCGTCATCTGATAATGTGATGTCCCCTTCATATTCAAGCGAAAAACTCTTTTTGTTGCCATTTTTGACCGTAATGGTGGTCTTTCCATTGTTCTTGTTCACACTAACGGAGGAGTAATGCTTTTGTGCATGGGCCTCTCCTGTGCTTACCCAAAAAAGAAGTACTAACAAATTCAAAAGCATACCGAGGAAAACTTTAGATAGATTAATCATGATTGTTCGTTTTTTGATTGATGATAGGTCAAAGATGCAACCTGTCATCGCTTCAAAAAAAATAAATGTAATGAGTTGGACAATCTATGTAGTGAACTGTACGATCAAAGCTTAACGATTCAAAAAGAAGCTAAAAGGAAACAAATGATTCGGCAAGCCTTTAAGTATCGTCCAAGACTTTTCAAAAAGAAGAATGACTGGCCTAAAGAGGTCATGGCTAGTGTTTTTCCATGATGGATGGAGATTATTGGGCCTCTACAAAAAACAACTGATTATCCCAAAGAAAGGGTACCGCGAAGTGAGGTTTGGAGGGTTCAATGAAACAATTTATTCGTTTGATATTTCCATTATTTATTGTCTAATATCACTTTATTGGATAAGTACATATAACGGGTATAGGGTTTGGATTTTTCTCCGGCGTATTCATAAGCCTTGCCAAAGTGAAAGGTAGCTTTTTCCTGGTTCTTATCCTTTATGTAATATTCACCCATGGCCAAATGGGCGACATAATTGTTGGGCTCTTTTTTCAGCATTGCAGATAAGAGGTTATAGGTTTTCTCCCTGTCTCCTTCCAGAAGCATAAAGCTAAGTGGATAATAGTAAAAATATGGGAACCCCTCACCTAAGGCAGTTGCTTCTTCTTTGTACTTTTGGCTCTCTTTTACCCTACCCTTTTTTTCCAATAATTCTGATTTCAGCATTGTATTTCGAAACTCCTCTTTGATGTCCATTGATTTTTCCACATAGCCCAAGGCCTTATCCAAATCTTTTGGATTTTGGGTAATCGTAAGTTGCGCGATTTTAATATAATCGTCCACAGTCTTTTCCTCTTTGTTTTTCAAGTCCATTAAGACGTTGGCCGTTACATCAACCGAAATTTGAATGCCACATTTTATATCCGTCCAATGCAGTTCCAAGATGGCCGATTCTGGTTCACGGGATACAAAGTCATAGCTCAACCATTCCTGATAAGGTGCTTTTTTTGGAATCGCGGTTACGCGCAAGGCGTCTTCTTCTTTTTTATAACTAAAACTACCCCAACTTTTTGCATTTTTGGAGAATATGTAAATCCATTCATTTTTTGTGACAAAAATATGTAGACCATATTTTCCTTTGGGCAATGGCCGCCCTTGAATCATGACGTCATGGGTAAACACTATGGTAGTATTTTCATTTGAGCCTGCCCGCCACGGATATTCTATTCCGTCAACAACAAAGTCATACGGAACGATTCCCCCAAAAACTTCCCGTCCTTTTGCCAAGGGGCTGTGGTATACCACAGTGATGTCGGTTGTACCGATGCGTTGTGTAATACTTGCCCTTTGACTAACTTTTGTCGCCACTAACATATCTTGAGCGTTCGCTCCAAGGAGTCCCAACGCAAGAGTAACGAACATGTATCTTGAAATAACTTTTTTCATCGGCCTATATTTTTGAGTCTTTACGTAGTGTAGTGCTTATCGTATTTTAATCCCGGAAGGATCGGAAAATCTTCCCGTTACCAACCATCCTCCAAAATCTTCGGATACGGCTACTAAAAGTGTGTTTTTTCCTTTTTTAAGATCGAGATAAACGGCATCGAACAGACCAACTGTGCCCAAATAACGGTAGTCTCTAGATCGAAATCTGTTGGTGCCCCTGTATATAGGTTGTTCGTTTAAAATAACCACGGCCCTATCACTATATCCAAATTCGAAAAGTTTGGTTTGATCCTTGTCCGAGGTAACGGTGATTTTAGCAAATACCGTATTCCCAGGTCCATCATCGTACAATTGTACCTGTCTGGATATGTTGGCAGCGGTACCTTCCTCTACATTGATTTTTTTGCCCCAAGTTCTGCTGTTGATTACAGTTTTAAGCCCTGTATGTTCTTTTATTAATTTTTCCTCGAATTTATCCGATAGTTCCCATTGTGGAACTAACCCTTCGATCGGTTTTCTTTCAATCGGTTTGAAGTCCTTAATTTCGTAGTCCTCCTTGTTTATGGTAATATTGGCAATATGAAGGGCCTTTGCTCCACCGCCCGTAAGTCGGATTCCACCTTCTTTGGCTTCATGGAAAAGATTCCAGGACAGATTTGGCCGTTTTGCATGGTTCAAATACACCTGTGCCCTATTTCCATCGACCACTATTTTAACATGGGTCCAATCATCATAAGTATACTCATAGGGAAAGGAATATCTGGGACCAAAATAAAGTTGCCATGGTGTAATTCCTTTCGTCGAAGGGATGGCTTGATTGGCATCTGGATTACCCGATTGGTGAGGGCGTAAATAAAAATGTTCGGCATCAGAATCGTTAATCCTAAAATAGATTCCTGGAAATGCGGGTGCTTTCTTTAAAAAAATGTCATATTCAATAGTGCCGTTCAAAAAAAGAACATCCTTTAAGGCTATTTCCCCATCCTTAAGATAAATGGCTTCCTGTCCTTTAAAATTCTCAAGTACGTAGGATTTCGCATTGATATCCCAATGAACCGTGTCCAAGGGAATTGCTTTCTGCGCCAATCCAAAAGTAATACTACTTAACATGATACCGATACTACATAGTCTTTTCATCATTTGATTTAAATTTTATTTTTCGAAATTCCATAACCCGGTCAATATGTGGAAAACAAATTGGTTCAAGTTGGTTCATTCCTATTCAGATCTTATTTTTTTGTGATCTTTGTAGCATAGGCTATACTGATGTTTCCGGAATACAAATTGGTACAACAATGTTTACGACGGATTGAAGACAATCTGGGTTGGGGCACTTCCAGCGAGTGGCACAATGATATGTTCGTTGAACTGAGTGAACAAATTCAAAAACGCACACAGGTCCTGTTAAGCCCAACTACTTTGAAGAGGGTTTGGGGCCGAGTGAATTATCAAAGTGCTCCCAGCATTACCACTTTAAATACGCTGGCCCAATTTGCGGGATACCAAAATTGGAGGGATTTTAAGAATTCCCATGCCGTAAAGAAACCATCCTGGTTATCCCAAAAATTGAGCCCAAACTTGGGAATTATCATGTTAGGAGCCTCTGCAATGACCCTTGTTTTCATTTCCTTGTATTCCTTAACTGGATCAAAAAATGGTGCGGATGCCGTAGACATTTCAAAAATAGGATTTAGCAGTAGACCCATAACCAGTGGTCTGCCCAACTCCGTAGTTTTTGACCTTGATCTTGATGGAATCCGGTCGGATAGTATCCATATACAGCAATATTGGGATCCGACGAAAACTATTGGTTTAAAATCAGGGCAGAAACAAGCTACGGGCCAATACTATTTTCCAGGATATTTCCGGGCTAAACTCTTGGTGGATGGAACGGTTCTTAAACAACACGACCTTTTTATTAAAACGGAAGGTTGGTTGGGTACCTTGGATTATTCTCCAATTCCTAAATACGTCCCTGAAGATAGGATAAGGAAAGGTACGCTGTCCTTTTCCCAATCCATACTTGAGGAAATAGCATCAAGTGAACAGCCATTTTTCAGCACCTATCATATGGTAGATGATTTTGCTACAGTTTCCGGAGATAACTTTGTCCTTACCACTTCCATTAGAAATACGTATCGGGAGAAGTGGGCCGTTTGTCAGAAGGCCGCTATTGTAATTTTAGGGACAAAGAGCGCGATGATCGTTGAATTTTCCATTCCCGGTTGTGTTTCGGAAGTTGGGGTTATGATGAGCGATGTATATATTAGCGGTAAGGAACACGACTTATCCGGTCTGGGTGTTGATTTGTCCGATACTCAAAACTTTAAAATCGAAGTAAGGAATAAACAGCTTAGGGTGTTTTTGGAAAATGAGCAGTTGTTTATAGGCGAGTACCATGAATCGTTGGGTACCATTGTAGGTATTCGGTATCGGTTTTTGGGGGCCGGAGAGGTCTCATACACAAAACTTACCGACTTATCCGGCCATACGGTAGCTCTTGAAGATGATTTTAAGTAAATCCATTAAAGACTAGCTTTCGAAGCTCATTTGCCATCCCAAAGATTGTTCCCTAAAATTTTGGGAAGGACTTCTTTTTTATAATTACGGCTTAACGGTATGGTGTGGGAACGGATCTGAATCTCGTGCTGGGCCACTCCATCAATTTTATCTACCGCCACGATATAGGATTTATGTACCCGTAAAAAAGCGGTCGGATTCAATTTCTCCTGTACGTTCTTTAGAAATAATAGGCTCACATATTTACGTTGTAAGGTCTGGATGATTACATAATTCTGCATAGCCTGTACAAAGAGGATTTCATCATGATATATCCGCTCGTATTTTCCATCGCACTTAATAAAAAAACAGCTTCGTTCTTCGGCTCTACCAACCTGGGTATATTGCTTTTCTAAGAGTCCTATCTGCTGCTTGGCCTTGGTTGCCGCTGTAAAAAAACGATTAAAGGAAACAGGTTTTAAAAGATAATCCAGAACATTTAGGTCAAACCCTTCAATGGCATAATTTGGAAAGGCAGTGGTTAAGATGGTCATTGGAGGTTTGGGATTGGACTTCAAATACTCCAAACCGTTCATCAAGGGCATTTGCACATCCAAGAATAATAGGTCAACGGTGTTCTCTCCCAACAGACGGGGAATATCCAAGGCAGAAATACCCGTTCCTATACAATTCATAAAATCTACCTGACCAATATAATTGGTGATACATTCCCGGGCCAAGGGTTCATCATCGATTACAATACAGTTGATCATCCACCTACTTTTTTTAACGCTTCCTGGATTTCCTTTTGCAATTTCAACTGTAATTTTACGGTATGCATATCTTCTCCTTTGGTCACTATCAAAGTATGATCCTCGGGGTAAATAATGACCAATCGTCGTTTTACATTTCTAAGGCCCAAACCACCATATACAACTCCCTCTGGAAGTGAATGTTGCAACTCAAAATTGGCACTGTTTGCCAATTCAAATACTAGTTCATCCCCTTGCAATTGGATATTCAAGTTAATCCATTTCTTAAGTTTTCGATCTTCGGATAAATGCTTAAAGGCATTTTCAATGAAAGGAATAAGAATAAAAGGGGCAATGGTCAGCCCCTCTATTACTTTAGGTAAGTGGACCTTCAACTCAAAGTTTTGATTTTGGCGCAAGCTTTCCAGTTCCATAAAACTCTCAATATAGGCCAATTCATTCTTTAAGGGAATCTTAGCACTATTGCATTCATAGAGTTGGTACCGCAACAAACTTGAAAACTTGATCAAGGATTCCGAAGCCATTTCCGGGTTTTTATTGATAAGCACAAAAATAGAATTGATGGTGTTGAATAGAAAGTGAGGATTGAATTGCGATTTTAAAAACTTAAGTTCGGTTTCTAATTTCTCTTTTTCCAATGCTTGCTGCCTTTTTTGCGAAGCTACCCAATTCTTCGTCAGTTTTATGCTCATACCTAAAGTCATGGCTCCAACACAGGAAGGCAAGGCATTATGTTTAAAAATGGTCAAAGGACTTCTCGGTGAAAAATTGTAAAGGTCATAGACCGACATATTGGCTACCGCCCCAACAACGAAATAGTTTACTGTAATAAGTGCTGTCATTGCCAGTATGGTAGCAAGAGTAGATGTTAGGAAAAGGACATACCTTCCTTTTTGAAGAAATCTTGGGATAAGTACATATAGACAGAAATAGACTCCCAAGGCCTGATAAACAACGTAACCCAAGTATTTGACTATTCCATGGGGCTTGGTTACCGATTCAAATACTTCTGTAACATCGCCAGAAAAAATAGTCCACCAAGTAAAATGGTACCCGGCCCAGAATAGGATATGGTGTATTTTATAACGTTCCAAAAAGGCTAAAACCGACATTGGAGTGTTGGTCGACATGACTTTAAATTTTTACAACTATACTTTTGTCAAGATACGATCACTGCTCTTGTTTTCAAAAAAGACCCTCTTTAACTTGATATCAGGTAGTATTTAATTGACAAGAGACATTTTATGGCCTATCCATTTAAAATGAACATAAATCCATACAAATAAAGCACGTGGTAAATATATGGCTGCCTATGGTCATTCTCTTTTTCATAACCCTTTTGATTTTGGCTACTTGTAGCCAAAATACAAGATATGAAAGTAAGCGGAACGCTTTTGTTACTTTTTTTAGGATATGCTCAAATGGCCATTGGACAGATTTCGGGTTCGGTATTGGACGAATCAGGAAATACATTGGCCTACGCCAATGTAATATTGATCGATACCTTAAGTAATGAATTACGGGCAGGTGCCACTACCGATGAGGATGGTATCTTTGAAATTGATTTTTCGGAGAGTAGTCATTACACACTACAAATTAGCCTTTTGTCCTTTACCACTTGGAATTCCAAACCTTTTGAGATTTCCGGCACTCCCTTTAAGAAAGCCTTTCCCCCCATTACATTGAAAGAGTCGGTTACCGCTCTTGAGGGGGTCGCCGTGACCGGAAGAAAGAAGCTGATCCAACGCACCCAAGAAGGGACCATCATCAACTTACAACAAAGTATTCTCACCAGGGGCAGTACGGCCTTGCAGTTATTGGAACGTTCTCCGGGAGTAGTGCTGGATCAACGCAACAATAGTTTTTCCTTGAACGGTAGAAGCGGGGTCTTGATTATGATCAATGGAAAACCACAACGTATTCCTACTGCAGACCTAATGGCCATGTTAAGTGGAATGACCGCCGATACCATTGAAAAAATAGAATTGCTTACCAATCCCTCCGCACGCCATGATGTGGATGGCAACGCAGGGATCATCAACATTGTATTGGCCCAAAATGAAACCTTCGGTATACGGGGCAATCTTGGCCTTAGTGCTGGCTATGGTGAAGGACCCAAACAAACCACTAGTATCTCTTTAAATTATGGATCGGAGCGCACTACCCTATTGGGCTCGTATACGTTTTCGTATGATGATTCGTATAGTGGATTTCAGGCGATGGGCGTTACCCAATTACCGGTATTGGGAGGGGATACTTTTATCAATTTTTCGAGCGCCACCCAACGTATGGACCGGAGCCATAATATTAATCTGGGTTATGACTACCAACTATCAAAAAACTCCAATTTCGGCGCGAACATACTGTATAACATATCAAGTCCCATGGTGTCCACCCGTAATCGAGGCCTATATGATTTTAGCAATGCACCCTTCCTGGAAGCAAGAATACATCTGAACGGGGATGGTAACTGGAAAAACCTTAGCACATCTGCTTATTTTGAAACCGGAAATGAGACCCAAAAGTTTACGCTTACGGCGGACTATATCAATTACAATAATCAGAATCCCAATGTGGTAAATAGCTCCTATTTTGATGAGAACGGTGATTCCTTTCAGCCCGATAGTGAAATCTATAATCTGGGAAATCGCGGGTTCAACGAAACCGATATCAATGTAGGGGTATTGAAATTGGACCAACACTACAAACTTGGCGAATATCTTTCTGTTGATGCCGGCCTTAAGGGTTCCCTTTCAAAAACGGTAAACAATGCCCGAATTGAAATTTTGGAGGAAGGGGTTTTTGTTTCCGATGAACGATTTATCAGTACTATTGAAAATGAAGAAAAAATAGGGGCTTTATATGCTCTCTCGGATTACACGATGAGTGAAAAACTGAAAATGCAGTTGGGCCTACGCTATGAGTATTGGGCTCAAGATTTTGATGATGCCAGTCTAAATCGCAGTTTTGGCAAACTGTTCCCATCTGTATTTCTTACACATTCATTTTCTGATACAACAGCATTGAATCTTGCATATACCAAACGTATAACACGACCTAATTATTCGGATTTGGCATCTTTTCTAATTTACAACGGACCAACATCGGTGTTTAGTGGAAATCCACAACTTCTTCCGGCAATAACCGATAACATTAGCCTTGCTTATAACAATAAGTCCTTTAGTCTTTCTTTGTTGGCGACTCATGAGAGGAATCCTATTGCGCGCTTTCAGATAACTCGAAACTCCTTAAGTAATGTTGCCGTAATAGCACCCGTAAATGTGGATTATCAACGAAGTATAGATTTTCAGACCAATATACCCATACGGATAAACCATTGGTGGAGCCTTAATTTGAATGGTACTACCGGTATGAGACAATTTAAATTATTGCATACCGACGAAAAGGTTGAACACAGTTACCTACATTACAATTTTAATGGAACCCAGACCATGTCATTACCGCTAAATCTCTCCTTGGAAATTTCTGGCTGGTACACTTCTGAACATTTCAACGGTAGCACAAAAATAAGTGGATTTGGAAGTCTCAATGCAGGTATAAAGAAAGATTTTAAAAACGGAAGCAGTTTACAATTCTCCATAACGGATATTTTTGAGAGTGTTGACATTGGTTCACAGGTGGGCTCGCTAACCAGAGAGGCTTTTGGAGATGAATTCAAGGTAAAGTATAGTCCTGAATCGGGTTTTTCGCGAATTTATCGAATTAGTTACACCTACCCCTTTGGAAACAGAAAAGTTAAAAATGCAAATACAAGGAGCGGGGCGGATACCGAGAAATCCAGATTGTAATCCATTCAAAATATAAAATGCTTTAGTTTTTAGAAGAAATAGAGACCAAATCGGACTTCATTATTATTCCTTCCACCAATTGGGCGAACTATCCGAGTTCCCTAAGAGAATTGATTCACCAATTTGAGGGGTAACCAAATCCACATCCAATTCCTTGGCTTTTTTAACTACCCTTTCAACAGGATCTGTCCAATCATGTAAGGCCAATTTAAAGGCACCCCAGTGAATGGGCATAACCAACTTGGCATCCAAATCTACCCCTACTTGAGCTGTTTCTTCGGGAAACATATGGATATCCGGCCACATTTTATTGTATTGGCCACACTCTACCATAGCAAAATCAAATGGCCCAAAAGCCTTTCCAATTTCCTTAAAATGTGGGCCATAGCCACTATCGCCGCTGAAAAAAATTGATTCGAAACGTGATTGGATTACCCATGAACTCCATAGCGTACTTTGGCGATTGTTGAATTTTCTTCCGGAAAAATGCTGCGCCGGGGTACATGTGAATTTTAATTCCTTAAATGTAACATCTTGCCACCAATCAAGTTCGGAAATGCGCTCTTTTTCTATGCCCCAAGCTTCAAGATGTACCCCGACCCCAAGAGGCGTATAAAACATCTCTACCTTGTCTTTTAGCTTTTTAATGGACTTGTAATCCAAATGGTCGTAATGGTCATGGGAAATGAGCACTGCATCTATTTTGGGTAATCTTTCAATTTCAATGGGCATTTCAGAATTAAATCGATTCGTTCCCAACCAATCATGTGGCGCGGCCACCTTACCGAACATAGGATCTATCAAAATAGTCCTAGTATCTATTTGCAGAAGAAATGCCGAATGCCCGAACCAAATTAGACGTGTGCTATCGCTATACTCTGCAATATCCGTGGAATCTACCTTTTTAACCGATATATCTTGCTTAGGACTACCATTGGGAACTTTAGTAAAGAAAAATTTTCGTGCTAATTTCAGGGTTTCCATAAAGGTTAGATCCTCCGGAACTTCTTTTTTGTTGACAAACTGCCCATTTTTGAAATTTTTCGATTTTTCGTATTCTTTTTGTAACGCTGGGGATACATCTCCTCCAAAGGAGGGATAAAAGGTAACAAAAGCAATATAACCGAGAATGAGGGTTATAATTAGGATTCCTAGGAATAGTAACATTTTTTTCAGGTAATTTAATAGTGTTTTCAGTGGTGCATTATTTTTTGAAAATACATTATGATTTGACTTTTATGTCGAGACTTGAATAAGACAACGTTGGTTAATTCAGGGTTCTATATTTTGCGGGACTCATTCCTGTTTTCTTTTTGAAGAGCTTGCTAAAATGCTGAGGATAATCGAACCCTAGGTCAAACGCAATTTCACTTATGGATTCTGTTGTTCCCAACAATTTGTTTTTTGCTCTATTGATCATATAGGAATGGATATGGTCCCTGGCTGTTTTGCCCGTTTCTTTTTTTAGCAGATCACTTAAATAATTTGGGGACATGTGCAACTGCATTCCACAGTACTGTACTGTTGGGAGACCCAATTCCATAGGTTTTTCACTATTAAAATAGTCCTTCAAAAGATGATCAAAATTGGAAATTAGGTCCTGATTCAGATTTGTACGTATATAGAATTGACGATCGTAGTAGCGTGTGCAATAATCAAGCAGTAAACCAATATTGGAGATCATCAATTTTTGACTGTGCTTATCGATGTTTTGATTATACTCCATTTCAATTTTGCGCACCAAATCCGTTAAAGTCGATTTTTCATCTTCGGATAAATGCAACGCTTCATGCACATCATATGAAAAATAGGAATAGGTATCCATTTGTTTGCCAAGTTCGGATTTCCGAATGAAGTCCGGATGAAACAAAAGCATCCACCCTTTGGCATCGGCTTCAATTTCCTTGGATTCCGTGAATAAAACCTGATCGGGTTTGCTGAAAACCATTGTTCCGTTGGTGAAATCATAGGAATTTCTTCCATATCCCATGGAACCCGAAACACCGTCTTTTAGGGATACCATATACAGTTCCAACATAAACCGTACGTCCCCAAAGTCCGCATCCAAGGGAAAGTCCTTGATGTTGATCAAAGAAACCAATGGATGCTTTGGGGGATGTAAACCCAATAGTTGATGGGCCTGAGTAATGGAACTAATGGTAACGATGTTGTTCATTGCTTGAAAATAGTAAATTTTATGGGTAAAGGCGCGGCTCGGTCTTCCTCTTATTTTATTTGACTAAGAACTACTTTATCAAAAATTCTGTCACCTAGATACGTACGTATCCAAACCATGGGCTTTGCAAATTTTCCTGCTCTATATCGTGTTTTTGGTTTTTTGGCTTTAATGGCTTCCGAGACTAGTTCGGTAATTACGGATGGTGACGAACCGCCTCCTTTTTCATACATATCCATAGTAGCCTTGGCCAATTTGTTACTCATGGTTTCGTAAGGCGTTCCATGGGCACGTTCTACCATAGGTTGGTACATTACCTCACCGAATTCTGTATTAATGGCGCCTGGTTCTATAATCACCACATTGATATTGAATTGGCCCAATTCCAAACGGAGACAGTCACTCCAGCCTTCCAGAGCGTGTTTCGTCGCATGATACCAAGCTCCCAAAGGGGTATACATTTTTCCGCCCATGGAGGAAGTGTTGATGATAAGTCCACTGCCCTGTTCACGCATAATGGGCACTACCTCTTTAGTTATATTAGCCAATCCAAATAAATTTACATCAAATTGCCTTTTTGCATCCTCCAGGGAAACGGTTTCCACCGCACCGTATACTGCATATCCGGCATTGTTGAATAGCACATCTATCCTTCCTTCTTCTTTTATAATTTGGGCCACCGCTCCCTTTACTTGCGTACTGTCTGTTATGTCCATTTGAATGGTGCGACCACCGGCATTTTCAATATCCTTCATAGGGTCCATACGTCGCGCTGCCCCATACACAATATGTCCTTCCTTAACTAAGTGCAAAGCGGCATTTTTGCCTATTCCTGAAGATGCCCCGGTTATTAGAATTACCTTTTTCATCACTATCAGTTTTATTTCTTTTGGATTGTGATGCCAAAATTAGGGACACAAATATTTCAAAAAAGAAACATTTTACGGAATGACGTATACATTTTACGGATTCTTAAATACAGTCCATTTCTTGAAGGTCCAGAAGTAACTGGGTACTTTTTTTGATGGCTTTGAACGGAATTTTAGAGTAGTTTAATGGATAGAAATACCCCTCGAATAGCATTAGTCTATTTTTAATTTGCTGTATTGGCCCTTGCCAATACCAAAACCAAAAAGTTGTATAGAAAATTTTGAAAACCCAGAAGGAAAACCTATTACATGGTTTACCGTGCTATATCTACGTCCAAAAAAGACGAATTATTCCTCGGCAATGGCGGCGACATCACCACTATAACGAATCTGAAATCGCTGGGAGCTGTTAACGTTTATATTGCCCTTCAAATTTGGAAACAGTTTTAGGTTTACATTGTAGTTTTCCGTCTTATCGTTAATTTCAAAATGGACCACATAGCTTTGATCTTTCGTGTCCTTGGTTATTTCAAAATCTTTAGGGATTCCTTTAAATTTTATGGCAGTGGTGGTACTGTTATATCCCCCTCCCATTTGCCGTTCCCCATAATATGGTAAATGAGCGGAAACACTATCTCCAAAAACCCGCAAATAATTAGGATTTCCAATAAGGGTTATACGGCTTCCTGCACTTCCCGGTGGAAAAAGACCGGCATTGCTAATACTGTTCATACTATTGGTCATTTGTGGCATGGCCCATTCGGAAACAATTTCAAAAGACTTTTGGTCTATCATTTCATCCAGTTTCCTACTTTCTGTTGTTGGTTCCGTCATTTTTGACGAACTTCCACAGGCCCATATGGTAAGAAGCAACAATCCGATTCCAATTTTTAATTTCATGGCGTACACTTTTGAAAGGTCTTCCTTAAGATACTAACTATCTAGAATATCCGATTCTAAAATTTTCTTAAAAATCCTAGACTGTCCATAACTTGTTTGCAGGTTTCAGCTTAGCCTTTTCTAAAAAAATTGGGACTCTTCACTTTCTGTTTGCTAGTATTGATAAAATAAACGCCCGTTAGCAAAACAATTGCTGCAATAATGGATTGGAGTGTAATTTTTTCATCCAAAATATACCACCCCAAGATCATGGCCACTATAGGGTTTACATAGGTGTTGGTAGCCACTTTTTCAGGGGAAACCACTTTTAATAAGTAATTAAAAGAAGTAAAGGCTATGATGCTTCCAAATACAATCAACAGGATCATGGCAATTTGCACATCGTTTTCCCATTGTATCGGGGAGTTCCAAGTTTCTCCAAATGCCAAGCTTATTATCGCCAATAACAATCCGCCCATTAACATCTGATACCCCGTATTCACAAAAAAGTTGGAAGGAAAGTCCGCCCTGCCGACGAATAGACTGCCATAGGCCCAAGACAACATTGCTGCGAATATCATGCAAATGCCCACAAAGGAATACTCTTGTTGCATGATGGTTTTCTGACTTACCAGCAAATAAATGCCGATTATTCCTAAAATGATTCCTACCAAGGACATGGGTTGGATTTTTTTCCCCTGTAGTATCCACATAAGTAATAAGATGACCAAGGGCTGCGCCGATATTTCTAGCGCCGCAAATCCGCTATCTACGTATTTTAATGCCCACACTACTATTCCATTACCAAAACTTAGAAACAGGAATCCGGCAATGGTTACATTCTTAAGCTGCCTTTTGGTAATGCGCAATGAGATACCCATGCATTTAGCTATGACAAATACAAGTATTCCGGCTATAGTAAAGCGAACCGAGGCAAGCATAAACGGTGGTAATTCGGCTACGGCTATCTTATTGAGCAGGTAGGTGGAGCCCCAAATAACATAGATTGAAAAAAAAGCCAAAAGGATAAGTGTGGTTTGCCTGGATTGGGCCATGAGAACACTGCTATTGTCTAATTCTGTACAATAGTACGGATTACTTTTTAATAATTAAACGTGTTAAATTCAAGGAAGAATCGATTAGATGAATCTTTAAAAGATTCCTTTAAATTGTTAAAAATAAGTAATAACATCTATATTTGTAGGAATATACATATAAATATAGTATATTTATGAAGTAAAGGCCTCATCTCCAAAGCCTCTAGTTTGAAACAGCGGGGAACAAAATCTTATATGTCATGAAAAAGTTGAGCTTAACAAATCTTAAAAAGCAGGAAATGGAAGAATCCCAAATGAAAAAGGTTAAGGGAGGAGCTTGGTTCTGTTATCCAGAGTATTATTGTGGTGCTTACTATTGTGCCAATGTAAATCCAGGCGCTTGTTGCTGCCCTTAAGAGAGCGTTCAAGTTTTAATTTAAATAAGGTCCAAAGCCTCAAAAGCGGTCTTTGGACCTTATTTGGTAATAGGCAAGAGCGTCCGATAATACAGAACCTGGGCCGTAACGAAGTCTAATAGCTGCCGGTCTAGCTCCTTTTCTTCATAGTCCATTGCTCCAGCTACTAATTCAAAAAGCTCGGCGTATGTGAAAACTTCCCTATAATCCTTTATATCCAAGAGCAATGCGCTTAGCTGCGTTAAACATATTTCCTTAGGGGCCACATCAATAAAGGTTGGTATTATCGCATAATAGGTGTCAATAGTCTTAGGGTTTTTATTTTCAATATCATTCCATAGAAAAGCGCTTTGTACTAAATAATTGGTAAGATCTGGATTGACCGAAAAAGAGCTTTCTCTTTTTTGAGTATCCGATTGGGCACAAAAATCGATTGCTATCCCTACTTGGGCAACGGCATAAATTTCCTTAGTCGTTCGCTCGTCCATAATGCGGTAGCGTTGATTTTCCAAACCCTTGAAATCTTCCACAAAAGCCTTAGCGTCCAAACTACCTTCAGTAATCCTTGCCAAAATCCCGTACATGTAATTTTGTTCATGAATGGAATAAAATCTAGGTTGGTCTACCTCATTTTCTAAAATATGATTCTGCGCAATAGCCCAGTCCAAAAAATTCTTTCGTGTTTTCATATTGCCTCTTTTTGGTAATAATCTCTTAATCGACCGTAGTAATCAGGAAATTCCAACCTCAAACGCGCTACAATTTGTTCCAAGTACTCGGAAGTCTTTTTAAGATGACTAATCAAATGAATGTATTGGGATTTATGGGGAATATGATGAAAAGCGGCAAAGTTATAAGCATTGCCATCATTCGGTTTTGGATAAAGCGATGCGAAAGTCAACTTTTGGTTGCTTAGCATATTACTCAAAAGAAATTGTTCGTAATACAGATTGAACAATCCCGTATTGATATCATCCAATTTATCCTGATTTTCATCAACAAGTTCAAATGCTTTTGATGTATACTCCTGAAATAAATCAATTGCACTACCTCCAATAATACCTACATTCACATATTTGATGGTATCCGAAAGTTCGGCTTCAAATGCAGTTGGGACGTTTTCAAAATGTTGATGTATATAAGGATGAATTTCCGAATATTGGTAATGGTCATGATCATAACTTTGGCAAAACAGTGGACTCTCTAGAACTGGATCTAACACTTTTCCAAATAGAAAAACATCCCCGTCCAGATGACAAAAGGGTTCCTTTTGCAACCTATACGTGTATAACTTGCCCAATGCCCACGCTCCTTTATGATAATCCTCCAAATCATTTAGGCTATTCGAAAAGGAGGTATACGGTAGTTTTAGGGCGTCTTGAAAAATTTCCAAACCCTTGTCATCGGTGACCAAATGAAGGTTGGGATAATATTTTTTAATAGAAAGACAACTGTAAGTCCATGCACAGCAAAATAGAAAGGGGTTCGGAAAACCTCCATGATGCCTAAAATTCCAATTGTTTTTGATAGTATCATCAAAAAAGGGTTTGGACCAAAATGATTGAACAAACTTCATGATTGGTCTTGAACAGAATCAATGGCTTCCAAAATATCATCCAAAAAGGTGGCATCGTAATAGTGCGGAATAACTTTATTGCTGACAATTAAAATTGGCGTATGGAACAATTCGTTCTTTTTGCACCATTCCCTATGCTCCGCCAATATCTGATAATCTTCACCTGTAAATTCGGAGACATGCTCCATCAAGAATTGGTCGGCATTTCTATGTTCAAACCAGTCGTTCATCATTTTTAGGAATATATCGGCCCCACGCGTTCGGTAGCAGTTGATCATCGTGGCTGCTACATCATTTCGTTTTGATGCGGTATCATCATAATGATTCAAGACTAATTTGAAACTATTCTCCCGTCCATTTCTGTGATATAGATCAAGAAATTTTTCGAATGCCTTCTTACAATATCCACATGAGGTAGAAAGTACCAAAACGATTACCGGTTCAACCTCGGAATTCCCAAAAATCAATTGCCCGGCGCCTGCCGAATTGTTTAGTTCCTTAGTATCTACCAAAGCTCGGTTTATAGTCTCCGGGGATCTCTTAAACTGAAGTAATTCTATATGTTTGAGACCTAACGCATAATTTTGTGATTTAAGCTTTCTAAAGTTATGGGTAACCAAAAGTGTAATTATGAAAAGAAGCCCCAATACTGTCCCATCCTTTAAAAGAAAGCCCATCTCATTGGACAAAGCTATTTTAAAGGGGTACGACTGACCAAGAACCAGTGATGCTTGAATGATGATAATACTACTGGATAGCAAACACAATCTACACCACGTCTTTAGGACAAAAGCTTGAATTACTATAGTTGATAATACAACAATCAAGGCAGCCAGATAAACGATAAGATGGGCATCGCCAAAGCCAACATTCAAAATCAAAAGACCCATTGTGGATAAGAGGAAGGCAAATAACAAATCGTTGATCGAAAATACGCCTAAATTGTAGTTTTTGGATTTGAGTATTTTGTTACAACCACTCTCTTCCTTTTGACCACATATTTTCTTTCCAAAATTTGTACTTCTATCATGGGATGTTTCAAAGATTTCATTGGAAATATAAAGTCCTATCATGCCCATTACAAAAAAGGCCAGTGCATAAAAATTGGGCCAAAGGATAACGGTAAATAACAAAGCCAATGGGATTGCCGACCAAGTTATCCATTTACTTTTGGAAATCGTGGTGTTCTTTTCTTGCTCCGCCAAGAGTATGATACCATTCCATTTCTTCTCAAATTCTTCCTTGGTCATGCCCGCCTTATTCCCATTGAGATAAACTTTACTACCGTTTTGTCTTACATGGGAGAAATAGGGCCCTTTTTCCGGGTCATCCAAGAAAGCTAAGAAGTGTTCGGGAAGTTCATTGATTTGATTTTGATCAATTTGGGCGGCTACGTTGCTTATTTTAAGAAAGTTCAAAGTTTCGGACACTGCATATAATGAAGGTGTATGCGGGTGACTAAAAAGTTGCAGTTCCAATTCGCTATGCGAAACTTTTATTTTTTCCGCCTGGAAATAGGAAACCAAAGCATTGAAAAGTGTTCTGTCCATGATATTCCGTTTTTTAGTGTTCAGTAAATTGTCCAAATAAAATCGTCCAATTTTCGGGACGGATCGGGGCTATTCTACAAGTAAGATAAAAATAATAAATATTATAGGATTTTACTCACAAAAAATAAAGAATATTGATAGGAATATAGATGCTAAAGAGCATCCGACACTTTTATAGAAATGGATTTTTACAAGTTAGCGGAAAGAGTATGTGTTATTATGGGCTTTGGCCTACTCTATTATTGTTGCCATCTGGTTCTGGGAGGTCACCCCAGTTGGCAATTCAACGATTCTTAAGTTTTTAAAATGAATTTCGGCACCTTCAGATTCTAAACATAGATATCCTTTTTTGATAGTAGATTTACTAATGCCATTTACAAATTTTCCATTAACCGATAGTTTAATGGTACCGTCTACGCAAACCACGGTATAGGCGTTCCATTCCCCTTTGCCTTTGGCCCTATTTTCTATTGATTTGCTACGTTCCCCTCTGGGATTGTCCGGTATGGTCTTTACCCCTCCCACCCCAAAGAGTTCTCCATGAACATAGGCAATAGGTGGCTTTTTACCGTCACGGGTATTTAGATTTACCCAGTCCAATTCCAGCATTTGTACCTCTACTCCGCCAGGTAATCGGGATTTTGGATCGGGAAGGGCATCGCTCCACACAAAAACCCCGGAATTCCCTCCCGGTTCCATATGTCGCCATTCCACCTGTAGGATAAAATTCTCATACTGCTTTTCAGATCGCATAACACCAATAGGCTTACCTTTACAAACAAGTAGATTATCTTCCGTTCTCCAGGTATCGTCATCCGTATTCACATTGACCCACTGCAAGGTATTTCCCTCTGCTTTAGTGCCTGCAATTAGGTCGTCGAATTTTTGTTCTGTTCCAAAGCGTATATGATTTTCTTGCGCGTGGCCTGCTAGTATACCGGCTATTGTCATCAATATACTCAATAAAAAAAGAGGTTTCATGGGTATTGTTTTCATTGATTTTATTGGATTTTTGTTTTACCTGGGACGGCAATGGAAGGACTAGGCCAGACCAAGTCCCAATTGTATTGTTCCAATTTTGGCCCCAGAGACTCGTTGGAGTTATAGGCTTGTTCCCAAGAGATCTCCTTTCCTGTATACCCGGCCGTACGTGCCCAAATGGCCAAAAGGCTACTGTTGGCCATGCGCTTACCATCATTTATGGGTGTATCCTTTCGTATGGCCTCAAAAAGTTCATTATGTTGCGTTTGGTACATATTATTCTCCTCACCTTCAAACTGCCAAGCCTCCGGCCCGTTAATTTGGTATTTTCTACCTGGTTGGATCATTGCGGTCCCTTTGGTACCAAATAGGTCTATGGTGTTCCTTGTTGCCGTATCCGATTGTTGTCTGGTAAAATGGTATCCCTTGGCGCCGTTGGGATATTCAAACTCTACGGCAAAATGATCATAAATATTGCCATAACGATTGTCTGTCCGCACTTGCCTGCCCCCTGTTCCAATGGCCTTTAACGGCATTACATCTCCCATGGCCCACGACATCAGGTCCAAGCTATGTACAGCCTGCTCCACAATAAAATCACCTGATAGCCAATTATAATAATACCAGTTCCGCATATTGTAGGTCATTTCGGTCCAGTCCGGTTGGCGTTCCTTGTACCAAAGTTCACCGCCGAACCGGAAAGTGGTAACGGTTCTAACATCACCTATAGCCCCATTGAGAATTTGGTCAAAAGCCGCTCTATTGCCAAAGCCGAATCGATACGTAAATCCTGAAACAACGGACAGGTTCTTCTCTTTGGCCTTTTCGGCCGCTGCAATAACTTCCCGTACGCCCGGGGCATCCACTGCTACCGGTTTTTCACAAAAAGCATGCTTACCTGCGGCAATGGCGGCCGTTAAATGCCCGGGCCTAAATGCAGGAGGTGTTGTAAGTAGCACTACATCCACATCGGAGTCGATTACTTTTTGATAGGCATCAAAACCGATAAACTTATTCTCTTTCCCTACTTTCACCTTATCCCCTACTACCTTGAGTAGTTCGGTATATGAGGTTTCTAGGCGATCTTCAAAAACATCGCCCATGGCGTGGAGGATTACGTTTTCATCGGCCTGCAATGCCTGTGCGGCCGCACCTGTACCGCGACCACCACAGCCGACAAGCCCTACTTTTAAAGTTTTTTCCTTAAATGATCCAATGGCTCCCAATACACTTGAGGGGTAAGCCAAAGAACTTCCGACCATTGCCAGTCCTGATGTTTTCAAAAAAGTTCTACGGCCTGAAGCTGAACCTGTTTTCTTTGATGTACCTTTCATAATCTTATTATCACCCATTATTCACTTAATTTGTTGATTGTTGTCAAAGCCACCTTTCTAAATTCTACTTCGGAACCTTCGGCCTGAAGTGCAATCTGACCTCTTTTTGCCGTGGCATCATAGCCGTAATTGACCAAATCCCCATTGACCCAAACCTTTATCTTGTTTTCCAAACATTCAATTCGCATTGAATTCCATTCCCCAACCGGGTTTTCGGAACCATCGGTAAGGTTTAAAATACGGCGTTTTTTTCCTTCTGTAATACCCCATTCCTCTTTAGGCCCACGACGGGAGGTCATATTCTCCACTTTTATATCCTCCACAATACACCAGAAATCTCCAGCGTTCTCATGCATCATCTGTACCTCGATTGATTTTGGGAACATTTTATACAAAGCCCTGGGTGTTGAGGCAAAAACCAATACCCCACAATTTCCTGGTTTTCCGGCAAACCTGTACTCTACTTCCAAACGAAAGTTCCCATACTCGGTATCGGTTATTAAATGGCCTCCAGGGGTGCCAAGGCTTACCAATAATCCATTTCGCACTATAAATGGATTTCTAGCGTCCGGAATGCTATCCATAGCAGGAATATCAATATGCCAGCCTTCTAAATCCCTTCCGTTAAAAAGGGATATTGAGCTTTGTGAGGTGCTATAATGTGTACTTAACAAGACCCAGCAAATGATAAGAAAGTATTTCATTTCATCGGATTCAAATGGATTTCTCTTTGAAGATATTACTTTCTGGAAAATTTATTTCAATTTGCACACAGTTTTCTCAATAAATCATATCGATCCAAAGAAACGAAGTCCTTTTAAAAACCACTTGCATTCTCCAAAATAAGGACTATTTTTAATTGGCCACATGAAAAACCAAAATCAACAGCTTAAAAAATTCGGGACTTTTGGAGGAGTCTTTACCCCTACCCTGCTCACTATTTTAGGGGTAATCATGTACCTTAGAATGGGATGGGTCGTTGGGAACGCGGGGCTTTTAGGGGCATGGCTCATAATCCTGGTGTCTTTTACTATTACATTGACTACGGCCTTGTCCATGTCCGCCATTACTACGAATATACGTATAGGTGCAGGTGGGGCCTATGCCATTATCTCACAGGCCTTGGGTTTGGAAGTTGGTGGCAGCTTGGGTATTCCAAGGTATATTTCCCAGGGGTTGGCGGTAACCATGTATATTTTTGGGTTTCGGGAAGGCTGGTTGGGTATTTTCCCAGGACATAGTGCGTTTTTAGTTGATATTGTCGTTTTTGTGGTCTTGCTTGCCATAGCATACATTAGTGCGGATCTCGCCATTAAGACCCAGTTTTTTATCATGTTGGTAATTATCTTGTCATTGATATCCATAGTTATAGCCGCCTATTATGGTTCTATGTATCTTCCGACGGATGAGGCTATTCGCTGGGGGACCTTCAAAGGTTCTCCGGAAAACGGATTTTCAGGTAGTGATTTTTGGATCGTGTTTGCCGTTTTCTTTCCGGCATCTACCGGAATTATGGCCGGGGCCAATATGTCCGGCGAGCTTAAAAACCCAAAAAGAAGTATTCCCTTGGGTACTCTATGGGCCATAGGGGTCAGTTTTGTCATCTATATGGGACTGGCCTATTGGTTGGCAAGATCGGCATCCGAGGAAGAGCTCATTTCCAATTACAATATTATCATCGAAAAAGCTTATGTGGGGCCTTTGGTTATTGCCGGTATATTGGGGGCTACTTTTTCTTCCGCCTTAGCGTCCATGGTAGGTTCTTCCCGAATTTTGTTCGCCATGGGCGAGCACCGGGTTTTACCGTATGCCAAATTTCTAGCAGGCCAAAGTGCCAATGGACAACCAAGAAATGCCATGATTGTTACGGGTATCATGATTTTTGCTACGATGTTATTGCGTGACCTTAATGCGGTAGCTCCTTTAGTTACATTATTTTTCTTGATTACCTATGCCATGATCAATATTGTGGTTATCATAGAACAGAATCTAGGACTGATAAGTTATCGACCCATTTTTAAAATCCATAAATGGGTTCCATGGTTAGGATTATTATCCTCTGTATTGGCCATGTTCATTATTAATCCCACCATAAGTCTTATATCCATTAGTATTGTATTTGTTGTCTATTGGTTCCTATCTCGCCAGAATCTGGAAACCCCCTTTGAGGATATGCGTTCGGGATTGTTCGTTTCCTTTGCAGAATGGGCGGCCAAACATACTTGGGGAATGAAAAGTATGCAGCAACGCGCTTGGAAGCCAAATTTGATGGTTCCTATACGCGATATTAAAGGGGCAAAGGGTAATTTTCAGTTCTTACGAAATATCGCTAGGCCCAAAGGATCTATTAAGCTCTTGGGTATTGCACCCTTTACGGATAGTACTAGTTTTACGGATGAAATATCACATTTGTCCGAAGCCTTTTATAAGAAAGGGGTATTTTCTTCTTGGACCGTTATCCATACCAAGGATTTTGCACAAGGTGTAAATTATGGAAACCAGGCGTTGCGTGGTGCTTTTTTTAGGCCGAATATTGTTTTTTTGAATTTGCAACAACATGATAATTATGAAACGGAACTACGACCGGTAATTAAAGAATGTATTCGCTTGGAGGTTGGTGTCTTGCTCTATCAGGCCCATCCAACAGCCCTGCTAGGTCAACGGAATACTATCAATGTATGGGTCAGTGACCGCAAGGGAAATTGGAGCTTGGGCTGGGATATCGGGAATTTGGATCTTTCCACACTCATAGCCTATAAATTGAAAAGGAATTGGGAAGCACAAATCCGCTTGATTACCGTTATCAAGGATAAAGAGGAACATGAGAATGCCAAGGAATTTCTGAATTCCCTCATCAACCTTGCCCGATTGCCCGAAACATTGACCGAAATTCATATCGGAAATTTTAAGGATGTGGTCGGAAAAGCATCCAATGCCGATCTTAACATATTCGGTATGCATGCGGACCTTCCTTTTGAGTTTGTTAAGGAAATGACCCAAAAAACAGAAAGCTCCTGCCTATTTGTAAAAGACTCCGGGCATGAGAGTATCTTGGCCTAGAAGCCTTTTTTCATTGCATTATGAGCTCACCAATTGTTTTTGGACATTGGTAGGTACAGATTGAAACGACGAAAATACCGAAGTAAACGTTGCCTTACCCTGCGTCAAGGAACGCAAACTCGTAGAGTATCCATAAAGCTCGGCCTCCGGGGCATTGCATTTTAGAATCTGATAGCGATCTTCGCTGTCTATGCCCAAAATAACCGCCCGTCTGGATTGTAAGTCGGTCATGACATTGCCTACCATATCCTCAGGAACCTTGATGGTCAATTCTCGAATAGGTTCCAACAATTTGGGCTTGGCATTCATAAATGCTTCCTTAAAGGCGTGGGCCCCTGCAATTTTAAAGGAGATATCGTTGGAATCCACCGAATGCATTTTACCGTCGTACACCATTACACGGATATCCGTTACATAGCTTCCCGTTAAAGGCCCGGACTCCATAGTTTCCTGTATCCCTTTTTTTATGGAAGGTAGATACCTCAAATCGATTACTCCTCCAACGATACAGTTATAAAAGATGAGTTTACCGCCCCACGGAAGCTCTTCCTCTTCCTTACCTCGAATGTTGAAACCTTGGGGTTCCGGCATACCCTCGATCCAAGGTTCTATTTTTAAATGCACCTGGGCAAATTGTCCAGCTCCCCCGGATTGTTTTTTATGCCGATAATTGGCGGTGGCGGCCCGTTGAATAGTTTCCCTATAGGCTATTCTAGGCTTCTCAAAATGGGCCTCTACGTCATAGATGTTTTTTAAGGTCCAATCTATGGTAGCCAAGTGTAATTCCCCCTGGCAACCCAATATTTGCTGTTTTAACTCACGGGAATATGAAATTATGGCAGTTGGATCCTGGCTATTGATTTTTCGCAAGGCATCCGTAAGTTTCTCTTCCTCGTTCCTTTTTACGGCCGAAACCGCTTTACGGGTTCGGGACTCGGGATAGGCAATTGGCCTAATGGTTATGGGAGTTCCTACTTCGTGCAAGGTGTCGTTGGTCTCAGTATACTTTAAACGCAATGTAGCACCGATGTCCCCAACGGCCAATCGGGAAACGGGCTCCCGTTTTTTGCCATCCATAATAAAGAGTTGATGGAGAACCTCCGTTTCGCCATTTCTGGCATTTACTAATTTTTCGTTGACTCTTACATCACCGGATTTTACCTTAAAAAAAGTAATCTGACCTAAATTGGGTTGATAAATGGTCTTAAAAATAAACAACGAGGTCGGGGCCTCATTGGTGCGCTCTATGGCTTGTCCTTCTAAGGTCTGTTCCGGTTTTAAGTCTGCCGCTGCCGGGGCCACATTGTCTATAAAACCCATAAGACGCCCACTTCCCATATCTTCAAGAGCCGATACACAGAATACGGGGAACAGCTCGTGGTTCAACATACCGGCTTTGATACCCTGCCGCATTTCATCTTCATTCAGTGTTCCCTTATCAAAAAACAATTCCATCAACTCTTCATCGTTCTCGGCAGCTTTCTCTACCAATTCATTGTGTAAATGGTTGGCAAGTGCTTTTTCGTTTTCCGGGATAGGATGTTTTTCAGGTTTGCCACCTCCTTTTGGAAACTTGTAAAGCTTCATTTTAAGCACATCTATTATGCATTGTGCCCCATCTATTCGAATTGGGTATTGGATCTTTACAGCATTTTTTCCCACCAACTCGGTGATGCTCCTAAAGCTATCTTCAAAATCAATACCCGCATGGTCTATTTGGTTTATGACAAAGACGGTAGGTTTGTGATAATCCGAAATATAGTTCCAGATAATTTCCGTACCTATTTCCACCCCGTTTTGGCCGTTTAGCACGGTAACAATGGTATCCGCCACGCGAATGGAAGAAATGATCTCACCAATAAAATCGTCTAATCCGGGAGTATCTATGATATTTATCTTATAGTTACGCCATTCGGTATGTAATGGCGTAGCAAAGACAGAAGCACCCCTTTCATGTTCTATTTGATGATGGTCGGATACCGTGTTCTTGTTTTCAACGGTACCCCGTCGGTTAATTAATCCGGCTTCATATAACATGGTCTCTGCCAAGGTGGTCTTTCCACTTTGGTGGGCCCCTACAAGCACAATATTTTTGATGTGTTTATGGTCGTATACCTTCATTTTGGATGGTTTATGGGTTTATTTTATAAAACTAAAAATGTATGGATATGGAAAACATGACTTTTGTTAGCTTTCTCAATGGAGGCTAGCCCCAAACTAAAAACCGGAGCTTAGGCCAATTACTTCATTACAATGCCCCGGAAACACCTACCAATATCCACATGGGCTTATCCTTATCTTCCTTCCAATCCCCAAAATCGGTGATCTCCTTACGTATTGAAAATCCTGCCTCTTCCAATTCCTTTTTTACATATTTCGGGGATAAGGTATGCGCCTTGGTCTGTTCTTCACGACTTTTGCCCTTTTTATGGGTTTTCAATTTCTCAAGAATGAGGATACGGCCACTGGGTTTTAAGGCTCTTTTTACATGGAAAAGCACTTTGGCATAGTCTTTCATTTCGTGATAGGTATCCATGATTATGACAGCATCCAATCTATTTTCAGGTAGCTTTGGGTCATCTTCTTCACCGTGGATTACGGTTACATTTTTAATCTTTTCCTGTTTCAGGTGTTCCCTAAGGTTTTCCAGCCGATAGCTTAGGATATCTACTGCATAGACGCTACCCGTTTTACCCACTTTCTTTGAAAGGTGAAAGGTTAGGTATCCTTCATGGCAGCCCACATCCGCAACTTGATTTCCTTCTTCGATTCCCGCCAATTCAAAAATAGTTTGGACATCCATCCATGTATTACGTTCATCCCATTCATCTGGGGTATATTGCCCAAATACTTGTGCTAAACATAAGGTAAACAGCAGGATGCATAACAAGGAACGTAGTCCAGACATACCTCTAATATACCAAATACAGCGCAAAAAGCCGTCTAAAATTCTCTTAATTCGATACCGTTTGTCGATTAAATAGGTAATATAGGAGCATGGAATCAATCGCGGTTGGTAATTTTCGTAGTTTTATTTGTTTCGCAAAGTGCTACAAGTCTAAAAATGAATTGCTTTTGAAGAGAAGTCATATTTTATTATCCCTGTTTTTTGTGTGCATCGCATGTTCATGCTCCAGTGACAATATTGAACCCTTTGAACCTAATCCCGACCCTGACAATTCTGACAATCCAGCTCAAAACCCTGATCCGAATCCCGACCCAAATCCTGATCCAATAATTGAGGTTACCGCAATTCCTGATCAAATTCAAAGGAATGGGGATGCAAATGCAGGCCGAGAATATCTTATTTCCGGAGATTACATGAGTTCTGGAATTCCATATGATGCCTTTCTTACAGGTTTTGGGGAGGACAATACAAACCTTTTGGGCCGAACTGGAGACAATACCATCATACCATATGATTACACTGCTGTAACTGCTCCAAACGGCGTTCGTATTGTTGGCCCCAATTGTATGCAATGCCATGCTGGAAGGATCAACGGAGAATTCGTTTTAGGTCTCGGTAGCCATGACAGCGATTTCACGATCAACAGAAGTGACAATGTTACTCTTTTAAACTCGGCCATCTCATTTCTCTATGGAGGGCAGACAAGTGACGAATGGGCTGCATACGAACAATTTAGAAGAAGTATCGTAGCTATAGGCCCAAAAACTATTACCGAAACACGGGGCGTAAATCCGGCCGATAAGATTACTCAAGTATTGATTGCCCATAGGGATAAGAATACTTTGGAATGGATGGATGATCCCTATGTGGAAGTTGGGGACGAGGTTATTCCGACAGATGTGCCCGCTTGGTGGCTGCTTAAAAAGAAGAATGCCATGTTCTATCACGGTATAGGACGGGGAGATTTTTGTAAATCCTTCATTGGCTCTAGCTTATTGACTTTGACCGATAGAACTAAAGCTGAAGAAGTGGACGAAAAGATGGCAGATGTACTGGCCTATATTTATAGCTTGGAGCCTCCAGCCTACCCTTTTTCGATAGATTCCAAATTTGCCGAAGAGGGAAAAGTTATTTTTGAAAATACATGTTCAAGTTGTCATGGAAATTACGGGAGCAGCCCCACCTACCCCAATTATATGGTTTCCTTGAATTCCGTAGGAACCGATCCGGAACTTTCCAATCATTATAGCTTATCTTCCACTACAAATGATTATTTTATGGACTGGTTCAATACCGGATGGTTCGGGACAAGTCCGAATCCCTTGGAAATTGTTTCCGAAGGAGGGTACATTGCACCCCCTTTGGATGGGATTTGGGCCACGGCACCTTATTTTCATAACGCTTCCGTACCCACTTTGGCAGATGTGCTGAATAGTGCGGATAGACCAAAATATTGGAGCAGGTCATATGATAATACTGATTACAATCAGTTAAAAGGTGGATGGAACTACACGACCGAAAATTCCAAAGTAGACAAAAATACCTATGACACTACCTTAAAGGGATATGGTAATCAAGGACATACTTTTGGAGATGAACTCACTGATATCGACAGAGCTGCGCTCCTGGAATATTTAAAAACATTATAAGGCCAAGATGAAAATACTGCATTACGGATTAATTTATCTTTTTGTTCTTCTTCAGGCTAATGCCCAGGAAAAACCGATTAAAATTATAGTCGAAGAAATACCGAATCGTCTTGCTTTTTACGCTGTAAATGAAAACGATCAGGCCTTTGATGCTAAACTAACTATTACAGGAACCAACTTTAGACAAAGTAGGGCCACTCCCAGATTTACTAGAGTACCTGCTACATCCAAGGTGCATATGAAGACCATTATCCTTATGCGTGGAAAAAAACCTTCATATACATACGATTTGGAGGTAAATGATAGCCTTTCCAAAAGGGCCCTCCGCAAACCTGCCAAAAAAATCAAGATTAGTCCAAAGAAACAGATAGTTGTATACGTTCCCAAAAGCTGTCTTAGTTGTGATAGTCTAATCAATCCGCTGAACGATGGACCTTACAAATTTACTTTTCACAACCTAGAGGAACAACCCGAAATTGCGGAACAGCTTAACAGATCTCTTGCCAATAGTATAGTCCTAGACTCCCTAGAAACACCTATTGTTAATTTAGGAGGTAGATTGTATACGAAAATCGAAACCTACGACCAGCTTATCGAAGCACTGGAAAAGGAATAACATTCCTATTTGGTGTTAAATTATAATCTTATCGTGCTTTCCCTCTTTCCATGTATCTTTTTTTCTTTTTAGAAAGTAAAGTAAAGATTGTTTTAATTACCTGATATTTAGTTTCTTAAAAAGATGTGGGTTGACCATTGCCCCAACTAAATGTTAAAACTTCTATAAAATAGTACCTTTTATAACATAGTACTGTAACAAAAAATATTTTAGGTCGTCTATTAGGTGTAAGTCAATCTAAAAACAATCATCCAATGAAAAGGTTACATCAACATTTAGTAAGACCCAAAATATATTTCACAGTAGGGTTTGGCTGGAATACCGACCGACTATATCATGAAAAAAATAAAAAGGAAACAACAACAATTAAAAACTAGAAATTATGAAAGCATCCATCAACAAAACAGCAACAGAGTCTAAAACATTCCATTACTTTTCTTCCTTTAGGGACAGCAAAAGAGTAAAATGGGCAGAGTACAGAAACTTTACACGCTAAAAGCGATTAAAACAACAACCAATTCATCATCAAAAAACAAGAAATCATGAGAGCTTCGTTTATCATAAAAAACCCAACAGAATCCAGAAAAAATTCATTCTTTTCCACGTTTAAGGACAGCAAACGTGTCCGTTGGGTAGCTTACAGACATTACACCTATTAATTGAAGACGTTACGAACATAGCTTAGGCGCAATTAAATTGCGCCTTTTTATTTTATTTCTCTTTTTTTCGAGTAAAAGGAACAAAACGAACTGCCATTAAATTTTTGCGTTTTACTTTCCCCTTCCTTTTTGTAAGCAAAACCAAATGCCGTATCCCCTGGTGGGGACCTACTGGAATAATCATTTTTCCACCTTCCCTAAGTTGTTCCGTCAATTTGGGCGGAATCTGCTCTGCGCCTGCGGTTACCATAATACCATCAAAGGGAGCCTTTTCGGGCCAACCGTAATACCCATCCCCTATTCGTACCTCGACGTTGTTATACTGCTGTTCTTTCAATCTTTTCCTGGCGTTATGACCAAGCTTTTGAACAATTTCCATGGTATAGACGGAATCAACGATTTCTGCGAGTACCGCGGCTTGATATCCTGACCCTGTCCCTATTTCCAATACTTTATGATCTGGTTGGAGTTCCAGGACCTGGGTCATATAAGCAACGATATAAGGTTGGGAGATGGTCTGCCCCTTGCCAATGGGCAATGGACCATCGGTATAGGCCACTTCCCTCAGATTTTGGGGGACAAATTGATGCCTTGGTACTTTTAGCATTGCCTCCAATGTAGCCTTGTCCGTAATATCCCTATTTTGTAACTGAACCTTTACCATATGCTCTCTTTGGGCCTTAAAATCAATTTGGGCCAAAGTAGTTTCCATGGAGAGGGAAAGGACAAAAACAAAAAACATTTGATACATTCTCGTAGGGATACTGTTTGTCTAATTGAAGTTATTTCAAAACTGCGAGATAAAAAAATGAAGCTTAAGCTTTGGAACGATAGGCAAAAACTATTCTAACGAATCATCGTCCAACTCCCGTATTACACCATTATAGGTGATACTGTTTCTATGTGAACCCTTGACGACAACCATAGCCGATTTTGATTTTGTTATGAACAACGTAAAATTGAACCGCTCATCGGAGTTTTTGGTGTTAAAGGTTACTATAATACCTTTACCATTTTTCTTTGTTTTTACCTTGTAGTCCCTAATTTCCGAATCAAATTCAATAGCACCACCTTCTCCATAACCCCCTCCCAAACGCATTTCTCCAAAGTAGGGAAGGAATCCCAAGGTACTATCCTTTTCAATTCTTACATAGTTATCTATGGCGACAATACTTATGCTGGGTAAACCCAATGGAGATGCTCGATTGGCATCAAAAACAAAATTTTTTGAATCTACTAAACTTTTAACGGCATCAAGACGTTTATGGGGTTTGTCCTGGGCAAAAGTACCATGGGTAGCAATACAGAAGATTAGCAAGAGTAAAGCTTTCATTTTCATACCTATACTTTTGAATTGTAAAATCTACATAAATCATTCCAAACTAAACCGTTCTTACCTCTCAAAGGTATTCCTTTTACCGTAAAACAAAATGCCCCGGTCTATACGTTGACCGGGGCATTATATTTTTAATAAAATCTTTACTTAATCCTTTAAGGAAATATCCTCTGTGGTTCCATCCGGATAGGTTACAGTTGCCTTGTCGTCACAACTTCCATCGCCAAAATCTATGGCTACGGCCAAGCCGTTTTTATCCACGGTCATACTTCCCTTGTTGAGATATTCACATCCAAGGTTCCCTTCCAAAGTAGTCCCTACGGCCACTTTATAGGTATTGCCATCCAGTTGAAGCGTCCAATTCCCTGAAATCGTGAATACGCTTTCAGCTAAATTTTGGCTAAATACATAACCCAGTGTTTTCGTCCCATTTTCGGCAATAACCGAATCATCCGCCATAGTAATTGTCATATCACTGGTTACGGAAAAGCTAACACTATTGCCTTCGGAATTTCCTGCAAGACCAAAACTTCTTGTACCATTCAGTTTTATGTCCCCCACATAAAAATCGGTGTAGGTAGCCGTGAAGGAAGCAGATTCGTTTTCGGTAGCATAAACGATACTCAACGTTCCATTTACGTTTTCCGTGCCGTTAAGTACGCAATTGTTGAAAGTAACGTTAAACCCCGTTTCGTTATAAGTAGCGGAATAGCATTCCTCATTTTTGGAAGACTTGGCACTATTACCCATATATAGTTCGGAAATTATGCTATCGGCAGCACTAGATACATCATCGGTTTCCAAAATAGTTTTTACCTCGGCTTGGGTAAATTCCAGATCCTGGGCATTTTCATCGGAATCGTTACTACAGCTTACAGCAAATAGTGCTACTGTGCAAAATAAGGCATAACGTTTGCCCAAATTCATCAACTTGTTCATTTCAAAAGATTTAGGGTTATACCACCTAAAAACGTAAATGAAGTCCTTTTAGTATGTATGGTTAACCGTCACCTTTAAAATCGATACCAATGATGGGGAAACAAAGCTACCTTTTTAGGGCAAAAAAGCCTTTAAGGGATGGGCCATTGGTCAACTCAACGGAATACCAATAGGAATCGCTAGGCAGATTCCTACCATTAAAGGTGCCATCCCAACCCTGATCCGGGGAGAGTTGTTTTATCAACTTTCCAAAACGATTGAAGACCGAAATGTTTTGAATGGAAACATCAGGAGAAGAGCCCACGATCCAGGTGTCGTTGAAGCCATCATTATTGGGAGTGAAGAAACGAGGTATGAGTTCATTGACTATTTCAGGATCTGGATCTGACCCTACAGTAGTAAAAGATTGAATAGGGCAATTTTCGGACTCCAAATTCCCTTTATAGGGCACCACCAAAACATAGATTCTCGTTCCTTGGGGAAGCTCCCCATTAAACGAATAGTTGGTTGTTCCCCTTAAATCTAATACATTCACAATATCCGTTCCCCTAGGCGTAGTGCCCACCGAAAGGGTATATCCATCAACACCACTCACCGCTTCCCATTCTAAGGTTGTGTTTGTGGGGACGGCATTGGAGCCATTACTCGGCTCCACCAGTTGCGTACAATCCGGCAATGGTGGACCGTCTCCCGTTGTAAATGAAATGGGCTGACAGCCCATGGCTGCACCTCCCGCATTGTATGGGATTATGGTCACAAAATATCGGGTTCTCGGTTTAAAATCCGGAGGTTTTGCATTGGTCCCGTTTCCTACATCCACTTCATCCCAAACTACAATCCCGTTCAAATCTCTTTCATAAACGGTCATTCGATAGCCGGTTGCGCTAAAATCCCTAATCCATGTAATATTGGCCGTAACAGATACTAATACATCTCCATTAAAAGGGTTAATTATTTCCGTGCAGGATGGCGGGTCAACTTGTCTGGTCATAAAAGTAACTGTCTGACAACTACCGTTCAGCCCTTGATCGTTGTAAGGAATTATGGCAACATAAATTTCTTGAAGCCCCGGCAAGCTAGTATTCTCAAAACTATATTCTGTTTCATTGCCCACGTTAACATTGTCCAGAATATCACGCCCACCAAGAGAAGTTCCTGCCAAAATTACGTAGCCCGTCGCCGTTGGGGATGCATCCCATTCCAGGTCCGTAAATACGGACACATCCATTTCACCTGCTGCAGGAAAGGTCAATTGAGTACATGTAGGAACCTGGCCAATGCCTATATAACCAAAAACAAGGCAACTGGTAACGGCCCAAAACCATGGGCGAAAACATTTTCCGGATATTTTCATAGCACTCTTTCCTCAGGATTGCAAAAACTAGTTTTAAAAAATGTGTTATTACAAATATTGTATTTGTCTACCCACAAATAATAAACCGGTCTTCTCTACCCTATCATTAAATATAGCGAAAAAAATGGAGTTGGCTTAAAACGAAAGACCCTGATACCCTTTTGAGAAACCTTCATGGTTATTTTCCTCAATGTATGTACGATTTTAATGAACTACAATGATTGCCTTTGTCTTCATTTTTAGTACCAGGTGCATACCATTCCTGCTGATATTTTAAAAAGAGCGTTAAATCGTATACGATTTAGTATATTTGTCGTCGTATGCAAAAGCAAATTGTAAGAAACTTGGTAAAGGAACATCTTCTCAAGAAGATGCGCGAAGGGAAGTTGAAAATAGGCAAGACCATCAACCTGGCAGCTGTTGCTCGAGAACTCCAGGTAAGTGTTACCCCTATTCGAGAAGCTCTTTCCCAATTACAACAAGCGCAAATTATCAAAGCTGTACCCAACCGGGGTTTTGTCATAGCTCAATTGAATCGGGAAGAAGCCAAGGATTTGTACGAGTTGGTAGCCAATTTAGAGGAGATGGCACTTGAAAATTCTGTTTTCGATGAAAATGCCATACAAGGATTGAAGCGACAACAACAAGTTTTTGAAAGTACCACCAACCCTTTGTCCAGAATTAATGCAGATTTGGAATTTCACCGGCTATTGACCAAGAATTATCCAAATGTACTTACAAGAAATATTCTTCACGATTTAAGAACCCGGATATTTTTCTATGAAAAAGCACTGATGTCCGATGAATCCTATTATACGAAAGCGGATAACCAGCACGAAGCTATTATATCGGCGATTGAAGAGAACAACGTGCCCACTGCGGCCCTATTGCTTAAGATGAATTGGATGTTGATCCTGAACTATATTCAAAAGCGTTTGTTGACCGCTTAGCAATCTTCCTATTTTCAGACTTATAGCTCATCCTTTCTTGAAGTACTTTTTTAGACCATAATTTAGTTTAGGGAGTCCTTGTATTTCCATTGGGTAATATTGGAATACTTGAATATCATAAAGTTTTGATAAATGACAAAAGAAAAAAAAGAGCGCTCTGTAAATTTGCCCAAGGAACTTGAATATATTTAAAAGCGAGACAATAGTTTATATCCTTTGAACGTTTTTGTCTTACCTATTAAATTGAATACCCATGAGCTACTTATCCCCTCAAATCGAAATCCTGGCCAAAAAAAAGAAACAGGATGAAAAATCCTTGATCAAAAAAGAAAATTCTTGCGGTATTTTTCAAGACTACGGCGATTTAGAAGATGTTTCAGAAAAAAGTAAGCGATAGGTATTTTATAAATGCCCACCCTTAGTCGTGCACTTCTAGGGTATATTGACCCATTGTTACCCTGCCATCCCGTGTTATTCCTTCGACCTTAACAAGAAATGTTCCCGTAGTATCACCTGTATAGAATTGTATAGGAGGTTGATGGCTATCCTCTATCCTAATGTCCGGTTTCCAAAATAGGGTGGTCCTGTAGTCCAAGCGTTGATGATCAGGTCTAACAGAGCTATAATCCGGTGAAAAAAATTCACGGGCCGTGTAGAATCCGGGAATTATGCCTTCTGGAGATTGTGGCACATTGGTCGGTGTACTTCCTTTGGATAATTGGGATTTTGTGACGATAACAATAACCCCATTGTATCCCCTAAGTCCATAGATTGAAGCTTCAATACCCCGTAAAACATCAATATACAGGATTTCCGAGGCATACATATTTTCGACATAATCAAAATTCACTTCACCACCATCAACATAAAATAAGGGCATGGTAGGTGAAGACGGTCTATTATAAGGATCTCTTACAGGATCTCGCATTGGTGGATTTAGATTATTGTTTATGCCGGATAAACCCCTTATTTTGGGTACCCCATTCATCATGAACACCCCTGGGGCCTCTGCTATAAGATCCATCGCTCTCTTACCTGCTATTCCTACAGAATCCGGCATAAGCCTAATCGTTGCATTTCCGTGAAGTGTACTGGACTCGATTTCCTCGATCCTCTGCTCAATCCTCGTTTTCTTTGGGGCACTTACCTCCACCTCTTCCAATTGGGTAATGGTGGGATCATAGGAGAACTCCGCACTTTTTTTGCGATAGGCCTTGGTCAAATATTCTTGGACATTCTTTATTCCTTGCAAGGTATCCGTAGGACTAGTCACATCTTTAGATGGTCCTTTTGAAGTAGGCCTTATACGCACTTTTTTTGTTCTCCTAACCTCCGGTCGGGACCATGTCTCACCCATATAGATCGAAACTTCTTCTTTTTTCTTTCTCGATTTTACATTGGCCTCAACAATTTCCAAGTAGGTTTCCGTGCCATTATCGATTTCATAGGGCCCAAAACTGAAGCGTCCTTGCTGGTCCGTAGATTTTTCCTCGATCACTTTCAAGGCGGGAATCCTCAACGACACTTTGGATGCCTTGCGGGCCTTTGGATTTCCCGTCAATGCCGTAAACCCTTCTATAAGCGTACCCATGGCTTTCTCCGGAATATATGTAGTTTTCTGTCCTTGGGTGTCGTCCAAAAAACTGTTCCATACAAATCTGCGCCAACCATGGGTAAGCATAAGGGCGTCCAATACATATTTTCTTTCCCTGGAATCGTTTTCAAAGAAGTAGCTTGCGTCCTCCACCGAATTCCCCAAATCGGAATTGAGCAATAACCAACTTTTTATGTTTGTATCCGCCATAGGTCGCGGTAGTTGGTTGCTCCCGGTGACCACGGACAGCGAGAAATCACCTTTTAATCGCGTCCTGTTTGTATCAAGGGCGTTTAAGTCCACAGTGACCATTTCACGTGGCCCATAGGTTCGGGAATCGGAAGAAACCTCCAATTCCACACTATTTTGGGGATGGTCTATAAATACGAGTCGCTCACAAATGGGCTTCCCGCTTCCCGTAAACAATGTAAAATGGGCTACCCCATCAAAAAGGCGGTCGGTACTGAGCTTTACGGAATAGGAGGTGGCATCTTCGGTTCCGCCTAGCCTTTCAAAAAAGATATCCCCTCTAAAATGGCCTATCAAAAGGGTTCCTTCCAGTCCTTCCTCGCTATTTGTGGAGACGTTCACAATGAGATGATCCCCATTGTTCCGTATACTAAGTACATAGCCTTCGGGCAGGGCCTTTGGAATCGGAAATCGATATTCCTTTCCACCGTACAGGATCACGGCCTCATAATCCTTATCCGCTTCGGGAACAAACGTAACCTTGCCCAGACCCGCTTCATAACTTTTAAAGAAACCGGCCGTATTGCCCTTCCCATCTTGAATGGTTCCTTCCAATGCCAATCCATTACCATGGGGATCCGTTGCCTTTATCCCCATAACACTTGTAAGACCTGCTACCAGATATCCCCCTTCCGGGAAAAACTGTACTACGGGATTGCCACCGATCGGTGTCTTTGTAGCCCCTGGATCATTGCCTGCCAGATTGCCATTGTAATCCAGACTCGGATTTTTATAACCCCCAAACTCCTGGGCATATACGGGAATCTCCTTTTGGAATATCGTGGGCTCCCTTTCATTCAACATGTATTTGGTATAGGCCCGTATTAAAAGATTGCCGTTTTTTATATTGATGGGAATTTTAACGGAACCCTGTGCGCCCAACCCTTCCACGATCAATTTTTGACGTACGATCAAAGTATCGTCCCCGTTCCATAGCTCCACATAGACCACCTCGCTTTTCTCGCTTACCTTATGAAGTATACCATCTACCAAATAAGCTTTGTACCAAATGGTTTCTCCGTTGGTATAAATGGATTTATCCGTATGCAGGTAAACCTTTTCGGGGCTGTGCCTCATAGCGTAAGTCGCTAATTTTCCCAAGGTTTTGTTCCTTACCGCATTTTCCCCGGTCTGCGCAAATCCGTTACCAATCGCAACAACGCTTATTGCCAGGAGATATCTTTTTAAGAAATAGCAGAATCTCATATTCATAGGCCTGGTTAAATGGTTCCGTGTTCTATAGGTAAGATACAAATTTCCATGCTATTTTTCGTACACCGCCAAAGGAAAAGGAGCTTGTTCGATCCAATGATGAATCAAAGGCATTCCTGACCATTTACATTGGTGTTTTTTTGTGTGCAAGTCCAAACTAAACTTGCAACAAAAGCATCGTGTTAATTATACTTTGCAAAGTAGTAGCAACCCAATTGCTTTCCTCGGCACCCATTCCCCGGATAGAAAGGGAATGGCGGGTGATAACGCGCAGGGCAAAAACAGCTTTACCGGCTTACTGGCCGTATGAATCTAATTTTGCACTTCAAAAATCTTTTGGCCTACAACGGCCCTACCATCCTTGGTAATTCCTTCTACCTTTATAACAAAGTTGCCAGTAGTATCACCTGTATAAAATTGTATGCGTGGTTGACGGCTATCCTCTATCCTAATGTCCGGTTTCCAAAATAGGGTGGTCCTGTAGTCCAAGCGCTGATGATCAGGTCTAACAAAGCTGTAATCCGGTGAAAAAAACTCACGGCCCATATAAAAGCCGGGAATTTTAGTTTCCGAGTATTCGGGAACATTGTTTTGGGCACTTCCTTTGGATAATCGGGATTTTGTGGCGATAACAATAACTCCATTGTATCCCCTAAGCCCATATATCGAAGCTTCAATACCCCGTAAAACGTCTACGAATAGAATTTCCGACGCATCCATATGTTGTATATAGTCCAAATTTACTTCACCACCATCAACAAAAATCAGGGGTGTGGTGTTGGATGGGGTGCTTCCTGGAAAGGATTGCTGTGTTGAAAAATTAAGTTGACTACCTACTCCCGACAACCCCCTTATTTTAATAGCTTGCTCAGGTTTCACACCACTTATGGTCACCCCAGGGGCCCGCCCTATCAGGTCTATGGCGCTCATCCCGGCCGTACCCGTGGAATCCGCAAAAAGTCTGATGGTTGCACTTCCATGAAGTGTCTTGGACTCTATTTCCTTGATCCTTTCCTCGGTCCTTGTTTTCTTCGGGGCGCTTACCTCTACCTCTTCCAATTGGGTAATAGTGGGGTCATACGTGAAGTCAATGCTCTTTTTTCGATAGGCCATTAACAGATATTCTTGGACATTCTTTGTCCCTTCCACGATATCTGTAACGTGGCCTCCATCTTCAGCACTTCTTGCCTTGCGTTCGATCGGTAATTTCTTTTTCCTTTTAACTTGGGGCAGGGACCATCCCTGACCCATAAAGATGGAGATTTCTTCTTTTTTCTTCTTCTTCTTGGACTTGGTCTTAGTATCCACAATTTCCAAATAGGTTTCCGTGCCATCATCGATTTCATAAGGCCCAAAACTGAAGCGTCCTTGCTGGTCCGTAGATTTTTCCTCGATTACTTTCAAGGCGGGAATCCTCAACGACACTTTGGATGCCTTGCGGGCCTTTGGATTTCCCGTCAATGCCGTAAACCCTTCTATAAGCGTACCCATGGCTTTCTCCGGAATATATTTAGTTTTCTGTCCTTGGGTGTCGTCCAAAAAACTGTTCCATACAAATCTGCGCCAACCATGGGTAAGCATAAGGGCGTCCAACACATATTTTCTTTCCCTGGAATCGTTTTCAAAGAAGTAGCTTGCATCCTCAACCGAATTCCCTAAATCGGAATTGAGCAATAACCAACTTTTAATATTCGTATCGGCCATTGATTCCGGTAACTGGTTACTTGTAGTTACCACAGATAATGAGAAATCACCTTTCAATTGGGTCCCGTTCGTATCAAGGGCACTCAAGTCCACAGTGACCGTTTCCCGTGGCCCATAGGTCCGGGAATCGGATGAAACCTCCAGTTCCACACTATTTTTGGGATGGTCTATAAATACGAGTCGCTCACAAATGGGCTTCCCGCTTGCTGTAAACAATGTAAAATGGGCTACCCCATCAAAAAGGCGGTCGGTATTGAGCTTTACCGAATAGGACGCGCCATCTTCCGTTTTACCTAACCTTTCAAAAAAGAGGTCCCCCCTAAAATGGCCTATCAAAAGGGTTCCTTCCAGTCCTTCCTCGCTATTTGTGGAGACGTTCGCGATAAGGTGGTCCCCATTGTTCCGTATGCTGAGCACATATCCTTTGGGCAGGGCCTTTGGAATCGGAAATCGATATTCCTTTTCCCCGTACAGAATCACCGCCTCATAATCTTTACCCGCTTCGGGAACAAAGGTAACCTTGCCCAGACCCGCTTCATAACTTTTAAAGAAACCGGCCGTATTGCCCTTCCCATCCTGAATGGTTCCTTCCAGTGCAAGTCCATTTCCTTGTTGACCTACAGTCTTTACCCCCATAACACTGGTAAGTCCAGTGACCAAATGTCCACCCTCAGGGAAAAAATTGATTATAGGCCGGTTGTTTTCTGAATATGGGTTTGAAAGCTTTCGACTATCGCCCCTAAATTCCTTGTTTTGATTAGCATCCGGATTCTTATAATCCCCAAACTCCTGGGCATATACGGGAATCTCCTTTTGGAATATCGTGGGCTCCCTTTCATTCAACATGTATTTGGTATAGGCACGTATTAAAAGATTACCGTTTTTGATATTGATGGGAATTTTGATGGAACCTTGCGAGCCCAACCCTTCTACGATCAATTTTTGACGTATGATCAAAGTATCGTCCCCGTTCCATAGTTCCACATAGACCACCTCGCTTTTCTCGCTTGCCTTATGAAGTATGCCATCTACCAAATAGGCTTTGTACCAGATTGTCTCTCCATTGGTATAAATGGATTTATCCGTATGCAGGTAAACCTTTTCGGGGCTGTGCTTCATGGTATAGGATGCCAGTTTCCCTAAGATTTTTTTATGGTACGGATTTTCCTGGGTTTGGGAATACCCATATAGCATGGAAAAACACATTAAAATTAAAAATGATGTATTCTTGAAATCATGCATTGCGGTTGCCGATCGTACTCCGGTCATATAACAAATACTTTTAGAACTTCGATTTTAATGTTTACTCCCCAAAAGTGCTACTGTAATTTCGGCTTCGGGGTTATTAATACAAGTTAACCATCTTTTTCTTTCAAAAGAGCTTTGGGATCGTTAAGATTTTATAAAAACTTATTCGTTGGGAAACAGGCTTTTGTCCATTCCCGGAATTAGCTTTAAGGCATTTTTATAATACACCTTTTTTAGTATTTCATCCGAAAGATCCAAACCGTACATGGACCAAAAGGCATGGTATTTCTTATAATAGGGAAAGTATTCATCATCAGTCTCCAAAACCCTAAAATAGGTGGGAAATTCATCAGGATTCCAAGCATCCTTTCCAAAAAGGATGCGATTTTGATATTTGGTAAAGAACTTTTTCGCATTCCGTGGTTGCCTTCCCAATTCTTGGATAACGGCTCCTATTCCCACATACATGTTAGGTATTTCATCCAAAAGTTTACCTAATTTACTCAAGTTGTTGGCATACCAGCCCATATGGGCATTTATAAATTTAGTATTAGGGTGTTTCTTGAACATACGATGCTGCTCATCTATTATTTGCTGCCAAGGGGCCGGATCGGTATCGGAACGTTTTCTTCCCGGACGTGTCTTGAGTTCCAACCATCGTTCATTTCTACTCCCCATTGGCGCCCAAAAAGGTTTTGGATCGGCGGCATGTATCAATACTGGGATTCCCAATTCCCCACACTTGGCCCAAATGGGATCTAAATGTGGGTCGTCAATCGCGAGACGGTTGCCATTAACATCCTTGTTTCTTAACCCGAGACTTTTATAAACTTTCAATCCTTTTGCCCCGGCTTTAACATCCCTTTCCAATTGAGCCACCGCATTTTCGGTCCATCCCTTTCCCCCAGCCCCATCAAAATCCACATTGGCAAATACCACAAAGCGATTGGGATAATTCTCAGAAACGTTGTCCAACATGCGTTGCAATCCATTCCCCGAGCCACCACTAAGATTTACCATAATGGCCATATTCATTTGATCCATGAGATTTACTAGATTGGACAGATTTTGGGAGCCCATGCGAAATTGGTGACTATGCACATCTATAAAGGGGAACTTCGCTTTTTTGATTTTGGTTTCCGGTACCACCAAAGTAGAAGTGGGGTTGTACTCTTCAAACCCCATATCTTGTGAAACGAGTGGGATACAAACAAAAAATGAAAAGACAAGAAAGAGTAGTGATTTCTTCATGTTTAGAAGTGAATTTAGTCCAGGTTTAATTGTGCGTTTCTAATTTTAATCAGTTTTTGATAATCTTCCATGGTGTCGATATCCATTGTTTTGCCTGACGGACCCAGCAAAAAGGTATCGTTTTTGAATTTTTTTATGATTTGTTTCGCCCCGCTATCTTTATTAAGTTGTGCTAAGTTTGAAAAATAGTGCCTATCAAAAATAGCCGGGACTCCTACACCTTTGTCATATTCGGTTGCGATTATTCCCTTACCTGAACCTTCATACGTTTGAATCATTTGGCTTACATATTCAGCATCTATTAGAGGTTGGTCACCTAGTAAAATAAGAATAGCCTTGGTACTCTGCCATATTTTTTGAATGAAATCCACTCCATAGGCAATGGAAGAGCCAAGGCCAACCTTCCAATTCTTGTGAAAAACAAACTGTACGCTTTTGTTGTGAGCGCTATGGGCTTGGATTTCTTCTGCATTTGCTCCTAATACCACTACTACATGATCCGGACAGAACATCAAAGCATTTTTAATAACAGAATCTAACAAGTTGGCTCCGTTCCATGGCAAAAGTTGCTTTGCAGTTCCCATTCGGCTTGATGCCCCCGCTGCCAAGACAAGGATAGCAATATTCTCAACGGTCTTCCCCATTAGCTATGTATAGATCCTTGCTTTTTCCTTAAACTTATGGGCTTTTTCCCCCGAACCACGGATAAAACTTCGGCAAGTATGGCTATGGCTATTTCCTGGGCTGTTTCCGCGCCGATGTCCAGACCCGTAGGGCCATGAATATCTTCTATAAAGTCTTCATCAATTTCAGGAAGTCTTTCTATCAGTTCGGCCAGTAATTTTTCACGTCTTTCGGAAGGACCCAATAGACCCAAATATGCTGGACGAGTTGCTTTCAAAACCATTAAATACTTCAAATCTTTTACATAACTGTGGGTCATGATTACAATTGCCGTTGTTTCATCAATACTGCTAACCGAAAGGGTTTCCGGTTCAATGGTAAGTAATTCTTGGGCTCCGGGAAAATCCCCGAGACGTTTTTCCTCGGATGGGGGTGCCACAATGGTTACTTCCCATCCCGTTAATGAAGCATAAGAACAAAGCTGTACGGCATCATGTTCGGCCCCGATAATCAATAATTTAAAACAAGGAGTCAGCTTTTGTTCAAAAATTTGGATTTCTCCTTTTTTTTGAAGTCCATCTCTAAAGGGCAATGTAGCGCTACCAATTTGTAAAACCGACCCAAGGTGATGATCTATCATATCTCTTTCCTCAAAATAGGATAACATTCTAAAAGACGTCCGGTCCTTTAGTACTTTGAAAAATTGATCTAGAAATTCGGATGATGGTAGAAAAGGTTCGATAAGAATGTACAAAATCCCCTCACAACCCAACCTATAGCGACCATCATAGGTCATAACTTTTGGAATCTGTGTCCTGAAAACGCTATCGGATTGTCTAAAAACCTCCTTTTCAACACAGCCTCCGCTTACCGCCCCGATCATTTTGCCATCTTCCCTGATCAACATGGAGACCCCAGGTCGTCTATATGATGATCCCTTTAAGGCGACAACGGTAGCCAATACTGTTTTTATACCTTTGGCATCGGCCTCTCTATAAGCTTCAACGATTTTTTTTAATTCGTGCGTCATTAGGACTCCAATATATCAAAAAATAAGACCAGTAAGATTTGGTTTAACAAATTGTTACGGCACTTTATCTATTGAACCAATAGGTAAACTTTAAGGTAAGTGCCCAATTTCTACCTTCAAAAGGTTCAATGAAATAGTTATTGGTATATACCAGAAATAAATCCGAAGCTGGGCTATATCTCCATTGGAACCTTGAATTCACATTCAAGTTTTTGGATTGTTCGTTGTACTGGAACAAATTGGCAAAGAATATTTTGTTCGTAAACGTGATGTCTATTTCAGAACCTATTAACCAAAATTCATTGGTATTCCAAGGAGCTGGTAATCGAATATGATTATAATTTAAATTGGCACTTAAACTTACATAGGGTTGAAAACGATACCCCAATTCCGTTGAAAGACTGGTTCGGTTTCCATCAAGATAATATCCGCCCAATCTACCATCAAAGGAATAGGTAAAAAGACTCTGGGGTCTTGATGCGAATTCCCAACCAAAAGCATTCCACCTATGTTTTGTGCCTGTATCAAGTTCGGCTATTCCCAATCGCGTGGGGTCAAAAGGGTCTAGAAGCTCTACATAATCATCTGAGATAAAGAAATTTAGGCTGCTCCGGTTGCGAAAGTCGATCAGATATTCCAAGAATGTAGTGTGATCTGTTTGCTTAAAACGTTCATTAAAAAAATAGAAAGCGTTCAATCTTGGACCGTGACTTACAATTTTGCCACGTTTGGGAAAGAAAAGATAGCCCAAATATGAATTGAACTTTACATATCCTGTCCTAGGTACAAAACCTACTTCGGCCGTATATTCCTCGCCTACCCATTCTTCCTGAATACGCCAGTTCCATTTTCGGCTTTTATACTCCAAATGGGCAGCTTGGGTAACCCCGTTACCCACTTGTGAAGGGGCAAAAGATTGTAGAAAAAAGGCCTTGCCGTTCCACAAGTTGTTGGAAGAGGCCAAATTGTACTCTACCCCCAAGTTTCTATTGAATTTGGGGAACTGTGTTCTTAAGGAATCGGAATTATTAAGGTAATTGAAAGACTGTTTGTTTACAAACATTAGCCCGATACTGGACCTGCTAAAAACCTTTCGCTGCAAGGTTACCAGACCAAAGTTCTGACTTGGGAGGCCCGTGGCATCAACACTCGCCGTCTGCATATCCATAATTCCAAGTCGCCAATTATTGTCTAGGTTGCCACTTACCCGTGCGCCTGCCCGTATGGGCACCCCCAACCCGATACGTCTGGAAAAAAAAGGTCTAATGGTGGGGTAACCAAAATCCGCAAACAAGTCACTGTTCTCCAAAAAGAATTGACGGCGTTCCGGGAAGAACAACTCAAAACGATCTAAATTGGTAACCTGTCTATCCACTTCAACCTGTGAAAAATCTGGATTTACGGTAAGATCTAGATTTAGGGAGGATGTTAGACTAAATTTGACATCCCCACCGATTTTGGCATCAGTTTCAGTGTTGCCATCAGCTTCAAGGTCGCGTTCCACTGTCCCCAATACATAGGGAATTATGGAAAAATTCGTTCTAGGAGCCGGTGGTGGTTTGTCCCATACCAAGGTTCCTGTATAAGCCAATGAAGCTGTCGGAAACTGTCTGGGGATGGGTGTCCAACTTGATTTTTCACTGGACTTCAAATCCAATCGACTAAAATTGATACCCCATTCGGTCACCCCATCCTTATAGCGAATGGACTTAAAGGGCAAAGCCATTTCAAAAACCCATTTTTCTTCGTCCCTAGTAACTTCGGACACCCATTTGGTGTCCCAATTTAAATCTACACTTCCTCCAGCGAACATGGTACCATCCCATTGCGCACCCGCCGCATTGGAACCGAATGAAAATCCGGTCGTTTGATTATTGAAAGGGTCTATAAAAAGTAAAAAATTATCGTTCTTGCCAAAGGAAAAGTCGCGACGTAAGGATTCCACAAAATTGGTTCCTTTGGTGCTATTGTAAAAAGTGGCCAATAAGTAAATGTTCCTATCGTCATAGGTCATACGGATTTCAGATTTTTCATTGGCCTTGTCCGTATCCATGGGCAACACCATGAAGAAATCCTTGGCTACATCAGCAGTTTCCCAAGCGGCATCATCACCGATACCATCAATAGTTATGGGTAGCGTCGTTTCTTTGATGTAATATCGATATGACGCATTCTTTTTTTGTGCGTTTGAAGTAAATGCAATACAAAGTATTGCAAAACAGCTAAGGAACTTATGTATCATTGATTTGGTCCGGTAGTTATTTTGCCCTAGTAATTTTATCCCTGATTTCCCGCCATGTCACCAGCACAATATCATTTTCTTTTAAGAGTCGGACACATTCCTTGCTAGTAAAGAAATCAAGATCTGCCTGTCTCCAAGCGGCACCCCACTCCGGATGATCCACAGCAATACCTTGCATCTCGTCGTCATCATAGGCCAAATGAATCAATAGGCAAGTGATTCCAGGTTTAAGGGTTTTCAATAGTTGAGTGTAATATTGGGTACTACCTTTTTCAAAATCCGTTGGTAAAATACTATGGATATAGTCCATAACCACGGTACTTTCATCTATAAGTGACTTTATTTTGACATCATCCACTTCATGTATCCTGGAATCCAATAATACGGGAAGGCGAAACTCCTTTCCTAACTGTATATACGTTGCAATGTGCTCGGGAGTACTTGCAGCGGCGCCCATGTGGGCATCCAAATGCGTTAGGTCAATACCAGATGTATAGGCTCTTTTTATCTGATTTCGTAATTCCAGTGCAACCTCCTCCGGTTTGGCATGGGCAACAAAATCAGGTACCAAAGGATAAAAATAGCCATCTTTATCTATTAAGCTGGAAACGGAATCTTTTGAGGTTACGGGGCCCCATTTATAATACTTCCATTCACTGGTCAACGTTAAGTGTAGGCCTAAATCTATTTTAGGATTTTCTTGCGCATATACAACAATTTCGGGAAACCACGGGCAGGGAACCATAATGCTGGCCGAGTTTACCGGACTCTTTTCCAAGGCATATATACTGGCCCTATTTTCTGAATGGGCCACCCCTAGATCGTCCGCATGGATAATCAATAATTTGGTGTCTGGCGGGTATCCCAGTCTTTCCGCAACGGTTTTCTCCTGTCCCAAAAGCGAAAATCCTTGGAAAGCCCATGCGAAAAAAATAATAATGCGCAAGTGCATAAATCGTGAGTTTGTAAAAACAAAAAACAATCACGAAAGCTACAAAATTCCAAGCTCCCATCTTTAACAATGTTTAACATATTTTTTTTAAGATGTTATACTTTTCATCCATTTCCCCCGTTCTGTGTGTTGAACCCAATATATATGAAAATGAAATTAGACTTCAGACTCCCAACCCTTTTTTCCATTGCTCTTTTTTTATTCTCCTGTGGAAATGCCGATGATGATGTAAATCTTGACCTTAACCTTGGTGATGGGCTTGGAAAGGGAAAACCTGTGGACGAATGTCTGGACCTTGGTGAAAACGATTTGGTATTGTCCATTCAAGAACAGTTTACGACACTTCCTGGAAAAGTTTCCATTTTTTTTAGAGTATCCGACACCGATAATAATCCGGTACCCGGACTTACTGCAGACCAATTCACCATTTATGAGCAGGGGCGGAACGACGATTGTTTTAATACTATCTCCACTTCCGAATCCCAGGCCCGAATATCTCCCAACTCCCAGATTTTTAGCAATAATACCCTTCTTGTACTGGATTTGAGCAATAGCGTGCTCAGTAGCAGTTTGGAGGAACTGAAATCAGCCAGTATTAGCTTTATCGATAATGTGATGCCAGCAACTCCCGAGGATTCCTTTAAGATGGCCATATATTGGTTTGATGGTGAAAACGAACTTCATCTATTGAACGCTCCTACTTCTTCCAAGCAAGAGCTGACAGTAGCCATAGAGGGAATTACGGAGGATATTAGCAACGATCCTTCTACTGATCTCTATGGTGCTGTTATAAAATCGACCGATATCGCTACCGGACTTTTGAACGAAAGTACTTCTGATGGAAAAATTGGTGCCGCCTCCGTCGTTATTTTTACCGATGGTACAGATCAAGCCTCCCGTTTTACGGAAGAGGCCGCCTTAAAAAAAGTCGACGAAGCCGATTCTAATATCTCGTTTTTCACCATTGGACTTGGAGGTGAAATCGACACTCAGGTATTGACCGATATTGGAAAGACTTTTAGTGTTTTTGCCGGGAACAAGGAAGAATTGGAAACTACCTTTAATGATATCTCCTTTAGGGTGTCACAGCGCGCCAATAGCTTTTACCTTTTTGAATATTGCACCCCAAAACGGGATGGTAGTGGTGAGAGTAACTTGGCCATACAGGTAAAGGATGGCAGCAGGCAAGGTGCGGTACAGACCAAGTTTAATGCCAAAGGATTTACCGGAGGGTGTGAATGATAATCAATAGCGAATTATATACTAGGGAGAATCAAACGGTTCTCCCTTTTTTTATGCGGTTTATCGAGAACTGAACAAACGTTTTAGGGTTTTTGGCCCGAATATTGTTACTTATACAACTAACGACTCAAATTTTATATAGACCACCTACATCCTAAAAACTATGAAGATGTTTAATCCAGCCTGGAGACAGCTAGGCATAAAGAATGAAAGTCATGGATGTAATCAACGAAATTATTCAAAACAGTGCCATAGGACCATTGTCCAAATGGTATAAAAGCTTAGTGCTATTATTATTTTCCTCTATTGTAACTACCCTATTTGTTATGATGGTACTCTTACTCAAGTATGGACCCTATATCAATATTCAGTTTGGGTACTAAAAAAGAAGGTTATCTATAGATCATCGCATTCTTGCCGTCAAAATAAGAATGCATTGATTGTTCAATTTTGTCCAGTTCAATTAGAAATCCGTTCACGACCGTATAAACAATCTTTCCGTCCTTTTCCAAAATAAAGGTCGGATTGATGCCCACTTCCAAATTAAGTTCGGGCACTACATAGTTTTCACCTACAATATGAATGGGATATGGGGATTCCAATTGCTCCAAGGAAATATTTTTCACCCGAACATAGGTATACCCATTTTTTAAGACTTCAACGGTATTTAAACTTTTCAGTTGTTGTAAGTTCCCAAAAACTTCCGGGTAAACCTTTCCAGTTTTCAGCGTGTAACCTGAAGCGTTTAAAGTTTCATAGCCATAGTAGGTGGATAAATCTCCCAAATCAAGGATTCGACTGCTATACCAGAAATCAGTGTTCCCTTCCTTGTCGACTTCCAACTGATTGATACCAATGTCCAGGATATAGTCATCCCCCAATAATGGGTAGGTGGCATTCTCTATTTTTAGGTCAAACAGCTTACGGTCGTTTTCAGGTATTTTTTCATAATCCTCCAGCGCAATATCTACATAGCTACCTTTGGCAATGGTATAAATTGCGGAAAGAATGGAAACGTAGTTCAATTTTCGTATTTCCTGTTTTTCGATATCATTGGGATATCCACCGGATTCTATTAAAATGGCACTGGTGCCCCATTTTTGTATGTTATCCCCAAAGGCCCTTGGTTCAAAAGCATCGTTGTACTTACCTACTTGTCCCGGAGCATACTTTTGAATGATACCGTTCATAAAGGCAATAACCTTCATGGCATTGCTTCTTACCTCATTGATCTCCTTTTCATAATTATAGGCAGGGGCCAGATAGGAAATGGTTGCTGGTTTTTCGGTACGCTCCGCATTGTAATAGGTACTTTGATCATGGAGGTTAAAACCGAAATCGGCCTCCAAGCTGTCCCTGACTCTTTTCAGTGTTCGCCCCTCAGGTGATTGTAAGCGCAAGGCATCCCGATTAATGTCTATGCCCAAACGATTTCTCCGTTGGTAGACTTCCGCCCCATCAGGATTTAACATGGGTAAAAAATGAAGCGTAAGATTATCCAAAATCTCTTTTTTTTTGGCTTGAAAATCATTGCTATCCAAAAAATTAAGAATATCGAAAATGGCCAGAGTGGCGGTAGGTTCGTTTCCATGCATTTGGGACCAAAGAAAGACACTCACTTCTCCCCTACCTATGCTGATCAGATTAAGATCCCGGCCCTCTATGGATTTCCCAACGGTCTTGACCGTAAATTTTGGGTTCTTTCGATACTCCACAATAAAAGGCTGGATTTCGCGGTACTTTACCCTCCTTTTGTCCAAGCTTGGCTCTTTGTAAGTCTCATAGGTCTCATAGAGTTTGGAAGTGATTTCCTTTTCCTGGGCGCATAAGGAAAGTGTGATAAAAAAGACAAAAAAAAGTAAAAACGATTTAATTTGCATCGATATTGGGTTTTGTAGGGATGGGTTTGAAATTAAGGTCTTTGATTCCATTTCGGACTTTTTCCATAAAATCTTCACCAGGATCGGTCTTTTGGGTACGGTATCCATCATCTTTCTCCAACCAAAGGGGATGTCCCTCAAAAAGCCTGTATTCGTAATGCCCAATCACATAATCGATATCGTATTTCCCTTTCAAATATCTAACTAGCCATATATTGGATTTTAACTGGGCCTTGGTCAAGGGTAAATCTTCCGATCCCCCTATATTTTCCACACCAATGGCGCAATGATTTAGCCCTATAACATGTCTGGCCATAGTGGTTTCGGGCATTAAGCGATATATGGTTCCATCCCTATCTACCATAAACTGAGAGGATACGTTAAGTCCGCTGACACTGGTGATATCTGGCCGCCAATCGGGAAGTGTAGCGTTGTTGAATGCTTCAAAGGATTTTTCAAAAGTAGGGATGACCGTCCAATGCAATACGATCATTTTTGGATTTATTGTGGGTTCTTGCTGTTCCAAACCATAGCGAGAGGATAGGTATTCCAAAGTCAATGTTTTGCGTTCATCATTAAAGACAATGGGCTTATCCAAAATTTCCCTTGAAACCGAACAGGAAACTAGAAAAATTAAAATAAGTATGATTGAAATTGGTTTCATTTCCAATAAATTTAATCTGTTTTTAGGCTATCTTCCTTTTGCACAGCGTAGGCGATCTGCAGTTTTTTCCTGCCCCATTCTTTGGCCTTTTTAAAATCCTTTCCCATATAAATATCAATACGTTTTTTCCATCTCCTATGCATTTTGTCTTTAACGTAAAATGTATCCGAAAAACCTTGAATTTGGACAAGCGTATTGTATTTTAAACCCATATCCAATAAATCCCTTGATACGGCAATGGCCTTTATTCCGGGCACCAAGGTATCTCCCCATGCCGTAATGGTCGGGTCGCCCAATGTTTGGGCGGGAAGGGAATTATATGCCGTTGCCGTAACTTCCAAAGGTATCCATTCGTACTTTTCCTCTTCCACCGGCCCATTGCAGGAATTCAAAGTTATGGTGAAGATCCAAAACCAGCTAATTTGAGTTGGATTGTTCATCTCCTCAATGTATTATACCTTTTCAAGAATTTGAATGAAATATAGCCATACCGAAACTTATGCCAAAATTATTTTCTGCTTTTCGTAATTTTGATAGCTATGAAAAAAAAGAAAAAACCGGACGCTGTCGTTTTTGATGATGAAACCCAAGAGTATCATTCCAAGCTATTACCCTATGCCAGCGGGGTAGGTGCTCCCAGAATTACACCTCCAGACGTCACCACTTGGAAAAACACCAATATTGTTACGGCCAATCATCAATTTAAATCGAGGTACGATTCCATTAAAGAGGCCTATCAAAAACTGATGGAGCAATATGAATACAATAACTTGGTATACAACGCAAAATTCAGTTTTGAACCGGTAACCGGAGAAACCTATTATCTCTATAAATCAAAGGATGAAAGTACATTTTTGTCCCTAATATCCCCAGATGAATGTAGTTTTAATCATCTGGGCAGTTTTCGCTTGGGGCCGGATAAGATGTGGGAAAAACTATAATCCCGGTAGGGGAACATAAGTCATGTCATCTTGCATCATAGGAAAGGTTTTTTGAACCCAATCGGTTTTTGCCTTTTCAATTCTTTCTTTACTTGAAGAAACAAAGTTCCAGTAAATATGGCGTTCTTCCGGAAAAGGTTCACCACCGAATAACAATAGATGGGTATTGGGCCTAAGGTTTATTTTACAGGTATCCTCTACTTTAGAGACCAAAATATTGCCTTTATCAATAGTTTCACCACAGGCTTCTATACTTCCATCAACAATACAGATACCTACTTCGCCCCTTACCTTATCCTTGATGTCTAAAAAAAACGCGTCCGTATTGGTAACTTCAATCATAAAAAGTGGGGAATGGACCGGAACAGGGGATTTTTGACCATACCCTTCGCCTGCCACCAATTTAAAGGATGCACTACCCTCTTCCCATTTTGGGATTTCATCAATACCGATATGATGAAATTCCGGATCAGTTTCTTCCAATTCCTTGGGCAGGGCCACCCAAATTTGATACCCGTGGGCCGTAAAGGTCACCCCATTTCGCATATCGGCTGGGGTCCTTTCCGAATGGGATACCCCCTTACCGGCTACCATCCAATTTACAGATCCCGGTTTAATACGCTGTTGGGTACCCAAACTATCCTCGTGCATAACCTCACCTTCCAATAAATAAGTCAAAGTCGCAAGCCCAATATGCGGATGTTGATCTACATCCATATAATTCTGCGGCCCTAGTTGGGTAGGCCCCATATGGTCTATAAAAATGAAAGGTCCTATCATCCGCTTTTTACGGAAGGGAATCAATCGACCTACCAGAAAATCCCCGATATCACGACTTCGTTCTGCAATAATCAACCCAATATTCGACATAATTATAACTGTGTTTAGGCAACCCGATATGGAATCTTTTCTCCGGTATAGCAGGCGACAATATTTTCAGCGGCATAAACCGACATTCGATTTCTGGCCGTAACCGTGGCGGATCCTATATGAGGGAGAACCGCTACATTTTCCATATCCAACAAAGGATTATCCGGATCCATGGGCTCTGGATCGGTAACATCCAAGCCGGCTCCCCAGATTTCTGCATTCTTCAGGGCCTGTATCAAATCAGTTTCATTATGAACGGCGCCACGTGCCGTATTCAGAAATATGGCAGTGGTTTTCATGCGCTCAAATGCTTTTCTATTGAAGGTGTTTCTGGTTTCCTTGGTAAGGGCACAATGTGCCGAGACCACATCACTTTCCATAAGCAATTCCTCAAAGCTTACTTTTTTGGCATTCAATTCTTTTTCTGCTTGTCTATTTTTGCCCCGGTTGCAATACAGAATCTTCATTTGATAAGCACCTTGGCAGCGCTTCGCAAATTCCAATCCGATAGTTCCCAAACCGAATACGCCCAAAGTCTTGTTTTTAAGTTCTATTCCCAAATTGGCCTGAGGTCTAAAATGCTGCCATTCACCTCTGGCAATAGTTTTGTGCATAAAGAACATTTTTCTGGAAACCGCCAATAGTAGCCCAAATGCGATATCCGCGGTAGCATCTGTCATGGCATTGGGTGAGTTGGCGATAGGAATACCCAAGTGGGCCGCCATCTCCAGATCAATATTGTCATATCCTACGGCATATTGGGAGATTATTTTTAGATGCTTATTGTCCCTCAAAAAGTCGGAATCAATTTTGTAATTGCTCGTGGTCAAAAGCGCATCATATTTTTTGGCTTCCGCATTCAATATTTCAGGAGCCATGGGAAGATCCCTTGTCCATTTTACTACCTCCAAACCAGCTTCTTTCATTATGTGTACACCCGCATCGGGGATATTTAGACAAACCAGAACCTTCATAATTGTAATCAAATTTCCTCTTCACAATTTATAAAATATGATAGAACTAATCGCTATATTCGATTCATTAAATAGTGTAAGAAATGAAATGGATTAAACGCTCATTATTATTAGTGCTTGTCATTCTCGTCATGGTAGTATGGCTCAACTACCCCAAGCTAAATATCATTTCGGGCTACGCCTCTAAGAACATGGCCTCTACCCTATCCATTGCCAAACGGAGTGAGGCTTCCGTAATTCTTCAAGACAACAATGTACCCCTAATAAAACTTGCGGATGTTGACGTGAATAACAATTCGGCCACGGCCACGGTTTTCGGTCTTATGCCAAGAAAAACCATATGCCGATCCGGTTTGGGATGTACATTGGTGAATGCTGAGTACGATGACGATTTTGATTTACCGGAACCACAACGCTCCTTCATTAAAAATAATATCCCTTTCCCTTTTGGAGATGGTGCCGCAAAAGATACCATATTTCAGGAAGTAGATTACCAAGTCTTGGAACATGCCGTATATAACGCATTTGCCGATCCCGATATACAAAGGACACGCTCCGTACTTGTGGTGTACAAAAACCATATTGTTGCCGAACGGTATATTGACGGATTCACAAAGGACACACCTATTTTGGGATGGTCCATGACCAAAAGCGTTTTGGCCACTTTGTTCGGTATCCTTGAATTTGAAGATAAAATTGATTTGGGTATGACCGGGATGGTAGATTCATGGAAAAATGATGAACGTAATGATATTACCCTCAACCATTTGTTGCGAATGCAAAGCGGACTGGAATGGGACGAAGACTATTCGGGAATCTCGGACGTCACCAAAATGCTCTTTCTGGCTTCGGATATGACCCAGATACAGGCCGAAAAGAAAGCCTTGGCGAAACCTACTGAAATCTGGAACTATTCCTCGGGAACTTCCAATCTACTTTCCGGAATCCTTAGAAATCAATTCGATACCCATCAAGATTATATAAACTTTCCCTATTCCGCTCTCATCGATAGGATTGGAATGCATTCCATGTTGATCGAAACCGATATGATGGGAAACTTTGTCGGATCCTCTTATGCCTGGGCCAATACCCGAGATTGGGCCAAATTTGGATTGCTCTACCTGAACAAGGGTAACTGGAACGGGGAACAATTGTTTAATGAAACTTGGGTGAATTACGTTACCGAACCTACAAATCTATCCGACGGCACGTACGGTGGACATTTTTGGCTGAATGCCCATGGTAAATATCCTGATGTCCCCAGAGATCTGTATTCCGCAAATGGTTACCAAGGACAGCGCGTCTTCATCATTCCCTCCAAAGATCTGGTCATTGTACGAACGGGGCTGGCCGAAGCCCCGGACTTTGATTTTAATGGATTTTTAAAGGATATCCTCCGGGCAATCCCTTAGGGAGACTCCTTTAATTGATCCACATGTTCCAACCTTCCTACTATTGAGCCTTTGCTCAAAATAGTTCCCGGGTTTAATACGGCATTGGCCCCTACCCTACAGCGGTCCCCGATCAACGAACCAAATTTGGTCACCCCGGTATCCACAAGGGTATTGTCCAAAACAACCGGTACGGTCCTATTTTTATACTCATTAAAATGATTGGCCAAAACAGAACCTGCCTCCAGATTAACATCGTTTCCGATAATGGAATTCCCAACATAGTTTAAATGGGCTATTCGCGATTTGGGAAAAATAATACTCTGTTTAATTTCACAATTCGCCCCAATACCCACATCACTGCACAAATATACTCCGCTTCTAAAATAGGCACCTGCCTTTACCAGACAATCCTTACCGATAATAGCAGGTTTCTTAAAGGTTACACCATTTTCAATATGCGCGGATTTATGAATGGCCACTCCATTTTCGATATCATATTCAGTTTCGGAAAGTTCGGCAAGTCCATCCAGTATTATATTTTCTAGTTGTGCAATTATATTCCAAGGGGTTTCATGCTTTGCAACCCGAGGGAATTCCCTATAAAACCCGGAAATGAAGTTAGATATATCTTTTTTGTTCATATTGCTATTTAGATACAAGTATGTTTTTATGGGCTATATATCAAAAAGTACTACCTACACCACAAATCTCCGCTAGCACACAACAATAATTTCCCGTGGATGGATGTTGGTCGTATGTTTACACTGTAATTAAAAACAAGGAGTTAATTTTTTCATTTTCATATAGTGTTCTCGTAAAAGAGCCTTGATCGTAAAGACGGGGCTCTTTTTAGTTTACCCCTTTTCCAAAGCAATGAACATCAATCCATTCTCAGAACCTTGAACTTGAAACCTTAAACCTGAAACTTCTAGGGAATCCAATTGTTCTTACCAAAGCTGGGTTTTCGCTTTTCCAAAAAGGCATCCCTACCCTCTTTAGCTTCGTCCGTCATATATGCCAATCTTGTTGCCTCACCGGCAAAAACCTGCTGTCCTACCATACCATCATCCGTAAGGTTCATGGCGAATTTCAACATTTTTATGGAGGTAGGCGATTTTTCCAAGATTTCCTGAGCCCATTCATAGGCCGTATCCTCCAATTCCTCATGAGGTACTACGGCATTTACCATCCCCATTTCATAGGCTGCCTGTGCCGTATAGCTGCGGCCCAAAAAGAATATCTCCCTAGCCTTCTTTTGTCCAACCATTTTGGCCAGGTACGCCGACCCGTAACCTCCATCAAAACTAGTGACATCCGCATCCGTTTGTTTGAAAAGGGCATGTTCCTTACTGGCTAGAGTAAGGTCACATACCACATGAAGGCTATGGCCACCACCAACGGCCCAACCCGGTACAACGGCAATCACCACTTTTGGCATAAAGCGGATCAATCGCTGTACCTCCAAGATATTTAGGCGATGCATCCCGTCCTCGCCCACATAGCCTTTATGACCCCTTGCCTTTTGGTCTCCCCCACTACAAAAGGAATAGACTCCATCCTTGGTAGAGGGGCCTTCCGCGGAAAGCAGTACAACGCCGATGGAAGTATCTTCCTGGGCATCATAAAAGGCTTCATAGAGCTCACTTGTGGTCTTAGGCCGAAACGCATTACGGACATTGGGACGATTGAAGGCGATGCGTGCCACGCCATCCGATTTTTTATAGGTGATATCCTCAAATGCCTTGACCGTTTTCCATTGGGGTATTTTCATCGTTATAACTTTTTATTACCACAAAATACGGGAATTTATGCATAGTATGAGCCTGGTGGGTCTCCATTTGCCAAAGAAATATCTGGATTCTTTTTCTTGACTTTTTGGAATAGTAAGGTGCGGGATAATTTGCATGCTTTATCTAGCTACTGCAAATGACACCCCTAATTTCATTAAATTTAGTTATCGGTCTGAACAATTAAAAACTATCGGTTTAGGGAAGTATAAAAACAAACTTTATATTAGATGTTGGTCTTTGTGATAAACAGCCCGTGATGCTAAAATTCTTTCAGGACCGAACGTTTAGAAAATGTCCGGCTTGCCCGAAATTGAACGAAGTTAAACGGCGGGTAGACATTTTTAGTGAAGGGGCCAGCCCGTAGCGTTGGAGTTGTAAATAAATCAGATATGTTCAAGTTCTTTAGGCACATCAGAAAACAACTACTTACTGAAAACAAACTCAGTCAATACCTGCTTTACGCCATTGGTGAAATTGTATTGGTAGTCATTGGTATATTGATCGCCTTGCAATTAAACAACTACAGTGAATATAAAAAAGAACGTGAAAAAGAAATAGCACTTTTGGCAAACCTTTCCGACGAAATAGGATTGGACATCCTGCAAATCGATAATAATACCCAACTATCCCAGGAACGTCTAAGCAGGTTAGATAGTCTTTTACAATTATTGCACCAAACGGATAGCATCGATAAGTCTAGCTTTATCCAACAATCTTTCGAGTTTGTTATTGACCAATACTTTAAAAGTAATAGCGGTATTTTTGATGAAGCCGTCTCCTCGGGTAAAATGAGCTATGTACAAAATGAAACCTTACGGCAAAACATTTTCGACTATTACCGCAACGCCAGGGAAAGCGATACTGACGGCACTACCCGACAAATAACAGATGAATCCATCACCCCTCTTTTTATAGAGACTCTTTTTATGAATCGTGAGGGTTTTTCATCCTTGGGGCTTAATGTCCATAACATTTCCGACTTACAAAGTACCGATTTGGAAGCCCTCAAAACCAATAGGGATTTCTGGAAAATGGTACTTTTAAAGTTTGGTAGCAATCAGGAGCAAATATCACGATGGCAAGATATTAAAATACAGGCCCAGGAGGTAAAGCAAAAGATAGAGGAAGAAATAACAAATCTGGACCAATGAAAACAATAGCCTTCTAATTTTTTGCCCTCTTTGAAACTAGGTTTTGACCAAATTCCCGTATTTTCATTCCATGAGTTACGAAAAGAAACGGGAACAATTTTCCAACCGTTACCCTGCTGTAATGGAGTTGGCCGAAAAGGCCAAAAAAAGAATGCCCCAAGTAGCTTTGGCCTATTTGGATGGGGGCACAGGCGATGAGGCTTTGCTACGTCGGAATCTCACTGCTTTTCAAAGGATTAACTTTATCCCACGGTTCTGCAAGGGGCCCTTGAAAGTGAACATGGAAACCAAGCTATTTGGCAAGACCTATGCTGCTCCCATCGGCATGGCCCCAGTTGGACTAACAGGGTTGATGTGGCCCAAGGCAGAACGTTTTTTGGCCGCCACTGCGAAACGTCTCCAGATTCCTTTTTGTTTAAGCACCGTGGCTACCGAAACCCCGGAGACCGTTGGGAATTTCATAGGGGATATGGGCTGGTTTCAATTGTATCCGCCCAAGGACAAACCTTTGCTGCATTCACTTTTGGAACGGGCCCAAGATGCCGGTTTTCACACTTTGGTCGTTACGGCAGATGTGCCCATGGCAAGTAGGCGCGAACGTAGTAAACGGGCCGGACTTTCCATGCCACCCAAGATTACACCTAAAATGTTATGGCAGGGTTTGACCCACCCTAGCTGGACGTATCATACCCTATTACATGGCTTGCCCCGATTACGGACCGTGGAACATTACACGAACAATAATGATATGAAGTTTGTGAGTGGTTTTGTAGGCAACCGATTGGGCGGAACCTTGGACTGGGACTATTGCCAGGAATTGAAGACTTTATGGCAAGGCCCCGTGGTCTTAAAGGGAATTCTCCACCCCGAGGATGCGGCGAAGGCTGTGGAAATCGGTTTGGATGGTATCTATGTATCCAACCACGGGGGTCGGCAATTCAACGGGGCTGTTACGGCCTTGGATGCCCTACCCCATATTGTAAAGGAAGTAAAGGGCAGGGCACCTATACTGTTTGATAGTGGTATCCGTACCGGTCTGGATGCCATGCGTGCCCTTTATCTTGGAGCTGATTTTGTATTGGCCGGAAGGCCTTTCATTTGGGGCGTGGCTGCCTTAGGGAAATTTGGAGGAGACCATATAGCTCATATTTTAATAGATGACCTAAAGAACAATATGGTACAGTTGGGCGTAGAATCTGTGGCCGAACTTCGAAAAGCTGAAGTCACTTTGGGCTAGGCTTTCTTATTCTTTGCTTCTATCCATTTTCCAAGATATTTCGTACTACTAAGCGTATGCTGCATTAACATACTGCCCACAAAATTTTTGTCGCGATGCTTTTCCAGATTTTTTTGGACTTCCTCTAAACGCATACTTAAATATTGGGAATGCCTTTTTGCACTATAGAACGTATTGATTAATTCTATTGCTTTTTGTTGGGCCAATTTCCACTCGGTCTTACTTTGATAAAGTGCAATGGCGGCCTGGGCCAGATTATTAACATCATCTGCTATTTTACCGGGCCATGTATTCTCTCCTTGCATACCTTCTGCCCCAATGGAAGTGGTTATACTGGGAGTTCCATTTTGCATGGCGGTAATCAGTTTTCCCTTAGCCCCCGCACCAAAGCGTAACGGTGCGATAACCAGCCTTGCTTTCTGAACTATGGTATCTATATCCTCTACCCAACCTTCTACCCAAAGCCCTTTTTCGGGATTGTGCAATTGCTTCAGCTTTTGTGGAAGGTAGGCTCCATAGATTTTAAGGTGTACTTTTGGAAGTTCCTTTCGGATTATAGGCCATATGCAATCGATTAACCACTGAAGGGCATCTACGTTTGGCGCATGTTTCCCATTTCCGATACAGATAATATCGTTTCTATCGTCAAACTTTGGCCATTCCCTTACTTCTGGGACATCTTTAGATTCCAACATAAAGGGCAAATAACACAACAAAGTCGAATCGATATTTAGAACCTCTTCCAATAATCTCATTTCATAATGGGAGATGATCAAGGACAGGTCGCAACGATAGATACTGGCCACTTCCCTTTTGGTAATGTTTTCCTGCTTCCATAAGGAAAGTGTGAATTCCTTTGCAGTTTTTTGACATTTCTCCCGTACATGCCGAAGAGAGTGAAGATCTTCCGTATCCAAAATGCGAAGGGCATTTGGTGCAAATTCCGCTACGCGCCATCCAAACTGTTCCTCTGTCAAGAAACGATCAAAGAGAACCATGTTAGGGGCCAATTCTTTTGCAAAAACATCAAAACCGGAATCGTTCAATAACAACGGGACCTTATTAATACCTAAAGATTCCAAATCCATGGAATATTCCGTTTCCTTGGCGGTGCTTCCGAATGAAACATGATACCCCTGCGCCAGAAAAAAACGGATAAGCCGTAGCATACGATTCCCTGCAGCGGTAGTGGCCGGCTCTGGCCATGTGAAACCTATTATGAGAAGTTTTTTCAAAGGCAAAGTTTAAGTATCAAACTCAAGTTCAAGCTCAAGTACATGCCATTTTCAATTTCGTATTTTCAAGAATTACATTTTGGCCGCAAATCTCCTGGAGATACTGGAACGGAGCTTTCTCTCATAATCCTCTTCCAACCATTCCTTGTAGTTCTTGGTATTGTTCATGATGCAGTAGGAATACTGGCGAACGCGATACGCAATCTCTTCCTTGAGTTCTTTGGCCAAAATACGGGCATCAAAGACATCCTCGGCATTTTCTACACAGATTTGTGCGTGCTGTTCTATACTGCGTTCTAGAACGGTCTTGGATTTGAGGCCCTGGGCAAATACTTTTTTATACTCTTCCTTTATATCAAACTCTATTTCATCCGATTTAGCAAACTTGGCCCGTAGTTCCGGAGGCATTTCATAGACAAATTCCCGCTCTATTTCCTCATCATTCTTTATATTCTCCAGGTAAAAATCCGGGAAATGGAAAATCTCCTGCCAATCAATAGGTGCATCCCATGGGCCAAAACGAGCTATATTGTTTCCCAGATCCACTACGGTAAACTCATTTTTATTGGGCAAGACTCGGGAGCCCCGGCCAATCATCTGAAAGTATAGGGTCAGGGATCGCGTTGCTCGGTTTAGAATAATGGTATCTACAGTAGGTTCATCAAAACCGGTAGTCAAGATACTTACGGAGGTCAATATGGCATCCGAGGTATTGGAAAACCAATCTAATATTTCACGCCTTTCCGAGGCACTATTTTTATTATCCAAATGGCGAACGTCATATCCCGCCTTCTTAAACGTTTCATATACATACCGGGAAGTATTGATACCATTGTTAAAAATCAAGGTCTTGGTACCCAAAGCAATTTCCTGATAAGCTGTCAGCAACTTTCCCAACATACTTTGATTACCGTAGAGTTCATCCGAGGATTTTACGGTATAGTCACCACTAATGCCCAGTTTAAGACTTTGTAGGCCTACATCGTAATGATACAGATTAGCCTTGGCCAGGAACTTCTTTTGAATCAAGGATGTAATGGACTCCCCTACGATCAATTTTTGATAGTGATCCTTCATGGGAAGTTTTATGTTGGAGCTCAAGGGCGTGGCCGTAACTCCCAAGATAGTGGAGTGTTCAAAATATTTGAACAACTTGCGAAAGGAATTATAGTGGGCTTCGTCAATAATGACCAAGCCGATATTCTTAATCTCTACCTTTTCTTCCTGCAATCTATTATTAAGCGTTTCCACCATGGCAACAAAGCACATGTACTCATCCTGATCGCTAAATTCCTTTACCTCACTATTGATAATCTTATTTTTAACCCCAAATCCGGTCAGCATTTTTGAGGTTTGAATGCTCAGTTCTATTCGGTGGGTAAGCACCACTACTTTTTTTCGGGACTGGCTGATATACCTTTTGGCAATTTCCGAGAAAACAACGGTTTTACCGCCTCCCGTGGGTAGTTGGTATAGCAAATTGGAGCCTTCTGGCATTTCGCCTAAATACTTGAAAATTGTATTCAGGTCTTCTCTTTGGTAATCATAAAGTGTTTTCTCCGTAGTTTGGTTTTCCAATGGGGTAAAATCTTAGGGATCTTGATTACTTATTCAGACTGGGTCGATTGCCATCGGCCCAATTTTACAAAATTAATAGAATTTTGTCCTTAGAAGAAATTTATTCCGTGAAATCAAAAAATTAGTACCCACGTTCCTTGGAGACCAAGTTCAAGAGGGGCTCCCCTGCTTGAAGCCTTCTGTAGTTTTCCAAAATTTGAGGCACTACGGATCGGGTATCGGAAACACTGGCATAGTGCGGGGTCATATGTATTTTGGGATGTGCCCAAAAAGGATGGGAAACAGGCAAAGGTTCTTCTTGATACACGTCCAATCCGGCTCCGGACAGATGCCCGTTATCCAACATTTCCAACAAATCTTCATCCACCAAATGTCCTCCTCTTGCCACATTAATTACGAATGCACCTTTGGGCAGTTGTTGGAAAAGGGTTTTGTTTAAAATCCCGGTGGTATTCTCGGTCAATGGTAGAAGGCATACCAGAACTTGTGTGGTATCCAAAAAATCCGATAGTTCATCTTGCCCAACAAAAGACCTAACTGCTTCGATGTTCTTTTTGGAATTGGACCAACCTTGAACCGGAAAGCCAAAGTGAAGCAAATCTTTTGCGAGGACAACACCTAAAGCTCCCATTCCAAGGATACCAATTCTATAGTCTCCCATACGCTTGTACTGCAAAGGTTTCCATACCCTATTGGCCTGATCCACCTTGTAGGTATATAGGTTTTTTAAATAAGCCAAAATAACGCCAATTACGTGTTCGGACATATCCTTGGCAAGTACTTGATCTACAACCCGGGTTATGGGCAAATGTAATGGCGCTTCCTTATCGTTAAAGATGAAATCAACTCCTGCGCCGGATCCGGAAATGCATTTTAAATTTTTATATGGCCGCAATGCCCCTGGCGGATGTTTCCAGACCAAGGCCATTTCAATGGCTTCCTTGGGATGTTCTTCCAAATAACTGTAAATCGGTGTACTTGGAGAAGCAGCGGATAATGCTTCCTTCCATTCTGGGATTTTCCCGTCCTGTCTTATAATTACGATTGCCATTAGTTTTCCAATATATCCAATGCTCGTGAAAAATCCTCGGCATAGGGCCAACGGTTGTCCTGAACGTTTTGGTAAATTTTTAGTATTCTTTCTTTAAAATCCTCTACCGCTCCATTTAGCACCAAAAAATGAGTCACTTCCTTGAAGGAGTTCAACATACTTTTGTAAAAAGCATCCGGAACATTTTTTTCCGATTCAAAAGTTTGGGCCACCTCCAAATTATAGAGCATTACATCAGCAACAAGATAAGGCTCCACTCCTAGTTTTATAAAATGCTTGATAGACTTTTGGGCCACGGATCTGCGAGCCTTAGGTCGTTTTCGTTTTACCGGGAAATATTCGTTGGAGATTTTGGTCTTGGCCTGCTGTATGAGCTTTTCCTCTTTGGGATTGAATACAAAATCGTAGTATTCCTTAACCACTGGAAAACGCATATAAAGGTCCAGCAGCTGTTCTTCAAGTTCCTTTTTTGGAAGATCGGACAGGTATTTTACAAGGGCTCTTTTGCCCATAAAATCGGGATTTAAGCCCAAAAATAGAAGAACTGGATAGATTTAGCTAAGATTCCCAAAACAAATCATAAACTTGTCATAAATTCTGTATAAGAATTCTCTTATGTCTTTGGAAAAGACGCAATAAAAATGTATAATGAGAACTTGTAGAACATCAAAATCCAAAATATATATATGAGGCAGTTAAAGATTATCAAGCAGGTTACCAATAGAGAATCAAAATCATTGGACAAATACCTGCAGGATATCAGTAAAATTGATCTGATCAATGCAAATGAAGAAGTAGAATTAGCACAGCGTATCCGGGCCGGGGACCAAGCAGCATTGGAAAAATTAACCAATGCCAATTTACGATTTGTGGTTTCCGTTGCCAAACAATATCAAAATCAGGGGTTGAAGTTGCCCGACCTCATAAACGAAGGCAATCTAGGCCTTGTAAAAGCGGCCAAGCGATTTGATGAAACCCGTGGTTTCAAGTTCATTTCTTATGCGGTTTGGTGGATCAGACAGTCTATTTTGCAGGCCTTGGCCGAGCAATCCCGGGTCGTTAGGCTTCCACTGAATAAAATAGGTTCCATCAATAAAATCAAAAAAACATTTTCTTATCTGGAACAGGCCCATGAACGGCCACCCTCTGCCGAGGAAATAGCCAAGGAATTGGAAATGACGGTTACCGAGGTAAAACAATCCATGAAAAATTCGGGTAGGCATGTCTCCATGGATGCCCCATTACGGGAGGGAGAGGATTCCAATTTGTACGATGTATTACGTTCTGGCGAATCTCCACGGCCAGATAAAATTTTGATGCAACAGTCCTTGAATACGGAAATCAATAGAGCCTTGGACACCTTATCACCTAGGGAGGCGGATGTGGTAAAGCTGTATTATGGTATCGGAGACCAGCAGTCCATGACCCTGGCAGAAATAGGACAGACTTTTGACCTCACTAGGGAAAGAGTCCGGCAGATAAGGGAAAAGGCCATTCGCAAACTTCGTCATAATTCTAGAAGTAAGCTTTTGAAAGCCTATTTGGGCTAACGTCAAATAGCTATAAAAGAACAAACCCCATAGGTTTTAACCTATGGGGTTTTCTACAACTAATACACTAAACACTTAAGAATAACTTAGTTTGTTGATATTAAAATCTACCAGAATTTCATTTAAATCTTCAATGAAATTCAAATATGCTGCGTTGTCTGGATTTTGATTTGCCATAAGATTTGGTTTTAAAACGAACTATACCGTTCTACTACATATAGTCTAGTTCGGTCAACTCATTTAAACTTAAAATTTCATTTAACTCTTGTAAGAAGGTTAGGTATTCCTCCCCGTAGGTGTCGTAAAGCATGATGTCTAAGGTTAAGTTATTGCCGAAAACTATCGGTATTGATTTGGGTTTGTCTTTATAATATGATATAAACTTACTATTAACGTAGGCTAAAATCAATTAATTGTGGTGTATTCGATAATTTTAGTTGTAAAACTTGTTAAAGCTGCTGACTTCTGGTTTTTAGGGCAATTCAAGCTTTGTATTTCATCGAATTAATTGGTATTTCACCGATGTTATTCATTCTAAAACTTAACCTGATAGGTAATTCCAGCGGATACCACCCAAAAAAATCGCCCGGATTCAAAAATCAATTCTTGGCGTCCCAAACCAAGATTGGCCCGGTACAGGTTAGGGTTCTTCTTTCCGGAAAACTGATACTCCAATATGGCCTGCTGCGATTCTATGTACAGTACCGTTTCCGCCAAGAGTTCTTCCCCGTCCAGTAATTGTCTTAATTCCGGGGAGTAGCCCATTCCGATATTGATTCCTAGATAATTTGATCCGTCCTTTAAATATCTCCGGGCCAGAAGGTTCCCGGAAAAACCAACGCTATTATTTATATTAGGTAAAAAGTAAGGTCGGATCGAAAAATAATAATCACCATGGTAAATGGCCACACTAGCGGTAATGATATTGGCCTTTAGGGTATCAAAATCCAAATATCGCATTCCCATGGAAATCTCCATGTTTTTTGGCCAGTTGGCAAACACTTCCGCCCCTACCCTATGATTGGGGAAAATAGCAGATTTTGAAATTCCGTAATTCAGGTAGCCGTAAAACTTTTTTGAGAACTTGGGATAAAAGTCCAACTCGTATTGAAGTCCCTGGATTTCAAAACGGTTACCATAGTTTAAACGTGGAATTATTTTTCCCGCTTTTGTTTCTCTTTGGTATTCCAAACTGGTATACATCATAGGTTCATAGGCAATATCGAAAATCTCGAATGCGTTGGAAATCCCGATGCTATTGTTCAAGGTTGTTTCTTCCGAAGCTTCCGCCAAGGTTTCCGTTTCTTTTGATTCCAATTCGGACAGACCTTTTAAGGCCTGCTCACGTAGTGATTGCAAGTCAGAATCCGTGGGAAGATGATTCAAGGCTTTGTTGGCCAAACCAAGGGCAATGTAGTGTTCCTCGGCATAAAGTTCATTTTTTATGGCCGCCACCCATACTTCCTTATTTTTAGGCTCTACCGAGGTAATCTTGTTGAACTCCTTCCGGGCCTCATCATATTTTTTGTCCCAGCTATATGTTTTAGCCAAGAGGTTTCTAACGTCTACATAGTCTGGATACTTGGTAAGAATACTTTTCAAAGTGTCGCGGGCCACCGGTCTGTTGCCCTCAAAAGCCAAATCCCTTGCCGCAAAAAAGGAGGTGTCCGGATTACCGTTGTAGGCCAAGTCCTGGCCCCAACATGCCAAGTTATATAGGCAAATGAGAATAAAAGATATGTCTTTGAGATTCTTCAATTTTCCGTAAATGTTGTTTCTGCCATAGTGTTTTGAATAAGGTTAAAATCCTTGGTCTCTTTTTCGGGTTTCAACTTTTTCTTGGCGCGTAGGATTTTGTTCTCAACTTCCTTGGAAGTAATACCATTTTGTTTTATCCTTTTGGACAAATCCAATGCCCTATCATGCTGGTCCGACCAAAAAAAAGTGTCCAATAGTGCAGCATACCCATCCGCATACGTTGGGTATTTGCGTATAGCTTCTTCCAAAACTGCTATGGATCGGGTGTACTCCTTTTGCCAAGCATAAATTCTACCCATTAAAATTTCCGTATCCGCATGACGTGGTATTTCATTTAAGATATAGCTGCATAACAACAGCGCCCGCTTCCATTCTTGGCCATGGGCTAAATTGCGTGCCGTTTCGTAGGCCCTATCAAAATCATTACCGTTAAAAACGCTCTGTATCCAGACCATATCCTGTTTGCTGAAATCTGCCTTTATGGATGCGAAAATGGCCGCTTCTCCCGGTATGATCTTGTTAGCGCTCGTTACATACGTATTTACCGATTTAAAGTATATAAAGTTGTTTCTAATCTGTTCTTCCACTTCATCGTTATCCAACTCGTTTAGGTTCAAATTTTCGTCCATTTCATACATGGAATTATCAGTCAAGTAATAGGGTCCCGTAATAAAATCTTGGACATTGTTTTTACTTCTCAAGAGAGGAATCTGTTTTAGTACGTCAAAAGTCTCCGGGCTTAAGAGGCCTTCTCCCAACCATCCGACTTGTTGCGGCACCCTAAGCCCGTATTCATTATCCAAAAGGGAAACCAGGGAAGGCATTATGTCCACATGGGAAGCCAAAGATTTGATCCTTTTTGGGGAGTTGATCAAAGGACTGTAAATCATTAAAGGCACTTTGTATCTGCTTAACTCATCCTTTTGAGGTAAGTCGGTAAGGTTGTGGGTTCCCGTGATGATAAAAATGGTATTTGCATACTGGGGATTTTGCTTGTAGCCCTTGATAAAAGTCTTTATTGCCTCATCCGTATATATGAGACTGGCAAAAATTTCGTTGTGGTTTCTGACCAATTTGCGTTCTCGGTTTCCCAGGGATAACTCTTTTATTATATGGTCGACCTTATTCCCATAATGCTCCCGATTTGGAACAAGGTATGGAGATTTGGTACTTAACGTGAGAAACACATCCATCCTTGGGCCGCTAAAGGATTCTTGCAAGGATACGCCTCGCTTAAAAAGATCTTTATCCGGATACCCCAAAGAAATCCCTGCAGCATCTTCGTCCTGAAGTTGATATGCATCCCCAAAATTATTCTTGTCCAATATTCGATCTACGCGTTCTTCGTCCAAAAAACGATCAAAACGGTTCAAGGCACTATTCCCGCCATAATTGAAAGAAGTGTTATATCCATTGTCCTTAAGAATCCCAAAGAGGGTATGCCTATGGATAAAACCGTCTTCATTGGTAAACCCGGTATCTCCAAATGGTAAAGAACCGATTATGGACGGAAGGGCCGCGGCACTTTCTCCGGTATTACTTATGAAATTATCCCAGACCAAAGCCTGGTTTTGCAATGAATCCAGAAATGGGGTAAATCCGGGGTATCGGGGATTTTGGCCAATAAAATCCGACCCCAGGCCTTCTACAATTAGAAATACGATATGAGGTTTCTCCTTTTTTAAATTGAAATAGGGTGCCAAATCATCTTTTTGAACATAGGATGCTAAAAGAGGATAATCCTTTGTGCCTTCATAGGTGTTGAAATCGAAGGTGTTTTTGGCCCAACTAACGATCAAGTGTTGAGCCTTATTTTCATTTATCGGTTTTTTATCCGAATTGAGTGTAGCCAAAAAAATGCTAAAAAGAATAATGGTAAAAGGGTACATTCTGCTAATGAGTCTATACACGGATACGAAACGCTTGCACAAATGGTAAAACAAGGCCGCTACCAAAGGAAGTGTCAGCAGCATGGGAAAAAGTGAAAAGCCGGAGCTATTCGATTGTAAGGTAGAGAGAATTCCAAACCCCAGAATTTCATAGTTCTGAACATAGTATTCGATAAGAAATCCCTCAAGTATCAGAAAGGCCAGAAAAATAATTCTAGTGGTTTTAAGTCCCAGGCCGAATTTCTTTTGCTCCAAAAAATTGAACAGGAATGCGGAACATAAGGCCAAGACTGCGGAAAAGCCGATATGATGCATCACAAGTAAAAAAAAGCTCTTATTGAGGAAACCATCCAACGCCCCGGAAAAGTATAGTCGTATGTTTTGGTACAGGGCCCAAACTACCAAACAACCAAAAAATGCGAAGACCAAAGGGATAAAATCCTTTAGTGTCTTCCCTTTTTCGGAAATGGAGGATATGTTTGAACCGTCCTGCATCTTAAGAGGCTTTTGCGAATCCTTTTCTGACCTGGGAACCCCAGCCCGATTTTATCTTAAACAATTTCTTATAGTTGCCCCGTATGGCGGACCAGACCACTATGGGGTGAAAAACAAAGGGCTCTATTAAGGCACAAAACATCAACGTTAGAATATCCTTTGTCTTTTTGTATTCATTATAGGAGTACACATCCCATAGAATGGCGTAAAAGGAAAACATGATAGAAAACATGTACACCGTAGCCGTTATGGCCAGGAAAAACTCCCAGTTGAGAATGCCCAAATAGTAGAACAAAATGATAGAGAAAAAACCAAAAAATTCCAAAATTGGAGCGAGCCATTCATAAAAGAACCAATACGGATAGCTCAACATCCCCAGCCGCCCAAACTTCGGGTTGAAGAACATGTCCTTGTGTTTATACAAGGTTTCCAGGTTGCCCCTGGCCCATCGGTCCCTTTGGTTGATCAATATTTTGGTATCCTCCGGTACCTCGGTCCAACATAAAGGGTCGGGTATATATTCCACGGTGTAGGGTTGCTTACGCTCATGCATATAGCGTCGCATTTTAAATACTATTTCCATATCCTCACCAACGGTATTGGTATCATATCCTCCAACGGCCAAGGCAATTTCCCGATCAAAAAACCCAAAAGCTCCTGAAATAATAAGTAGACTATCTATACGTCCCCATGCCATGCGTCCTAAAATAAAAGAACGGGTATACTCCAACAATTGGAATTTGGCCAGCCAGTTTTTTGGCAGCCGAATTTCCTCCAATTGACCGCCTTGGATTATGCAGGAATTCGCAATACGGATGACTCCGCCAACGGCTATTACACGTTTCTGGGAGCGTTGGTAGAAGGATTTTACAACATGTAAAAGTGCATCTGGTAATAATAGGCAATCCACATCTATGCAACCTACATACTTATTGTTTGAAAGTGCCATACCCGTATTTAAAGCATCGGACTTGCCACCATTTTCCTTATCTATGACCGTGAGTTTGGAAAAAGAACGGTGTTTGGATTTGTATATGCCACGGATGGGTTTGGAACGCCAATTGGGATCTATGTCCTGTTCTATCTTTTCAAGGTCGTAGGCCTTTATCATTTTCTCCAAGGTATCATCCTTGCTACCATCATTGACCACCATCACCTCATAATTTACATAGCGCAAGGATAACAGGGAACGGATATTTTCAACGATGGTCATGCCCTCATTGTATGCCGGTGCAATGATGGTTATACTTGGGGCCAAAGGAGATGCCATAATCTTTGAAATGTCACCAAAACTATTTTTATTTCTATAGTGAATGGAACTTCGTGTAGATAAGTATCCCATTGCAGTGAACATGGAGAACAATACCACTGTAAACGTTAGAAAAACAATATTTATATATTCTAGGATTATATGTAGTAGTCCACTATCCATGCAGCTTATTCAATACTTTTCAATAATTTTTCAGGGTAGTTCAGAATTATCATAATCCCGTTGCCGAGCTTCATTTAAAAAGGCTTGCTCCAGAGGTAGGGTATCCGTCTTGGTTTCCATTTCATTTTTAGCTTGTTCCAAGAAATCCTTTTCTTCCTTTACTAAACGTTCTTCTAACTGCTTCAATACTTTTATTGCCATATTCCGTATTTTCTGTTCAGGTTCTTCGCGAAGCAGTTTTTTAAGGAACCTAACTTCTTTTTGATCTCCAACGACCAACATCTCCTTCATTAGTATGATTTTGGAATCCGTATCACAGGTCGTAAATAATTCCTCAAAAATGTTGTATTCCACAATGTTGTCTTGGAATGCATCCAATTCCCAAGCCACTTCATATAAGTCATCCTTACGGGAAAATCTATTGATCAGTTCCTTGGCGCGTTCTTTGATAAAGTCCATTTTTGATTGTTCCATGATGTCATGTAATAAAGGTATTTCACGTTGGTCCCCCAATGCTTCGATTAAATCAAACAATTGAAGTACAGCTAGAATTTCATTGTTGTAGTATTTGGGTTTGGGAAGGTGCTTTAGGAAGTCTTCCAATTCCATAAAGGATTCATTTTCCGGATCATCGGTTTGATCTGCATTTGAGTTATCCAGTTCATCCAATGGCCACTCAAAATACTCCTGCTGGAGCTCATGCTTCATATTATCCCGCGATACCACATCCAAGATGTCGTGTTCCACTTTCAAACTTCTGATGTATTCCCCATTTATTTCGCTTATTGAATTTGGCCTTTTGGAATCTTGTCCTTTGTTTATTTGTGAAGGAGTTTCTTTATCCTTGATGCCCAGCTGAATTTCCTCCTTTGTTTTTTGCTTGATTTTTTGTGGAGGCAAAACCTGTTCGTAGCGGACAACGCATTCTCTAATATCTGACTTCAGATCAGAATCAATGCTTTTTTGAGCCTTGTCCCGATTATCTTCATTATTTGTGACGATAGGTAAAAAATGCAATTCGGATATATCCAAATCTTCCCAAATATCAAGCTCTGTCATTTTCGAATCATTTTGGTTGGTATTGGTTCCATTGGCCCTTATTTCTTCAAAATTTACCGCTATTTGTAAAATGTATTCCATTTCAATTTTTTCGTTACCCATATAGCGGTATCTGAAGTTTTCCTGCCCCAAGGATATATCCCTTTTTCCCATTTTTTGAGCAACCACAATGGGTAGGAAATCCAAATTGACCAATAACTCCTCCTCTTCCGGAATACGAATATCATCCATGATAGTTTCGCTTTTTTTGATTATCCGGTCGTCCGAATGGAGTTCCGTGGTTTCTTCTTTTAGTTCTTTGTTCAAGGAGATTGGGGCGGTTTCTTTATCCGGAGATTCGGTTGAACTGTTCTTTTCCCCTTCCGGAAATTCCTCAACTTTGTTTATATCCGTCTCTTTTTTGTCATCTATATCACTGGAAACAGTTTTTTTATGCCAATCGTGCTGTAACCCATTATCAATGTTTTCGGTGGGCATAATACTTTCGGGCACAATCCTATTTATGACACTTATGGCCTTGCTCTTAATGGCAAAATCGGCATATTCTGCTTCAACATGTTTTAGGAACTCTATTTCTTCGGTACTTCCTAAAACAGCTATGGCGTCCAAGATCGAAATCTTAACATCCACATTCCCTTTTTGGAAAACCAACTTAAGGGTGTCCAGCGCCTCCACTATATGAAACTCCTTGATGCACTGGATCGCTTCCTGTTTTATTTGGTTATTACGATGTTTTAGTAATTCTATTAGTGAGGCACTGGCATCGTTCTGATTGTAAAATTTGATCAGGCGCATTGCAAAGAGGACCACATCCTTATTTTTGGAAGTAAGCCATGCCTTAAAACGGGGTGGGCAATAATCCTCCAAATTACGAATGACATTCAACAATTTTAACTGTTGCCATTCGGATATTCTATATTTTGTAGTATCCAAAAAATAATTGATTCCTTCATGTTTTAAGGTTACTGTGGCTATCTCTGCCTGTTTGCGAATGGTGCTTCTTTTATCATTGATGAACTTGGTAATGAAGCTATAGGATTCCGTGACCTGCATTTGGGTAAGTTCCAAGATGCCTTTTGAAACAATCTCCCACCGCCAACTTTTCAGTTTGTAAAAAGCGTCTTTATCCAGGTCTAGGTCTTGGTATAGTTTGAACAGTCTTTTTTTGGTATCCCCGGAAACATCCCTACTCAAATCCAATAGTATTTCCGATAGGACGACCCTGTTCAAATCTACCCTGAGCAATTCCCTTATTTCAATTCTAAGGTTCAAATAATTTGTCTTCTCCTTGGTATCTGAATCTTCTTCATGGAATAAAAATTCATTTACCATAGGAGAGAGTTCTTTTTTGCGCTGTCTTATCTTAGCCCCCTTATTTGAAATACTGTTCCGTAAAAAGAATATGCCCGTGAAATAGAGCATGGCCAACCCAACAAATAAAAAGGTTAAATCCCACAAAAGATCCGTATGGATCTTTGGCGCGCTTATCAAGAATACATTTTGATATGTTAACTCCTTGCTAATCAAATTTTTGCATTATTCAACTCTCTTTTGACCCGCACTATCAATTCCGAAGGGCTTACGGGTTTGGAAATAAAATCATTTGCTCCCAATTCAAATGCGGTCAATACATTTTCCTCATTTCCAGCTGAGGAAATAATAATAATCGGGGTTTTGGAACCTAATTCGTTACGCACAAAGTCTATAAGTTCTATTCCCGAGAAGTAAGGCATCATAATGTCACTTACAATTATATCGGGTACTTCTTCGGCCAGATATTCCTTTACTTCTTTCCCGTCTTTACTTAAAGTTACCTGGTACCCACCCTTTTCCAAACGAAACCTAAGTAAAGAAGCCAAGAGATTATCATCTTCCGCCAATAACAATTTTTTTCCTATGATCATTTCCGGGTTCGTTTTATTTCCGCAAAGGCCTGGTCAATGGTCAATTCCACTTTTGGATATTCATCCAAAAAACAGTTATAGAGAGATTTCAGCTGTTTTATATCCCCTTCTGTCTTACAGGCCTCCTGAATCTGTACGACTATTGCGTGTAGTTCATGGGACTGCATCATAACAAGTCCGGCCTTTATCTTGTGGGCGGCAAGCCCCAACTCTTCAAAATCGCCATACCTAATATGGGTTTTTGCGGAACCTATGAATTCCAAAGCGTTGTACTTGTACAGCTCGATCAACTCCTGTAAAAGGTTTACATCGTTCATACAATCTTTAAGGATTGGGGTAAGGTCTATTCTTTTGGAACTCTTCTTTATATTTTGAGTATTGTCCAATTTTTTTTCGGTTTCTTTTGCAAGCGTCATTTTTCCGTCTTTTTTGTTTTTAAGTAGAGTTAGCATAAGTTCATCAGGATCATAGGGCTTCAGGATACAATCCTTGATACCGTATTTTCTACATTTATCCTTGTCTCCCAAAGAAAAATCAGCGGTAAGGGCTATAACGGGGATTTCCCGTATGGCGGCATTTTTGTTTTGGCGAATTTGCTGGGTAACTTCAAATCCGTTCATTTTGGGCATCCGCAAGTCCATCAAAACGGCATCCACTCTTGTTTTTTCAAGAACGTCAAGGCCGTATTCGGCATTTTCGGTAATAACCGTTATACATCCCCATGATTTTAAACGCTCCTCTATTAATCTTTGATTGAGCAAATTATCCTCAAAAACGAGAATCCGCATTCCCTTAATGGATTGCTGTACTTTGTCTTTTTTAGTTGCAGGTTTCTGCTTTTGTTCAAGCATTTCATTATCCCCCAATGTATAGGGAACATCAAATTTGAAGGTTGTACCGATACCCAGTGTGCTGGAAACTGAAATTTTACCGCCCAGATTTTCAATAAGTTGTTTCACTATGCTCAAACCTAGTCCTGAACCACCATATTTAAAAAACGTACTATCGTCAACTTGCTTAAAGGCATCAAAAATGTTGGCCAACTTACTTTCAGGAATACCAATGCCCGTATCCGCAATGGAAAATTCGAGAAGTAGTTGATTCTTTATTTTTTGTTTCTTTGCGATGGTCAATCGAATGCTGCCCTCCTCCACAAATTTTATGGCATTACCTAAAAGATTTAGAAGAATTTGGGAAAGTTTGGAGGGGTCACCAACTAAGATTCTTGGTATACTTGAATCAATATCCGTCTCTAAGGTTACCTTTTTATCCGTGATAAGGGTTTTACACAAATAAGTCACATCCTTGATTACATTATGGAAGTTAAAGCCTATGGTATCAAAATCTTCAAGGCCAGCGGACAGCTTGGAGTACTCCAGAAGTTCATTTATAATCTCCAACAGCGAATAGGATGCGGATTGTATGGCATTTACCTTTTCCAATTGGCTGTTAGTAAGCCCATCTTCCTTCAAAAGGTCGGTAAACCCAACTATTCCATTCAATGGAGTCCGTATTTCATGGCTTACCTTGGCAATAAGCATATTTGGGGACGTGCTCAAATTTCTTTTCAAATCCCCGTCCTTTGGTTCCTTTTTAACCTCTACCGCCACAGTACCCGGTTCTCCGAACACTTTTTTTTCCAGATCTTCCTTAAAGGCTTTGAAAGACTTTTTAAGATGAGTGGCTTCCGAGCTGCTCAACTCTTCAAACGAAAAATTATTGAGCATGGATTCCATGTTCTCTAAGGAAGAAAGTAGGTTTCTAGGATTCAATGGTTTTGATTTGGTTATCGGGGAAAACGATCAAGAGTTGTCCTTGATTTTGATTATATCTTCCCAATTGTTATTAACACTCTGATTTTAATTAGGTTAAAACTCACCAATTAAGATATCGTATACAATTAAATGTTACCTAGGCCTCCTATTATGTTGTCAAATAGCTTTATTTGTAGGTCTAAAATTTTTGTTACATAAATAATGCTATTTGTCTTTTCAGCCTCGTCACTTTATTCACCTGCAAAGGGGGGAAGAAAAAGCAATAGAAAGTTTGAAGGAATGGATTAAACCGGTATCCCGACGGTCATCCCGGCGCGAAGGCAAATGCCATGACGAAGATGTTATTCTATATGGATTATACGAGAAAAGTGTCCCTAAAAAGATCAGACCGTCCCTAACCCGAAATGATGCGAAACCGAAGATGAAATTGCCCAATTGTGGGGCGGTATTCTACTTCGGGTTTTGGATGAAGTTCAGAAAACTGCCAAAAAATTGTCGGAAGGCTAATCTTTCTCTTCCAATCTATCTTTTACAAATTCTATTTTGGTTTTCCCGTGGGGAACCGGTTTTCCATTTTCGTCCAAATTCACCATGATGATATTATCAACGGTAACAATGGTCTCCCTTGTCATTTTGTTACGGACCTCACAATTAAGTGTTAAGGAAGAATGCCCAAATTTTATGACTTCTATTCCTATTTCAACAATATCCCCCTGTTCCGCAGTGCTCATAAAATTGATTTCGGAAATATACTTGGTCACGACCCGCTTATTCTCTAGCTGAATAATGCTGTATAGGGCGGCCTCCTCATCTATCCAGGCGAGTACACGGCCACCGAACAAGGTTTGATTGGCATTTAAATCCTCAGGTTTTACCCATTTTCTGGTGTGGAATCTCATAATTAAGCCATTTTACAAGTTGTAAAATTAAGGAAGAAATTGAAGCTAAATCCTTAAAATGGGTATCATCCCTTTGTTTTTTTGATTTGCAAATCTAGGGCTGGTTTTATGGATTTTTTGATAGTAAGCATCATCGTAAAATGTACATATCGCATTAAAAGGATCACTAGGGCAAGATCTTTTTTCATGAAAGCAGCTCAAATTTTAACAGAAGTTGGAGTTAACTTATAAAATTTGTTAAGCTTAGAATAAACTTTTCTTAATTGGTTTTTGGTTTGGACCGTAATGAAATACATTTAATCCAAACCTAATCCGCCTTCAAATGACAACAATTGTAAAGTTCCTGCTCCTCCTTCTCCTCTCCTTCTTTTCATTTATGGGATTCGCGAATGTTTCGGAAGAACGTGCCATTGAACAAGTGGTCACGGACTATATGGAAAGTCGCTACATAGGTAATCACGCGCAAATGGAAAGGGCAATTCACCGGGGAATTACCAGAGGACAAAATGAAATTAAGGATGGCTTACATCTTACAAAAGAAATGAAGCATTTGGAATTGGTTTCCCTAACAAAACCACCAGTTAAAAAATGGCTCAAAGCATCCGACGAACCCTTAAAGCTAAACGTAGAAATATTGGATATTAACGGAAACATGGCCAGTATAAAAGTCGGTACCGATTCCTGTGAGCTTTATGATTACTTGCACTTGGCCAAGGTTAATGACCAATGGAAAATAGTCAATGTTTTACGTGATAATAGAAGGGCGAAGTAAAGCAGCAAATGGAAGTCAGCACATATCTTGAGAACAATTACTACTCCGATCCACATTTTACGGTATTCAAGGTTCCCGAATGGCGGGCCAAATTATATACTTTTCTTTCAGTGAACGTTTGGGGCAATATCCCTAGCCCTATACAGCGCAAAGTATCCTCCAAGTATGCTTCGGTATACGATAAACCTTTTTCAAAGAGATTTATCAAAACCTATATTCGACTCAATTATTCGGACAAAAACTATCTGGATAAATTTAAACCTCCCTTTGGAAAAAGCGACTTTGAAAGCTTTCAGGACTTTTTCATCCGAGAGTTTAAGGAACTGCCTAAGAATAATGTTCCTTTTGTATGGCCCTGCGAGGGACTTTTGTGTGATAAAGGGAAGATATCCGATATAGAAACGTCAAGAGTAAAAAGTGACGACCGAACCATAACCACAATTTTTGGAACACCGGATAGCACAATTCCTAAAGAATATACATTTACCAATGTCTTCCTACATAACAAAAACTATCATCGGATTCATGCCCCAATAAATGGTACTATATCCAGAATACAGCATATTCCCGGTGATTTGATCGTCCTTCGACCGTGGATCTATAAACAAAATCCTTCCTTACCGGCTTTTCGGAACGAACGTTACAATGTGGATATTAAAGATAACAAAGGTCGCACCTGGTACTTGTCCATCGTCGGTGGACCTGCCGTACGCACCATAGAATTGGCTAAAAATGTAAAAGTGGGTCAATCCATACAGAAAATGGAAGAAATCGCCTTGTTCTATTTGGGCTCTACCTGTTGTATGGCTTCCCCAGAAACCCCAAAATGGCATTCAAAGAACACTTTTGTAGAAGTTGGGGCAACCTATTAAAAAAGGGTGTTCGGTTTTACAAGTGTCTCAGGAATCTTTAGATCCAAAGTCAACCTTTCATTTAGCTTTTGAATGAAATAGACCGAAAGCAAAGGGGACTCCAATTCCAAATTTTGATGTACAAAAAAGTGGATGTTTTTTAGACCCTTTTGTTTCCAATCATACAACTTCTCCACCCAATCATCCAATCTGGAATAATCACTTTTATGATTGGCCCCCACATACCGTATAAAAGCCTCATTATTGGTAAGTCTCATATGCATAATGTCTCTTCTCCCGGCAGTATCGACCAAAATATTGGCAATGTCATTCTCTTCCAATAAATGATATAATTCCTGTGCCACTTTTTCGTCATTGAACCAGTCCGTATGCCGAAATTCCATGGCCAAGGAAAACTCCTTAGGCCAATTTTCCACAAACCGCACTACCCTATCCCAATCTTTTGGACTAAAATTATTGTGCATTTGCAGGAACATAGTTCCTAATTTCTCCTTGAGGTTGGCCGTTACATTCAGGTACTCCTCCAAAATAGGGTACGCTTGCTCATTAAGCCTCCTTAAATGGCTTACATTTTGTACGATTTTGGGAAAGAACTTAAAATTCTCCGGAGTCTTTTCATACCAGCCTTCATAGGTCTTCGCTGGAAAGATGCGGTAAAAGGTAGCATTAAGCTCTATACAGTTAAATTGGGTGGAATAATAGGCCAATTCATCCTTTGTGCCTCTGGGATAGAAATTCTTCAGATCCTGCCGGTTCCATTTGGCGCAGCCTACATTAACCTTTAAGGGTTCGTCTTCCTCCTTATATTTTGCCAATAGAACCTCCGTGTCCGGATGGTCTTTTGGAATACTAAAATCTATAAGCTCCGGTTGTTCTACTTTTCCAAATTTCATAGTGTACCCTATTGTATTTTAAAGGACTAAATTCTAAATCTAAAGATCAGCTTTTTATATAAACTGTTTTCCTATTCATGAACTCCCTAATACCATGTGCCGATAGTTCCCTGCCGTACCCAGAAGTTTTTATCCCGCCAAAGGGCAATCGGGGATCACTTTTTACCAATTCGTTTACAAAAACAGCCCCCTCATTGCACTGGGGAATCAACCTTTCCATCCTTTCCCGGTTTGAGGTAAACAAAGATACGCCCAAACCAAAATCCGAATCGTTGACCAAATCCATGGCCTCCTCCTCGGAATCAAAAATAGTTATTCCAAGGACCGGACCAAAGGTCTCTTCCTTAAAAATAGGCATGTCCTTTGTGGCGTCCACCAAAATTGTAGGTTCAAAATAGGTTCCTTTACGTTTTCCCCCTAAAATTATCTTTGCCCCCATTTTAATGGATTTCCTCACTTGTTTTTCAAGTTCCAAGGCCAAATCTTCCCGGGCTAAAACCCCAATGAAAGTGTCCTTGGCCATTGGGTCTCCACTCTTAAGATTGGCTACCCTATTTCTAAAATCATGAATAAACCGCGTAGCGATACCGCTTTGTACCAAGAGGCGTTTCCCGGCAATGCAACTTTGGCCTGTATTTTGAAATCGAGCTTGCAGGCAGCTATCCACTGTCCGTTCCAGTTGGGCATCATCAAAAACAACAAGCGCATTATTGCCTCCAAGTTCCAAGACGGTCTTCTTTATAGCGTATCCGGCAATGGCTGCTACAGATGCCCCGACCGGCGTACTCCCGGTGAGTGTTACCGCTTTTATAAAATCATTTTCAATAACCGACTTTACTTTATCATTATGTATGATCAGATTTTGAAAACACCCTTTTGGAAATCCTGCTTTTTCAAAAATTTGTTGGATTGTTTCCGCAGATTTCATCACATTGGAGGCATGCTTTAAAACCCCAACATTACCGGCCATTAAATTGGGTACGGCGAAACGAAATACTTGCCAAAACGGAAAGTTCCAGGGCATAATGGCCAAAACCGGGCCTAAAGGTTCGTAACGGACATAGCTTTTCGCTGCATCGGTTGTAATGATCTCATCCTTTAATTGATCCTCGGCATGAGTGGCGTAGTATTCGCATACCCAGGCACATTTTTCAATTTCGGCTAGGGATTGTACAATGGGTTTTCCCATTTCCAAGGTAATGATTTCGGCATATTCTCCAGTGTTTTCCATTAAATCCCTGCCCACGGCCCGTACCAATTTGCTACGTTCCGTAAAGGATGTTGTTTTCCATGTCTTAAAGGCATTCTGTGCCTGTACTATTCTTTCTTCCAATTGTACGGCATTCAATTCTTCAAACTCATATAATTTTTGGCCGTTGAATGGATTTATGGATGTTTTCATACGTGTCTTACTGATTTTACATTGTACAGAAATCCGCCTCGATAAAACAGACAGTCCTTGGTCTATTTAAAATTATGAATTTCCCATAGTAAATAAGTCTAATTGGATGAATAACCTTGAATATGGGAGATTTATAAATGGCTATCTAGGCGATTTTATTTATCAAGTATCGCTAGTTCCCTTAATAAATCATAGGACAGCTTGTTGATATTAGGGTCACCAGCTGAATAGTTTTTCATAAGAACTACTCCATTACCACGGTCTTTGTCAAAAACCAAGTTGGCCCGGTATCCTGCCACTCCTCCCGAATGACCGATTGCCGTTAATAGGGAATCTTGCTGTATTCCAAATCCTAAACCGTATGATCGCCAATTACCCTTTGGGGTTTGGATTGTCTGCATACGGGCCATGTTATCTTTCGATAACAACTTTACTGAAAAGCCCATATTACAGAGGATGAATTTGGCCAAATCATTCGGAGTTGAATATATGCCGCCATTGGGAACTTTATATCCACGCCCCATATGCTCTCTTTCCGGCTTTTCCCGATTTATTTTGCCATGGGGGCCTATTTCCAAACCTTTCGAGAGGCTGAAAATTTTATCTTCTGGCACAACAAAATAACTATTGTCCATTTGCAAGGGTTCAAATATTTTCTCCTTGACCAATTCCATAAAGGGTTTGTCAGCAGCCCTGGATAAGGCCAAGCCCAAAATACCATAACCAATGTTTGAATAACTAAACCTTTCTTCTAGACCATACTGGAAACTTGTGTTCAGAATGGACTCCAATACTTTGGCTTCCCACCCGGATATGGGTCCGGTTGCGGCATCTTTTAGATTTGGCTCTCTGATAAGGCCAGAGGTATGGGCCGCCAAATTTCGAAAAGTGATTCTGGTTGAATCGGAATAGCCATCCAGGTTTTTAATTTCAGGAAGATAAAGCTCTATAGGGTCACTTAGCGCAATCACCCCTTCATGCACCAGCTCCATCATTAAAAATGCGGTAAATGATTTTGAAATGGAACCTGTACGATAAATTGTGGTAGTATCGGCCTGAATTCCTCTATCTACATCAGAAATACCAAAGGCCTTGGACCAAATAATTTTGTTGTCCACGATAATAGCTCCGGATACACTTCTTCCATTTTCCAGTTCATTTTTGAGTTGATCTTCAAATTTGGCAACAAGTGATTCTAAATTATTGGTTTGGATATTATTCTCCTTAGGCTGAGAATTACATCCTAGTATCACCAAAACATACAATAAGGCAAATACGCTATTTTTCATCTTTTATCTGAACTGTATACGTCCACTATTTGCACACTTAGGATTCCAATCCATTAAGATTTTAGTTTATCCAGCAAATCTTGGGCCTCTATATTTTCGTCATCCATTTCAATGGCCCGTTCCAAATATGTAATCGCTTTACCCTGCTCCTTTTCATAAAAATAGCTCCTTCCTACCAAAAAATTCAAATATGAGGAATCCACTTTTTTGTCAATGAGTTCAAGCGCCAATGCTATGACCTCCCTTTCTCTTCCAAGATTGCTTAGCATCCCCAAAGCATTTTCCCAATCTTTGGTTGTAAACGACTCCGATTGTACAATGCCCTCCATTCCAGCATGATCCCTTAAAACATAGAACGCCGGGACATTTACGACCCAATTGGGATTTTCCGCAAGTCCTTTCTTTATCCACTTTACCGCGGCATTTTTATTTCCAAGGACAATGTTCGCAACGGCAATTCTAGCGTACATCCCGTTCCAACCTTCCAACATGGATTCCGCTTCTGCCAACTTTTGGTTCGCCCTTTTATAGTTGCCTTCCTTTTGTGCGTATAAAGCTTGGTTTAATCGTATTCTACCATAATGGTAGTCCATTAAGGTTTGAAGTTCTCCGATCGGGTTTTTAGAATTGTCCACACGCAGGTCGATCTGATTGTACCATTCGTTTTCAGTGCCCTTTACCACAAGTGCCGCGGATTGTTTTCCTGAAATCTGACCACCGGCACTTTGCCCCGCCACGAGGCTTCTCAAAAGTCGTTCGGCAAGGGTTCCCTCAGAGTTCTCAAAGGTCTTTGACATACTTGATACTACTTCATCCGCAAGTTGATTGCCCATCACTACATAGTTCTTTCCTAAAAAATGTGATGCATGCCCGTTCCAATATTTTAAGGATTTCCCAGTAAAGGCGAAAACGCTTCCACCTGCATCTATCCCGGAAACTTGACGGTAATTAGCTTCTTTATCACTGTATTTTACCTCGGTAATGCACTGTTCGATCGATTTTCCTTCTTTTAGTTTTTTAAATCCTTCAAGTGCATATCTTGGTTCGGTTTCCGCGATTACGGAAAAGGCCCCGAGCCCAGGCGTAATATAAACCGTAGAATTACCCACACAAATATTGTTGGTGGCAACTGCAACTCCCCATTCCTTGGCACTTTCATCATATGCCAAGATTGAAAAAGTAGCGTTAATGTTTTTTTCGGTCAGTAAACTGGGTAGATTCTGTGCATAGGCCGAAATGGCGGTAAATAGTGGGATAAGCAACAAACTCGGTATGTAACGTTTCATTTTCTTGTTTTTGATTGATTCTATAGATGAGTACGCATTTCCCGTCTTTGTTACATCATCCCTGGCAAAATCAATCTTAAACGTACCGTAGCAATCCTCTATTAAAACGTATAGCTTAATCCTTAGTACACCGATACCCTTACACAACCATTGTTTATTTGAACTTTGCTTTCTTGGAATACCTCAATGTTAGATGAATTGGTGTATCCAAGAAAACATTGACTTTCTTGCATTTCATACAAAAAGAACTGCACTTTATACAATTACATACCTAAAATCCATGATCAGTTACTAGATTCACATGAAAATAAAAAATAACGCCCCCGCCCTAAGAAGGGCCCTTTAACTAAAGACAAGTAACCTATGAATCCAGTTATATTCTACATCGCGACTGCATCCATACTTTTAGCCCTAAGTGTTCTAGTTTTTATTCTAACGGGTCTTAGCAAAAATAGAGCTGGTCGGCAGATACACTAACGGTTTTCTTAAACTTCGGGAACGGCTGAGTAAATGTCTCGCCTGTCGAAGACTACACGATCTCGCTATTTACCATCACAACCAGGTTTGGCATCGATATCCGATTCCAGGCGAATATGGCTCAATCCAATATCCACACCTTCCCCGGCTGTAATCACCAGTGCGGAGCTAACCTTGGTCATGTCCACCCCAAGATCGGCAAAGCAACTTAGGCTTATTCGATATTCGCGCCAGTCATCCGCTGCAATGTTGATATCCAGGAATTGGTCGCAAGAGGCATTTTCACCGCACATCCCTATTTGGACCACTGCCTCGCTCGCTTTAAATGATTTTGCGGAGAACGTAAGCTCCATGGCACCATTCGCCTGACGGGACATATCACTTGGAGAAGCCGTACTGATCCGCATTTGATCATGGTCCGATCTGGTCCATTTTATCCTCAAGGCATCTTCTTGTGCCTCATGGTCGGTCTTACTAATGATCAACCCTCCAACCGAGGTTGGAAAGCTGGCAATTTGTTTATTCAAATCACCCGAACGCAGCCATAGTCCCCAAGGTGCAACAGCAGCTCCCTTACTAAAAAACTCCCCCGTAGATGCTATACCGCTATTTTCCAAGCCTGAGTTTTCCGAAAGCTGATCCACTGTTGTAGAGTTCTTGTAGCTAAGACCATACCCTAACTTAAACAAGGGTTCCGCATCTTTTGATACGACGGCACTGGCAGGCCATGAGAAAGAGAGACGACCTGTAAAATCAAAGGACGGATCCCTTTGAAATAACAGGTCCGAGATACCTCCTCCTTCGGTACCCGGCAACCATGCGGCTACAAATGCGTCCGACAAGTTGATTTCAGGATTGCTCCATAACGGCCGGCCCGATAGAAAGACGGACACGATAGGAATGCCCTGACTTTTAAATTTCGCCAACGCATTTACATCAAAACCAGTTGGAACAAAGTCAAGATTTTCACGATCTCCCTGGAACTCAGCGTACGGATCCTCTCCATAAATGGCGACCACCACATCAGCAGCTACACGGGTATCTCCATTAGCAGAATAAACGACTTTACCACCTGCTTTATGGACCGCTTCCCGGATACCCTCCAGTATCGATTCGCTATTAGGGAACTCATCGTTGGTATGCCCTACCCCTTGCCAGGAGCGCGTCCAACCCCCGCAAGCCTTGGATATACTTTCCGCTCCATCACCGACTACCAGAATCGTCTTTGTAGCATCCAAGGGTAACAAGCCACCGTTGTTTTTAAGCAAAACCATTGACTCCCGAACCGCTTGGCGCGCAACGGCCCTGTTTTCCGGTAGCCCCAAAAGACTTTCATCTCCCGCATTTTTCCGTGTGCTCGGCGCACCTTTGGTAAATATACCGGATGCCATTTTTACGCGTAGGATACGGCGCACGGCATCATCCAACCGTTCCATGGGAACAGTCCCGTCCTTTACATGCTGTAAGGTGCTTTCATATAAACCCTTCCAACTGTCGGGGGCCATAAACATATCTAGACCTGCATTCAGCGACTGTGGACAATCGGTATTGGTACAGCCGGCAACCTGGCCATGACCGTTCCAGTCGCCCACCACGAAGCCGTTGAAACCGAGTTGCCCCTTTAAGACATCGGTCAACAAATCCTTGTCGCCATGGAGTTTTCTGCCTTGCCAGCTGGAGAAAGAAGCCATCACAGTCTGTACGCCTGCGGGAATGGCACTGTAATACCCTGCCGCGTGTATCTTACGTAATTCTTCCTCACTAATGAGGGCATCACCCTGATCGACACCTTTTTCCGTGGCCCCGTCGGCGAGAAAGTGCTTGGCGCTGGATATAACACGACCGGGGCCCATAAAACCCTCTTCGCCAAAACGGCCCTGTAGCCCATAGACAATGCGATCTGCATATGACCGAACTATCTCCGGGTCCTCGGAAAATCCTTCATAACTTCTCCCCCAACGTACGTCCTGTGGTACCGCCAAAGTTGGGGCAAAGGTCCAATCATGACCGGATACCGTGAGTTCATGGGCGGTCACCGTTGCAATTTGCTCGATCAGATCCGGATTGTGCATTGCACCGAGTCCAATATTATGCGGAAAGACAATAGCCCCGGTAAGGTTGGCATGACCATGTACCGCATCTATGCCCCATATACAGGGAATGGCAACCTCTACACCTTCGTCATCAATGGACGCGTTGTAGTATTTATCCGCCATTTCCAACCAAGTTTTGGTATCCGCATAAGGTAAGGGTCCAGGCGCTGAATTCCCACCACTCAGCACAGCGCCCAAGCGGTATTGCTTTACTTCCTCTGGTGTGACCGATCCATTGTCTGCCTGGATAACCTGACCTACTTTTTGTTCCAGCGTCAGTTTTGGCAAAAGGGCATCTATTTGGGCTTCTATTGCAGGATCTAAGGGTAGCGGTTTGATGTTGGGCCAATCTTTAGGATTTACCAGATTCACTGATTTTTCTACTGCTATGGCGTTCTTTTTTTCAGTGCAGCCTAAAACTAGAAGGGACAAAATACAGCATACGGAGACAGGCAAGGTAAACGGCTTTACGATACGCATATTGATATTGGTGTTAGTTGTGCTTTGAATTAATCAAGGATCTTTTTGAATCCTAAACCGACCTGTAAGTTACATTATTTTCAACTTTATTTAGGAATGCCCGTTGCAGTTGTATCGCAACCTTATCCCTTAAATTTTACGCCATAGTGAAGGCTATGCTGGAAAATTTCGCCTTGACCGGCATCAAAAAGGCGTATGCCATCCTAATAGTTCAACTTAATCCCTTAAACCTTTGTAACTTCTCTTCTTTTGTACCGTCTTTAGTTTGAATATAATCGGTTGGTCATTTTGACTTACGATACACCTTAAGAAACAACGCTTATGAAATTTTATTCGTCCATGTATCTCTTATGCCTATGTTTTCCTATGCTTTGCAGTCCCCAATCTAAAATTACACCCGATGAGCTTGTAGCAGAAACCAAAAAAGCCGTGGAAAGAATGTCCCAACTCGACCTTTTTTCAGGGGCTATATTGGTGGCCCAAGGAAAGGATATCTTGTATGAGGATGCCCTGGGGGAAGCTTCGAAGCGTTTTCATATCAAAAACAATCTGGACACCAAATTTAATTTGGGTTCCATGAACAAAATGTTTACCTCCGTTGCCATTTTACAGTTGGTGGAAAAAGGTCTTATCAACTTAAAAGATCCGATAAACAAGTATATAGACGAAACCTGGCTGCCATCAAGCATAACTTCCAAAGTTACTATACATCAGCTGTTATCCCATACCAGTGGTTTGGGGAGTTACTTTAATGAAACCTTTTGGAATTCGTCCAGGGCCTTATATCGGAGTATTGATGATTTTAAGCCCCTTGTACAAAGGGAATCCTTAGCATTTGAACCCGGAGAAGACTATAGTTATAGTAATACGGGCATGTTATTGTTGGGCGTGATCATCCAACAAGTAACGCAACAGGATTATTTTGAGTATGTGAAGCATAACCTATTTCAACCCGCACAGATGTTGCATACCGATGCTTATGAAATGGACCAGCCCGTAGAAAATCTGGCCATGGGCTATGAACGATCGGACAATACCTATGGATGGACCAACAACCTATATAAGCATGTCATAAAAGGAGGGCCGGCCGGGGGAGGTTTTTCAACGGTAGGGGATCTCCATAAATTTGCGATGGCTTTGGTGAACGAAAAGCTGGTCTCAAAAGGATCCCTGGACCTACTTTGGACGGATTATTCCCATGCTGGATATGGCTATGGTTTTGCGATCCGGCAATCCCCGAGTGGCCAAGTGGTGGGACATAGCGGCGGATTTCCAGGGCTTAATTCCAATCTGGATATATTTCTAGATCAGGGCTATATTGTGGTGGTCCTATCCAATTATGATCGTGGTGCCAGTCCTTTGGCCAAAAAAGTGAGTGACTTAATCGATAGGCTTTCCAAATGAAGTTGAACTCTTTGCAAAGGTTCGACTTGTAAGGAGTGGAATTTCAAAACAATAATTGTTTTACTGCTTTATAAAAGAGTTCTCCTTTTTGGAATGTACCGGCACATAGGTTTGAATAATATACGGCGTGATTTTTCGTAATGTCTCTCCATTTACAGGATGTAGACCGGGAGCTGTAAAAAACTCATGCTCATTGTCCTTATTTCGGTAATACCAAATTAACGGTTTACCATCTTCAGAAAAAAATGGGTAGGCCGCATCAACCTCCACTTTTCGCATATTTTTCAACTCCATTTGGTTTAGGGGCTTTACATCAGTTCCATACTTGGAGAACGGCCCAGTGTCACAGGAAATCCTTACGTATAAGGAATCGGACCATGTCATGCAGTTTGTATCAATTAATTGTTCATCGATATTCTTTTTTATAAAACCATCTTTATCCTCAATATTTGAGGAAGAATCATCATAGCTAGGAAATACTTGATTTCTTAAAGTCAAAATTGTCGTTAAAATAGTACCGAAGGCAATACCCATTATAACGATTAATTCCCATTCCCTACCTGTACCTTTTATTGGATTTTTTTCTACATAGTCTCTGTAATCTTCATACATCAAATACCTGCAAAGCAAGTCTATACTCTCGGCATTTGGTGGGCCATGTTTTTCCTTTTTATCAATATACCTGTCATAAGCTCTTTCCAAAGTTTTTGAGCTCAAATCACTTTGGCCACTTATATGATTAGATAGTGCGAATCTAGAGTGAGAAGCATGCTCTTCCTTAGCCTTCTGAAACACCTTCCGAACAATTTCTTCAATTCTTTTTTCATCCATTATCCTAAAAATACAAATTTTCATTAGACAAATTTTAGACACAATACTTTGGAAATCATTGATTTATTAGTGTCGAAAAAATGTCTAAAACAAGTCCATTTCCTGTCTGCAACTCATTCAAAAGCTTCAATTTACTTTGTCCTCAAGAATGATTGCCGCTATGCATTGCTAACATAGCTTTTCTAGAAAAATCATTTGTACGCAAATCTGTAAAGCGGTCGGTTTTGGCCAATCGGAAAGTAGTCGAAAACTACCGCTTGTTGATTTCACTTTCCACAAAACAAGGAGTACTCCAAACTCAAACGGGATTGGTACAAATGAATCTGGGAGAATCCCAGGCGGCCACTCCTATGTCAAATTTTTAATAACAAATATTATGAAGCGAATCTTTATAGCCATGATGGCACTGGTTTTTAATACGTTTTTATTTTCATGTACAAGTGATTCTATTGCTGAAACAGATAGCCTTTACAATACCCAGGCTACTGAAGGAGATGATAGTAATCCTCCACCTCCACCTCCAAAAAAGTAATAAGGAGCAATCAGAATAATTTTTACTACTTTGAGCTATGCTTTACCGCATAGCTCTTTTTAGTTTAAAACCTAAGACTTCTTGCTTTGAAAAGGTTTCTGCTTTTATTTTTTGTTTGTTTATTGAACACATGCAAACTAGGGAATGATGGATCCACCTCAGAAAATGAGGTTTTTCAAGACAGTGTTTTACTTTACTACAACCTTTCTAGGGATGATAGTCATTCTTTATCATCTCGATATCAAGCGATAAGTAAATCTTACTGCTTGCTAAATAACAATGAAAAAGATCCTATCTATCCCAAGGTCCTTTATCAAAAAAACTTGCTTCACTTTTCTGCTGGAGAATATGACAGCTTACTTGTATATCATAACCGATTTGTAAGTGGCACTTCAGGGGAAAAGAATGCTTTTATGTTGGGCAAACAATACTATTTAATGGGGTATTATTTTGACGAAGTAGCCGATAACTATGGCAGGGCAGTTGAAAATTACACGCTCTCAAAAGAGCATTTTGAACGAGTAAGGGACAGTAGTGAGATAGGAAGAAATCTTTTGAATATTGGGACAATTCAAAAAGATCAAAACGACTTTTTTGGAAGTAAAGAAACTTTGGTAGAGGCCTTAAAATATTTGAATTATGACCAAGAAAAGAGATATGTAATATACTGTTATAACGCCTTGGCAACAAATCATAGAAAGCTCTTGAATTATGCGGATGCCATTGAGTATTATTTTAAGTCAATAGAGGCCACAGATTCTGAAAAGGACAAACTTCTTTATAAAAATAATTTGGCGACAACTTATATAGACAAAGAAAATTATAGTGATGCTATTTCATTGCTGAATAGTATTCAAAAGGATTCCTTGTTGGTCATAGATAAAAAGGAATACGCCCGTGTCTTGGACAATTTGGCCTATGCCGAATGGCTATCCGGCAAAAAGTTGGATGCAGCATCTTTTTTACATCCTTTGAATCTACGAAAACAGAATAACGATAAACGCGGTCAAATCGCCAGCTACACTCACTTGGGAGAGTTTTATTCCGGACAAGCCCTCGCAAAGGCTAAATCTTATTTTGATACAGTTATTCAACTTTCAAAGACCCTCAAAATACCGAGAGCCGAAAAAGATGCCCTTGGCTTTTTAATGAACTTGGAACCCAAGAATGCTACCATACGTGACCGTTATGTATTTCTACAGGATAGTATATATACCCAAGAACTTAAGGTAAAAACACAATTTGCCAAGTATAAATATGATGACAAACTCAAGCAGGAATCGATTCTACGTTTGGAAAAAGAGAATGCGGAAAAAGAACTGGAAGCCAGTCGACAACGGAATCAGAAGATTATATACTTGGGAGGTCTCCTTTTCATTACTTGCGTTTTAGGACTTTCACTATACGGTTTTAGACAGCGCACCAAACGGTTAGCACAAGAAAGTAAAGTCGAAAAGTTGGAGGCTATTCATGAAACCGAGGCACAACTTTCCCGAAAATTGCATGATGATTATGGTGGTAAAATCAATCAGGCCATGCTAATGTTGCAAAGGAATACGGACAAATCGGTCATTTTAGATAAATTGGAATCAGTCTATAATCAGATTAGAGGTTTCTCGCGTGAAATCAATGCTGTAGATACTGGTCCCGATTTCTGGAATAGCCTGAAAGCAACTCTGGAATATGCTAAACCAGCTGAAGTTGAAATTACTTTTGATGGTGGCAAAGAACTGGATTGGTCCTTGGTAGGCCATCAAACTAAAACGATACTTTTTAAGGTGCTACATGAACTAGTTATTAATATGGCGCGGCACAGTAAAGCCGACCAAACCGTGATTTTATTCAGAGACCAAAAGAAAGAACTCTCTATTTACTATGAAGATGATGGGGTCGGAGCATCAAAAGAATCATTGTTGCGAAAAAATGGACTTCGAAATACAGAAAAGCGTATTCAAGCCATAGGTGGAAGCATTACTTTTGATTCAGAAGAAGGAAAAGGCTTTCGGGCTGAAATTCGAATCCCTAAGTAATATAATGTACTATGTTCAAAAAAGTAGTATTAGCCGAAGATTTTCAGGGAGAAAACCAAGGTATCGCTGAAACCTTGCATGAAAAATTAGCCATTGAGGAATTGCAAAATGAGTTCTATTGCGATAAGGCATTTACCCGCTTAAAAGTGGCCCTAAAAAACAATGAGCCGTATGAGTTAATGGTCACCGATTTGTTTTTCGAAAAAGACCATGTAAACCGAAAGCTCACTTCTGGTAAGGAACTCATTAAAGCCGCAAGAGCGCAACAGCCTGGTTTAAAAATTATTGTCCTCTCTATGGAAAACAATCCCATACATATTAATGCCCTTTTTAAAGAACATAAAATTAACGGGTATGTGTGCAAGGGCCGTAACGGAATGGTTGAGTTGGTCAATGCCATTAATGAAGTGTTTCATAACAGAACCTATGTATCGCCACAACTAAATTTGACTGCTACGAACAATGCTGTTGAACTGGATGCTTTTGACCGGGCTATATTAAAAGAACTCGCTAACGGCCTTACCAAGAAAGAAGTTTCTGATAAGTTTAAAAAAGAAAATAGAACTCCCAATAGTGAAAGCACCATCGACAAAAGAATAAGCAGGCTATATGATGAATATGAAGCCAAGAATACCACAAGTCTACTATTTAAACTCGCAAAGAAAGGTAAAATTTGATATCTAATTTTTCCTGAACCCCTATTATTAAAAACAAATTTAAGTCCCTTACAGAAACCTGTAAGGGATTGTTGTTTAATGGGTTTAGGTTTGTTTGGTAAAACTTAAAGTAAAGAAATTATGGCTGTAAAAAACACAGAAACAGGAGAAGTACACAAAGGATATAAAGGAGGAGAGACCGGATGCGGTTTAGATACTTCCGCAAGTCACTGGGTAGGCTCCAATGAGAGGATAACCTGTGATAGAAATGGGTGTAAAAATTAGATGCTAATATTATTTACCATTGATTTAATGATGAATGAATCTAGCTTACCAGCCCTAATATTCATTTTATTGCTATGCTTGCTTTCAGTATTGTTTTTCGTCTTTCGTTGGGTTGTCCATGGTATTATAAAATTGATGAGCGTTTAAGCATTATGAATGAAACAAATAATCTGCTACAAAAACTAATCGAAAACTCAGATAAGCAAATAAGCAATAAGTCATGAAAAAAGTCATCATTGTTATTGCGGTTGTTTTATTCATTTGGAAATGTGGTTGTTCTAATAATAGTAATTTATCAGGTCCAATTGTAGAATCCAACGAATGGTTTAAAGGAGGGACTCTACATAAAGCCAAAATAATCGATTGGAAATCAGCTACAGAAAGAAATAAACTGGCAACTTGTGCTGACTTCGTCTATTTGACAAATAAGGATTTATCACTAAGTGAAGTGAAGTGAAGAGTGGTGCGACCGACTTGAAAATCTGCATCGATGGAGCAGTGAAAGATCATGATGTAGTAGACCAATCTGAAATTTCCGAAATAGCAGCTCTTTGTCTAACACTATTAAACGACTCATCGTGGTACTCCCAACCCAATTAAAGCCTTAGACTAAAAAATGAAAACAAAATATTGGAATAGACGACTATTAATTTGAATTATTACTGCTTGTTATGAAATCATTTACCATATATCTCTGCATACTTTTTGTTGGTTTAAATTTTTCAACTATTGAGAAAAACAAAGTCTATGTCTGCAAGGGCAAGGGAAGTAAGCGATATCATTATAACAAGCATTGCCGGGGGCTTTCCCGTTGCTCTACCAAAATCTATGAGGTCACTTTGAAAGAGGCGAAAAATATGGGCAGAACGCTTTGCGGATGGGAAGATTAGTTCTCATTTCAACAACAATACTACACATTTAAAAAACTTTTTGACATTACTTCTTTGCTTTACAGATATCTGTAAGGAATTCTTTTTGAATGCCTTTAGGTTTGGGGAAACAAAATAAAAACCAAAAAAATCATGGCATTTCCAAAATTTGAAATCAAAAAGAGTAGCAACGGCAAATTCTATTTTAACCTTCGCTCCAAAGGCAATGGTGAAATCATCGCTACAAGCGAGATGTACAATGCAAAACAATCTTGCAAAAACGGAATCGAAGCGGTAAAAAGAGATGCGCCCGTTGCGCAGGTAGAAGATTTGACCAATTAATGCATTTCGAAATGGCAAAGAAAACAGTTCCAGTAAAACCACACAGAAGATCAAAACCTTCTCCAGTGCCAAGAAAAAATCCTAATGGTCCTAAAACAGGCCCTAAAAACGTACCTGTAAAACCGCATAAAAGAAAACCTCCTAAATAAAATATTAAATGAAATATCGCAGAGGATATTACAAGAAAGATGGCACATACGTTCAAGGCCATTTTGTGACCAAATCACTTAAAAAATCCAAAGGAAGGAAAACGAAAAAGGGTTGCTTTGGCTTCGCTATGCTTATGCTAATAATCTTAATAGCCATATCATGTGAAAACGATTCAGATTGCGATAGCAATTGCTCCGATTTTTCATCTCAAACTGCAGCCCAGTCCGCTTTTGAAAGTAATAGAAGTTGCTATTCCAATTTAGATAGAGACAATGATGGAATAGCCTGCGAAAACAATAATAACTAACATGTTGTGATGATGAATATTTCCACTGAATTGAGAAGTCATTTTTTGAGACTTTATCAGATAGCTTTTACTGATGACAATTTTGATGTTCTGGAATTACAGATGCTCTACAAATTCGCTGAGGAAAGAGGAATAAGTAAAGATCAATTAAACGATATTTTATTGCATCCTTCACAAGATTCCAAAATCCCAACATCGCTAGAGGGAAAAATTGAATACCTATATGATTTGGCCTTAATGATTTGGGCCGATGGCCTCGCAACAGATGATGAGGTAAATACTTTAAGAAAGTACTGCCTAAAATTTGATTTCGAAGAAGAGAATGTTAATGATATCTGTGAATTTCTATTAGAAAACGCAAAGTCCAATATTCCGCTAAAAGAATTGATATCCAAAATGGAAGAATAATATGAATTCCCTAAAAAAAATATTTTCGATTAAGAAAACAGCCCCTCAAGAAGTAGAGGAAAAAGAGCAAGAAGAAGAAAAAATAAAACTCACATTTTTTGAAAGCGGTTATGGTTCTTCAAAACAAGCAGAAGGAAATCATATGATTTTCAAAGCCTGCTTGCAAGATGTATATATGGATTATAAAGGAAAATGTAGGGAAAATGAGAAATTGCAGAAAGAATTGAAAGAACCCTATGTACAGGAAAAAAGTAAGTATGAGATTGAATTAAAAAAGAGGAAAACCGTCAAGGCTATAGTAGAAGAATCTATTTCAGCTTTGGAACAGAAAATCTCGAATTATAGAAATGAAATAGCCGATGTAAAACAAAATCCTGAAAAGTATGTTGAGGATGCAGATAAAAAACCCAAAGCTCAATTTTACTTAGGTTTAATTGTATTGATTCCGATTACATTCTATCTACTGGTTTTCTACATATCGGCATCGTATTCCGCTTTTTTCAAAGTATTTGATACCGATCAGTTGACCAATGCAATTTTTGATGCCAATGCCTTGACCAAGGCCATTGAAGATGGGTGGCTTGAAGGTATTTTTGTTTCTACCATACCCTTCGCTTTTATGGGGCTAGGATATCTTATCCATATGTTCCAAAAACATAAAAACTGGATTTCCTATATCAAGATAGGAACGCTTTTTATTGTCACTTTCATTTTTGATGCGATCCTCGCGTACCAAATAGAGAAAAAGATATATGATATTGAGAAAACATTAAACTCACCTGATTTCAATGTTCAAATTGCTTTCACCAAAGCAGAGTTTTGGGGAATAATATTTGCCGGCTTTGTAGTCTACATTATCTGGGGATTGGTGTTTGATTTCATTATGAAGGAGTATGACAATTTTGATAAAATCAAAACATTTATCAAATCCAAAAGAGAAGATATTCTTAATTGCGAACAAGAGATAGCCAATCAGGTAGAAAAAATGAATCCTATCAAAGAAGAAATTTCCGGGATTGAAGGAAAGATAAATGATCTACAAAGAACTATTGACGGTTTTGTTTTTTCCAACAAGCATTACCTCACCTACCATGCTGAATATGTCAAAGGTTGGTTTTTGGCTATCGCTGATAATTTTGATTCCCTGAAAAGGCGTGATCAGCTATTATCGCAATGTGCTACAGAAGAAAAAAGGCACTTAGAAGAGCATGATATTGCAGATGAAAGCTACGAAGGACGATTGTATAAACTGATAAACTAGTCTAATGAAAAAGTATTTCTGTGCCATACTGTTGTCTATTCTGACATCAGCTTTCCATAGCTCATGTAAAGAAGATTCCAATTCGGAGAAATCCATTCATGACCATGAAATCACAAAGTTATCGCCCAATCGAGAAAACTTGAATATTAGTGTGCTTTTAGACCTGTCGGATCGCATAAATCCCCAAAAATATCCATCTCCCGCAATGGAATTCTATTTGAGAGATGTAGGGTATTTAAAATCAATTGCAAAAAGTTTTGAAGCTCATGTGATGAACAAGAAAATGATAAGGATAAATGATCAAATCCAAGTTTTTATAGATCCTGAACCTTCTGATAATACTCTCAACAAGAAACTAAGCATCTTAAAAATATCTTTTAATAAAGACAATGTTACGAAGGAGAAAATCTTGAGTACTTGTAAAAAATATGACAGTATTTCCAAGCTGATTTATGAAGCTGCAATAAAGGATGATCATTATGTTGGTTCGGACACTTGGAGGTTTTTCAAGAACAAAGTAAGTGACTATTGTATTGAAGGTGGGTCTCGGAATATTTTGGTAGTTCTAACTGATGGCTACATATTTCATAAGAATACAAGAATCAAAGAAGGTAATAGAACCACATATTTAACACCTCAGGATATAGAGCATTTTGGATTTAACAATACTGGTTGGAAAGAAAAATTTTACCAACAAGATTTTGGATTTCTTAAAGCAAATGAGGAGCTGTCAAATTTGGAAGTTTTGGTTCTAGGGATAAATCCGAGCGATAAAAACCCTCATGAAGAAGATGTTATTAGAGCTTACTGGAATAAGTGGCTTGAAGAAATGGGAGTCAAAAATTTTGAAATCAAACAAGCAGATTTACCTTCCAATATGGAGAAGATAATAAGAGAATTTATTTTGAGCGAGTAACATGGCATTTAGATTTAACAAGCGTATCAAGTTAGGGAAGGGGCTGGGAATAAATGTGAGTAAATCAGGTATTACCCCGAGTTATAGAAACAAAAGAGGAAGTTTAAGTTCTAAAGGTTACTCTTTAAGAACAGGTATCCCTGGTTTGACTTATCGGAAGACATTTTCTAAATCTAAAAAAGGTGGATGCCTATTAAGCATTATATTTTTTATATCAATGGTATCTGTATATGTAGTGACAGCTACTTTTATTTAAGTACTAACCGCTGGACAAATGAAGAAGTTTAGAAGTGTTTTAAAAATTTAATCTATAAAATGTAGGGCTTTTCCCCTCTCAAATTTTAGGGGCAATACAGCAAAAACTAATAGGCATGAAAAAAGTAACGGTTAAGAATTTAATTGATTTTCGCCGGAAAACGGAGAGAACAAAAAAGACTTTTGTCAATAACCTTAAGAAGGAAAAAGGTGCAGAGGATAACTCTGGTGGGGGAGATTATTGGATTAGCTGTTTAAGTGCAATTAGCAATGCTTTCAGAAATGGAAATACCTCTTTACTTGATGAAAAAATCCAACAATTAGCAGAGAAAATTAAACACTCCGAAATCAAAAGAATAAAGAATCAATTTCAGAGAAATATTGACATTTTAAACAATTTTAAGGATTTTAATCTTCAAAATTTGAAACCCGCAACCAATTTAGTTTTTCATGTACAACCGAAGAATAAGTCCATTCTGGATATTAAAGGTTTTCCTGTTGAAGCAAAACCAAATCATGTTTTCTCATTCTCTGAAAATGGAAGTAATGAAATTGGCGCTATTTGGTTTATTTCAAAACTTAACGGATATAAAAAAAGTGAACTGGGAATGTTTGCCGATATAGCATATAGATATTTAAAACAAAACTTCTCAGATGAGTATTATGTAAATCCTGCTTTCTGCACCGCTGTTGATGTTTATAATGGGTTAGAAGTCAATTATGAGGCTATTCGTAGTGGCAATATTCCAACTTTAATTGAGAATACGATTCTCGAAATAAAGAAAATTCAATAAGATTTTTCAATTGCAACTCTTTTAGAGTTAATTGATAACATAAAAGAGACGAAACTTATTCCAAAATGAATTCAAAGAAGACAGGCAAATGGTCTGATAATTTTCTAGCCAGCTCAAGGTTATCACAAAATTGAACAAAATCTATCACTCCTCCATCAACCCTTTTAATATCGCTTGAATAAAAAATATTATCTATAGTGTAATTTAAGTAGTCTCCCCGCTTACAAGTCTTTTTCAATGTTGTTTTTTGATTGGTAATAGTTGCTTTATATCCTTTGCTTTTCAAAAGGCCAAAAACGGGTTCTTTTTCATCCACGTTAAAATCACCGGCAATTATTAAAGGGGTTTTTAGTGAATCCACGACAAAAAAACTCAAAGCTTTTATTTCACTTTCAGGATTTTTATTGTATGGTCTAGAGTGAAAATTAATTACAGTGAATTTTTGCTTGTTCAAATAGAAATTCAGCAAAAAGGGTTCTCTGTCTATGGTCGGATTCAATTCATCAAGTAGCCAACCTCTATTCTTTATTTTGATATTCTTTGTCTTCCAAATGAAAGCGTAACGTTCGGTGGCATATTTAGGACTATTGGTAGGGTTGCTGATTACATAATCCCATTGGGCTCCCTTTCTGTTAAGAATATCCGATAGTTTAGCTACCGCTTGAGCACCACCATAACCAGCTACGACTTCTTGAATCGCCAGTATATCAGTATCTCGTACTATTTCGGCAATCTTTTCAAGTTCAGCACTATTTTTTGTTTTCCCAAAATCTCGAATATTCCATGAAACCAAATTAATAGTATCAATTTGACAGTGAATATTAAAATAAAAAAAAATAAAAAATAAGAGCAGTAAATTTTTGAGCATTTCGTTCAGTAGTTTAAGATTAATGAAATTACTCAAAATGTTATGTGCATTTTATAGATAAGCGTAAAATAAAATATTTTTACAAATTGGTTCAATCCAAACGTAATTTTGTGTAAATGCCAATAAATCTTAAGGACTGTTTTGGCCCCTTTTTTTCAGAACTAGTTACATTACGTCTATCGACTATGATTTCATAAATCTAATGGAACTAATTAAAAATTACTTCAAAAAGGAGAACTCAAAATTCAAAAGGCAAAATCTGAAACTAGAAACTTGAAACGCTAAACGCTATTCGCTGAACGCAAAACCCAAATTCCAAAACTCAAAATTCAACACTTAACACTTAACACTTAAAACCCTTTCCATCTGTTCATAAACCCGTTGAAAACTTCACCATTTTCCAAAATTGGGATACGCAATAACCGCTAACTTTATAGAAACTTCTCGACATGAGCGATAGGTCCCATTCTCTTTTAAAAATCCGTCTTGACATTCCAAAAGCTAAAACCACCCTTGAAATGACCGATGAAGCGCGTTTCCAGAACGAAACCTTACGGCCCATTATCAAGTTTCAGAACCCTTTGCTGCTGGCGGCTTTTGGGAATTATATTAGGAAACATAAAAATGGTTTCTACGATTTAACGCCGGACAAACGTTTGGAATACATCGAAAATGCCATTCAAAAGGACATTAAATTCAGGAATTCCCTAAAAGGGATGATCATCGGTCAATTTACTATAGAGGAATACCAAAACTACATCCAAAACTCCTCGGCATTGAACAAGCGCATGATGGGCATGGTCATTGATCGGTTAAAGGATCAAATACAATTTTTTGAGGAGCCTGTCCTAGTCTAAAAGCGATTCACCGTTGAGATTGGTGGTCAAGATATCGCTCATCAAATCAAAATAAGGTCGTATGGCCTGGAACGAATCATCAACGGTCTTTGAAAAACCATCCGATGTTACTTCATCGTCCGAAAAATTCCGGACAAATATAAACTGCTTCTTTTTTATCAGGTCAATATCCGGGTGTTCCTTATCGAAACCTTTGGGTGCGGTTTTTACGCCATCCCCAACCAAATCTCCCCAGACTTGCTTAAAATTCTCATCGTTGATGATGTTTCTGAATTCCGAAGCATCGAGTTCAAATTCCTTACGTATCCTGAACAGATCTTCCTTGTTGGGATCCCAAAAACCGGTGGCCAAAAAACTCCCACCCGGTTTTAGTTGTACATAATACCCCCCACGTAAACGTGCACCGGCACGGGAAAAGGAACAGGCAAAGTGGGACTTGTACGGACTCTTGTCCTTGGAAAAACGGACATCCCGATAAATTCGGAACACTTTCATCCTGTCTATATCGTCATGCAACTTAAGATTTTCCATGACTCCCGAAAAAAAAGTCTTCGCATCGGCCTCATGCTGCTTAAACTCCGGTTTGTGTTCATTAAACCATTCCCGATTGTTATTTTTTTCCAGTTTTTTTAAAAAACCCAAGGACTTCTTGGAAATTGATGGCTGTAACATACGACCTAGCAGTTGTTATTTTAAGCTAAAGTTAACCATTTAGGGGTTACCGCTTTTGAAATATTGGTTAATTTTGAGCGTATAAGAATTTTCCCATGGACCATCAATCAATCATTGAAAAAATAAATCTTCATAAAAAACAACCCAATCTTAGGTTTGTATTGAAGGAAAAGGTAGAGGGCTTTACCAATCGCCTTTTTTACACCCTTTTTGACAGCGATACCCCGGTGGCGGAGAATCTGGAATATCTGGAAAAGGAGTTTGACGCCTTGGTAAATCTCGCCTGTTGGGAAGTGGACGAACCTTGTAAAATGCTTTGGGACAACTATGTGGTTCAACTGCCCGAAATATTGGAAAGTCTGAATCTTGATGCCGAGGCCATTGTTAACTGCGATCCAGCGTCATTATCCATTGAGGAAGTATATATGGCCTACCCAGGGTTTTATGCCATTGCCATCTATCGCTTGGCACATGAACTCTATAAGGCAGGTTTTCCTTTGGTTCCTAGATTGATGACGGAATATGCGCATAGACAGACGGGGGTGGATATCAATCCCGGGGCACAAATTGGCAAGTCTTTCTTTATAGACCACGCTACGGGGGTGGTCATAGGCGAAACGGCCCTGATCAAGGACAACGTTAAAATCTACCAAGGGGTGACTCTTGGCGCCTTGTATGTTGCCAAGGATTTGCAAAAAACGAAACGTCACCCCACCATTGAAAACAATGTTACCATTTATGCCAATGCCACCATTTTAGGTGGGGAGACCGTTATTGGGGCACATAGCGTTATTGGTGGTAACGCCTGGTTGACCGATTCCATTCCTCCCCATTCCACCGTTTTTCACACCCCTGAAATTAAGATCAAAACCTCTTCCAATGTCTAAGAATATCCTGGATTTGATCGGGAATACCCCCCTTGTGGAATCCCGGGTGCTGAACCAAAATCCTAATGTGAAACTTTACTTTAAACTGGAGGGGCATAATCCGGGCGGAAGTGTCAAGGACCGTGCGGCATACAATATGCTAAAAAGTGGTCTGGAGCGGGGCGATATCTCAAAGGAGTCCAAATTGATCGAAGCGACCAGCGGCAACACGGGGATTGCACTGGCCATGATCGCAGGAGTCTATGGATTGGATATTGAACTTGTAATGCCGGAAAACGCTACCAAGGAGAGAGTACAGACCATGCGGGCCTATGGGGCCAAAGTTACTTTAACGTCCTCTGAAAGGGGGATCGAAGGTGCCCGAGACTATGCCGAAGCCAAGGTTGCAACTGAAGGTTTTACCATGGTCAACCAATTTGCCAATGACGATAATTGGAAGGCGCATCTGAAAACGACCGGACCGGAGATTTGGCGGGATACCGAGGGCCAAATTACCCATTTTGTATCGGCCATGGGAACTACAGGCACCATTATGGGAACTTCTACCTATTTAAAGGAGCAGAACAAGGCTATACAAATTGTTGGGGTGCAACCTACGGATAATTCCAGTATTCCCGGTATTCGGAAATGGCCCAAGGAATACCTCCCCAAGATTTTTGATGCCTCCAAAGTGGATCGGATTATGGAGGTGAGTCAGGATGAAGCCAAGGAAATGGCCAAACGCCTGGCCAAGGAAGAAGGTATTTTTTCAGGGATGAGCAGTGGCGGTGCGGCCACAGTAGCTTTACGTTTGGCGGAAACCTTGGAAAGCGGTACTCTGGTTTCCATTGTCTGTGATCGGGGTGATCGCTATCTCTCTTCGGATTTGTTTGAATAGGTTAGCGCAAGGCTTCCTCGATCCCCTTACGGAATACGGTGGAAGCTTGCAAGTAATTATGCCCTCCCCCTTCAATGGTGAACATTTCTTTTGCTTTACCGGGAATGGATTCGTACAATCTTTTTGCCGCATCATAGGGTATTACCGAGTCTTCGGTGCCGTGAAAAATATAGATCGGACAATTGACCTCCTTTAGGTATTCGTGGGACGGGAACCGGTATCTGGAAAGTAGGGATACGGGCAAAAAAGGAAAGCGATGTTTTCCCAAGTCCACGGCACTATAAAAAGGAGATTCCAAAACTAAACGGCAGGGCGCGTTCTTTGCCGCCAATCGGGAGGCAATACCGGTACCAAAGGACCGTCCGTACACGATAATCTCATTTTCCTTATACTGCCCTAGAGCGTAATCGTAAAACAGTTGGGCATCCTTGTTTAGGGCTTCTTCGCTTAAGGCTCCGGTACTCTTACCATACGTTCTGTAGTCTACAAAAATGGCATCATACCCTTTATTGGAAATTCGATTGGCGACATGGTACAAATGCGATACATTTCCGGAGTTGCCATGAAAATAAAGGACCACCCCATTTTCACTATCGTTTTTGATATGCACTGCATTTAATCTTGCACCGTCCTCCGTGTTCAAAAAAAACTCCTCGAAGGGTTGACAAAAATCGTAGGTATGATCCACAGGCATCTTTGCGGGGAAAAAAATCAAGCGTTCTTGAAAAAAATAGGCCAAAAATACAAGTCCCAAATAGAGGACGCCAAGGGCTATACCAACCTTCTTAAGTCTGCGCATTGATCTTTTTAGTTGAATGTCTCACATTTATGCTGGAGCCCTCTAAATTAACTTCCTTCGGTCTTGTAGTAATGATATCCGTTAATATCTTATGATACGATTCAAAGGTATTCAAGTTTTTATGGCCGCCTCCTATAATTGTATGCAATGTGGTTAATTTTGGTTGTATTTTGGAAAGTTTAACACTGGTTTTATAGGGTATCAGCTTATCATCCGTACCATGAATAATATGGATGGGGCATTTAACATACTTCAACCATTTATGGGTAGGCATGGGAAATTTGATCAGCAAGGACAACGGCATAAAGGGAAGATAGCGTTTGGCCACTTTGCTTAGACTGTAGTATGGCGCATCCAAAATGAGCATTCTTGGATTGTTCATGGAAGCCAATTTGGTAGCAAAACCTGAGCCTAAAGAGCGCCCATAGAGAATAATGTATTTTTCGTTAACGTTTTCCTTGACCTTATTATAGATAACCTGCAAGTCCCTTTTTATGGCCTTTTGGGTGCGCCTGCCCGTACTTTTGCCAAATCCGCGATAATCCACCATGAGTACATCATATCCATGGCGGGTAAAATCAACGGCAAATTTACCCCAACCCCGAATACTTTTTGAATTGCCTTTTAAGTAAAATACCAATCCCTTGGGGTTTTTGGCCTTAAACCGGAGCCCGTTGATAATAGCCCCGTCCCTGGTCTCAATATTGTATTCCTCAGTCTCCTGATTTTCATAATAGAACTGAAAATCCTTAGGAAGCTTTTCCGGCTTGAACATTAAATAATCCTGCAGGAAATAGAGCAGTACGCTAATGATCAAGTATATACCAAGGACTAAAAATACAATATAGAACCAGGATGGCATGCAATGCGTTTTTCAACAATGTACAAAAAATGATATAAACCCATTTTCCAAACCCTTTAAAAACGTGTGCTACGGCCGTTTCCCTAAATTTCTATTTCAATATTGAACAGGTCTGTTTATAGGGTTTTATGGGTAGCCTCCTCGGTGCATTTTTGAATGTCTCACTAAAGGAGATCTAGGGCATGTCTTTTATAAATTCCAATCCATTCAATAGAAGACCGGATCCTGGAGCTACATAGGTGAATCGTGTCTCCGAACCTGATATCAGGGAAGCACTTATTTTTTCCATGCCGATCTCCCCCTTGCCCAATTGCACCAATGCGCCCATCATCATTCGGATTTGGTATCGCATAAAGCCCGCTCCATTAACATGTAATGCGTAACTGTGTTTCGGAAAGAAATTGGCCTTGAGCAGGGTGTTTGTTTTTAGTTCACAAGACGCAATGGTACGGACGGTTTTTGTATTTTGTTGCAGACGGGATGTATATGATGAAAAATCGTGGGTACCTACAAATAGCTTGGCCGCCCGCTTCATCAACTTAACATCCAAATCCTCCAAAAAATTAGCCATAAAAGGGGCACAAAAAGGATGGTTCTTTTGTCCAAAAGAAAACAAATACACATATTCCTTGATTTTAGCATCTTGGATTACGTTGAAGTCCGATTTTACTTTCTGCATCGATACTATCCTGATGTCCGGTGGCAGATTCTCATTGAAGAGCGCCACAAAACCATTCATATCCTTCAATGGGGATTCCCTAAGGGTTAAAGTAAACGCTGCGGCCAATGCGGATACCTTGGCATCCGTCCTACCCGCTCCCAAAATTTTGAACTGCACATCAGAGATTATAAACTTCAGTGTTTTGGCAAGCATACCTTCCACGGTTTTTTGATTGGGTTGTTTTTGCCAGCCGCTGTACCTAAAGCCTAAATATTGCACTCTTAGGATATAACTGTAGTTCTCTTTCATAATCAACTGATATAGGTAATCGAATATCCTCCACAAACTACTGCTTTTTTGTATTTTGTAAGGTATTTAACCATCAACCTTTTGAATTATGACCGCAAAATCGATTGAAAAACCACCCGTATGGTTTTGGATAGTCAGTATCGTAGCATTGCTTTGGAACCTTATGGGCGTATTGGCCTATCTACAACAGGCATTTATGACTGAAGAAGCCCTAGCCGCCCTGTCGGAACCGGAGAGATTGCTTTTGGAAACACGCCCGGCCTGGGCCACGGCAGCATTTGCCCTAGCGGTTTGGGGCGGTCTGTTGGGCTGTATAGCCCTACTGCTCCGGAAAAAATGGGCAAGACCTGTGCTTGTCATCTCCCTAATCGGGATACTGGTACAAATGATCCATTCCTTTTTTATAAGCAATAATCTAGAGGTGTATGGACCCGGGGAAATCAGTATGCCCATACTTATTCTTCTGATTGGCGTAGGATTAGTAATTTTTGCACGGATTTCCGCAAGGAAACTTTGGCTTGGATAGCGGACTTAAAACTTTTTTGCCGAATTTTATGTTTCAAATGAAAAAGGTATAGTTATAAGCTTGAAGGAAAACGGGAAAAAGTCGGCAAAATTCACTTCATGTTTCTTGAAATGGATTTGACACAGGTTAATTTATCCCAAATTTTTCCGATGAGGGAAAGGACACCACACTTTTTTAGCATTTGGCAACATTAATTGCTCTTCATCGAAAATTTGAAATAAACCGTAATACAGTCCCGTTTTAGATCTTGAACCTTTGGGTTCCCCGAAACCTAAAAATATTTTGACATGAATTCGATTTTGCGATGGATGCCATGGAAGCGATGTGTATATGTTTCCATGTTCGTGCTTGGAGCATTGATTGTCCTTAACTTTTATGGGCTTTATACCAATAAATTCTATTTCCTTAAGCCGGACAATTATATTTTTCCATTGCTTACGGTAGCCCATTTTACATTTTTATATGTACTCTGGTTTAAGATTACCCAGGATGAAGTTACCGATCCCCAGATGCGAAATTTGGAATACGCCCTTTACATCATCTTTCTGCTTTATGTGTTCAAGTTCATCGAATCCATTTATATTTTGATGAGCTATACCATGTATGAAAACCATATCATTCCAAAAACATTCCTTCCAATCGGGGCTTTGATCCTATTTTTACATTTTTTGTTGTTGGGATTTACCTTATTGGCATTTCATTATAGAAAAATCCTAATTGGTGATTATCGATTTGACGATATAAACCGACAAATCGATTCTTGGGAATAAGATTTGTATTTTCTCCAAATCCTTGGAAGGTCCTTAAATATTGGAGTTTTTTTGTTTCAGGTCGGTTTTTGAAAAATGCATTTATACGCCAAAACAAAAACCTTTGCCTAGAAATGTAAGGCTTAAGGAAAAATTACGGCTATATGAAAAATAATTTTTTCGCGATATCCGTGGGTATCTATTATTGGATCAATAAAATTTGAAGGGTATTTTTGAATTACCCGTGATACTTATGTGATATTTTTTAATTTCTTTCGTATCCAACTAACTATGAAACAACTGCTGATTATTGAAGATGATCTTGAGATAGTAAAGCTACTTGAAATACATCTCACCGATCTTAACTACGCTACTTCAAGGGCTACCGATGGCAAATTAGGTTATAAAATGGCATTGGAAAACGATTATGACCTAATTTTATTGGACTTGACCCTACCTTCCATGAACGGTACGGAAATTTGTAAAAGATTACGGGCGGAGAAAAGTACGCCCATAATTATGTTGACCGCCAAATCCGAGGAAATTGACAGAGTACTTGGGCTTGAAATAGGAGCGGATGACTATATTACCAAGCCCTTTAGCATACGAGAGCTTTTGGCCAGGATAAAAGCAGTGCTGCGAAGAACGGATATGGTGCATGGGGATAAAAAAGATACCTCCACTATTTCTGCGGAAGGCCTTTTTATAGACATTGATAAGCGAAAAGTACTGCTGAAGGACAAAAAAGTAGAATTGTCCCCTAAAGAATTTGAGCTGCTTACCTTAATGGCCTCCAACCCAGGACGCAATTATACCCGCACCGAATTATTGAACATGATATGGGGCTACAATTTTGAGGGCTATGAGCATACGGTAAATTCCCATATAAATCGTTTACGTGCCAAAATTGAATCGGATATGGCCCAACCCAATTATATTCTAACTACTTGGGGCGTAGGTTACAAGTTTAATGAAGACATAGCCGTATGAGCAATTCCCAAAAGACCCTTACACCACGATTGGTAAAAAAACTCTGGCTGGTATTTGTCTTTCTTATACTCCTAATGGGTATATCCTACATCGTTATTACGGGGTATTTTGCCAATAAATACTACCAGGAAACTACACAGAACCTTAATGCCGAACTGGCCAATCATGTAATAGAGGAAAAGTTTCAAAATGCCTCACCATTTCTTGAGGACGGCACAGTCAACAAAGCACTTTTTGGTGATTTGATGCACGATATGATGGCCGTAAATCGCGGAATAGAGGTATATCTATTGAATAAAAACGGTGAGATTTTATATTCTGTTGTCCTTGACCATGGAGATAATGCACCACAACAAAGTGTTTCCCTTTCTCCTATAAAATCTTTTATACAGAATGATGGAAACAGTTTTGTGTTGGGAGATGATCCTAGAAATCCCGGGGAACAGAAGATATTCTCTGCGGCACAATTTAATATTGATGGTCGTGAGGGATACATCTATATTGTTCTTGAAGGCAAGGAGTTTCAATTGGTAAGCAGTAATCTTTTGGGGCAGTATTTCGCAAAATTGGGAATACGGGCCGTTTTATTGACTACTTTTTTTACGGCGCTACTCGGATTGTTAAGCATTTGGTTCCTTACCAAAAATCTACGCCTTATAACGGGTACTATCCGGAGGTTCCAAGAGGGTGACCTTAAGGCGCGAATTGAAAACCCTGAGAAATCGGATATCGAAGTTTTTGCCAAATCCTTCAATACTATGGCGGATACTATCGTCGGCAATATGGACAAGATGAAATCCGTGGATTTGTTACGCAGGGAACTTATTGCCAACGTATCCCATGATTTAAGAACCCCATTGGCCGTTCTAAAGGGATACATAGAGACGCTTCAAATGAAAAGGGATTCCCTTTCTGAAAATGACAAACAGGAGTACCTTAAAATTACCCATGGTAATGTAAACAAGCTCTCCAAGCTCATTGATCAGCTTTTCGAGTATTCAAAACTAGAGGCGGAACAAGTAACCCCTATAAAAGAACCTTTTTCGATTACCGAACTTTCCCATGATCTTATTGCCAAATTCAAGGTACTGGCCGATCAAAAGAAAATAGACCTTCATTTGGAGAACCCGGAAGAGAATAGTATGGTCTTTGCCGATGTGAGCTTGGTTGAAAGGGCATTACAAAATCTTATTGAGAATGCCTTAAAATACACCCAGCCCAATGGTAAGGTAACCCTTTCCATAAAACGAAAAGACAAAAACGTTGAAATCAATATCACGGATACAGGAAACGGGATACCTATGAACGAGCAGCCTTTTATTTTTGATCGATATAAACAGGTGGTGGGTAAAGATGCCAAAAAGCAAGGTTATGGATTAGGGCTTGCCATTGTAAAGAAAATTATGGACTTGCACGATACTACTATTACCGTATTGAGCAAACCAAGGGAAGGTAGTTCCTTTATTTTTAATTTACCGGCTTATCAAATTTGACGGGGAAATTGTTGCTATGAAAAGAGGTGCCCTGATTGGATTTTTGTCCATCAGGGCGTTTTCTTTTTTTAAAAGACCGTAACCAGTATTAAAACTGATATGGTAAAAGGAAGGGACATTTACAGACCACTAATAAAACTTCCGTACAGGTCCCTAAATTGATAACCTTCCGTAAATCGGTGTTTGCTTAATTTTTTGTGGGCCACTAGTCCCCACAGCAACAATTCTTTTAGAAAGTAAACATCTTCCTTAGGGAAATCCGGTTGATACTCCTTTATTAATTGGTTTAGCTCGGGAATACCGTCCAGGGCCCTTTTGTATTCTTCGTCCGTAAAATCGTCCAACAGCTCAAAACCTTCGCCCTCAAAAAACCAGTGTGCCAGGGCATCATAAGGTGTTTCTTCGTCCTTTCGCTCCAATTTATTGATCTTTGGAAAGAATTTAGGGAATACCGATTTCACCGCATCATCAATAAGTATTTCCGCAACGGCGTCCGCCCCTTCCTGTTCACCTTCGTATACCAATTCTATTTTTCCGGTAATGGAGGGAATAACTCCCAAGAAATCACTCAGCCTTATACTGGTATTATCCGAACCGGATAGCAATGCCCTGCGTTCTGCCGTACTCAATAGGTTTTCGAAAGCGGTAATACTGGTTCTGGCACTTACCCCACTTTTAAAATCCACGTACTCACTGTTGCGGGCCTCAAAACTGATTTGCTCCAATAAGTCCTTGGCCACTTCCGGAACATAAACCAGATTTGTTTGTCGGGCATCCAGATTGGACTCTTGTTCGGTAATTTTCCGTGCCGTTTCTATATCTTCCGGATAATGCGTTAAAATTTGGGAACCGATCCGATCTTTTAAAGGGGTAACAATACTACCTCTATTGGTGTAGTCCTCCGGATTTGCCGTAAAAACAAACTGAATATCCAGTGGTAGGCGTAGCTTAAATCCGCGTATTTGTATGTCGCCTTCCTGAAGAATATTGAACAAGGATACCTGAATTCTGGCCTGCAGATCGGGCAGTTCGTTAATCACAAAAATAGACCGGTTGGCACGGGGTATCATCCCAAAATGGATTACGCGATCATCTGCATAGGAAAGCTTAAGATTGGCTGCCTTAATGGGATCTACGTCCCCAATCAAATCGGCCACGGTAACATCCGGGGTAGCCAATTTTTCATAAAAACGCTCCTGTCTATGCAACCATGAAATAGGGGTTGCATCGCCATGTTCCTCAATCCGTTGTCTTGCAAACCGCGATATTGGGTTAAATGGATCATCATTGATTTCCGAACCTTCCACTATAGGGGTCCATTCATCCAAAAGATTTACCATAAGCCTGGCCAACCTTGTTTTGGCCTGTCCCCGTAATCCCAGCAAGTTGATGTTATGTCGGGATAGTATGGCCCTTTCCAATTCCGGTATCACGGAATTTTCATAGCCCCATACCCCGGTAAAGGTCTCCTCCCCTTTTTTGATCTTTTCACGCAAATTGTCGCGTAGTTCGTCTTTGATACTTTTACCTTGATACCCTGCTTTTTTTAGCTCTCCGAGTGTCGTAAGTTTTTTATAATTCAAATCCATAGATTTTTCCGCTTTTATCCTTTTAATCGTTTACGCCGATTCGTTTCATAATCCTCAAAAATCATTTCGCCCAATCCTTTTAATCCCGTGAAAAAGGCCTTGCCCTTGTTGGCTTCCGTAAAATGACGGATAAATCGCATGAGATAGGGGTCTTGGGCAATCATAAATGTGGTTATGGGAATATGTAGTTTTCTGGCCTGCCGGGCCATGTTGTAGCATTTTTCAACAATGTAATCGTCCAAACCGACACTGTTCTTGTAATACGTTCCATCTGGCAACCGTAAACAACTAGGCTTGCCATCGGTAATCATAAAAATCTGTTTATTGGTATTCCGCTTTCTACGGAGCATATCCATGGCCAGCTGCAAACCGGCAACGGTATTTGTATGGTAAGGGCCAACCTTTAGGTATGGTAAATCTTTTATGGGTATGGGCCAAGCATCGTTGCCGAAGACCAAAATGTCCAAGGTGTCCTTTGGATACCTAGTGGTTATCAGTTCGGCCAGGGCCATGGCCACCTTTTTCGCCGGCGTGATTCGATCCTCGCCATACAAGATCATACTATGGCTAATATCGATCATCAAGACCGTACTCATTTGGGCCTTGTAGTGGGTATCCTCCACTACCAAGTCTTCTTCGCTTAATGAAAAGTTTCCGACACCATGATTTATCTGGGCGTTTTTTAAGCTCTCGGTCATAGAGATATGTTCCAAGGCATCACCATAACGATATTCCCTAAAATCGCCGGTATGCTCATCTCCTCTACCGGAAGAACCTGTTTTATGATTACCGGTACCTCTTCTTTTAAGTTTGCCAAAGATCTGATCTAAGGCCCGTTGGCGAATTATCCGTTCCATTTTTGCAGTGATGGAAATTGAACCGTTTCCACCCTCGCCTTCTTCCCCATCTCCACCTTCATTAGGCTGCCCGTCGCCATCTTCAAACTCTTCCCGAATATATCCCTTTGCCTTTAGGTCTTCAATGAAATCTTCAATGGTGTAGTTCTCATCGGTAAGTTCATATTCCTTATCCAATTCGCGTAACCAATCGATGGCCTCGTCAAAATCTCCGGAGGTATGCGTAATAAGTTCCTGAAAAATGTCAAAGAGTTTTTCAAAGGGAGTTTGTTCCGCGGCTTCATAAGGAACGAAGCGAAAACCTTTTCTTGTCATCATAGCCATTAGATAAAATTAACACATTTGGAAGAATCAATTTCGGTTTTAAAGAAAACTTAACTTTATAAGGTCCAAACACGGATTTTACGTTCAAACACAAATAAATAATCCCTACAAATGTGTAATATTGGCAGTTCTTCCCGGTTAGAATGATTCAAAAACAGTTACATGGTTTTCTAAATACCCCACCTCTTTGGACAAGTGAACAATTTGGTTTGCGGGAATTTAATTTTCCTGAAATCAGTTTAGATCACTTTCTAGCCCAGCCGATTCCTCAAAACATTCGATTGGGCCATCAGATGGAGTATGTTTTTAAGCAACTCATTGCGTATTGTGATATCTATGAAATTGTACTGCACAGTTTACCGATTAAAGAAGGCAACCGAACTATTGGTGAAATTGATTTTATCCTGAAGGAGGCGCAAACCGAAAAATTGATCCATGTAGAGCTCACTTATAAATTCTACATTATAGACCCAGAAATATCAGAACCTATACATCGTTTAATGGGTCCCAATAAAAGGGATATGTTCTTTACCAAAATGGAAAAAATAAAGGAAGAACAGTTTCCTTTATTGCATTCCCCAGAAGGAATAATGGCTTTGTCCAGTAAGGGGATCAACCCGCATACGATTGAACATCAAGCCTGTTTTAAGGCTCAATTGTTTGTTCCATTTAAAAGTAAAAGGGTGCATATTAGACCGTTGAACGTTAATTGCGTTTTGGGGTATTGGCTTAAATTTGACGATTTCAATGCAAAAGAATTCCGTTCCAATACCTATTACATACCTTTTAAAGCGGAATGGGTCGTCGCTCCACATAACAATGTGCCGTGGTTATCCCATCTGGAAATCCTAATGGAAATTAACCTTAGAATGCTCAAGGAAAATGCTCCCATGGTCTGGATGAAAAAACCAGACGGCCAACTTGACAAGTTCTTTGTGGTATGGTGGTAAAAAGCCGCCTAAATTTGACCTATCACTTCTAAGAAGATGATTTCTTTAGACGGCCTTTGGAAAACCCAAATCAGCAACAAATGTTTTCAGTTATTCAAATTCATAACTGGCCCTTACCACTTGCGTTAACCGAAAATAGCCATGGGCGTAATTATCCGAATTGGTAAGGTTTATACAGTTTCCTTTGAGGGCTACCGGAATTGTACCAAAAAGATCAACACCTCCCGACTGTTCGATCAGAATGCGGATATAGTTATAGTAATCCTCTGAAATTCCGTACAGGGCAATATCGATTATATCACCAGGAACAAATTCCTCAGTGTCGTCGTCATCGTCTTTTTCATAATACCAAGGGATTTCGTTTCCATTCACAAACTCATCATCCAAATCCTCAAAATCCGGTAGCAAATCCCCTTGTTCCTGAAACCTAAAGAGATAATAGTTGTCCTCTTCCTCAGGATCCGTAAAGAATATATTAACCTCCAATGCCTCATCGTCAAAACCATCCTCGCGGGATTGGTTGATTTCGGTGATGTCCGTTACGGACATCATGGTCTCGGTGGCGTTATAGGTTTCCCCATCATGTTGTATTTCCAGAGTGTAGGATTGATTAACTATGGGAACAAAGGAACTTGTACTGTACTCTCCATTGCCTTGATCCGTGAATACAAACTCGGTTCCATTGGAATCATTGGTGACTTTTACCGAAGCCCCTGTTACGGCAGTGTTTGTAGTGGTATCAAAAAAAGGAGTGGACATGCTCAACTTAATGGTCTGCTCGTTTCCAGCAGTTCCCTTTTCCCAGTCCAAAGAGGCCTCAACGGTTAATCTGGAAGGAGCGGTTTGTACGTCCACATCGATTACATCTTCACAGGACATAATGGTTAGGGTCAAAAACAATATTGCGGTTTTAAAAAGAGTCTTCATTTTAATTAAAATTTAAAGTTATAGGTTACGGAGGGTACCATTCCAAAAATTGCTACTCGGGTGGCTTGGTTGGCCCCGGTCTCTATATTCTGCCCAAAAGAAATTGAAGCGGCATTTTTACGATTGTATAAGTTATAGATACTAAATACCCATTCCCCTTTCCATCGTTTATTAGGTTTTCTGTTGGGAACATAGGTAGCAGAAACATCCAGTCTATGATATGCGGGCAATCTATCCGAATTCCTATCCGAATAACTGGCAATGGACAGACCCTCATACTCATACTGACCATTGGGATAGGTTACGGGTCTCCCCGTCTGGAAGACCAGATTGGTACCAAAACTCCATTTATCATTTAACTGATAAGCACCGGTAAGGGAAAGGTCATGCGTACGGTCAAAAGGGGTATTGTACCATTTACCATCATTTATTCCTGGGCCTCCCGCATTACCTCCCGGGGTTCTTTGTTCCGATTTTGATAAGGTATAGGCAAGCCATCCGGTTAACCTACCTTCGGTCTTTCGCACTAAAAATTCCAGACCATAGGCACGGGATTCCCCATTGAGGATTTCGGTCTCTATGGTATTGTTCCCTATAAGATCTGACCCATCTATATAATCGATCCGATTGGAAATTGTTTTGTAATAAGCCTCCACTTCCAAAGAATAGGTCTTGTCCATGAAATTTCTAAAGTATCCCAAAGCATATTGATCGGACAATTGAGGTTCAATGAATTGTCCACTAGGTGTCCAAACGTCCAATGGGGTTACGGAAGTAGTATTGGATAGCAAATGGATGTATTGGGCAACCCTGGAATATCCGGCTTTTACGGAGGAAACATCGTTTAATTGGTATGCGAGGGATACTCGGGGCTCCAAATTGCCATAACTTTTTATGGTCTCGCCTTTTTCAAAGTCCGTTTCACCGATTTCGGTGCCACGCTGGTAAATGCCCAAGGTGCTGTTATACACTACAGGCTGATCGTTGGCATAATCTACCATAGCCTGCCCGCCCAAACGATTGAAGATACTATAGCGCAATCCGTATTGTGCGGTCAACTTATCCGTAAGCTTGTGTTCGGCATCGATGTATGCAGCACTTTCAAGGGCTTTCTTCCGATCTAATGATAAGGGGTTTATGGCCGATGTCTCCGAAGTGGGCCGTACCTGACCAGGGTCAAAATCGTAATATATGCCGCTTGCCCCAAAGTCCAATTTAAACCTGTCGTTTACGTAATAAGCGAGGTCATACTTTAGGTTGTAGTTATTAATGGAGGAAATCCATTCAAATTCCTCAATTTTTATCCCAAGATCATAATCGTATTTGCTATAGATAAGGGAAAGGTTGGAAAAGAGACGGTCGTTAAAAATATGGTTCCAACGCAGGTTTCCGGATAAATTTCCATAGCTACTATCAAAGCTATCTCCAAAATCGAAAGCATCCCTCCCAAAATACCCGGAAAGAAAGAGTCTATTGTTCTCGTTCAGGTTATAGTTGGTCTTAAGGTTCAAATCATAAAAATAGGCGCTGTTCTTCTCACCGGCCGCCTTTAATAAAAGATGTGCATAAGAACCTCTACCGGCAACCAGAAAGGAACCTTTATCCTTGAACATAGGGCCTTCCGCCGCAAGTCTGCTTGAAATTGCCCCTATCCCTCCGGTAAGGAAAAAGTTTTTGCTGTTCCCGTCCTTCTGTCGAATATCCAGGACGGAGGAGGCCCTTCCCCCAAAACGCGCAGGAATCCCTCCCTTATATAGCTTCATGTCCTTTATGGCATCTGCATTGAAGACCGAAAAGAAGCCCAATAAGTGGGAGGTATTATAAATAATAGCTTCATCCAACAACACTAGATTTTGGTCGACGGCTCCACCCCGTACATTAAATCCGCTGGACCCTTCCCCATTATTAGTGACGCCAGGCAGCAATTGAATTGATTTTATGATATCCACTTCCCCCAATACCACAGGCATTTGCTTCACAGTTTTAATATTCAGTTTGGCAATGCTCATTTCAGGTTTTTTGAGGCTTATACGTTCCGATTCCTCCGCGGTGACCACAATCTCGTCCAAGCGGGTCGTATATTCCTCAACTTCGAAATCCAATTTTTGGTCTTTGTCCAATTGTATTTCTTGATTAATGTCCAAATACCCCATGTAGGATATAACTAAAACATAATTCCCTTTTGGGGCCGTAATAGAGTAAAAACCATATTCATTGGTGACCACCCCTATGTTGGTGTTCTTTAAAAATACGGAGGCGCCGAATAAGGTTTCCCCGTTATCCTTATCGGTGATTTTCCCATTAATGGTATAGCTGTCCTGACCCAAAACAAAGGCATTGACCATAAGTACGCCCAGGAAGGTGAGGACAATTTTGATACTTTTTTTGGGGTGATTTCTTGATTTTGAATTGATGAGCATATTCAACTGTTTTTTGGGTTTTGAATTTTATACGCTCTATTGACAGTTTAAAAAATAAAGGGTTGCATATAGGTTTGAAAGTTTAGCATTCTTGGAAATATTTAACAAATTTTTAAGGTGGTCGTCTATGTCTAATTATTTTATATAGTTATGATTTTCAATTATTTACATTGAATGCTATGCAATCAAGTATCGATTTTTAAATTGGGATAAAATCTCCATTCAAGGAGAAACTTCCTTGGGCAGGATAGAAGATGACAGTAAAAATGAGCGAGACATCAACATGAGTTTGGGTCTTTACAGTCATTAACGACTGATCTAACTTAGAAGCTAAGTCGCATTGTGGAAATGCTTTACATTTGGTAAAATTATTCTAATCGATGCAACCCTTGAGATTCCCATTTGTCTTTAGCAATGTAGTAGGCCTAATTTTAAGGAGTAAAACAACCATTTCAATTTAATTGGAAACCCATATTCGCTTTACACATAAGGAGCTTGTTGAACGTAGCAAGTCTGGTGATAGAAACTCGCAGTACCGATTATACGAGCTCTATGTGGATGCCATGTATAATATTGGCATGCGTATGTTGGGAATAAAAGAGGATGCCGAGGATATTGTACAGGAAAGTTTTGTAGATGCTTTTAAAAATCTTGGAAGCTTCAAATACGAAAGTACGTTCGGGTCTTGGTTAAAAAGAATCGTGGTAAACAAAAGTATAAACCATCTAAAACTAAAAAAAATTCCCATTACCCCTCTTGAGGACCATGAGTTTTATTTAAAGGAAGATGTAGAAGAAAACGTCGAAGCAATCGATATTAAAAAAGTAAAAATGGGCTTGGAAAAGCTTCCGGCCGGATATAAACAAATCATAAGTCTTTACCTGATTGAAGGTTACGATCATTTGGAGATAGGAGAAATATTGGACATTTCAACATCTACTTCAAAATCACAATACCATAGGGCAAAGAAAAAATTAGTTGAAATCATAAACACCTTATAATGGACAATTTTGAAAAGCACATTCGGGAAAATAAGGCGTTGTTCGATGAACATAAAGCGGATAAGGCAAAACTCTGGGCCAATATTGCCTCGGAGTTGGAGGAGCCAAAGCCAAAAGTTGTGCCTTTATGGCGATCTCCGATACTACGCGTCGCGGCCAGTTTTGTTTTGGTAATTGGGATTGCCGCTATCATTGGTGTTTCCCTAATAAATAAAGGTGACAACACACAAAATACTATTGTTTCCCAAGAACTATTGGATATTGATATGCATTACAAGAGTTTGGTCTCATATCAGGTACAGCTTGTAAAAGACCATCCCAAACTATCCGATGCGGATAAAGAGGAGTTTCTATTGTTTATGGATGAGTTGGACAAGGAATATGAACTTCTAAAATTGGAAATGGAAAAAAATCTGGACAATGAGCTTGTTCTGGAAGCTATTATTGCCAACTACAAAAAGAGAATTGAACTTATTGAGAATCTATTGCATCAAATCAATGATTCCAAAATAACAAACGAAGATTATGATGGATACATTTTATAAAATACGGGTTGTTTTAATGCTCTTGATGATATGCGGTCATCATGCATTGGCCCAAGAAAAAGTATCGAAGCAGCTTAGTGAATCCTACGAGATGACCAATTCCGGAGAGTTATATTTGGAGAACAAATATGGCGATGTAACCGTTACCGGATGGGACAGGGACAATGTTTCGATTACCGTTGACATCACGGTTACACACCGAAAAAAGGAAAACGCAAAAAACCTTCTGGACCGTATTTCGCTCAACACAAGGGAAATTGAAAATTTTATTACCGTCACCTCGGAAATTGCGGAAAAAAGTACAGGCTTTTTTGCCAAGTATTTCAATAAGGCAAACCCTTTTGATTTTGATAGAAGTAATGTTCAAATAGACTACACGATCCAACTGCCCTCAAATGCGGAACTGGATATTACCAACAAATTTGGTGATATAATCATCGGTGATTGGTCCGGGAAGTTGAAGGCAAATGTAGAACATGGTGATGTTTGGATCAATAAGGACATTAACAATGCGGATGTCGTTTTAAAATACGGAAAATTGCGAACCAAAACCGTTAACTATGGGAATATCCGCATAAAAAATGGAAGTTTGGATGTAGAGGAATCCAGAGACTTACGGATCAATAGTAGTGGTACCGACATAGAAATAGACCGTGTGTCCTCCTTGGAGATTTACTCCAGTAAGGATGAAATAACAATAGAAGAAGTAGGTGCCGTACACGGAGATTTAAGATTTACCAATATGCAACTCAATAATGTGGATGAACAGATCAATCTTACCATGAAAATTGCTGATTTCAGGGTTTCCAAGGTGCAGAATCCGGATGCCGTAATCGTAATAGATCAGGAATCATCAGAAGTAAGCCTCACCATTTCCGATTTCTCATTTAAGTTCGACGCTACTTTGGAAGAAGGTCTGTTACGACTGCCCAAGTCCTTTAAGAACGTAGAGACCAAAATGTTGAACAAGGGACAAAGGATTCGCGAAATAACGGCTACCTACGGCAAGGGTTTATCAGGCGAGATTTCCATTACGGGCATAAAGGGAGTTATACTTTTAAAGGAATTCTAACCCTGTAACATTTTCTATATGTTTGGAACTAACCTTGAAAAGACTGTATAGTCGATCTGCAAAAATTTTCACAAAAAAAGTATAGAAAATATGCAACCTTTTCCCAACTACGTTGTCTTTTGAATAAGACAATCAAAAAACAATAAAGCATGATACATCAAAAATCATTTTTCTTACTTATTATTCTACTTTTCACAGGGCTTACCTATGCTCAGGAAGGCGTCCAGGAAGACGAGGATTACCTTGAATTCAACGATCGAAAAAATGTGGTCCACGGCGTATACTTGGGACTGAACGCCCAGTTTGGTGAAATTGATGGTGAGCCGACCTATCAGGGCGGTCTCAAAGTGGCCTATGTGGCCAATCAACAATTTGAGGTAGGGTTCTCGGGAACTTTTTTCTATTCCGTGCAGGATGTTTTTAATAGTGACCTGGCTAGGGACCAGGACTTGATCGGGGCCTATGGCGGCTTGCACTTGGAACCTATATTTTTTAGCAAGTCTGTGGTAAACCTATCTTTTCCCTTATTGATAGGCGCAGGTGCCGTTGGATATGTTGATGATAATTTCGATGACGAAGATTATGAGCTCACTGAGGATGATGTAGATGCCATTTTTGTACTGGAACCCGGGGTAAGCATGTTGTTCAATGTCTCTCGATATCTACAACTCGAAGCTGGTGTTAAATATCGTTTTTCCAATAAAATAGACCTTGATTTTAGTCCGGTATCCCGAATCAACGGTTTTTCAGCGGGAATAGGAGTTAAAGTAGGTGTTTTTAATATGGGCCGAAATCGCTATAAAAAGAAAATTTAGTATGAAAAATAATATGTTTAACGGTCTTTGTCCGGTATGTCATGAGGTAATTGAAACCCAACATGTTTTTTCGGAAAATAACCAAGTATATCTAAAGAAGGGGAATACAACATCATCATCCATTACATTAAAAACCAAGGATCAATGGTTTCCAGTAAATTTTCAATGGATGCCGGTCATGGAGTTAAAAAACAACCTTGAAAATCAATCAGAAAATTTATAAAAATGAACAGAGTACTAGTATTTGCGGTTCTGATCGCTTTGAGCCTTCAAATGGTTTCTTGTGATTACGAGACTATTCGTGCCTCCGATGGAATTTCAACGATCGGTTATGGTTTTTCGGACTATTCTGGTCTAAGAGTATCCAATGCTTTTAATGTTTATGTAACCTTCTCCGATGTGGAGGAAAGCGTAGAGGTCGAGGCCAATGAGAACATTCATGACCGTATTGTTGTGCAAAAGGAAGGGAACACTTTAAGGGTAAGGCTAAAAAAACATACCAATCTAAGAGGAAATGTAACTTTGAACGTGTTTATTACCACAAGGGAGATTTCCGATTTTGACATTTCAGGAGCTTCCAATATTACTCTGGAAAATCCGCTGATTACGCGTAAAGTAGATCTAGAGCTCTCTGGGGCATCATCGTTCTCTGGTGAAATGGATCTTACCGATTTGGATATAGAGGCATCAGGGGCTTCCAACATTGATCTATTTGGAAATACCGAATCGCTAAGGGCCCGTCTTTCGGGCAGTAGTGATCTTAAGGATTATGATTTGACGGTGGAAGAATTGGATATAGATCTAAGCGGTGCCAGTGATGCCTATTTAACGGTGACGGAATCCATTGATATTGAGGCTTCCGGTGCAAGTACGTTAAGATACAGGGGGGATGCGACCGTAAATCTTAGAAGGTTATCCGGTGCATCGGAAATAGTTAAAACCGACTGATTTTAGACGTTTTGGTTGTTGTTGTTGAATATGGGCATCAAAAGATGCCCATATTTATTCTGTTTTAAACTTTTAATTAATGTCTTTCTTTTAATACCTTTTCTATATCCTTTAAGGTAAAACCCTTGGCTTGAAGTAAAATCAGATAATGGAATAATAGATCCGCACTTTCGTTTAAAAAGAGTTCGTCATTATTGTCCTTGGCCTCAATAACGGTTTCTATCGCCTCTTCCCCTACCTTCTGCGCAATCTTGTTGATACCCTTTTCAAACAACGAGGCTACATAGGACGTTTCACCTATAGCGGAAGTCCTTCGCTGTTCTATTACCTGCTCCAATTTTGAAAGAAACCCAAAACTGGATACATTCTTCTCACCCCAGCAGGTATCACTTCCGGTATGACAGGTTGGTCCAACAGGATTTGCCAGAATAAGCAGCGTATCCTGGTCACAATCGTTTTTGATATCCTCCAAATGCAAGAAATTGCCACTTTCCTCACCTTTAGTCCATAGTCGTTGTTTAGACCTGCTAAAAAAAGTCACCTTTTTGGTTTCCAGGGTCCTATCCAGTGACTCTTGGTTCATGTAACCCAACATCAGGATGTTTTTGGTAACGGCATCTTGAATGATCACAGGTACTAATCCATCTCCATTTTTGTTAAAATCTACTTCCATGTATTCCTTTCTTAATCTTTATCCTTAAAGCCTAACTGGGATACCACAGCGCTTAAGCTCTTTTTTTAAATCCTTTATCTTCATTTCCTTAAAGTGAAAGACACTGGCAGCCAAAGCGGCATCTGCCCTGCCGTCTACAAAGGTATCCGTAAAATGTTGCATCTTTCCTGCGCCTCCGGAGGCAATAACAGGGATGTTTCTTTCTTTGGACATTCTGGCCAAGGCCTTGTTCGCAAATCCATTTTTAGTACCGTCATGATCCATGGAAGTAAATAAGATTTCCCCTGCGCCCCGCTCCTCTACTTCCTTGGCCCATGCAAATAATTCAATTTCCGTGGGTACCTTTCCGCCGACCAGATGTACTTTCCATTCCCCATTAATCTGTTTGGCATCAATGGCCACAACAATACATTGTGATCCAAATTTTGCCACCAGGTCATTGATCAATTGCGGATTTTTTACCGCCGATGAATTGATCGACACTTTATCTGCTCCATTGTGTAAGAGGACATCCACATCTTCCACAGATGAAATGCCTCCACCAACAGTAAAAGGGATATTTACTTTTTCAGCTACGTGATAAACTAGTTCCGCTAAGGTCTTGCGTTTTTCCTCCGTAGCGGAAATATCCAAAAACACCAGTTCATCTGCACCTTCCTCGGCATAGAATTTGGCAAGTTCCACGGGATCTCCCGCATCACGTAGATCTAAAAAATTTATGCCCTTTACCGTACGGCCATTCTTTATATCCAAACACGGGATGATTCTTTTTGTCAACATATGATTAAGTATGAGGTCAAAGGGATAAAATACAAAGACTTTAAGTCTTGCTTCCTTTGTGTTCTATAGTTTAGACTGACCATCTTCAATTTCGCACTTTGTACTTCGTAATTCTTATCTCTAACTTCTCTAGATTATTCTTTGTTCTTTGTATTCAGGTCTATTCCGTCATAAAAGCCCAAATCTTTATTTTTCAAAATTTTGGTCCACTGTGCAATTTGACCCACGTGATACGAATAATGCTCAACCACATGGATAATAATCCCCATTCCCGAAAAATAAAAACCCTGAACGTCACGCTTTCGCATCAGATTTTCTACATCGGATTTGTCTATGGTTCTTTTTGCCTTTTCCAAAGTATCTCCAAGCATTCGTAGCAATTGGGATTTGGAATAGCCAGAGCGCGCTGCAAATTCTTTGTCACGCTCCCTAGAATCCGTTTCTTGGCCCAAGGCCGATATGGCATACTGGGTTATATTTCCACATAAATGCAAAATCTGATTACCAATACTATTGGATGACTCATTATGCCTGGTCCAAATTTCTTCTTCAGATAACTGTTCCATACAAATTTGAATCATTCTAGTACTTTCATCCATTCTATATATGGATTGGGCCAAAAACTCTTCCGCTAATTGAGATACCATATCTTTCATACCTGTATGTTAAAAGATTCCAACTGTTTAAGACTAATTCTATTTTCATAAATGGCCTTACCTATTATAACGCCTTCACAACCTATTTCCTTAAGTTTCGGTAATTCCTCAAACTGGGAAACACCTCCAGAGGCGATTAGATGTATCCCAGGCATTTCCAAATCCTCTACCCCACTCATGGTAATCCTCGTCTCTGTTCGTTTGGTATGCGAAAGAATCTTTTTGTACAAATTAAATGAAGGCCCTTCCAACATACCGTCTTTGCCAATATCCGTGCATATCACATATGTAATCCCCTTTTGTTGATAGGATTTAATAAAAGGAACCAAGTCCATGTCCGATTCCTCTTGCCAGCCGGAAACCGCTATTTTTTCGTTTTGGGCATCCGCACCCAAAATGATCTTTTCCGCCCCGTACTTTTCCAACCATCCCAAAAAGGTCGATTGATCCTTTACGGCAATACTACCTCCTGTAACCTGCTTGGCCCCATTTTCAAAGGCTATCTTTAAATCCTCATCTGTTTTCAACCCTCCCCCAAAATCAATTTTCAAATTCGTTCGGGATGCGATTTGATATAAAACCTTATGATTGACAATATGTTTGGATTTTGCCCCATCCAAGTCTACCAGATGTAAATATTGAATGCCATGGGCTTCAAATTCCTTGGCAACCTCAAGAGGATTTTCATTGTAAATCTTTTTGGTGTTGTAATCGCCTTTTGATAGTCGAACACATTTCCCCTCGATAATATCTATGGCCGGAATAATTCTCATTTATTTTTTCTTAGCATCCATGTTTGTGGTTCCGATATCTTTTCAAAACCAAATTTTTCATAAAATCCATGGGCATCGTTAGTGCGCAGCCCGATTCCGTTAACATTCCGTAACTCTGGAAGTTGAACAATATGCCTAACCAACATTTTACCTATCCCTTGCCCCTCGTAGTCTGGATTGACAAAAACATCCATTAACCAAGCAAAAACCACATAGTCCGTCACCAAACGTGCAAAGGCCACTTGTTGATCCTTCTTGTTGAAAACCCCAAAGCATAAGGAGTTTTCCATTGATTTTAATACCGATTCCACGGTTCTGCCTTTTGCCCAATAGGAAGTCTCGGATAAATAGTTATGAATAAAAGGAATATCCATTTTTCCCCTTTCCGTTGCTATGTAAAAGTCCTCCCCCATTACATTTTAAGAAAATTTTGTAGTATCCTTTCCCCACCATCACTACTTTTTTCGGGATGGAATTGCGTGCCATAAAAATTAGCTCTACCCAAAGCGGCACTATAATTCAACTCATATTCCGAAACTGCAATAGTATCTTTACAAACTGGGGCATAGTAACTATGAACCAAATAAATATATTCCTTCTCCCCAATACCCTTAAATAAATCCGATTTTAAATCGGATATTTCATTCCATCCAATTTGAGGTACTTTAACACTATTGGAAAACCTGACTACATCCACATCAAATATTCCAAGTCCTTTAGTATTGCCTTCCTCCGATGAATTGCACATAAGTTGCATACCCAGGCAAATGCCCAGTACAGGTTGTTTTAGGTTTGGTATTAAATGGTCCAATCCGCTGGCTCTCAATTTTTTCATGGCACTACTGGCTTCGCCTACACCTGGAAATATCACCTTATCCGCAGTTTTGATGTCTTCTGGATCATTGCTAAGACTAGCCTCGTATCCCAATCTTTGAATGGCGAAACGGATACTTTGAATATTTCCTGCACCGTAATCAATAATTATAATCTTCATAGCATTCCTTTCGTAGAGGGAAGGACCATTTTTTCCGCATCCCTTTTAATGGCCATTTTTATCGATTTGGCAAACGCCTTAAAAATAGCCTCTATCTTATGGTGTTCGTTAGTACCTTCTGCTTTTATATTTACATTGGCCTTGGCGCCATCCGTAAAGGATTTGAAAAAATGGTGGAACATTTCTGTAGGCATGTCCCCAACTTTTTCCCTTTGGAAATTCGCTTCCCAAACCAACCAATTGCGACCTCCGAAATCTATGGCCACTTGGGCCAGGCAATCATCCATGGGCAGACAAAAACCATATCTCTCAATACCCAGCTTATCCCCTAAAGCCTCATAAAAAACCTCACCCAAAGCAATGCCGGTATCCTCTATGGTATGATGCTCGTCTACTTCCAAATCCCCATTTACCTCAATATCCAAATCCATTTGTCCATGCCGTGCCAACTGATCCAGCATATGATCAAAGAATGCCAGTCCCGTTGAGATTTTTCCATGTCCCGTACCATCAAGGTTAAGGATAATACGGATATCCGTTTCATTGGTTTTCCTGTGGATTTCGGCCGTTCTATCCCTTAGCTTCAGAAATCCATAAATCTCTTCCCAATCATTAGTCTCCAGGGCGATATACTTTTCCAGCTCCTTGGCATCCGTACTGACCTCCGAAGTTCCTAACTGTGTATTATTGTTAATGAAAATACCTCGGGAACCCAAATTTTTGGCTAATTCCACATCCGTAAGCCTATCTCCTATCACAAAAGAATTTTCCAAATCGTATTGGTCCGTAAAATACTTGGTCAACAATCCTGTTTTTGGTTTTCGTGTTTCCGCGTTGTCCTCCGGGAACGTTTTATCAATAAAAACTTCATTAAATACCACCCCTTCGCTTTCAAAGGATTTTAACACAAAATCATGCACCGGCCAAAAGGTGTCTTCGGGAAAGATGTCCGTACCCAACCCATCTTGATTGGTAATCATTACCAACTCATAATCCAATTCCTTGGCGATCTTTCTTAAGTAGCTAAAGGCTTTTGGATAGAATTCCAATTTGTCAAAGCTATCAATTTGTTCATCTTCCGGTTCCTTGATCATGGTGCCGTCACGATCAATAAAAAGTACTTTACGCGTCTTATCTTCGGGAGAAGGATTATTTATATTGTCCACTTTTATTCAATATTTAATTTAGACTTCTTAAGGCCGTTATCAATTTCTTATTTTCTTCTTGTGTCCCAACGGTCAATCGTAAGGTGTCTTCACAAAGCGGTTGGGTACTTCGGTTTCTTACTACGATTCCTTTATCCAGTAGCTGCTGGTATCTTTTATCGGCATCGTCCACCTTTACCAAAACAAAATTGGCGTCCGTGGGATAGATCTTAAGAACAAAGTTGAATTGAAGTAATTCCTTGGTTAGTTCGTTCCTTTCTTTTAATATAGTCCGTACTTCCTCATGTACCATTTTCGTATTCAACACATGGCGTAAAGCTCTTTGTTGGGTCAGTTCATTTACATTGTACGGTGGTTTTATCTTGTTCAAAACAGATATAATCCCAGAGGACGCACAACAAATACCCAAACGGATTCCTGCCAGACCATAGGCCTTGGAGAGGGTTTGTGTTACAATAAGATTGGGGTAATTATGCAATTGTGACAGCCAGCTTTCTGTCTCCGAAAAATCAATATAGGCTTCATCTATGACCACAAGACCATTGAAACTATCCAAAAGGTGTTTTATTCGCTTCTCCGAGAAGCAATTCCCAGTAGGATTATTGGGAGAACAAAGAAACAATAACTTCGTATTTTGATCTACGGCCTTCAAAATGCCTTCAACATTGGGTTCAAAATCCGAGGTTAATAGGACCTCTTTGTTCTTTACATCGTTTACACCGGCCAATACTTTATACATGCCATAGGTAGGAGGCGAGGTAATGATGTTATCAATTTTAGGCTCACAAAAGGCCCTAAAAATCAAGTCCAAAATCTCATCGCTACCATTGCCCAAAAGCAAATTTTCCAAGGCCACTCCCCGCTGTTCGGCCAGAATTGCCTTTAGGTTCCTTTGTTGTGGGTCGGGATACCGATTGACCCCGTTATTAAAAGGATTTTCGTTGGCATCCAAAAAGACCATTTCCGAGCCATCGGATACATATTCGTCCCGGGCCGAGGAATACGGTTTTAATTCCTTAACACTTTCCCGAACCAATTCGTTTATATTGAATTCCCTTTTCATGGGTAACTATCATTAGTTGAAATCCTGCCTCTTGCAGGCGATGTACTTTTAGTTCAAAACTCTTAGTTACTACGAACATCTCGAATTTCAAAAGTTACTAAGTTACTTGGTTGTTAGGTTATTTGTTGTGCTCTGCCCACATAACCTAATAACTCAACAGCCCAATAACCTCTGGCAACTTCATTTCTCGTTCAAACCTATGGCTACATAAAACATAGGAGTTTTAACTTTATTCCTTATTCAAAGTCGGACTCATTTTAGTCTATACTTCTTAAACGCAATGTCATTGCCTTTTTATGGGCTTCCAAGCCTTCGGCTTCCGACATAAGCTCAACCGCATTACCAATATTTTTAATGCCTTCCTTGGTTATTTTCTGAAAGGTCATACTCTTCATAAAACTGTCCAAATTTACCCCACTATACTGTTTGGCATAACCATTGGTAGGTAAGGTATGATTGGTTCCCGAAGCATAGTCTCCAGCACTTTCAGGCGTATAGTTGCCAATAAAAACCGATCCGGCATTCATCGTATTCTTTACATAGAAATCTTCATTCGCAACACAAATAATATAGTGTTCAGGACCATATTCATTAATAAGTTCTATGGCGGCCTCATCATTCTCCAAACCTATTAATTTGCTATTTTCAATGGCCTTACTTGCAATTTCCTTTCTTGGTAGATCTTCCAACTGTTTTTCTATTTCCTTCTCCACCTTATCGATCATCGCCTTTGAAGTGGAAACCAAAATCACCTGACTATCAACCCCGTGTTCTGCCTGACTTAAAAGATCCGAAGCCACAAAAGCTGCATTAGCGGTATCGTCCGCGGCCACCAACAATTCGCTCGGGCCAGCAGGCATATCTATGGCAATGCCATATTTGGTGGCTATTTGTTTGGCCACGGTGACATATTGGTTACCTGGTCCAAATACCTTGTATACTTTTGGTATAGTCTCGGTGCCAAAAGTCATTCCAGCAATGGCCTGGATGCCCCCTACCTTAAAGATTTGCCTCACACCACATAAACTTGCCGTATACAAGATAGCAGGATGTATTTTTCCTTCTTGATCGGGCGGAGAGCAGAGTACAATTTCATTACAGCCGGCTATGGACGCGGGTACTGCCAACATCAATATGGTAGAAAACAATGGTGCCGTCCCTCCAGGGATATACAACCCTACTTTTTGAATAGGGCGTTTTTCTTGCCAACACTGTACTCCGTGCATAGTTTCTACAGCGACCCGGTCTGTTTTCTGTGCTTTATGAAACTTTTCAATATTGTTTTTGGCAAGCTGAATAGCGTCCTTTAGTTCTTTTGTAATCAAATTTTGGGCATCTTCTATTTCTTGGGAAGATACCTTCATACCATTCAAAGAGACACCGTCGAATTTCCGGGTGTAGCGTTTTATTGCCGCATCACCCTCTTGTTCAACTATTTGAAAAATATCGCTCACCACATCTTCAATATCGGATATGGTCTGGGTAGGCCTTTTTAAAATGGCCTCCCAATTCTCGCGCTTTGGATTGTATATCTTTTTCATTGTCTAAAATTTTTAACTAACTGTAATTAAGCTATCTAAAAATTCATGTTTGTTGCATTAAAGCACCATTTTTTCTATAGGGCATACCAAAATACCTTCCGCACCTGCTTCTTTCAACTCATCGATTACTTCCCAAAATGTGTCTTGATTAAGTACCGTATGAACAGAACTCCAACCTTCTTCCGCCAAAGGAAGTACCGTGGGGCTTCTCATCCCAGGTAGTAGTTCTATAATGGCATCCAACTTATCGTTAGGGGCGTTCAATAATATGTATTTGGACTGTCGGGCCTGTAGAACGGATTGAATCCTAAATTGTAATTTCTTTAAAATCTCCCGACGTTCCTCTGAAATTTTGGGTGACACGGCCAAAACCGCTTCGCTCTTAAGAATTACTTCTACCTCTTCCAAATTATTTTTAAAAAGGGTGCTACCACTGGAAACAATATCGCAAATACCGTCGGCCAAACCTATATTGGGAGCTATTTCGACCGAACCATTAATAATATGTAAATCAGCTTTTACTCCTTTTTTCTCTAAATAATCATTGACCGTATTAGGATAGGATGTTGCTATACGTTTCCCTTCAAAATCCTTAACCGTATGGTATTTCATAGTTTTGGGAACGGCCAAGGATACCCTACACTTGGAAAAACCAAGCTTTTCCGCCCTTCTGATATCCTTTCCTTTTTCCACCAGCACATTTTCGCCAATAATGGCGGTATCCACTACACCATCCCTTAGATACTGGGGGATGTCGCCATTTCTTAGATAAAAGACCTCCAATGGAAAATTACGTGCCGATGCTTTTAGTTGATCCTTTCCATTGTTAATGGAAATACCACAGTCCTTTAATATTTTTAGCGAATCCTCGTTAAGACGACCGCTTTTTTGTATGGCTATTCGAATATTTGTCATTTGTATAATGGATTGTTGTTTCCTTTAAATGAAAACTATAACTGATTTAATCAAAAAACCCGCTTGATTTCTCAAACGGGTTTCAAATATTGTGTAACATAACTACAATACATTTCTACCTCGCTTGAGAGCAAGTATAAAAATGGTGATGTGTAGCAGTATTTCTCATTTCAAGGCGTAAAAATAAAACTTATTTTGATTCGACAAAAATTTAAATCGCATAATCGTAGGATAAACCAATATCCGATCTGCTCTTAAGGAAATCCGATTTACGGGTTCATTCGCAATACAACACATTAATTATTGCCCAATATTAAGGGAAGGCCATCGCCACTAGAACCGACCACTACCACTTTAGCATTTGGAGATTGGGACAGTTGCAAAGTTGCCTCAATGCCCTTGTCCTGAAGTATTTTATCTGTTAGGGAAGCACTCAATATTCTGTTGGCATCTGCCTTACCTTGTGCTTCTATGCGTTGACGCTGTGCCTCCTTTTCGGCTTTTTCCAACCGAAACTCATATTCCAAAGACTCTTGTTCCTGCTTTAGCTTTCGCTCAATTGCTTCCTTGATCGTTGGCGGAAGTGTTACGTCCCTTACTAAAATTTCATCCAAGATGATATATTGATTGTCAACTATTTTCTTGGTTTCCTCAAAAATCTCCTGTTGAATGGCATCTCGTTTACTAGAGTACAATTGCTCCGGGGTATACCTTCCCACTACAGACCTGGCGGCCGATCGGATAGTGGGCAAAAGAATACGATCCAAATAACTATCCCCTATCTTTTGATGGAGCTTTCCTAATTCTTCCGCTTTTGGCATATACCATGCGGAAGCATCCAGTTGAATATCCAATCCGTTCGAGGAAAGAACTTTCATTTTTTCGAAAATTTCCTGCCTCCTTACTTCATAAATATATACCTTATTCCAAGGTGCTACAATGTGAAATCCTTCACCCAACGGGGGTTCGTCCGTAACAACACCGCCCGCAAACCGTTTCCATAGTACCCCTGCCTCACCAGCCCCAATATTAACGAAAGCATTGGAAAATAGTAAAAAGAGTACGATGAACCCAAAAATTACTGGTACCGCTATTTTTGGTAATCTATCCATAGTTATTTGTGTTAAATTAGTCCGTTATATTTTCTGATAAACCATTCCACAGAAAGTGCAGTAGCTATTATCATTAGGAGTATCCTAAAATCGATTAAAGATACAACATTTTCCTTGCTCTTTTGAACCGGGGAAAAACGGGGATCTTCCACAAGTTCTTGAACCAAAGAGTCCGAATTGGAGGGAAAAAACAGCCTACCCTTGCTATCCATGGCCAACCGATTCAATTTCTTATGGTCACTGGAAAGAAATTGCTGTTCAACATTGAAATCCAAAATGGTAAAGGTTCCCGAGGAAGAAAGGTTCTCATCGGTTACCAATACGGTAAATGTATAATCTCCGGAAGGAAGGTCGCCTAAATCTGCCTGATAAAAACTATCCTTTAGCAACATTGGAATTTCCTTGACGATGTTGTTTTCCTTCCCTTGAATTTTTAGGATTAAATTGGCATTCCGATCCAATTCAAAGCCCTCATCAAAATACCTGGCCGATATACTGGCACCATCGCTCCCTTGGTATATTAATTCATAATCGACATTCAATCTATTTTTGGAAGTATTCGATGAAAGATATAAGATGATTTTACCAATGATTCCATCGAAGTTTGTGAAATCCTTATTGTCCCGATAACTCTGCATACGCCACTTCCAGAGATTCTCCCCAAAGAGGACCACTTCTTTTGTTTGATCCTTAAATATTACAGCCAATAAGGGTTCACTCAACTCAACTCCTTTAATGCTCTGTCCCAATATAATTTCATGGGGAGTACTGATCAGTATTTCTCCCAATTCGCCCTCCAAAGGAGGAAGATTGTCTATTACAAATCCTGAGATATCAAAAAGACCAAAACCCTTATTTAAAATTGGAAGTATCTCCTCCACTTCACCATAGGCATCTTTTGAATAGTTATTCTGTATTTCGTTTAGGAAGTTCCAATCTGTATTTGCGCCACAAACAGTAAAATAATTTGCTTTTCGTTGTTGTATATATCTGTATATGGGAAGGAAGGAACGGTCGGGCTCATATAGGATAAATACATCGGTATTCTCCAATTCATTAATCGCTACTTGAGGTTTTTTAATGGAAACGGAACGTTGCTCGTTACTTTCAATGGCTTTCTTTAAGGTACCCATATCCGGATGGGCCTTGGCAGTAATAATGGTTACATTCGTTTTTTCGTCTATAACCTCTATTCCGAGGCTCTTTATGTTATTAACTTTATTCTTTTCGTTTTCCAGGGGATTTATTCCAATCTCTATTGTTTTGGCCCCCACGGTCTCGGCGGTAAGCAAAACGGTTATGGTCTTTGTGTTGTCCAATGGATTGAATGCGACATTTTCCTTATGGACTGTTTTCCCATTTACGGTAACTTTTAAAGTTGATTCTACACTTTTGTGACCTTCATACGTCAAGTAAAGCTCTATTGGAAATTTGTTCTTAAAAAAAGCGAAGGTATTTGCATTTACTTGTTCGATCCTTAAATCCTCATATCGTGTGGTATCCCCAATAACAATAGGGTAAATGGGTACTTTTTCATTTTTGAGGACAAAACTATAATCCTCTCCTTTCGTCTGGTTACCATCAGTGGCCAAAAGTATGGCCATATTTCGGTCAGCACCATTGTAAATATCCTTTAAAGATGAAATGGCCTTACCAATATCTGTTTGTGTTTCGGTAAAGGTCAGTGAATCCGAACTTGTCAATGAATTTCCAAAATTATAGGGTTTTACCTGAAACCTTTTCAAAATCCCTTCATTTTGGGTAATGGTTTTCACTACGGATGCCAAAGTATCGGCCGAAGCCTGGATGGACATCGAATTGTCGGTCAATAGGACGAGGTCCGTCTTTTCAATACTATATTCCGCCTTGGTAAACTTTGGGTTTATGAGTAGTATTAAGAGGCCAAACAAAGCAATGAATCTTAGTGAGGATAGTAGAAGATCCAGGCCATTACTTCCCCTAAATGTATAGCGATACTGAAAGAGTACTACGCCCAATGCCAATATAGCGGCAGCTATTAGTAAGAGTACTGTTTGAGCATCCATAAAATTGAGGATAAGCATTAAGGGCGAAATGTAAAAAGCAAGGTCCTTTACACTTTAGGTCATCATTCCGCCATTTACGTTAAGGACATGTCCGGTGATGTAAGAAGACATATCCGAAGCCAGGAAAAGACAAGCATTGGCAATATCTTCCGGAGTCCCTCCTCTTTTTAATGGAATACCCTCTCTCCAACCTTGCACTACTTTTTCGTCCAGTTTTTCTGTCATCTCCGTTTCTATAAACCCCGGAGCAATGGCATTGCAACGAATATTTCTTGAACCTAGTTCCAGGGCAATGGATTTGGTAAAGCCGATTATCCCTGCTTTTGAGGCCGCATAATTGGCCTGACCGGCATTTCCCTTTACGCCCACTACGCTACTCATATTTATTATGGATCCCTTTCGCTGTTTCAAAAGAGTTCGTTGCACTGCTTTTGTCATATTAAAAACCGACTTCAAGTTGATTTGGATCACGTCATCAAAATCCGCCTCTCCCATACGCATCAGGAGATTATCTTTAGTAATTCCCGCATTGTTTATTAAAACATCTATTCCTCCAAAATCCTCCAAAACTTGGGCAACCAAAGCTTCGGACTCCGTAAAACTGGCCGCATTGCTTTTATATGCCTTGGCTTTTACTCCCTTTTCCGCTAATTCCTTTTCCAACTCCAAGGCAGGCGCCTCACTAGAACTAAAGGTAAATGCTACATTGGCCCCATGATCCGCAAACACTCTTGCGATACCCGTGCCAATACCCCTACTTGCACCTGTAATAATTACATTTTTTCCTTCTAAAAGTTTCATCCGATCTCTTATTTGTTGCGATGTTCTTCAAATATAAGGCATGTTTCACATAAAGGTGAAAAAAATCCCGCTCATACCATAATGACGGGACTTATCTTAACACCGATTTATAGGTTTTTTAGGAAAGGCGGTTAAGCCATTACTTGCTTTACTTTTTTTCCTATTTCCGCTGGGGAATCGACCACATGGATACCACACTCCTTCATAATACGTTTTTTTGCTTGGGCGGTATCATCACTTCCTCCTACGATAGCACCCGCATGTCCCATGGTCCTTCCCGCTGGAGCGGTCTCACCGGCAATAAACCCGATGATAGGTTTTTTGCTTCCACTTTCCTGATACCATTTGGCGGCGTCAGCTTCCAACTGTCCCCCAATTTCACCTATCATGACCACACATTCTGTTTCCGGGTCATTTATTAAGAGTTCTACGGCTTCCTTTGTAGTTGTGCCTATTATGGGGTCGCCTCCTATTCCTATTGCCGTGGTAATCCCCAATCCTTGACGAACCACTTGATCGGCAGCTTCATAAGTAAGAGTTCCTGATTTTGATACAATTCCCACTTTTCCTTTCTTAAAAACAAAACCAGGCATTATTCCCACTTTGGCTTCTTCAGGAGTTATCACTCCAGGGCAATTGGGGCCTATCAATCGACAATCCTTGTTCTTTAAGTAGTTATTGGCCTTGACCATATCCGCAACAGGAATTCCTTCGGTAATCGTAATGATTACTTTTATTCCAGCGTTGGCTGCCTCCATTATGGCATCAGCTGCAAAAGCAGGCGGAACAAAAATTATGGTCGTGTCAGCACCTACTTTTTCAACGGCCTCTTCTACCGTATTAAAAACGGGTTTCCCCAAATGCTCCTGTCCACCTTTGCCTGGAGTTACACCTCCAACTACATTGGTACCATATGCTATCATTTGTTCGGCATGGAAAGTACCTTCACTTCCTGTGAAGCCTTGAACTATAATCTTGGAATCTTTGTTGACTAGAACACTCATATTGTCTTATTTAATTTAGGCTGCACAAAAATATAAGTTTGTAGCTAAACTTGCAGGGTTAAATGGTTTATTATTCGTCTAATTTCTTGAGAATTTCCGGGATTTGTTTCAAGTGGACCAATTGCTTCAATTTTTCCCTGGACTCATCAACAGGAGTACCAAAGTAGCTCTTCCCTCCGGGTAGCGATTTACTAACTCCCGATTGCGCCATGATTACGGCTTTTTTACCAATGGTAACTGCACTACTTATACCTACCTGCCCCCAAAGGGTAACTTCATCTTCGATAATTACGCACCCCGCTATCCCGGTTTGGGAAGCTATTTGACACCGTTCACCAATAACCGTATCGTGGCCTACCTGCACTTGATTGTCTAGCTTTGTGCCTTTCCTTATCGTTGTATCTCCCGTAACCCCTTTGTCAATGGAACAAAGTGCCCCAATTTCCACGTCATCTTCCAGAACAACCCTACCGCAAGATATTAACTTGTCCAAACGCTCAGGTCTTTTCTTATAATAAAATGCATCCGAACCTAAAACCGCTCCTGCATGTATTATAACATTATCTCCAATAACACAATTGTCATATATGGAAACATTGGAATGGATAATACATCCCTTACCGATCTTAACGTTATTACCAATGAACACGTTGGGCTGTACAATGGTGTCCTCCCCAATCTTTGAGGTCGGTGAAATGGAGCTCAGAGATTTTTCAAACGCTGTAAAAAATTGAGTAAGTACGTTGAAATCTCGAAATGGATCATCTGAAATTAAAAGCGCCTTACCTTCCGGGCATTCTACTTCCTTGTTGATCAGTATGATGGTAGCCTTACAATTTAAGGCTTTATCATAGTACTTGGGATGGTCTACAAAAACTAGGTCACCGGGTTGTACAACATGAATTTCATTCATGCCCAATACCGGAAAATCTTCGGGCCCTACATATGCGCTTCCAATAATGGCGGCAATCTGCTTGAGCGAATATGTCGTGGGGAATTTCAACTAAAAATGTTCAAGTTTAATTTTTAAATCTTATGGTAACATCCGAGAAAATCCTATTCTTTTACCCGCTCCATATAATTTCCTTTCTCAGTATCAATCTTTATTTTATCCCCTTCGTTGATAAAAAGTGGAACGTTTACTCGAGCTCCGGTTTCCACAGTGGCAGGTTTCGTTGCATTGGTAGCCGTATTGCCCTTAACCCCAGGTTCTGCATGGGTAACCTCCAAGATAACACTGGCCGGCATATCTACTGACAAGGGCATGCTATCCTCGGTATTGAACAATATGGTTACCACTTCCCCTTCTTTAAGCAGTCCGGGAGCATCCAAGGTGCTTTCCTGAAGTGTAATTTGATTGTAATCATCTGTATTCATAAAATGGTAGGTTTCCCCTTCCGAATACAAATACTGATAAGACCGTGTTTCCACACGTACATCCTCTATTTTATGGCCTGCGGAAAAAGTGTTGTCCACTACCTTTCCCGTGGTTACGCTTTTTAGTTTGGTTCTAACGAATGCAGGTCCTTTACCGGGTTTTACGTGCAAAAATTCGATTATCTTGTAAATATCGTTATTGTATCGGATACATAATCCTTTTCTTATATCGGACGTTGATGCCATAGTAATTTAATTTGTGCTGAAGTAGCCTTTCATGATGCCACGTTGAGAGTCTCGGATAAACTGAAGTATTTCATCCCTTTCCGGGGTTGCCTCCATTTCTGCTTCGATGATCTGAACGGCCTGCGAGTTATTGTAATTCTTTTGATAAAGAATACGATATATATTCTGTATTTCCTTTATTTTTTCAGCTTGATATCCCCTACGTCTCAAACCTATGGAATTTATACCTACATAGGAAAGCGGTTCCCTTGCGGCCTTAACATAGGGTGGTACATCTTTACGGACCAGAGAGCCTCCTGTTACAAAAGCGTGATTTCCAATGGCAACAAACTGATTTACGGCTACCAAACCCGCCAAGGTTACATTATCGCCTATGGTAACATGTCCGGCCAATGTTGAATTATTGGAAAAAATACAGTTATTTCCTATCAAACAATCATGGGCCACATGGCAGTAGGCCATTATAAGACAGTTTTTGCCAATGACCGTTTTGTTCCTATCCGAGGTCCCCTTATGGATGGTAGCACATTCCCTAATTGTGGTATTGTTCCCTACGACCACCGTAGTCTCTTCTCCCTCGTACTTCAAATCTTGGGGAGGAGCGGATATTACCGCTCCTGGAAATATATTGCAATTCTTTCCTATCCTGGCACCTTCCATAATGGTTACATTGGACCCGATCCAGGTCCCATCTCCAATAGTGACATTATTATGAATAGTGGCAAAGGGCTCTACAACTACGTTCTTGGCAATCTTTGCGCCAGGATGAATATATGCCAGCGGTTGGTTCATTCTTCCTTTCTTTTAACAATTTGAGCCATCATCTCAGCTTCGGAAACCAGTTTGTTATTTGCGTAGGCATAAGCTTGCATATGACAGATTCCCCGACGTATGGGGGAAATGAGGTCACATTTAAAAATCAAGGTATCTCCGGGAACGACCTGTTGTTTGAACTTTACCTTGTCTATCTTCATAAAAAGGGTCAGATAGTTCTCAGGATCCGGAACGGTGCTGAGTACTAGAATTCCACCGGTTTGGGCCATGGCTTCTACTTGTAAGACTCCTGGCATAACCGGTGCCCCAGGAAAATGCCCAACAAAAAATGGTTCGTTCATGGTCACATTTTTCATGCCCACAACATGCTTGTCCGATAGCTCCAAAATCCTATCTATCAAAAGAAATGGTGGCCTATGGGGAAGCATGGCCATGATTTGATGAATGTCCATTAAGGGAGGCTTATTCAAATCATATTGAGGAACATTATTCCGTTTTTCAAGTTTTATAAGTTTCGCCAGTTTCTTGGCAAATTGTGTGTTAACATAATGCCCAGGTTTGTTGGCAATTACTTTTCCACGTATTCTTGTACCTGTCAATGCCAAATCACCGACTACGTCCAATAATTTATGCCGTGCCGCCTCATTGGGCTGATGCAACGTAAGATTATCTAAAATACCGTTTGGCTTTACGGACAGCTTTTCCTTATTAAAGGCTTTTTCCAAGCGTTTCATAGTCTCTTCGGAAATTTCCTTGTCCACATAAACAATGGCATTGTTAAGATCGCCACCCTTAATAAGACCATTTTCCAAAAGCATCTCCAATTCATGAAGAAAACTAAAGGTTCTTGCATCCGCTACCTCGGTCTTGAAATCGGAGATATCCTCCAAGGTGGCATTTTGTGTGCCTAAAACTTTAGTCCCAAAATCTACCATGGCGGTAACTTTGTAGCTCTCGGCAGGAATTACGGTAATTTCGCTTCCTGTGGCCTCATCCTTATAGGAAATAACATCCTTTACTATATATTCTTCACGGTCAGCTTCCTGTTCCACAATTCCGGCCTTTTCCAAAGCTTCCACAAAGAATTTTGAAGAGCCGTCCATTATGGGAGGTTCGGGAGAATCCAGTTCGATCAAAACATTATCGATCTCCATCCCCACAAGTGCCGCAAGGACATGTTCCGAGGTCTGAATCTTGACCCCTCGTTTTTCTAGATTGGTACCCCTTTGGGTATTTACGACATAATTTGCATCAGCCTCTATAATTGGTTCGCCTTCAAGGTCAACGCGTTTAAATGCATATCCATGATTTTCCGCGGCAGGCAAGAACTTAAGTGTAACATTCTCACCGGTATGTAGCCCCACGCCTGTAAGGGTTACCTCCTTTTTAATGGTCCGCTGTTTTTGGTCTGTTTTGATCACCGTCAATCTCTTTTTTCCAATTGGTCGATTCTATTTACTATTCTAGGCAAATTTTTAAAGTGTACGTAGGATTTGTTGTAATCCCCATAATTTAAGGCGGGGGAACCTTGTAATACTTCGTTGTCCTTTACGTTTCTCCCTATCCCGGACTGCGCTTGTATTTTTACATTATCCCCAATGGTGATATGCCCTACAATGCCGACCTGTCCGCCGATCATACAGCGCTTGCCAATTTTGGCCGAACCTGCAATACCGGTCTGTGCGGCAATAACGGTATGCTCCCCAATTTCTACGTTATGCGCAATTTGTATCTGATTATCCAATTTTACGCCACGTCGCAGAATGGTAGATCCCAGAGTGGCACGGTCAATAGTGGTTCCTGCTCCTACATCTACATTGTCTTCCAAAATGACGTTTCCCGTTTGGGGAACTTTTTTGAATTCCCCATTTTTATCAGGAGTGAACCCAAAACCATCGGCACCAATAATAACACCACTATGCACAACACAATTATTTCCAATTCTTGATTCTGAATAAATCTTTGCACCGGCAAATATGATTACATTATCCGCAATGGTAACATTGTCCCCAATGTAGACGTTAGGGTAGATTTTTACGTTATTGCCGATTTTTACATTATTGCCCAGATATGAAAAGGCCCCTAAATAAAAATTTACTCCATAGGTGGCCGTATCAGATTGGTATACCGGGTCTTCAATTCCGGTCTTGTTGCTCTTTACCTGATTGTAATATTCCAAAAGTTTGGAGAAAGACTCGTAGGCGTCCTCCACTTTTATTAGGGTAGTCTCTACATTTTGTTCAGGAGTAAAATCCTTGTTTACTATGGTAATGGATGCTTTTGTGGTATATATAAAGGAGGTGTATTTTGGGTTGGCCAAAAAGGTCAGGGAACCTTTTTCTCCCTCTTCAATCTTAGCTAGTTTATGGACTGCTATCTCTGGATTTCCCTCTACTTCACCCTCCAAAATACCGGCAATCTGACCTGCTGTAAATACCATGAGCACAAAAGTAAGAAAAATTGTTAAACAGAATATTTGGGGTAACAGATATAATACTTGGTCACCGTTTTTGAAAGGGTCCTAAGGTTAAGGTGATCGGATGCCCTTGCCACATCCTGTAATTTTCCGTTCTTTCTTAAAATGTTGATATTCTGTTGTTGGGCGTCATAGGCCCTATTTTCAATTTCTCCGGAAAAAACAAAATATGCGGTCTCGGTATCGGAAAGTTTATACGCTTCCTTGAAGCGCTTAAAGTGCTTGGTCAATTTTTTTGAATCTATGGGTTTGTTCTTCAACTTAATGGTAAACAACCTTCTATTGATCAACATCCGACATAATCCGGAAAGCACAAAATCTTCATTTCCCTGCCATTGCTTTATGGCCGCTAGAATATCTACATCATCCAAGCTTGAAAAGGTTTCCAAAACATTTGGGTCAAAATTGTTTTTAGTGATTTTATTTTTCAAGAAGAAAAGTAGTGTTGGACTACATTGCAAATTCTTATTTTCCCGTAAAAGTTCCTTGGCTCTTTTAAGGATTCGTATCAATAATTGTTCTGCTACCAAACCTGTCTTATGCAGGTATACCTGCCAATACATAAAACGACGGGCCATTAAAAACTTCTCCACGGAGTAAACTCCCTTCTCCTCTACCACCAAATCATTTCCGGCCACGGTTAGCATGGTAATCAAACGTTCCGCGTTAATATTACCCTCGGCTACTCCGGTGTAAAAACTGTCACGCTTTAAATAATCCATTCTATCCATATCCAATTGACTGGAAACCAATTGGTTCAAAAATTTTTTCGGGTGTTTTCCTCTAAATATTTCCAAGGCAATCGTTAAACTTCCGTTAAACCTTTGATTGAGTTCCTCCATGAATAAAAGCGAAATATGTTCATGTCCAATTCCATTTACAATGCTATGCTCCATAGCATGTGAAAAGGGACCGTGACCTATATCATGTAACAAAATGGCACATAATAATCCAGTTTCCTCTTCCTTTGTAATCTCAACTCCCTTAAAGCGAAGTACTTGAATGGCCTGCTGTGTCAGATGCATACTCCCCAGGGCATGATGAAATCGGGTGTGATGTGCCCCGGGATATACCAAATAAGAAAGGCCCATTTGTGAGATTCTACGCAATCTCTGAAAATAAGGGTCGGCTATAAGATCAAAAATAAGCGTATTAGGGATTCTAATAAATCCGTAAATTGGATCATTGAAGATTTTAAGCTTGTTTGATTTAGGCAAAATAGGTGTATAATTTGATAAGAATCCAAAGTTATACAATTGTGCTGAAACCTAATTCAAAATATAGGTCGATGCACGGAATACTACTTCCAAAATCGGCCAAGCGAAATACAAAACCGAATAGCAGGAATGAGTAAGATAACCATCTTATGGGTCGATGACGAAATTGATTTGTTGAAGCCCCATATCCTTTTCTTGGAAAACAAAAATTATAGCGTAATCACTTGTAAAAGTGGGCAGGAAGCCCTGGAAGAACTAACCCGTTCCCGAGTGGATATCGTGTTTCTGGATGAAAACATGCCCGGGATTTCGGGATTGGATACATTGAATGAAATTAAATCGATGGTATCTTCCCTACCCGTGGTCATGATTACCAAAAGTGAGGAAGAATCCATTATGGAAGAAGCTATAGGTTCCAAAATTGCGGACTACCTTATTAAACCGGTAAACCCCAACCAAATTTTATTATCACTAAAGAAGAACTTGGACCATTCCCGTTTGGTATCCGAGAAAACCACGGCCAACTATCAACAAGAGTTTCGGAAAATATCAATGGATCTGTCCATGGTAAATTCTTGGGAAGAATGGATAGATCTTTACAAAAGACTCATCTATTGGGAGCTTCAGTTAGAGGAAATTGAGGACAGTGGTATGTTCGAGATTTTGGAATCGCAAAAAGTGGAGGCCAACAATCAATTCGGAAAATTTGTGGATAAGCATTATTTGGATTGGTTTGCCTCCTCCAATGGGCCAGTAATGTCCCACACCCTATTCAAAGAATGGGTTCAACCGAGAATCAAGGAATCCCCCACCCTATTGATCGTAATAGACAACCTTAGGTATGATCAGTGGTATGCTTTCGAGGATTCTGTGGCGTCCTTCTATAAAAAGTCCACGGAATCTGCATATTTCAGCATTTTGCCCACAGCCACCCAATATGCGAGAAACGCCATCTTTTCCGGCCTCACCCCATTGGATATGGAGCGGAAATATCCTAACTGGTGGAAAAACGATACTGATGCAGGTGGAAAAAATCTTTTTGAGGACAAGTTTTTGGATGAACAGATCAAGCGACTTGGACTTAATCTAAAATGGGAGTACCATAAAATTAGTAGCTTGAAGCAAGGCAAACAACTCTCTCAAAATTTTAGGTCGCAAAAAGATAATGATCTTACGGTAATCGTCTACAATTTTGTGGACATGCTCTCACATTCCAAAACGGAAATGGAAGTTATTAAGGAATTGGCCTCTAATGATAAGGCTTACCGATCCTTGACGCAAAGTTGGTTCAAGAATTCTCCTTTGTTGGATATTATACAGCAGGCGCAGGCCATGGGGTTGAAATTGATCATTACCACGGATCATGGTACTATTAACGTAAAGCATCCTTCAAAGGTTATCGGGGACAAAGAAACGAGTCTCAATTTAAGGTATAAGACCGGGCGTAGCCTTACCTATGACGGGAAGGACGTATTGGAGTCTCAGAGTCCGGCAAAAATACATCTGCCCAGTATTAATATGAGCAGCTCCTTCATCTTTGCCAAAAATGATCTGTTCTTTGCGTATCCCAATAACTATAACCATTATGTAAGTTATTATCGCAACACCTACCAACATGGCGGGGTTTCCTTGGAAGAAATGATTATCCCTTTTGTGGTTTTAGAACCGAGATAAATTTAGGGCGGATTGGATCTACAAGACCCATTGTTTAGGGTTTCGGTGGAATATTGCCGTACCTTCTACAATTAATGGCCTAAGTATATTCAAGGCTAGTTCCGAATCATAATGTTACTTTTTCCATTAAATCCGATTTCCTGTAAAAGATAATTTACCAGTAGCGGTTTGCTGGGCACACTATCCCTTTCTCTTCTTTTCAAGAATTCTTTGGGAAAGATTGACTTCCTAATTTTTTTTATCATATTTAGAATATAGGTTTTTTTCTATGAAATAGAACTTAAAATCTATTTTATTGTAAATATTTTTATTTTTGCAGAAAAAAACCTATTTTGAAGGCTGTAAGAATATCCTATATTTGTACAAACAGATATAGAACACCTTCTCACTTATGCTTAAGACTATAGATCGTTTAATGCAATTCATCAAATATGCAGGCCTGAGTGCCCGGAAATTTGATATCTCCATCGGGGCTAGCAATGGCTATACGCTTCGAATGAAAAAGAATCATGCCTCCATTGGCAGTGATGTGATTGAAAATATTCTTAAGGTATACCCGCAACTCAATGTGGTATGGCTTATTACCGGGGAAGGCAAAATGCTCAAGGATAGGGAAGAGCTTATGGCCAATATGGACAATTTGTCCCTGGAGAAACAACAGGAAATCGAACAACTCATCGAACATAAGATCAGATTGCGCCAGGAAGAAGAGCTAAAGCGACTTCTAAAAGAGATTACGGAAGAAATTGAGCAGACCCAAAAAAAGATGGGCGATAAGGATTAATTACATCCTGTTTTTCAATGCATATTCCTTCAACAATTCTTCACGCAGATCCATAAGCAAATCAATACGTTGCTTTTCTTGTATTCCCTCTGTATTTTCTTTTAGGTCTTTGAACTCCGCTTCTTTTTCCGAAAACATTTCGTTATGAGATCCTATTTTGGATAGCATGTCCTCTATTTCGTGGGTAATGGTATCATACAGTTCCAAAATTTTTGTCTTCCGTCTTACCATATGGGCTATCCACGTGAGAAAGCAAACAACCCCAATTATTAAAGGTAATGCCTGAAAAAAGGAAATTTCATCTGTAATTTTTTGAGGCGCAATACCCTCCAACAACTGATAGAACATTAAAACTATTGGGGAAAGAATTGCGTAACGCCACCAGTTTTTGGAAGTAAAGAACCATATGACCATTGGAAGTAATGAACCCAACTTAAGGCATACAAACCAATAAAATGTGTTTACATCTACAAAACCCTGGTTATCTAGTGTAAACCATAAAACCTTATATTCCTCAACGTTTTCTGGAATAAATTTATAGGATTGAATCAGAAAAGGAGTGAAAACCAACAATGACGCGATTAGAAAATCCCATTTGCCTTTTGGCCTTGGACCACTACTTTGTGAGGTTGGATGATCCAGGGAATTCTTTATAAAGGTTCTTATGACCATTAATTTCCTGAGGTACTCATTTTTTGGTAAAACCCGCTTGGCCTTTGTTAATGACCGGGCCTCTTTATCAATAGCCTTGTGAAGTCTAGAATACTTTTGGGTAAACCCATTTTGCTTTGACCCGAATATCTTTGAAATAGTATTACTATTTCTAGTAGATTTTTGCCGAAAAAATACCAACAGACCAATAATGGCCATATTAATAAGAATTGAAAAAAACACTAGATTGTTTTCTATTACTTCATTGAAAATAAAAACCTCTGTAGCCAGAGAATCTGTCCAATAAATTAGTGGTGCAAAAATGAAATAGCGCCACCAATAGGGATTGGTCAAAAACCATACAACACATAACAAAAATGGGATAAGTCTAGTAAGTAAGGACCAAAGAAATATTGCATTATTTGCTAGATCATGATGATATTCAAAACCAAAAAAATGAATAGATTGAGCATTATCATCAAAGTAAAGATGTATGTATATTGAAAAGGGAACCAAAACTATTAACATTGCCAGTAAGACTTCCAATATGTACTTTCGTTGCCAAAACGACCCCATCTTTTGTATCTTTATCCAATTGCCTAAACTACGAATTACTTCGGAATTGTCCGTGTTTTATCTTAAAAATGCAGAAGATAATCTATTCACAAAATCAAATTGACCAGATAGCACAACAAATTCTTCATAAAGTCCAATCCAAAATACTTTGTTTTTATGGGGAAATGGGAGCGGGGAAAACAACCCTAATCAAAGCTTTGGTCAAAGAATTAGGTGGTGAGGGATCCGCCTTTAGTCCTACTTTTGGTATCGTAAACGAATATTATTTGAAAACCGGGGAGGTTTTGGGGTATCATTTTGATTTTTACCGGTTGGAGGAAGAAACCGAAGCTTTGGATTTGGGCTTGGAGGACTATTTGAGCCAGGATGTATGGATTTTTATGGAATGGCCGGAAAAAATTAATTCCTTTCTCCCGGAGAATGTATCAAAAATTACTATTGAAGTTATTGATCAGCACACTCGAAAACTTTTTTTTTAACACTTATGACAGATGTTTTCGGGTACTAGGCAAGCTTTAAAATATGCGGATATGTTAACGAAATCTTGAGCTTATCGCTTAAACTAAAGTTTTATTGCATTTTTTCGATGAAATGCATAATTTTCGATAAAATAGATGATTTTATCGGTGAAATACTCAATTTTAACATTTTACGCCGATTTGTTACCCCTATTTTTCCTACATTTGCATTAGAGCATTTGTCCAATTTCTAACTAAAAACCTCGGGACCATGAAAATGAAAAGAATTGTATTTGGCTTATTGGCTGTTGTGGCTTTGTTGGCTTTTTCTGCAGAAGCATATAGTAATGCGGATGGAGATCAAACACAAGAGCAAGGGATTCATAAGGACAAAGTAAAATCTAAACCTGGCAAAAGGTAGAACATTTTCTCACAGAAAGAATTAGAGGGCAATTTCAAATTGCCCTTTTTTCATATACTTTTTTTAGGTTTTCGTCGTTTGCAAACTATAGTTTAGTATCTATTTTCAATGACGGACAAAATAAAAAAGAGTAGAATCAAGAAAAAAATGATACTTGATTCTTTGGCAGTTTTTTTTATAGCCATTACGCCATTCCTATACAAAGTGTATGACTATTTACCTGTGGATCCAGAGGCTACCATTTCTTTTTTGGGAATCACAATAGATAGCCATGGCTTTGCTGATGTTTCAACATATGTATGGTTTCTCAGTGTTAAAATTATTCCTTTCATACTTTTGTTAATATGGTTTTTTACATCAAGGGATTGGTGGTATCATATCCTTCTTATACCCATTGCAATGTTTGCATTTCAGTTGTTCGAAGCTTTTTTCTCCGGTGACGACTATGTTGACACTGAAAACATTTGGTGGCTCTTACCTGTTTGTATGGTAGTTGTACCATTTGTCTATTTCATTAGAATTAAGTTGTATGACAAATATGTTCACGGGATAGACCTGGAAGCTATGGAAGCGGAATTGCAGACCTATCGCGAAAAAGGTGTGGTTCCGGAGAAAGAACCAGAGGTCCTGGAAAGAAATTCTGAGGTTTCCGAAAAAGAAGACCTAGTGGAGTTGGAAAATGAAACTTTTTCAGAACAAATAGACCGCGTACTATCTACACGAAACTTGGAATCGCACTTCAGGCAATTACAGGACAACCTTAAAAATTGGCTTCACTTAAAATTATAGTGCGTTCCGCACCTAACAGGGTTTATCTGAATTTCAGTAAATTATTGTAATTTTACCTTCAATTTCAATCCAAAAAGACTTGGGTGGAAGTCATTATATGAATCAACCAACCTCTCCCTTTAGTAAACAGCAATTGCTTCCCCAGGAAGAAAAATTAGAGGTCCTAAAGCAAAAAGGCGAGTTGTTTATAGGGATACCCAAGGAGAACCAATATCAAGAAAAAAGGATTTGCCTAACCCCGGATGCGGTAAATGCCATTACTGCGCATGGCCATCGTGTTCTTATAGAATCCGGTGCCGGAGAGGGAGCCCATTTTTCCGACGTGGATTATACCAATGCCGGAGCGGAAATTACCCGGGATACCAAAAAAATATTCTCCTGTCCCCTACTCTTAAAGGTAGAACCTCCCAGCCTTTCGGAAATTGCTTTACTAAACCCGCAGTCCACCGTAATTTCGGCACTACAGATCAAAACGCAATCCAAGAGCTATTTTGAGGAAATGGCAAAAAAGCGGATTACCGCCATTGCCTTTGAATATATACGGGACGAGGACGGGAAACATCCGGCCGTACGTTCGCTCAGTGAAATTGCAGGGATTTCGTCGGTGCTGATCGCTTCGGAAATTATGGCGGCCACCAATAAGGGAAATGGCCTCATGTTCGGGAACATTAGCGGGGTGCCCCCGGTAGAAGTTGTCATAATAGGTGCCGGAACGGTCGGTGAATTTGCCTCACGATCAGCCTTGGGCTTAGGGGCCAACGTAAAAGTATTTGATAATTCCATTACCAAATTGCGCAACATACAAACCAACCTAAAACAAACGGTTTACACCTCTACCATTCAGCCCAAAAATTTGTTGAAAGCCCTAAAACGATGTGATGTTGCCATAGGCGCCACACGGGGAAAAGATCGCTCCCCAGTAGTCGTAACCAATACCATGGTTGAACATATGAAGAAGGGTGCAGTAATTATTGATGTTAGTATTGATATGGGTGGATGTTTTGAAACCAGTGAAATTACCACTCATAACAAACCGACCATTGAAAAGTATGGTGTTATACATTACGGTGTTCCCAATATACCTTCCCGTTATCCAAAAACAGCCTCCATTTCTATCAGTAATATTTTTACGCCCTATCTTTTAAAACTAGGTGAAGATGGCGGATTGGAGAATTCACTAAGATTTGATAAGGGGTTGCGCAACGGCCTCTATCTGTATCATGGGATACTAACCAATAAATCCGTTGGGGAATGGTTTGATCTTCAATATAGCGATATCAATTTTCTTATTTTTTAATATGCCCTTTTTAAAGCGTTTGGGATACTATTTGTTGGGTCTATCCGTGGGATTGGTTTTTTTGACCTTTTTCCTAAAGAAAAAGACCGATGGCACGGGAGCCGAGTTTTGTTACTTCCCAAATTGCAGGACCTTAAAGGATATTAGATCTAAATCTATTTCCTATTCCGATGCGATAAATGAACTGCTGATTTCCCAAGCATTGGATTCCACGGACATTGCTTATTTTTTGAATGAGGGGGATGTTGATTTTGCAAAAAGCGATACAAAATCCAAGCCTTGTAAGGTTTACTTTATTGAAGGAATGGCAAAAGGAAAAATTGCCGTACTGCAGGTACGTAACTGCACCAACAAAGCTATTCTGGAAAACGTCTTGTTTTAAGACACCCTTTAGATCTTTCTACGCTTCCGTTCTTTCTTCAACAATGCCAATTCCCTATTGGTCTGTCCTATTACCGAGGTATTTTCTTCCGCCCTACGTATTAAATAGGGCATTACATCCCTTACAGGGCCAAATGGCAAATACTTGGCCACATTATAATCGTTATTGCCTAAATTAAAAGTAATATGGTCACTCATCCCGAACAACTGCCCGAACCAAATTCGGGTATCGGAATTAGAGATCTCCTTCTTTTGTATCAATTCCAATAGTTTATAATTACTTTCTTCATTATGGGTGCCGGCAAATATGGAAATAGTATCTAAATGTTCCATCATATAATTGACCGCAGTATCAAAATTTAAATCGGTTTCTTTTTTTGAAGCACAAATGGGACTGGGGTACCCCAGATTTTCGGCACGTTCATGCTCTTTTTCCATATAAGCCCCGCGTACTACCTTTATACCAATCTTGAAGTTATCTTTTTCAGCCCTTTTTTGAAGTCTTTTTAGATAGTCCATCCGGTCCCAGCGATACATCTGTAACGTATTGAAAATAAAAGGTTTTTCCTTGTTGAATTTTTGCATCATGTCTTCGGCGAGACTATCCGCCGCATCTTGCATCCAACTTTCCTCGGCATCTATTAAAAGGGAAACTTCAAGGTCATGGGCTTTTTTGCAAACGGTCTCATACCTACCTACTACCCTCTCCCATTCTGCTTTTTCAGTTTTGGTAAGGGGTTTTCCCTCACTCATCTTTTGAAAAAGTGCAAAACGTCCAAACCCTGTTGGTTTAAAAACAGCAAAAGGAATAGCGTCCTTTTCCTTTACAAAATCCAAGACTTTCAAAACCTTCGCCAAAGCATTATCTAGGGGGTCTTCCTCATCTTTGCCTTCAACGGAGTAATCCAAAACGGAACAGACGCCCTTTTCCCACATTTTATCCACTATGGGCATACAATCCTCTTCACTGACGCCTCCACAAAAATGGTCAAAGACCGTGGCACGAATCAATCCTTCCACAGGCAAGTGGGCCTTTATCGCAAAGTTGGTGACCGCTGTCCCCATTTTTACCAGTGGTTCATTGGCGATCAGCTTAAAAAGGAAATAGGCCCGCTCCAGTTCCGAGTCTGTCTTGAGGGCAAAGGCCGTTGCAGTATTCTCAAAAATTCGATCCATTTTCATAGATTTCAAACGGAATCAAATATAAAGACAGAAATTGTATTCCATTGATAAAAAATAACCTTTATTTTGTATCCCTTAAAGCATAAAAAATTTTCGTTCACACGAAAACTACTATTGAATTTTTGATGGAATCCATTATTACCTCTTCATATTCCGTGCACTTTAACCAGAAGGCCTATGATGCGCTTGATAAACACTTATCCGGCGAGAAGTATTCCAAAATTTTTATCCTTGTAGACGAGAATACGCGAAAGCATTGTCTAACTCCATTTCGTAATGGGCTTCGAACAGAATTTTCGTTTGAGGTCTTGGAAATAGAGTCAGGGGAAGAAAATAAGAACATCGAGACCTGTGTGAAGGTCTGGAACGCATTGTCCGAACTCGATGGAGACAGAAAAAGCTTGCTCATAAATTTAGGTGGCGGCGTACTTTGTGATTTGGGTGGATTTGTAGCTTCTACTTTTAAAAGAGGTATTGATTTTATAAATGTACCCACTACATTGCTATCTATGGTAGATGCTTCCGTTGGTGGAAAGACAGGCGTGGATTTGGGATCCCTTAAAAACCAGATTGGGGTAATCAATCAGCCCAGAAAGGTTTTAATACTATCCGATTTTTTAAAAACCTTGGAAGAAAGGCAATTGCAAAGTGGCTTTGCCGAAATGCTAAAGCATGGACTCATTCAGGATGCTTCATATTGGGATATCTTAAAATCCGTTTCTGATTTTAAAGCAATGGATACGTTGATCCATACTTCGGTAATCATCAAAAACAATGTGGTCCTCCAAGATCCCACTGAGCAGAACATACGAAAAATATTGAATTTTGGCCATACTCTTGGTCATGCTATTGAATCGTATTTTCTGGAAAGTGAAGCACATGAAACCCTTTTACATGGTGAGTCCATTGCCATTGGAATGATACTGGAAGCCTATCTTTCATTTAAAATTACCGGACTCCCTAAAAATCAACTGGAGGATATAAAGACCGTTTTTCTTTCCAAGTACCCTAAACCGGAATTTCAGAAGACGGATATAGAAAGTATCTTGACCTTGTTAAAATTTGATAAGAAAAACGCTTATGGGACTATTAATTTTGTGCTGTTACAGCATATTGGTGAACCGGTGGTAGATGTTAAAATTCCGGACGACCTTTTCCATTCCGCTTTCTCATACTTCAAAGAATAAGTCATACATATACTAAAAATAGGGTTTGACAACTCTTTGCATTTTCCAATAAAAAAAATATATAGTTTAGGCTCAGTTTAATACCCAAATTTAATCTGACCTAGTTATGATACGAAAATTGGTTGATTACAAAAAATTGGATCACGCTTTGGCCGCGTTGCTCATTGAAACCTATCCGGATGGTTATGGGGACGATGATATCATTACCTTTAAAAATGCCCATGGGGAAATTGTAGAGGCTGTTGAGCTAAGAACCCAGGACATTCTGTATTTGGTAAAAATCAGCAAATCACTTTCCAATTTTATTTCCAACTTTGAAGATACTATAGAAAAGGAATTGGATTCAAAATCGGAGCCCGTTTTAGAGGAAGTCGACGCTCAAGAAATGGAGACGGAAATGAACTCTGACAGTGAACCGGACGACGACGGAGATTTTGATTGATTCCTATAAGTAACGTTCCCTTAGGATGTTGCGGTGGTGTTTTTGATGTCCGCATATTACAAATCCCAAAGCTGCAACGCTCCAGGACATGTCGCTTGCAGTACCGCTAGCCGTAAGCCTTTGCCTGTCCAAACTAGTAAAAAGAGCTATTGATGCACGTCTTACAGCTCGATACTCTTCGATAAGACTTTCCTTAGATCTTCTATTCGCTCCCGATAATTCAACGTATTCATCCTGATCAAAACCTGGCAATGCCGTCCTGTCCCCGCGTGCAAAGCGCAAGGCCCTATATTGAAAAACACGTTCGGCATCTATTACATGCAATAGAACTTCGGCAACGGTCCATTTTTGTTCTTCATAGGCATACTGCCATTTGCTATCTGGAATACTATTGATGAATTGGGGAAAGTTCTCTAACTGTTTTTGCAGAAAATCCGTTAGTTCCACCTCACCTAGTACATCTATATAGGTTTTATAGAATACATTACCGTCCGGCAATTGTATTTCTGATGTTTTCATGTATTCTGGACTTATTTGTTAAAAGTGCAGGAAAACTGATTAAAGTAGAAAACTCTTTATGCCTTAGAGTTCGTTAAATATAGTATGCATTAACCGTTTTTTGTCATTGAAGCTTTCCTCTAAGGAAATCATGGTCTCGGTTCTACTTATGCCATCAATATCATCTATTCTAAATATAATGTTCTTGGCATGCGTAGTATCCTTTGCCCGGATTTTGCAAAAAATGTTGAACTTACCCGTTGTGATATGGGCAATAGTAACATTGGGTATTTGTTCCAAACGTTCGATTACAAATTTGGTCTGATGCGTTTTTTCCAGAAATATTCCTACATAAGCGATGAAGGCGTAACCCAATTGTACATAGTCCAGAGTAAGCGAAGACCCTTTAATAATACCAGCCTCTTCCATTTTTTTGACCCTAACATGGACCGTTCCGGCGGAAATCAAAAGTTTTTTGGCGATATCTGTAAATGGTGTTCTGGTGTTGTCAATCAACATATCCAAAATCTGGTGATCTATTTCATCCAATTTTACTTTACCCATCTCTATAAATTTTACGGCTAAAATAAAAAATTAAGAAATTAAACGCAGTAAAACTTGCGTTTTTTTAACGAAAACGTAATAAATGTATATTTTTTGACAAATTAATACAAAACTAGTCTGCAATGTCTTCCCAAAAAGGCTGTTGTTTTAAAAGTTTTAAATCATTGCCATTTAAACAGTTGTAGGATTGGTGCCCAAAATAACCTTCCAACTCGCCAACCATTTCAATTTTCGGAACAAAGTGTATTTTTTCATCTTTCAACACCTCTGTATACAAAATTCCAAGGCTATCTTTTCCATTAAACGAGGTGTTTATTGCGCTAGCGTTCCGAATCAATATGTCAAAAAACAGTTTGTTGTTTTCTGGTATATTAAAATAATCCGTTTCAGTAAAGCACTCGTACCCATCCTCGGAGATATTCCTCAAGGCCAAAATCAGGGCATAAAAAATATACTTTCTGGTCTGTTCGCGCTCATAGTCATCGACAAAATGTCCTGCTTCGAATAACACTGTAGGGGTACCCAGCGCTTGAAAGGTATCTCCAACGCATTTGGCGTTGTAGGTATCGTCATACCTTCCTATCTGTCCCGGAATACAGGAATTTAATCCGTGATCAATAGCCCCAATGAGCTTCATACTTTTTCTTCGGGATTCGGTTATAGTTCTTTGCTCGTCGCCGGCCGGTGCCAGAAAAGAGGCCGTAGCGGGTTTTGGGGTATGGCCTACATTAAAAATTGTACGCTGATCGTGTAGATTCAGGCAAAAATGGGGTTGAAAACCCTCATAAGCCGTTCGCAATAATTTGCTCTCAGGTTGGGTAAGCTTTTTGGCATCCCTATTAAGGTCAACTTTATTGGCATTGACTCGGGTATAGACCTCAGCACCATCAGGATTTAACATGGGTATTATACGTAGAGTACATTTTTGAAGAATAGCTAAGGAATCTCCCATTTCGGAGTTCAAAAAATTCATAAGATCCAAAACCGCCTTGGTTGTCGTAGACTCGTTACCGTGCATTTGGGACCACATTAATATTCGTTGCTTTCCCGAGCCCACGGTAATACTTTCAATGGAACGGTTTTCAACGGACAATCCGATGGTCTCAACTGAAAATGGTTCGCGTAATGTATTCACATACTTTGCCAGTTGACGGTGGGACACATAGCGACCGAGGATACTTTTTTCCTTAATGTTCGAGTAATCTAAATCTTGAAAGGGCATTGGGCATACAGCTATGATACAAAAGTAATAGCATTAGCAATTACAATTGTATCTATATAAGTTACTTATGTATACATTTTGTATATATCTATTTGTACATTTGTATACAACTTTGGGGCGTTAATTATGAAATTTAACTAAGCATTTGTATATCAGTATTTTAAGCTATTTTATTTAAATACAAATAATTAGTTTTTTAAACGCAAGTGGTTGATTCTACTTCCATTAAGTTATAGTAAGCGTTACATTGAGAGAAGATTAGTTACAATGGTAAATCAGGAAGATTTTACAAAACGATTGCGGAAGTTGTTGCGTTACTATGATCTTTCCGCTTCCGCATTTGCGGACAGGATTGGTGTGCAGCGATCTAGTATTTCACATTTGCTCACGGGTCGCAACAAGCCAAGTTTGGATTTTATACTTAAGGTCAATGACACCTTCCCCGAAGTAGATTTATATTGGTTTTTAAAAGGGAAGGGGACATTTCCCAAAACATCGGACACAGATCTGCCTATGACCCCTACCCCATCGCTTCTTAAAAAAGCTCAAAGTCCAAATATAGGTGAGCGACATAAATCGGTCGACAAAATTATTATTCTTCATTCCGACGGAAGTTTCAAGATCTATGGTGGTGACTAGCCATTAATTTGTTTATTTTGTGTCATGTTCAAAAAACTAATCCCTACCTTATATGTAATTTTTATAATCGCATCCTGCTATGGGCCACAAAGGGATTGCGCCCGATTTAAGCAAGGGAGCTTCTCCTTTACAACTCAAATTGATGGAGAGGAAGTTATGACCACTTTTCACCGTAATGATACTATTGAAATTGATTATTTTGAGGGAAAGGCGGATACCTCGTCCGTTCGTTGGATAAACGATTGTGAATACATCGTAAAGAAAATAAACCCCAAGAACAAATCTGAGGAGAAGTCCGTGCACATGAAGATATTGTCAACTACCGATAGTTCCTATACGTTTGAGTACAATATAGTTGGCCAAAGCCAAAAATCTAGAGGAACCGCTATAAAAACCAACTGAATATGTTTGAATTTTTTGCAAGCCCCGATGCGTGGGTCGCTTTGTTGACCTTGACCTTTTTGGAAATCGTACTTGGAATAGATAATATAGTTTTCATTTCCATAGTAGCCAATAAATTGCCCCAAAACCAACGGAAGAGGGCCACCAATATAGGATTGCTTTTGGCCATGGTGCAGCGCATAATCCTACTGTTCGCCGTCTCTTTTTTGATAGGCTTAAAAAACCCTTTCTACTATATTGACTCCCCTTGGCTCACTACTGGGATAAGTGGCCAAGCTTTAATTTTATTTTTTGGGGGACTGTTCCTCCTTTACAAAAGCACCTCGGAAATTCATGAAAAAGTTGAGCTGCCCTCCCACGATAAGGATGAATTGGATGCAAAGAAAATTACAAGCTTTTCAAACGCGATAGTTCAAATAGTGCTCATTGATTTTATATTTTCCATAGATTCTATTCTTACGGCAGTTGGTATGACCAATGGAATAGGCGATAGTCCCATGGATGCCTTAATAGTCATGATCATTGCCGTTGTCATTTCTATCATAATAATGATGGTGTTTGCCAATCCCATACGGGTCTTTATCAACAAGCATCCTTCCATGCAGCTATTGGCACTCTCTTTTTTGATTCTTATCGGTTTTATGTTAATTGCGGAAGCGGCACATCTAAGCCATACCAAAATTTTTGATCAGGAAATCGGCGCCATTCCAAAAGGCTACCTATACTTTGCTATCGCTTTTTCATTGCTGATAGAATTTTTGAATATGAAATTGCGAAAAAAAGAAGACGCTTTGGAAAGCAGAAGCGAATGATTCAACTTCCAGAGTATCGGACTAATTAGGCCGGCTATAGGCCAATTTGGGATTTATCTTTTTCTGTTCCTCAAAAAGACGTTGTTGTTGTTTCACCGTTAAGGTACTCCCATCATGGCTCCAGCCCGGAGGTCCAAAAATATACATTAACTTATGGGAAAGCTTTTTTGATTTTTTAAGGTCATTCCAGATATCTTTATACTCATGGGTAAGGATGACCATTGGATTGTAGGATTCAGGTGAATGGATTACCCCATATTTTACATCGATATCATCATCCAGTTCTTTCCAGGTTCCAAATAGCTTGTCAAATATATTAAGGAATCCACCATGATTCTTATCCAAATATTCAACATTCTGTGCGTGGTGTACCTGATGCATGGTATGTGTATTGAAAATCTTCTCTATCCAACCCATTTTTGGAACATATACGGAATGTAGCTGAAATTGCCATAGGGCCTCTATCCCCAAACATACCATTACCATTTCCGGAGGGAACCCAATAGCCGGCATCCACATATAGAACAAAGGTTTATAAACTATTGTGAACCAACCATTTCTAACCGCCGTTCCCAGATTAAAATTATCTGAAGAGTGATGCACGATATGGGCGGCCCAAAGCACCCTAACTTCGTGGTTGGCCCTATGAAACCAATAATACGTGAAATCATCCGCCAATTGACAGAGTAACCAAACATACCAAGCATAACCAAAGGAAGCATACCCCATGATATTGGTACGAACTCCATTTATTTCCGGATTAAAAAGTTCATAGGTATATTCAAACAATACAATAGCGAATATCACCTTGAACAAAGGACCCAAGATTGCCGATCCAACACCCATAAAACCGCTTGCGAACAAATCTTTCCAATTGTAAAGGTCATCATCCCCGTGGGTTTTGCTATAGGTTAACTCCAATAAGATAAAAGCTATAAAACAAGGTACACCATATACCAAGGGGTTGGTAAAATCCATCTAACAATCAGTTTGGGCTAAATATAAGGCTATTAGTTTCAAAAAAGCAAAATGTTCGTCTTTTATAGGGTTCTAGGCGATAATTTCCTACTTTCCTTAAACATATATCCGTAGTTATCCCAATCTTATTTTTGTGTTAACTTAATATTATGGGTGGAATTATGGTATCTTCTTGAAGTTTTTCCACTACTTCAATTAGAAAAGCGTAGTTTGCTCATTATCATTTTTTCCTTCGTCCTCACCGCTAGACTCGGATTTGCCCCCTTTTGTTTCGGAAGCTACATTTTCCTCGTCCACCACCTCAATATCCATGGTATCCTTAGGTTCGGGAGGTTCATAGGGCAATGGATCCAAAGCATTGATTTCAAGTACTTTCTCCTTGGTCAATTGATTGCCCATTGCGGTAATCCCTTTCACTGATATGAATTCTTCCAAATTGATTTCCAGATTGTTCTTTCGGTCCTGCCCTCTCTTTTTGGAGAAAACTATTTCTGCCCTTGGACGATAATCCGTAAACATTTTTTCCAAGTAGGACTTGGAATGGTCTGTTATAATAGTTTCTTCCTTGTCCGGGTTTTCAATCAAAAATCGCTTTACATAGAATAGCTCCTTCTCGCCCTCCCAATGAATTGCGGAGAGTGGTTTGTTGGGATCCCATTTTTCCAACACGATCATATCATCATCAAAACGGAGCGTAAGCTCTGGGATAACCGTCTTTACCAGACCATTTTGATTGATGATAAGTAGGCGGTCTTCCCCTGTAAATTCTCCCAGAAATTCTCCGCGTTCATCCATGTTCAAACGCTGAACGGTTTCATCGAACCAAAGCTTACGGGGCTTTAAAGTTGATAATCCTTTTTCCTTAAGTTCTATACGTTTTACCGAATACTTGGTAACAATGTTTCCTTTGGAGGCCCTTCCTTTGATCAATACATCGGCAAAATCCATATCCCATTTCAATTTTTTGATACTTCCTACTTGCCTTAGGTTTACGGTAACCACTTCGGCCTCGCCATTGGGATTAGCTGAAAAATACGATACATCGGTACCTGCCTTACCACTGGTTAGCTCATAGGCCTTATCCCTAGTAATACTGGTAACTGCAAAACGCTTTATGTATGTGGCACCTCCCCTACCATCTTTATAAATCATATTATAAATAGTACGCTTGTCCTTTTTCTTGAATACGGCGACATGGATAATATTCTTGCCTACAAAGGTTTTGGTATCTACCCGGGTCACCATCATTTTTCCATCTTTTGTAAAAACGATAATGTCATCAATATCACTGCAATCCGTTACATATTCATCACGTCGTAACGATGTACCAACGAAACCTTCCTCCCGGTTTACATAGAGTTTGGTATTGCGTATGACTACTTTGGTCGCCTCAATATCATCAAAAATTCGAATTTCAGATTTGCGCTCACGTCCCTTTCCATATTTTGATTTCAAGTCTTTGAAATAATCAATGGCAAAATCGACCAAATTATCCAGATGGTGTTGGGTTTGGGCAATTCTTTCTTCCAAACTTTCCAAATGCTGTTGCGCCTTGTCCAAATCGAATTTGGAAATACGTTTTATACGAATCTCCGTCAAACGTACAATATCCTCTTCGGTTACCGCTCTTTTTAGATGTTGGGTATGGGGTTTCAATCCTTTGTCTATTGCGGTTATTACCCCTTCCCAGGTCTCTTCTTCCTCAATGTCCCTATAGATTCGGTTTTCAATGAAGATACGTTCCAATGAAGCAAAATGCCATTGTTCCTGAAGTTCGGAAAGTTGGATTTCCAACTCTTGTCTCAATAATTCTACAGTGGCATCGGTAGAACGCCTTAACATCTCCGTGACCCCAATGAACAAAGGTTTGTTGTCTTCGATGATACAGGCCAAAGGAGAAATGGATGATTCACAAGATGTAAACGCATATAGGGCATCAATGGTCCTGTCCGGAGAGATGCCACTGGGTAGATGAACCAAAATTTCTACCTCGGCCGCTGTATTGTCCTCTATTTTTTTGATTTTTATTTTTCCCTTGTCATTGGCCTTAAGAATAGAATCGATCAAAGAGGACGTATTGGTTCCAAAGGGAATCTCATTGATGACCAAGGTATTTTTATCCCTTTGGGAAATCTTGGCCCGGACACGTATCTTGCCTCCCCTCAAGCCATCATTGTAATTACTTACATCAATAATGCCGGCAGTCGGAAAATCTGGGAACAGCTTAAAACGTTGTCCTTTCAGATGCTTTATGGACGCATCTATTAGCTCGTTGAAATTATGGGGAAGTATCTTTGTGGAAAGACCTACGGCGATACCTTCTGCACCTTGGGCCAACAATAACGGAAATTTTACCGGCAGGTTTACCGGTTCTTTTTTTCTACCATCATAGGAAAGCTGCCATTCCGTAATCTTAGGGCTAAAGACAACGTCCAAGGCAAATTTGGAAAGCCGGGCCTCAATATATCTGGAGGCAGCAGCACTATCCCCGGTAAGTATGTTTCCCCAGTTCCCCTGGGTATCTATCAACAAGTCTTTTTGACCTATTTGAACCATGGCATCGGCAATACTGGCATCTCCATGGGGGTGGTATTGCATGGTATGGCCAACAACATTGGCCACTTTATTGTAGCGGCCGTCATCCAGTTCCTTCAATGCGTGCATGATACGGCGCTGCACAGGTTTAAACCCGTCCTCTATAGCAGGTACGGCCCGTTCTAAAATAACATAGGAAGCATAGTCCAAAAACCAATCCTTGTACATGCCCGTAACCCGGGTGAGGGCATCTTGGGAACTGTCCGGGTTTTGTTCAGGACTCTCGTTCACTTCTTCATTCTCTTCCATTCAGAACAGATACGTATAATTTTGTTTTACAATTGGTTATCTTCAACTAGATCTACTTCTACTTTAAGATTGTTAATTATGAATTTTTGACGATCGGGGGTATTCTTGCCCATATAAAAATTCAATAACTGTTCAATGGACATCGCTTTATCCAACATTACGGGTTCCAATCGGATGTCATCGCCAATAAAATGCTTGAATTCGTCAGGGGATATTTCCCCCAAACCCTTGAATCTTGTAATTTCGGGCTTTCCGGTTAGCTTGGCCATAGCCTCCTTCTTCTCCTCATCGCTGTAACAGTAAATGGTTTCCTTCTTGTTCCTAACACGGAACAAAGGCGTCTGCAGGATGTACAAGTGCCCTTCCTTGATCAGTTCCGGAAAAAACTGGAGAAAAAAGGTTATCAATAGCAACCGGATATGCATTCCATCCACATCCGCATCCGTTGCGATTACAATGTTGTTGTAGCGAAGTTCCTCCATGGAATCCTCTATGTTCAATGCCGCCTGCAGAAGATTGAATTCCTCGTTCTCATAAACGATTTTTTTGGACATGCCATAGGAATTCAAAGGCTTTCCACGAAGACTGAACACGGCCTGCGTATTCACATCCCTAGACTTGGTTATTGATCCGGAAGCGGAATCACCTTCGGTAATGAACAACGTGCTGTCCAGCCTCCTATCGTTCTTCATATTATCTAGATGTACACGACAATCCCTCAGCTTTTTGTTGTGCAAACTGGCTTTTTTTGCCCGTTCCCGAGCCAATTTTCGAATACCTGAAAGTTCCTTCCGTTCTTTTTCGGCCTGCATGATCTTACGCTGCAGCTTCTCTGCCGTATCCGGGTTTTTATGCAAATAATTGTCCAGTTGTCTTCCCACAAAATCATTGACATACGTACGTACCGTAGGGAGACCTCCACCCATATCGGTAGAGCCCAACTTGGTCTTGGTCTGACTTTCGAAAACCGGTTCCATAACCTTAATGGAAATTGCGGAGATGATTGATTTTCGAATATCCGAGGAATCATAGTTCTTTCCATAGAAATCTCGAATGGTCTTTACAACAGCCTCGCGAAACGCGGACTGATGTGTACCTCCCTGCGTGGTATGCTGTCCGTTAACAAAGGAATGATATTCCTCACTGTACTGCGTCTTGCTATGGGTAATGGCGATCTCTATATCGTTACCTTTTAAATGTATGATGGGATACAACATGTCCTCCACATTGTTGTTATCCTCCAATAAATCCTTTAATCCGTTTTCGGAATGGAATTTTTCGCCGTTGAATACAATGGTGAGGCCCGGATTGAGATACACATAGTTTTTGACCATGCGTTCTACATACTCATTACGGTATTTGTATTTTTTAAAGATAGATTCATCCGGGATAAAGGTAACCTTGGTACCGCGCCTTCTTGCCGTCTCTTCCAACAATTCTTCATTCTTGAGTTCCCCTATCTCAAATTCCGCGGATTTGGATTTGCCATCCCTAGTGGATTCCACCTTAAAAAAGGTAGAAAGGGCATTCACCGCTTTGGTACCCACTCCATTCAGTCCAACGGACTTCTTAAAGGCCCGTGTATCGTATTTGCCACCGGTGTTCATTTTGGACACAACGTCCACTACCTTGCCCAAGGGAATGCCCCGACCGTAGTCCCGAACAATGACCCGTTCTCCCTGAATTGAAATATCGATGGTCTTACCCGCACCCATAACAAATTCATCGATGCAATTATCCAATACCTCCTTAAGGAGAATATAGATCCCATCGTCTGCTGAGGAGCCGTCGCCCAACTTACCGATATACATTCCGGGACGCATACGGATGTGTTCCTTCCAATCCAGCGAGCGAATATTATCTTCGGTATATTGCGTTTGAGCCATTTAAAGTGGGTTTATCCTTGCTAATATAAAATTTCGAGGCAAAAATCAAAATGGGTGCCCAGGAAAGTAATTAACAACGAAAGTACGGAATTTGTTGATAGCCGAGGCCACCGGATTCACGTTGGAGTATTAAAGCCACCTTTAAAATAAGGAGTGTACACCAAGCCATTCTTTACACTTTAACCCCTGGTCTTGCCCTTTGTGGAAACTAGGCTTACACCAGCTATTACAATCAACATTCCAAACATCTGAAGACCTGTTATCCGCTCATCCAGCAGGAAATAGGCCAAGACGATAGTGGAAATTGGTCCTAAACTTCCAAAAATGGAAAAAGTGGATGCTCCAAGCCTTTCAATGGCGGCGGAAACCAAAAAGGAGGGAATCAAGGTTGCAAAAAGTGCCATGGCCAGTCCCAATGCGTATACTTCCCAAGGATAATGGGTAAGTGCAAAATCTCCCGAAATACCATAATGTAAACCTACACATAGCGTAGATACGATCATGGCATAGGATGTAAACTGGAGCACGCCAAATTTTGGAATAAGCCAACCGCTGCCTACCAAATAAGAAGCATAGGTAATTGCACTAAGTAAAATCAAAAATCCGCCCCACAAAACAGCGTCACCTTCAATCCGGATTTCACTCCAAAACGTAACGACTACTCCAAGATAGGTAAGCAATATGGCCCATATCTGGGACTTGGTGATTCTTTTTCTAAAGAAAAGCCAGGACAGCAATACTACTATAGTGGGATAAATGAAAAGGATAAGCCGTTCCAATCCGGCCTTTATGTACTGCAGCCCCATAAAATCGAACAAGCTGGCCAGGTAGTATCCTACAAATCCCAAAAATACGATCCAAACGTAATCTTTGGTTCGGATTTCCTTAGGGTGCAAGGGTTTCTTCCATAGTGCAATGAAAATATAAAAAGGAAGGGCAAAACCCATTCGGAACAAAAGCAGGGTAACATGGTCCACTTCATAGTCATAGGCCAGCTTTACCATAACTGCTTTTGTGGAAAAGAGCACTACCCCAAAAATAGCCAGTAGGATTCCAATACCCGAAGCGGAATACTTTTTAAACATTCGCTAAAAGTAAAGCGGATTGTTTATGGGCCCGAATCCTTTTTTGCGGGATTACGATGGCCAGCTGACGTTCTTTGAAGAAATCTTCGGTTTCAGAAGAACTTTTTAAACGTTGAAGCGGAAGTGCATTACATCCCCGTCCTGTACAATATAGTCCTTTCCTTCTACCCGCATTTTACCGGCTTCCTTAACCTTTTGCTCACTCCCATAACTTACATAGTCCGCATAGGAGATGACCTCGGCCCGGATAAAGCCCTTTTCAAAATCGGTATGGATTACTCCGGCAGCCTGTGGAGCGGTAGCCCCAATGGGAATGGTCCAAGCACGAACTTCCTTTTCACCGGCAGTGAAGTAGGTTTCCAAGTTCAATAATTTGTAGGCACCCCGTATCAGTTTAGCTGAACCCGGTTCATCTAGCCCCATATCTTCAAGGAACATTTGCCGTTCCTCATAAGTCACCAACTCTGTGATATCCGCTTCCGTTCCTACGGCCAAAACCAGAATGGCCGCCTCTTCTTGGGCTACGGCATTTCGTACTTTTTCCACATAGGAATTCCCGTTTACGGCAGATTCTTCGTCCACATTGCAAACGTACATTACCGGTTTGTCCGTTATGAACTGTAGGGGATTCACATATTCCTTTCGGGCATCCTTTTCAACGGCAATCGCGCGTACGGAGGTGCCGGCCTCCAGACCTTCCTTTAATTTCAGTAGCACAGCCTCTTCCTTCTGGGCCTCCTTATTACCAGTTTTTGCCGCACGTTTTACCTTGTCCAACTTTTTCTCTACGGTTTCAAGGTCCTTTAGCTGTAATTCCATATCAATGGTCTCCTTATCACGAATGGGATCTACGGAACCGTCAACATGGACCACATTGTCATTGTCAAAACAGCGTAAAACATGGAGGATGGCATCTGTCTCCCTAATATTTCCCAGAAATTGGTTGCCCAAACCTTCTCCTTTACTGGCTCCTTTTACCAGTCCGGCGATATCCACAATTTCCACCGTGGCGGGTACTACACGTTCCGGACTTACCAACGCTTCCAGTTTTTCCAATCTGGGATCGGGAACGTTTACGACCCCAATATTGGGCTCAATAGTACAAAATGGAAAATTGGCACTTTGTGCCTTGGCATTGGACAGACAGTTAAAAAGGGTGGACTTGCCTACATTGGGTAAGCCAACAATACCTGCTTTCATTTGAGGAAAATGTTAGGTTTACAGTTTTGGAAAAGGTTTCCATTTTCCAATTCGCGTGCAAAGATAGGCTTTCAAAGTGGTTTTAAGACCCAAAAAGAGGAAACAAAAAACCCGATATTCACTATCGGGTTTTAATTTTTTTCCTAATAAGTTGAAAGATCCACCTAATCCTCTGGATGCATAAATTGTTGTTTGGTAAGCAACGTTTCTTCGGACTCTACCCTATCCTCATCCGGAACACAACAGTCTACAGGACAGACCGCGGCGCATTGGGGCTCCTCATGAAAGCCCATACATTCGGTACATTTATCTGGGGATATGTAGTAGATTTCGTCGCTTATCGGTTCCTGTACGTCATCCGCATTAACCGCTTTTCCATCCGGTAATACTACATCACCTTTTAGGGAAGTCCCATCACTGTAGCGCCATTCATCCGCTCCTTCATAGATTGCGGTATTTGGGCATTCGGGCTCACAAGCCCCACAGTTTATACATTCATCGGTTATTATAATAGCCATAATTCTCTTTTTTATACTGAATCCGTTTTACATCAAAATCCGATCAGCTGCAATTTTAGTTTTGTATGTGTATTTTTGCAATTCCTTAAAAGCAAAGGTAAACCCTACAGAATTACTAGACAAATATAATGATAGACCTCAAACGTAGAATAGAAGCTTTTGTTAAACTTGGAAAATTCATGGGGGAATTTTGCGAATACTCCAACAAAACCGCTCATGACGGGCATCCAAACAAGCCATGGTTTCATAAATTGGAACAAAAGGTTCGTTTGGCCGGTGAGTCCAACGGTTGGTTTACAGAAGCGAATGTGTTATTTGCCCTTAAGAGTTGGAGTAAGTTATTAACAGAAGACCGTTTACTACATTGGTTATCCTACTACGATCTGGAAGAAAACAAAAAAAAGAACGTAGCCCTCATCATGGCCGGAAACATTCCCCTAGTAGGCTTCCATGATTTTTTGGCGGTACTGTTGACCGGGAATTCCGTACAGGCAAAGCTTTCTTCCAACGACAATATCCTGCTTCCATTTTTGGCCGAATTTCTTATCGAAATGGAGCCGACACTAAAACATACCATCTGTTTCACCGAGAAAAAACTGGAGGGATTCGATGCCATAATTGCTACGGGAAGCGATAATACGGCCCGGTATTTTGAATACTATTTTGCCCAAAAGCCCAACTTGATCCGAAAAAATAGAAATTCCGTCGCCGTACTTACAGGAAACGAATCTCCAGACCAGCTAAAAGCTTTTGGCGATGATATTTTTAGATACTACGGGTTGGGGTGTCGAAGTGTATCCAAAATCTTTGTTCCAATGGATTATGATTTTGACGTATTCTTTACAGCAATTTACCCTTATAAAGACATTATAAACCATCAAAAATATGCCAATAACTATGATTATAACAAGGCCGTATATCTGATGAGCGAATTCAAGATCTTGGACAACGGATTTCTTATGCTAAAGGAGGATGAAAGTTATGCGTCGCCAATCGCTTCCCTGTTTTACGAACGGTATGAATCCTTGAAGGATATTAAAGCAAAGCTGGAACGGGACAAACAAAAAATACAATGTGTAGTATCCCATGGTAGTATAAAAAATGAGGTTCCTTTCGGGAAGACACAAACCCCAAGTTTAATGGATTATGCGGACGGCGTGGATACTGTTGACTTCCTGTTAAAAACATAACAGAATTATTTGTTTTCCATGAGGAAGATTCCCTATAATTTTATGACCTTTAACGGCTCAATTTAAGAAACCTATTGAAATACCGAATGATTTTCGGAACCCATAAACTGAACATCACATGAAAAAACATAATTTTAGCGCAGGACCCTGTATTCTTCCACAAGAGGTATTTTTAAAGGCTTCGGAAGCCGTCATGGACTATAATGGTTCCGGATTATCACTTATTGAAATATCCCACCGAAGCAAGGAATTTGTGGAAATCATGGAAAAGGCAAGAACTTTGGCTCTAGAGCTTTTGGGCTTAGAGGGCAAAGGATACCAAGCCTTGTTTTTACAAGGAGGTGCCAGTTTGGAGTTTTTAATGGTGGCCTATAATCTATTGGATAAGAAAGCGGGGTACTTAAACACTGGCGCATGGAGTGAAAAGGCCGTTAAGGAGGCTAAAATTTTTGGTGAGGTGGTTGAAGTGGGTTCCTCAAAGGATGAAAATTTCAATTACATTCCCAAGGGGTATACCGTTCCTGATGATTTGGATTATCTGCACCTAACTTCCAATAATACCATTTTCGGGACTCAGGTAAAAAAATTCCCGAAAACTACCGTTCCGTTGGTCTGTGATATGAGTTCGGACATTTTTTCCAGGCAATTGGATTTTTCACAATTTGATTTAATCTATGCAGGCGCCCAAAAGAATATGGGAGCCGCAGGTACTACCTTGGTCGTTGTTAAAGAAGATGTTTTGGGCAAGGTCTCCCGTAAAATTCCATCCATGTTGGATTATAAGGTTCATATTTCCAAGGATAGTATGTTCAATACACCTGCGGTATTTGCTGTATATACCTGTATGCTTACCTTGGAATGGCTTAAAAATCTTGGGGGAATTCCAGCCATAGCGGAAATTAATGAAAAGAAGGCACAATTGCTATACTCGGAAATTGACCTGAACCCCGTTTTTGAAGGCTTTGCCAAGATGGAGGACCGTTCCCATATGAACGCAACATTTAACCTGGCCGATGAAAAGTTAAAGGAAACTTTTGATACTATGTGGAAGGAAGCGGGCATCAATGGGCTTAACGGGCACCGGTCCGTAGGTGGTTACCGAGCCTCAATGTACAATGCTATGTCCTTGGAAAGCGTGGGTATACTTGTAGACGTAATGAGTGAAATGGAACGAAAAGGATAATTGTTGAGCGTTTTTAGTTGTTCGTTGACCGTAAAATCAAGGAACAATTGAATCAATACACCGACAACCGACAACTGACAACTGACAACTGACAACCAAAATGAAAATATTAGCAAACGACGGAATAGCACAATCAGGAATCCAAGCTTTGGAAAGCGAGGGCTTTGAGGTATTGACCACTACTGTGGCCCAGGAACAATTGATTCCCTATATCAATGAAAATGAAATCATTGGGCTTTTGGTGCGAAGTGCCACCAAAGTACGAAAGAACCTCATTGACGCCTGCCCGAGTCTAAAGCTAATCGGTCGTGGTGGTGTAGGTATGGACAATATTGATGTTGCCTATGCCAAGGAAAAGGGATTGCATGTGATCAATACCCCTGCAGCTTCTTCGGAATCCGTGGCTGAACTGGTGTTCGCCCATTTATTCGGAGGGGTGCGTTACTTGTATGATGCCAATAGGCAGATGCCCTTGGATGGGGACAGTAAATTTAAACAGCTTAAAAAATCTTATGCTGGAGGAACGGAACTTAGGGGGAAGACCTTAGGGGTAATCGGTTTTGGACGAATTGGTCGGGCCACGGCAAAAATCGCATTGGGCGTTGGTATGAAAGTCATTTATTTTGACCCCTTTTTGGAAAAGGCTTCGCTGGAGGTTTCTTTTTTCGATGATCAGTCCGTTTCTTTTGATTTCACTTCCTTATCCAAGGAAGAAGTATTGCAATCTTCGGATTTTATTACCCTTCATGTCCCGGCACAAAAAGAGTATGTCATTGGCCAAAAGGAAATCGCCATCATGAAAGATGGCGTTGGCATTGTGAATGCGGCACGCGGTGGTGTGGTGGATGAAGTAGCCTTGGTAGATGCTCTGGGAAAAGAGAAAATTTCCTTTGCCGGATTGGATGTTTTCGAATCCGAGCCCAATCCGGAAATTAAGATTTTAATGCACCCAAAAATTTCGTTGACCCCACATATTGGAGCAGCAACAGGAGAAGCCCAAGACCGGATCGGAACCGAATTGGCCTCACAGATAATTTCGTTGTTGAAGTAGGTTTATTTTCCAGAAGGACTGTTAGATTAGTACAGTTTTTGTACATTACCCCTCCATTTTAAAATTAACTATAACATGTCTGGATTATTAGATTTACTAAACAGCCCAATGGGCAAACAATTAATTAATGGCGTGGCCGGGCAAACCGGACAAGCAGAAAGTAAGACCGCCGATGTACTAAGCATGGCGATGCCCCTTCTATTGGGAGCGATGAAGAAAAACGCGTCTTCCCCTCAGGGAGCGGAAGGCCTAATGAATGCACTGTCCAATAAGCATAATGGTAGTATCCTGGATGATTTGGGAGGTCTTTTTGGAGGAGGCGTAGACCAATCCGTAATGGATGACGGTGCCGGGATTTTGGGCCACGTACTCGGAAACAAACAACCACAGGTAGAAAATGCCTTAAGCCAAAAATCCGGTTTGGATGCAGGTACCATAGCCAATATCCTTAAAATTGCAGCTCCCATCGTTATGGGCTACTTAGGTAGGGAAAGGAACAATGGTAATGTGAACGATGCCAATGGAATAAATAGTTTATTGGGAAGTATGTTGGGAGGTCAACCGCAGCAAAACCAAAGTTTGATCATGAGCTTAATTGATGCCGATGGTGATGGCAGTGTATTGGATGATGTGGCCGGTATGGTTATGGGAAGCAATAAAAAAAGTGGTGGACTTGGAGGGTTACTGGGAGGCCTCTTTAAAAAATAGTTCCAATCACCTTAACCTTATTTAACAAAAGTCGCTCCTCCATACGAGCGACTTTTTTGTATCTTTTTGATTTGGAAAGAGAAGGCTCTACTATGAAAAAAATAATTTTCCAAATTGGAATACTGCTATTTCTTTTTGGCTTGGCTTTTAATAGTTGTAAAAGCTCCAAGGAGGTCCTTGAGATTACGGATAAGGAAAAGATTGCTTTTAACGAAACGGTGGGTGATACTATAACAATAAAAAGCGATGCCACGGAGTACGAAATCATTATCATAGAACCTGGATTTAATTTTTGGCTTAATAGTATTGCAAGGCCAAAGGGGTTTTACTCCCAGCCCTATTTGGAAAACCGTAATCAAATAATGGTGATGAACTGGAATCAAAGGGTATTGGAACCCTTGCGTTTCAATCCCAACTTGTATGAACTGCAGATAAACTATGACCCAAACATAGATTATGGATACGATGTGAATTTTAAATTATACAATTATTTCATCTATTTTCAACGCAAATACAACCAGCGTTTGGGACCTTGGCTGCCTCGGATTTAAGGATTATATTTGTCCTCATATCCGAGATAAATGGAGAAATTAAAAAAGCGCTGGGGTATTGATTCCAATTTCCAATTGCTGATAATTTTTATTGTATTTGCTATTACAGGCTCTGCAGCCGCCAAACTTGCAGACCCTCTTACGAGCTTTATTGGCTTTCAACAAGAAACAACAAATCCTTGGATATATTGGACGCTGCGCATTCTACTGATTTTTCCTGTTTATCAAGTTTTGTTGGTAGTTTTCGGATGGCTGTTCGGACAGTTTAAATTCTTCTGGAATTTTGAAAAGAAAATGTTAGTGCGCCTTGGACTTGGTTTTCTTTTTAAATAATTAGATTTTGCATAACTGTGCTATAGTGCTTAATTTGATTAGTTTTGCAAGCTATGACAGGGAATCGTAACATCGGTTTATTCATCTTCTTCACAACTTTGTTGTTCATCAAGGTATCCGCCTTCCACGCCTATTCACACACGGACGATGGTTGTGATCACATTGAGAACTGCAAGTATTGCGAATTGGCGATCGAGAATCAAAATGTGGAGCATATCGCCCCTTTACCCTGCGTCCTTTATGTTTCCAATTTGGTCTTTTTTCAAACGAAGCTTAATTACAACTCTTATATTTCAACCATTTCCAAGAGTTTTGTAGCCAAGAATTATTGCAGGCCACCTCCAAGTATAGTTTGGGCTCCCTAAAGCTTCCCGTCCTTTTCTATTTTGGTCGAAGCTATTTTCTAACTATATGAATAACTCATGAAACGTTTGTTTGCGGTACTGCTCTTGGTAGTATCTTTCTCTAATGTTATTGCACAGGATTGCTCCAATACGCTATCGGGTACGGTAATTGATTTTCATGATGGTATGCCCTTGGAAGGGGCGGCCGTCCAAATTTCTGGTGATACTAACATAGTATATACCAATGACGAAGGAAAGTTCGAGTTGAATTCCATTTGTATGGGGTCTCTGGAGCTGGAAGTATCCCACGAGGCTTGTATTACCCAATTTATAAAAGTGGAAATCGCTGAGACCCAAACCGAATTGGACATTAAATTGGAACATCATCTTGAAGAGTTGGACGAGGTAAAGGTGGTGGGCGATGCCGTAGTTCTCAAAACAAATTCCGCGCAGGAGGTGGTATTGAGGCAGCAGACCTTGGAACAGTTTAGCAGTGGAAGTTTAGGGGATGCGCTTAGGGAGCTAAGCGGGGTCTCCTCCTTGAACACCGGAGCCACTATTGTGAAGCCGGCCATACATGGCCTTAATGGAAGTCGCGTGCTGATTTTGAACAACGAGGTCCGCATGCAGGACATGGAATGGGGCGATGAGCACGCCCCGAACGTGGATATTAATTCTACCGGTTCTATTTCGGTCATAAAGGGTGCGGCCGCCCTGCAATATGGGGGCGATGCCATTGGTGGGGTTATTCTTATGGAACAGGCTCGGATTCCGGCAAAGGATACGCTTTTTGGGAAAACACTGTTGAATGGAATGTCCAACGGTAGGGGTGGTAACATCACTTCTGAACTTACCAAGGTTTTTGATAAAGGTTGGTTTCTAAAGGGACAGGGTTCGTACAAGCGTCTGGGTGACCAGGAAGCTCCAGACTATGTCTTGTCCAACACTGGAATACGGGAAGTAGGTGCCTCCCTTCGGTTTGGAAAGCGATTGTTCACCTGGGGTTGGGACGCCAATTATTCTTATTACAACGCAGAAATTGCTATTCTGCGTGCATCCCATATTGGGAACGTAGACGATTTAATACGCGGTATCAATAGCGGCCAGCCCGAAGTAATAAGACCTTTTACCTACGACCTTCAAAATCCGAGGCAAGAGGTCTTCCACCATTTAGGAAAATTAAAGTTCTACAAACGTTTTGAGGGATTGGGAAAATTAAACTTTCAATATGATGTCCAAGTGAACCGAAGGTTCGAATATGACATACGCCGCGGTGATTCGGACGATAGGGCCTCTATTGATTTGGAATTGACCACCCACACCTTGGGGGTGGATTTTAAATGGGACGCAAAACAGAAGTCCCAATTGCACTTTGGGGTTTTGGGTAGGTATCAGGATAATTTTGCCAATCCGGATACAGGGGTCAGGCGTTTGATACCCGATTATGAAAAGTACGATTTGGGTGGTTTTCTTATCGGGGAATATCAGCTATCGGACAAGTTGTTGATCGACGCAGGTTTCCGCTATGACTTTACTCGGATAGATGCTCAAAAATTCTATCTGAACTCGCGTTGGGCGGAACGGGGATATGATCAGGAATTCCAGGATTTTATTGTTGAAAATGCCGGAAACCAAATACTTACCAATCCGGTGTTTGATTACCATAACTTCTCGGCTACAGCGGGTCTACGCTATTTTGATGAAAATCAAAATATCTTTCGGTTCAACTATGCCCTTTCTCAACGGGCACCCAATCCATCGGAATTGTTCAGCGATGGCCTTCATCATTCAGCAGCTAGAATTGAGTTGGGCGATTTGAGAATTGACAGCGAAACATCACACAAGGTTTCGGCATCCATGGAGCGGGATTTTGACCGCTGGGGCTTTACCTTGGAACCCTACGCCAATTTCATAAAGGATTTTATTCTACTGGAACCCACCGGGGTAGAATTCACGATCCGAGGTGCATTTCCGGTTTGGGGTTATCGCCAGACCGATGCCCGATTATTGGGTATCGATGCCAATGCTTATGTGGATTGGACGGATCATTGGAGAACGGAACATCAATTTTCCTTGGTCAAGGGTAATGACATTGAAAACAATCTGGCCCTAATCAATATTCCGGCTGCTAATTTTAGGAACAAGCTAAAATTCGCCCGACCGGAATGGCGAAATTTTGAGGCTTCCCTGGAAAGTAATTATGTCTTTAGACAAAATGAGTTTCCACCGAATGTCACGGTTTTTTCACCAGAACAACAGCAGGATGTGGTACTGGAAATCAACACCCCTCCGGAAGCTTACCATGTATTGGTCTTCGATTCAAAATTGGAGTTTCCCCTGGGAAGTTCTACCAAGCTTACCACTAGGCTTACGGTAAACAATGTATTGAATACCAATTATAGGGATTACTTAAATCGTCAGCGTTTTTTCGCAGACGATTTGGGCCGAAATTTCATTTTACAATTAAAACTTAATTATTAATACTAAACATACTACGATCGTGAAAATATCAAATTATATATCATTATTTACTTTAATCTTTGTGCTTCTGGTTTCCTGTTCCGATGACGATGATGCCCCGGAACAAATAAACGAACAAGAAGTAATAACCACCATGACCATTACCTTGGTCCCAGAAGGTGGCGGTACTACGGTTGCCTTGCAAACCCGGGACATCGATGCCGATGGGCCCAACCCACCAGAGGTCAGCGTATCCGGAAACCTCGCCGCCAACACTTCTTATGTGGGTAGTATAGTGCTATTGAACGAGACCGAAACCCCTGTTGAAAATGTAAATGAAGAAATTGAGGGAGAGGCCAACGAGCACCAGTATTTCTTTATTGTGGGCGGTGGCTTAAATGCCACAGTTGACTATGCAGATGATGAATCTGATTATGTATCCGCTGAAACTGGTGAGAATTTCACAACAACAAATCCCGTGGGAATACTATTTGAGCTTACAACCACAGATGCCAGTACTGGAACCTTGGCCGTTACACTGCGCCACGAGCCCAAAAAACCAAACGATGGAACTTTGGCAGATGCAGCTGGGGAAACGGATATAACAGAGACATTTACTGTAGTCATAGAATAGAAGTTGGATTTTTTTATAGCGCAAACCTTGGGATTGATTATTCCTTCTCAAGGTTTTTGCGCTTAAGGAATCCATACAGGAACTGACCTAAGAATCCCTTGGGGATATTTTCATCGCCCTTAAAGCCTAAGGGTATCGATCCACTATCTTCGGGAATATAGTTGCTTTTAAACAGGTAATCCCAGATACTCAGACTAATCCCAAAATTCACCCCGTATTTACCCTCAGGCAAGGTATAGGCATGATGATACAAATGCATAACCGGATTGTTTAAGACATACTTCAAGGGGCCCCAGGTCAATTTTAAGTTTGCATGGTTCAAATGGCCAATACTTATGGCAGCGAAATGGACGATATATGCTTGTTCCGGCTCAAAACCGCCCAAAAGCATAATCCCAAAAGTTTTTAACGGCTTGTATAGAATGTTCTCCATCCAATGATACCGCATATGTGCGGCGAAACCCATTTCCTTAACGCTATGGTGTATTTTATGGAACCGCCATAAGAAGCTAAACTTATGCAAAAGGATATGGGTAAACCACTGCACAAAATCCAATACCACAAAAAAGATCAACAATTGGGCCCATAAGGGCAAGGTGTTTAAATGAAATACAGTTAAATCTTTAATTGAAATTCCTAAGTCTATAAAAATCAATTCCAATACTTTATAAAACCCACTTATGGCAATAGAAAAAATAAAAAAGTTGAAAAAGATATAAAAAGCATCCAGCCAAAAATCCTTTCTGAAAATGGATTGCTCTTTACGCCAGGGAAATAGAATCTCAAGTAGCCATACCAAAAGGGATATACCGATTATACCCCAAAAGAAATTGGTATACCAAGGAACTTCTAAGATTATGGATTTCCAGGTCCATTCCAAGGTACCCAAAAAAGAATGCAAAAAAGCGTCCACATACTTTTCCATATTATTATTCACGTATCCAACGGTTCAATTAGTCTCTTTATTCGCTATTCTTCCAATACGTACCACTCCTCAACCTCCAAATTTTCCCTCCTACCTTTTTCCACCGGAGCATAATTAGCAGCTAGATATTCTAAAATAATGGGTTCATTCTCACCCAAATCCCACAAGTTTTGTGTTTTTTGCATCCAACGGATGGTGGAGAGCCACCCTTCTTTGGTCATGCGATTTTGGGTAACCAATTGGGCCGAATGACAAGGGGTGCAATTTATAATGGTCTCCCGTAAACCCGGTGCTTTAATAAATCCTGAAACCGAATCGATACTTTTTTCCAATTGGCCCACTTCTCTGGCATCGGTGGGATCTGAATATTCAGGGTTGCCTTTTGATGCATTCCCATCCCCGTAAAGATAGAATGCGGCAATAGCAGTAATAAGAACCAACACGCTTATCACAATTAGTATACGATAGAGTCTTCGGGCACGCTTTCTATATGTTTTGTGTACATTTCCCATCAAACTACTTTTATGGCAATCCTATGACAAGCGTTGTTCAGATAACCCTTTGGGTTCCACCCTGGTAGCAGCATAGGCTGGGAAGTACCTTTGGAATCCGTTGCCCGGGCCCATATCTCATAGTAACCTTTTTTTGGAAAATCGATTTTTGTGGAGAAATGCTGCCATGCCAACCGGTTGACCGGCCTTTCCAAATTACAGGTTTTCCATGTAGATCCAAAATCAATGGAATATTCCATTTTTTCTACCTCTAATTCCCCCGCCCAAGCATGGCCTCGGATATTCAATTTTTTTCCTTCGGAAATCATTGCTCCGGATTTTGGGTAGGTAATCAATGATTTTACCGGCATGGACTCAATGATACACATATCCTCATCGGCTACTTTTGTGCCAGGTGCCACCGGGCTGCAGGGTACTCGGTAAGAGCTACCGCCCATTTTGGGCCCGTCGTGTACTATATTTCTAATGCTTAAACGGTTTATCCATTTACCTGAGGCGGAAGCCGGCCAACCTCCCGCCACAAGGCGCAAAGGGTAGCCATGGACTAAAGGAGTATCCTTTCCGTTCATGGCAAAGGCCAATAGGGTCTCATCCTGCATTGCTTTGAGAATAGGCACACCTCTTGAAATAGGTTCTTTTTCTGGATTTCTACTTAAATGAAGATCGGCCGCATGATATCCCAAATACACCGCGTCATCCTTAATACCTACATCTTCCAGCACGTCCTTAAGCCTTACCCCCGTCCATTCAGCACAGGAAACAGCACCAATGGTCCATTGATTCCCTTTTGCCGGAGGATTGAATTCACTTCGCCCATTTCCTCCACATTCCAAAGTTAATTGATAGGTATAGTGTTTGAATTTGGATTTCAAATCCTGTAAGGAGTAACTTTTGATTTGTTTGACCGATTCTCCATCTATCTTCAAAACCCAATTTTCTAAATCAATGTCCTCCGGAATCAGTCCATTGTTGCGAATAAACATGTATTTGGAAGGTGTTATCTTATCATCCAGTAAATGGGCCCGGGCTTCCATATTCCAAGGCCTGTCGTTCAAAACGACCATTTCACTGTCCTTATCGAATAGCTTAAAAGGATCCGGATCTTGAAACAAAAGTGGTAGATACCCTTCTGGCGCAACCGAACCGAAAACAATATCACTACCTACAATTCCAGTCATTGCGGCCAAAGTGGTCTTTTTAACAAACTTTCTCCTATTCATGGATTCATTTATTTCGGAATGTCTAAAGTTAGGATTTTTACTTTTGGGAAAAGTAACCTGGATTACATCATAGTGTTAATATGCGATGAAAAAAGCCTATTGGTATTCGGTATGGGATTAGTGGTGCGTTGTTTCCCTTATTTGGTTTCGATTACCTTTCGTTTCCCCTTTCCTTTAAAAACATAAGTGTAAAACCACATGATGGTAAATGAGGGAATAATATCCATTCCTGGAATTATTTCTTCGATAAAGTTGAAAACTGCAGCCGCCTGACCAATTTTCCCTTTATACATTCGGGTCATAAGCCAGGCCGAAATCGGAGCCCAAATAATATCCGAGAAGTCACCAATTAAGGGTATCGCAAAAGAAAGCATTCCTATACCATCGAACAGTAATCCTAAGAGAAGTGTTTTGTATTTTTTATCCTTGATTTTTGACATGATTTAAAAGTAAACATTACTTACTCTAAAGCAATAAAGATGCCAAGGAAAAATGAAGTTCCCAAAACATTTTGCTTTAAGGTAAGGTCATCCTTCAGGAAAGACTGGAACTGATCAGTTTTAAAAACTCGTTCCGGGTTTCCTCGTTCTTAAAAGATCCCCGAAATCCGGAAGTAGTGGTAACCGAGTTTTGTTTTTGGACCCCCCGCATCATCATGCACATGTGTGCTGCCTCAATTACAACGGCCACTCCTTGAGGTTTTAAGGTATCATTTATACAATCCAAAACCTGTTCGGTGAGACGCTCCTGGACCTGCAGCCTACGCGCAAAAACATCCACGATCCTAGGTAGTTTGCTCAATCCAACAATATGCCCGTTCGGGATATAGGCAATATGGGCCTTCCCAAAAAAGGGAAGCATGTGATGCTCACACAAGGAATAGATTTCAATGTCCTTTACAATGACCATTTCGTTGTAAGACTCCTTGAACATGGCACTCTTAAGGATAGCAGCCGCATCCTGTTTATAACCCTGGGTGAGGAACAACATGGCCTTGGCCGCCCTTTCCGGAGTTTTTACCAGACCTTCCCGATCAACATCCTCGCCGATTTCCGAAATAATCTTGGAAAAGCGTTCCTTAACATCATTTGTGATTTCCAAGTTGTATTCCTCTAAATTTTGATAAGGCTCCATACCTATGTTTATTTTTGTTCAATGTTATTTTAAAAGTGTGAACAAAACTATTTTTTAAACTTCTAAAACCGCAAATTAACGCATTATTAGCGTACTAAAAATAAAAAGTTCTGCCAACTACTATTCTCTTCTTCGTTCGAAAGCTTCTTTATTAAGTTTCTCCTGCTTTTGCATTGTTGGGGTTAATGTTTACTTTCGAGCAGTGTTAAGATGTTATCCATGATCAAAGCCGTCCAAATTCAAAAGTCGTATGGGGAACTCCAAGTTTTAAAAGGAGTTGATATTAGCATAGATAAAGGTGAAATTGTTTCCATAGTGGGCGCCTCCGGTGCCGGTAAAACTACCTTATTGCAAATATTGGGGACTTTAGACGAGCAATCCAACAAGAAGGATGGCGAACTTTTGATCAACGGCGTGGATACCAAAAGCCTTTCGGACAAGGAACTCGCCAAGTTCAGGAACGAACATATTGGTTTTATTTTTCAGTTTCACCAACTCCTTCCGGAGTTCACTGCACTCGAAAACGTCTGTATCCCTGCATTTATCAAAGACACGCCTAAAAAGATAGCAGAGAAAAAGGCCAAGGAACTTTTGGATTTCCTAGGGCTTTCCGATAGATACCACCATAAGCCTAATGAGCTTTCGGGAGGCGAGCAGCAGCGGGTTGCCGTAGCCCGAGCGCTTGTCAACGATCCCTCTATTATTTTTGCGGATGAACCCAGTGGAAATTTGGATTCCGAAAGCGCGGACAACCTGCATCAATTGTTTTTTGAGTTGCGGGATAAATTTGGCCAGACCTTCGTAATCGTTACCCATAACAAGGAACTTGCTGATATGGCCGATCGCAAGCTTACTATGGTGGATGGACGTATTACCAATTCCCAAAAAGCTATGCCTTCACAATAGCTAAATACGTGCCAATTACCCAAAAGCTCGGCCCAACTGATTTTCTATGCTCCGTGAACTTCTCATCTTTTTAAAGTATCCCACATACCGAATCGATGAAAACAGGGATTTTAAGTATCGAGTTGGTGTTTTTTTTAGGTTGTTATGGATTTCCTTGGCTTTGAGTTTTATCCTGGGTTGGTTAATTGGTGGAATTCAGGTTATTTTTAATCTGGATTTTGGAAAACATGCGGTCGATGATTTCTTTGAACGCCATTCTCTTTTTCTGGTACTGCTGGGAGCCGTAATCGCGGCCCCAATTTTAGAAGAATTTGTTTTCAGGGCACCTTTGAGCTTTTTTAAGCAAAAAAGACAGTTTCCTTATATTTTCTATGTCTTTACCCTAACTTTTGGGTTTTATCATATTACCAATTTTGAAATGCGCTTTACCAACCTTTTACTTTCGCCTATTCTTGTTGCACCACAATTGGTGGTAGGTGCTATTTTGGGATATATTCGAATACGATTTGGCCTTGTTTGGGCGATAGTATTGCATGCCTGCTATAACCTGATCTTAGTGATGCCAGTACTACTTTTTAAAACGCTAGACATCCCAATAGAATGAACAAAACCGAATTAAAGGAGTTTTTGGATGCCAAGGTGGATTACTATAACCACCCTCGATTTTTGGAAACGGATCCCCTTCAAATCCCCCATAGGTTCTCGCGGAAGGAGGATATTGAAATCTGTGGGTTCCTAACGGCGACAATAGCCTGGGGAAATCGTAAAAGTATTATCAACAATGCAACCACGATGATGGAGCTTCTTGACAATGCCCCGGCCGACTTTGTGAAGAACCACCAAGAAAGTGATTTGGAAAAGCTATCCGGTTTTGTCCATAGGACCTTTAACGGAATCGATTTTATCTATTTCATAAAGAGCCTACAAAACATCTATAAGCAACATGATGGGCTGGAAAGGGTATTCGTCAAAAATGCCGAACCAGATTCACTGCAACCCGCCATCACAGCTTTGAAACAGGTTTTTTTTGAGCTGCCCCATCTAAACCGAACCACAAAACACATTAGTAATCCGGAAAAAGGTTCGGCGGCAAAACGCATCAATATGTTCCTAAGATGGATGGTAAGAAACAATAGTACAGGAGTTGATTTTGGTTTATGGAAGACCTTAAAGCCATCACAGTTGTCCTGTCCTTTGGATGTGCATTCCGGTAACGTGGCCAGAAGGTTAAAGCTATTGAAACGAAAACAAAACGATGCCAAGGCCGTAACCGAATTGGACAAAACCCTACGTAGGTTAGACCCCCTAGACCCTGTGAAATACGATTTCGCGCTGTTTGGACTAGGGGTTTTTGAAAAGTTTTAGGACGAAAGGGCTTCCAAAATTTCTTGGGGCAATAATACCTTATCTATGATGTGGATAACGCCATTCAATACTTCCGCATCCGGAGAGGTCACGTTGGCGGGCTCACCGGTCTTGTCCAAAATGGATACACCACCGTTTATGCCGACCATCAATTCCTCGCCTTGTAAGGTAGTAGCCGTCTGACCATCACTTAATTGTCCCGAGGTCAATTTTGTGTTTTCTATAAAATGATAGGACAAAATGGTGGCTAAAATCTCTATATCCTCAGGGGTGTCAAAATCCGCTAGGGAATCATATCCGTCCAAGGAAGCAAAAAGATCCAAAAAGGCCTGATTGGTAGGGAGGAAAAATGTGAATTCCTCATGCAAAACGTCCTGGAAAAGTTCGTGATAACGCACCAATAAACATTGGGCATAATCCAAATCGTCTTGATCTAGATCCAGTGAATCAACAAAGGCCATTACCGCCTTGGTAGCCTCGGTGGCAATTGTTTCAACAACGGACTGTGGTACCAAAACCCGGTCTATGGTATGTATAACACCATTTTGTGCCGGAATATCGGTCGTCAAAAAATTAGCTGGAAAACCCGTGGCATCGACCAATCCGAATCCCTCATCAGTAGAAACGATTTCTAGGGAATTTCCTTCGGACAAGGTATCCGTGGTACTGATCCCCAAATCGGCTGAAGTGACAATTCCGGGAAGTACATGATACAATAGCACATCGCGCAACAGATTTATTTCAAATTCGGAATCAAAATCCTCTATACTGCCCAAACCCTCCCCTAAAAGGGCCAATAATCCAAAAAGTGCTTCATCGGAAGGAGCAAAAACCGTGAACGGCCCATCCTCTCCCAAAGTATCCAAAAGCCCTGTAAGCTCCAAAGCTTCTTTTAGAAAGGAAAAACCTTCGGTTTCCTCTACCAACTCGCCAATGGTCTTGGCACTCGGATCTCCCGAAAGGCCCAATAGATCATAGACCTCTTGGGGAATGAGAATCTTGTCTATAATATGGACGGTGCCATTGGACGCCTCCTTATCCGCATCTAGTATATTGGCGTTAGTCTCCGAGGCATCCCCGATTACAAAAGTATCGCCGGATGCAATTACCTCAATACTATTATCTGTAAGCAACGTAGGTACCATTCCAGGAGCTAATTCGCTTGAAGCTACATTCCCCATTACTACATGGTATAGTAGGATTTGCTCAAGTATTTGAAGTTCAATAATATTGTCAAAATCATCAAAGCTGTTGTAATCGTCGCCCAAGAGATCAAATAACTCCTCTATTGCAGTGTTGGATGGTGCAAATACCGTAAATGGCCCTTCTGCATTAAGGGCATCAACCAAATTGGCTTTTACAACGGCATCTTGAAGCAACGATAGCTCATCCGTTTCGCTGACCAATTCCACTAGGGAAGGTTTGGGATATAATTGATCTAGGACAGTTTGTGGCAAAAGCACTTTATCAACAATATGCACCACACCGTTGGAAGCCTCATTATCGGCCCCTACTACTTCTGCATCCTCATCGGTCTTGTCCTGAACAAGTACAGTGGCATCAACTTTGATAGTTAGTTCCTCTGTTTGCAGGGTTTCCAAGACCGTACCGTCCGAAAGAGCGTCCGAAAATGCCGAAGTACCCCCGACTACATGGTATTTTAAGATTTCGGCCAACAGTTCCTTTTCGGCAGCTTCATCAAAATCCTCCAATTTTTCAAATCCTTCCAACTGGCCCAACAGTGCCTTAAAAGCATCATTGGTCGGCGCAAAAACTGTGTTTGTGCCCTCTTCCGAAAGTGCTTCTACCAAACCTGCATCAGCTTGCCCCAAAGCCTCCACTAAATATTCCAAAACATCCACGGATTGAGCGAGCTCTACAAGATTGGGCAAGGTCTCTTCCTGATTATCCCCATCGTTCATTGCATCCCCATTACCATCCGAGTCAACTGGGTCATCATCATTTTTGCTGCATGCAAAAACCAGGAGGGATACAAACAGAGGAATTGCAAAGCGCCAGAGATTAGAAATTGTATTGATTCTTTTCATTTTTCGGTATTCTTAAATTTTCCTTGAAATTAAGGGTTTACTCACCCTTTAATGTCAATCAAGCTTTAACGATGTGTTAGGTATTCTTTAAGTTTTGGTGCGTTTTTCAAAATAGGTTACAGGGTGTTTTCAGATTCGGTATAGACTTCGTCATAAGGCATATTGGTGTCGCTCAATGTCTTCATAAATGCAATGATTGCTTTTTGCTCCTTTACCGTCAGATTCAACTCGTCAAACGGCAGCGTCTGATATTCCAGATCGAAGCCCATTCCCCCTCCCCCACCTTTGTTATAAAAATCCATAACTTCTTCCAAGGTTCGGTATACTCCATTATGCATATAAGGGGCGGTAAGTTCGGCATTACGGACTGTGGGTGTCTTAAACATTCCGCGATGCACTTCCAGCTTTTGTTCATGCCGCCAATAAAATCCCAAATCATCATCCAATTTTTGGTTCGCAGCCGTTTCAGGTACCCCGATCACCTCTTTTTCATGATCGTTGAAAAAGGGTGGTACGGTGCCATTGGTCAAAGGGATAAAGTGGCAAGTAGCACAAAGTGCCTTGCCCATATAAAGATTAAACCCAAGCTTTTCCTCTTCTGTAAAGGTGTCTTCCTCTCCCCTAATGTTTCTATCAAACTTGGAATTGAAACCATTTAATGTTGAAATATAGGACGAAATAGCACGAATAATTTCGGTATTCCTCCCAGAAATACCGCCATATGCTTGCTTAAAAAGAGATATATAGGTGGTGTCCGTCAAAATTTCAGTAGAAAATTGATGTACGGAGCTGTCAAACTCTTTATCGTTTGTGAATACCGATGTAATCTGGTCCAAAAGGTTTGGAGAACGCCCGTCCCAAAAGAAGCTCTTTTGGAAGGCGGAATTAATTAATGTCGGTGTATTTCGTTCTAATGGATTTCCATCCTTATCATAATTTACCACCAAACCATCTGCCCAGGCTTTACCAGGGTTATGACAGCTAACACAGGCCATTTTACCATTTTCGGAGAGGTTGGGGTCAAAAAACAACTTTTTGCCTAGCGCAATTCTTTTATCTGTTGGGTTTCTATTGATAGGAGGAGTAAAAAACGCGATGTTAAAAGAATTGTCCTCAAAAAAAGTGGGAGCGTCAAAGTTAAAGGGTTTGTTGTTCACAGGTTCCCAAATATCCGCGGTTTCCCTGATCCCCACCCAGTTTCGAGTAATAGGATTCATGTAATCCCGTATAAAAGTGAAACGATCAAAGGAATTGAAATCCAGGTTTCCGCTTATGAAGTCTTGTGCTTTTTTTATGTTTTCTAGGAAGTTAGCATTCAATTTTGGGTCGTTTTTCAAAATGAGTTGTTGAACACTTAACTCATAAGTCTCCTTTAGACTTTCCAAGGAAACTACCGTTTCCTGAAGCCCCAATAAGCTTACGGGAGTATCAAATCCCGAAATACTTAAACTAATGATCCGCATCAATTGTTGGTGGGTGGCAATAAAAAAACGTTGTGGCGTCACATCTCGATTCTTTACGCCATTCATAAGATTTTTCAAAAGCCCCTTCATAATTGAAATTTCCTCCCTATAACGTTCTTCGGTCTCCTCACCATCGTATATACTCTCCTCCAATTTCTGCAATCCTATCGGTAGTAGCACGCGTTGTGTGTCATCGGTCACAATGGGCAAAGCCGGTCCATTGGCCCTATGGCCAACTTCGGGATTCAAATAGGAGGCATAGGGTTCTGCCTGTTTGAATTCTCTCCTGATTTCAGTAAAGACTTCCTGTGTTCTATCCCCGGTCATGGGAAGACTGTCTAACGTGTCCAGCAGGGAATGTGCCGTAACAATGTGACCCAAATAATAATCTTGAACGGGTTTCCAGTCAATCCCGTCTTCAGCTAAGTAAGCTACTGTTGATTTTGGGTTTTGTTTGCACCCAAAGAAAACCACCAGTACAAAAATTGAAAGCACTAATCTATCCATTTCAGCAATTTTTTGAATAACGAAAAGACCTCCATTGTACAATGGAGGTCTTCATTTCTGATCGTTTACACTTATCTAGGTAACCCTCGCAAAATAACGATTTGCCCACCTTGATTATCCTCCCTTGCGAAACCACCTGGTTCAAATTCGGGACGTGTTTCAAAATTGTGTCCATCTACATTTTTGAAATCATCACTTTGCCAGTAATGAGGCTGTAGATTCAGTAAAAATGTATTGGGTTCCCCAACTTTATCCGAAATGTCCTCCAATGCACCGTATTCACCACTAAAGCCTGTACTTCCAGTAGGATCCAAATCCTGACGCACTACAAATTCCAACACTTCCTTGATATTGTTACCACTTAAATCGGACTGATAAATATACGCCGAGTGACCTCTGGAGAAAGAGTTTGGATCTTCTTGAACATATACAAAGTTTTCGGTTACGGTAATGTTGTCCGGACTCTGTAAAGTAGCCAAGTTGCCATCCATATTATTGGTATCCGTATTCCCGGAAATTATCTGGGTCAACTTACCACTCATCGGTGAATCCACATCCAATTCTAACTTGTAAACCGTACCCCAATCGTTATAGGTACCTCTTCCTGGGCCTCTTCCTGTAACAGCGAAGAATATGTTCCTGTTAGCAGCGGAATCGCCTTTTTGGTAATCCACATCCTCAACACGCATAAAGGCGGTAGCTTGTACGGCTACACAAGCATCTTCCATTTCATCCTTTGTTAAGGCTTCTCCATCTTCAATTTCTACAAACTCAACATCATAGGTTTCGCCAAATGCCAAGTTGCCTTCATTATAAATTACACCGGGTTCCACATCCATAGCAACAGGATTACCATCAGCATCTACCTCCCCGGAATCTACTTGCTTCAAACGAAGTACATATACTTTTCCCCCTGTTAAATCCGCATCGCCATTTTCGGAATAATATAACGTTACTTGTCCTTCCGAACCACTGGAGTCATCATCTCCACCTATAATAACGGTCTTGCCTATGTAAGCTCCCTGAGGTAATGGAACGGCGTTCTCCCAAGCAAACTCGCCCAAAGCATCCAATCCAAAATCCGCCGTTGGCGTAGGCACGGCTTGATAGGGATCTATACCCTTAACATCGTAATTGAAGCTTTCAGATGCAGAAAGATATAAATCCATGCTTCCACCGTGAATATCGGCCTCCCACATAGTTCCCGAACACTGACGTGCAAAATCTGCAACACCGGAATTCAACATCCACTGCCCACCTGTTGGTGTCAAGTATTTGTCCAATTCAATTCTGGCAACGGCATAATCATCCTCCGCATTTACCAAATACAGGTAACCATCACTATTTGGATCTGCTACAAAACCGGCACCATCCGCAGCTCCCACAAATTGAAAACCATCATCCAGTATATCGGTTGAACTGATTAAAGAATAGGCATCGACAAAATTGAATTGGGGTTTTAAGGCGACAAGGGGTTCCAAACTTGATTTGTTTTCAAATATTGTTCCCATAGGCTCGTCATCGCCACCACCACCATCTCCAATGAAATCATCCAATCTGTCGCAAGACGACAAAGCAATGATTCCCGTACATAGCAATAAATTTTTAAGTGTTCTCATGTTGTTTTAAAGTTTTTTAGTGTTATTATTCTGTCTCAAAGGTATCGGTCGAGTTCGCAAAACATGTTAACTGAGATTGGTCATTGTTTTAGCATAACTTTAACCTTGTGTTAAAGTGGTTAACTTAGTGTTACTATTTAGGATAAGTCTAATTAAAGATTTCTTTACCAAGAATGATTAAGCGTATCCCACTGGTTAGGAAACCTGGAAGAGACGTTGTACATGTAGGAAATCTTGGGGAATTGAAATAAAAGAAGAGGTGTACCGCTCTGCATTTATTGCGACAGCGGAGTACTTCATTTCCTAAGAATGGAAAATCAGCTCAAGTATTTTAAGTATGTGGTTCTTTGCTTGGTTAAGTATTCCTTTTCACTATTCCCATATCACCTAAATCCAAAGGTATGCGCTTTCCTCCTCCTGCAATGGATTTGTAAATGGCCTCTACAATGACCATATCCCGTTTGCCCATTTCCCCTGGGGCTACATTTGGGATGCCCATTAGAATGTGTTTGGCAAAATCATCCATTTGTACTTTTTGTTGACTTTGGTGCGGATACTTGATTTCATTTCCTTCCGATGTCCTTCCTGATATTGGTCCATAACTATGACAGGGATTAAGTTCCACCCATCCTTTTTCAAAGGAAACAAAAAGACGGTTGGCACTGGCATTGTGCGATGTAAACATGTGGCCGACAGTCCCATCCGGAAATTCCATTTGGGCGGTAATCGATTCATCGGTATCCTTAAAATATTCTGGACGAGTGCTGAATTCTTGGGCAGAAATCGAAATGGGGTTATGGCCAACACCATATATATTGCTCTGTATGGAATAGACCCCCATATTCATTAATGCTCCTCCACCAGATAGCGATCGATTTAAACGCCATTGCTCTGGATTGCCCCTGGAAATATATCCGGCATCGGAAGATACGTACATCACCTTCCCAAATGGTTTTTCGCTAACCAGTCTTTTAATCTCATTGGTATACGGATCCGATTGCATACGATACCCAACACTTAATTTAACTCCAGACTTCTTACAGGCATCAATAATGGCATCGCATTCCTCCACATTCATGGCCATGGGCTTTTCACAAATAACATGTTTGCCTGCCCTGGCCGCTCGAATACTAAAGTCCGCATGCATACTATTGGGTAGTACCACATATACAATATCTATGGAATCATTTTTTGCAATTGAATCAAAGTTCTCATAGTTGTAGACGTTTTCCTTAGGTATCCCATATTTTTCCATCCAAACTTTTTCCTTTTCAGGAGTGCCTGTAACAATACCCGCCAAATAACAATGTTCGGCATCCTGAAGCCCAGGGGCCAATTGGTAGGTACTATAGCTACCCAGCCCTACAAGGGCGATACCCAATTTCTTTTTATTCTGTGCTCCACCCATGGCACATGCCAAAGGAATTCCACTAAGCAGGGCCGTTCCGACTATGCCCTGGGATAATTTGGTGTTGAAAGTTCTTCTATTCATGTCTTTTGAGTTTCAATTGCTTGTGCCTTAAAAATATAAATAAACCATCCAAATAATTCTATCTCGTGTAAAATTTATAAATGGCACTTAAAGAAATTGCTTTTCGATTAAAACAACTATTTTAGTGCATATCAAGATATGAAGCGGCAAGAAGGCCAGTTATCAAAACGTTTTATGCAGATCAAATCCTATATGCGTACCCTTACGCTTATTCATAGTTCTCTAACCATGGGGCTCCTAGCCTTCACCCTGTTTGTCTACTTTCAAAACCCTTCCTTTACCGTAGGGGCGGATTCCAAAGACCCATACGTTTACATTGTACCTACAATTGCTGTTCTAGGTTATTTTTTGAGCAAGTTTTTGTTCCAAAAACAACTTCAAAGTATTCATCCAAAAGATACTCTGACCACCAAATTAACCCGTTACCAAATTGCTTTACTTCTGCAGTATGCACTTTTGGAAGGTCCGGCCCTCTTTGCTTTGGTCATTTACTATACCAATGGAAATGTATTATACCTTGTAATAGATCTTTCATTATTAGCCTATATGATTGCGCTAAGACCAAAAATGGATAGATTGATAAAAGCATTACCTTTAATGCAGGCCGAGGAGCAACAATTGAAACAAAGCGAATACTATAAAAAGTAAACATTGGAGAATACGACAAGAAGAAAATTCATTAAAACGACTACACAGGCCTTGGGAGCCCTACCTTTCTTACACCCCCTCCAAACTCTATCGCAAATACCGGATAATTTGGACGATACGTTTCCGGTATATCTATTTTCAAAACACCTTCAGTTTTTAGACTATCGCACGGCTGGCGAAAAAGCTTCGGAAATGGGCTTTGCAGGACTAGATCTTACCGTTAGACCAGGAGGGCATGTTCTTCCAGAAAATGTGGTCGAAGATTTACCCAAGGCAATAGAAGAAATAAAAAAAGGAGGTTCGCAATGCCATTTGATGACGACCGCGGTTGACAATGCCGATGATCCCGTGGATGCCAAAGTCTTGGAGGTTGCTTCACAGCAGGGCATTACCCATTATCGTTGTAATTGGTTCCGGTATGATGAAAACCAACCTATGCCAGATACCCTTAAGGAACATACACAGACCATCAAATCCCTTAGTAAGTTGAATCGATCTTTGAGTTTAAAAGGTTGTTATCAGAATCACTCGGGAACCTGGGTGGGAGCTTCCATTTGGGAAGTCAAGGCCTTGCTGGAACAAGCGGACAAAGAATACTTTGGAGCACAATATGACATACGGCATGCGATGGTGGAGGGCGGTCTTTCATGGGAAAATGGTTTAAGGCTTATCAAGGATCACATTAAATCCATCGCTTTAAAAGATTATAAATGGGAAAATGTCGGGGGTCGCTGGAAGGTCATAAATGTTCCCTTAGGTGAAGGAATGGTAGATTTCAAAAAGTATTTCAGCCTTTTAAAAGCATATAAGATCAACGTTCCCGTTATTCTGCATGCAGAATATCCATTGGGTGGTGCCTCACATGGAAAATCGGAGATTTCAGTCTCTCCAGAAGTTGTATATACCGCCCTGAAAAAAGATTTGAAAAAAGCAGAACAACTATGGGAAGAGGCTTAATATTTGTGGGAGTAACCTGTTGCATGTTGTTGATCGTTGCCTGCTCAACACCCCCTAGACCCAATTGGGATGGGAAAAATTATTTGGCCCAAGTGCAATTGGATTCGTCTATATTACTGATAACGGAAGTGGCCAAAAACCTCGAAGTGCCCTGGGATTTGATGCCTGGTCCGGATGGATGGTTATATTTTACCGAACAAAAAGGCACCATAAATAGAGTTGATGTCGCCACCGGCCAAATTCAAAATTTAGCGGTTTTGGATGATGTATTTTACAGAAAATCATCAGGATTGTTCAGTATGGCTCTACACCCGCATTTTGAAACGGATCCGTTTCTTTATATCCACTATACCGTGGCAGATAAGGACAATAATTTTCTGGATCTTATTTCCTCCAAAATTGTGCGGTTCTCCTTGGAAGGGGATAGTCTGGTAAAACCAAAAGTTCTTTTAAAGGATATCCCCGGAAACACGTATCACAACGGTAGCCGTATGCTCATTTTCGAGGACAAGCTTTGGATAGGAACCGGAGATGCTGGGGACACCCGAACCGTTCAACATATTGAAACCTTAAACGGAAAGGTTTTGCGTCTCAATCTTGACGGAAGTATTCCAGATGACAATCCATACCCCGACAATCCTACCTGGAGTACCGGCCATAGAAATATCCAGGGCATAACCATCGGCAATGGCAAGCTATATGCTTCCGAACATGGGCCGAACAATGATGATGAGGTTAACCTTATACACAAAGGTTCAAATTATGGTTGGCCGGACATCCATGGTTTTATCGATTTGGAAAACGAAAAGGTGTATAGCAAGGACTCGGTTACCCAAGAGCCTCTAATGGCATGGACACCGACCATTGCCACTTCCGGACTAGAATATTATGGTAGCAATCAAATTCCTGAATGGCAAAACAGTTTGCTGTTGACCACCCTAAAAGGCCGTTCATTTCGGGTTTTGTCCCTAAATGGCTCAGGTGACAAAATCAATGAAGAGCATCTCTTTTTTCAAAAATTCTTGGGAAGATTGCGCGATGTTGCGGTTGGTAGTCAGGGTGAGATTTATCTGGCCACGAGTAACATGGATTGGCATCAGGGGCATCAGCCTTGGTTATATGATTCTTTGCCCAAAGCCAATGGTGATCGCATTGTCAAGATACAAATAGCCGATGAAGGTATACAACGGCAGTTGGCAACTCTAGAAAAATCGGTTGTATTGAAAGAAGAACTTATCGCCATTAGTTTGAGCCCGGAAATTTACAGATCTAGTACGTCCAATGAAGATTTGGACAACGGCGCCAAACTCTATGGTACGCATTGTGCTGCCTGTCATGCCCCAAATGGTAAAGGAAATGTTGGGCAGATTCCACCTTTGGTGAATAGTGAGTGGGTATCCGGCAACGTGGCCAGACTCATAGATGTTACTTTGGGAGGTCTTAATCAACCTATACAAGTGAATGGTGTTTCCTATCAGGGAGAAATGCCGGCCTATAAAAATTTAGAGGATAACGAAATACGGGATATTTTAAATTATATTCGAACGGAATTTGGAAAGACCAAAGGAAATATTATCGCTGCGGATATCGCACATCAACGCAAAGGCTTAAAATAAATAATTGGGAACTATGAAAAACACGATTATAATGATGGTTCTGTTCGGAATTATGACATCGGTAAACGCCCAAGATTGGCCAGATTTGAATCATTTTAATGAAGCAAACGAAAAATTGGCTGCTCCTACAGAAGAAGAGGACCGGGTAGTTTTTATGGGCAACTCCATAACTATTGGATGGCTCAAGACGCGCCCAGATTTTTTTGAAGGAAAACCATATATCAACAGGGGGATTAGCGGTCAGACCACACCACAGATGCTGTTACGTTTTCGGCAGGATGTTATCGAATTAAAGCCCAAGGTAGTAGTAATCTTGGCTGGGACAAATGATATTGCAGGGAATACGGGACCATCTACGTTGGATATGATTTCCGACAATATCATTTCTATGGCCGAGCTTGCAAAGGCCAATGGTATTAAGGTAGTACTCTCCTCCACTCTACCTGCCTATGATTATCCATGGAAACCGGGAATGGAGCCGGCCAAGAAAATTGTTGCACTCAACCAAATGATCAAGACCTATGCGGAATTGAACAATATCATTTATCTGGATTATTTTTCCGCTATGGCGGATGAGCGTAACGGGCTACCTGAAAAATATGCGCATGACGGCGTACACCCTACTGAAGAGGGCTACAAGGTAATGGAACCCCTAGTCGAAACCGCTATTTCGCAAGCATTAAATTCAGGAGAATGAGTAGCATATCGCAAAAGTGGATGGGTCTGATACTGTTATTTTCTATTACCTCCTTGATATCGGCTCATGATAACAATATGGAATTAAAAGAAATCGGGAAAGCCCAAAAACCGTTACGAATTGGCGTGGTGGGACTGGTCCATACCCATGTACACTGGATTCTGGGAAGGGAAAAATTGGGCGATATCGAAATTGTGGGAATTGTGGAACCTAATAGGGAGCTCGCCCAAAGATATGCCGACCAGCATGGATATTCCATGGATATTGTCTTTGATTCTTTGGATGAGATGGTGAAAACCGTACAGCCCGAAGTGGTAACTGCATTCAATTCCATTTATGACCATTTGGAGACCGTTAAGTATTGTGCTCCATTGGGCATACACGTTATGGTAGAAAAACCCTTGGCTGTTAGTTGGGAGCACGCCCAGGAAATGATTGCCTTGGCCAAAAAATACAAAATCCACTTACTTACCAATTATGAAACTTCTTGGTATGGCAGTAATTATAAAGCCTATGACCTTGTCCATACTGAAGGAAAAATTGGGAATATCCGTCGGATGGTTTTCCATACAGGCCATTTTGGTCCCATTGAAATAGGATGCAATCCAGAGTTTTTGGAATGGCTTACTGATCCCGTTTTGAATGGTGGAGGTGCCCTTACCGATTTTGGTTGCTATGGCGCCAATCTGGCGACTTGGTTCATGAAAGGACAAGAGCCGGAATCCGTTACTTGCATCACCCAACAATTGAAACCTAATTTGTATCCAAAAGTGGATGATGATGCCACAATAATTTTGGACTATCCCGAAAATCAAGTTATTATTCAAGCTTCTTGGAATTGGCCACATCATGTAAAGGATATGGAAATATATGGAACTACAGGCTACGTGATTTGCAAAAATTCAAGTGACATGGAAATCATGACAGGGAGAAAACAAGAGTCCAGCACTTTGGAAGCGGAACCCCTTACACAAGGCTTCCATGACCCTTTTGCTTTGTTTCAAAAAGTAGTTCAGGAGAACCATCAACTACCGACATACGATGTCTCATCATTGGAAAACAATGAACGGGTAATGCAAATACTGGAAGCTGCAAAGCGTTCCGCAGAGACCCATAAAACCATCATTTGGAAGGATATGTTTCCTGAGGCGGCCATGCGCAATTGAGAATCTGGCAAAGAAGGGCCAAGGCCCAACAAGACAAAACCAATGGGAGAAACTGCTGAAAACGATAAATCAGTATCCGTTAAGAACCTTAACTCGCCCGAAGATAACAAGTGGGATACGATTATCATTGGTTCTGGGGCCGGTGGACTCGCAACGGCCATTTGTTTGGCCAGAGCCGGACAAAAGGTATTGGTACTAGAGCAGCACGATGTTCCCGGTGGATGGTGCCACAGTTTTTATTTGGATGGCCATCGGTTTACTCCGGGAGTACATTATGTAGGGCTTTTGGCAGAGGGTGAGGCCACCAATGATTTATATAGAGGTCTGGGCATAGCCAATGACCTAGTGTTCTTTAGGATGAATCCCGATGCCTACGAGCACGCCTGGATCGGGGAAGAACGTTTTGACTATCCCTCAAATCTCGAACAATTGATCGATCGCCTTTCGGAACGTTTTCCGGAAGAAAGAAAATCCATTCACACCTATCTAAACCTAGTGCGCAATGTAAGTGTACAAATCTATTCCCTACCCTATTTCAAAGGCTTTTGGCAGAAGTTGACCATTCCCTACAAAACTAGGCATATGGGCAAATATGGACTTTTTAGTCTTAGAAAAGTCATCAATTGGCATATCAAAAATCCGTTACTCAAAAACATCTTGAACATCCAATGTGGGGACCATGGCCTTCAACCTAAAAAAGCGGCCTTCCCCCTGCATTGTGCATTGATGAGCCACTACTTTAATGGGGCCTATTATCCCATGGGAGGTGGCGGTGCCTTGATCAAGGCCATGACAAATGCGTTGAAAAAACACGGGGGGCACCTACTGACAAGCACAGCCGTAAATCGGATTTTGACCCAGGGCGAAAAGAAAAAGCGTGCAGTTGGGGTAGCATTGGAAAACGGTCAACTCCTATACGCCAATACCATAGTTTCCAATGCAGACCCTGGAATTACCTACCTGAATCTGGTCGGCAAGGAAAATCTAAGTTCCAAACTTCAAAAAAAACTGTCCAAAACCAAATACTCCTGCACGTCTTTAATGCTTTTTTTGACCGTGGATATGGATTTACGAAAGGCGGGTCTGGACTCGGGCAATATTTGGTTAATGCCCAACAAGGATACGGACGATCTTTATGATGACCTTATGACCCCTGATCTTTCCAATGGAGAGGCCTTTGAAGCCATGTTCATTAGTTGCACCTCCTTAAAAGATCCCGCAAGTTATGACGGTAAACACCATACTATTGAGGCCATAACGTTAATCGACTATAGCACTTTTGAAAAATACAAGGAAGAGACTGAACCTAGATCCGAGGGTTATATCAAGTTCAAGGAAATACTTTCCCAAAAGATGCTTAACGGCCTTTCACGTGCCATCCCTGGAGTGCAGGATCATATAGTACAAATGGAGTTGGGAACGCCAATCACCAACGAATATTACATTAATACTACACGTGGCAATGTCTACGGAACCGAAAAAAGTCTGAGGCACATTGGCCCTTTTGCTTTTAAGGCAAAAAGTGAAATTGAAAACTTGTATTTATGCGGGGCAAGCATCCTGTCCCATGGTGTAGCAGGTGCATCCCATTCCGGAGTAGATACCGCTGCCATTATTTTGGGATGTGAGGCAGATGAACTAAAAAAGCCACAAGACGATCAGCTCCTAAGGATTTATGAGGCGGAAGACCCGACCGATTATCCTGATTGGATGTTGAAGAAAATTGAAGTAAAGAGAGCTAGGGCAATTTCTAAAATGGCCCAGGAATCCGTATAGCCCAAGTTATTGAAACTATTGGTAAATACCTTTGGCCCACGTGTGAAAGTATTCGTCGGTTTTAGTATTGTATTCTATTTGATGACCGGATCTCATCGTTTTGTCTAGTTGAATTTATTGAATAAATTACTGCTGATTTAATGTATGTTTATATGATGAAAAAAAGCGTTCTATTTGGTTTAATCCTATTGATAGTAGGCGCCTGCGGTAAGATTAAAAAGGAGAGCTCCGAAGTTTCCAAGGCTATCGATACCCCTAATATCATTTATATCCTAGCCGACGATTTGGGCTATGGGGATTTGGGAAGTTATGGACAGGAAAAAATCAGGACACCCCGGTTAGATCAAATGGCACAGAACGGTATCCGATTTACCGACCACTATGCGGGCAATACGGTTTGTGCTCCATCAAGGGCTTCACTGATGACCGGTCTGCATCAAGGTAATGCACCGGTACGGGGGAACAATAATAACATATTGACTTTCAATGATTTTACCTTGGCGGAAATGTTCCAAAAATCAGGGTATTCCACGGCCCTAATGGGAAAATGGGGCCTAGGCGAAGTAGGCTCCACCGGAGAACCTTCCGCACAAGGATTCGATACCTATTTTGGTTATCTAAATCAGATACATGCACACAATTATTATCCCGATCATCTGATAAAGGACGGAAAAAAAATACCTTTGAATAACCAGGTAATCTTCGCTCAGGAAGGCTATGCCAAGGGAATAGGCAGTGCTGCGACCGAAAAGAATGCATATTCGCATTCCCTTATCATCAAAGAGGCGTTACAGTTTTTGGCTACCCCAAGACAAAGACCTTTTTTTCTATATCTCCCCTTGACCATTCCCCACGCCAATAATGAAGGAGAATTAACGGCCGATCATGGTATGGAAGTACCGGATTTAGGTATTTACAAGGAAAGGGACTGGCCAGAGGCCGAAAAAGCCAAAGCAGCCATGATAAGTCTCCTGGACGCCGATGTGGGTAGAATATTGGATAAATTAAAGGATTTAAAATTGGATAAAAATACCTTGGTCATTTTTACCAGTGACAACGGGCCCCACAAGGAAGGGGGTGTAAATCCTGAGTTTTTTGATAGCAACGGCGCGCTAAAGGGCACCAAACGAGATCTGTACGAAGGAGGTATCCGCGTTCCACTTATTGCCCAATGGCCTGGAAAAATAGCTCCGAATACTGTATCCGACCTTCCGAGCGCTTTTTGGGATATGTTACCCACCTATGCAGATCTAATTGGGTATTCCTTAGACATTAAAACGGATGGTATCTCCTTTCTCCCCACTCTTTTAGGACGATCCGATACGCAAAAAAAACACAATTATCTATACTGGGAATTTGCAGAAGGTAACCATGATGCTCAGGCCATACGCAGCGGAAAATGGAAGTTAATCTATATCTACAAGTCCGACTCATGGGAACTCTATGACCTATCCACGGACTTGGGAGAGGAAAATAACCTTATTAAAAAACATCCAGCCGTTGCCAAAAAACTGAAAGCATATATGGAGGAGGCGCATGTTTATGATTCGGATTACCCTTTGGAGGACGAACCAATGTCTACTGCCCATTTGTAAAAGAAGTGTCTTTTCTTTTAACCCAAACTACCCAATCCTTGTCTTGCTCCCTTTTTACAGGAGGTTTACCAAGTGATTGCTTTCCAGAACCGGATATGAATTTCACCTTTCCCTTCTGTAAGGTTCCACCCAGACGAGGATTGTACCAAGAAACCTCGTAATCGCCATTGGAAGCTCCTAAATCCAAAATGGACTCACCTCCATTTTTTAAATACACCACATAGTTTTCCCCAGTTTGTGACAAAACGTAATCTCCTTCCGAGGAGATAAGGGAATCATTGGATTTCATGTTCCAAAAAGGGATATTGTTATCCTTGAAAAAACCAAGACATATTTTGCCCTGATCCCAGAACAGATCTCGGGAACGATAATCTTCACAGGTAAGGTCTGAATGTGGATGCTCATAACCAAAATACCATTCCGTGCCCCATGCACCGGCCATCATGGCGCCCCAAAGACCATTTTTTCGGGCATTATCATGTTCAGGATCTTCTGTATCGGGAATCAAGGAATGCTTGTGATCCCCGGGTTCATCACAGGCTACGGCCCAAATTTTACCTGCTTTCCCGGATTCGTTCAGAATCCTTAAAACAGATTTATGCACATTGCTAAAATCAGCTTTATTGGTCTGCAAGGAAGCCCCGGTAAACTTTGTGTTAGGCCCATAAATCTCATCATACCAGGCCCCATTGTGAATTACCAAATGGTGTTTGTAGGGATCCATGGAGGACACGTATTCGGCCAATCGAATTCTTTCGACTGCATCCAAGGGAAAAGTTGGCGGGGTCTCGGTCCAATCCCCGGTTTCCTCGGCCAAGTTCCAATTCATGGCCAAATGATGTCCAAAACGTGCAATGAGCTCACGATAATACAATTTGGTGTACAGTCCCGTACCACCATTGTCCAACAAACCTTGGTTTTCAAACTCCAAGGTTTTAAAATGTAAAAACATACCTAATTTGTCGGCGTGTTCAAAAAGGATCTCCCATTGATCCAATTTTGAAGTGTCAAACCGATCCCAAGTGTCATAGTCTACATAGGGGAAAACGTTTTGATCGTCACCCCCAATATTCATAGTCAAAAATGAGAAAGCGTTCATTCCCTTTGAGGCCAAATAATTAATTGCGCCTATGACTTCTTTTCCTTTCCCATTTTTCCATGTAGGGTCTCCTTCTTTCCAGTCTTGCTTATGTGCCTCCCATTTCTTGACCAATTCGTCCTTATGACCATCATTTTTAAAAGTGCCATCAAACTGATCATAGGCCAATAGGTTTTCAGGAGCATCAGACCCACATTTTAAGAAATACTCCCCATTTTGAAACCTTAGATAGCGTTCACCGATGTATTGCAACCTTCCCTTTCCCCTAAAATCCATTCCGGTCTTGTCCGTTTCACGTATACTAATACTCCCCGTTTTGCCATCCATATATTCAGCACTCTTGATCTTTTTCGATGTACGTACTGCGGCCCATTTTCCTTTTTTAAAATCCACCTCGTATGTCCACTCCCCTTCTTTATCAGGCGCAAAGTGGACTTTCCAAATGTTTCCGGCTTCGGCACCGGTATCGGCGGCATTCCCGTCAGAAGCAAAGTACCCAGGGACTACGAGCTTTTCCTGGGACGCGGAATGTGTAAACGTAACATTCAAACGATAGCTCAAAAAGGGATTTTCCTCTGCGCTTTCGGAAGTTTGTGGTCCTTCAAAGACCAGTGTTACCTTATGCCATTTTTTAAGTTCTCCTTTAATTATCTGGGCATGTAGCCATGACAAAGACATAAACAAAACAACGAAAATGGGTAATGATAGTCTGTTCATTTTATTTTTTTAAAATTCAAAATTTACGATACTTTTTATGAAATACTCTACAAAATACTATGTCTCAAATTGTTTTGTAAAACAAATTTAAAAGGTCCTAGTCTTGTTTATCAAACACGTTATCATGAGTCCGGATTTTGATATCCCTACTTTAATTCCAGTTGCTGGATTTCCGTATCTCCCATACCCCGAACAGCTTCGAAAGCAGTAATCATCTCCTGCAATTTTTCGGGCTCCTTTTTCGCCAGGTTATTTTGCTGTCCAATATCTTCCTTGAGATGGTAAAGTTGATAGTCATCCGCATTGGCCAATTCAATATTTACATTTGCATTGATTGCCGGCCCCTCATAGGGCGGAATCATTGCCCAATCGCCTTTACGAAAAGCGGTTCTGGAAGTAGCTTCTATTACGAGTTCATCCCGACCGGTTTGGGTTTTACCCAATAAAACATCCGATAAATTCTTACTGTCTTCGGTGCTTTCATCGCTGCCTACCAAAGCGGCCAAGGACGAAAATAAATCCAGTTGGGATACCATGGCATCCGAAACTCCAGGATTAATTTTCCCTTTCCAATAGGTAAGGAATGGGACACGGGTTCCCGCTTCGAACAAACTATACTTCCCTCCTCTTAAGTCACCTGCCGGTTTGTGACTTCCTAATTTTTCGACTGAATCGTCATAATATCCATCATTGACCACCGGACCATTATCACTGGAGAATATAATCAGGGTATTTTCCAATAATCCTTCGGTCTCCAATGTTTTTATGAACTCACCGATTGCCCAATCCGCTTCAACGATAACATCTCCCCTTGGACCCATTCCGGATTTGCCTACAAATCTCGGATGCGGCGTGCGCGGTACATGTGGTTGCTGTAAGGCGTAGTACAAGAAAAAAGGGGTGTTTTTGTTTTGCTCAACGTAGTTTTGGGCCTCTGCTAAAAAATAGTCGGCCATATCCTCGTCTATCCATTTGGCTGTTTCCCCACCTTTCATAAAACCAATACGGGGAATTCCGTTCACAATACTGTTGTTATGTCCATGGTGCCATTTCATTTTTAGCATTTCAGGGTTTTCTAGTCCCGTAGGTTCCCCCGGGAAATTTTTGGCATAATCGACTTCTATAGGGTCATTGGGGTCCAGATTTACTACGTGTCCATTTTCAATGTAGACCGTGGGTACCCTGTCCTGGGTAGCCGCCAAGATATTGCTATAATCAAAACCAACTTCATTTGGACCTGGGGCGATCCGTTTATTCCAATCTACATTTCCATTTCCCAGTCCCAAATGCCATTTTCCGACAATACCCGTTTGGTAACCCTGTTTTTTCAACATCCTTGGAATAGTAGCTTGGGTAGTATCAATTATCAACGGAGCAGTTCCGGGAAGAATCTTTGCCCTTTTGTTACGCCAAGGGTAAATCCCCGTCAACAAAGCATACCTACTAGGGGTACAAGTCGCGGAAGAAGCATATCCATGGGTAAATCGGATACCACCGTTGGCCAACTTATCCAAATTGGGTGTTTTTAACTCGGTTGCACCATAAGCACCCATTTCCCCATAACCCAAATCATCCGCGTATATGATAATAATATTCGGTCTTAAAATTTCGTTCTCTGTTATTTTTTCCGTTTTTTCTTCTTGCTTACAAGCTAGTATACCAACCCATATCAATAAAGAAATAGAAATGAGGTTTTTTTGTCTTTTATAAGCCATATTTATGATTTTATTGCTTTGGGTTTTCATACTATTGTTCCTGTTCCTCCAGATAATTTTTAACCAAATAGGAATACGCTTCACTTTCCGAATCGGCAAAAGAGCGTAAGTTCTTGAGCAATTCCGGAGTATGCTTTTTCGGTGAAAGAAATTCCAGAAATACTGTCATTTGATTCTTTGTTAATGCCCCAAGTTTGGTAGAAACAATATCCGGCACAAATGGCGGAGCACTTTCCAAATGTCGCAATAGCAAACTGCGACTACCAATATCTATCTCCGAAAACACCTCCCAAAATGGTTTTTGCAAGTCTGGCGAGTTCCGATATTTATCCGGCAGCTCTTTGGCAATAATACTTCGTACAAGTGGAACCGCTGTTTTAAAAATTTGCACTAGTTGCGAATGATGTTCAATGAATTGGCTTGGATCCATTCCTTTCAAGGCAAAGAGTTGATAACTGGTATTTTGGCTATAGAGCATGCCCATCAACATATCAGTATTCAAAATCGAAAGGGTATATGCCCTTATTTTGTCCCGAATATTCCCATGGGCCAAATGCCAGGCCACATAACAGGAATAGAGTGCACCGGAAACCACGGATTCCTTTACTTCGGCCACCGTGGCACCGGAAAGTGCATCCACCCCGTTTACATTCCGCATGATAGGCTTTTCTACCAGCTGATCCAGCTTTCTCCTTTTTAATACTGATTTGTCATCGGTCAATAGTTTATGGAGTTTCTCATAATCCGCCTTTTGGAATTCGTCATGGTCGTGCTTGGTCAGCGGAAGTTCCGGATATGTATCAAAACCGGCATATTCACCCAATAAGGTCCAATATAGGCGAATATGCATCAATTTACATTCCCCATCGGCACAAACCGGCGTGGCGATATCCGAAGCGTAGAGCACAGGATCTTCTTTCTCGTTAATCATGGCCGCAACTTCCTGTGCATCGAAGGAATCTACCTCAATGAACAAATCCGCTTTTTTTTTTAATAATCTTGTGCCAGATTTCCATTCCAACAGATAATATTCGGGAGCTCTATCCAAAACCTCGTTGTACGTTTCAGTTGGGAATGATTTTTGAAATTCACTTCCCCCATTTGATAGAAAGAGTGTGAAAACAAATAGGAAGGTCAAAAAAAATTTCATCTCTTCGTTTCTGGGATTTTTTCAAATTTCTGTTCTTCTATTAGGGCCAAATATTCGTTCAGATAACCTGAATAGATTTCCCTGGGACCCACATTGTATTTCTTACACAAGGCTGCCGCCAATCCCACGGCGGCTCCCATTTGCCCGGTAGTACGCATTACCCGAGGACCTCCCAGTCCTGCATGCGAACAACTAAAATTTCTCCCTGCCATGAAGAGATTGGCAATGTTCCGGGAATATAGACTTCTGTAGGGAATATAATATTCCGGAGTTTTGTAAAATAAGGCCTCGGAGATAAAATCAGGATTTTCCTCATCCTCCAGCACCGTTTGATAATGGATATCAACATCCCTAGTCTCTATGACCACCCCGTCCGGAAATTTCCGACCTTCCTTGGCATCCTTGAATGTGAAAATATGGTCTCCCACCAGTCGTCTTGATTCTCTCTTCCCAACCAAATAGGATACCCATTCCAACTTGCGATTGGCATTGGCCGTATCCTGTTTGGCATTATAAAACGAACCATAAATTGCGCGAAGCATGTGATCTCGTATCTCTTCGGCATCATGGATTTGGTGTAAATCCGGTCTACTGAACTCCCATTGCCACTCTCCTGCCACCTTGGCATACCGCTTGGCCACCGGCATTGCCCATGGCACTTCCGGGAACACATGTTCCCGATCTGTTTTTTTGGAACCCCATAGTACCGATGAACCCATAACGGCATTGTCCGGTTCTTTTGGGCTCCAAAGTTCACCGTGTTCCGCCCAATCTTCCCCATAGGTATCTACACTTTCTCGACCATACGAGAATTCGGCTCCTGCCCAATAGCCAATCCAGCCATCCCCAGTGGAGTCTACAAATCGCGGGGCAACAAACCGGATACGTTCCCCTGTGGATGTATGTCGGGCATCAACATATTGAATGGTATCACCCTCGGCTTTGGCCTCATAGGCCCTATGATTGAGAAACAATGCAATGTTTTCATAACTTTTTACATTGTCATCCCGCTTTTTCTGGTCCAATTTGGCATCGACACTTCCATTGGGATAATGCTCCGTATCCAGCTTTTTTAAAATCCGTTCAAAATTCCCATAGATACCCAATGTATGTACCCGAATTTCCTCACTAGCATTGCCGCCCAGGAATGGGCGATCATGGATCAAAGCAACGCGCAAGCCCTGTTCCGCAGCGGCTATGGAAGCGGCGCAACCTGCAATTCCTCCTCCCACCACCACAAGATCATAGGACTCCGTCCTAGGGGGTGCATTGGGTTCGGCTTTAATCGATTTTCTCCACTCGGCCAATTTCTTCAAAGAGGCCGGGGGTTCCTTCTTTACCGTAGAAAAATAAATGGCATCCACCCGTCCGTTAAAACCGGTCAAATCCACCAATTCCAAATCAATTTCCCTAGAAGTGACCGAAACACTATCCACGTATTCCCAACCCCAACCAGAACGAAGTCCTAAGGTCTTTCCGATAAACGTGCCATCAACTTTCAATTGAAATCTCCCCGGAGCCTCCCAGTTACCTGGCACCCAGTTCTTCGTACGGACCCAGATATGATAGCCCCCTCCGGTATCCAAAGTTATCTTGGTCTTCGCATTCTTTACAGGTCGGCCCATACCATGGGCCAATAAAAATGGGGAGCCCATTTGTTGCTCAAATTGGGGGTCTATGACCCATCCGCCCGGGTCATCAAAACTTTCGGCCTCTATCAGTATCTCCTGACCATATACGATGCAAAAATGGAGCACGAAACCTAATAGAAATAGTTTTCTGAATCTAAATGGATGCATGATATACTGAATTAAAAAGTTCTACACTTACCTGAAATTGAGGCTTTATTCAAAATAGACCTCCTAAATGTACGCAATCTCACTCTTGAAATTGTCCTATTGAACTAGGTAAAATAGGAACAAACCCTTTAAAAACCCAAAGAACTTAAAAGCATAGGACGAAATAGCTCAATGGAAAAAGTCCTCCAGTTGACACTTAAGGAAGTTAAAGTGATCCTTTAGACCTTCATAATCCCTATTTTTTATCAATTCCCTGGGGAAAAGTGAACTGCCCATACCTACACCATAGGCCCCTACTTGAAAAAAGGACTGGATATTGTCCTTGGAAACCCCACCCGTGGGCATCAACTTAATTTCATTCAAAGGAGCTAGAATATCCTTTATATATTGTGGGCCAAGTTGCGTGGCGGGGAATATTTTTACTGCCGACGCCCCGAGATTCCAGGCCTTATATATCTCCGTAGGGGTAAAGGCTCCGGGGAAAATAGGAATATTTTTATCTACACATTCTTTTATCACTTCTTCATCCAGAACAGGGGTAACAATGAATTGCGACCCAGCTTCCAATGCAGTCTCCAAGTCATTTCGGGAACAAACGGTACCTGCGCCAATATTAAGTTTTGGAAATTCTTTTCCTAACGTTGAAATAATCTTTGTGGCACTAGGCGTGTTCATAGTAACCTCTAGCGTAGTAAGTCCCGCCTCTTTATATACTTTGGCCACATAAAGAATGGTCTCCATATCCCAACCCCTTATAATCCCAACAATTGGAACTTTTTGAAATTCATCCCACGAAAAAAGTGTGCTATTTTGCATGCAGCAGAAGCATTTTTCTTTGGCCGATCAATAAGGCTCGTTCAAGTATCGTGTCTTCCAAAAGTATCAATTTATCAGAGGGTACAAAAGTTTCAAGGCCCATTTTGTATAATTCGAAAATGTGCTTAGAGGCTGCTAAAAAAACATATTTCCCGACATCTCCTAAATAGGATAGTTCATCTCCGATAAGGAGTCCGCTCAGTCTAAAATAATTACCTTTTGTACCCATGTCCTCAACAACATGCATGGTACGTATGGTCAATAAATTAGGGGTCAAGCCATTTTTAAAGCCCCAATTGAACCCTTCAAGAAAAGCATTTTTTCCGTCGGAATCCAACATTTCAAATTCTATGGAATTTGTCAAAATGCTTTTGTTCATCAAAACCTCAAAAAGCTCTCCTGTCATAAAGTTCTTTAAGGCATAAAAGTTTCCGTTCCGATACGAAATATGTTTACTGTGTGTACCGGGCAATAGCAGTGTTCCCTCTTTATAAGGACTCAAATGGTCTTCCAAGCCCATAGCCTGTACCTCTTCCCCGCGCATCATGCCCGTCTTGCTCCGTACTCCGGAAACCAACAATAGGGTTTGACCATCTTTCAAGAGCATTTTCTCGCAAATAAGACGGGCACCTTTGTTTCCAAAAGGAAGTGCAGCGTAAGGCAGTTCTTTTAAGCCTAGATTGGAGGAGGCCATTCCGGAGGTGACTATCGGTAAATTTCCAAAGTCTTTAGGAAGTTTTTCGATTTCCCCTTCCAAATAGTTCAGGTAAAACTCCTGCCGCCCCAACGAGGTTTGCGCCATGAATGCCGCATGACATTCTTTTACCCCATAGTTGGTCTTATGCTCACCGATTATTTGGAGTGTAGCGGCTTCAACCAATCGCAACCTGAAATTGGTCGTACCCCAATCGCAACTAATAAAATGGGAAACTGAATCCATGTTTTGCAATATACGGTATTAGTCCATCGCGCATCACAGATTCCTTTTTAAATATGGAACAAATCTTATTTGTTGCTGTTGCCAAAATGGCTTTCAGAGTACAAAATGACCATACGGCTCCAAAAGACCTATAGCAATAATTTCACTACTTGGTATCTCCGTCAAATAGTAGAGGAAAAAATTTACCTTCCATTTTACGTCCTTTTGGTATTTGGGGCACCCCTGCTAGAAGTTCATCATTGGTATTACTGATTGTACCATCTGCAAAGACGTTCAAAACAAAGGCTCTGCGGCTTATGTCCGACTTGTTCTCGTAGGAGCCGTGTACCATCAAAGGATGATGAAAAGTGGCATAACCCTTTTTGAGTTCAATGGCCACGGGATTTTTAAACTGTTCTTTTTGCTCCTCACTTAAGTATTCCATCAGTCCATCCATATCTCCCGCCAAGGCCGGGGCATCCAATAATCCCCATTTATGACTTTTAGGAATATAGTGCAGACATCCATTTTCTACGGAAGCATCATCCAGCCCTGTCCAACAGGTTAAATGTTGCATGGCCACTGTTCGCGTCCAATAGGAATAATCTTGATGCCATGCCACTACTCCACCATGTTTTGCCGGCTTACAGAACAGTTGATCATGCCAGAAGCGAACGGGCTTGTTTTCCAATAGTTGATAGGCTGCCATAATAAAAGCGGGGTTCCATAGGATATCGTGAAATCCCGGAGTAATACGCCAATGACCCAAGGAGTGGAACAGAACTGAATTTGGGTCTTCCGATTCATTGCTTTGAAACTCGTAAAACAAATGATTGGCTGGATGGTTGGGGTCAACTACTTCTGCCAATTCCTGGCGCAAGACTTCTACTTGATGATCATCCAACATTTTGATATTCGCCAAATATCCATACTCATGAAAGTGCGAAACCTGTTCCTCACTTAATCTATATTGGTCCCATTCTTCCAATGTTTGCGGCAGCTTAAAAAGATCCGATATTAATCTATGCTCTTCTGCCAAATCCTTCACCGATTCCATAATTTTTAATTTTATGATGTTAACTATTTGATTTTGATTTATTTAAATAATATATTGATCAATTGTACCTCCAAAAAAACGAAGGGTGTCCTTAACATGTTCGCTCCAATATTCCCACTGATGCCCCCCTGGAAATTCTTCGTAAACATGACTTATCCGCTTATCCTGTAATTGCTGATGTAATTTTCGATTGTATTCCAAAAGCAAATCTTCGGTACCACAATCGAACCTCAATTTTGGTAAACTATTCGGATTGTCCTGAATTAAGGACCAAACCGAGTTTTCCCTTTCATCCTCTTGCAGATATCCTTCCAAAGGCTCTTCAACAAACAGTGCCATCTGGTCAAGATCTGTAATGGAAGAATGCGCCGAAATAGCCTTGAACCTTTCCCGGTACTTCACGCCAAGACGTAATGCACCAAAACCACCCATGGATAATCCGGAAATAAACAAAGGAGATTTTTTGTCGACCGAAGTTATATTTGCCATTACGGCCATAGGCACATCTTCTATAATCCATTTTTCAAAGTTATGTCCATTATGAGGCACGTAACCGGAACCATCACCCCATAATCCATCCGAGGGCATTGCTATGACCATAGGTGGAATTTCACCACCTTCCATCATTTGCCAAGCGGACAGATGCACGCCTGCTTTTTGCGTCCACACCCAGGAACCGCCATAAACTCCGTGTAGGAGTATGACCAAGGGAAGATTGGCTAGAGTATCCAATGGGGGTACGAATACGCAAATATCCCCACGGCCCTTTAAATTTGGTGTTTTAACGGTTATATACCTTAGGTTCCCAGTCTCAAAACGCGGATCGGATAATTCGGTAGTTCTGAACATTTATTTTCTTTTCTAGTTAAAAAGGATTACACCTTTGGCATTCTTTCCGGCCAACATATCATCAAAAGCCTGTTGTAGGTCTTCCAAGGGATAGGTTTGGGTGATTATTTCATCCAACTTAAGGATTCCCGATTCGTAGTGGGAAATGATCCTTGGAAAATCACGTTCGGGATTACATCCCCCGTATAAAGGATTAATGTACACTTTGTCCCATTCGAATAGATTCATATCAAATACAATTTCTTGTTCTATTCCACTTACTTGAACGGCGGTACCCGCATTTCGGATCATGGCCAAGGGAGCAGCACCAAGTTCAGGTATGGCAGTACATTCAAAGGCATAGTCGGCACCTCGCCCATCGGTCATTTGTTTTACCTTTTCAGCGGCTTCCAGTAATCCCTTATCGCTTTTATCCGCCTTTAGCAAATGGGTGGCTCCAAAGGTCTGGGCCATTAGCAATCGTTGCTCATTGACGTCAATGGCTATAATTTTGGAGGCCTTATTAATTTTTGCACCTTGGATGACATTAAGTCCTACCCCTCCCGTGCCCAAGACTACAACAGAACTATTTTCCTTTACTTTTGCCGAATTCACAACCGAACCGTATCCCGTCATTACCCCGCAACTGATAATACTGGCGGCAGGAAAGGAAAGTTCCTTTGAAGTGTTTTTTACCACGGCGGAAGCCTTTACCAGAGCATATTCGGATAAGGTTCCGAGGTTGAAGGAACGTTCTATGGGGGTATTCTTCCAGATGGTACCCTCCAATTGGGCGTGGCCTTCGGTATATCCATTGGCCCCGGCCACCACAGGGGAGTTCTTCTCACATATATGTTCATTCCCTTCCTTACATTGAAAGCACTTTCTACAGGGTGTTGCCCAATTTAAAATCACGGAATCACCTACCGTCACATGTTCCACCTGGGCACCAATTTCCGCAACAATCCCTGAGCCTTCGTGACCCATTACTATGGGCTTTCCCCAATTTAGGGAATCATAGTCTGTATGGCAAAGGCCTGCCGCCTTTATCTTAACCAGGACTTCGTCCGGCTTGGGACTGGCCAGGGTAACATGATCTATCATAAAATTACCATCTCCCGTGGCAATTGCACTTTTCGAAAAAATGGGCATTTGTCGCTATTTGAAAATTTAATGAAATTAACCGCTTTGTATATAGTTCAAATTACTTTATTCTAAACATACAAAATAGTATTTCACCGATTGGGCCCTACGTCCAAAAATTCCTTAATGTCCTTCTGAAGCAAAAAAAGCTAGAAAAAGCTCTCCATGCTTCTCTTTTTTTAACCAATAAATAAACTATTCTGTTTATATTATTTATTTTTTTATTTTTTGGCGATAAAATAAAGTAGTATTGGATTAGATTAGTGTTTTTAGCGAACTAATACGGCTAAGTACCCAAGGGCATCAAGTTATCCATTTATCATTTCAAAATCCAGTAATGAAACCCATTTTAGAACCTATCCATCTAGACCAACAAAGGACCATTACGGGATTCTGCTTTGCAAAGAAAAATTTTGAGACGCCCTGGCATTTTCATCCACAACATGAGCTTACCTATATTGAAGAAAGTGTGGGGACCAAATTTATTGGTGACTATGTAGGCCCCTACGAGCCCGGTGAATTGGTATTGATCCGTTCCAATTTACCGCATTGTTGGAAAAATCAGGTTCAACAAAATGGACAGTCCAAATCGGTAGTGGCACAATGGGACAAAGGCATTTTTGCAAGAATACCCGAATTGGACCCGATTTTTAAAATGTTAAGAACAGCTTCCAAAGGAATCATCTTTGATAAAAAAGAAATCGCCCCGCTAATCGCTCCATTCCAGGAGCTGCCCCAGTTAAAGGGGCAAGAGCTGTACATCCGCTTGTTAACTTTGTTGGCAGCACTATCAAAATGCAAATATGAAACACTTTCCGAGGCCAGTTTTACCGATGATATTCCCACAGAGTACGGTAGTCGTATGGCGAAAGTCCATGATTTTGTCAGCACCCATTTCAATCGGAAAATCTATCTCAAGGAATTGGCAGGGCTGGTAAATATGTCCGAACAATCCTTTTCCCGTTTTTTCAGTAAAATGATGGGGCGCCCCTTTTTTACATTCCTCAACGAGTACCGTATTAACATGGCGGCACGCATGTTGCTGGATACGGACCATTCCATTTCGCAAATCGGTTTTGCATGTGGTTATGAAAGTCTACCTTTCTTTTATAGACAATTCAAAAAAATAATGGGGTCTTCACCCTTGGTGTATCAGAAAAACTTTTCCCCAGGCTCAACCCGGTAATAGGCCCAGAACCAGTACACCTGTTATACATCAGCTATAAATATGCACAAATAGCCATTTTTTAGCCCAACTAAAAACTTGGGCTATGGATTCACCGAGATTCATCTATATCTTAAAAGGAAGGCCATAGCACACCATGTAACATCCGCATTACACGAAAGGAAGGTAGACTACGCCTTTATGTGTATTGGTCCGTGGAAAGAAAAATAAATATAAAAACTTTCGGTACGGATAGTGGATATACCAAGGAGATGGATATTAAAAGTGTATACCTTTTGGGAGGCAGCTCCAAGTTGGAGTTTAATCAAACCAAGGACGGACTTTTGGTTTCCAATATGGGATAGAAAACCGAAAACTTCACCTATGTTTTGGAAATTAGGATATAAGCGGATAAAGTAGTTAATTGAGTTAGTTTTTTTTAATTTCGGAGCGCGCACCATTCGGTGCGCTCTTTTCGATGTTGAATTTTAGACCCAAGAATGGATTATATTGTGTGTGAAAAGCCGGGTGAGTTTGTCCTGAAGAAAAAGGACGAACCCAAAAAGCAGGCTGGCGAGGCGCTTCTTAAAGTCAAGAAAGTGGGTATCTGCGGTACTGATCTACATGCCTACATGGGCAATCAAGCATTTTTTACGTATCCTCGAATTTTAGGTCATGAATTGGCAACGCAGGTTATCGAGATCGGTGAAAATCCACAGGGCATAAAACCGGGTGATAATGTGGTAATCATGCCGTATGTGAGCTGTAAAAAATGTATAGCCTGTAGAAATGGAAAGCCCAATTGTTGTACTAACATTAAGGTTCTTGGCATACATACGGATGGTGGCATGCAGGAACGCATTTCCGTTCCGATAGACCTTTTGATACCCGCACAAAATTTAAGCGACAACCAAATGGCCGTGGTGGAACCGCTGGCGATAAGTGCACATGCCATTAGAAGGGCACAATTACAGCATGGCGAAACCATTGTCGTTGTAGGTTGCGGGCCTATAGGCATAGGCATTATGAAACTGGCCCAAATTGCGGGGGCTCGTGTAATCGCTATTGATATGAATCAACAACGACTGGATTATGCCAAAGAGAAAATAGGAATTGATCATACATTATCAGGCGGACCCTATGCAGTCCAAAAAGTTTCTGAAATCACAAATGGGGATATGGCTACCGTTGTTTTTGACGCAACAGGCCACAAGGGAGCCCTTGAATCCGGCACGGATTACATGGCCCATGGAGGGAAATATGTTTTGGTAGGGCTTTCCAAAGGAGAGCTGACTTTTACCCATCCGGCCATACATGCTAAAGAAACTACGATATTATGTAGTAGAAATGCCACTTTGGAAGATTTTGAATATGTAATTTCCATTTTGGAAAAAGATGAATTCCCCATTGATTCCTTTATCACCCATAACGTAGACTATAGCGATATGATAGCCCATTTTGATACCTGGCTTGACCCTAAAAATGGTGTAATCAAGGCCACAGTCGATTTTCAATCGTAACAACTAACAGATTATTGAATTAGAGTTTATGTCAAACACCTTTATACAAATACACCCCAACGACAACATATTAGCGGCTTTGGCAGATTTACCAAAAGGTACCGCAATTGAACACAACGGTAGTCCGTTTCACCTGATAGGTGAGACCAAGGCAAAACATAAGTTTGCGACCCAAGACCTTCAAGTGGGTGATGAAATCTTTATGTATGGTACTTTGGTCGCCAAGGCCATAAAACCCATTGCCCAAGGAGAGACCATCACCACTGAAAACGTGGTGCACGCTTCTTCGGAATATGCAGTGGGCAAGGAAAAGGTGAGTTGGAACACACCAGATGTCTCCAAGTGGAAAGACCGAACATTTAACGGTTACCATAGAGCCGATGGAAGTGTAGGCACTGCCAATTATTGGCTGGTTATCCCAATGGTCTTTTGTGAGAACCGAAATGTGGAGGTGTTAAAATCCTCTCTTTCCAAATCGCTTGGTTATCATACTACGACCGATTTCATAGTGGATACAGAAACGCTAATAAATCAATATAAAAAAGGCGCCTCTACAGATGATCTCCTGGCCACGGAAATCATGAAAACTCCTGAGGAGGTAAAGCGTACGCGTACTTTTCCGAATGTAGACGGGGTTAAGTTTTTGACCCACGAAGGCGGATGCGGTGGATTCCGTTTGGACTCCGACACCCTTTGTAATCTATTGGCAGGATATATTACAAATCCCAATGTGGCAGGTGCGACGGTCCTAAGCTTGGGTTGCCAGAACGCAGAAGTAAAGTTGTTGGAGGAAGCTATAGAAAAAAACAGCCCCAACTTTTCAAAGCCTTTGTATATCCTGGAGCAGCAAAAAAGCGAGAGCGAACGTCATTTTATCGAAGAAGCGGTTAAAAAGACTTTTTTGGGTTTGATAGAAGCCAATAACACGGAACGTGAGCCCGCTCCTTTGCATCACTTGGTCCTAGGATTGGAATGTGGCGGTTCGGATGGTTTTTCAGGAATATCGGCTAACCCTGCCCTAGGATATGCCTCGGATTTGTTGGTCGCCCTGAACGGTACCACGGTCTTGTCCGAATTTCCAGAACTCAATGGGGTGGAACAAGAACTTATCAACCGATGCGAAACACCGGAAAGTGCCAAAAAGTTTGCGGACTTAATGGATTCTTATTCGGCCAAGGCGGTTGCCTTGGGATCCGGTTTTAAGAACAATCCCTCACCAGGAAACATCAAGGACGGATTGATAACCGATGCCATGAAATCCGCTGGAGCTGCAAAAAAGGGAGGAACTTCACCGGTAATGGATGTTTTGGACTATACCGAAAAAGTAACAAAAAAAGGGCTTAACCTATTGTGTACTCCGGGGAACGATGTTGAAAGTACCACAGGTCTGGCAGGTTCCGGTTGCAATGTTATCTGCTTTACCACAGGATTAGGGACACCCACCGGAAACCCTGTGGCCCCGGTAATCAAAATATCCAGTAACAATACCCTGAGCGAACGTATGAAAGATATCATAGATTTTAACACGGGAAGCATCATCACGGGTGAAGCCACCATTGAAAGTATAGGCGAGGAACTCCTGGAATATATTATCGAGGTTGCCAGTGGAGAGGTTGTTCCGGCGGCGGTTCGATTAGGCCAAGAAGATTTCATCCCATGGAAAAGGGGGATTTCCCTATAATACGCAGGTAAATGAACTCATTGAACAGAAGCACATTTTCCGGAAGCTCCTATACGGAAAGAATATTACAATTTGGAGAAGGCAACTTTCTTAGGGCATTTGCCAACTGGATGATCCATGAAATGAACCGAAAAGCGGATTTTGACTCCGGAGTCGTAGTAGTACAGCCTATAGAACAAGGTATGGTCCAAATGCTCAACGATCAGGACGGGCTGTACACCCTTTATTTAAACGGTATTAAAGATGGAGAGGCGATTAGTGAACATCAGGTAATAGATTGTATCCAAAGAGGGATAAATCCTTATGAAAATTATAGCGATTACCTAGCCAACGCGGATAATCCCAATTTGCGATTTATCATTTCCAACACCACCGAAGCGGGAATAGCATATTCCAAAACAGATAGATTGGAGGATTCTCCACAAAAGAGTTTCCCCGGTAAACTGACTGCTCTTTTATACCGAAGGTTTCAAACCTTTGAAGGAAATCCGGATAAAGGTCTTATCCTAATTCCCTGTGAGCTAATTGATAGGAATGGAGATAATTTGAAAAGAATTGTTTTGCAGCACTCCAACGATTGGGATTTAGGCAACGGATTCATTGATTGGATAGAAGAAGCCAATATCTTTTGCAATACCTTGGTAGACCGCATTGTTCCTGGCTACCCAAGGGACAAAATAGAAACTTTGACCCAAGAACTGAGGTACAAAGATAATCTAATCGTGGAAGGTGAACAGTTTCACCTATGGGTCATAGAAGGGCCGGCATCCATACAACAAGAATTTCCGGCCAAAGAATGCGGATTGAACGTTGTTTTTACGGACAATATGGAACCCTATCGTACCCGAAAGGTACGCATATTAAACGGTGCCCACACCTCATTGGTGCCCGTGGGCTATTTATATGGAATAGACAAAGTACGGGAGTCCTTAGAGGATCCTACGGTAGGTGCCTTTCTAAAGGATGCCATTTTCAATGAAATTTGCCCCACTTTGGATTTGCCCAAGGAAGAATTGGACCAGTTTGCCAATGATGTCCTAGATAGGTTTAGAAATCCCTATTTGGAGCATGCCTTGCTAAGTATTTCTTTGAATTCGGTTTCCAAATTCAAGACCAGGGTATTACCATCCATTTTGGAATATATCAAGCGACGAAATGAGCTTCCCAAAAAATTATTGTTTTCACTGGCAGCGTTAATCACCTTTTACAAAGGGGAAAGAAATGAAGCATTCATTCCCCTAAAGGATGATAAAGAAGTCCTGGACTTTTTTAAATCCCAGTGGGCTTCGGGAGACATCTCCTCAATTACCAAAAACACCTTGATGAATACTTCCTTTTGGGGAAAAGATCTTACTGAATTTACAGGGTTATTGGAAGCTGTGGAAAACAATGTTCAAGATATCGTTGCCCATGGAATGGTAACGGCGTTGACATCGCACCTTAAATCGTAGTCATGAAATAACCTTGAGACTACAAAAGACAATAAATTCAAATAAATGAAAAGTTCAAAATTCAAAATTTTCACCTTTCTCGTTGCAATCGGGGTATTGGGTTGTGCTGAAAAAAAAGAGGCGGATTCTACAGCTCTAAAAGATACCTTGACTGTTGAAAAAGAGCAATACGCTGAAGATTGGGCTTCCCTTGGGAAACATAACGAATCGCCCGAATGGTTTAAAAATGCCAAATTGGGCATCTATTTCCATTGGGGCCTTTATTCGGTCCCGGCATTCAAAAATGAATGGTACCCACGCTGGATGCACTTTAAGGACAATGAAGTCTACAAACATCATGTAGAAAAATACGGTGAGCCTTCAGAATTCGGATATCATGATTTTGCACCGATGTTCAAGGCCGAAAAATTCGATGCCGATTCTTGGGCCCAACTCTTTAAGGATGCCGGTGCCAAATTCGCGGGACCTGTTGCTGAGCATCACGACGGATATGCCATGTGGGACAGTAAAATCACACCTTGGGATGTAATGGACACCGGACCAAAACGCGATATTACCGGCGAGTTGGAAAAAGCGATCAAAGGCAAGGATATGAAATTTATAACCGCTTTTCACCATGCCAAAAACCTACAGCGCAGCAGTGAATTAGGAAAAGAGGAACCGTTGAGCCATTATCCCTATTTTGAAGGAATGCCACCAAGTTCCAATGATCCTGACCTACAATTGATGTATGGAAACATGGAACATGAAAAATGGTATAAGGAAGTCTGGCTGGGCAAGCTTAAGGAGGTCGTGGACAACTATCATCCCGACATTGTGTGGTTCGACTATGTTTTGGGAAATATTCCAGAGGAATATCGAAAGGATTTTGCGGCCTATTACTTAAATGAAGCCAAAGAGAAAGACCAGGAGGTGGTCATTGTTCGAAAGCAGCACGACCTCCCTTTGAGTATGAGCGTAGAAGATTTGGAACAGGCCAGAAAAAACGAAGTAGGCACAAAAACATGGATGACAGATGCCACGATCAGTAATGGTAGTTGGTGCTATACCGAAAATTTAGGCGTAAAACCGGCCAAGGATGTACTGCATATGCTTATTGATATTGTAAGTAAAAATGGTGTGCTGCTTTTGAACGTTTCCCCAAAATCGGATGGTACCATTCCCGATAATCAAAAAGATGGCTTATTACAAATGGGTGATTGGCTCAAAAGATATGGAGAGGCCATTTACGACACCGAAGCATGGTATACTTTTGGAGAAGGACCGACCAAAGAGCCGGAAGGCCATTTTGAGAACCATCAGGCCTTCATGAAGCTTACCTATTCCAATAAGGACATTCGTTATACGACAAAGGATTACACCATATATGGCATTGTCCTGGGCTCTATTGAGCCAGCTAAGGAACTTATCCTGGCATCCTTTGCCAAAGAGCGTATTTTGGATGTACCCACTATAGAAAATGTCTCCGTTCTGGGGAGTGATGAGAAAATCGTTTGGAATTATGACGAGGAAAAAGGGCTGACGCTCAAAACACCTGCGGAACCATTGGACGAATTAGCAACCGTAATCAAAGTAACCATATCCCAATAAAATGACTATTGACTCCCATCAACATTTTTGGAAGTACGAACCCGTAAAGCATTCTTGGATAGATGAAAATATGTCCGCCATACGAAGGGATTTCATGCCTTCCAATTTAAAAAAAACATATGACGAAAATGACGTGGACGGCTGTGTGGCCGTACAAGCGGATCAAACTTTGGAAGAGACAAATTTCCTCTTGGGATTGGCCAAGGAGCATTCGTTTATTAAAGGAATCGTTGGATGGGTGGACCTACGTTCCGATGATGTGGACAAAACCCTGGAAGAATATAAGGAACATGAAAAGGTCAAGGGCTTCCGGCATATCGTCCAGGGAGAGCCGGACCATAATTTTTTGTTGAGGGCCGATTTTTTGCGAGGTATTTCATTTTTGGAAAAATACGATTACGTATATGACATCCTTATTTTCCCGCACCAGCTTGGTGCCGCCTTGGAATTTGTAAAACGGTTCCCACATCAAAAGTTCGTAATAGACCATATCGCCAAGCCCTATATTAAAGATGGCTTTTATGAAGGTTGGTCAGTTCTTATGACAGAGATGGCAAAATATGAAAATGTCCATTGTAAACTATCGGGAATGGTTACAGAATCCGGTTATACATCATGGACCCCGCAGCAGATAACGCCTTATATGGATCTGGTACTAGAGGCCTTTGGGCCCTCAAAACTTATGTATGGTTCGGATTGGCCGGTCTGCTTGGTTGCGGGTACTTATGGGCAGGTAAAAAAATTAGTGACCGATTTTATTTCTAAACTCAGCCCCACCGAACAGGAGGCCATAATGGGTTTGAACGCAATACAGTTTTATAATTTAAAGTAAGAATCAATGGATTTAGGCTTAACAAACAAGGTCGTAGTAGTTACCGGTGCCGCCGGTTTAAAAGGTAGTATAGGAGAAACCATAGTCCAGGCCTTGGCCAATGAAGGCGCTATACCTGTTATAGTTTGTCGTAACGACCGTGGTTATGGTTATGAGTCGGCTTTGCAGGAAAGAGGTATCGATTCCATTTTTGTTAAAACCGATTTATCCGATCCGGCTCAAGTAGAAAGCGCAGCAAAGACAATAGGAGATAAATATGGACAAATCGATGCTTTGATTAATAATGTCGGCGTTAATGATGGGGCAGGTTTGGATGCCTCTATTGAAGACTTTATGTATTCCTTGAAATTAAACCTAGTCAGTTTCTTTACCATGACAAAATATTGCCTGCCCTATATCAAAAAGGCAAAAGGGAATATTTTAAATATCGGATCCAAGGTAGCATTGACCGGACAAGGAAATACTTCGGGCTATGCAGCGGCAAAAGGCGGTGTTTTGGGTTTGACCCGGGAGTGGGCCGTTGATTTGATCAAGGAAGGCATCCGCTCCAATGCCATAATCATTGCGGAAAGCTGGACCCCGTCCTATGATTCCTGGATAAAAACGTTGGACAGTGGTGAAGAGAAACTAAAATCCATAATTAAAAAAATTCCTTTGGGAAATCGGATGACCACCCCACAGGAAATTGCGGACCTCTGTTTATTTACCATCTCTAAAAAATCGTCGCATACCACAGGACAGTTTATTACCGTAGATGGCGGATATGTACATTTGGATCGGGCATTGTTGACTGAACAATAGAGGAACAAGGCCTTAAGCCAAATGAACATTATCATATAAAAACCACTAAACTACCCCTTATGAATACGACCCATAAAATACCTGTAGTATCAAAATCGGTACTCGTTCCCTTTATTTTAATTACCTCCCTGTTCGCCTTATGGGGTTTGGCCAATGACATGACCAATCCTATGGTCCGGGGATTTCAAAAGGTATTGGAACTGAGTAATACGCAGGCATCTTTGGTACAGTTGGCATTTTATGGTGGTTATTTCACCATGGCCATTCCCGCAGCCTTATTTGTAAATCGTTTTTCCTATAAAAAAGGAGTTTTATTGGGCTTGGTCCTATATGCCGTTGGTGCCCTTTTGTTTTATCCCGCTGCGGCAAAGGAAAGCTATGGCTTCTTTCTAGCGGCCCTATATATCTTGACTTTTGGGCTGGCATTTTTGGAAACGACATCAAACCCTTACATCCTTTCCATGGGTGCCGAGGAAACGGCGACCCAACGTTTAAACTTTGCTCAGATGTTCAATCCTGTGGGGTCGATTACAGGTTTGCTAATCGCACAAAATTTTGTATTAGGTGCCCTGCAGTCCGATGATACCAATGCCGACGGAACTCCGATTTTTGACACCTTGTCGGAGAGTGCCAAAGCAGTCATTAGAACCTCCGACCTTGAAATTATTCGAAATCCCTATGTTGTTTTGGGTATTGTGGTCGCTCTCTTCTTTGTCCTGATCAGTGTGATTAAAATGCCGCAGAACAAACATCAGGAAACCAAGGTTAACTTTATGGATTCCGTAAGGCGATTATGGAAGCAACCTAAATTTGCCTTTGGCGTCATTGCCCAAGCTTTTTACGTAGGTGCGCAGATCATGTGCTGGACCTTCGTTTACCAGTATGCGGAAACCCTAGGTATAGATGCGAAATCCGCAGTTTGGTACGGATTGGCCGGATATGTGGTTTTCCTGACGGGTAGGACTATCGGTACGGCTTTAATGAGTAAAATAGATTCCGGCAAATTGTTGATGTTGTTCGGTATAGGTGGAATGCTCACTTTGGTCGGGGCCATTTTTCTGCCCGGTATGTTGGGTATTTATTCCTTGGTAGCCACCTCCTTGTTTATGTCCATCATGTTTCCTACAATCTATGGGATTGCCCTTGAGGGTCAAGGTGAGGATGCCAAGTTTGGAGCGGCATTTTTGGTTATGGCCATTGTTGGTGGAGCCTTGTTGCCCTATTTACAAGGATATATGCTTGACTTCGGAGGATTTGGTTATGAAGATGTTACTTTTCTCGGGGTAACCGAAATGCGTTTTTCTTTTGTGCTTTCGTTGCTATGCCTTTTAGTTGTAGCCGTCTATGGCCATAGGACCTATAAGATCTATCATCAAAAAGAAGGCTAAGCAAACCCAGGTTAATATAAATAGCCTGTAAATCACTTTGGTTCAATGCCAAAACCTCTTTCCGCTTCGCTATCAGCAGTATATCGTACTACCTTAGGGAAACCTTCGCCCCTGGCATATTGAATTTCCCTTTTCCATACAGTGCGCATTTCAACAAGTTTTGCTGAATACGAAGTGTCATTGACCAAATTGATGGTCTCATCGGGATCTGTGTTTAAGTTGAATAGCTCTTCGTATACAGCAGCTTCCCCTTGCAATGGTCCCTCCACATAATTGCGATAAACGGCTATATCCGAGTCATGTACCTTATAAAGCATATTGGTTGGCGGGATACCCATTTTTTGGGCTATCTCTATTTTTTTTAAAGCGGAGAGGTTCTCATTTTTATAATAACGGATATATTTCCATTCCCTATTTTGTACAGACTCACATCTGGGATTGCCAAAGTGCGTGGACCAAAGGTTCTCTGTATACAGATAGTTCCGAACGGAAGCTTCCTTTTCCGATAAAATATTGGTCAAATCTCTTCCTTGATAGCTAGATGGAACGGAAATACCGGCCATGGAAAGTAGTGTCGGTGCAATATCGATGCTCTGCACCAAGGCGTCCGATTTTTTCCCCCTTGCCGATTTTTTTGAGGTCGGATCATAAATAATCAAGGGAACATGCGTGGTCACTTCATAACACAAGGCCTTACCCCCCAAGCCGAATTGTCCCATAAAAAGACCATGATCCGAGGTAAACACAATAATCGTATTCTTGTCCAAGTTCTGCTCCATTAGCGTTTTACGTAACCGTCCTACAAGACGGTCGATTCCCTTCATGGCTTGTAGTTGTCGTACGTATCGCTCTTTGGTCTCTGCAGGGGTGTTTACAAATGCATATGAAGTTTGCCGATCCTCGGCCCTGTGAATGGAAGGAGGAAGTTTTGGAATTTTTATATCTTTTTTGGCCAAATAATGATTCGGTAGTGGCATCTCTATATCGCGATATAAGGATTTGTACATGGTATCGTCTGTCCCCCTCATTTCCATAGTTGAAGTACCTGCGCTGTGAGGAAGGTTAAAACAGACCGATAGCATAAAAGGTTGGTTAGCCGGTCTTTTTTCAACAAACCTCAACGCACCTTCAAGTTTTTCTTCGTTGGACAAAAAATCATAAACTCCTTCGCCAACAACCTCTACTTGTGTTTCCGACTTGGCCCCATCAAAAATCTTATGACGTTCCTTTGGATAGAAACCTAAATGACCATGCCCGGCATACCAGTAGTCAAAACTACTTTCCATAATACCACTATCATAACCACCCTCTCCAACGGGTACATGGTTTTTTCCGATCCAACCGGTATAATAGCCATTCCTACGCATAACCATGGGATAGGTTTGCTCCCAGGCTTCTTCAGCCATACTGGTACCGGAATTGAAATTGATGCCGTGTTTTCGCTCAAATTGACTCGTTAAAATACTGGCGCGGCTTGGCGTACAGATTGCACTTGTAATGTGGGCATTGGTAAATAGGACTCCCTCTTGGGCGAGGGTATCCAAATTGGATGTTTTTACAATTGGATTACCCGTACAGCCCATATAGCCATAGGATTGGTCATCAGTTAGTATAAAAACAAAATTTGGCTTTTCTTGACTGAATGTAGTCAATATCCCAATGGCATTGAAAAAGACAATGCTAAAAATAAGGCCCAAAGGGCTTCTAAAGTGTTCAATCTTCCCAATGCGCATCGATTACCTTTTGAATGTGGGGATAGTTCTTATCAGTTTCGTTTAAGTCCTCCCGTATTTTTGTCAATTGTAGTTTAAGGTCTGCAATGACTTCGGCATATTCGGAATCGCTATATGCATTGTTCATCTCTTTGGGATCCTTTTTTAGGTCATAAAACTCCCAAGCTACAGGTGTGTGGTTTGCGAAATCGTTTCCCCAACTCTTTTTGTTCCAAGTGGCATCGGGGTCGTCCGTGTCCACCCAATACTTCCCATAAAAGAAAATCAATTTGTAATTCTTCGTACGTATACCAAAATGGGCCGGATTCTGATGTTTGTGGGCCAAGTGCATCCAATACCGATAATAGGTGGCCTTTTGCCAATCTTCCGGCTCCTCCCCTGTTTCCAAAATGGATTTAAAACTCTTCCCCTGCATATAGTCGGGCTTTGCACCACCGGCCAACTCTATGAGGGTCGGTGCAAAATCCGTATTGTTGATAATGGCATCGGTTCTTGTTCCACTTTTAATGGATTTTGGATAACGAACAAAAAAGGGCATGCGCATGGATTCCTCATACATCCATCGTTTATCAATATAATCATGCTCACCTAACATAAAACCTTGATCCCCGGTATAGACGATAATTGTGTTTTCCAGCAAATCTTCTTCCCTTAAATAATCCATTAGCCGTTTTATGTTGTCATCAACACCTTTGACACAGCGTAAGTATTTCTTTAGGTAATCCTGATATACTTTACCGGTATATTCCTTTTCCGCTGTATCCATCTCCCACTTTACGAACTCATGGGGCTCAATATCCTTGGCATCCCTGTATTTTGTATAGATCGTGCTATCGTTCCAGTAAATATTCATGGCCTGATTGCGAATCAGGTTCCTTTGCGAAACTGAAGAGCCTATGATGCGGGTCAAGGAATCCCTCACTCCCCTGGTAGCTATGGAACCGTTATTTTCATTGTCATACAGGCTTTCAGGTTCGGGAATAGAAGTATCCGTTAAATAATCCTCGTATCTGGGGGCGTATTCAAAATCGTCATGAGGTGCCTTAAAATGGTGCATCAGAAAAAACGGCTTGTCGGGATCCCGTAGGTTCTTTAAATAATCCAAAGTAATATCCATGATCTTATCCGAGGAATGTCCTTTGGTCTGGACTATATTTTCCGGCCAAGGCTTATCGCCTCGGACACGAAATTCGGGGTTGAAATACTTTCCTTGCGAAGGCAATACCTGATAAAAATCAAAGGCTTCAGGTTCCTTTTTCAAATGCCATTTACCTACTATTGCTGTATGATATCCCAATTCTTTCATCTCTTTGGGCAGATATTGTCTTTTCGGATCTATATGTCCTTCGAGGTCGATTACACCATTGGTCTGTGCCCTTTGCCCTGTAATAATAGCCGCTCTACTGGGTACACAAATGGAATTGTTCACAAAACAGTTATCAAAAATCATCCCTTCTTTCGCAATCCTGTCCAGATTAGGCGTAGGATCCAAACTGGCCAATCGGCTACCATAGACCCCCAATGCTTGTGTGGTATGGTCATCTGACATAATGAAAATTATATTGGGCTGCTTTTGAGTTTCTGGTGTTTCTTCGGTATTACATGCCAAAATCAAGATTGAAAAAAGAATGTAAATAGGGAAAGACCGACTTCTAAAAAAAAGTGACATTAGGCTATATTTTACCCTTTAAAAATAGGGAATACGAAAGAGTTTCACGAAAGTAGTGAACAATAATCTATGACAAATGATCAAAAATTAGACCCGCTCCAATTTTATTGGAGGTGTATGGTGTGCGTTCCACTGGCATACATATACATTTTTGTCCTCATCTATGCGCACATCGTGACCGTGATTAAAAGTAGGGGTCTTTGATTCTATTCTTCTTTAGGCCAATAGATCCTTTACTACATGGCCATGTACATCGGTGAGGCGGTAACGCCTGCCCTGGTGCTTAAAGGTCAATCTTTCGTGGTCTATTCCAAAAAGGTGCAGCAATGTGGCATGAAAATCATGCACATGTACCGGGTCTTTCACTACGTTGTAACTAAAATCGTCCGTTTCTCCATAGGTGAATCCGGGTTTTACCCCAGCACCTGCCATCCACATGGTAAATGCTTTTGGATGATGGTCACGCCCATAGTCTTCCGCGGTTAGCTGTCCTTGGGAATATACGGTACGTCCAAACTCCCCGCCCCAGATTACCAGGGTATCTTCTAACATTCCCCGTTGCTTCAAATCCTTTATCAAAGCGGCATTGGCCTGATCGGTAAGCTTGCATTGGCTTCGGACACCTCCTGGGCAACCTATATGCTGATCCCATCCTTGGTGATATAACTGCACAAACTTCACATCTTTTTCCAATAACTTTCGTGCCATAAGACAATTGGCCGCATAGGTACCTGGATCTCTACTGTCTTTCCCGTACATATCAAAGATATAATCCGGCTCATCGGAAATGTCGGTCACCTCCGGTACTGATGTTTGCATGCGAAAGGCCATTTCATATTGCGTCATTCGGGCCATTATTTCGGGATCTCCGTAGGCATCATGTTGCAGTTGGTTGAGTTTGCCCAAATAATCCAACATTTTTCTCCGGTCATTCCCATCATAGTTTTTCGGGTCACTTAAGTACAAAACTGGATCCTTACCGGATCGAAATTGCACTCCCTGATGTTCCGTAGGCAAAAAACCATTGCCCCATAGACGTGAATACAAAGGTTGGCCCCCCATACCTTTGGTTATCAAAGTAATAAAAGTGGGTAGATTATCATTGTCCGATCCAAGCCCATAACTCAACCATGCCCCTATAGATGGCCTACCAGGCAACTGATTTCCCGTTTGGAGAAAGGTGATGGCAGGATCATGATTAATGGCATCCGTTTGCATGGACTTTATAAAACATAGGTCATCGACTACTTCAGCGGTATATGGCATCAATTCACTCACCCAAGCCCGTGATTCACCATACTGTTTAAAATCCATGATCGATGGTGCGATCGGAAAAGTAGTCTGTTCGGCACTCATCGCCGTAAGACGTTGTCCCTGTCGTACGGAATCCGGCAAGTCCTTCCCAAACATATCCCTTAATTTGGGTTTGTAATCGAACATATCCAGTTGCGAAGGTCCGCCACTTTGAAAAAGGTAAACAATGCGTTTGGCTTTGGGCAAATAATGAGGAAGCCCCAAACCGTTCCTATCAAATGCCAAGGTACCTTTCTGGCCGGTTCCTTCTGTTGCACCAAAGGTTTTTTCAGTATTTAAAAGGGAACCCAAGGCCAAGGCTCCCAGACCCAGCGAGGTCTTGGTCAAAAAATTCCTTCTATCCCATTGCCGCTCTACCTGTTGCAGATCTTTATTGTTGGATTTTAAAATGTCGTGATGGTGACACATAACTTTGGTCTGTTTTTATCTTTTTGTAATGGTAGCATCCAGGTTCATAATCGTACTGGCCACTACGGCGTTGGCCGCTATCAGGGCAGCATCATCCGTGGAATTGATACGAAACTCCCCGGTATTCAACCACCCCTCTTTTTTGGGTGGATTATGTTTGAAATTTTCAAGTTCATCCTTTTGCAGGTCCATCAATAACTTCAATTCATCCGACCGTATTTTTCTTCCGGTCAGTTGTCTAAAAACAATAGCTATTCCCTCCTGGACTGTCTGGTGTTCCGTTATATTTTTCCCTAGCACCCGAGAGGCTTCCACATAAGTGGGGTCATTGAGGAGTACCAGCGCCTGTAATGGCGTATTGGTTTCTTGTCTACGAACAGTACATATGGAACGTTCGGGTGCATCAAAAGTGGCCAATGTTGGATGGGGTACTGAACGCTTCCAAATCGTGTACATGCTTTTTCGGTACAGTTTCTCTCCTTTGTCCTCGGTATAACTTGCCCCATTTATCTTCCAAAGTCCCTCAGGTTGATAGGGCTTAACACTTTTACCACCTATTTTTCTATTGAGTAATCCGGAAGCGGCCAAGGCATTGTTTCGCAACATTTCACCCGTCAACCGTTTTGATGGTCCCCTGGCCAACAAACGATTATCTCCATCCATATCCATCAATTCTTCGCCAGCCAAAGAGGACTGTTGATAGGTATGGGACATAACCATCAATTTATGCAGGGCTTTTACATCCCAACCGGATTGCATAAATTGTATGGCCAACCAGTCCAACAATTCAGGATGACTGGGCAATTCTCCTTGATTTCCAAAATCCTCGGCCGTCTTTACGATTCCCGTACCAAATAGATTTTGCCAATATCGGTTTACCGCAACACGGGCGGTAAGGGGATTCTTTTCATGGGTTACCCATTTGGCCAGTCCCAATCGGTTTTTGGGAAGGCTATCCGGGTAGGGAAATATCTTTTCAGGTGCACCGGGGTAGACCTGTTCCCCATATGCATCATACTGCCCACGTTCCAGAACGAAGGTTTCCCGGGGTTGGTCCATCTCCTTCATCACCATAATTTCCTGTACGCGTTCTACGCTGTCCACGTATATTTTTTGGGTCTTTTCCAGGGCTTTCAACGCGTTTCGATACGCCTTTGAATACTTGGCAAGATGATACCAGGTCAAATGGATTTTTTCGTTCTGGGAGAGTTGATCGGATGATTTTGAAAGCAATCCCGTCAGTGCATCCCTATTGGAAATTTGCAATACCTCAACATAGGTCAGTTCCTTATCGAACACCAAAATATCATCGACTATGCCCCCACCTATTCCCTTTCCTCTCCAACGGGCACCAATCTGCAAGCCGGGTTCGACAGGTTTCCCGTTGGTGAAATCATCAGGGGTATCAAAGATGATATCCTTGTATAAATTATCTACCTCCACTTCGGTCCTAAGCTCCTGACCATCCATAAAAATTTTAAGTCCGTCCGATGTACTGGAACCATCATAGGTCATGGTTAATTGTACCCATGTATTTTTCGGGATATCATCAAGACTCAATTCTACTATAGCATTATCTGGCCATACGTGAGCCAACATTGCCTCCAATTTGTTCTCTTTTAAGGCCAAATGATACCCGCGGTAATTATACAATCGCGTACCGTGATTCTTATGGAAGATAACCCCATTTTCCAATTCCTCCGGAATATTGATGGCAATACCGATGCTAAAAGGTTGATATCGCTGAAAGATTCCGATTTTACCTAAATCCAACCAAGCATCCCCATCCAATTTCAAGCCTTTACCTGACTTACCCTCAACAATGTGCGCCACTTGTTTTGGGGCGTATTGCCGCTTCATGGTTCCTTTCTGGGACGGGTTTAACCTATTATGCAATTGCCCTTGGGAAAAGTCAATTTTGGCCTTAAGATTATCTGGAGTTCCTTGGACATTGATTTTTTTGTAGCCTTCGGATCTTATCCACTTTTCCGAGGTACTACTTTCACTTGCTATGGTGTGTTCAATGCCTTCCTTCTTCCCATTAATGAGGTCTTCCACATAGGCTAAAAACTCCTCTTGCTCCTGGGTTGGAAGCATCAAGGTAGGTACGGGCATGGACAAATCCCAAGAAATTTGACCTGACTCATTGACATTGTTGAAAAAACTGTACATCTCAAAATAGTCTTTTTGGGTAATGGGATCATACTTGTGATCATGACACTTGGCACAAGCCATAGTAAGCCCCATAAGACCTTCGCCCAAGACGTTGGCCCTATCCGAAACATACTCCGAACGGAACTCCTCATCGACTATGCCGCCCTCCATATTTTGGGGATGCAACCGGTTAAATGTAGTGGCCAAAATCTGCTCCCTGGTCGCATTGGGCAACATATCTCCGCCCAATTGCCATTCCAGAAATTGGTCATAGGGCATATTTTTCGAAAAGGCTTCGATTACCCAATCCCGCCAAACGGATACATCGCGATAGCGATCCACGGTATACCCATGTGTATCCGCATACCGGGCCAGATCCATCCAATCCAAGGCCATCTGTTCCCCATAATGGGGAGAATTCAACAACCGGTCTATAACCTTTTCATAGGCCTTGGGGGATCTATCCTCTAAAAAGGAATTCATTTGTTCCAAAGAAGGCGGTAATCCCGTTAGGTCAAAGGTAACCCTACGCAACAGGGTTTCCTTGTCCGCTTTCTTTGCAGGTTGCAATCCTTCCTGTTGCAATTTATATTGTACAAAATTGTCAATGGGATTTTCAATATGTTCTTCTTCTTGAAGAATCGGAACTTCGGGTTTTTCTGGAGGAATAAAGGCCCAATGATCCTTGTATTCGGCACCTTCTTCTATCCATCGAATCAACATTGCCTTTTCATAATCAGTCAAGGTAAGGTGTGATTCCGGTTGTGGCATGACCAGTTCCGGGTCCTTCGAAAGAATACGGGTTACTACCTCGCTTTTCCTTGGATTTCCAGGTTTAATGGAAAAGATCCCAGGGGTATTCGTCGATTCGGCATGGGCTAATTCAGGAAGATGCAATTGTAGTCCGGCCTTGGCTTTTGCTTTATCCGGACCATGACAGATAAAACACTTGTCCGAAAGGATTGGTTTTACATGTTGGTTAAAGTCAACTTCCCTGGGAAGCCTTTCATATTCCTGTCGCACTGATTCCGGCAAAGCGGGGCCGCCACAGGAGAAGAGAATTGTACATCCCAAAAGCGAAATCGCATACCGCATCCTTACCATTCCATCCGTTTGTTTTACCGACATCAAAATTAGTGCTTCACGACCATCTATTCTTGTACAAATCAGGCTATGGGTTGTACTTTTCCGACTTTTTGTATTATACGAAATTGTCATGACCTACGGTGCGATCTCCTTCTTTAACATATTTAACGGGCTTTTATAGCAAAGGACCATTAAAAAACAGTAACTTGGTAATGTATCAAATCCGATAATTTGTATGGTTCAAAAAATGCAGAAAACCTTGCAATCCTTAAAGTTGACATTGCTCAATATCGGTTATGCCCGACTGGATTCCTCTTGGGACTATGACAATGTCATCAGTCCATTTTCGCGCCTATATTTAATAACCAAGGGTACCGCAAAGATTTATCACAGTTATAAAGAATTCGATTTTAAGGCGGGTTACCTATATTTAGTGCCCAGCTTTACATACAGTCGTTATCATTGCAATACGTATCACGAACAATACTATATTAGTTTTTTGGAAGAGGTAGGCAATGGCCTATCCGTTTACAACTTAAAACATTTCATCTACGAATCGAAGGCTACCGAGATGGACATCCATTATTTCAAAAGGCTGTTGGAACTTAACCCGGACCGTTCATTGAAGGATGATAATCCCAAGGTCTATGACAACCGGGAATCATTATCCCGTTTTGAGAAAATGAATGAAAATCTATCTACTCCCGCATTTCTCGAGACACAGGCCCTATTGTTACTTTTATTCTCGCGGTTTATCCGCAATGCTACCAGTACTAGAATCGCGGCAAAAAACAATTTAAACGATGTTCTGAGTTATATCGGGGAACATCTACATGAAGATCTCAGAGTTGCAGACCTGGCCACTTTTTGCCACTTGAGTCCAGACCACTTTTCAAGGGTATTTCAACAACGGTATGGGATACGTCCGAGCCGATATCTACAAACCAAAAGGGTTGAACGTGCCGAGACCTTGTTATTGACGACAAAAAACTCCATCAAGGAAATCGCCGAAAAGACAGGTTGGGGCAATACGCCCTATTTTACGCGAATCTTTAAAAAAACCACTGGAAAAACACCTGCGGAATTCCGTCGCGAACGTTCTTTGATCTAGTCCTTATCGCAGATTAAAACTCCCTGCTTACACGATTCATCAAGGCGTTTGCTTCCGCATCACCTTTAAAATGTTGCTCTACAGGATCCCACTCCAAGGTGCGCCCCAAATCATATGCAATATTGCAAATATTACCTATGGTCGCCGAACGATGACCGGTCTCAACGTCACAGATAGGTTGAGTGCGATTTTTAATGGCATCCAGCCAATCTTGATAGTGATTCTCGTTGGAATTATAGAGTCGGGTATCGGAATCTTTGAGTTCCGCAGTAAGAATCTTCTTGCGATTGGTCTCCAAATAGCTTCTACTCACATCCAAGTTTCCTTCACTTCCTATAAAGCGAACGCCCCATCCTTTTTCAAAATCCTCATGAACCATTTCAACCCCATTTTCATAGAACATACGCATTCCTCGAACGGCAGATCGGTCCTTTGGAGGAATATAGCGTACCGGACCGGTATGGTCCATACCCAAGCCCCATTGGGCAATATCAAACATATGAGCACCCCAATCGGTCAAAATACCGCCACCCGTTTCCTCGAATTTACGCCAATCCGGGAAGAAAGGATCACTGGTTGGTGGGGATAATCTATGATTATAGGGCAATAATGGTGCGGGACCGCACCATGCGTTCCAATCTACCTCCTTAGGTGTAGGTTCAGTTTTCATATTAAAGGGAATGGCCGGGTCGCCCACATTCACCAAGACTTTTGAGATTTCCCCTACGTAACCATTTCTGACGAGTTCACAGGCCCTTCTGAATTTTTCCCAAGAACGTTGCATGCTACCTACCTGTACAATTCTTTCTGTGCTACGGGCCGTTTCCACCATATCAATTCCTTCCTTGATGCGTTGGGTCATTGGTTTTTCACAGAAAATATCCTTGCCCGCATTCATTGCGTCAATCGCTTGAATGGCATGCCAATGATCCGGAGTGGCAATGATAACCGCATCTACATCTTTCCTGTCCAGAATTTCCTTATAATACCCAGTAGTTCTGACTCCTTTATAGCCTGTCTGTTGTCTTTTCTCAGCATACATTTGTTCCACATAACCCTTGAACCAATCGTTTTTAGTGGTCCATACATCAGAACCGGCGACTATTTGGGCATCTTTAGTCTTTTCTAAAAAAACGCGCGCAAGACCCATAGTCTGTTTTCCCAAACCTATGAATCCCAAGTTTATTTTATCACTTGGTGCAATGAATCCTCTTCCTAGAACGTGACGTGGAATAATACTAACTGCTCCTGCGGCAAGAGCGGTTCTTGAGATAAATTTTCTACGGGAGATTTGATGGTCGGATTTTTGACTTTTTTTGGAGGAAGAATTCGATTTTTCCATGGGTATTAGTATAGGTTGTTTGTTTAGACTAAAGGTACGTATTTGTAAAAAATCATACTACAAAAACCGTAAAAGAATTTGCTTTTGAACCCATAGATTAAATGGGTTTATGCCTGAATATGGGATAGATCCAAAGTATCCTTCATCTCCTTCTGTAATTTCAACAATTCTTGAAACAATTCATTCACTTTTTCTTTATGTTCCTCGTTCCCTGATATGTCGTTCATCTCCTCGGGATCGTTCTGTAAATCGAAAAGCAAAACTTTGTTCAGCTTCGGATATACCATCAATTTGAAACCCTCTTTCCGAATCATCCTTTGGGTATCTACATAGCTGCCATAGATGGATGGATACTGGCTTCCTTTCTTTTCGTGGAGCAGAGGCAAGACACTATTGAAGAAAACGTATGGCGGTTTTTCGATCCCTGCCAAATCTAGACTTGTGGCCATGGCATCTTGCAGATAGATATCGGCTTCAACTTTTTTATTTTTAGGAATATCGGGTCCCATAATCATAAAAGGAGCCCGAACGCTATGATCAAATTGGGATTGTTTGCCCAAAAGACCATGCCGGCCCACGGATAAACCATGATCGGCCGTAAATATAACGTAGGTATTATCTCCTTTTCCCGTGGCCTCCAAACCTTGCAAAATCTGTCCTATTTGATCATCCAAATGGGTTATAAGGGCATAATACTCCTGGATGTGCTTTTTTATGGCATATTCCGTTCTGGGAAAAGGTGCCAAGGCCTCGTCCCGAAGATCAGGGCCATTGCCTATGCCATCCTTGAAGGGATACTCGGGCAAAAAGCTTTTGGGTACGCTGATATTCTCCAAGGGATATTTGTCCAAATATTCCTGGGGAGCCTGTCTGGGGTCGTGAGGGGCATTAAAGGCGAGATACATAAAAAAAGGCTTTTCATTCTTCCCAGCCCTATTCAAAAAGTCCAGAGCATCATCTTTGAGAACTTCGCTCCAATGTTCTCCGCCTTGCCAAAAGCCACCATATTTTTTATCGGTGGGAGACCATAACGTATCGTTCTCGTCCATAGGTCTGTTATAGCCTATTGACCGAATTTCAGATTCAGAAGCTCCATTGCTGAGCATTTCATTTATGATAGGAATAGTCCCCTGATGACTCCAAGAATCACGGGGCATCCCAGGTCGAACGTGTACTACATTATGAAAAACACTATCGGCCGGAGCTTTTACATGCCATTTTCCCGTCATATAAGTTTCGTAATCGGATTTTTCCATCAAACGTCCCCAAGTCTTTTCCATTTCCCTGCCTTGGGACCAATTTGTCGCCATTTTTTGTGCATCCCAAATACTTCGGCCGGAAATAATCATGGATCGGGATGCCACGCAAATGGCACCGTTCCATCCTCCCATGTTAAAGGCATGGGTAAAACTGGTGCCATTCTTTACCAAACGGTCCAAGTTCGGTGTTTCCACCTCGTCGTTACCCAAAGCATGTATAGCGGAATATGTCATATCATCGGCAAAGATGAAAACAATATTAGGTTTGGCCGGCTCTTCCTTTTTTTCGGTTTTACAGGAAAAAATCGGGATACATAGAATTAAGATCAGCAGTTTTTTCATGGACATTACAGTTTTTCAATTTGTGTATAGTAGGACGGAATGACACTACCTTGGGCATTGGTAAAATTACTTTTCAATTTATAACTTCCCTTTTTCAATTTTCCCTTTACAATTGCAAATGGTTTATTATCATCCACATCCGCTTGTAGAACCATGTCCCCTAACTCTACTACAGCTTTCGACGGATATATTTTTTTCCCCTCTGGTAATCCATCCCTAAAGGGCGTCCCGGGAATTTCTTCCGCAGCTGCATTTAATGACAGATCTGATTCGGATGGATAACGATACAATTGAAACTGGTAATCTCCGTCTTCCACCACTTTTATGTTGTAGAATCCGTTAGGGGAAAGTTCGCCCTTACGAATTTGAACCTGGTTCCATGGGAGTCCATCAACGGTATGCATATCGTGTATGGTAATCAGCACCGGATTTGCTTCTGAAGTCCCCAAGGGAATTTCGGCATATTTTATATCCGGTTCCACGCTTGACCACCATTCATCATAAAATGCCTGCATTTTGGATACTACTTCAGGGTATTGTTCGGCAACATCGGTTTGCTGACCAGGATCATCCACCGCATTATAAAGTTCTACGCCATTGACCAAACGCCATTTGGTAGACATAACACAAGGATTCCTACCTTTTAGGGGCCTTTGGTTACGTTGGGTATCCACTACCAGCATCCGATCCTTGGTTTGTTCCTCACCGGTCATAATTTTTGCCATGCTGGTACCGTCCAATGGATTTTTAGGTGTATAGGGGATGTCTGTCAAATCGGTCAATGTTGGTAGCAAGTCCACATGGGATATCAATTCATTGGAACTCGCTTCCTTTAGGATATTCCCATCGGGCCAGCTCAGAAAAAAAGGTACTTTATGTCCCCCATCATAATGGCTACCCTTAATTCCCCTGAGACCAGAATTGTAGCCCAACATTTTGTCATCGGCCGTTCGGGATATGCCCAAGGCGGTCCCGTTGTCCGTGGTAAAAATCAAGATAGTATTGTCGAAAAGTTTCTTTTCTTTTAGATAGGCGACCAATCTTCCAAAGTTCTCATCGATATTGGACACCATCCCGTAAAAGCGTTTTTGCTTTTCGGTCAAATCGGCCTTCTCATACATCTTGGCATATTTTTCTGGGACATTGAAAGGGCCGTGTGCCGCATTCGGGGCCAAATATAGAAAGAAGGGATTTTCGACATCGCGCACTTGTAAAAAGTCCATTGCCTTGTTGAACCATACATCCGTACAATACCCTTCAAACTTTTGAGGCACCCCATTTTGGAAATAGGTATCGTCAAAATAATCATTTTTCCAATAGTCCGGTGTTTGCCCCACTCCCCCGCCTCCATGATAAATGGCATGCCCGAACCCCTTGTCATGTGGGCGAAAGGGATAGTTATCCCCTAAATGCCATTTTCCGAACATAGCGGTGTCATATCCGTTTTCCGTAAAAACTTCGGCGATCGTCTCTTCGGTTTCCAATAAAATAGAACACCCGGCAATAGTATGCCAGGCATTGTTGCGATTCGCGTTACGACCTGTCATAATTCCAGCTCTGGTCGGGGCACATGTGGTACCTACATGAAAATTGGTCAGTTCCAAGGATTTGGAAGCAAATTGATCTAAATGTGGTGTTTTTGTGTAGGGATTGCCATGATACCCTAGATCACCATACCCTTGATCGTCTGTTACAATGAGTATTACATTGGGCCTTTGGGTCAAGGGTCCGGACACCGATGTATTTTCCTTACATCCTGCCCCAATTAATAAAAAAGAAAAAAACAAAAACTTTGCCGTAACGCCGAAATGTTTCATGAAATAATAAATATTAGTATTTAGGTAATATCTCCATCCTAATCCCATAGGTCAAGACATTAATGAATAACTTAGGAGTTTCTAAAGGGTCATTGGCCTACAAAGTTGACCAAGGTTCCGATATGATCAATGCTGATTCGAATCTCATCGCCGACCAATAAGGTGAATTCATCCGGTGGAATAATCCCCGTACCGGTCATTAAAAAACAACCCTTGGGAAAATCGCACTCCCGAAACAAAAAATCGACCAGTTCCAAATGCTTTCGTTTCATTTGATCAATCGTAATTTCTGAAGAGAATGCCATTGAATTCTTTCGCAAAATCTCAAGTCTTATTTTTGACTTTGGATCTATCGGTTTATTCGGAACATAAAGGCAAGGCCCCATACCGGCACAACCTTCATAAGTTTTAGCCTGCGGAAGATATAATGGGTTTTCGCCTTCAATGCTCCGAGAGCTCATATCGTTGCCTATGGTATATCCTTCGATTGTTCCTTCCGAGGAGATGAAAAGGGTAAGCTCCGGCTCCGGTACGTCCCAACCTGAATCCTTTCTAATGCGTACCGTACCTCCATCTCCAACGGTTCGTTGGGGAGTGGCCTTAAAAAAAAGTTCCGGTCGTTCGGCATCATATACACGATCATAGAAAGTTCCGCCACCCGCCTTTTTGGATTCCTCCATACGCGCTTCCTTACTGCGCATATAGGTAACTCCCGATGCCCATATTTCTTGGGTCCCTATTGGAGTGATGGCGTTCTTTAAAACATCTTCATCAGTTAACGAAAAATCCTCGATTTCATCCAACAAAACCTTGTGAAGGTTTTTCCGGTTTATAAAGGTGTCCCAGTTTTCAATTTTCTTGAAATAAAATGAATCTTCAATTTTGATTGTGGCCCCTTCCTTAGTTCTGTAAATTTGCATGTAAATTGATTAGTTGTATTCCCTCTAAATTTAATCGTTTTTTGGATACTTCCATATCAAACAACGTCTTTGTTTAGTTTTTAAACCATATTGTTTTATCTTGGGCGCTTAATCTATTGGAACATGATGTTCAACATTGCAAAAAAGGTGGCCGTTATCACCGGGGCCAGCGGCGCCTTGGCCGGAAGTATTGCGACCAGCCTTGCCAGAGCGGATGTAAAACTGGCCTTATTGACTAGAAAAAATGAGGCTTTATGGAGTCTGGTAAAAGAAATTCGCACTAATGGCGGGGTTGCCCAAAGTTATGAGGCAGATGTACTTTCCGAAAAATCCCTCCAATCCGTTAAGAAAGAAATATTAAAGGACTTTGGAAGAATCGACATCCTCTTGAATATTGCAGGGGGCAACCTTCCGGGAGCGACCATTGCTCCGGACAAGACGATTTTTGACATGTCCATGGATGATTTTAAAAAAGTAACCGATCTAAACCTCAATGGAACGGTGCTTCCCTCCCTGACCTTCGGAAAAGTAATGGCGGAACAACAGGAAGGGGTAATCATTAACTATTCCTCAATGGCCGTGGACAGGGTCATAACTCGGGTAGCTGGATATTCAGCTTCCAAGGCCGCCATGGAAAATTTCACACGATGGTTGGCGGTTGAAATGGCTACAAAATTTGGGGACAAAATTCGCGTCAATGCTATCGCACCTGGATTTTTCATTGGAAATCAGAACAAATCATTATTGACCAATCCCGACGGTTCCTATACGGAGCGTGGTAATGCCATTATCAAGAATACCCCTATGGGACGCTTTGGGGAAGCGGAAGAATTGAATGGTGCCGTGCACTTTTTATGTAGCGATGCGGCACGGTTTATCACAGGAGTGGTTTTACCCATAGATGGTGGTTTCAGCACTTTTAGTGGGGTATAAAAAGGTTTGAGGTTTGAGGTTTGAGGTTTGAGGTTTGAGGTTTGAGGTTTGAGGTTTGAGGTTAAAGTCTCAAAAATTTAGGGTTAAAAATAACTTACGATAGAATACATATGTTACAAACATGGCGATGGTACGGGCCTAGCGACCCAGTTAGCCTTCAGGATATAAAACAAGCCGGGGTACAGGGCATAGTTACCGCATTGCATCACATTCCCAATGGGGAGATATGGCCGGTAGAGGAAATCGGGAGTAGAAAAAAAGAAATCGAAAAGTCTGGTATGGTATGGTCGGTAGTAGAATCCCTGCCTATTCATGAAAGTATCAAAACCCAAACAGGCAATTATAAACTACATATTGAAAACTATAAAAAAAGCTTGGTCAATTTGGCCCAAAACCAAATTAAGGTGGTCTGCTACAATTTTATGCCCGTGCTGGACTGGACACGAACAAGCTTGGACTACTTAGTTTCGGATGATTCCAAAGCGCTGGCCTTTGAGCATGATGCCCTTGCTGCTTTTGATCTATTTATTCTGAAACGACCCGATGCGGAAAAAACCTATTCCGATGTCCAAATACGAAATGCCAAAGCCTATTTTGAACAAATGTCCGAAACGGATATCTGGGAACTGGTAAAGACCATTATAGCAGGACTTCCGGGATCTTCGGAAGGTTATCCTGTCCCTGAAAAAGGATATGATTTGAAGAAGTTTCAGGATATTTTGGATACCTACCAAGATATTGGTGAGACCGAAATGCGAAATCATTTAGTGTATTTTTTACAGGAAGTGGTGCCGGTTGCCGAGGAACATGGGATATTAATGTGCATCCACCCGGACGACCCACCGTTTTCCATTTTAGGATTGCCTAGGATCATGGGGACTGAAGCTGATTACGCCCATATTTTTGAAAACGTGCCATCGGTGCACAACGGAATTACATTTTGCACGGGTTCCCTAGGAGCTAGGGCGGATAACAATTTGGTACATATGATGGGACGTTTTGCAGACCGTGTCCATTTTTTGCATTTACGAAGTACCCAACGAGATGAAAATGGTAATTTCTTTGAAGCCAACCATTTGGAGGGAAATGTGGATATGTATGGCATGGTAAAAAGTGTACTTACCGAGGAAAAAAGAAGAAAATCGATTGGAAGGACCGACGATCAAATACCCATGCGGCCCGATCACGGCCATCAAATGCTGGACGATTTACATAAGAAAACCAATCCAGGATATTCGGCCATAGGGCGCTTAAGGGGATTGGCCGAGCTTCGAGGCCTTGAAATGGGAATCAAAAAATCAATTCCAGAACTGATGGATTAACTTAATCCGCAAAATTAAAGTAGTCCTTCGCATTTTGATAGCAAATATCGGTCACTATTTTTCCTAACCATTTTTCATCGGCGGGCAGTTCTCCATTGGTAACGTCCTGACCGATGAGGTTACATAAAATTCGTCTAAAATATTCATGTCTTGGAAAGGACAGAAAACTTCTGGAATCCGTCAGCATGCCTACAAAGCAGCTTAAAAGACCCATATTGGAAAGTGCGTTCATTTGCTTTTCCATACCATCTTTTTGATCTAAAAACCACCAACCTGAACCAAATTGCATTTTCCCTTTCATAGACCCATCGTTAAAATTGCCCACCATGGTAGCCAATACTTCATTATCCGCGGGATTTAGATTATAGGCCACGGTCTTGGCCAGTTCGTCCGTACTGTCCAAATTGTTCAAAAACTCCCTAAGGGTTCTGGCCTGGGAGAAATCCCCAATGGAATCAAAACCCGAATTCGGTCCCAATTGGGCCAACAGACGTTGGTTGTTATCGCGAATGGCCCCTAAATGAAACTGCTGGGTCCAGCCTTTTTTATGATAGCAGCGACAAAGAAACAACAGGGTACGGCTTTTAAAATAGTGTATTTCATCCGTCAAAAGCGTCTTGCCTTCCTTCGCTTTGGAAAATAGTTTTTCGCAATCGTGCACGCCTTCCTCATAATAATACATTTGTTCCAGTCCATGGTCGGACAGGCGACATCCATTTTCGTGGAAGTAATCGATGCGATCCTGTAACGCATCCAACAAATCAGAATAGGAATTGATCGGTTTTCCTGTGGTATTCTCCAACTTTTCCAAATAGGCAAAAAAAGCAGATCCACCTTCTATGGTAAAAGCATTATCCGGACGAAAAGCGGGAAATACCTTAATGCTTGTTGCTTTTTTTTCTAAAATACTTTGATGATGTTCTAGGGAGTCTATGGGTTCGTCCGTTGTACAGACTACTTCCACATTTTGTTGCTCCAACAGCGGAATAGTATAATGCGAAGGCTCTTGCAACATTGCAGTCGTCCGGTCGTATATGGATGCGGCACTTTCTGCAGTCAATAATTCCGTTATTCCAAAATATCGTTGCAGCTCCAAATGCGTCCAGTGATACAACGGATTTCGGACCGTGTAGGGCGTAGTCTCCCCCCACTTTAAGAATTTATCCCTGTCCGAAGCATTACCGGTTATATATTTTTCGTCGATTCCGAGTGTCCGCATAGCTCGCCACTTATAGTGGTCTCCGGCAAGCCAAACTTGACTTATATTTTCAAAAACCCGATTTTGGGCTATTTCATTGGGCGGTAAGTGATTGTGGTAATCTAGAATGGGTAATTTTTTGGCATGGTCGTGATATAAAATCTTCGCAAAATCATTGTTCAGCAAAAAATCATCGGTAATAAAGGTTTTCATATGCTATTAACTTCTCAACTTTTTAATCAAATCCAACGTTTCGCGAACACTATTCTGTAGTTCCTCAAAATTCTGGTTCACCAATATTTCTTTGCTAATGAGTTTGGAACCCATTCCTACACAGGTCACTCCCGCATCGAACCAAGCCTTGAGATTTGATTCTTCCGTACTCACCCCGCCCGTAGGCATAATACTGGTCCACGGTTGAGGACCCTTAATAGCCTTAACAAAGCCCGGACCGTAGGTGGAACCCGGAAAAAGCTTGATGATCTCGCAGCCCATTTCTTCGGCTTTGTTTATTTCCGTAAGCGAACCACAACCTGGAGACCATAATACTTTGCGTCGGTTGCAGACCAAGGCGATATCTTCCCGCAATGAAGGTGTGACGATGAAATTGGCCCCCATCTGCATAAATAGGGATGCCGCCGCTGCATCGGTAATGGAACCCACACCCATAATCATTCCCGGTAGTTCCTTCACGGCATATTTGTTTAGTTCCAAAAAAACTTCGAAAGCGAAATCACCTCTTGCCGTAAACTCCAACAAGCGTGCACCACCATCGTAACAGGCCTTGAGCACCTTTTTCCCCAATTCGACATCAGGATGGTAAAACAAGGGAACCATTCCGGTTTCCTTCATTACACCAGCCACTTCTATTCTTGTATGTTGCGCCATATTTCTCGGTTGTTGATTAGGTCTAAACCATTATATCCAAAAATTTAAAATACCCCCATACGCAATAATCACCTAGCTACCCTACCCGAGGCGTCGCCTCCCATTAGTTTTTGCACCTCATCTATGGTAACCAGATTAGCATCGCCTTTGATGGTATGCTTTAAACAGGACGCTGCTACGGCAAAATTTAATGCATTTTGGTCGTCATCAGGATATTGCAACAAACCATATATTAAGCCGCCCATGAAGGAGTCACCTCCTCCAACTCTATCCACAATATGGGTAATTTGATACTCCGGTGATTTATACATGGTCTCTCCATCATATAAAACTCCTGCCCAAGTATTGTGGGAGGCGGAAATGGAGCCCCTTAAGGTGGTTATTACTTTTTTGGCATTGGGAAATTTTTTCATCATCTGCTGGCAAACCGATAGAAATGCCTCTGCCTTAACATGTTCTCCCTGAGTAGTGATATCCAATCCTTCCGGCTTGATGCCAAAATGCTTTTCGGCATCTTCTTCATTGCCCAAAATAATATCGCAATAGGAAGTTAGTTCGGTCATAACACCCTCGGGTTCAACACCATATTTCCATAACTTTGCACGATAGTTTAAATCCGTGGATACCGTAACGCCATGTTTCTTTGCAGCCTTTACGGCTTCTAGGCAAACATCGGCAGCACCTTGGGATATTGCCGGGGTTATACCCGTCCAGTGAAACCATTCTACTTCTTCGAAAGCGACATCCCAATCTATCATGCCTTTCTTTATCTCCGCCATTGCGGAATGTGCCCGATCATAAACTACCTTACTACCACGGCTTACCGCTCCGGTTTCCAAGAAATAGATACCCAAACGGTCACCTCCGAAAACGATTTTATCCGTACCAACACCTCTTTTCCTCATTTCCATTAGCGCACACTCGCCAATATCGTTCTTTGGCAAGCGGGTCACAAAATCTACAGGTACGCCATAATTGGCCAGGGAAACTGCTACGTTGGATTCTCCTCCACCATAAACGACATCAAAGCTTGTGGTCTGTGAAAATCTTAAAAATCCAGGTGGAGAAAGGCGAAGCATAATCTCGCCAAATGTCACTACTTTCTTCATGTATTCAATAGATTTTAGCCGCTCGTAAAATTGAGCTATTTAAACAAGAAATCAAAATTACGATTTGCAAAAAAACTCAACACAAGATATGATCTATAAAACGGAACAAATAGCTAAAACTAACAATTCTCTTTCTTGTATTGAAATTTAAAACGCCAGGGGAAGTTTATAACTTATAAGCTTGTCTTGCCAAAAGAAGCAATTGCCCCTTCCTTTTTTGAAAAACTAACATAATTCCAATATGGACATCCACCGGTTGCCCATTGTTGGCTCCCTTGGCGGTCATGATGTGACGTGCTATGGCAGTATTGCCATAAATCGTAATTTGATCTTGGGATGTATCTATGGATAAAAAATCAAAAGGCCCGTTTATAAGCGCATCTATGAACTCGCCTTGATTTTCTAAAGTTCCACTGGAATGCCCATAGGTAAGATTCTCTGAAGTAATGTTTTTCAATTTTTCACTTTCAGGATTTACCAAGGCCTCATTTAAGCTTTCCACTGCCATCGCGACCTCATCCTTATTAATTGCGTCTTTCTGAGCCGAACAACTAATAGCTGCGAGTGCCAAAATAAAGGACAAACAAAATATACGTGCTCTCATTTCATCAAAAAATAAAATCATATGTTCTAATATCTACAAATTAATATTCACTGACCTTTAAAGCCCTATTCCATGGGCCAAAAAACCAGCCCTATCGTCTCCAAATGGCCGCGGATGGAAGAGCCCCAGAACCCCATTAAACGTCCTAGATACTCCCCTGTAGGCTTTGTATTAAGAACCAGCCTAAAATTTAGATCTCCTCTAATACCGCCATATTTTGGGGTAGTGCTCCCATCATCAAAAACAAATGCCATACTGTCAATAAGCCATCCAGAAGCTCCACTAATACCAACCAGTTTCCGGTCATCCGGAACAAGATACTTTTTCTGCGCTATACCTTTTACGCTTCCAAAAGAGAACGTTCTGATCTCTCCTGCCTTTTCTACCTCAAATTGAAAACCGCTAATGGTCTCAAAACCGGGAGTGGGCGGATTTTTGCTTATATACACCTGGATACTTTTTAGCACATCATCAGGTTCAAAGGCAATTATCTGTACCGATCTACCCTCTTGTGCCTGAATGCCCCCGACTCTGTTGCCATAGTGTATCTCACCAAGAAGTGGTTTATGGTCTGGTAAAACAACTTCCTCTTGTCCAAAACCAGTTTCTATCCTAAAGAATATAAGGGCAATACCAAGGAAAATGATCGCTGTCTTCATGAACTTACCGGAAGTTTTAAAAGTGAGCCTTTTTGAACAAGTCCATACCAAAACAAATGTTACAATTGTTCGTATAAAAAGGTATTACTGGGTTTTCATATATTCATTCAATTCTTGCCGTGTCATGGGTAATTTACTGTCCGGGTACTGGTTTAGCCAACTTCTAAAATCCGCTTTGATCGCATCGGTCCATTTTGTGTCTATTTGACCAGGGGTGTATGTTTTTTCCCTTAGACGCTGAAAACCAAATTGATCACGTAAGCCAACCACTTCAGAGGCCAATACCAATTTCGATACTAAATGGGAGGGAATAAAAATTGTGCCGTATCTATTGGCGAGAACGACATCTCCCGGTAATACAATAGCCCTACCTATCCGTATAGGTGCATTGATGGATGTGAGCATTTGCTCTTTGAGAAAAGAAGGGTCATCACCACGGATCCAACCATTAAATCCCTTAATATCCCGTAAGCCTTTTAAATCTCTCACTCCACCATCAAAGATTACCCCGTTCTGGGAATTGGCATAAATGGCATTCCCCAGATTTGAGCCTATTAGAGTACCGTCTATTACGCGTCCATAACCATCGGCCACATAAACATCGCCGGGCTGCAAAATTTCAATGGGCCATGAATTGCTCCCACCTATCGTGTCGCGGTTTTCCTTTGCCCCCTTAATTTTTATCAATTGCTTAAAATCTGGCCGTAACGGCATGTATTGTGCCGTAACCACGCGGCCAGTCATTACACTATCCGGATGAATAATCTGCCAATTGCCCTCGTACTGGTTATGAAAGCCGTGACCTCTCAAATAGCCCCAGGCCTCTTCCATCTGAATTCCTTTTAACCTTTTTAAAAGTGCATCCGAAACCTTGGGTCTTCCGTCATCAAAGCGAGGTCCAGTCCAACTGGAAGTCAATTCTTTAATATATTCCGAGGTAGAGGCCACACCTTGAGGATATGCTAACAAAAAAGAACAGAAAAATAGAATGGTAAAAGCAAAATTTTTATGTGTCATGATTTCTTTACGTATTATGAATTGGAAAGTTAGTACGGTACTTTTCGAAAATAAGCTAAAATTATGATATAGAATGAAAAAAAGTTGAACTCCCCCAAACTATTGGCTCGGAGGAGTCAACCATCACCAAACTAACTCTAACAACTATTATTTTAATTTATGATTCTAGTTTTTATTGATCCCACCAAACCTTGGTGTCCAGATTATCCGGTCCCATACGGGCAACGGCCTCTGCCAAGTTATCCCCGTTAACGGCTATTTCATCATTAGGGTAGGTATGCCTGTTTATAAAGTCTCCTGAAATGTCCTGTGCTGGGAAAGGGTTTGGTGCTAACACAGGAAAACCAGATCTTCGGAAGTTGGCAAAAGCCTCCGGTCCGTTTAAGAAGGATGCCACCCAGTATTGTGTATTAATTTGCTCCAAAGCGTTACCTGCATCAAATGGATTTGCAACCAAATAAGCATCCACATCTACCGAGGGAATTTCCATACTGGCATCATGAAGGGCCATTTGATCCATATGGGCCCTTACACCGGCCTCATAATAATCAGCCGCAGCACCACTGACCCAACCTCGGATAGCTGCCTCCGCCAGTAATAGTTGTGTTTGTCCATAGGTGATAATAAACATGGGGCCGTTTATTTTTGCGATTCGAGTACGATCGGCCTGGCTGTAGTCATAAAAACTTGCCAAACCATCGGCCTCAGCCTGCGCGACAATGGAGCCATTATCAAAACCCATGGGCATGCCTATTTGATCACTTGGATTTGTAGAGGCTATATCCGCAACCTGTTCCGGTCCAGAACCGGCACCAACATATCTTACCGCAATAGCACCAAGTCTTGGATCTGATGTGCCGGACAAGTAGTCCACAAAGGATTTTACCAAATAATAATTATTGGCCTCACTTCCATTAAGCGTATTGCCCGCTGAATTAACATAGTTGAAATCGTGCCGAATGACGTAATTGTCATCATTGGATTCCATAAGCCCGCCTGCCACGGCAGCTGTAACGGTTTGTTGTGCTAAAGCAGCATCTACTTCCGTAAGTCGCATTCCCAGTCTTAACAAAAGGGAGTACCCCATTTTTTTCCACTGAGAAATGTCCCCTCCAAATAAAACCTCCCCGGGGTAGGTATCTCCAGCAGGGTTTAAGGCCGCAGCGGAAGCACTAACCACATTGATCAAATCCTGGTAAATGCTTTCTTGTGCGTCATACCTAGGAAATACGATTTGTTCGGAAATCCCAACGCCGGCCTCAAAGTAGGGGACATCCCCATACGTATCGGTAAGAAGTGCAAAGGCATGAGCTTGAATCAAGGTTGTCATGTGCAACAAATTGCTTTTATCCGGTTGGTCCGCCAACTGGGCAAGGATATCTCCGGTATGTTTAATTACCGTTGTATAATAATCGTTCCAGTGCTGCTGCGTGGAATTTCTATTATCCTGATTGTAATTGCCTCCTGTGAGTACCCCGGAATTTGGTGAAACCATTTGTTGTACTATGGCCATATCGTAAATCAATTGTCCATTGGAAAATGAAGTTCCTATGATGGCGTTGTTCAATAGGAAAACCTCATCTACGCTGGTGGGGTCTACGACATTGGTGTTCAGTTCGTCCAAATCCTCCTCACAGGACAGGGTAGAACAGAGCAGGATTAAAACAAGTGTATATTTATATAAATTGTCCATTGTCATTTTCTTTAAAATTTACAGTTCAAGTTAAAACCTATAGCCCGGGTGGTAGGTACTCCTGTTGATTCCAGTCCGGATACATTATCTGAAGTAAATCCAAACGAATCAGGATCAATGTTGGGTACCCACTTCTTTAGTATGAGCACATTATTGGCTACAAGACTGAGCTTGGCACTTTTAAGAAAGAATTTTTCCGGAATAAGCTTTCTAAAATCATAACCGAGTGTTATCTGCCGCAGTTTCCAATAGCCCGCGTTGTACACTATCGGTTCTATGAGCTGTTGCGAACGTACTACTTCCCAATAGCGTTGTGATTCCGTGGCGACAGTATTCACCTCTCCCGCTTGGTTTACGCCATCCCCAACAACCCCGGTCTCCCTACCTGGTAAGGTCATCTTGTGCAGGCCATGTCGCGTGGCGTTAAAGTTGGTCCCAGAAATCATATCGTTACCCAATCTGAAATCTATAAGAAAGGAGAAATCAAAATCTTTGTACCTGAAACTATTGGTGATACCGCCGATATAGTTTGGAATGGCACTTCCAAAGAATACAATATCATCAGTTCTTAAGGGTCTGCCATCGTCTGCAAATACTTGTCTGCCTTGATCATCTCTTTGAAAACCAAAACCGGCCAATTGTCCAATTTCCTCTCCCACAACTTGGTATAGAAAGCCATTGAATACATGCCTACCGACCAATATTCGTTCTCCAGGTTCGTCAGTGAGAAGGCTAATTACTTTGGTTTTATTGTAGGCTATATTAAAGGTGGCATCCCATTGGAAATCCTCGGTTTGAATAGGTACCACATTTAACAAGGCCTCCACACCGTCATTTCTGCTCTCTCCACTATTTATAAGTTGATTTACGAATCCTGACGCATTCGAAATTTGGGCTGTTACGATTTGGTCAAAGGTCGTCTTCCGGTAAACGGCCAAATCCAAACGTAGTCTATTATCCAAAAATCTAAGATCTAGACCAATCTCCGTCTCTTTGACACGCATTGGCCTAAGATCCGGGTTGGGCAATATATTTCCGTCGGCCCCTGCAACCGGACTGAGGTTGCCATTGGGAGTGGGAAACAAATTGGCATTGATATTATAGAACAATTGATCGGAAAAAGGTTGTACATCCGTATCGCTGCCCACTTCGGCATAGGCTGCACGTATTTTCCCAAAAGTCAGCCAGTCCACATTTAAATTATTGGAGAAAATATAACTCCCTGTAACGGAGGGATACAAAATGCTTCTATTATCGGGGGATAAGGTAGAAAACCAGTCATTGCGCAATGTAGCATTCAAATAATAGGTATCCTTGTAGGAAAGTTCTGCCGCACCATATAACGAATTGACCCCTCTGGTAAAAAGATCATATGTGGGATCTTTTATACGGGCATTTTGTACCGTATATAAATCACGAATAACAAAATCTGTGCCGACTACTCTATTGATTTGGGATTTTTGTTCCATGAGGTTACCTCCCACGTTAACATCTACCCCAAAATCACCAAATTGCCTTGTCGCCGTCAAGAGAAAGTCAATATTGGTTTCCCTAAATCTTCTCGATTCCTGGGTATACTGACCGTTTACAAAACCTTCCGGAGCAGGTTGTCTGGAGGCCTGTCCCGTAGGATAGTTGTTATAATCCTGATCCCGTGACCAGTAATCCTGGCCGACCCTTCCCTGCAAAGAAAGCCATGGCAGTATTTTATAGCGCAAAGCAATATTACCGAAAATACGATCTCGCTCAATATTATTAAACTGCTCGGAGAGTGTAAAATAGGGATTGGTCCTATTCCGGAAACGGGAATAGACAAATTCATTTCCTTCTGCATTAAATTTGTTTGCGTCCAACAAATCCAATGGCATGGAGTTGGCCATGTTATACAAGGCCACCGGAATGGTATTGTCCTGTTGGGCTACGTTGGGAGGATTGGTATTTTGTTCATTGGAATAATTGACGGTAGCGGTGACGTTCAATTCATCGGACAAATCATAGCTTAGCCCTAAGTTCACAGTTCTTCGTTCAAATTCGTTATTAGGGGTTATACCTTGGCTAGCCAAATTGGATAGCGAGAGGTTAAAACCACCTTTTTCGTTTCCCCCGGACATTGCTATGGAATGGGTAACATCCAAACCATCGCGGTAGAATTTTTTTACCCTATCAAATTGAGGGACGTATGGCACTTCTATACCATCGAATAAAATCTGTGTCATTCCAGGTTGAAATCGCTCTCCAAAAGACCATTGTCCAGAAGTGGGATTTGCACTGGTAGGCCGTACCCCGTTTTCCCCTTGGCCGTATTCATATTGGTAATCCGTAAAATCCAGCGGGGTTTGATTTACAATGTTGAGATTATAGGTTACTCCAATACCTTGGCCTTCGCCTCTAGTCTTGGTGGTTATCATGATTACGCCATCCTTGGCCCGTGACCCATAAAGCGCAGCGGCGGCGGCACCTTTTAAGACGGTCATACTTTCAATATCATCCGGGTTGATACTAGAAAAACCGTCTCCACCGTCAGAGGTAATGCCTCCACCACTGGTAGCACTATTTTCGCCTCCTGTACTTCTTGGATTTGTTCCAAAAGAAGTGTTATCAACAGGTACGCCGTTGACTACCAATAAAGGTGTATTTGTTCCTCCAATGGATGACTGGCCCCGCAATCTTACCTTGGTGGATCCACCCGGGCCCGTACCTAGAGAGGAAACATTGACCCCAGCTACCTTACCCTGCAAGGTGCTCATAAAATTGGTGGTCCTATTTACATTCAATTCTTCGCCGTCTACCTTTGAAACCGCATAGCCCAATTTTCGGGCATCTTTTCGGATACCAAGGGCGGTTACTACCACTTCATCCAATTCTTCAGAATCCTCCGAGAGGGAAACATCAATGGTACTGGACCCGCCTACGGGAATTTCCTTTGTTCCGTAGCCCAAACCGCTAAAAACCAAAACCACGTTGTCCCCGGAAAGTTCAATGGTATAATTTCCGTCAAAATCTGTGGCCACCCCGTTGGTCGTATTCTTTTCAACCACTGAGATTCCAGGAATCGGTGAGCCATTTGTATCCGTTACCGTCCCTGTAACCGATTGTTGCAGAGCAGGAATTGGAATACTTGTATCCATATGGTCCAGTAATTCCTTTTTGGTCAATATGATCTGGGTCTCAAAAACCTCGAACTTTGTAAAGGTTCCCTCAAACAAATCACTTAAAACATAGGTCACAGGTTCTTCAACATAGTGGACGGAGACCTTTCTTTCATAATCAACCTGGTCATCACTGTACAATACCTTGAATTCTGTAAGTGATTCTATTTCCTTCAATACCTTTTCAACACTCACATTTTGAAGTTGCAAGGTGATTTTAGTTTCCAAGGCATCATACATACCGCCCTGGGCCTGAAAAAAGGAAATGACAAAAAGGTATAGGGCAAGTTTCATTTTAAGATGGAGCTTCAATGGATAGGGAGTTAGCCTCCCTATTCTCTTCATCGGGATTTTCATATCTTTGCTGTAATTTAGATGGTTAACGTAAGTTTTAGATCACTCTAAATCCAATCGGGAAATGTGCCAGCATTTTCCGATTTTCTTTTTTTGAGTCAGTTGTCAAGAGTTTTACTTCATAAGCATTCTATTTTTTAAGGTTGTTCTATAATAATCTGATTGTCTTCCCTTATTTCAAAATGCAAGGGATGGCTCTTTTTAAAGGCGTTGAGTATCTGTTCCATGGTTTCCGTATCAAAACTGGCGGTAAAACGCACGTCGTCCAGAGTCTTATTGTTGTTTGTTATCCTAACGTCATAGTTGCGTTCCAATTTTTTTAGGATATCCTTGAAAGGAATATGATTGAAGATAATTTTACCATCCATCCAACCTGTATAGATATCAGTGTCGACCTCGCTGTAAGCCATGGATTTGTCCTCCTTTTGCCACGTGGCCATGAAACCAGGTTGTAACCTTGCTTGGGCCTTCGAATCGAAATCCTGTCCCTCTTCAAAAAAACCGACCGAACCTTCGACCAATACAGTTTTTACCTTCGCATCTTCAGGATATGCCGAAAGATTAAATTGGGTTCCCAAAACCTGAATGTTGAGTTCGTTTGCATTTATAACAAAAGGATGTCGTTCATCCTTTGCAACATCAAAATATGCTTCGCCCTGTAAAAACACCTGTCTGTTTTTGCCCCTTATAAATTCAACAGGATATCTCAAGGTGGTGCCCGCATTAAGATGTACCTTGGTGCCATCTGACAGTATTAACATAAACCTTTTGCCATAGGGTACTTTAAGCGTATTGTACACAAACTTTTTCCCCGCTGAGGACTTGTGATAGATCAGTTGATTTCCATTTTGCAGGCCAACACGATACCCTTCCTTATCCAATACGGAAGTAGTCCCTTCTCCCGAAAGGACTTTTGTACTTCCATCGGATAACTGTAAGGTAATCTTATCGGCTGGATCTATTTCTGGATCTACAATTTTATCGGGAGTGGAAATCTGTTTATAAACCATTCCTATTCCCAAAAAAATCAAGGCAACAGCAGCGTACTTGAAGAATTTTCTAAGTCTGAGCTTTTGATAGGTGCTTTTATCCTTTTTAATTTTTTCAAGCAGACGTTTTTTTGTCCTATCAGAGTTATATTGCCCCATGGCGTAGTTTATAGTATAATTGATTTCAACAAAAGATCTAAAGGTCTTTGAATTCCCTTTTTTTTCCAACCACGAAGTCAAGGAATCCAGGTCCTCCGAAGTGATAGATTGGGTGAAGTAGTTTGTGATAATGTTCTTTATCTCAGATTTGCTCATGACATATACTTCATTTACGAACTGATTTTTTAAAACCCTAAATTTTTCATAAAATTTTTATACATTGTAGCGAAATAACCCAAAAAAATTGGCAATTTCTCATTGATGATGGTTGATTTTAACAATAACGCAAGCTTGATACAATGTTTGAAGGATGGAAACGAAAAGGCATATTCCTTTTTGGTGGATAAGTACCATCATAGATTATGTGTGTATGTTCATAGTTTGGTGAACGATAAGGATCAAGCCGAGGATATTGTACAAAATGTATTTATACGGACTTGGGAAAGACGTAGAAATCTGAATACCGAATACACTATTAAAAGTTTTCTATACAAATCGGCACACAATGAGTTCATTGATCAATATAGAAAACGAAAATCCGTTACGGCCCTGGAAAAAAAATACATTGAGGAGTTGGATAGATTTGTATCACGGGACGATGCATTTTTTGAAAAGCTGCTTTTTAGGGTCCAACGAGAAATTCAAAACTTACCTCCTAAATGCAAGGAAATTTTTTTGATGAGCAAACGGGACGGTCTTAGCAATATTGAAATTGCCGAATATCTCAATGTTTCCAAAAAGACCATAGAATATCATATGACCAAGGCATTTGCCATATTAAGAAAAAGGGCCAATAGCGATGTAGAGCCCACTTTGTTTTTGTTGTTCGGCATACCGGTTTTTAAAAGGTGAGTCTTTCGATCTAAAATTTCAAAAACGAGCTTAAAGCTTGCTCTTTTTTGGTTATTCATTCAATTTTAATAAGGATAGAAAACCCGCTATTTTTTAATGGATTATACTCGTTCCTTGCTTTTGCAGGGGTTGTTCGGCCAAACTTCTATTCATTATCTTTTCACTATTTTTGATGAATTTTTAATATAACACCACGATATGATGAAAAATATAGTTTTTGCAATTGTGGGTTTGGCCATGGCCTGCAACTCTTCCCAAAAACCGGTAGTAGAAACCACGCAGGATTCAGTACAAGAAACCGGTTCGGTTTCCTTTGCGGAGACCATAACGGAAACTGAGTTAAAGGAGCATCTCTATACTTACGCTTCGGATGAATTTGAGGGAAGGGAAACCGGAAAGCCCGGTCAAAAAAAAGCAGTGGAATATTTAAAAGCAGAGTACACAAAATTAGGTATACCTGCAGCTAAGGATAACGGTATTTATTTTCAGGATGTACCTTTGGAAGTAACCCAATTACCTACCGGAAGTGTTATTCTTAATACCTTGGAATATCCCATAGGCGAACACATTCTTACCTTTAATGCCGCCGACGGTTCTTGTACCGAGATCGTCTATGCAGGATATGGAATTGAAGAAGACGGATATTCCGATTATGAAGGATTGGATGTAACCGGAAAAATGGTATTGGTTAAATCTGGCGAACCAAAGAAAATGGATGGTACCTATAAAATTTCCGGTACCCAGGAAAAGTCAATTTGGAGCAATCTTTCGGAATCTTTGGGCAAACGCATGAAACTGGCCTCGGAAAAAGGTGCCAAAGGAATACTCTATTATGATGCGGCGAACTACAGCCGATTTAAAAGCCAGTTCCGGTATATGAAGAATAACAACAATGAAAAAATGGGTCTAAGCTCTAAAGCAAATCAAAAATTTAACAAGTTTTTCATTGACACTGATTTCGCCAAGGCCGTGTTTCCAGAAATTGAAAGTGAATCGACTTCAAGAACAATCCCCATACAATTGGAGTTTAAGGTTAGTGGCCAAAATGAAATGGTGAATTCGGAAAATGTGGTTGCCATTCTTAAGGGTTCCGAAAAACCGGATGAATATATCATCATTTCGTCCCATTTAGATCATATAGGGGTTACTCCGGATGGGGATGTCAACAACGGTGCGGACGATGATGGTTCCGGTACGGTGGCTATGTTGGAAATTGCCGAAGCTTTTAAGAAAGCTTCGGACGCAGGCAAGGGCCCTAAACGTTCCATTGTTTTCCTTCATGTTACTGGCGAGGAAAAAGGACTACTTGGCTCATTATACTACACGGATTTTGAACCTATTTTTCCCTTAAACCAGACCGTGGCCAATCTGAACATAGATATGATAGGTAGGATAGATCCCAAACGGGAAGGGGATAGAAACTATGTTTATCTCATAGGCTCAGATAAACTAAGTACCGATCTTCATCAGCTTTCCGAAGAAGTAAATAAAAAGTACACCAATTTAGAGTTGGATTACACCTATAATGACGAGAACGACCCCAATCGTTTTTATTACAGAAGCGACCACTACAATTTCGCCAAAAACAATATTCCGATAATCTTTTACTTCAATGGTACGCATAACGACTACCATAGGCCCGGCGACACTCCGGACAAAATCAACTATGACCTGTTAATGAACAGGACCAAATTGATTTTCCACACCGCTTGGGAGGTGGCCAACAGGGATCAGAAAGTAGTTGTGGACAAGGTGAGCAAATAAAAAAGTCCTATCTGTAAGGACAGGACTTCTTCACCAAAAATTGGGTGGAAGACCGGGTTCGAACCGGCGACCTCTGGAACCACAATCCAGCGCTCTAACCAGCTGAGCTACAACCACCATTTATAAGCGGTGGCAAAGGTAATTTTTTTTAATCGATCTTTCAAAATCTAACAGTGCTAATTTAAAAAACCAAACAGCTTTTTTAATCACTTGTTATATCAAAAACATCGATGAAATACGCTTCTATGCCGATAAAACACACAAAAAATGCCGTTTCACAACATTAATTAGACCAACTACGATTGAGAAATTAATTTTAAGCATTTATAAGACACCACAGTATGTCCCTAATAAATGCCTACGTTAAATCTTTTCCAAACTATTGGAGAAACAATATCCTTTTGTGCATTTTCGGGATTCTTTCTATACATTTTCCTTTTGCCCAATCTACAAAACGTCATAATCTGGAAGATCAGATTAAAACTATTAGGGCCCAGTCCAATTTTAATCCCCAGGATACCACCTATATCAATTTGCTCAATAACCTAGGGTCAGAATTGCGATTTTATAATTTGGACAGCCTTTTAATACTCTCCAAAGAAGCTCTTGCGCATAGCGAGTCTGCGAAATACAAAAAAGGAAAAAGCATGTCCCTGTTGGGGATAGCAGAATATTACTCCGATAGAGGAAATCATACGGAGGGCATATCCTACTACACAAAGGCATTGGTATTGGCCAAGGAACTAAACAATCCTAACCTTATACTCCGGTTACAAAATAATTTAGCAGGTGAATTCGGTTATCTCGGAGATTATGCAAAAGCCCTTAGCGGCTACCTCGAAAGTATAGAGATCGCAAAACGTGTGGATGATCAGCTTATGCTATCCATTTTAAATGAAAATATAGCCAATTTATACGCCACTCAAAAGGATTACAAACAGGCCTTGGATTTTTACGAAATCGTTAAAAAAATAAACCAGGGAATTGGCAATGAAGTAACTTCCGCGGAAACGATGAGCAATATGGCTTCGGTGTACGCCGATATGGGAAAACTGGATTATGCCATGTTTAACATTAATAGCAGTATTACCGTATTTGAAAATCATGAAATTAGGGATTGGCTTGCTTTTGCCTATGAAATAAAAGGAAAGACTTACCTAAAGCAGAAAAAGTATAAATGGGCTTTATACTGGTACAACCAAGCTGAAATGCTTCATAAAAAGTTGGATGATGATCGAGGAGAAATCGATTTGCTCAACGGAATGGCCGAAGCACATTTAGGACTTAGGAATGACAGTATCTCCCAACATTATGCGCTTAGGGCCTATAGCATATCTACAAAAATAAATTTTAAGGAAGGTACCCAAAAATGTGCCAGAACTCTTTACAAAATCAATAAGAACAAGCAGGATTTTGCCGCCGCCTTAAAATACCATGAAGTCTACCAAAGTCTTTCCGATACGCTTTCCCGTAATGAAAACAAGAAAAGTCTTACTATGCTAAAGACCAAGGTTGAGCATGAAAAACAAAAAATGGTCTTGGTCCGGGAAAATGAAATGGCGCTGGCTACCCAACAGAACTATGTAAATGCGGCACTTGCTATTCTTTTGGTTTTTGTGGTAGTTACCTTTCTCGTGCATAGGGGTGAAAAAATCCAGAAAAAACTCAATAAGAAACTACAAATAAAAGCGGAGGAACTGGAACAAAACGATTTGGAGCTGCGGGAAATCAATGAAACCAAGGATAAGCTTTTCTCCATTATCGCCCATGATCTAAGAGGACCCATAGGAGCTTTTCAGGGGTTGTTAAAACTTTTTAAGGAAAAGGAAATAGACCAAACCGAATTTTTAAACTTTATCCCTAAGTTACGTACGGATATAGATCATATAGCATTCACCTTAAACAACCTTCTCTCATGGGGACAATCCCAAATGAACGGTGCTACTACCAAACCTAGGATAATCCCCTTGGAAAACATTGTTGAGGAAAACATAAATCTCCTTTCCGAAATTGCTACGAACAAGTCCATTAAAATAACGAGTCAACTCACGCCGAACACCATGGCTTGGTCTGATGCAAACCAGATAGATATTGTGGTCAGGAACCTCATAAGTAATGCACTCAAGTTTACCCCAAAAGACGGAATGATAACTTTAAAGGCTGTGGAAAAAAACAAACATTGGGAAATCTCGGTACGTGATACAGGAATCGGGATGGATCGGGAGACCCAAGAAAAAATTTTTGACGACAATTCCAATATAACTACCTATGGCACCGATAATGAAAAAGGGACAGGTCTTGGGCTTTCCTTGTGTAAAGAAATGGTAGAAAAGAATGGTGGAACTATCTGGGTAGAAAGTTACCTTCGGAAAGGGTCAACTTTCTTTTTTACCGTACCCAAGGCCAGTAAGGAATACCAAAAAGCGGTTTAGATCAGGGAGTCCAGATTTTTGACCGCTATAGGACGTTCAACGGTGAATCCCTCAGCATGTTCAACTCCTACCAACCTTCCCAAGTCCCTGGCCCGGTAATTAACGCTATCCAGAAAATTCTTGCTGCTTATCGGTGTTTCCGGCTCTTCGCTGTTTGGGTCATGAAATTGGGAACTATAGGCCAAAATTGCCTCATTCTTCTTTTCAATGAACCCGGAAACATCCACGGCAAAATCGGGTTTGAGATTTTTCCATTGAATGAAATGATAGATCTGCTTAGGACGCCAAGGGTCTTGCCAACTATCGTCCCCATCCAATTTGGTGTCAATTTTTATCAGGCCGCTTAGGAAACAAGCATCACTGACCAATTTGCTTCCTTTTGCATGATCTATGTGACGGTCATCAACCGCATTGCACAACACAATTTCCGGTCTATATTTCCGAACCATACGGATAATGGCCAATTGATGTGTTTTATCATTTACAAAGAACCCATCAGCAAATTCCAGGTTTTCCCGTACTTCTATCCCCAGTATCTCTGCTGCCTTGGCGGCTTCCCTATCCCGTATTTCGGCAGATCCCCGAGTTCCCAGTTCGCCTCTAGTAAGATCTATAATACCTACTTTCTTGCCATTGGCAATCTCTTTTGCCATTGTAGCTCCGGCTCCCAATTCTGCATCATCCGGATGAGCTCCGAATACCAGTATATCTAATTTCATTTTTGTGGTTTAGTTAAATTTGGTCCGTTGCGATTTTAATTACCGTTTCAGCATCTAACCAGCATTTTTTGTCCTTTTCAAAGCCTGCTCTATATCGGCCATTAGATCTTCCGGCTCCTCTATCCCTACCGAAAAGCGTATGAGTGCATCGGAAATTCCTTGCCTTTTTCGCTCTTCCGCCCCTAAAAGGGCATGCGATGTGCGCGCTGGTGACAAAACCGTACTTTCCACTCCGGCCAAACTCATTGAGGATTTGATCAATTCCAATGCCTTTTGAAATTGTAGGGCATCCAAATTTTCCTTTAATTCAAAAGAGAGCATTCCTCCAAAACCTTTCATCTGTAATTTTGCAATATCATAATCAGGATGATCGGGGAGTCCTGGATAATAGACTTTCCGGATATCATTATGCGAATCCAGATACTCGGCCATGCGTTGCGCATTTTCGTTCTGTGCCTTTACGCGAATGCCCATGGTCTTCATACTTCGTTCCAACAACCAAACGGTATAGTCACTTAAACTTCCACCTAAATTTTTGGCCAAACTAAAGATACGAGCAATATTTTCATCTGTAGATGCGACTGCCCCTGCACAAATATCGGAATGTCCGCCCATATATTTGGTAGCGCTATGGATGACCACGTCGATTCCGAAATCTATGGGGTTCTGATTTACCGGACTTGCAAAGGTATTGTCTATCATCGAAATGAGGCCATGTTTTTTTGCAATTTCGGCAATCCCGTATAAACTAGTGATCGTCAAAAGTGGATTGGACGGAGTTTCAATATAAATCACTTTTGTATTTTCTTTGATAAGATCTTCAAAATCTTCAGGCCGCCATCCTTGGGTAAATGAATATTCAATACCCCACTTATTGAATTCCTCAGTTATCAGATGATATGTACCCCCATATAGAATTTGTTGGAGCACAATATGATCACCCGCCTTTAAAAAAGTTAACAAGGCCGTACTTATTGCGGCCATTCCACTTCCAAAAATCAAAGCTGCTTCGGCATGTTCCAAAGCAGCTATTTTTTTACATAGAGCTTCCTGATTGGGCGTATTGAAATACCTTGGATACCGTTTTACATCCACATCCTCAAAGGCATAGGATGTACTCATATACAAGGGAGAAGTAGCTCCTTTGTATTCATTATCCTTCACCTCACCCACATGGGTACAAATAGTATTGAGTCCCTTTTCCTTAGTATCCATTCCTGATTAAATTGGAAGTTGTCAAAGGTAATGAAATCGATTCAAGTTCAAATTCAAAAATCAAATACAAACTCAACCCCGCCGGTACTTTGGTCATTGGGCATCGAACTTCAGGCATTTTCAAATTAACCTATTTTCAAATCACAAATTCCGAGTACCAAATTCCAAAGTTGGGTTCAAATTTCTTCATCGATTCATTTTCACATTGACACATTTACACTCTGATTCATTGAATACATATTACTTTAGACCTCAACTCGCTTCCAATTCCCTTTTTTAAACCAAATAATTGCGATAATAGCAAGCAAAACCTCAGCAGTCGTAATGGCAATAAAAACACCCATTGCGCCCAAATTAAAGGTTATGGCGCCTAAATAGGCAATAGGTAGTTGAAACAACCAAAAAGACACCAAATTTATCTTGGTAGGCGTTCCCGTATCCCCGGCACCATTAAATGCCTGGGTAATTACCATACCATATGCATAGAAAATATATCCGGCCGCAATAATCTGTAGGCAGAGCCCTCCATTTTCAATCACGACGGGATTGTCATTAAACCACCCCACAATAGTCTTCGCGAAAAACAAATAGATTATGGAAACCAGTGCCATAAAATAGGCATTGTACTTCCCGGTCTTCCAAACAGAGGTTTCCGCACGATCGGGTTGTTTTGCCCCAAGGTTCTGACCTACCAAGGTTGCCGCCGCATTGCTCATGCCCCATGAGGGCATCAGCGTAAAGAGCATTACGCGAATTGCTATGGTGTAACCTGCCAAGACTTCACTTCCAAATTCAGAAATAATCCGCATAAGGAACACCCAACTTGAGGTTCCGATCAGGAATTGTGCAATACCTCCCAAAGAAACCTTTACCAGGTTAAACATGACTTTGAGATTCAGTACAACATCCTTGGCCGCAAGTTTTATGCGCCCCCAGCCAAAAAATAGAATCCCCAATTGGAACAATACGGCGGTTCCCCTGCCAATATTGGTAGCAATGGCAGCTCCCATTACCCCAAATTCTGGAATAGGTCCCCATCCAAAGATGAATATGGGGTCTAGAATGATATTCAGCCCATTGGATAAAACCAATGTCCACATAGCGATAGAGGCGTCTCCTGCACCCCTGAAAATGGCATTGATCAGGAAGAGTAACAAGATGGTAATATTGCCCCCTATAAGCCATTTGGTGTATCCGTATCCTTCGTCAATTAAATCTTGCTCCGCACCCATAAGTGCCAAGATTTCCCTTGCATACAAAAATCCTATTATTCCAACCAGTACGGCAACCAAGACCCCCAGTAAGATGGCCTGTACTGCGGATTCCCTAGCACCTTGTATATCTTTTTCGCCTATCCTACGGGCCACTACCGCGGTTGCCGCCATACTCAGGCCAATGGCCACAGCATAAACTAAGGTAATGACGGATTCAGTTAGACCTATCGTTGCCACTGCGTTTACACTAACCTGCGAAACATAGGCGATGTCCACGATAGCAAAAATAGACTCCATCATCATCTCCAAAATCATGGGGATGGAAAGCATAAATATGGCCTTGCGAATACTTCCGGTTGTAAATTCGGTCTCCTTACCGGTTACAGCGGTAATGAAATATTGAAAAAGCTTTTTAAAAGTAAGTGTATTATTATGTGTCATTATGTTAAGAAATTATGTTGAACGAAGAGAAAGATGTCAAGTAGACCGATTGGAAAATCGATTACTTTTTTGGTTTAAACCCTATGACATCTATGGTGTACATAATTTCTATAACTTCATAATGGTGCAAATATCGTAATTTTTCTTATTTGGCCTATTAAAAAAAGGAAAAGTTTTTAATTATTTGATTTTCAATACATTATATAATAAACAAACTACAGAAGCTAATGTTACATTAAGGGCTCGGAGCCAAATATTCATTACTTGCTATAATTCAACCTATATCGCCAGTAGCTGATACCCCCTAAAATCAAGGCACCTAATACCATGTGCCAAACATAGTCCGGGGTAATAGCAGCAGCCCCACTTTGACCATAGCTATGGAGACCGACCAGATAATAATTGACGCCCAAATAGGTCATCATTATGCTTCCAATGGCAATTAAGCTAAGAAAGTTGAACAACCACCTGTTGCGGAGCCCAGGTACCAAACGGGTATGGATGACAAAGGCATAGATCATAATGGATATAAGTGCCCAGGTCTCCTTAGGATCCCAGCCCCAATAACGGCCCCAGCTCTCATTGGCCCATTGACCTCCAAGAAAGTTTCCAATGGTAAGCATAACCAAACCAACTGTTAGGGCCAACTCGTTTATAATGGTCAATTCCTTTAAGTTGATTTCCATCCGTTTCTTATTCTCCTTCGTGGTGAGTATAATCAAAAACAAGCTCACCAAGCCCAAAATGGCACCTATGAACAATGGGCCATAGCTTCCAACAATAACAGCTACATGAATCATTAGCCAATAACTGTCCAACACTGGCACCAAATTGGCAATGGACGGATCTACCCAATTCCAATTGGCTATCATCAACAACATGCCTCCTACAAAGGTTGAGGCAGCTATGGTCATATCACTTTTTCTACCGAACGCCAATCCTATGGCAACGGTAGCCCAAGCCACATAAAGAATACTTTCATAAGCATCACTCCATGGGGCATGGCCAGAAACGTACCAGCGCAAAATCAATCCAGCTGTGTGCCAAAGAAACAGAAGAATAATTGAGCCCATAAAAAAGTAGGTTCCTATTTTCCATATCTCCCGATCCTTAAAAATCCTAAAAATCAATACAAAAAATAATAGAAGGCCTACCGTCAAATATAGCCACCATAATCTGTTAAAAATGTCCAGCTTGTTGTAGATGATTTCAGTACTGATTTTTTTGTCCGGGGGCAATACCTCGCTACCGTGGTTTTTTTGGTTCTGTTTAAAGGCCGATAAGAGCTTGTCGGCTTCCGTATAGTCGCCAGTTTGCTTTGCCTTTTGTAGCGTCCCCAAATAATACGGAAGGGCATTCTGGATAAAATTTGCATATAAGGAATCAGCCACCTGATATTGCCCTGTTCGATATTCCACTGTAGAAATCCACTTATTGTTCTCATCGTTCAATAAAGGAAAAATCTTGATAATCTGTCCGCTTAAGGCCTGATTTAGTAAACTCACACGAATATGTGCGTCCTTAAAATCCTGTTCAAATTTATCGGGAATATTGGTAGCTGTGGCCTGCATAAGAAATGGTTCCAGTTTGTAACGTCCCTTTTCATCAAAAAAGTCAGTGGCACTTACATATTCCTGGCCTGCGGGCACTCCTATAACCTTACGTATACTATCATTTTTAGATTTTTTGTCCAAGGCAATGAATTCCGTATTGTACCAAGCCACTGGATTTAACATCATGGAAAGGAACACCTGATCGGCATTCATATCCTTGTAGGTATCCATTAGGCTTAATTTTCGCAGCAGTTCCGAGGAGAAGGTATTGATGGGTTTCATCCTTCCTCCCTCGTCCTGGATGATCAATTTTCCAAATTTTTCGGCATGCTCCTTGGATACGGTAGTCGCCTCTAGAACAGAATCTATCTGTTTTTGGTCAGGTCCAATGTTATGGTTATGCCCATCATTATCCGAATGTTCCTGCCCTAAGACAGGCACTGCAAATCCCAACAAGACGAGAATGGTCATTGCCGCCTTCTTTACCCTGATTTTTTCCAGGGATTTGGCCAAATCCTTAAAACGGGTCTTTCCAAAAAACATAATAGCCAATAAACCAAAATACAGTAAAAAGTAGCCTATATAGGTAATCCAGGTGCCCCATTGGTCATGATTTACGGATAGTACGGTACCTTTTTCATCCGGATGGAAACTAGACTGAAAAAATCGATATCCCTTATGGTCCAATACATGATTCATAAAAATATCATAGTCGAAAGGACGTTCATCCTTAACGGTAATCTTGCTCATAAAGGAAGCATATCCTTTTTCTGTACCTGGGTATTTCTCGGCGATAAAATCGTTCAATTGTATACTAAACGGAAGTTCATGTACCTTGGAGCCATAACCTAGCATAAAATCGAGTCCACCTACATTAAATTTCTCCGTAAGATTCGAAGTACCCTTTCCTCCCAACAATTTTTTTTGGACAGTCTCTCCCCCTACGGAAACCTCAACCACTAGAGCATCCAAAGTAGCTTCCGTAATTTGGGATTCGGGAACCTTAACTACGCCATAAGAACCTTTTACTACAGGTTCCGGAATTACAAATTGCATTCCAGCGGTATTGTAAAGGGAGCGCAATTGGAAGTCCTGCAAACTATCCTTAACCAGAGTTCCTTGCAACTGATCTGCCATTCGGAGAAAGTTGCCTTCGAATGGGGAGCGTATTTGATAGGTACTGTCCGTAACGAAAATATTTATGGCTCCGCTGGTGTCCTTATTCAAAGCGAAAAGTACACCATGAACGCTGGACACCTTACCACTCTCCAAATAGTGTTCATGCCGCTGCCCATCTCCAGCTTCAACAATCTTTAGATATTCCTTGCCATTTTCATCCTCTACCAACCCTTCTTTGGCCCCATCAATGAAATCCACATATGAAATAGTAAAGGGCTGTCCATTAAAGTCCATCTCCCAGGGAAGGTTGGATTTAAGGGCTTCCGCGGTAACGATCAAATCGTCCTCAAGAATCTTTCGTTTGGGCTCCCCATCAATTTGCCCATCCACATAAGCCTTAAGGTAGGTCTTGTCCGAATAAAAAACCTTTTCAGTGCTCCCTTCCCGAATAGGCATCATACCTTCATAACTGATATAACGCGTAATAAATGCCCCAATTATTATAAGTATCCATGAAAGATGAAGCACGAGAACCGGCCACTTTTTCCACTGTAATAAATTGTATTTGAATATATTACCGATGAAATTAATAACAAAGAAGGCCATAATGACCTCAAACCACCATGCGTTGTAAATCCATATTCTAGCGGTCTCCGTGCTATACCAAGTTTCAATAAACGTACCGAAGGCCATGGCCGTTGCGAAAACTAGGAAAAGAACGGCCATTAGACGTGTAGAAAAGAAAATTTCCTTTAGCAATTTTGTCATTTGGCCGAAGAATTTACATTTAAAGAAGGCAAAAATACAGTCTTTTTATGATTTTAAACAGGTAATACCAAATTAAAAGCTTAAACAAAACTGTTAAAGATAGATGAATTAAAGATGTAATAATATCTCTAAATTTGCGTATGATTTCAATCTCCATATTAGGTACAGGAAACGTCGCCAAACATCTATGGGATACTTTCTCAAAATACAAAGAAATCAAAGTGAACCAAGTAATAGGACGTAATCTGGATGCACTTGCCTACTACAGGAACAAAACCAAAACCTCCTCAGATTTCAAATCAATTGCGGATTCGGATATTTACATAATAGCGGTAAGCGATGATGCCATTTCCAGCGTATCCCAGTTTCTAAAGGGCAAAAAGGGATTGGTGGTCCATACCTCGGGGGGCACTCCATTGAACGAATTATCGTCAAACTTAAGAACGGGGGTTTTTTATCCATTACAAACCTTTACCAAAGGGCAACCTATAGATTTTAAGGAAGTCCCTATTTGTCTGGAAACCAAAGTTGAAGCAGATGGGCGACTATTGTATACATTGGCCTCACTCATTTCCAATAGGGTTCATTTTATTAATTCGGAACAACGCAAAAAGCTGCATTTAGCTGCCGTTTTTGCAAATAATTTTTCCAATCATATGTTCCATGTTGCCCATGAAATTTGCAATACGAGCGGACTTTCTTTTGATATCTTGAAACCCTTGATTTTCAATACCGTACAAAAAATTGAAACACTTTCACCTTATGAATCCCAGACCGGACCGGCACGGAGAACGGATAAGGGTACGATGCAAAAACATATCGATTTACTAAAAGAAGAAAACCACAAAGAGATTTACCGATTATTGAGTCGGTCTATACAAGAAACCTATGGAAAAGAACTATAAGGAAATTTTAAAGGATATTACCACGTTTGTCTTTGATGTTGACGGAGTATTTACGGACGGTACACTTTTAGTTACCACTTCAGGCGAAATGCTGAGGCAAATGAATGTTAGGGATGGGTATGCCCTTAAGACGGCCATCAATAAAGGCTATAATGTATGCATCATTACAGCGGGTAGCAATGAAGGGGTTAGGGAACGATTAAAAGGATTGGGAGTAAACCACATTTACATGGGAGCCCATTACAAAACCGCACCCTTGGAAGAGTATTTAAGAGGACAAGGCATAAGCCCGAATAATGTACTGTATATGGGAGATGACCTGCCGGATATCCCTCCCCTACAAAAGGTGGCCCTTCCCACATGCCCACAAAATGCTGTACAAGAGGTGAAGGCCATTTGCAAATATGTTTCACACAAAAATGGGGGTAATGGTTGTGTAAGGGACGTTGTAGAACAGGTGTTAAAAGTGAAAGGACATTGGTATAGTGCCGTTGAAACCCAAAAGGTCTAAGACCCGATGTTACAGGAAAAATTGAAAGGGTATTCATTAATCTTGGCTTCGGGATCACCACGGCGACAACAGTTTTTTAGAGAACTAGGGCTGGATTTTGAGATTCGTTTAAGGCCGATAGAAGAAAAATACCCCCAAGAGCTAAAAGGTCCAGAAATTTCCGACTATTTGGCGCAATTAAAAGCGGCCGCCTTTACTGGTGAACTGAAGCCAAACGAAATATTAATAACCTCGGATACAGTGGTCTGGCATAATGAAAAATCCTTGGCCAAACCGATTAATACTACTGATGCGTTTGCGATGCTGAAAACACTCTCGGGTGATTGGCACGAGGTGATTACTTCGGTATGTTTTACAACCACCTCCAAACAAAAGATAGTTACGGAGACTACCAGAGTTAAATTCAAAAAACTCACCGATGAGGAAATCCAGTTTTATGTGAATACCTATAAACCTTTTGATAAAGCTGGAGGTTATGGCATACAGGATTGGATAGGTTTAATAGCTATCAAAAAAATTAAAGGGTCTTATACGAATGTAGTAGGCCTGCCCACTCATATGGTCTACAAAACGTTAACTGATATGGTGGGTTGATGCTTTTTAGGTAATTTTGAAAAAACTGGCATAATGAAAAAATGGATCAAGTTTGAATTGGCCGTGGTGTTATTTGCAATTGTAATGACCTCCATGGAGTCATGCAAGGAAAAAGAAATTAAGGAAAATAAGGACATTGCCCTGAATGAAGGTACGAAAACTACTATTGAAAAGCCCAAAAAGAAACTTTCCAAAGAATTTAAGGAGTATTGGTACGCTGGCCAAGCCGAGATAACTTCATATGCTTTGGAGCAACCTAGATATGGACAAATGCGAGACGGGCATGCCGTCTTAGTTTTTGTCACCGAGCCTTTTTCAGCTGATAAACAGGTAAAGGCAGATGCCCATAAATCGGATAACATTCCTGTGTTAAAACTAAATAGCACAAAAAAATACCTTACCGGCGTATATCCGTATTCCATAATGAGCAGCAGTTTTTATCCCGTTCATGATAACGGACATTCGGTAAAGATTACATTTTCTGCACAGGAATGGTGTGGACAAGTCTATGCCCAATTGAACAATAGAGATCAATTTGAAGTTATGTCCCATTCCTATTTTGAATCTGAGGCCGACCAAAACTTGACTTTGGACAAGGTAACTTTGGAAAATGAATTATGGAACAAAATTCGAATCGATCCAAAAGATTTACCTATCGGGAATCTTAAAATTATACCTTCCATGGAATATGTTAGACTCTCTCATAAAGAACTAAAATCCTATAATGCCAAAGCTAGTTTGACCGACAATGGTGCAGAAAGTGAATACCTCATTGTTTATCCAGAATTACAAAGAACACTTAAAATCAAATTTTCAACGGCCTTTCCGCATACCATTGAGGGTTGGACGGAGACCTTCATCAGCGGTTATGGCGAAAGGGCTAAAACCATGACCTCTAGAGCCACGAAAATCAAATCCATAAAATCGCCCTACTGGCAAAGAAATGGAAATGAGCATGTGTCTTTGCGCGATAGTCTAGGATTGTAATCTCCATGGAAAATATCTTTTTAGACTACAAGACGGAATTAGTAGCAACCGTGGCCACCTTGGTTATCTTATTGGTACTGAGGTTTATCTTTGAGAAGACCATACGAAAAGTCGGTAAGATCAGTGATCTCAACAGGGCTCGTACTTTGCTTATAATCAAATACGTATCCATTGCCATTACTATTATTGGTGTGGTAGCATTAACCTTAATATGGGGTGTAAACGTAAAAGATCTCGGGCTTATATTTTCTTCGGTTTTTGCCGTAATAGGGGTGGCCCTTTTTGCGCAATGGTCAATCATAAGTAACATTACCGCCGGGGTCATTTTGTTTTTTTCATTTCCCTATAAAATCGGTGACCGAATAAAAATAATGGACAAGGATATAGCTGATAAAGAGGCAAATTATGAGACATATCTTATTGAAGATATAAGAGCCTACCACATGTTTTTAAGAAAAGACAGTGGTGAACTCATAACCTATCCCAACAATCTTCTCCTTCAAAAAGCAGTAGCACTTATCGATGCCACTAAGGAAATTAAGGGGGAATAGGAAATTTGTTAGTTTGTTAAAGAAGTTCTAAATGTAATTCCATCCCATTTTAATCTTTCTATATTTGGTCGCCGACAAAACCCTTCGATATGCGCCATATTTTGGTATTCTTTGCTGTACTTCTGCTAAGTCCTTTTAAAGGCCATGTCCAAACCGCTAAAAATACTTCCTCCTCCGAAATTTTTCAATCGCTTCAAAAATTAAATTTTTTGGGATCTGTCCTATATGTAGCGGCGCATCCTGATGACGAAAACACAAGGCTTATATCTTACTTTGCTAATGAGAAAAAGGCCAGAACCGCTTATCTATCCCTTACCCGGGGAGACGGCGGACAAAATATGATAGGCGCAGAGCTTAGGGAGCTTTTGGGCGTGCTTCGTACACAAGAACTCTTGGCAGCCCGGCGAATTGATGGAGGGGAGCAAATCTTTTCGCGTGCCAATGATTTTGGGTATTCCAAGCATCCCAAGGAAACGCTGAAAATATGGGACGAAAACGAGGTCCTGGCGGATGTGGTCTGGGCCATTCGGAATTTTAAACCCGATGTTATTGTCAATCGCTTTGACCATAGAACTCCGGGAACCACGCACGGCCACCATACCTCATCTGCCCAATTAAGTGTAGAGGCATTTGATTTAACGGGAGACCCTAAAGAATATCCTGAACAGCTTACCTATACGGAGACCTGGCAACCCAAAAGGTTATTCTTCAATACATTTTGGTGGTTTTATGGCAGTAGGGAGAATTTTGAAAAAGCGGATAAATCCAAGATGCTGACCGCGGACATTGGTACCTATTATCCCGTTTTGGGCGTTTCTAACAATGAAATAGCGTCCCGATCTAGAAGTCAACATAGATCCCAAGGATTTGGAACATTGTCCGTCCGAGGATCAGAAAACGAATACCTTGAACTCATAAAGGGAACGCTACCCAAGGATAAGACCAATATTTTTGAAGGAGTAGACACAAGTTGGTCACGTCTAGAAGGTGGAGCGGCTATTGGTGCCATCCTAACCCAAGTAGAAAAGACCTTTAATTTTATGGACCCAGCGGAACATATTGATGGGCTTTTACAGGCTTATGAATTGATCCAAGAGCTTAAGGACGATCACTGGCGGGAAATTAAGTCCAAAGAGATCAAGAAGCTTATTCTGGACGTAACGGGACTTTATCTTGAGGCTTCGGCCACTGAATCTTATACAAATCCCGGAGAGTCGGTTGAAATAGATATAGAGGCCATTAATCGAAGTAAGGTGGATGTAGTGCTCAAATCGGTCTCGTTATCCGGTAAAATGGCGGACAAAAAAGATATCGTCCTAAAGGAAAATCAAAAATTTAATTTTACGCTTGATCTTGAAGTTCCTAAAAATACAGCATACACAAGTCCCTACTGGTTAAATAAAAAAGGTAGCTTAGGTATGTATTCCGTGGAAAAACAAGAATGGATCGGAAAGCCAGAAACCCCAAAGCCTTTTGAAGCCCAATTCATACTCGATTTCAATGGAAATTCAATATCCTTTCAAAAGCCTGTGGTACATCGCTATTCGGAAAGGGATAAAGGGGAACTCTATCGCCCCTTTGAAATTTTGCCCAAAGCTACGGCACGTTTAGATGATAAGGTCTTGATCTTTGCCAATGCCGAACCTAAGAAAATTCCAATTACCATAAAGGCGCATGCCGATAATGTTGAGGGAGAGGTTCAGCTTTGCTTTTCCAAAGGATGGACGGTAGAACAAGAAATCAAGTCTTTCAAAATCGCAAAGAAAGGTGACGAACAAACGCTGGTCTTTTCAATGATACCGCCCTCTTATGAGGATGAAAGTTACATCACACCTTTGGTCAAAATCGATGGAAGTGAAATTTCCAAAGAATTGGTTACCATTTCCTATGACCATATTCCTACTCAATCCGTACTGCTGCCATCAGAAGCCAAAGTAGTTCGGTTAAACATTCAAAAAACCGGGGAAAATATCGGTTACATCATGGGAGCTGGGGACAAGGTTCCGGAAAGTCTGGAGCAGATCGGGTATACGGTTCATCTTGTAGATCCAAAGGATATTACCCCTGAGAACTTAAAAAAATTCGATGCTTTAGTAGTTGGGATCAGGGCTTATAATGTTGTGGACGAATTAAAGTTTAAACAACGATACTTGTTGGATTATGCTAAAAATGGTGGAAACCTTATTGTTCAATATAATACTTCAGGTAGATGGGACTCTCAATTCCCTAATATTGCCCCCTACCCTATTACATTATCCCGTGATAGGGTTACCGACGAAAATTCAAATGTAGAGATTTTGGCAAAGAACCATCCTTTGGTAAATTTTCCCAACACCATTACCAATGATGATTTTAAAGGATGGGTGCAAGAACGTGGGCTTTACTTTCCCAATAAATGGTCTGGAGAGTTTACTCCGATCCTATCCATGAACGACCAGGGTGAACCAAAGACTAACGGTAGCCTTATTGTAGCTCCATACGGCAAGGGTCACTACATTTATACCGGTTTAAGCTTTTTCAGGGAGTTACCGGCAGGAGTTCCCGGAGCCTATAAATTATTCTCGAACATGCTTTCGTTAGGAAAAGAAAAGATTGATACGGATACCCAAGTAAAAGGATAGACCATGCTGGAAAAATTAGTTTGGAAAAAAGAATACTCCCTGGTCTTGATCCTGAATCTGGTATATGTTCTTTTCTTTTACTACATAATGACAGCCTTTATCTAAATGGGAGCCTTAGATTGGATTATATTGTCAGGAACTTTATTGTTCATTGTCGCCTATGGGGTATGGAAAACCAGAGGTAGTGCCAATGTAAACGATTATATTCGTGGTGGCAATGAAGCCAAATGGTGGACTATAGGTCTTTCTGTAATGGCCACTCAGGCAAGTGCCATAACTTTTTTGTCCACTCCTGGACAAGCGTTCCATGATGGGATGGGTTTTGTGCAATTTTACTTCGGGCTGCCCATAGCGATGGTCATTATTTGTTTGGTCTTTGTGCCTATTTATCATAAACTAAAGGTTTATACTGCTTACGAGTTTTTGGAAAATCGTTTTGACCTTAAGACCAGAACATTGGCGGCCGTACTTTTTTTAGTGCAACGAGGTCTGGCCGCCGGCATTACTATTTTTGCACCATCCATAATTTTGTCCGCCGTTCTAGGATGGGACTTGCGTACGCTCAACATCATTATTGGCATATTGGTTATCATTTACACCGTTTCCGGTGGTACAAAGGCTGTTAGTGTCACCCAAAAACAGCAAATGTTCGTAATCATGTTGGGCATGTTCATTACTTTCTTCTTCATTCTTGGATATCTCCCAGCCGATATTTCCTTTAATAAAGCCATGAAAGTGGCTGGTGCTAGTAATAAACTGGAAATTTTGGATTTTAGCCTTGATCCAAAAAGCAGATATACTTTTTGGAGTGGCATAACCGGTGGACTGTTTTTAGCATTGGCCTATTTTGGCACAGATCAAAGTCAAGTTCAGCGCTATCTATCTGGTAAATCTTTACGTGAAAGTCAGTTAGGGCTTGTCTTTAATGGTATTTTTAAGATTCCAATGCAATTCTTCATTCTTCTTGTAGGTGTTATGGTATTTGTTTTTTATCAATATAACCCTTCGCCCTTAAACTTTAATCCCTCTGCCACGCAAGCGGTCATGGAATCGGAATATGCCGAAGATTATAAATTGCTTCAGGAGGGACAGAAGAAACTGGAGGATGAAAAAAGAATGGCCCAAAATAAATTCTCAGTGGCGTTGGAGATAAAGGAATATACGGCGGTAGAGGAAGCCGAACGCCAGATCATGAACATAAATAAAAAAGACAGTACCAATAGAGCCACGGCACGGGCTCTGATACAACAGGCCAACAAGGATGTAGAGACCAATGATAAGGACTATGTTTTTATTCACTTTATTTTGAACAATCTGCCCACAGGTTTAATCGGTCTTCTCTTGGCCGTCATTCTTTCCGCGGCAATGTCCTCAACCGCCTCGGAGCTCAATGCTTTGGGAACCATTACCGCTTTAGATCTATACAAGCGGAACAAAAATGGTGATTTCAGCCAGAAGCATTACGTTACCGTTTCAAAACTGTTTACACTTCTTTGGGGAATTGTAGCGATTGCCATCGCAAGTATTGCCAACCTTTTCGATAACTTGATCCAATTGGTCAATATTATCGGTTCTATCTTTTATGGTAATGTACTGGGTATATTTTTATTGGCTTTTTTCTTAAAATTTGTCAAGGGAAATGCCGTCTTTTTTGCGGCCCTATTGACACAGTTGATCATTTTTATCCTATATTATAACCTAATACATATCCACCCGTCCGGAGAGGAAAAACTAGGTTACCTATGGTTGAACTTCATCGGATCGGCTTTGGTTATTTCAATCGCCATAATTTTTGAAGCGTTTGATAGGATTTTGAAAGGTCCGTCCACAAAGTTACCGTAATCAACAAAGAAGCCTAAAAAAATGAAAAGGACCACGATTTCGATTTTTGTTCTGTTGAGTCTATTTTCCTGTTCCGAAAAAAAAATCGAAGTTGACCAGCGACCTAATATTTTGTTCTGTATCGCCGATGATGCCTCCTTTCCCCATATGGGTGCTTACGGGACAAGTTGGATAAAGACCCCAGCATTCGATAGGGTAGCCAAAGAGGGCCTGCTCTTTATGAACGCCTATACACCGAACGCCAAATGTGCCCCTTCACGTTCCGCGATTCTTACCGGTCGTAATTCCTGGCAGTTGGAGGAAGCGGCCAATCATTGGAACAACTTCCCATTGAAATTTAAAAGTTATATGGAAGCTCTGGGAGAAAATGGATATACCACTGGGTTTACGGGTAAAGGCTGGGGCCCGGGTAAGGCGGTATCCGCCAATGGAATACCCCGTGAGCTTACGGGAAAGGCATATAAAGACAAAACAATCGACCCACCGACAACCAAAATTTCCGGAAACGATTATAGTGCAAATTTTAAGATCTTTTTGGACAGTGCCTCTACCAATGCCCCATGGTGTTTTTGGTACGGGGGTTATGAACCCCACCGTGCCTACGAATATGGGACAGGTATTGAAAAAGGGGAAAAGGAATTATCGGATATCACGGAAGTACCCGGTTTTTGGCCGGATAACGAAACGGTTAGAACCGACATGCTGGATTATGCGTATGAAGTGGAATATTTCGATTTTCATCTGGAAAAAATAATTGCCATTTTGGAGGCTAATGGCCAATTGGAGAATACGATTATTGTGGTCACTGCGGACAACGGAATGCCCTTTCCTCGCATAAAAGGTCAGGAATATGAGCTTTCCAACCATTTGCCATTGGCTATTATGTGGCCCAAAGGAATCAAAAATCCAGGCAGGATAGTTCAAGAGTACGTTAGTTTCATTGATTTCGCGCCTACCTTTATTGACATCGCCGGTTTGACATGGGAGAAGACTCAAATGGCCCCTACCCCAGGAAAAAGCCTGACCGATGTTTTTAGCGATTCAAAAAGTATTACGGATAGGGATTTTGTTGTTTTTGGGAAGGAACGCCATGATGTGGGCAGACCTAAGGACCAAGGTTATCCTATTCGTGGAATCGTAAAGAACGAGTATTTATATGTCAAAAATTTTGAGCCGACACGATGGCCTGCAGGAAATCCGGAGACAGGATATCTCAATACGGATGGGTCTCCTACAAAAACGGTAATTCTCGATCTAAGGCGGAATGGAGAAAACGCCGAATACTGGCAAATGAACTTTGGAAAACGGCCTGAAGAGGAACTTTACCAAATAGGGAAAGACCCTTTATGTATGGATAATTTAGCTGATATGGATGAAATGAAATCCATAAAAACAGAGCTTTCAAAACTTTTAACCACAACGTTGGAAGCCCAACAAGATCCACGTGTTTTGGGAAATGGTGAAGTTTTTGAAAGTTATCCCTATATAGGTAAGGAAAGTAATTTCTACGAGAGATTTATGAATGATGAGAAAATGAACACGGGTTGGGTTAGTGACACCGATTTCGAAAAAGAAAAACTGGATTAGAATCCAACGGATTATGGAGAAATGTAATTTAAAATGGGTTCTAATATATACACTTCTTTTTTTAGGATGTAAACAGCATAATAGCCCTGAAGCGAAACCTCGAGAAACCTCAAAACCGAATATCGTCTATATTTTGGCCGATGATTTGGGGTATGGTGATCTAAGCATATACGGCCAGGAAAAATTCCGCACCCCGAATATCGATAAACTTGCGGAACAAGGTTTATTGTTCACACAACATTATTCCGGAAGTACGGTCTGTGCACCTTCTAGGTCTGCATTGATGACGGGCATGCATACGGGCCATACACCCATACGAGGCAATAAGAGCAATACGGAAGAAGGTCAGTTCCCCATAAGAGCCGAGGCCTTCACCGTGGCCGAAGTACTAAAAAAAGCCGGATATTCTACCGGTGCTTTTGGAAAATGGGGGCTAGGTTTTATCGGTACTGAAGGAGATCCCAATAAACAGGGTTTTGATCAGTTTTACGGTTACAATTGTCAAGGGCAGGCCCATCGTTATTATCCTACCCACTTGTGGGACAATGAACAAAAAGTAGTTCTTGAAGGTAATGACACTAAGAATACGGTGGTATACGCCCCAGATTTGATCCATAAGAAAGCATTGGACTTCATAAAAAGTAATGCCGAGCGCCCTTTCTTTTTGTATATACCCTCGGTAATTCCACATGCAGAATTAATTGTGCCCAAAGATTCCATTTGGAACACATTTGAAAATGTTTTTGAAGAAGCCCCATGGGGAACGGAGAACAACTCTGGCTCAAGGTGGAAAGGAAATGATTATGGTTCGGAGGATTACCATCCCAAAGGTTATGCGTCCCAGGAAAAACCAAGAGCCACATTTGCGGCTATGGTCTCTCGCCTAGATACGCAAGTAGGTGAAATAGTGCATCTCTTGGAACAACTTGGGATTTCTGAAAACACGTTGGTCATCTTTACAAGTGATAATGGGCCACATATGGAAGGTGGTGCCGATCCGGATTTTTTCAATAGCTCAGGGATCGTCCGAGGACGGAAAAGGGATTTATATGAAGGCGGTATCCGGGTGCCCATGATAGCCCATTGGCCTGGCACTATTGAGCCAGACCGAAAGACCGATCATTTATCGGCCTTTTGGGATATTTTACCCACATTGGCAGAACTAGCGGGTGCGGAGATTCCAAAAGACATTGATGGCATTTCTATGGTTCCTACTTTAAAAGGTATAAATGAGCAACAGAAACACAACCATCTCTATTGGGAATTCCATGAACAAAATGGAAAACAGGCTATAAGATTTGATGATTGGAAAGGAATTCGGTTAAATGTATACGATGACCCCGAAGCCCCAATAGAACTGTATGACCTATCAAAGGATATAAAAGAATTGAATAATGTGGCCTCTGAAAATCCTGAAATTGTGGCCCAGATCCAAACTTTAATGGAAACCTCAAGAACCGACAATCCCGATTTTCCATTTAAAGGAAATTGATTTTTGAAGTTTAGGACAGTGCCAAAACATATTAATATGCCGTCCTAGGATAGAAGTTGATGCTTGGGAATTGAGTTTTTAAGATCAATAAAATTAGAAGATGGTTTATAATTGCGTAAATAGCAAAGCTTCACGGCGTATATATCTCCACTTGCTGTTTTTAATAACTCTTCAATACGGTTGTTTGGATAGCGATACCAGTACGGACACGCCAACAAAACCGCCGAACATTTTATTCGCAATCAGCGATGATCAATCTTACTTCCACACGAGTTTCGCTGGAAGCGCATTTGTAAAGACTCCCGGCTTTGACCGTATTGCCAAGGAAGGTATATATTTTACAAATTGTTATGCCGGATCCCCGGGCTGTGCACCTTCCCGTAGCGCATTGATTACCGGCAGACACCATTGGCAAAATGAACAGTCCGGGCAGCATGCTTCCTCATGGCTAAAAAAACATGTCCCCTTTATTGATGAACTGAAAGCTTCCGGCTATCAAATAGGTAGGACCGGCAAAGGAGTGGGACCATTTCAGTATGCAAGAAACGAGAAGGATTCGTTATGGAGAAAAAACAACGCGGCAGGAATCACTCATTCCAAAATACAATTCGGACATGAATCAGAGCTTCCGCCGACCACCGGCATCTCTAAACTAGATTATTTCGCAAATTTCAGATACTTCATGAATGATGTGAAAAAGGATAAGCCTTTTTTCTTTTGGTTCGGCGGATACGAACCACATCGTGTATTCGAAAAGGGTTCTTGGAAAAAAATGGGCAAAAACTTATCAGATGTAGAAGTGCCCGACTTTTTGCCCGATACCCAAGAGATACGAAGTGATCTATTGGACTATGCTGTGGAAATAGAGTGGTTCGACAAACAATTCGTAAAAATGCTGAATTATTTGGAAGCTACGGGAGAGCTGGACAATACAATAATCATCGTTACCTCAGACAATGGAATGGCATTCCCTAGAGCCAAGGCGAATAGTTATGAGTATGGGGCACACGTACCGCTGGCTATACGTTATCCCAAAAATTTTAAAACAGGTGAAACTGTGCATGACTTGATCGGATTTAAGGATTTTGCACCTACTATCTTAGAGGCCGTGCAAGTCCGACCTAAGAAAATGTTAGCAATGACCGGGAAAAGTTTTTTGGAAATTCTAGAATCAAAAAGACATGAACCCACAGAGCGTAATAGAAGATATAGTTATGTAGGAAGGGAACGGCATTCTTCTTCTAGATATGCTAATTGGGGATATCCTCAACGAGCTATATTTTCCAAGGACTTTGTTTTTGTTTGGAATCTAAAACCTGAGCGATGGCCGGCAGGGGCTCCTCAAAAATATCATCCGAAAGATACCACTCAACTACTTCCCAGATATGGTATGGATTCTCGCGGAAAATATATTCCAGATGCCGCCTTTACGGACATTGATGACTGTCCTTCCAAAACATACCTGATTGAAAATTATAAAAATGATAGTATAACTCACTATTTTCGATTAGCACATGGCAAAAGACCTGAGTTTGAACTCTATGATGTAACGAACGATCCCTCGTGTTTGACTAATCTATACGAGAATCCAAATTTTAAGAAAACAAGGGAACAGCTTTGGGCAGCTCTACAAGGGGAACTTTTGAACTCTAGAGATCCGAGAATGGTGGGTCCGGAAAAAGAGATTTTTGATACGTACAAAAGATATTCGCGGATACGTAAATTTCCAAAGCCCTGATTAAATTTTAATTCTGCTTGTGTAATCCGTGTTACGGAACTAAAGTCTGGATGCAATCGGTTTCTCCAGTTTCTTTCGATAGACTGTTGGTGTGCAACCTTTTATGGCCTTAAAATGCCTATTAAAGTTCGATAAGTTTTCAAAACCAGACTCATAAGCTACTTGTGAAATATTATTGTTGGGTTCCGCTAATAGACGACAAGCATATCCAATACGTAACTTCAATAGGTAGCTCTTAAATGGCATACGATACATTTTTTTAAAAGCCAGAAAAAATTGAGTATTGGACATATTGGCGATTTCCAATACGTCACGCAATTTGATATCTTTCTTAAAGTTTTTCAAAATAAACTCCACAACGTCCCGCATAGGTCCGCTTTCGGACATATGATCTGTTTCCCTAAATACAGGACTACAAATAAATTCATACTCCTCGGTTGTTGCCAGTATCTCAAATATGGTGAACAAGGAATAAAAGCGTTGTGTAGGATTCATGTGTTGCATCCCCAAAATAATGTCAGTAAGTCTTTTTTTGGTCTTTCCAAAGAATCTACATCCCCTGGAAGCATGTGAAAAGAATGCTTTAAGCCCTCTATTTTCCGGCAAATCAAAGAAATGTTTTCCTATGAATTCTTCTAAAAACTGAATTACGTACCCTTTTCCGGTAAATGTTCCATCAGCTTTGTTGTAGGCCGTATCACATCGCCAAACGTGGGGTAGATAAGAGCCCAAAAAGACCAGATCTCCCTTCTTGAATTCACTAATATTATCTCCAACGATACGCACACCGCTACCCCTCTTAATATAGACAAGTTCGTACTCAGGATGATGGTGATAGATGCTAAATGCCTTTTCTTCTATATGGTAAATAAAAGATTGATTGGATTCTTTGAACAGTCTGATTTCGGTTGTTTCCATTCTTAACCCCTATTTAGATCGATACTCTTCTTCACAATTTCAGCGTAAAAGCCCTTGTTCAAGTAGCTAAATATAATTATTTGTATTAGATTATCGGTTTTTGCTATTATTAAATTTGAAGGCTTACGGATACATTTGAAATAAAATCTTACAAAATAACCTTGATTATTGAATTTTGTTTGGCTTTTTCGGAAAATTTTAAAAAATATCACAAATGAGAGAACTATGGACAAGATAAAAATCACACATCCCCAAAGAAATCCCAATTTTGTAACAGGAGCGTACTCGGATGGCGTAGTCTATAATGGGATGTTATTTTTAAGTGGCCAGGCCTCGGTAGATTTTGCTACTTCCAAGTTTGTACTGGGAAGTATTGAGGAGGAGACCAAACGAACCTTGGATAACATCAAAACCATTGTAGAAACAGCCGGTGGAACAATGGACGATGCTCTAAAGAGTACCGTACATTTAAAGGATATTAACGATTTTGATAAATTCAATGCGGTGTATGCCACTTATTTCACGGGAATAAAACCGGCCCGGACTACTGTACAATCCGTTTTGGGAGAGAATATTAAGGTTGAGATCGATATTGTTTTCAAATTGCCGAACGGTTAAAAATGATTAGTAGTGATGCATATTATACCCAGGCGGTTCACTCCGTAGATTCCCCAGCTCTTTTGGTCTTTCCTGATTTGGTACATCAAAACATTCTGAGTGCCTGCAAACTCGTAAAGGGCCAAAACACTATCTTAAGACCCCATGTAAAAACGGTAAAATGCTCTGAGGTAATAAAAATGGCACTGCAGCATGATATCGCTTGCTTTAAAAGCAGTACCATTTCAGAGTCGGAACTATTGGCCATGTCGGGGGTGCATGATGTGTTACTTTGCTATCAGCTTTCCGAGGTAAAAGCCTTGCGGTTTGGTGAACTTCGAAAAATGTATCCAAAGACTGTTTTTTCATCCCTCATCGATAATACAAATTCTGCTAAACTTTTGTCAGAACTATTCAAGGAACGCCCTATGGATGTTTACGTGGATATCAATTTAGGAATGGACCGTACGGGAATAAAACCTGAACAAACTTTGGATTTGGTCAGGGCGTGTTCCAATTTGAAAGGACTCAATATCGTAGGACTGCATGGTTATGACGGACATGTGCATTCGCCCGATCAAAAACTCCGGGAAACTGAATCGAACCGAATATTTGAGCAAATGAAACTCTTAAGGCAGGAGGTGGAGAACTATCTAGAAAGAAAAATCAAAGTGGTGATGGGTGGTTCCCCTTCATTTGCATATTATGCCAAAAAGGATGCAATAGAATGTAGCCCAGGCACCATTTTCTTTTGGGATGCCGGCTATCGATATAATTATCCGGAGTTACCATTTGTTCCGGCTGCAGTTCTATTAACACGAGTTGTATCGATAGTAGATAAAAACTTATTGTGTTTTGATCTAGGTAGTAAGGCCGTTGCCGCAGATCCTCCGCAGCCTAGGGTAGAAATCCTTGATTTGGAAAATCAGAAAATCGTTGGTCAGTATGAGGAACATTTGGTGGTGGAAGTCCCGGACACATCGGAATATAGGGTCGGCCAGCCTTTTTTTGCTATTCCCTATCACATATGTCCTACCGTCAACTTGTATGAAACAATGGAAGTAATACGGGAAGGCAATCTTGTTGAGACCTGGACGGTACCCGCGCGAAATAGGAAAATCACAGTTTAGGGATGAGAGCATCGGATATCAAATTAAACCATGATAAGTCCGCCAGACTGCTGGAGCGATCTAAAAAGGTTTTGGCAGGTGGTGTTTCTTCGGAATTTCGGAAATTCAACCATCCCCATGCTTTATTTTATGATCGTGCAGAAGGTGTGTACCTATATGACGTGGACGGAAACAAGTATCTTGATTTTACCCTAAGCCAAGGCCCAATGATCTTGGGACATTCCCATCCGCATATAGCTAAGCGCGTTAGGGAGTATAGTGAAAAAGGGCAACTTTATGCAGGTCAGCACTTGTTGGAAATTGAGTTGGCCGAAAAATTGAATGCACATATTCCATCAGCCGAAATGATGCGTTTTTGCCTCGATGGTTCCACAGCGATACAAACCGCTTTCCGTGTGGCCCGTGCAAAGACCGGACGCAACAAATTCATCCGTTTTGAAGGGCATTACCACGGGTGGTTGGATAATGTTTCGTGGGGACTTACGCTGGATGAGAAAAAAATGGGTTCCAGGGAAAACCCTACGCCATTGCCTTGGACTTCGGGTATGGCGGCAAGGGCCTCCGATGAATTTATTTTGTTACCTTGGAATGACCTGGAATTGGTAAAAAAGACGCTAGAAATACATCATGATTCTATTGCCGCCATAATCACGGAACCTATTATGTGCAATAGTGGCTGTATACTCCCGCAAGAAGGATTTTTAGAGGGTCTTCGGGAGCTTTGTGACCACTACGGTTCGGCCTTGATTTTTGATGAGGTGATTACAGGTTTCCGTACAGGTTTGGGCGGTGCCCAAAAATACTTTGGCGTAACCCCGGACCTTTCCATTTTTGCCAAAGCCCTGGCCAGTGGTTATCCTATCTCAGCCATTGTGGGCAAAAAAGAATGGATGCACTTGGTCGCGGAGGGAAAAGTAATCCACGCAGGCACTATGAACTCGGCTTGCCCGCTTATTGCCGCAGCATTGGGGACAATAGAGGTTTTAGAAGAAGAAGGCACCCATAAACGTATGTATGATCTTGGTCTTCAGTTGATGGAAGGGCTTAGGAATGCCGCTGAAGAAACCGGACAAAATTTATTGGTCCAAGGGTTGGGCCCTATGTTCCATACTGGTTTTACAAATGAGGATAAAATTAGAGAGTTTAGGGAACTTGGGGCATACGAGCAGCCAAAGTCCAAAATGTTTATACATGGCCTACAGCAAAAGGGTCTTCGGGTCATAGGAAGAGGATTGTGGTATATATCGGCCGTACATAAACAGGAACATATTAAACATGCCATAAAAGTGGCAAAAGAAGTTTTAATGGAACTCAAATAACTCAGCGAAAGTATTCGGACATGTCGGAAAAGTTGGCGCCTTTCGTTAAATTTAAGAATAGTATGGAGTTAAATACCAATTCTGAAGTAGGTGTTGTGGGCCTTGGTCTAATGGGAACCAGTATAGCAACCGCATTACTAATAAATGGTCAAAAGGTTATTGCACTGGCACCGGTACTTTCCGAAACAAATCAAACTGCGCCAGATCGTATACTACATGCCTTGGAAGAATGTTATAGAGAAGGACTTAGCTCGACTCCGCCCAAAGACCTGTTCCAAAATTTACAGTTCACCTCCAATTATGCCGATCTTAAATCCTGTTGGTTGGTAATGGAATGTGTACTGGAAGACGTAAAAGTGAAACAGGACGTGTATGGGAAAATAGAATCCAATGTTTCGGATGAAGCCATCATTGCCACCAACACCTCGGCTATACCGATCAGTTTGTTACAAAACTATTTAAAAGTCCCGGAACGCTTTTTTGGAATGCATTGGGCCGAGCCTGCTTATATTTCTCAATTTTTGGAAATTATTTGCGGCGAAAAAAGTCCTTTGGAAATAGGCCGGCAATTGTATGTTATTGCTAAAAAATGGGGCAAGGAACCTACTTTGGTACGTAAGGACATTCGGGGATTTATTACCAACCGTATCATGTACGCCATGTACCGCGAAGCGTTCCATTTGGTTGAAAATGGGTATGCTACTATAGAAGATGTAGACCGTGCCTGTAAGAACGATGGCGGTCATTGGATGACCTTCTGTGGGCTTTTTCGTTATATGGATTTGACAGGGCTGCAAGCCTACCATGCCGTAATTAAAGATCTTTTTCCGGAACTGAGCAATCAAACCACAGTGCCTAAGTTAATAGATGATATAGCTAAAGAAGGCGGTAATGGAATTTTTAACGGAAAAGGGTTTTATGAATATAGCTCAGGGGAAGCTAAGGAATGGGAGTTAGTTTTTGAAAAATTTAAATTCGATGTTAACCGACTTTCCTTAAAGTATGCGGATAAAACAAAGGATATTTCATCCCTTAAAACAAAGAAATGAGCTCCAAATCCAAATTCCCCTTTATCATAGACGGTCATTTGGATTTAGCCACTAATGCCATGTCCATGAACCGGGACCTTACACAAAACGTTGAGGCCATTCGAAAAAAGGAGAAGGATCTTGGGTGGACGGATTTTCAAGATCGGGGAAAAGGTACCGTAGCCCTGCCCGAGCTTCGCCAGGGCAACATCGGCATAGTTATCACTACAATGATTTCCCGTTTTTCAGAAGTTGGTGACCCCTTGGATACCTTGGCGTTGCCCGGATGGCACTCCCCTCAGCAGGCCTATGCCCATGCCCAATGCCAATTGGCCTGGTATAGGGAGATGGAGGAATTGGGAGAAATGACCCAAATCAGAAATCAAAAAGACTTAAAGCAACATTTGCAGGTTTGGAAGAGTGAAGACCATGATATCATAAAAAAACCGATTGGCTATATTTTGGCGTTGGAAGGCGCGGATTCCATGGTAAATCTTGATTATCTATATCGGTATTATGAACAGGGATTGCGCTCCATAGGCATCTCACATTTTGGACCGGGGAGATATGCCGCTGGTACGCATTCGGATGGTAGTGGGCTTACCTCCCTTGGGAAAGAGTTGTTAAAAGAAATGAACACGCTTAACCTAATGCTAGATCTCACCCATCAGACCGATCAGGGCTTTTATGAAACCCTGGATATTTTTCAGGGTCAGGTCATTGCCAGTCATCAAAATTGTAGAGTATTGGTGCCCGGAGAGCGCCAGTTCACGAATGACCAGATCAAATGTGTTCTCGAAAGGGATGGCATCATAGGAGGTTCTTTGGACACTTGGATGCTACATCCTAATTTCAGGATGAACGTGGATGACCCCAAACAACTGGGTATCAACATGGAATGTTTGGTGGATCACTTTGACCATATATGCCAACTAGCGGGAGATAGCGAACATATTGGATTTGGAACCGATCTTGATGGTCTATTCGGACTGGAACAAACTCCTTATGATATGAATTCCATAGCAGATCTTCCCAAATTTGAGGATATTCTTTTAAAAAGAGGATATACCCCAACAGATATTGAGAATATCATGTATAAAAATTGGCTGCGAATACTAAATACTGTCTTAAAATGAAAATACGAACATTCAGTCCGGGATTACTCCGGAAAGCCACAATGGCCTTTCTTATGGGCACATTTTTACTTTTATCCTGTGAAACTATGACTAACACTAAAGATTCTCAACATTCCGGTTTACAAATTGGCTATGCAGAGGTGAACTATACACCCCCTGTGGGCCTAAATCTGGTGGGCAACTATCGGGGCAATGATTATGCCTCACGCGGCATTCACGATTCACTCTATGGCAAGGCCATGGTCGCAAAAGGAAATAATGGGGAAAAAATTGCCATCCTCTCCGTTGACATTTGTTATATTACCAAGGAGTCCGTGGACATGATGCGGGACCATATAGCGTCAGATTCCGATATTAAGGCTGAAAATATTTTGATCCATGCCACGCATACCCATAGTGGGCCGGAATCGGAACTGGATGCACCCGAGGCCAAGGAATATCTTCAAAGAGCAGCGAATGCAATCCATAGGGCCAACAAAAATTTGGCACCCGCCGGACTTTCAATAGGCCGCTCCAAAGAAGAACGCATTTCCCACAACAGAAGATTAAAAGCGGTAGACGGCACTACCCATATGGTTTGGGAGAAATTCGAACCTGGCTATATTGAAAAAGCTTTGGGGGGAAAAGACCCTGAAGTCATTACCATAAGTATAGAACAAGAAGGAAAGGTCGTAAATAGTATTGTCAACTTTGGGTGCCATCCTACCACACTTACCGGAAACAATTGGAGCTACTCCGCCGATTATCCCGGATATCTTACAGAATCCATACAAAAAATAATGGGCAAGGACTTTGGTGTACTTTTTTTGAATGCTCCAAATGGTAATGTTACGCAAGTAGATCATAAGGTCGGGTTTTTGGATACCTACCAGGAGTGTCAACGTATTGGGTATCTCTTGGGTGTGGCCGCTATGGAAGCCATGAGAAATTCAAAACCGGTTTCGGGGAACGGTAACATCAAAGTCTCAAGAAAACAGGTTCCCATAAAAAAAATGACCATTACCGATGAGCAGTATGAATGGGCAAAAAAGATAATGAAACGGGTAGAAAAAGAAGGCATGCCCGAATTACAACCGGATGGAATTCCTAATGAACTATATGCCAAATGGTGGATGGAAATGTACGAAGTCCAAAACGAGATTGACAAACTTGAGGTTATGACCATGCAAATAAGTGATATAGCCATAGTTGGGTTACCTGGCGAAATGTTCAATGAGTTTGGCATTTACATCAAAAAAAATTCTCCTTATGAAAACACCATAGTTGTCAATTTGGCCAATGGGAACTACAGATATTTCCCTACCGAAATTTCCTTTAGCCAAGGCCCTGAAGGATTTTTGCCCATGATAACAGGCTATGAGACCACTCCTGGCACTACAATCTACGAAATAGGTGCCGGAGAGAAATTGGCAGAATCCGCCGTAAACCAATTAAAAAAGATGTATGGGTCTTGAACAATAAATACCTAGAGCAAAAGAATTACTGTCAAAGATTCAATTGCCTCGAAATGTATTTTTTATCAAAAAAGAAAAGTTTTCGATATACGACAAATCAACTTTTTTGATATTTTTTACGGGCAATCATAGACTTGTAATAGCGATGTAAAAAGTCGTAACAGACCATCTCGTGCAAACGATTTTTGGACTTAAACAAACGATTCATGTGCATATGAAGATAGCTGGCCATTAAATCATCAAGCCGTATTTCCATAGTTCCCTGTTTGAGGTAATTTAGAATTTGTGAGGCAATGGGCCCAACCTCTTTTTCCTTGATGTCGATAACATCTAAAATTGGGGCATAATCCGGTTTGTCGGCCACATCAAAAATCATGAATTCCTCAATTTTTTTTCGTTCTTCCCGATACTTTGAATCGAGCTGTTTTTTTAGTGGTCGCGACATTCCGAATTCATTTCCAAATCCGGTTTTCAACCTATCCAAGAGCCGCAGCTTGTCATCGTCCGAATAGCCAAAATCATTGAGGTGCGAGTCCATGGCACGAAGTGAGAACAACCAACGAAGCAACTCCCCTTCCTCGCCTTCGATCATATCCAAAAAGTCAACTATCATTTTGCTATCGTAATAGAAAAAAACTTCCGATAATTCCATAGTACGTTCACCATAGCGTTCAATCTCCCTTTGATAGGTGTCCAGTTGAATTTTCCAGATAAGGTCTTGATCCATAAATTGCTTCAAGGACGGATAAAGTCCGTTAATAACCTCCCCTACTCTCCCTGTATCCGAAAAATGCAAACGGACTCTAAGATGGTGTCTTGTATCTGCATATCTTATGAAAAACCATTTATCGATAATGCCATCCTCCTTTAGCTTTTCAACTACAGGTTTAATGATTTCAGTAAGAACTACATCCGATGTCTTGTGGCCCGTATAAATTTTATAGTACAACCAACTGTCACCCAATATGTAATTCCGCTGTACCTTTTTTTGCTTTATCGTTGTTGATGTCATAACCTAGTTTTTCCTCATTAAAGAATGATACAATTACCTGATTGGTGTAGTACTCTTTTTTATGCTTTACGATTCCCTCTTCAGCAAACAAAAACTCCGTGAGCTTAAAATCCGTTCTTTTCTCTACGGTATCCAAGAACATCCTAACAGAGGTCAGATTATCAAAATTCACCAATAACTCATTGTCACCATCGGCGAGCATGGCAAATCTTGGCATCTTTAGGGTTTTCCTAAAAGAGGCCACTTCTTCGGTTAATTGCCCATCATTATCCCTTATTTTTAAAAGGGCCGAAATATGATTCTTCCTTAAGTGCCATGTGGCGTTCTGTAAAATCAGGTTATGGTATTCGATCCGAGGAAGAAATTCATAGTTTTCGGCGAACGGACTTAGGTTGATTCCTAATCCACTTCTAAATCCCTGGGTTTGCATATCGGCCAAAAAATGATAGATGGGAAGGGAATCCCGGGAATAGTTGTGGGCATTGGTCAAATGTGGAATTACCTGCTTATTGTATTTTTTTGACCTCAACATAATTGCATTGTTTTTGATGGAAATCATCAAATCGTCAAGCGCTAGTTGAAATGGCTTTGATTTCACGGACTTGGCCAAATACGGGATTTCATATTCACGGAAATCGGGACGCATTAAAATGTTGCCCACCCTTGATTCGGGAAGATGCACGATTTCCGCTAAAATTTTATTAGCATTTATCTTGGTTTCCGCTTGGATTATTTCCATGGTGTAATCATGAAGTTCCTTGTCCCCATGACAAAAACGACCCAAAAGGTTGGCAGCACTGGAGCCACCACCACCGTTTAACTTTATTTTTTGTCGGCCATTTTCAAGGATTATTTCGAGCATAAAGGACATTGTATCCGGCAAATCATCCCATTGGGTCTCATACTCCTGGAAATCTGCATCATTTAGCGTAATGGTGTAAGCATTTTCCTTGAAGGCCTTATTGAGTTTCTTTTGAAATATAGCGTTTATGGCAGTCCATTTTACATCAACAATCGATTGCCTGGAATCCCTTTCGGGAAGAACGATGCCATCTATCAATGGATTTATATCCCCTGACCCCTGATTCTGGATATATCCTAAACCTACTTCTACATCAAGGGCGGTTGCCAAAGGAACCTCACGTTCTTCATATCTTTCGTAAAAAGCTTCCTTGAATTTGGAAAGGAAGGTCTCTTGGGGCGGTATGGAAATCCTGTTGAGTAGGATAAGCCCTTTTTTTATATCATCGATAACATTTTCATTTAAGGTATTGGCCTTAACGCCCAATGCCACATCGGTCTGGAACATAAACTTAAGATCAAAGTCCGTCCCCAATTCCCTTAAGGATTCCGTTAGGTTAAGATACTCATCCGGATCATTGCCCATGGCAGAATCTAGGAAGAGCATTTTTTTTTCTGCTTCTCGCAATGCGTATAGTACATCTTTCGCATTATCCAGCTTTTCAAGTACGGAACAAATCTGTTCTAAAAACTCAGGTCCGGAAACGGAAGGTTCCAATTCACTGATAAGCAATTGACTGTCCACAAGTTCCTCTATATAGGAAGATGCTTCTTGGGTGGTAATTTCATCACTCACCAGGACATTGACCAAATCTAAGAGTAACGCACCTTTGTTCGCTTTTGCCAGCACCATATCAAGATATTCCGTATCGTCTACAGCTACAACGTTATGGTGTCTTTTACTGTTGATGTATTCGTATTCTACGTACCGTAACTGTTTTCCAGCTTTATAAATACTGGTATTAGGAAAAAAGAGAAGTTGATGTTTTATTCCGGGCCTTTTCACCAAATCCTGTGAAAGTGCCACCAGATAGTTCATATCCAATCTTGTATGCCGGCGGTTTTTATCTACCTCTCTTAAAACAGTGTTCGTTTGAACATCAAAACTTCCTACGGAACATCCGGCAAACAGTCCGAAGGGTGTACACCTTGAGGACATTCTTGTAAGATATTTGAGTATAGAAAATTTGAGTTTTTCTATTTTTTTTTTGTCCGTTAGTTCTCCATTCATCCATCTGGTAATTTCCGTGGACAAGGAAGGTGATGCCAAGAATAGGGCCTCTTTTATTACAGGGTCGTTATAGGCTTTTTTAAAATTTTCATCAGGGATAGTTTTTTTTGAGGTAAAGGTCTTGTACCAGTCCAAGGAGAGTAAAGGAGTCCTCAACACATAGTTGTAAAAACTTTTATAGGGATTACTGCCGGCCATATTGGGGTTAGCTTATCATTAAACACTCGTCCCAGCTTGTTTCAAAATCCGCCAAATAATCAATGATAACCAGTCCCATTCCTGTAATTCCCTCCAATAGGGATACATCGGCCACCCATTCGTTTACATCCCTCCACCTTTTATAACCGGCATAACCATCTTTATGTACCGCTTTATTTATACCATCCTGAATCCAGAATTCCATGGCGTCCCTGAATGCTGGAATTTTGGTCTCTTTATAAATCCGGGAAAAAATCTGGGCAATTCCATATGATCCATGACAGACTATGGCATCCTTAACCAAGCTCATATCTGGGGAGGTTCGGCTTGCAGCATGTTTAAGAACAGAAATCGATTCTCTTTGAAGTCTTTCATCCTTCAAAACCTTTGAAGCGTAGTACAACTGTAATCCAATGCCCAATTCCCCATAACACCATCCCAACCTACTATTACCACCGGTCTCTCCATTAAGCAGTACATGGTTGGGAAAAAGGGAGAAAGCGTTGTTTTCTTTTTTAAAACTGATAATGTAACCAACCGCTCCTTTAAGCATAGTTACGGTAAGTGGCTTAAATTCATCATATTGGGATAGTTTGACCAAAATTCCAATGATACCGGCAATCCCATGGGATAAACCGAGATTGTAACTTTTTTCTTGGCTACGCGGATGTACGGAAATCCATTTTAGATTGCCGTCCTTATCCTTTTCCGATAATTCATCTAGAAAAGAAATAAACTCAAAAAGATAAGTTCCATATTTGTTTTTCAACTTTTCCGATTTTGTATTCTTGTATCGGTTCAGAAAATAAAGGGCATAACCAATAGCACCATGTAAAAAATCATAGTTTCCTACATTCATATCGGAAACCATGGCCGTATGCAGATAATCGTCCAATTGTGATAGGAGATCATCCGTTTCGATTTCCATGAGATCTGCCTGTTCCAAATGGTCCAGGACCCAACCTGCACCGGCAATTCCATCACAAAATGTGGGATAGCCGTACCCTTCGTCAATTCCATCGGTAACCTTGGATAACATTTCTACACCAAAATCTGCATTGGAGTTAACGTCCAAATATTTCGAATAGTAAAATTGAAATAAGGAAACCCCTGATAATCCAACAAGTACACCAGCGTTTTTTTCCTCCTTATAGTGTTTTTGAATAGCGTTGTCAATCTTTGTCAAATGTTCTTCCAAAATTTTTTTGCTCATAACAGAATTTATGTTCAAGGCCATAATGCAAAATCGTATATGCCAAAGTCCGTTGATTTAGTACAAACAATGGCGTTTTATCCAATAATCCCAGGAATTATGCATTGCAGGGGCATAAACGTACATTTAGGCGCAATTAGAACAGAAAAACCATCAGCAAGGGTTTGTTTGCTACTGATGGTTAGGTGAAAAACAGTAATTCCTGACCGAAAATTTAACAACAAGAAATCACTATAGAAGCGCCAGAAGTACAATTGGCATTTGTGGTATCGGTTGGACAACCCAAGGAACAAGTGAGGTCATACATCGTAGCCCTAGCTCCGCCGGTTATCGCTTTAGAAGTTAAATTGGAAATCTTCTTTTTGCTAAGGGAAAGTTTCCCTGAAAACTTTGCTTTTTTCATGATAAATATTTAAAGATTAATATGTAATAAATGTAAGAAAATATTTAATATATAAAATTTTAAACTTGTTAAAGTTAAGGATAACCCTAGAAAAAAAATAGAGCACATCAACAAAAAAACCATTAGTTATGTGCCATAACTAATGGTCAAAAAAACTAACAAAAATAACTTCTAGCAACAGGAAATCACTACAGAAGTAGCTGAAGTACAGTTGTTATTAGTTGTGTCGGTCGGGCAGCCTATGGAACAACTATTTGCATAACTAGATCCTCCTCCTCCTACAATGGACTGAGCCGCCAAATTGGAAATCTTTTTTTTACCAAGGGAAAGCTTCCCAGAAAACTTTGCTTTTTTCATGATATTGCTATTAAGGGTTAATACGTATTAAATGTAAGAAAAAAGTTACATATATTTTATACCATTTATGTTAATTGTTTCTTCTTTTGCTTGATTTTATCATTTATCCTGTAATATTACTGTTCAAGTTTTGGTCTTCTCTTAGTTTTTATACGTTACCATTAAGGTGGTCATCTAACATTGCAAAATCCTATCAAGATTGAAATTATTCCTACTACTCATTTTGTTCCATTCCTTTTACTTTTATCAAAAGTTGTTAGCAATCTCGTTTTGCCATTGGGTAGGCACAGTTAATTTTGAGTTAGTTATCCATTAAAAATGTTTCTCTTGTTCTTCCCAATGGCTTTTTGTTCCGCCTACTCTACTCTTCGTTTTTACCTCATTATTAGTTTTTGCATATTTTCCATGCCAAGGGTTACGGAATTAGGTGTTTTAGGGGCTCCTTTCAAATATGCACTATATTTATAGCTGTAAAATTTGGATTCGATCTATTATTGTATGAATAAAAAAAAGTACACCATTAAGGATATTGCTCAATTCGCCGGTGTTTCCAAAGGTACCGTTGACAGGGTACTTCACAAACGCGGTAGGGTTTCCAAGGATGCCTATCAAAAGGTGGACAGGGTATTAAAAAAGATTGATTACAGGCCAAATCCGATTGCAAGAAACCTTAAGATCAATAAAACCTATAAAATTTGCGTCCTCATACCGGGCTTTGAAATAGACCCTTATTGGCTTCCGGCTATAGAAGGTGCGCGCATAGCCGCCAAGGAATTTGGCCCTTTCGGAGTAGTAGTCGAAGAATATCCATATCATCCTAACAGAACGAATCATTTTGTAGAACAGTCAAATGTCGCGATTGATTCAAACCCAGATGCGCTATTAATGGTTCCTATTTTTCACAAGGAATCACTAAAGGTATTCCAAAACTGTAGGCAAAAAGGAATATTTCTGGCGTCCTTCAACAATCATATAGATTCCTTGAGTATAGAAAATTTCATTGGCCAAGATTTAGTACAAAGTGGTAGGGTCGCTGCAAATCTTATAGACAAGGTTACTGCCGAAGGCACGCACATTGCAATTATACATATTGATGAGGAGTTGCATATGCGGCAAAAGGAAATTGGTTTTAGGGACTACTTTAAGGAGAAAAAGAGAAATACAAAAAAAATTATTACATATAATCTTAAGACAGATAATCCGGATCACTTCAAGACGGAATTCACTTTGTTTCTGGAAAGCCACCCTTGGATAACCGGCTTTTTTGTTACCAATTCCAAAGCCCATTTGCTGATAGAATTTCTTCGGACAGATGGCCGAAATTTTACAATGGTAGGATATGACCTTTTGGAGGAAAATCTGAAACATTTACGCAAAGGAAAAATAGATTTTCTCATCCATCAAAAACCAAAAAGACAAGCCTATTTGGGAATCGGTTATTTAGCGGAATATTTTCTATTTGAAAAAGAAATGCCTTCTCAAGAATTGTTGCCCATAGATATTGTAACCGCGGAGAATGTGAAATATTATATAAATTGATGCCTAGGAATATCAATTCTTCCTTCTTGGGATACTAAAAAATGGTTTTTAACAAACAATTCCATAGCAAATTGTTTCACCCTATATACGCTAGTACGAAGGCCGGTTTAACGAGAATTTTCGGAGGTGTGTTCGAGCACATTTTTTCTTGGACATCTTGTTTTATAGAAAAAATAGTTTAAATTCACATATTATAATAAAATGTTAAACTAACTTCATTATCAAAAAAACTAACATTATGACTAGAAAATTGATTGTATTTCTTGTGTTGGTATTAGGGGCATACCCTTTGCTGGCACAGAACAAAACCGTTACAGGAACGGTAACCGACACCTCGGACGGGTCACCTTTACCAGGGGTAAACGTTCTGGTTCAGGGAACCACGAATGGAACACAAACCGATTTTGACGGCAACTATACCATAGAGGTCGCCGAAGGAAACGTTTTGGTATTTTCATATATAGGAATGAGGACCCAAAGCATTACCGTTGGTGCTTCCAATACCGTTGATGTCCAAATGGTGGTAGACGAAAATCAACTGGATGAGGTTGTGGTCACCGCCCTGGGTCTTGAGCGTTCGGAAAAGTCACTGTCCTATGCTAACCAACAGGTACGAACCGAAGAACTTACCCAAGCACGACCTGTAAATGTCTTGGAAGGTTTGAGCGGTAAGGTAGCCGGTCTCTCCGTTACCCAGTCTTCTTCTGGTGTAGGTGCACCCACCAAAGTTTTGCTAAGGGGTAACCGTTCCATTGATGGGAGTAGCCAACCTCTATATGTGGTTGATGGTATTCTCTTGAACGGGGACATCAACAATATTAGCCCGGATGACATCCAAGAGATTTCAGTGCTTCGCGGTGCTAACGCTGCGGCCCTTTACGGTAGTAGGGCGGCCAACGGAGCCATCGTGATTACCACCAAATCCGGTAAGGGAGCCCGCGAAGGGGTTTCCACTTCCATAGGATTTGTATCTACCTTTTCAAGTGCCATCAACCTTTTGGAATTGCAAAATGAATATGGTCAAGGTGCTGGCGGCTCCTATGGAGAGCAAGCCACTACTTCTTGGGGACCACGGTTTGATGGAAGTCAAGTAGCGCACTGGTCCAACAATCCAGAATACCCGCTGTTTGGACAGACCTACGCCTATGAGGCACAACCGGACAATGTGGATGATTTTTTCCAAATTGGACATAACTTGGCTACCAATGTAGGGGTCAATATCAATACCGAAAAATCCAATGTCTTTTTGGGCTATACCTTTACCGATGCCGCAGGTATTGTACCAGGGAACGACTTGAGCAGGCATAGTATTTCCACACGTATAAACACCAAGATTACGGATAAATTGACAATGGATGGCAAATTGAACTATATCCGCGACGATTTTGCAAACCAATTGGCTACTGGCGAAGGTTTTGACAATCCCGTTAGGTATCTGTACAAAACGCCAAGAAATATCCGTACAGAGGATTTTGAAAACTTTGAATTCATTAATCCGGAAGGTAAGCTTCGGCAGCATTACTTTTTACCTCAGTTCAATGGGGGAGGAAACCCATATTGGACCATCAACAATGTGTTGCGTCCAAGATTACAGGAACGTGTCTTGGGGCTGTTGTCACTTAAATACCAAATTACGGATGACCTCTATATACTAGGACGTTCAGCTATAGACCGCGATAGTTATAGATCGGAGATTTTACGAAACAACGATACCTATACTGTGGCCCAGTTCGGTAGCTATCGGAAGGAACAACAGGTTCAATCTGATTGGAACAGTGATGTGCTGATCAACTACAACAAACAGATTACCGATGATTTTAAGATAGATTTGAATGTAGGGGCTAACCTCAGGGTTTTTGAACGGGACAGACTTTGGGGTGAAGGAACCAATTTCACCATCGAGAATTTCTTCGCACTGAGCAATACACAAAATCCAGTGGCTCGGGAAGAATTTGAGGCTTTTGAGCAACAATCCGTCTATGCTTTAGGTGAATTCTCCTATAAGAATGCTGTGTTCTTAAATTTAACGGCAAGAAACGATTGGAGTTCTACTTTACCAGAGGATAATCGTTCTTATTTTTATCCTTCTGTAGGTTTGACCGCGGTAGTTACCGATTTGGTTGATTTGAGCAGTTCACCCCTAAGCTTTTTAAAGTTGCGAGCCAACTGGGCCGAGGTGGGTAACGATACCGACCCCTTCCAATTAGCGCAAAGAGCCAACATCATCTTTGGTACGGCAGAACTAGACCCGGAATTACCTAACCCAGATTTACGCCCTGAGACAACAAGGTCATTGGAGTTAGGATTTGACTCCCGATTCTTGGACAATCGTCTTCGTTTAGATTTTACCTGGTTTAGGACCAATACCTTTGATCAGATATTCGCCACCCCTACCCCGGTGGCATCTGGAATCGCTAGCCGTTTTCAAAATGGAGCGGACATCCAAAATTCCGGGGTTGAAATCATCTTCGGGGCGACCATCATTGATAATCCGGACTTTACTTGGGACCTGGACGTAAACTTTGGTACTAATGAAAGTGAGGTCTTGGAAATTGCCGAAGGTTTTGACAGACTGACCATTAATAGTGATTTTATTCGGGACTATACCTTGGTTGTTGGTGGTGAATTTGGAGATATCTATTCCAGAGGTTATCAGCGCGACGATCAGGGCAGAGTACTTGTTGATGATTTTGGTCTTCCTTTAATCACTCCCGGAAGGGATGAGGTTTTGGTTGCCAATTTTAATCCCGACTGGTTAGGTGGTATCCGAAACTCTTTGCGTTACAAAAACTTTAATTTTAGTGCTTTGATCGATATTCGTCAAGGAGGTACGGCTACCAACTTTACGGACGCTATCTTGGCGCGGGACGGGGTTTTGGAATCAACGCTTCAAGGTCGTGAAGGCGGATTGATATTTGGTGAAAACTTTATAGCAGGTGAAACTGCCATCGTACAATCTACCGGAGCCGCTAATAACATAGCAGTTAGTGCAGAGGAATATTGGAACCGTGTAGGTGGTAGAAACACTCCCGTTGGAGAGGCCTTTGTAACGGAGCTGTCCAATGTTCGTTTACGGGAATTGGTCATTGGATATACGGTACCTCAAAATCTTCTTTCCAAAACCTTTATCACATCTGCCAATATATCCTTGGTCGGTAGAAACCTGTTCTTCATTTCCAACAAGGCTGATAGTTTTGACCCGGACCTGCTTGCCAGTATTGAAAACACTGCGGAAGGACGAGTGGCTTTTCCTTTACCTACAAGCCGCCAAATCGGGGTTTCGATAAACTTTGGATTCTAAAAAAAATTGTAATTTTAAAGAAAAAAACATGAAAAGAATTGTAACTAGATTATGTATAGCCTTGGTTTTAGGAGGATTCCTGCTAAGCTGTACGGATGATTTTACGGAACTGAACACCGATCCGAAGAACTTTACCACGGATGCGATAACTTCCTCGGAATATCCACTATTCGTTCAAAGGGCCTTGTATACCCCGAACTTTCTGCCTTTTGATAGTGCAAGAGGGCCTTTTCAGTTATGGCACTCATTGTTCTCGGATGTATATGCGAATTATTTCGCCACTACCGCACCTAACTTTGATAGCGACCAGTTTATCCTAGTGGGAGGATGGCTGAATGGTGCCTATCGCTACTTTTATAGTAGGTCTGCACCTAATATCAAGTTTGCAGAGGATACTGCTTTGGAACTTGGCTTTGATTTGGAAAACGCCATGATGAAGGTTTGGCGGGTCTATGCGTATCATAGGGTAACCGACTACTGGGGTCCTATTCCCTATTCCAATTTTGGAAATTTGGAAAACCAAGTATCGTATGATTCACAACAGGACATCTACAATGATTTTTTTACCACTCTAGCGGAAGCCATAACGGTATTGCAGTCCAATGCTGGAGGGACTTCCTTTTTAGGAGGGAATGATGTTATTTTTGGTGGTGATGTCGATAAATGGACAAAATTCGCCAATACCTTGCGTCTACGCTTGGCAATGCGTGTGAAATATGTGGATCCCGCGCTATCCCAAAGTAATGCCGAAGCCGCTATTTCGGGTGGGGTCATGACCTCTAATGATGACAATGCATTGATCCAGACCAATCTCAACTTCACCAATAGTTATACCACTATTACCCAATGGGGTGAATTCCGGATGAGTGGGGATATGGAGAGTATTTTAAAGGGATACCAAGATCCGCGGGTAGCCACCTATTACGCACCTGCCACCACCCCGGATGCTGCTGATGATCCGGCGGGCGTGGACTTTCCTTACGAAGGAATGCGCAACGGGCAAACAGCAGAATCCAAGGCGACTACGCCTTTCAATGACTTGGCCTCCAATATGGCCGGACCATACACCTTAGGTGGCGATCCCGGACCAGCTTGGATAGTCATGGCGGCTGCGGAAGCCTATTTCTTAAGGGCCGAAGCCGCATTGGAAGGATGGGCAGCAGGTGGAACTGCTGAAGATTTGTACAATCAGGGAATCACACAATCCCATTTACAGCATGGCTATGATGGTACCAACCTTTCGGGAGATGATTATGTCACCAGTGGACTGACCCCGGCCGCTATAGATGGTTCCAACCCTGCTGTATCTACGGTTCCTGTGGCGTATAATGCTGCTGGTAGTGCCGAGGCGCAATTGGAGCAGATCATTACCCAAAAATGGATAGCACTTTGGCCTGACAGTGAGGAGGCTTATGCCGAACGTAGAAGAACAGGGTATCCTGTATTGTATGACAGGCTAAACACGCTTAACCCCAATATAGCGGTCGATGAAATTCCTAGAAGGATGACCTACACCGCTACGGAGTTTGCTGATAACACCGAAGAGGTAAATGCAGCTATTTCCAATTTATTGGGTGGTCCGGATTTAGGTACCACTAAACTATGGTGGGACGCCAAAAATTAAATTAAACCACATATGTGTAAAAAAAGACCGCAATTCCGTTGCGGTCTTTTTTATATTATCTTTTGTAATTCTGTACCTTGTTGATTTATATACAGCTCTCGGCTATGCAAACTTCCAGACGATTCCTTTCCATCTTAGTAGCTTTCCTATTGATCTCTTGTACCCAGGAGGACACTAGTAAAATGTTTACGTTATTGGCACCTAGCACTACAGGAGTCACCTTCAAGAACGTATTACAGGAAACACAGGAGTTCAATGTGCTGGAATATAGCTATCTCTACAATGGTGGTGGGCTAGCTATCGGCGATGTAAATAATGATGGGCTTTCGGACATTTATTTTACGGGAAATATGGTCGGTAGTCATTTGTATATCAACCAAGGTAATTTTGAATTTAAGGAAATTGCCAAAGAGGCAGGTGTTTTTGCTGAAGGTTTATGGAACACCGGAACTACCATGGCCGATGTAAACGGAGACGGGCTTTTGGATATCTATATCTGCCGTTCGGCAACACCTTCAGCGAACCAACGAAAGAATTTGCTTTTTATAAATAATGGCCCTTCCAGTGATACGGGACAAGTGAACTTTACGGAGAAAGGAGCTGAATACGGCGTGGACGATTCCGGTTATTCTACCCAGGCTTCTTTTTTCGATTACGATAAAGATGGTGATCTTGATCTTTTTATTTTGAATCACTCTTCACAGAAATATGCCGGATTTGGTCAAATAACGGCATCTTTAAAAAATCGAAAGAATCCTGCCTTTTCCGATAAGTTATACCGTAATGATAATGGCAAGTTCACCAATGTAAGCGATGAGGCCGGTCTGGTCTCCAATGTCCTTGGTTTCGGATTAGGGGTAGCCGTTTCGGATATCAATAATGATGGTTGGCTAGATATCTATGTGTCTAATGATTACAATGAACAGGACTATCTCTATATCAATAACCAGGACGGAACTTTTTCCGAGAGTTTGGAAGAATTCATCGGACACACCTCCATGTTTTCCATGGGTTCGGATATTGCGGATGTGAACAACGATGGATATATGGATATCATGAGCTTGGATATGCTTCCTGAAGGCAACTATCGCCAAAAAATGGTGTCGGGACCTGATAATTACGATAAATATCAACTCTTGGTCAATTCCGGATTTTATAATCAGACTATGCGCAATATGCTACAGCTCAATAACCAGGGGACCTCGTTTTCTGAAATTGGGCAGTTTTCGGGCATTTCCAATACGGATTGGAGCTGGGCCGCACTTTTTGCCGATTTGGACCTGGATGGATACAAAGACCTTTTTGTAACCAACGGTTATAAAAGGGACTACACCAATATGGATTTTATGAACTATGCCGTTCAAGAAAAGCTAAAAGAAAACAAGACCGGGCAACAAACAGCCATTATGGACTTGATAGAAAAAATCCCATCCACTGTGGAGGAAAACTATACCTATCGAAATAAAGGCGATTTAACTTTTGAAAAGGTCAATGCTTCTTGGGGTTTAGATCAAAAATCACTTTCCAACGGTGCCGCGTATGCGGATTTGGACAATGATGGCGACTTGGATTTGGTGGTCAACAATATTGATGCCGAAGCATTTATATATCGTAATAACAGTGAAAAACAAGCTGCACATAACTATATAAAGGTACATTTAAAGGGAGAAGGCAAAAATACTTTCGGTATAGGCGCCAAAGTCATTATATATAGTGCGGGTAACAAGTTGACACAGGAAATGATCCCGACAAGAGGATACCAATCTTCCATGGGCCATGACCTAATTTTTGGACTTGGGGAAGCGGCCGTGGATAGTCTAGCCGTTTTTTGGCCGGATGACCGTATACAGACCCTGCGCAACATCGTTCCCAATCAAATATTGACCTTAGATCAAAAAGATGCCCAACTGTCGCAAGAGGAATCCATCCATTCTAAGCCAAGCTATTTCTCGGATATAAGTGCTGATAGTTTGTTGAATTTTGTACATCGTGAAAATAATTTTATCGATTTTAAACGGGAACAGTTACTGCCGCACAAACTTTCCACACAAGGCCCAAAAATGGCAAAAGCGGACGTCAATGGTGATGGTCTTGAAGATATTTTCATCGGTGGAGCCAAAGGCAGTGCAGGCAAACTTTTTCTACAATCCAAAACCGGAGGCTTTAAAGCGTCCAATTCCAAAGTTTTTGAAAAAGATAAGGATTCCGAAGATTTAGGTGTCCTTTTCTTTGACGCGGATAGCGACACGGATATGGATTTGTATGTGGTAAGTGGCGGAAGCGACTTCGATAGCAATGCCCCCGAACTACAAGACCGCATCTACCTGAATTCCGGAAACGGCATCTTTAACAGGAATGAAAACGCTTTACCCCAAATGTATACTAGTGGTTCTACCGCTGTGGCAGGGGATTACGACACCGATGGAGATCTTGATCTGTTTGTTGGGGGCAGGCTAACTCCGGGACAGTATCCCATAGCTCCACGAAGCTACATTTTACAGAACAACGGAAAAGGAAAATTCACGGATGTAACTCAGGATCTTAATGCCGACCTATTAAACCCAGGTATGGTAACCGATGCCCTGTGGACCGATTTCAATGGAGATGACAAAGCGGATTTGATTGTCATCGGGGAGTTTATGGGCATCCGTCTTTTTGAAAATTCAGATGGCAAGCTACAAGAAATCACGGACAATTCCGGTCTTAAAGATTCCGAAGGCTGGTGGAATACGATTGAACAGGCAGATTTTGATGCCGATGGCGATATGGATTACGTTTTGGGAAATTTTGGTCTAAATTCCCAATTAAAGGCCTCCACTGAAGAACCCGCGGAACTCTATTTCAAAGATTTTGACAACAATGGCTCCTTAGATCCCATTCTATGTTCCTATGTAATGGGTGAAAGTTATCCCGTTTTTTCCAAAGACGATTTGGTAGGTCAATTGAGTGGGCTTAAAAATAGATACGTCAATTACTCGGATTACGCCGATCAGAAAATCACAGACATTTTTACACAGGAAGAATTGGCAGATGCACAAATCTTGAAATCTAAAAACTTTGCAACCAGTTATATGGAAAACTTGGGGGATGGAAGTTTTCGATTGGCACCCCTACCCCATGCTGCCCAATTTGCCCCGGTTTATGGGATTTTAATAGATGATTTCAATCAGGACGACAACCTAGATCTGTTATTGGCCGGCAATTTCTTTGGAACCCGTGTGAAATACGGAAGATATGATGCCAATAGAGGTGTACTTCTTTTAGGTAATGGAAAAGGAGATTTTCATCCGGTATCCCATTCCAAAAGCGGACTCAACATCACTGGAGAAGTACGGGATATCATAAATCTGGAACTTCCCAAAAATGAACGGATTATTATTCTGGCTAGAAACAACGATACACTACTTACCTATAAAATTGATTCTGAAAAATGAAAAACGTGAAATACTATAGACGCTGTATATCCCTTATTGTGATATCGGTTACCGGCCTATTAACAATGCACGCCCAATCCGTAAGCATCAAAGAAGAAACCCTTATGTTGGATACCTACGATTTCGAAGACCCCGACCCCATACCTATCTTGGCCGATAATCCTAAGATTTTCCCCTATTTCAAATTTTATGGTTATGATCAGGTCTCTAAAAAAAAACCATGGAAGGTGGTTACCTTGGAAAACGATTATATCCAGGTCTTCGTACTTCCCGAAGTTGGGGGTAAGATATGGGGAGCCATTGACAAGGGTACTGGGGAGGAGTTCCTCTACAAAAACGAGGTGATGAAATTTCGGAACATTGCTATGCGGGGACCTTGGACATCGGGAGGTATCGAGTTTAATTTTGGGTTGATAGGGCATAGTCCGGATACCGCGACCCCGGTGGACTATGTAACCCGGGAAAACGAAGATGGCAGTGTAAGCTGCATCGTTGGAGCCATGGATTTAACATCCCGGACCAATTGGGGGGTTGAAATCCGATTGGAAGCGAACAAGGCTTATGTGGAGACCAAAGCCCACTGGTATAACGGAACTGCAGCGAACCAATCGTATTACAACTGGATGACCGCTGCTGCCGTGGTGGCCGATGACCTAGAATTTATTTATCCCGGCAACCAATATCTAGAGCATAATGGGACCGCCCGTCCATGGCCTTTTGACAGTGAAGGGAGAAATACGGCCTTTTACAAAAACAACCGCTATGGTGGTTCAAAATCGAAACATGTGGTTGGGGAGTATGAAGATTTTTTTGGGGGATATTACCACGATAAAAAATTCGGGTTTGGGCATTGGGGCCCATATGAAGAAATGCCAGGTCAAAAACTATGGCTATGGGCCTTGTCCCGAAGTGGGGGTATTTGGGAAGATTTATTAACGGATGCCGATGGGCAATATATGGAGTTTCAGGCAGGCCGATTGTTCAATCAATTTTCTCCTGCCAAAGCGGAAAATCCCATTACTCAGGCAAATTTTGATCCCTATGTGATGGATCGTTGGCGCGAGATATGGTTTCCGTTTAAGGAAATTGGGGGAATGGTAGATGCCTCTGAAGATGGGGTTTTGAATGTAACACTGGAGGGCAGCGAATTGTATGTTGGAGTCAACGCACTACAGGAGTTGAATAAAACGCTTCAAATTATTGTCAACGACAAGGAAGTGTATTCGGAAAGGTTGAATTTGAGACCAATGGAAATTTTCTCCCAAAAAGTAACAGCGAAATCTTCCGACAAAATAGAAGTCAAAATCCAAGGGAGCGAGCTACAGTTTATCAACGATACGGAAAGGAATCGCATTAAAAGACCTTTTGATTCCAATGCAGACGCTAAGCTTTCGAAAACCGAACAACTTTATACAGATGGTTGGGAGGCCATGAAGTATAGGGATTATGCCAAAGGACATGAGTTTTTGTCCAAGCTTTTGGAGCTTGACCCTTACCATCAAGATGGATTGGTAAAACTAGCGGAACTGGAGTTTAGAAGAACCAATTTTGAAAAGGCACTTGACCATGCCAATACCGTATTACGGTTGGACACCTATAATCCCGGCGCCAATTATTTTGCTGGCCTTGCCTATCAGGCCTTGAATGATACCATAAATGCCTTGGAATCCTTGGGTTGGGCTGCTCGTGATATGAAGTACCGCAACGCTGCCTTTTACAAAATGGCGGAAATCTATTTGGCAACAAAGAATTATGGCCGGGCAAAAATGTACGCTCAAAAAGCTCTGGATTTTAACCGGTATAATCTGCACGCCCAATATATTCTTGCCCTGGTCTCAAGAAAAGAAAAGAAAACCGAGGAATTCAATAACCATATCGAAACCATCCTTGAGATTGATCCCTTGAACCAATTTGCTTTGACGGAAAAGATGTTTATGGATTCTCCCGATAAGGTCAATCTGGAGATCCATAATGAATTTCCTGAAGAAACTTTATTGGAATTGGCTTTGCTTTATTACGGTTACGGAATGGAGAATGAGGCCCTTGCCATCCTAGGAAAAGGTGAAACAACCAAAAATAAGCTTTGGATTGCCTATTTGTTACGAAATAAGGATGATGCACAAAGTAAAGCTTTATTAAGTGAATTGACGCTGGAACCCATAGATTTCGTATTCCCATACCGCAGTGAGACCTTGGCTGTTCTGAAATGGGCCGTATCACAAAATAACCACTGGAAATTGAAGTATTATTTGGCTCAAAATTATTTGGCCGTAGGTCTTGAACACCAGGGAAAGGAACTGTTGAATTCTTTAGAGGATCAGCCGGATAGTGATATCTTCTATCGTTTCCGGGCGAAGATTATAGATGAGAATCCATATGCCCAGCGATTGGATGATCTAAAAAAGGCACTGGACCTAAATTCCCCTAACTGGAGGGTCTGGGAGGAACATATTCAATTCTATTTACAGCATAAGAAATTTGAGGACGCTTATGCCTTATCTAGAAAGGCGTATCGAAAATTCCCGGGTAACTATAGCATTGGGCTGTCCCACGCCAAGGCATCGGTAAATACTAATCGTCATGCCGATGTACTTAAGGTATTGGACAAAATTCAGATTTTACCCTACGAACATGCCACGGAAAGTCGAAGTATTTATGAAAGGGCTCATATGGCTATGGCCATGGAACAATACAAAAAGAATCGATTTACCAAGGCCAAGGAGGTTTTGGAAAAATCCAAGGAATGGCCAGAAAATATTGGGGTAGGCAAACCATATGATACCGATGAGCGTGAGCAGGATTTCCTTTTGGCCATGACCCTCGAAAAAATGGACAAAACCGAAGAAAGTAAATCCCTTTTGGAAAATATCGTATCGTATACTCAAAGTTCGGAACAAAAAAATACGATCAATCATCTATATGGCCTGTTAGCTGCAAAAAAACTCAATGACGGCAGTTATATGCAAGTCAAGAAGCATTTGAAAGGGCTCATTGGTGAAAACCATGAAATAGGTCAATTGGCTTTGGAGCTTGAACAAAATCCAAATACCACCCAAAATGGGAACAACATTCCACAGGATGTCTGGGAGTTGGCACAATGGTCTGCGCAGGATGCAGCTCAATAAACTGATCTATATTAGTTTACCGAATTGGTTTGATAACATAGCTGTAGGACATATTTGCTGCCGGGATTTGATATTTTTCCAAGGCCATTAAGCCCCAACTATTATCACCTCCAACACCCATTTGGCGGTAATCTATATTGATATTGACCAAATCTCGTTTTACGATGTCATAGGTATGCCGTTGTCGTTTGGTTTCCCCTGCATCAAAATCACTGTTGTATTGGTTGTGTGCACTAAAGCTGAATAGTTCAGGACCGTAAATCTCTATGCCCTTCCCCTGATCATCAATAAATTGAACCCAACGAATATCGGAACGATTACCATTCTCCTGAGGACGGATATAGGGAAAATACAAATCGGCTACTTGGGCTTCATATCTTCCCACCAAAGCTGAAGTTTTTCTATCTTCATAATTTTCATGTGGGCCGCGCCCGTACCACCCTACTTGATTGTATTTTTCATGGATAATAAAGTTGTTTCCATATCGGGGCAGTACGGGCAGGCTATCCTTTATATTCAGGAGTTGATTTGTAATCCGTATTTCGCCCTTATCGTTAATATCATAAATAACTTGGGCTTTTCCACCCACAGAAGGCAATCCGAAAGTGGTTGTTATTTTTAGCTTATCATTTTGGATTTCAAATGGATTTTCTGCAAGCTTTAAAACATCAATGGATGCATTGTTCTTATCGGAGGATACATCAAGCCCCATAAAATCCTGATTTTCTGAGGCACCTTTCCAGACCCCTAGTTTTTTGGGCATATTGTACCCAAAATCATTATCGGTAGTCGATCGCCAGAAATTGGCGCGCATCCCTTGTAGCAATATATTCCCATTGCCATAATCCAAGGACGTTAATTCACCTTTACCACTATCGAACTTCATTTCAAAACCCTTCCCCGAAATGATAAGAGTATCTTCATTTGAGGTAATGGAAAATCCGCTGCCAGAATCCTTGGTCTCAAAAACTTCGGAGGTATAGTCCGAAATGGAAAACTGCTCATAGGCAACCAAGTGATTCTTGGGGACCAAGGTAGTTTTTGTATTCGACCTAGCGTATAGATTCAATAGATACTCGGCTTCATTGTTCTCCAGCTTGGGTAGGCCGATGTTCAATACTCTTGATTCCGAGGGGTTCAATACAATTTCAGGAAGGTCTCCGGAATCTACTTTTCTACCCTCTTCCAACAACTCCCAACTGATATGGTATTCCCTTAGATTGGTAAAATCATAACCGTTGGTAATCCTTATTTTTCCAGATTTTGCATCTTCTCCCCCAAATTTAATGTACTGATATACCTTTTTAAGTTCATGTAATAAGGGTTGGGGCGATCTATCCGGATTTACCACGCCATTTAAACAAAAGTTTGCATCATTTTGCAAATTCTGTCCACCAAGATCACCACCGTAGGCCCAGTAGGCTTCACCGTTTTCAGTTTCGGCTAACAAGCCCTGGTCTACCCAGTCCCAGATGAATCCGCCTTGCAAAACATCGTATTTTTCGATTACATCCCAATAATCTTGAAGGTTTCCAAGGCTATTGCCCATGGCATGGGCATACTCGCATTGGATCAATGGCCGTTGAGGGTTACCTTCCGCGTAAGAGATCATATCAGGAATACGCATATACATGGGTGCTTGAATATCCGTGTTTTCATAGGCGGTAGCACCTTCGTACTGAACGGGACGTGTTGTATCCTTGGATTTTAACCAGTTGTAGGTAGCAAAAAAGTTTTGGCCATTGCCCGCCTCATTCCCCAACGACCAAGTAACGATGGAAGTAAAATTCTTATCACGTTCAAACATGCGTTCTGTACGATCTAAATGCATGGCCTTCCACTGCGGTAAATAGGCGGGGTGTACGGCCTGGGCCTCTTTGTTATCATCCAGTCCTTGGTTGGTGGCCCCCATCCCATGGATTTCGATATTGGCCTCATCAATGACATAAAATCCATATACATCGCACATACGATAAAAATGGGGATTCTTGGGGTAATGGCTACACCGAATGGCATTTAGGTTATTTTGCTTCATTAAGGTAAGATCCTTTAATGTTAAGTCCTCGGTTACCACATGACCCGTAAAATCGCTATGATCATGAAGGTTGGCTCCCTTGATCAACACAGGTTTTCCATTTATCAGAAATTGATTGTCCTTGATCTCTATCTTTCGAAAACCGGTTTTGAAACTAACCGCTTCCATTAAAGCTCCATCGGCATCCTTTAACTTTAACAACAAGGTATACAAATAGGGTTTTTCTGCGTTCCAGGTTTGTATATCGGGAAACCTTTGTTCAAAGCTGATCGATGATACATCTTTTTCGGAGTTTACTTTCTTGGAACTACTGAAAATTGGGGTATCCTTATCCAAAAGTTGTATCTCCAACTCCTCTTTCCCAGGACTTGAAATTTCTACTGAAAGTTGAAACAATCCGTCGGTATATCCATTTTCCAAATCTGCTATTATCCTGAAATCCTTAATCGTCGTCTTATTGGTGGCGTATAGATATACATCCCTGTTCATACCGCTCAAACGCCAAAAATCCTGATCCTCCAGATAACTTGCATCGGACCAGCGAAGTACCTGAACGGCAATGGAATTTTCACCGGGAACCACGTAATCGGTAATGTTGAAAGCCGCTGGAGTCTTGCTCCCCTCATTGTACCCAACTTTTTGCCCATTTACCCATACGTACATGGCGCCACTAACACCCTCAAAATGTAGATAGATATCTTTGCCTTCCCAGTTTTGTGGAATTTCAAAGTCTCTCTTATAACTGCCAACAGGATTGGTTTCATGGGGAATATAGGGCGGATTGGGAGGGAACATATAGGTAACATTGGTATAAACGGGAATCCCGTGACCTAGTATTTCCCAATTGGAGGGAACCACTATGGTATCCCAGCCAGAAATGTTAAATCCCTCTTCATAAAAGTTTTGAGGACGGGCTTGCGGATTTTCTGCCCAATAAAAATCCCATGTTCCATTTAACGACCTATATAAAGGAGAGTTCTCCCAACTTTGGTTCTGCAATGCGCCATCAATGCTCTCGTACCTGTAAAAAGAGGCGATAGGTTCTTCCCTGTTGATTTGAAAGATCTCCGGATCCTCCCATTCGGGATTTTCCCATTTTTCTGCCATATACATGGGTCGTTCATTGGTGCTATTGCATGAAATTAAAAGAACGGAACCCATAAGACAAAAAAGCACTTTATACATAACCTGGATGTTTTAACGGTTGTTGTCCTAAAGATAGTATAATGAAAAAAAAAGCCCGCTGTAAAAGCGGGCTTAAAATTACATTCAATTATCTTCTAAAGGGCACCCCACTCTTTTAGGGACGCTTTGTTCATTTTTACATAATCGGCATTATTCGCTTCTTCAGCTTTTTCCAAGGACTTCTTAGCTGTCGCAACAGCTCCTTTTTTATCTCCCGCCTTCGCCAGTATCAATGATTGTTGACGCAATTGCCAGAACGCAGGTTCTTCGGTCATGGACATGGCCTTATCCATCCACTCCTTGGCTTTATTGATATCCTTGCCTTCCATAAGATAGTAGACAGCAGAAGCATAATAGTCTCCTGCAGATGGGCCATTCAATGCACGCTCAATACTCTTAGAGACTGCGGCATCCGTAGGTACTTCAATAGGTACGGCAACATAGGTCTTCTCCCATAGCAATCCTAAATTGGCGGAATTTGTTTTTAAATCATCGATAGTTATTGTAAAGGTTTCCACCGCCATAGGGATTGGATATACCGGAACAGTAACTTTGGCCGCTACTTTACTGTCATCCCAATTTCTTGGCGTACCACCACCTTGAGTATCCGTATAAAAAAACACTTCCCAAGATTCCTTACCAGGTTTTGTGAAAATGGAATATGTTCCCGCTTCTACCGCATTACCAGCTATTTTCACATCATCACCAAAAGTAACCAAGGTATAGCCATTGGCACCTGTACGCCATAATTTGTCATAGGGTACCAAATCCCCAAAAATGGTTCTTCCCCTCATGGAGGGTCTAGAATATTCTACGGCAACATCAGTCAATCCAACTTTTTGCTCCAATCTAGAGAAAGGGCTCGGAGCCGGAGTATTCACTTGAGCTGCTAAAGGAAATGAAAGAGCAGCAACAAAAAGGATAATCACTATTTTTTTCATCGGTATTAAAGTTTTTGAGTTATGCACAAAACTAAATATAAACCTGGGCTAGGTTTGTTAAGGAAGTCTTAAATAAAAAGTAGTTCAATCTTAGGGGCAAACAAAAGGTTTGGTTGAGGATTTGTTGCCAAAATAAAAGGTAAGATAATAAATTGCAGATTTCAAAGTGGATACATCAATCGTAGATTCTGGGACTCCAGGACGGATTTTGTGCTGAACACGTCTACCGGAGGTATCAAAAATAGCATATCCGTAAACGGATTCCGTAGTAGCTAGTCTATATTGAAGCATATCCGAACCAAACCTTTTAAAAAGAAGAAGCTCTTCCAATAGTTCTTCCGGACTATCTTCGGAATCTATTGGGTCATCCATAGAAATTTCTTCACCGGTCTCCATACTCATGGTATTAAAGGAAAAAAGGCGAGATTCTAAAGTAATCGGAGAATCGGTTCTTGAGAACACTTCAGAAGAAAGGAAATACGAATCGTTGTCCATATAGGTAATACCTTCCATTTGGGCCGGACCTATATCCAAATTCAAGCGCTCCATTTCTGTAGTAAAGATAGCTCCGTGGGCTACTCCTTTAATACGGACCACAAAAGGATTTAATGTAAACGAATGCCCGGTTAGATACAATTCACTGATATTTGGGTTTAACGTAGCCCCGGTTACCAAACCATTTATTGGAAATTCGTCCAACTTCCTAGCAATGTATTCCCCTGGGGTTTTGGGAATCCCATAAGCCGAGGTTCCGTAAGCCAACCATTGTTTGGTAAGTATTACAAGTTCATCGCCTAATACAAACAGGGCTTCTGCGTCCCAATCGCTGTTTCCATTGTTCGAGAAATCTTCCTGGTCTTCATATTCAAAGGAAATGGCTTCCGCGCTCACCCTATCCGAAACAGTATATTCTTCCTTGGAAATACGATAGACGGTTAAATCCCGTCGTATGCCCAAATTGTTTCCAAAATCCCCTATATAGATATAAAATTCGTCCTGGGCCATATCTTCCCAATCCACATTTTGGGCATTGGAAACAACTACTTCTCGGACAACTTGCAGGGAAGTCGTGTCTATTTCAAATAGTTTCGCCTCATTCCCGGAGTCATTGTGCGTAATCAATCTGTCGTTGTAGAAAATGAGTCCGGAGGTTTCCGAAACGCCCGCCGGAAGTTCCCCAATTGTTTGTATGCTCTGTTGCGCCGAAAGAAGAACAGGTAGAAAAAGGAAATAATATGAAACTACAATCTTTATCAAAAGTTTTATTTTCAATGTACAAAAAAGTGAAGAAATAGTAAATCAAACTAAATGATATTCAATGATTTAGATAGTAAAATCGACGAATTTATTATTTGTTTAACCTTTTTATTTTTTTGTTAAACATTTTTGGTTCTATATTTGTACAAACGCCTTTATGAAACTATACCAGTTACATTCTAAGCAGGCATTGCCCATTACAAAAAAAGAAGCTTGGGATTTCTTATCAAGCCCTGCCAACCTAAAAGTAATTACGCCGGACCATATGGGTTTTAACATACTTGCCGGAGCTGACCGCCCCATGTTTCCAGGTCAGATTATACAATATAAAGTATCCCCTTTTCCGGGCTATACCACTAAATGGGTAACAGAGATTACCCATGTTGTTGATGGAGCTTATTTTGTGGACGAGCAGCGTTTTGGTCCTTATGCACTTTGGCATCATAAACATTTTTTGAAAACAATTGATGATGGTGTAGAGATGGAGGATATTATTGACTACAAAGTCCCGTTCGGTATTCTAGGACAATGGGCACATCCCTTATTGGTAAGAAAGCAGTTGACAAGGATTTTCAAATATCGCGAACAAAAGCTTGCCGAACTTTTTGGGAAGGTGGAGGGTATTCCCAACGAATTGTCCCTAAAATCCTTTTGAAATGAAGAAAAACATCCTTTTAATTGGGGGTTCCCACGGCATTGGAAAATCAGTGGTCCAACAACTCCATGAAACCCATACTCTTTTTATTGCATCCCGTTCACAAGAGGGTTTAGAAGAGATCAAGTGTCAATACATTCCTTTTGATACTACCAAGGATGATTTTAGTGTATCGACCCTGCCCGATACACTACATGGTTTTATATATTGTCCTGGGAGTATAAACCTTAAACCCTTTAAGATGATGGATCTACACACCTTTGAACAGGACATGCGCATAAATTTTCTTGGTCTGGTGAGAATAGTTAAGGAAATCATACCAAAAATGGCTCAAAGTGCCAGCATGGTATTCTTTAGTACTGTAGCGGTTGGAAAGGGAATGCCGTTCCATACCAGTGTTGCGGCGTCTAAAGGGGCCATTGAGGGTTTCGCAAAATCCTTGGCGGCCGAGTACTCACCAAAACTCAGGGTAAATGTCATAGCACCCTCATTGGTAGATACACCACTGGCTTCAAAACTTCTCAACAACGAGAGAAAAAAAGAGAATATGGCTGAGCGACATCCGTTAAAACGAGTGGGCCAGGCAGAAGATATAGCAAATATGGCGATTTTCCTCCTAAGTGATAAAAGTAGTTGGATGACGGGGCAGGTAATCGGGGTTGATGGTGGGATGTCTACTTTGAATATTAACTGAAATGAAGGCTAAAGTTTCTGTTTTTTGGTTTCGAAGGGATTTACGTTTGAATGATAACGTTGGTCTTTTAAAAGCATTAACAGCTGATTTCCCTGTACTTCCCATCTTTATCTTCGACAGCGAAATCTTGGAAAAACTTCCCAAAGACGATGCACGGGTAACGTTTATACACAAAAGGCTTCAGCAAATGCGAAGAACTCTTCAAAATGAATCAGGAAGTGGTTTGGCCTTATACCACGGAAAACCCGAGGCCATCTACAAAGATTTGCTAAAGGAATATGATATTCAAGGCGTATATGCAAACCGTGATTACGAACCCTATGCAGAGGAACGCGACGAACGTATTCAAAAACTATTGGCAAAGCAAAACGTAGAATTTAAAACGTTCAAAGATCAGGTCATTTTTGAAAAGAATGAAGTTGTCAAGGAAGATGGTAATCCCTATGTGGTCTACACTCCCTATATGAAGAAATGGAAAGAAAAGTTTAAGGCCAGCGAGCATATAAAACTCCATAGCACTGCTCCCCTTTTTCGAAATTTTATAAAACAATCAGACCTACCATATCTAACACTTTCAGATATCGGTTTTAAGGCATCATCCATAGAAATCCGTGAGTACAATGCAACTTCCAACTTCATACAACGGTATGAGGATACACGAAACTACCCTGCAAAGGAAAATGGGACTTCTCGGCTAGGCCCACATCTACGTTTTGGCACCGTCTCCATTCGGGAAATGGTAAAAAAAGCAATTGCGGAAAAAAATGAAGTGTTCTGGAACGAACTTATTTGGCGAGAGTTCTTTATGCAAATTCTTTGGCACTATCCCACAACGGTAACAAAAGCTTTTAAGCCAAAATACGATCGTATCGCCTGGCGCAATGAGGAAAAGGAATTCGAAAAATGGAAAAAAGGGGAAACCGGATATAAATTAGTAGACGCCGGAATGCGAGAACTCAACGAGACCGGATATATGCACAACCGCGTACGTATGCTGGTCGCAAGTTTTTTATGCAAACATTTATTGATAGATTGGCGCTGGGGCGAGGCCTATTTTGCCGAAAAATTGTTGGATTACGAGATGAGCAGTAATGTAGGAAATTGGCAGTGGGCCGCTGGCAGTGGTGTGGATGCCGCACCTTATTTTCGCATCTTTAACCCTATGACCCAAATCACCAAATTTGATTCGGACAAAAAATATGTTTCAAAATGGGTTCCAGAACACAATGAGAGCACCTATCCCCAAAAGATGGTGGACCATATGGAAGCCCGTGAACGTTGTCTTAAGGTCTATAAAGATGCAGTAGGATGATCTCGCTTTTTTAGTATATTTAGGATTCGACCAATAACCCAAGAAATGTCCAACAACAAGACCATACCCACCAATGTCTCCGTACAGGAGTTTTTGGATCGATTGGAAGACAGGAATAAAAGAAAAGATAGTTACGCACTCTTGAATCGGATGGAGAAAATCTCAGGCGAACCTCCTGTTATGTGGGGGCCAAGCATCATTGGTTTTGGAAGCTACCACTATAAGTACGATTCCGGAAGGGAGGGTGATATGCTCCGTATCGGTTTTTCACCACGCAAGCAAAACTTTTCATTGTACGTCGGTGCAGGTGCTAAACGTAACCAAGGCTTTCTGACCAAGTTAGGCAAACACAAGATGGGCAAGTCTTGTCTTTATATCAAAAGGTTGTCGGACGTGGACATGAACATCCTTGAAGCATTGATTCGCTCAACCTATGAACATGACAAAAAGAAATACAATAGCTAATTCAATCTTATGAAGACCCAAACATCACTTTTAATTCTTCTTTTCCTTGGGGTTATTGCCAATGGACAAAAATTGACCTCCAACAAAAAGGCCATTATTGCATCGGTTGAAAAGCATAGGACCGAACTGGTAGCGATAAGTGATTCCATTTGGGCCCTGGCCGAGACCGCATTTGAGGAAGATGATTCCTCACGAATTCTGGCGGATTATGCAGAGAAAAATGGCTTTAACGTGGAAAGGGGAGTCGCCGGTATGCCAACTGCTTTTGTAGCCACGTATGGTTCCGGAAATCCTGTTATTAGTGTTTTGGGTGAGTTTGATGCCCTTCCGGGAATCTCCCAAAAAGCCCTACCGACCAAGGAACCCTTACATGAAGGTGCCGCGGGACACGGATGCGGACATAATCTATTCGGGGCCGCAAGCCTTGGTTCTGCCATTGCGGTAAAGGAACTTATGGAGCAGGGAAAGATCAAGGGCACCATTAAATTTTTTGGGACACCTTCCGAGGAGAAGTATTTCGGTAAAATATGGATGGTACGAGATGGGCTATGGGATGGCGTGGATGTTAATTTAAGCTGGCACCCTTCAGCGGTAACAGAGGCCGATGTTCAAAGTTCCTTGGCCTTGGTCGATTTTAAGGTTGAATTTTTTGGTCAGGCTGCACATGCCTCCAGTGACCCCTGGAATGGGCGCAGTGCCTCCGATGCCCTGGAACTCTACACAACGGGAATAAATTACTACCGCGAACATATAAAACCTACGGTACGTGTCCATTACCATATCCAAGATGGTGGCCAAGTGGTGAACGTTGTTCCAGATTATGCCAAACTTTGGGTACGGGTACGCGATACCAAGAGGAAGGGAATGCTACCCGTATACGAACAGGTACAAAAAATGGCCGAAGGTGCCGCCATTATGGCCAATGTAGATTATAAAATTTCACTTATTTCAGGTATTTATGAGGTTTTAGTCAACAGGGCCGGTGGTGAGATTATGCAAAAGAACCTAGACCTTTTGGATCCTTTAACCTATACCGAAGATGAAATTATGTTTGGAAAAAAAATACAAGAAGCTACAGGGAAACCTCAGGTAGGTATGGACAGTGCGCTAAAGCCTTTTGAGGAGACCAAGGAACATCCGGGAGGAGGTTCCACGGATGTAGGTGATGTCAGCTGGAATGTGCCCAATATCAATTTAAAGGTGACCACGGCACCAAAGGATACCCCATGGCATTCGTGGGCAGTAGTGGCCTGTGGAGGTATGAGCATAGGCCATAAGGGAATGGTGCATGCGACCAAGGCATTGGGTATGACCGCAGTGGACCTTTTTGAAAATCCAAAATTGGTAGAAAAGGTGAAAGCCGAATTCAAACAGCGCAAGGGTAGCGAAGTATACAAACCTATGATACCTGAAGGACCACCGCCGATAGGAACAAAATAATTAAAGACCATAAAATAATGGAAAATTTACAATTAATAGATAACCCGGAAGCCAAGCGATATGAAGTTCATATCGACGGGCTTGTTCCCAGGATAGAATACATTAAGGCCAAGGACAAGATTTATCTGACGCATACCGAAGTTCCACGAGGACTGGAAGGCAAGGGAATAGGCACTTCTTTGGTCAAGGCGGTTTTGGAGGATATTGAAAAAAAGGATTTGACCTTGGTTCCTATGTGCCCTTTCGTGGCTATGTATATTAAACGTCATCCTGAATGGAAAAAACTGGTTTTAAAAGGAATTAACATTGCATAATCATGGCTGAGCGAGAAATTGTAAAGAAATATTCTAATGGGGAGTTAACCGTGGTTTGGAAACCCAAACTATGCATACATTCGGGAATTTGCGTAAACATGTTGCCCAACGTATACAATCCCAAAGAAAAGCCCTGGATCAAAGCTGAAAATGCCAGTACGGCAGAATTAAAAACGCAGATTTCCAAATGCCCCTCTGGAGCACTGAGCTATGAAATGGACGAAGAAAATATCCAAGAAAACAAGGAGACCACATCTCAGATGCAAATACAGGTTTCCCCTAATGGTCCGCTATTGGTTCAAGGGAATCTATCCGTCACTTTAGCAGATGGGAATATTGAAGAAAAAAAACGTACAACGGCATTTTGTAGGTGTGGGGGATCTGCCAATAAACCCTATTGCGATGGAACACATTCAAAAATTGATTTTAAAGATTAAAATAAATGTTCGGATTGTTTAAGAAGAAATCGGAAGTGGAAAAACTACAGGAAAAATATCGAAGATTAATGAAGGAAGCTTTTGACCTTTCCAAAAGCAATCGCTCTGCGAGTGATACCAAATATGCGGAAGCGGATGAAGTACAAAAGAAAATAGAGGCCTTAACCACTTCTTCTTAAACACGATATGACGGAAAAAGAAAAAATGCTCTCTGGACAAAACTATGATTCCAGAGATCCTGAATTGATCGGCCAATATCATAAGGCGAGGAAGCTTTTTCAAGAATACAACCGTCTGGAATCTACAGAAATCAATCGGCGCAATGAATTGCTCGGCCAGCTTTTTAAGTACAAAGGGAGCGGTGTGTGGATAGAAGCCCCCTTTTTTTGTGATTATGGGGAACACATATCTATTGGCGAAAATACCTTCATCAATGCCAACTGCTTTTTCCTGGATAACAATACGATTACCATCGGTAAAAATGGTCTTATTGGACCTTATGTCCAAATTTATACTGCTCTTCATCCTTTGAAGGCCTCGGAAAGGATTATTGAAAACAAAGAAAAAGGAACTTCCTATTTAACCGCAACACTTCCAGTTGTTGTTGGGGATAGTGTTTGGATCGGGGGAAATTCGGTACTCATGCCCGGAATATCAATTGGAGATAACACAACCATTGGAGCGGGTTCCGTTGTCACCAAAAACATTCCGGAAAATGTACTTGCCTTCAGCAATCCATGTAAAGTCATACGAGAACTATAAACCCACCATTTTCCATTATCTTTAGGATTCTGTTAAACCGGTATATTTAAGAACAATGAAGCTTTTCAACTTTCCATTAATCTTGTTCCCTTTATTTATGTATTCCCAATCAGGACAAATCCAATCTACACTTGAGATATTCGACATTGAAACAAACGATAGAAAAATAGTGCTCCAGGAGGAAGCTCATTTTGAAGCTCCCAATTGGAGTCTGGATGGAAGCTATTTTATCATCAATCAAAATGGTTTGCTGTATAAAGTCGCCGTTGATGGTAGCAAGAAGGAATTGTTACCGACCGGAAATCTTAAAAATTGTAACAACGACCACGGTATTTCTTTTGATGGAAAATTCCTCGCTATCAGTAATAATGATAAAATTGAAGGGGGTACTTCGGGTACTTCGCGCATATATACTATGCCTATTTCAGGAGGTACCCCAAAATTGGTAACTCCGGATTATCCGTCGTATTGGCATGGCTGGTCCCCGGACGGTAAGACCTTGGTCTATACGGCAAAAAGAAATGACAACTTCGACATTTTTAGTATTTCCTCCAAGGGAGGAGAAGAAAAAAGATTGACAGATTCACCGGGATTGGATGATGGCCCCGAATATTCACCTAACGGTCAATTTATTTATTATAATTCCATGCAATCCGGAAAAATGGAGATATGGCGGATGAAGGCCGATGGTAGCATTCCCCAGCAACTAACGGATGATTCCTATTCCAACTGGTTTGCCCATCCTTCCCCAAATGGAAGATATTTTGTTTTTATTTCATATCTGGAAGACCAAGGTGATAGACATCCACCCATGAAAAAGGTAGCCTTACGCCTTTATGATTTGGATAGTGGAGACATAAGAACCTTATGCGAGTTTACCGGAGGTCAAGGAACCATTAATGTACCCTCATGGGCACCGGATAATAGGCGATTTGCATTTGTTTCGTATGAGGGAACCGGGAATTGACAACAACGATAAAAATGTATACGGAAAATTTGTTCAAAATGGGTGCCTGAGCCTGTCGAAGGCACGTATCACTCATAAATTAGGACCATGAAAGGCTATACCTATATTTTGGAATGTTCCGATGGGAGTTATTATACCGGAAGTACTAAAGACCTTGAACTCCGAATACGGCAACACCAAAATGGAAAGGGAGCGAATCATACCAAAAAAAGAGTACCGATAAATCTTGTATATGTGGAAATCTTCAATAGAATTGATGAAGCCTTTCAACGTGAAAAACAAATTCAAGGTTGGAGTAGAAAAAAGAAAGAAGCGCTAATAGATGGTAAACATAACCAGCTACCAAGGTTATCTAGAAACTATACCCAATACGGGGTGCCTTCGACAAGCTCAGGCACCAAAATCCCAACAGCCCCTAGTACCGAAATCTCAGCAAAAAAAGCGAACCCGAAAAGAACATAGACTATCAAATATCTTTAAAGACAATTATTATATCTACATATAATATCTCAAAATCTTAATAGATTAAATTCCAAAAACTGCGATTCATGAAAAGTCCTATTAAAAATAGTTTCCCCTTGGGTTTTCCCTGGCAGACCCAAGATCCTTTTTTGTTCTGTGTGTATCATTTGGACCATTATCCCAAAGGCAAGGAAGACATGTCCCCGGCCGCCACTTTGGAAGGTAGGAATTTGGGGAACGACTTCACCATAAAAGACGGTTGGCGCATGTATCATGGGCAAACTATTCCTGGATTTCCCTCTCACCCCCATAGAGGTTTTGAAACCATTACCATAGTGAACAAAGGGTATTGTGACCATTCCGATTCATTAGGTGCTGCCGGTCGTTTTGGTGAAGGGGATGTGCAGTGGATGACCGCTGGCAGAGGTGTACAACACTCAGAAATGTTTCCTTTGTTGCAGACGGAAAAGGAAAATCTCTTGGAGCTTTTTCAGATTTGGCTAAACCTGCCCAAAACAAGCAAATTTGTGGATCCCCATTTTAAAATGCTATGGCATGAGGACATTCCGACTATTAATTTTGAAGGGGGTACGGTAAAAATAATTGCTGGCCTTTATGAGGATGTTACGGCACCTAAACCCGCACCGGATTCATGGGCGGCAAATGCTGAAAACGAGGTTGCTATTTGGAACATCCATTTAAATGCCAATACCTCCTTTAGCATCCCAAAAACAGATGCTCCCATAAACAGAACTTTATATTTTTATGAGGGTTCGGAAATCCAAATCGGGGCTCATACGATTCAGCGAAATTTTGGAATGGAGTTGGACGCTTCTCATGATACAATTATCCAAAACGGAAGAAAAGATGCATCGTTATTGATGTTGCAGGGCAAACCATTGGACGAGCCCGTAGTTCAATATGGACCTTTTGTAATGAATACCGAAGAAGAAATTCAAAAAGCGATGCAAGAATATCGTATCACCCAGTTCGGAGGTTGGCCATGGCCCTATCCCGATAACGTTCACCCTAAGGAAAAAGGAAGGTTTGCCAAATATCCTGATGGGTCTTTGGTAGAAAAATAATCAATCCATAAAATTACTGATTGAGCGCAAGAACTAGACTCGTACTATTTTAGCTCCGATAGCCCTGAGTCTTGTGTCAATATCCTCATACCCCCTATCAATCTGTTCAATATTATGAATGGTGGAGGTACCCTTTGCCGATAACGCCGCGATCAATAAGGAAACACCTGCCCTAATATCCGGGGAAACCATGGTTGTGGCCTTTAAGGTAGATTTAAAATCATGACCAATAACTGTAGCTCTATGGGGGTCACAAAGAATAATTTTAGCTCCCATATCTATTAATTTATCCACAAAGAACAAACGGCTTTCGAACATCTTTTGATGTATAAGTACTTCTCCCTTGGCCTGAGTGGAAACTACAAGAATTATACTCAATAAATCAGGGGTAAGCCCTGGCCAAGGAGCATCGGCAATGGTCAGTATAGAGCCGTCTATGAAGTTCTGTATTTTATATCCATCCTTGTGTTTAGGAATAAAAATATCATCGTCCCTACGTTCAATTTGGATACCTAATTTCCCAAAAACTGAGGGAATAAGTCCCAGGTCCTTCCAACTGACATTCTTTATAGTCAATTCACTTTTGGTCATGGCTGCAAGACCGATCCAGCTACCGATCTCTATCATATCGGGAAGCATAGTGTGTTCGGTACCCACTAGTCGATCTACCCCCTGGATGGTCAACATATTGGATCCAATACCGGAAATCTTGGCCCCCATACGATTCAACATTTTACAAAGTTGCTGTAGGTAAGGTTCGCATGCGGCATTGTATATGGTAGTCTCGCCCTCGGCTAGAACAGCTGCCATTACAATGTTGGCCGTTCCGGTTACGGAAGCCTCGTCCAAGAGCATATAGGTACCCTTTAGCCTTTTGGCCTCTACACCATAAAAGTGTTCTTCCTTATTGTACCGGAACTCGGCGCCCAGGTTAATGAAACCCTCAAAATGGGTATCCAACCTTCTTCGACCTATCTTATCGCCTCCCGGTTTGGGAATATATCCCTTTCCAAAACGAGCCAACAATGGCCCTACTAACATTATAGATCCCCGTAGTCCCCTACCGTCCTTCTTAAAATCATCAGACTGCAGATAATCCAAATTCACATCATCCGCCTTAAAAGTATATGAGCCTTTTCCCTTCTTTTGGATCTTTACACCTAAATCCTCCAATAACAATATCAACTTATTGACATCAACGATATCCGGAATATTGTGGATGGTAACTTTTTCCGGTGTCAAAAGAACGGCACAAAGAATTTGGAGGGCCTCGTTCTTGGCCCCTTGGGGCGTAATCTCACCGGAGAGTTGGTGGCCGCCTTCAATTTTGAATGTTCCCATTTAGGATTAGGAATGTTAGTATCGCTTTTTACCGCGATTGTTTCTTTGGTTTTTCTTATTGGAACCGCTTCGCCCTGTTTTGGAGATTCTATTTTTGAGAAATTGCCCACTTTCCGTAAGATTCTCATCCACCAAGTTTATCTGGCCGTCGCTTAGTTCGTGCAGGTGTTTGAATATTACCTTATCGTCTACGGTATCCTTGTTCCAATTTAAGTAGCACTTTTTCATGTGGTTGGCAATGGCATATTCCAGACCATCCCGCATATCGCCTTTCTCCCATTTTACGGCCACATCGATCATTCTTTTGATGTTGTTGCCATAGAAACGGTATTTGGGGTGATTTTGGGGATACTCCAAAGGTTCTGGCCTTTGTTGCAGTACCTCTTTGGAAGTAATGGGAAAAGGTGACTCTACATCAAGTTTAAAGTCGGACATGATAAACAACTGATCCCAAAGTTTATGTTGAAAATCTGGGACGTCCCTTAAGTGTGGCTGCAAATTTCCCATAACACTTATTATGGCCTTGGCCACTCGGTTTCTTTCGGAATCATCGGCAATGGAGACCGCATGGTCCACCATCTTTTGGAAATGACGGCCATATTCCGGTATGATCAACTTAGGACGTTCTGTGTTGTATTCTAAATTCTCTACTTGATTCAAATTAAAAGTTTTAGCTTAAAAATTAATTAGGAGTAGTTCTACTGGAATCTTTGCAAAGTAACAAAAATATCCCTAATACGCGCCTTAAAGGGAAATTACGCCCTCCACGTCACCCACTTCCTTATATTTTTGGATAACCTCATCCGGATTTTTCCGGTTTACAGTTATGGATATACTGGTATATTTTCCCTTTTTCGATTTCTTGGATTCAATTACCGCCCCGGTATTGTCAAAAATGCCATGTATCCTATTTATCTTCTCGGTATCAGTAGGGACTATAAATTTGTACAAGTAGTTGGAGGGCCAGCTAGTACTTTCCTGAAGCTGTTCCCTTAAACGACTGTAAAACTCATCTGATTTCTTAGTATTCATAAAGGTGTTTTTACAAAGATAATGCTTCGTCAACAGATTTCTTAACCTAACGTCTATTGATTACTTTTGTAGCTATCATATACATAACTATTGAATCCAAAAAAAATTGTAATTACCGGTGGGCCAAGTACCGGAAAGACCTCGGTAATCCAAAGCTTGGAAAAAATGGGGCTCACATGTCTCCATGAAGTGATCAGAAACATGACCCTCGAGGAAAAGGAACAAGCCGGACTGGAATCCTTCACTATAAATCCTATCGTTTCCGTGCAAGATCCTATCCAATTTAATACGAAATTGCTACAGCAGCGAATTGCTCAATATCAATCTGTTGAGGGGGTCGATCAGGATGTCGTTTTTTTTGATAGAGGTATTCCAGATGTACTGGCCTATATGGACTGCTTTGGACAGAAGTATGACAATACCTTCACAAAGGCCTGCCACAAGTTTCGTTATGACATGGTGTTGATGATGCCCCCCTGGCCCGAAATCCATATGGTGGACAGCGCACGATTTGAGAGCTATGAGGAATCCCTACGTATACATAAATGCTTAACGAGCACTTACCAACACTTTGGGTATAATCTACATGTTGTCCCCAAGGTTCCGGTGGAAGAAAGAAAGAACCATGTATTGAATCTACTAAATCTTGGGTAATGGAAAGTCCAAGTGAGCTTCTAGAGCAGTATTGGGGGTTTTCAGAATTCAGGGGCTCCCAAAAAAATATCATTGAAGGTGTCCTAAATGGCGAGGATGTACTTGCACTTTTGCCCACAGGCGGAGGAAAATCCATATGTTTTCAGGTGCCGGCCATGGCCAGGGAAGGCATCTGTATTGTTGTTTCCCCACTGATAGCATTGATGAAAAATCAGGTTGATAGTCTTAAAAAAAAAGGCATCAAGGCTATGGCGCTTACCGGAGGAATCCAATTTGAGGAGGTAAGCAATCTACTGGATAACTGTATTTACGGCAATTATAAGTTCCTATATCTCTCCCCAGAGCGCTTAAAACAGGAAATGGTACTGGAAAGGATACAGCGGATGAACGTAAACCTAATTGCTATAGACGAGGCGCATTGCATCTCACAATGGGGGCACGATTTTAGACCGGCTTATCTCGAAGGCTCAAAGTTAAGGGAGCTACATCCAAACGTTCCATTTTTGGCGCTTACTGCCACTGCAACGGAAAAGGTAGCTCTGGATATCACTGAAAATTTACAGTTCAAAAAACATTCGGTATTTAAGGACTCGTTTGCCAGGAACAATATTGCCTTTACCGTAATTTGGGAAGAGGATAAACTTTACAGGCTCAAACAGCTTTGTTCCAAAGCTAAAAACAGCAGTATCGTCTATGTCCGTACCCGCCGCCTAACAGAGGAATTGTCCAATTATTTGAACGCGAATGCTATTGGCGCCACCTTTTTTCATGGTGGGATTTCCAATACGGAAAAGGAGAGGAAACTGAATTTATGGCTTACTAACCAAGTGAAAACAATCGTTGCCACCAATGCCTTTGGGATGGGCATAGACAAACCGGATGTAGAACTCGTGGTACATTACCAAATTCCGGATTGTTTGGAGAACTATTTTCAAGAAGCTGGTAGAGCCGGCAGGGATGGCAAAACAGCAAAAGCTGTTCTTATTACCAATAAAACAGATGAAAAACAAGCAAGGAATCAGTTTTTAAGTGTCTTACCGGATGTATCATTCTTAAAAAAGGTATATAACCGGCTCAACAACTACCTCCAAATACCTTATGGTGGTGGAAGCAACGAGGCCTATCCATTGAACTTCAATACATTTTGCGCTACATATCAGTTGAATACCAGGCTTACCTATAACGCGTTCCGTATCCTGGATTTAAACTCCGCAATATCCCTCTCTGAATCCTTTTTTAAGACAAGTACCATCCGTTTTTTGGCAAACAAACAGCAGATTTTTGAATATCTAGAGAAAAATCGCACCCTGGCAGATATTGTCCAAACGCTATTAAGGACCTATGGCGGAGTTTTCGATTTCGATACAAAAATAAATACCGATCTTGTATCCAAAAAAACAGGCCAAAGCGAAGAAAATGTCATCCAAATATTGAGTCGATTGGAAAAGGATGGCATTATTACCTACAATGCCGTCAATCAAGATCTGAACGTATTATTTCTTGTGCCCAGGGAGGATGATATCACCATAAACGTATTTGCCAAAAATGTAAAGGAACAAAATAGGATTAAGCAAGAAAATATGGAGCATATGCTCCGCTATGTCAACATGGATTCCATATGTAGAAACAAACAACTTTTGGCGTATTTCGGAGAAAAGAGTACAAAAGAATGTGGCATATGTGATGTTTGCCTAAAAAAAGCTCTTAAAAATACCGAAAGTTTGGAATCGCTTCCCAAAAAAATATTGACCTTATTAGGGGAGAAAGAGAGAACATCAAGGCAATTGATAGAAGTGTTGGCGTATGAAGAGGATAGAATCCTAAGAGCCATCGCTAATCTTTTGGAAGATGGAGAAATACGAATAAATACCAAAAATGAATACGAACTGATATAACATGGAGAAATTGCGAATTGTCTTTATGGGAACCCCTGATTTTGCAGTAGCCTCACTGTCCAAATTGGTGGAAAGCGGCTATGCTATTGTAGGTGTGATTACCGCTCCAGACCGGCCCGCCGGCCGTGGTAGAAAGCTTCAGGAATCGGCAGTAAAAAAATATGCCATACAGCAAAATATCAGAATTTTGCAACCTACCAATCTAAAAAGCCCATCCTTTTTAAGCGAATTAAGATCACTGAATGCCAATCTGCAGGTAGTGGTAGCTTTTCGTATGCTTCCGAAAGAGGTCTGGAACATGCCTCAATATGGCACTTTTAACCTGCACGCCTCCTTATTGCCCCAATATAGAGGAGCGGCACCTATCAATTGGGCCGTTATTAATGGGGAGACGGAAACCGGGGTCACTACGTTCTTTTTGGACGAAAAAATAGATACGGGTGAAATAATACTTCAAGAGAGAGTAGCTATCAAAGAAACGGACACAGCGGGGACGCTTCACGATAAATTGATGCTTTTAGGTGCTGATTTGGTATTGAGGACCATCCAACAGATTGAAGACCATTCCGTAAAAAGAAACAGACAAAGTAGCTCTCAAAATCTAAAAAAAGCCCCTAAAATACATAAGGAGACATGTCGTATCAATTGGAATAGCCCTATTCAGGAAATCCATGACCATATCCGTGGGTTAAGTCCTTACCCGGCGGCATGGACCATGCTAATCAATGACACCGAAACCGTATTGGTAAAGATTTACGCCGTTGTGATGGAAAGGAAAGATCATGCCCATAAAAATGGACAAATCCTGTTTGACAAAAAGGAAATTCGAGTAGCCGTTCCAGGTGGCTTTGTTCAACTTTTGGAAATGCAATTATCAGGGAAACGAAAAATGAGGGCCCAAGAAATCCTAAACGGCCATAAATTGTCCAAAACGGCCTATATGGCGTAAAGCCCCGCCGTTATTGGGCTGCGAGAAACGTAAAAATTGCCCTACTTTATCAACAAACATCCCGAGTTATCAACAAAAACGGGGATTTCCCTCCATTTTACTTGTGTTCATGGCAAATCCATATAAATTTGTTGTTAGGTATTAAAATTATTTTAACAACAATTAATTTAATTACATTATGAACAAAACAGAATTAATCGACGCTATGGCAGCGGATGCTGGCATCACAAAGGCAGCGGCAAAAAAGGCATTGGAATCTTTCTTGGGAAATGTAGAGGGATCTCTTAAAAGTGGAAACCGAGTTTCTCTAGTTGGTTTCGGATCTTGGTCCGTATCTAGAAGAAATGCAAGGGAAGGAAGAAATCCTTCTACTGGTAAAACTATCCAAATTGCGGCTAAAAATGTTGTTAAGTTTAAGGCAGGTGCCGATTTAGGCAACGCGGTAAACTAGTTTATACCATTGCACAATATATCAAGGCATCCTTTACCAATAGGTTTAGGATGCCTTTTTGTATCCTAGCTTTTGGTATTTATGGGAATTGTCTTATTTTAGATTGACAACTCTATAAACTATGGTAGGTCTAAAACCTAAAAAAGGTAAGCTTCTTATTGCGGAGCCTTCATTAACGGGGGATGTTTCGTTCAATCGTTCCGTTGTACTCCTAGCGGAACATAATGAGGAAGGTTCGGTAGGGTTCATTTTGAACAAGCCTTTAGAATACCACATTAATGACTTGGTCACCGAAATTAGTATTCCTTTCCAGGTATATAATGGCGGCCCTGTAGAGCAGGACAACCTGTACTTCATCCATAAGGTACCTCATTTGATAGATAATAGCATAGAAATCTCGGACGGTATTTATTGGGGAGGAGACTTTGAAAAGACCATAAGTCTTATTAATCAAAAGATTATTTCGGAAAACGATATCCGATTCTTCTTAGGTTATTCCGGTTGGTCTTCCCTTCAATTGGACCAAGAACTGTCCTCAAAATCTTGGATCGTGGTCAAGAACAAATATGAAAGTGCCATTATCCAAAAATCCTCGGTAGCCTTTTGGAAGGAGAAAATGATCGAATTAGGCGGTAATTACCTGCTTTGGTCCAACGCCCCAGAAAATCCAAGTCTTAACTAGACGAACCGATTGTGCCCAATCGTACCGTTGCGTTCAACTTACCAACCAGATTCCTAGCTACTTTTACATCGTACTCCTTTTTTCTGTATTTGGTAACGGACAATATGCCTGAAATAGAATTGGTAATAAACAGCTCATCGGCCTTTTGAAGCTCAAAAGGGGATATCGATACCTCCTCCAACGTATAACTGTTTAAGTTACCGATGATTTCCAAAAGTTTTTTTCGGATTATCCCATTGAGACAACCATCGCTTAAAGGTGGTGTCTTAATTGAAGAACCCTTTACTAGAAAAATATTCCCGTTCAAGGCCTCGACGACCATTTTGTTCTGATTGAGCAACAAGCAGTTGTCATAGCCGTTCTCTTTGGCATAAATACTACCCACTACGTTTATAAGCCTATTGTTGGTTTTTAGGGTAGAAAGCAGACCGGTATTCACATAAAAATCCTTAAAAAGCTCAACTTCAATCGGCTTTTCCTCCAGAATATAAAAAGGATTAATTAACTCCGAGCTCTCTATAACATAGGAAATTTCATTGCTGTATGGTAAATACAGGCCGCCATCATTCCTAAAAACGGTGAAACGAATTCTCGCTGGTGAGTTTTTATTGGATGTATTGGCATTGACCGTTTTCAATATTTCGGATTCCAGGAATTCCATGGTAAATTCCATGGGTATCTCCATACGCAATATCCGCATGGAGGCCATAAGTCTAAGGTAATGGTCCTCCCATAACAACACTTGGCCACTGACATATCTGATAGCTTCAAACAGGGAGTCGCCGTACCGGAGTCCCCTATTTTCATGATTTAAAAAGAATGCATTTTCGGGGAAAAGTGTACCGTTAAAATTGACCATAAAAAAACCTTGAAAAATCAAGGTCAAATATAGAATTAAATATAAGAAGTCGTTATTTGGACCCCAAAACGTGCTTTAGATCGGATACTTGATTTTCCCAAAGCATTTTTGCTTCGTCCACTTCGTCCTCCTCTGCAAAATCCGTAATAAAAAGTGAGACATCCTTGGTTATCTCATCTACTATAATCTTCATTTCAAAATAGGAATCATCTTCATTTTCCTCCCAAGCAAATTTTACGAATTCGTCGCTTTTGCGCTTTAACAATCTGGCCTCCTCCTCGGAGCCGTCCCAAATAAAACTGAACATTTCCCCACGGGAATTCACATTATCCGCAAACCATTCCGAAAGTCCGGAAGGAGTGGACAAATATTGATACAGCAATTGCGGGGAGGACTGTATTACAAATTCAAGTTCAAATTTTATTTTATCATCCATTACGATGTTTTTTCTTCGGGCAATATATAGATTTCCAAATGATAAAAAAATAAAACCGATGGAATAATTTAAAGTATGGGTGTTGATAGGCACAAAATTAAGCTTTATATTTGCAGCCGTTTTAATCCAAATGGCGAGGTAGCTCAGGCGGTTAGAGCGCAGGATTCATAACCCTGAGGTCGGGAGTTCAAGTCTCCCTCTCGCTACATGACCCCCTATATTTATAGGGGGTTTCTTAATTATCATGGTCAAGCGTTGGGAAACGGAACCGATTAATGGTAATACATACTGGCCTAATGTGATAATATTTCCAGTGTAAGCAAGAAATTAGTTTGCTCTTAGCGTTTCAAGGTAAAATGCCCGGTGAAGGACCTTCCTTCCTCCAGCTCATAACGGAACCAGTAGTCCGAAGAGGGCATGGCCACGCCCTTAAAGGTACCGTCCCAGCCCGGCCCGTCCGGGAGTACTTGGGCGACAAGCTTCCCGTAGCGGTCGTAGATATGGAGCCTGGAGCCCGGATAAGCTTCCGCCCCGATTACGTTCCAATGTTCATGGGAACCGTCCCCGTTGGGGGTGAAGAACTTTTGGTAGCCCAGCGCAATGATCTCCTTCTTCAGGGTACGGCACAGGAACTTGTCCCGGACATAGACCGTATATTCTCCGGGAAAGACCTCCAGACGGTTGCTGTCCTGATAGTTCTCCCCGTCCACCGAGTATTCGAACTCCCCTATACCCGTGGCCGTCACCGCTATGGTCACCCGGTCTCCGAAACCGATGATCTCCGTACTAAAATCGTCCGGGGCCCCCGAGGAGACCACCTCGAACGAAACCGTTCCTTCACAGGTGATACCGTTCCGGATTTCGATGACCGTCAAGGAATAACCGCCCAGTTCTGTAATATCAAGGATGCGGCCTGCACCAATCTCCCTACCGTTCCCGTTGCGCCAGGACCAGCTCTCAAAGTCGCCCCCGTCCAGGTTCAGCTCAGGGCTCTCCGGACAGATGACATAGGTTTCTTCCAATTGTAGTTCCGGTCGTAAGTTGATGATAAACTCGAAGCTGGTTACATCATGGCAATCCTCATTTTCGTTGTTCTGGATACGGGCATGGAGGGTCTCCCGGGCCGCCGTGTTGGTATAGGCCGATTTCGTCAACGCGTTTACGTTGGCTTCCGCATCGGTTTGGGTGGCGAAATAGGTAACCGTAAAATCGTCCGGATCCTGGCCGTCCAGTACCTCGGTGTCCTTGATCGAAAGGTCAAGGGCAAGTATCCCCGTCCCTTCGGTATCACAGACGATAAGGGGTTCCGGGACATGGGCCGTAGGGGTGTCGAAGACCTGCAATTGAAACGTGCCCGTAGCATAACAATCCGGATTATTGGTGTTTTCCATCCTGAAATAAAGGGTCTGAGGATTGGCCGTGTTTTGATAGGTTGCCCCTAAGGCATTGATCGCGTTGTCCGCGTCCGCCTGGGATTCGTAAAAGGAAACGGAGGTAGCGGTGGTACCGGCCAAGATCTCGTTGGCCTTCTCGGTGAGGTCAAAGGTATACCGACCATCGTTGTCGTCGTCGCAGACCTGCCAATTCGATACCTCGGGCAGTACCGGAGTATCGAAGATGTTCAACTGGAAGGAAGTGGTGTCATAGCAATTGGCATCGGAGGTATTGGCTACCCGGACATAAATGGTATTTTGGTAGGCGGTGGACAGGTAACTAGGGGTTAGGGCATTGCTCCCGGTATCGGCATCCGCCTGGCTTTCGTGGTAGCTCAGGACCAGCCCGGCCGGGTTCTGGCTCCCAATGATCTCCGCCTCCGTTATGGTCAGGTCGAAAACGGCCTGGCCATCGTTGTCATCGTCACAATGGTCCAAATCCTGGGGCGTATAGGCCGTAACCTGGTCGATGACCTCTAGATTGAAACTTCCGGTCTCGTAACATTCGGGATAGGTGGCGTTCCCTATCCTAAAGTATATCGTCTCCGGCGTCGCCGTGTTCGTATGGTTGGGGCCGATGGGGTTTAGGGCATTGTCCGCATCGGTCTGTGTAGTGTGGTAGCTTACCGAGAAATCGGCCGGGTCCTGCCCGTCCAGTACCTGGTTGTCCTTGGTGGAGAGGTCGAAGGCGAAAAGCCCGTCCGTGTCCGTATCGCAAACCGTCCAGTCCGTTACCGGATGGAGCGCAGGGGCGTGTTTTACGACAAGATCGAAACTTGTTATGTCGTAACAGGCGGTATTGCCGTTGTTGGAGATACGCACAAAGATCGTCTCCACCGGGTCGGTGTTCGTGTACATTGTCGGTAAGGGGTTAGTCCCAACCTGGGCGTCTGCCAGGCTCGGGTAATAGGCTACAATATAATCCGTGGCGGGTTGGGCGCCCAATACCTCCGTGTCCTTGGTGGAAAGGTCGAAGCCGTAGGCCGGGTCTATACTACAGACCTCGTAGTCCGTCGCGGGGTTCGCTACGGGGACCCCATAGATCGTCACCTCCTTGGATTCCGTCTTCGTCTCGGAGGCCGTGGTCACCGTAACGCTTACGGTATAGGTGCCCGGGGCCGCATAGGTATGGGAGGGATCCTCCACATTCGAGGTATTCCCGTCCCCGAAGTCCCATACTATGGACACGATAGGGTCAGTGCTGTTGCTGCTGAATTCTGTACTGTCACTGAAACAGGTATTCTGATAGACTAGACCAATATTAAAGAAGGAGGAGATAAAGGTAGGGAGCCCATATCGCCCCTGATTTCCCGATAAGTACAGCACATCTAGATCAATGTTAAGATTGGCGGCCGCTTCATTCGGGTTTTGAATCACTGACATATACTCCGACCAATCCCCAATATATCTAAATGCTTCGGTATCCCGGAATGTAGTGAAATAGATTTTACCGTCAATGCCCAATTGCAGAGCACCGGTATAATAGGCATAGGGCATTTCCAACACCGCGGACCGAGAAGCAGGTATATCAGGGCTTTCGAGGTCAAATTGGTAAATTAGTCCACTGGGATCCGATGGAATGAGCTGATCGAATCCAGTACTGATATATAATTTGCTGGAATCGGGAGAAAACTCCAATCCATAAGGTCTGAAAAAGTCGGATAAAAGCCTGGGGTTGGTAGGCCTTCCCGTATTCAAATCAAAGTCAAAAAGAATAACCCCTCCCAAACCTAAGGTATAATTGGCAAAGGGATAGAGCATGTCCATTACCGCCATGGCCAGCTTGGTCCCGTCCGGAGAAAATTTCATATAGCCAATGCTACTATTGATTCCGAAAAAATCATCCTGTGCACCGGCCACCGGAGGGCCAATAGTAGTTATTATAGGTACGGGGTTCAGACCAAAAGTATCTATTTTATACGTATAGAACGTGTCATAAAAGCGAGTTATTATTAAATACTCAGTATCCGACTTCTTTACGGCGGTAAGTTTCTCTTCCGTTAGGGACAGAAGTTCAATATTTTTTTGGCCTGGTACCACATCGCCGTTACCTCCGTCCAAAGTGAGGTCCACCAAAGTATAGTTTAATCCATCAGCTCTTATAAAATGATAATTGGCATTGACCGTAAAAACATAATATTGGTCAATGTTACCTGGATGGGGCACAATAATGGCCGATTGGGAACTACTGCTATCTCCCAGAAGTCCCTCCCCATTGGGCATTATTTGATTGTTCCTGTTCCAGATGTTCAGCCCATCCGAATACAACAACAAATTTCCGTCAGGAGTAGAGATTGTGGCACAACCTTCAAAGATGTAGTGTTCACCATTGGTCAAAGGAACCGGAGTTCCACTTCTAAAATCGAGACCGGCATTGTCACCAAAATACCAGATGGCCCCTTCCTGTTGGGCCTGAATTCCCATAATGGAACATACTATACTAAAAAAGAAGATTGTTTTTCTCAAAGGGGTAGGTTTTGAGATATAACGGCAATATTAGTACATAATTATGAATATATTCTATAAAATGGTATTAAATGTCATTTTTTTAGATAAATTTCTCTTTTTTATAGTAAAAAAACTAAAAAAGCATGTATTCTGATTCCGAGATACTTAAAAGTACCCGCTGTCTTTGTATTTTCAGGCAAATCATACAGTTATCATTAGGGCAAACTCAATTTCCAAGGTGGTCCTTGTTCTGGTAGACATGGGCCCCCTCCGGCTCCCCCTCAGGGGGAGTGCCATCGAACCTGAAGTATCCCTCCGGGTGGCTAAAGAACTGTAAGGTACCGTTCTCATAGATGTAGTTGCCGGCATACTCCGTACTGTTGCCGTTGCTTAACTGCTTTTTTAGTTTTAGGCCCGTGGCGTCATAAATGTAGTCTATGGTACCGTCTCGAAAACCATAGGCAACATTGCCCATGTCGCTTACTTTCGTCAACTTGTTCCCTGTACCGTAATCGTATTCCAGGATGTCCATATCGGGGTAAGCTATGGTCCCCTCTTCGTCCTGCCATCCGTTCCTCTTTAGGGTAAGAACGTTCCCCATCTTGTCATAAGTGATTCCGGAAAGCCCATAGTTGCCTCCCATATTGTCCGTAGCGTTTGTTATCCGGTTGAGCGCATCGTAGGTATATTGGTAGGACTTCAAAGTATGGTCCGTACTTGCTGTGCGCCATTGGGCCCGTGAAATGTTGCCGTTGTACAAGGGATCGGGGGATTGATCGTAACTTAGCCTTAAGTTAAATAATTGGTTCACAGCTATAACGTAGTTTGTTTAGAACCAAGCGCCATTTTAAAACACCTAGCAGAGGTAACCTTCATTACAAGAAAGCTACGATATACCCTAATTTCTGGCAAAATGCTAAGAGGCCGCTGATAAGCAGCCTCCAACACTTCTATATTATTGGCCATGAAGGACCTAGGAACATACTTCAGAAAAGTACCAATTTGGAACATTACCCTTGGCCGCTGATTCTCGGTTAATTATCCATTAAAATTTAACATGTCTATTTTGTTCCATTACCCTCCATGGAGTCCTGAATAATGTCAAGTCTAAAATCAGACTCTATTTCATCTCCAACACTAATTTCATCGGATAAAAACTTGATGTTTTTGTGATTAATAGACAATATCTTAAATTTGAAATACATATTAAAAGTATCCTTTAATTCTTCTTTCTCCTTGATAATCCCTTTCATCAACAAATCGGTTGTATCATTATAAACCCAATTACTATCTTCTGGATAGGAATGACGTGTTGCAGACTTTCCATTTGAAAGGGGCATCCTAATGAAAATCGTATCTCCTTCTTTGTACTTATTATAATAATACAACGCTCTCTTTGTATTTTGATTTTCACGTTGTGCAGTGCCATTCATTATCAAGTGTATGTTTTTTAATTGATTCTCCAGTTCTATGGGCTTATCATTTAATTTTCGATGTAAAGAGGTAAATACTATACTCGACATGTAGTCTTCATGATAAACACCCAAAGAATGGAAGTATTTGAGCAATGTCGAGTCCTCTGGATTTCGTAATTCTTTATTCCTAAAAACCAAAGCCTGTCCAAAGTGTACCTCTGGCAATGCGATACTATCTGGTTTCCTTACAAAATCTTCTAACTCGTCCATAGACCATGAAGATTCTATGGTATTCATTGCTTCATACAAAGGAGCATCCTTGTTCTTGCATCCTTTAAGGCAAAAAATGACAACTATCAAAAAAAATGTACGACACATTCATTCTAGTTTTAAGTTAATCTTTAATTCACTTTGGAACTCTCTTTGGTAATGTTTCATCACGTCCTCTATTAACATCCAAGACTTTTAATTGTCCTCGCTTATTTGACATGTAGACAGGGATGTTATAACTTCTAGATGTTGACTCATCTGTAGCGCGAAGTAATCCACCCATATCACCACCTCTGGAAAAGTCGTTTGATTCATTACCATGGGTATGTACCAGACCTGACAATACACCTGGCGTACCAGCATCTTTAGCAGCTTTTATAACATTAGTCCCAACTTTATCTTCGGCACCTTCCACTTTTGGACCTCGTACTACAACAGTATTGTTATTAGTACCTTCTATATTATTTCCGTCTTCATTTGATAAGGTTACCGTGTTGAGTACAGCTCCAAATTCCTTGTCAGCTTCAATAGAAGCCACATTGTAGTTAAAAGCAAAATTACCAGCTGCTTCATCCATTGATTCAAATCCATGGTGACTAACGCTATTGAGTGTTTTTTGTGCAACTTCTACGTCTTCGGGCGACGAATCTGGGTTATTTACAATTCCTATAAGACCTTGAACATCTCCAGCCCTATTATTCAACACTCTGATTTCTTGACTGTCTCCGGCTTGATCGATAAACTTCCCATCTGCCGCAAATATCCTTTCCAGACCTTCAAGTTCAGCGGAATCGATTACCCTATTCTCGGAAAAGTTATAAGGAGATTGATAACTATAATCCTCTGCTAATGGGTCAATCTGCCAGAATCGTCCTATGGTAGGGTCGCTCACACGGTACTTCCATTCATGTATGTTCAGTCCCAAGTCTTCCGTCCATTCCTGACCTTGGAACTGTTTATAATTGCTTTCGACTCCCTGTATCATATTATTGTTACCTTTATGCTCCAATCCAAAGGGGTAGTAGTTCCTTTCTTGGAGTATCTCAGACCCAGCATCAATGGAACCATTGTTGTCAAGATCGCTGTAAGAAAGCCTCACATTTCCGAGATGGTCAATGTACTGGTAGATGTATGAGTACCCTCCCGAACCATCGGGTTCAACGTACCCCTCGAGATGGAAGAACTGAACTAAATTACCACCTTCATAGATATAGTTGCCGGCATATTCCGTACTGTTGCCGTTGCTTAACTGCTTTTTTAGTTTTAGGCCCGTGGCATCATAAATGTAGTCTATGGTACCGTTTCCTCCGCCTCCGCCGATCTCTATACCCGTAGGCAGGTTCAGATGGTTGTAGGTGATGCCATCGGTACTTGAGGTTCCGATACCTTTGTTCAGGTCACGGGTCATATTGCCGTTGGCATCATATGCATAGTCGTCATCGGTATTGGTACCGTCACGAAAACCATAGGCAACATTGCCCATGTCGCTTACCTTGGTCAACTTGTTCCCCGGACCATAATCGTAATCCAGGATGTCCATATCGGGGTAAGCTATGGTACCCTCTTCGTCCTGCCATCCGTTCCTCTTTAGGGTAAGAATGTTCCCCATCTTGTCATAAGTGATATGGCTTACATCATAATTGCCGGAGTTGTCCAGGGCACTGGTTATCCGGTTCAGGGCATCATAGGTATAGCCATAGGACTTTAAGGTATTGTCCGTATTGGCGGTACGCCACTGGGTCTGTGAGATATTACCGTTGTACAATGGATCGGGGGATTGATCGTAACTTAGCTTAAAGTTAAACAATTTGTCCGGAACCGCATCGGAAATATCGTTGATATCCGTTAACCATCCCCTTACATTGTATTTATAGTCCACCTCCTGGAGTTCTTGGCTCGTGCTATAATCGCTACCAGGCGTCCCACCTACTTTCTTATGGGCCAATTGGCCCAGTTCATCATAATTGTTGTATACGATGAGTTCCTGCCCGCCATCGTCCACAATACGTAAAGTGGTACCCCCGGTGCCCGGTACAATGTCCGCGTTCCTTACCGTAATACTATGGGTGGCCCCGGTATCGGAGTTGATGGTACCCAGTCCGTCCCAGAGCAGATCCTCATCCAAATTGCCAGTGGTAGGACAGGCCTCTCCAAGGGTTCCGTCCCCGATGCACTGGGTCTGGGCCAGAAGGCGGCCGTTATGGTCATAGCTAAAATTGTCTATCGTAACGATAGTCATACCGTTGCGCGTATGGCTGGTCCTCACCTTTATAGGCTTGCCAATGAAATCCAACTGGGTCTCCACAATATCTATCGTTTCCAGATAGGCATTGTGGGAATAGGTCTGGATTACCCTGCCCTTGGCATCATAATAGGTCTGGGTATTGATCCAGACATTGGGACCCGGAACGTCCAGAACCTTTACCCGGGCAACCGTGGGAAGGCCCTGTAGCGCATCGCTATGGGTCGTCTCGGAATCGGAACCCAATGGTGTTTCCGAAGCGGGAGCGGACGACGGCCCATCCACATAGGTATCGTAATAATGGATCGTCAATACCTCGTCCAGGACCACCATAGGGTCATCTGGGATGGCGGTATTGTTCGGGTAGGCCCCGTTGTTATAATAGATATCCGTACCGCCAAAAGTGACCTCTTCCTCGCTTTGGATCACCCATAGAGGATCGGTAAAGGCATCTACCTCTTCCTGGATCTGTTCCCGGGAATAGTCGCCGGTTTCCACAGCGATACCCGTATAGGCCACCCTGCCAAGACCATCGTATTTGGTAAAGAGCCACTCATCCGGCGATTTCGCCCTTTGGTTGGCATCCTGGGTCATAATGGGCTGATCCAGTTTGTTGTAGATGATATATTCCTCGCCCTTGCCGGGAATCCGTTTCTCCACCAAACGATTGCGATGGTCGTAGACATACTGGTAACCCAGTTCCGCCAGATGGGTATTGATGTCCGTAAGGCTGGCCGTACTCGCCTCCATCTTGGGCGGTAGTACATAGGTAAGGTTGCCATAATCGTCATAGACATAATAGGTGTCATGGGCCCCCTCTGTGTCTCCCCCTAGGGGGGAGAGGTCCGCATAGTTGCGTTTCAACACTACCCGGCCCTGTTTGTCCGTGTACTCCTCTGTGGTGTGCAATTTGCCGTCTGCCGTGTCATGATTCTCATCCTTCGTAATATTTTTATAGAGTTCACCTTCCGAATAAAAACCATTTTCGGCCAGTGCCGGGTTTTCGTCCCCACCACTTAGGTCTACCTGGAACAGCCGTACGTTGTCGTTGTTCAGGTCGTCCGGGTTGTTCGGGTCCTGGATATTGGTCAGGTAGGCAAACTCGATGCTATGGTCGTCCGCATTTTTTATAAGCTTCCACTCCTCCCCAGGGGCGGCCTGTTTTAAGACCCGGTTTAAAGGGGATGGCTCAAATTCCTTTTCGGAATAGGGGTTTGCCGTATTTTGGTATTTGGGCGTATCATAAAACGTATGGGTCCCGGAAAGGGCATCGGGGCGATAGGTGCCCAAATCATTGTCCGTAACCGCATAGGGTAGGTATTCCTTATGCTGCCGGCTGTAGTCGTCATAGGTTATCGGGGTCACGATATCATATTTGGCCGGGGTATAGTCTATACCTATTTGCTGTACGGGTCTGCCCAGACCATCGTAATAGGCGATGTCCTGTATGAGGTCATCGTTTTCCGTAAAGAAGTCCGAAGCCGTTAAGCTTTCCGATTGGTAGGTTCGGGTATACAGATAGTTATCCGCAGCTATTACGGGGCTCCCTGTACCGTTGCAGTTGTTGGAAGTATCGTGGACCATAGGGCAGAGATCGGAATTGTTGCTTACATAACCTACTGGAACGGTACATTGGGTAATGTAGTTAAGGGGATCTCCCCATCCGTCACCATCCTCATCCTCATACCATGTGGTCTCGCCCGACATCTCCGGATCGGTATCATCACAATCGTCTACCGGCATCTGCCGCTCGGTCCATCCCGTTCCCGGATCGTAACAGGAATCCATCCGTTCAGAGGCATGTCCGTCGCCATCGGCATCCAGGAACCATTCCATAAGGCAACTGGCTTGGGTTATGTTAAAGGATACTCCAACGGGTACGGTGGTGCCGGTTCCCGTTCCATCATCCCTAAACACGGCCAGGGTCGTGGTCCTTGTAGTACCGGTATCGTTAATTCCCGCACTTAATGTAAAGGTGTTGGCCGAAGGTTCTATATTCAGCCATTGCGGGACTGATTCTTCATAGGGATGTCCAAGATAGATAGCGCCGCTACAATTACTAGGTTCTACAAAGGTCACCGTTACCGATTGGGAATCTGCAAACGCTCCCAGAACTACGTTGGAAATCGGGTCTGCCTCACAGGAAGGGGGCGGAGGTGGCGGATTTCGTTTTACACGCAATCCTCCTCCGGAATTTCCGTTGACCGTTAGGTTTATGGTGATATCCTTGGCCTCGGTACCCGGATCGCATTCCAGTTCCAGGGAAGTACCGTTTAAGTTGATCGTGAGCCAGTCATAACTGGTGGGCTGTACTTCTATGGTGTATCCCGAGGTGCATCCTATTTTTACAGTAGCCGTTTGTGTTCCCCCCTGGTCGGTGAACTCAATAATACCAGGATCTATCGAGAAGGGCAAACAATCCAGATTACAGCCATTGCTCCCCTCGGTGCTGTTGGCATGGTCCAGGCATAGGTCGTCCAATGAACGTGGGTCCGAGGTCCAGTTCCCTTCGGGCGGACTACACGCCTCTACTACCTCTCCATTGGGATCTTTATAATTGTCCCCATCCGTATCCTCGTACCAAATGGTACCCGGGTTGACCAATGGGTCGTCATCATCACAATCCCCGGTCCCCTCTATGTCCGCCAATACCTTGTACCATTCCGCGGGTGTGGGTCGGCTACATGTTTCAACAGCAAAATCTGCCCAGCCATCGTTGTCCTTGTCCTTGTACCATGTCTGGAGGTCGCAGGATTGTGTAAGTTGTCCCCCTACGGATAGGGAGGAATCGGTAATCGCTTTGGCCACCACCGTTAGGGTCCTGGACGATTGTTCGTCGTTTCTATCCAGCCGGATCGTTATCTCGTCCGGGCCTTCTTTTACCACCGTCACCCAGTCTGGCAAGGCACTACCGTCCGGTCTTTTAAGATCATAAGTGGTCGTTTGTGCAGAGCAGTTGTTATAGGTCAATGGAAAGGTCAGTTCCTCCCCGTTTTCGTCAAAGGTACCATCCAGACTGCCGGAAACCGTACAGGGCACGGGCGGGCCGTCTTGTACCACTGAGATATTGCCGATGAAAACGTTGTTGATCACTTTTACCCGTACCGGTGGCTGTGTACGCCTTTCTCCTCCTGCGGTGGTATAAGCCGAGCATACCAGCTTTATCCTGTTGCCCGATTCCACGGTCAAGGTAAGCCATCCGGGGACATCCTCAAACACGGGATTGTAAGGGCTGGTACAACTGCCGTCCGGGAAGACCATTTCCACCCAGCCGGTCCCACCGTCCTCCGAAAAGGAAAATTCCACGGGAATGTTGTTGCTTGCCGGTGGATCTGTACTGGTGCCGTCCTCCCGAAGGTATCCGCTCGCACAGTCCGGATCGCAACCATTGGTTCCTGGCCCCGGTGCAGATTGGTTAGGACATTGGTCATCGACGGATTCCGGTGAATTGGTCCAATTTCCCGTAGCGGGTGGGGTACAACTGGATTGTATTGCCCCATTTGGGTCCTTGTAATTGTCCCCGTCCGTATCCTCGTACCAGGTGGTACCCGGGTTGATCGATGAATCGTCATCGTCACAATCCCCGGTACCCTCTATGTCCGCCAACAGCTTGTACCATTCCGTGGGCGTGGGCTGGCTGCATGCCTCTACGGCAAACTCCGCCCAACCATCATTGTCCTTATCCTTGTACCATGTCTGGAGGTCGCAGGATTGCGTAAGTTGTCCCCCTACGGAAAGGGAGGAATCGTTGATTCCTGTGGCCACCACCGTCAGGGTCCTGGACGACTGTTCGTCGTTTCGGTCCAGCCGAATCGTTATCTCGTCCGGTCCGTCTTTGATGACGGTCGCCCAATCGGGTAAGGCACTGCCGTCCGATCTTTTAATATCATAAGTCGCTTCTTCGGAACAGTTGTCATAGGTCAACGGAAAGGTCAGTTCCTCCCCGTTTTCGTCAAAGGTACCATCCAGGTTCCCGGAAACCGTACAGGGCAGGGGCGGGCCGTCCTGTGCCACGGAAATAGTACCGATGAAGACATTGTTGATCACCTCTACCCGTACTGGTGGCTGCGTATGCCTTTCACCGCCCCGGGTGGTGTAGGCCGAACATACGATCTTTATCCTGTTGCCCGATGCCGGGGTCAAGGTGAGCCATCCGGGCACATCCTCGAACACGGGGTTATACGGAGTGGCACAACTGCCATCGGGGAAGACCATTTCCACCCAGGCGGTCCCCCCGTCCTCCGAAAAGGAAAATTCCACGGGAATGTTGTTGCTTGCCGGTGGACCTGTACTGGTGCCGTCCTCCCGTAGGTATCCGCTTGCACAGTCCGGATCGCAACCGTTGGTCCCCGATCCAGGGCCGGGCTGTGATGGACATTGATCATTCTTGGTGCTCAAGGTCCAATGTCCGTTGGTAGGTTTGTTACATTGGGAGCGCATCTCGCCATCAGGGTCGCGATAACCATCATTGTCTGTATCCCGATACCAGTTTTTCAGCGTATTTTGTTCATTGTATTCCGATGGACATACGTCCACCGTTGTATTTTGGGTCCACCCCGAACCCCTATTGACACAGTCCTTCTGGGGCGTGCTCCCGGGATCTCGAAAGCCATCGTTGTCGCTGTCCGCATACCAGGTCTTTTCAATACAATGCTGTACAAAGGTACCTCCTATACCAGGTGTCCCCCCGTCCTGACGCTTTCCGATCAGGACGACGTTTCTACTGGATGTCCCAGAGTTTCGGGAAAAAGTAACGCTCACCCGCCCGCTGGAAGGTTGCGAAACCTGGATCCAGCTGGGTAAATTTTGCTCCTGGCCGTTGACCACGCGCTTGAAGGTGAAATAAATATTGGACGGACAATTGGAGTAGGACAACGTATAGTTTTTGGTCTGTCCCGTTGCACTGAAGGTGCTCCCAGTAAAACCGGAAATGCTGCACGGGGGCGGAGGCGGAGGCTTTACCCCTTTATTTTGGACCACCGATACACCTCCTGATGTGGAACCGTTGTACAACAGCACAATATTTCCTTTTCTTTCGGCTCCCGAATAGGCCGGCGCCGTGGCCGTTACCCGAGATCCCGAAATGGAGACCGTTAGCCAATTGGGTTTACTGCCTACGGTAAACCTTCCTCCGGAACAGTTATGTTGAATGGTTTTAGAAATAGTGCCCCCGCTGGATGAAAAACTCATTTGCGGAGCTGAAACCCCAAAACAGCCTCCTTGGGCATTTCCAATGTTGTTAGCAAAACCGACCAGACAGATGATCAGGATGCATTTCAATGTTTTTATAAGATGTTGGGACCTTTTCATAATTCGTTATATTTACTAGGGTATACTGATTTTCATTTGTTTTACGCAAACCTCCTGGACCGGAATGCCTGTATTCATCCCGGGTCCGTACAATGGTTTATTCTGCTGATGGTACCACAAATTGAGGTCTACAGAGGTTCTATTGTTCCGTTGCGTATTTGTATTGGTAGTCCGTAAGAATGTGATCTTCCTGGTCCTTGGCCAATTTTAATCGCTGCAAGGCATCATACTCGAAGAAGGTGCTGTATCCCCTAGGGTCGGTCATCTTGATCAGTCCAATAAGTAGGTTATACTCATAGGTAGTAACCATGGCATGGGGGATTTTGTTCCGTAAATTCTGCTCCTGCGCTTCGGTAAGGGTCTGTGTATTTGGTCTAAATTCTTCTAATTCGTTTATTCCCAAGGCATTCTCTATTTCTGTGCGTGTGGCATTTTCAATTTTCGCCAAAGGATATTGGCCCCTGTTGTTCCATAGGTAAAAGGTGCTGGTCCCATTGGCTTTTTGGGACTCCAACAAGGAACCGTCCGCATAGTAATCCAATACTACCCGATCCTCCAGGTGTGTAGTGGCCGAGCTTCCCTTGCCTATCTTGATCAATGTGGGCACTACAATACCTGGACTTAGTGCTTCAAAATCCGTAGATTGTCTTGAGATAAGGACCGGGGTGGTGGCATCCGGATCCCGTACGACATCTTGCCGTACAATCTCGCGTCTATTGTTCTTGTCCAATAGGTCTTGGGATCCGGCAACAACACCATCCAAGGGATAGTAGTTAGTGGTCTCAAAGGTCTTACCGTTGCTCTTTGTATGACGTATACGTCTGGGTAGATACTCTACCTCGGAATCGTATTCCGTAGTTTCGGCAGACAACACTTCTTTGGGGTCATTGGCCAAATCCCCAAAACGGCCGGTTTCGGCAACCAGAGAGACCCCTCCATAGGTACCTGCGGCCCCGCATAAACGCATTCTCAACGTACTGAAGTCATTTAAAATGGCCAAGTCATTTGGATCGGTCAATACGGGTACCAGACAACGGCCTCCTGAGGGTGGGCAATAGTAATTCCTATAATCGTAGGTCACATAATCGGTACCATCCGGATCAGTTCTTCGTTTTAGGACTACTACCTTATCCGAATCGTTGGCATCCGTATAGACCGCAATGCCTCGGGTCTTGGCCACGGTAGCCCCTCCAACGGAAGGCTCCGGTCCTTCAAAGTATTGGACCTCGGTTTGTGAGACCAGATGATTATCCTTATTGTAGCGTTTGGTATATTGAGGATTGCCGATACTTAGACTGGAGAAGTAGCTGTTTTCGTAGGGTGGGCTTGATCTTGGAACGGTACCACTTAGGCCACCGTAATATTCATAGGTCGTATGTCCCTCGGAATTGCCGTTCCCATCCAATAGCCTTTCCGTAACGGAACCATAGGTTACATAAGGTGCATCCCCCTTGGGAAACCCTGCCGTTCTAAGAATTTGTGCTATATCATTGTTATCAATATCCTTAAAGCCTTGGGTCTTTACCAGATTAGGTTCAAAGGAGACCTTACCGGTACTTCTTCCACCGACACGATAGCTATAGTCTTTGATACGTGCCACGGATCCAGCATCGGCGTAGTCCCGTATTTGTGCAATACGAATACCCCCAACCTCCCGGTTGGAGGAAAAAGTGGTAGTTACCTCTTGACTGATCCTTAGATCCGTATTCCCTGAGCTACCGGGATCTAGTAGCACAATGGCGGCATAGGACCCGGAGTCGAGATGGGTGGTAAGACTCGTGCCATGGCGCTCCGAATTAAAAAGGGCTGAACCTGCGACCGTATGGAAATCACAATACGTGGTATAGCGGTTTTCCGGACAAACCTCCACACCGTTCTTGATCCTACATTCCGAACCGAAATACTGGATATAGGCAATACTGTTGGCGTTATTGTTTTCTAAACTGATATCGTATTCCCCGGATTCCTCAATAACAAAGGTCGCAATTTTGATTTTGGGATCAAAGACCCCAAACGGATCATGGCAAAATCCCCCGTTGGTAAATAAATCCGGATTGGCCTGGGTATCGCTGTTGACATTCAACCCAAAAAAGTATACTGTAGCGGTATTGGAGCTGGATTTATAGATATCGTGCGACTCAAAGTCAAACTCCGTAAACCCTCCCGTAGGGTAATTGATTTTTTTGAGCAGGCCGATCCTTGCATAATTGGGGCTGAAATCCCTATTGGCTCCGGCAAGCGTGTTGTCACCTAGGGAATACTTGGGGTACAAAGTCGAGTTTTTAGGATTACCATCCGCGCCATCCGCGCCATTGTAGTAGCCCAACTTATCCATGCCTTTGGAATCCCTTGAGGGCAGGTCGTCCGGTCGGTCATATTCAAAACTATAGGCTTGATAGGTCTTTTCGTCGGTACCCTTTATTTGGAAACCGTTCAATTTGAGGCGAACGTCCATTCTGTCCTTACCCTCGGGTAGCGGACCATTGGGACTTACGGTAAGGCCATCCAAGTTAAAGTAATCCTGATTGTCAAAATAGATACTCCTTATGGGCTGTCCCAGATAATCCCGGAAATTCAGGCTTTCCAATCGGGTTTGGGTCAGTGCTTCGTTTACGTCCAAACGGTTCCCTAAGGTCACGGTAACCAGAGTACTCCCATTATTGGAAATACGGGTCAGGAATTGTTGGGATGTTCTGTATTGCGCACTGCCAGCAAATTGCTGGTTCGGCTTCCGATAAAAATTCTGTGTGGGCACAATTTTGGTAATGGCCGTTACCGCCGAAGAGGCCGGTTGCGGATCGGCCCAATATCCACTATCGGAGTAGTCAAAAACAAAATTGTCCTTTTTGTTGGAAGACTCTATTCGGGTCAAGAGCCAGGACGAGGTATACTGGTAATTTATGGCACCCGAACTCTCGGTATCGTTCCCGACGACTTCCGTGTCCTCTTTGGCTTCAAAATGATATATGGTGCCATCTTCATGCGTAATCTTCCAACTCTCTATGGGCTTTACAGTACCCGAACCTGTGGTCATTTCCACCTTGATCCGCGGGTTATTCAGTACTTTAGGGGTGTTGTTATCCGTTATGTCCACGACTATGGTCTCATTAATGCCCGGTACGTTCAACATATAGTAATCCGGTTCGGCGTCCGTAAAATTCATTTGGATATCCTTTAAAAAATTGAAATACACCAATGCGGCATCTTGATCGGGAAATCGATTGTTATTTTGGGAATAGCTATTGATCTTGTCGGATATACCAGGGGTGCTTATCGAACTATAGGAGCCCCCGGCAAAATAATCGTCCGGAAGTCCGTTGACCATGCGGGTAATTCTTCCTCCGAAGTTCAGGTTCCAGTTGAGTCCCACCCAAGAGGAAAGAGCCTCCACTTTTATACCCGAGGCATCATAAGTAAGGGAAATGGGAATATCCATCTCACGACCGGGAATAACATGAAGGGGAATGCTTATTTCCGGAATACCGGAATACTGGTTCACCGGGGTATTACCGTACTGGGCAAAGGCCGCAGCTTCTGGGGAAAGGGGTACCTTTACCAGTTTATTGACTTCTTCCTGATAGAAATCGTCTTCTGTCGGTTCTTGGGAAAACCCTAAGGTACCGAGTATTAACGCAACATAAAGCAATGGTCTGGTGTTCATGATTTTACTCGTTTTTTTATTTCTTTTGTTGAATTGAACCGATGTGTTCCAATCTTAAGATCCGTTTCTCCTGTTCCAGTATATAAAGTGTCAGCTCCTCGATCTTCTCCAAGAGCAGCTTGTTCATCTCACCAAGTTGGATGCCGTTGGCCTCTACCTCAGCTGCCGGAGGAATATGGATGAGATGGCCCTTTTTCTTGATGAAATTCTCCACCTCTTCCAAAGTGGGTAGATCATAGCCTTTGGCAAGGACATAATCGGGCCAGTCACCACTGGGCTGCACCTTGACCTCTTCGGTAATCAATTTACCTTCTATGGCCATTTCGTAGCCGTCAGGTACAGTAGCAACGCCCACGGCCACATTTCCACCCGTGTAATAAGCGGTGTCGCCATTGGTAGACCAAACACTGGATTCCAAACCGCTGTCCGGATCTTGATCCAAATCTGTTTCCGTATCCGAATCTGAATCCGTATCTGGGTCTGGGGCAACATTAAAATCCGGGAAGCCCAGGTTTTCGTTTATCAGGATATCTTGTTCCTCTGTTGTCAAGGCCCGGTTCCAGATCATTACATTATCAATCCTGCCCACAAAACTGCGTGTTTCGGAAGGGGTGGGCACATCATAGGAACCAATGGTGACATCCTTACTTGGGCTAACACTATGTGTGCCCGTATAAATCGTTTCCTCTACATCGATCGCGGAATTTATCCGGATAACTCTCTGCTCCCCTGATTTCCAGACACAGATGATCCTTGACCAAGTGTTCAGGGGAGCGGTCGTTGTACTAGTAAAATCCCTGCGGACACCATCGATATAGTTCCTGAACCTTATCTCATTTTCCCTGTTATAGGATACCGAGTAAACATTGTCCCCGATGTGTCCCCATCCCTTCTGCAGTATTACACTTACCCTGGATTGTCCATTGGCGGTCGGATAAATATCTACCATAAAGGTCGTCTCCGTTCCATCAAGATCTAGGCTCGGGGAACTGGGGATTACCGCCATGGTCGCCTGGGAACCTTCAAAGTTTAGGGCATTTCCTATATTGCCTTCCACTAGGGTTGCGCCGTTTATGCTACCGTTGTTGGCACCCAATTCATCGGTCACTTCCGTGGTGCTTTCCAACGCATATGCGGAAACCAGACCGTTCAGGAAACTGGAATACTCCGTGGTCTGGGCCATTAAACTCGCATGGAACAACAGGACAAGGGATGAAATGGTGAATAGGTCTATCTTTTTCATTTTTATAATTTTTACGATTGATTTCATTTGGTTTATTGTATTATCTGAATGTTTCTTGATTATTTTTTCCGTTGGGGATAGGACCCCACGATTTCCATTTTTAGGGTTATGCCCTAGTCCTGGATCGGCATGTTTCACGCAACGCACAAAGCCGTTACCCCTGAGCCTGTTAGGCCAAAAAGCCTTTCTTACCGGAGAGGTCATTTACCATAACCGGTATGGTAATTGACACCCAGTAATCCCGATGAAGAACATCTCCTGGGGGGATTGACTATATGAGTTTTTCAATCAGTAATTATGGAATCATATAGGAAAGCATCTGAATGGTCGAACAAAAAAGTCTGGCCTAAACAGACATCTGAATATGGCTTTTGAAGCCATATGGCTGGGGGAAGTTTTCATAGAAAATAAGTTAAATTGATATATGGTTTTGATTCTTTTCGTCTCTATTTAACTGTGTTTTCTAAGGTTTATTGTAATAAATGTAGATTTTATTCTACAAACTGAATTATTGTCGAATTATTTCGATGAAATACACTCTATACCTTACCCGTATTAAACCATATGCTAATGTCTGTTCTTATATTTTCTGTGCCGCATCACCAAATCCATTGATATCATCCAAACCATAATTTGTGGTCTTTTTGCTTTTCTTTCCGGATCATGGAGTAACTTTAGCTGTAAAACTTCGGTATGAAAAATACCATCTCTGAAAGGGTGGCCGATTTTCTCCAAAACTTCCCCCCTTTCAATGCATTGGAAAAATCGCAATTGGATGCGCTCTCCCAACAGGTATACATTGTATATTATGAAAAAGGTGGTTTGGTCTTTTCCGAGGACGAACCCCCCCATGATTTTTTTTATATCGTCCATGAAGGGGCCGTTGCCCTTCGAAAAACTGCCAATAATGAAATTGTGGACATTTGTGATGAGGGGGATGTTTTTGGTCTTCGGCCCCTAATGGCCCATGAAAACTACAAATTGGAGGCCCGGGCCCATGAGGAAAGCATCTTATACGGCATCCCGATCGCCATATTTAAGCCCTATGCCAAGGAAAATGAGGAGGTGGGAAATTTTCTTATCGAAAGCTTTGCGTCCAATACCCGTAACCCCTACTCCAAAGTACATAGGGGAAAACTCTACGGGAACGAAAATGCCCAAAGCATAAACCCTGAGGTAAAGTTGTTGGACCTACAACCTGTAAATTATTCCAAAAAATTGGTGAGTTGTACCGCCAATACTAGCATGAAACAAGTAGCTGAAACTATGACCAAGCATAGGATCGGATCCATATTAGTAATTGAAGATGAGCTACCTATCGGCATTATTACGGACAAGGATTTGAGAAATAAAATTGTTACAGGCCTCTTTCCTATAAACACTCCTGCATCAAAAATAATGTCCCGGCCCGTGATTACCTATCCCAGAAAAATGACCGTAACCCAAGCCCAAATGGCCATGATGAAAAGCAATATCAGTCACTTGGTGCTTACCCGTGATGGGACGCCCCATACCAAAGCCGTAGGTATTCTTTCCAAGCATGATGTGATGGTATCCCTAGGGGACAATCCTGCCGTATTGGTGAAGGCGATCAAACGCGCAAACAAATACAAACAGATAAAGCCGCTACGAAAAAGTATTCAACATCTTTTACAGGGATATTTAGATCAAAATATTCCCATGGGACTAACAGCCAAAATAATTTCCGAACTCAATGACACCTGTATAAAACAGGTTATTGCCATCTCATTAAAGAAAATGAGAAAACCGCCACCAGCCAAATTTGCATGGTTGTCCATAGGCAGCCAGGGACGTAGCGAACAACTGTTGCACACCGATCAGGACAACGCCCTACTCTTTGAAGATGTGGCGGAAAACCAGTTGCCCAAAGTCACCAATTATTTCTTGACCCTAGCCAAACATATTACTCATGGCCTTAAGATAATTGGCTTCGACTACTGCCCCGCAGAAATGATGGCGTCGAACCCCAAATGGTGCCTTAGCCAGCAGGAATGGAAAGATAAAGTGTCCCACTGGATCATCAATCCAGGGCCGGACGAAGTGCTCATGTCCTCTATATTTTTTGATTACAATGTTTCTTATGGGGATAAGGAAATAGTAAATGAGCTATCCAAGCATATTTTCCAATGCATGGAAAAATATCCCATTTTCTTTCTGCATCTGGCTAGCGGTGCATTGCAAAACCCAAGTCCGACTGGGTTTTTCCGTCAATTTTTGGTGGAACAGGACGGAGCACACAAGGATTTCTTCGATCTAAAACGGAGGGCATTGATGCCCCTTATCGATGCAGCACGGGTGCTTATTTTGTCCCATTCCGTCAAAGCGATAAGTAATACTTGGGAACGTTATGAAAAATTAGCGGAACTGGAACCTAAAAACAAAGAGTTTTATTTGGCCTGTTCCTACGCGACCAAGGCGCTTTTGAAGTTTAGGACAAAACAAGGGTTATTGCATCATGACTCCGGTAGGTATATTGCCTTGGAAAAATTGAACAAAGAAGAAAAGATAAAGTTGAAACGAACTTTTAAGACCATAAAGGAAGTACAGGAATTGCTTTCCGTTCGCTTTAAGGTATCTAATTTATTGGGGTAATGGGTCTTTTTAATAAAAAAAGAAGAAGCGATTTGCCTATGTTCTGGAAGGAATACGAAACTTTGTTCCAAAAAAAGCCAACGGAAAATCTGCAGGAAGTCCGCTTTGTGGTATTGGATACTGAAACTACCGGTTTTGATTATGCGAAAGACCGTATCCTATCCATTGGGGCCTTAACACTACAAAACGCAAAAATTAGCCTTGCCGATAGTTTTTCGGCCTATCTGGAACAAGAGGTTTATTCCGAAGAAACAGTTAAAATACATGGTATCCGTAAAGAGGGAAGAAATGATACCATTCCGGAAGAAGAGGCATTACAAAGGTTTTTGGCATTTTTGGGAAATGCGGTTATAATAGCCCATCATGCCCTGTTCGATATACATATGATCAATGCCGCCCTACAGCGATTGGATTTACCTGATTTAAAAAACCGCTATTTAGATACGGCTACCTTATATAAAAAAACACGTTTACGATCCAATCTATTACAGCAACAGGAAAACTACACCCTAGACGAATTAGCCGATAAATTCAATATCTCAAAAAAGGATCGCCATACAGCTTTGGGCGATGCTTATATCACAGCTATCGCCTTTCTTAAAATAATGGCAAAACTGCGGGAGAAAAGAGAGGTAACCTTAAAATGGTTATTAAAATAGATTAAGGATTGTTAAGGTATTCCAAGACATTTTTTTCTATCCGCTCCTGAATATTCTCTATATCCGCTTTTACAAAAGTCTCGCCCGTAATATTTTCATACAATTCAATATATCGCTCGGATACTGTTTGAATGTATTCATCCGTCATTTCAGGAACGACCTGCCCTTCCAATCCCTGAAAACCATTCTGTATCAACCATTGGCGGACAAATTCCTTGGACAATTGTTTTTGGGGTTCTCCCCTATCCTGCCGTTCTTGATATCCTTCAGTATAAAAGTAGCGCGACGAGTCCGGCGTGTGGATTTCATCGATCAGAACGATTTCTCCTTCCTTGGTCTTTCCAAATTCGTATTTGGTATCTACCAACAAAAGTCCTCTTCCGGCTGCAATTTCAGTACCCCGCTGGAACAACGCCCTGGTATATTTTTCAAGAACCAAATAATCCTCTTCACCAACAATTCTCCGTTTTAAGATATCCTCTCGGGAAATATCTTCATCGTGATCTCCTTTTTCGGCCTTTGTAGCCGGAGTGATTATAGGTTCCGGAAATTTGTCGTTTTCTTGCATACCCTCAGGCATAGGCACTCCGCAGAGGACGCGCTTCCCTTTTTTGTATTCCCTTGCCGCATGACCTGAAAGATAACCTCGAATAACCATTTCAACTTTAAAGGGTTCACAGGCGTGGCCCACAGCTACATTCGGATCAGGACTGGCCAACAACCAATTCGGAACGATGTCCTGCGTGGCCTCCATCATTTTGGTTGCTATCTGATTCAAGATTTGGCCTTTATAGGGAATGCCCTTGGGCATAACTACATCAAAGGCCGAAAGTCGGTCAGTGGCCACCATAATTAATAGGTCCCCTTCCAGTGCGTACACCTCACGGACCTTTCCCTTGTAGATACTTTGTTGACGTGGAAAATTGAAATTGGTGGTCGTAATTGTGTTGCCCATATCCCTATTAATTTTGATGTTCTATGTTCTTGTAGGCATCAATTACTTTTTTGACCAATTTATGTCGGATAACATCCTTATCGTCCAGATAGATCATTTCTATCCCTTTTACGTTTTTAAGAATAAGTAGGGCCTCCTTTAGACCGGAAATCACCCTTCGGGGCAAATCTATCTGTCCCGGATCGCCAGTAATCAAAAACTTGGCACTTTTACCCATTCGGGTCAAGAACATTTTCATCTGGGCATGCGTGGTATTCTGGGCCTCATCGAGAATTACGAATGCATGGTCCAGGGTACGGCCGCGCATAAAGGCCATGGGTGCAATTTGTATGGTGCCGTTTTCAATATAATGTGCCAACTTTTCCGAAGGAATCATATCCCGTAGGGCATCATACAAAGGTTGCATATAAGGATCTAGCTTTTCCTTAAGATCTCCAGGTAGAAAGCCCAGATTTTCTCCGGCCTCCACGGCAGGCCTCGTTAATATAATACGCTTTACCTGCTTTTCCTTCAGTGCCTTTACGGCCAATGCTACTCCGGTATATGTTTTTCCAGTTCCCGCCGGGCCAATAGCAAAGACCATATCGTTTGCATTTACCGCATCTACCAGTTTACGTTGATTTGCGGTCTGTGCCTTGATGAGTCTTCCACTTACGCCATGTACCAGTACATCGCCACTCTTATCGGAGGATCTATAATCTTCCTCTGTGGTGCTGGTAAGCACCCTTTCAATTACGTTCTCGTCCAATTTGTTGTATTTCGCAAAGTGTGTGGCCAGCATATCAAAGCGCCGATCAAACTCCTCAAGTCGTTCTTCATCCCCGTATACCTTGATCTTATTGCCCCTAGCTACAATTTTCAACTGTGGGAAATACTTTTTTAAAATGTCTATATTCTCATTTTGGCGCCCAAAAAACTCTCTGGGGCTTATTTCGGTAAGTTCTAAGATAAGTTCGTTCAAAAATTATTGGTGTTTAAAGAATTAAGGGTAGGAAAATTATAATTTCGCTAGGCTGTTTTTTTGTTTAATTTTGTTCAACAAACTTAAGTAAAATTTCAGTTTGCATAACCAAAAACATATCAACATTGCTGCATGGCAATCATTACCCTTACTACAGATTTTGGACTAAAAGACCATTTTTCCGGCACATTAAAAGGTGCCATCTATAAGGAGCTTCCCGATGCTCAAATTGTTGATATTTCGCACCAGATAAGCCCTTTCAATATTCATGAGTGCGCCTATATCTTAGAGAATTCATATAAACATTTTCCAGAAGGGAGCATACATATTGTTGGGGTAGACGCAGAACCTACACAGGAAAATCAACACATTGCCGTTTTGGTGGACGGGCACTATTTTATAACCGCCAACACTGGGGTTATCGGTCTTATCACTTCCGAGATGAAACCCGAAAAAGCAGTGGAAATACATTTGCCGAATATAACTTCAGGGCCTTTTCCTACCCGGGATATTTTGGTCCAAGTGGCTTGCCATATTGCACGGGGAGGAACCTTGGAGGTAGTGGGTAAACCGTTTGATCAACTCAAGGAACTAAGGGATTTTTCGCCAAGAACAAGTGAGGATGGCAAAAGAATTACCGGTAGCGTTATTTATATTGACAACTATGGGAACGTTGTTACGAACATCCACGAAAAGTTTTTTTTGGGTTATAGGAAAGGAAGGGATTTTGAAATACAGGCAAGAACAACAAGATTAAAGGAAATACATGAAAATTATAGTGACATCATAAATTTTGAGCTTGACAAAAACAGGCGCAAAGGCGCTGGAGACCTGCTGGCCATTTTCAATTCTTCAGGCTATATTGAGCTGGCCATTTATAAAAGTAACCTAAGCACGGTAGGCGGAGCTTCTACCCTATTGGGATTGGACTATAGGGATACCGTAACCATTAATTTTCTCTAAATGTTGGTACGTATTGTAAAATTGACTTTCAAAAAGGAAAATATTGCTAGTTTTGAACGGATTTTTGCCGAGACCCAACAAAAAATACAGAGTTTTAAAGGTTGTTCACTATTGGAACTCTATCAGGATATCGACAATCCCACTATATTTTTCACCTACAGTCACTGGGAAAATACCAAATATTTGGAGGACTATAGAAAATCTGATCTTTTTAGGGAAACCTGGAGCAAGACCAAGATCCTTTTTGACGCAAGGCCGGAAGCTTGGAGTATCTCCAAAAAGAATATGGTAAACTAGGTATATGTTGGCAATTTTTAAAAGAGAAATACAATCTTTCTTTACCTCTCCCATAGGTTATATGGTCATTGGATTGTTCTTTTTGCTCAATGGTCTTTTCCTATGGGTATTCAAGGGCCCTTTCAATATTTTTGAATATGGTTTTGCGGATTTAGGAAACTTTTTTCTTTTGGCACCTTGGATATTCTTGTTCTTAATTCCGGCCCTGACTATGCGAAGTTTCTCAGAAGAAAAGAAATTGGGAACATTGGAACTGCAACTCATTAAACCGATAACCCATTGGCAACTGGTTATGGGAAAATTTCTTGGAACCTTTGTTTTGGTATTGGCCATTTTACTACCCACCTTCTTCTATGTGTATACAATTTCACAACTGGGTGTTACCATCGGAAATCTGGATATGGGATTGATTTATGGATCATATATGGGCCTTCTGTTTTTGGCGGCCGTTTACAATGCCATTGGCTTGTTTACTTCGGTCTTGACCGAAAATCAGATTATCGCCTTTATTCTTTCAACCGTATTGTGTTTCTTAATGTATTATGGTTTTGAAGCTCTCGCCACTGTATTCCCGAACGGTAAACTGGGGCTATTTATCAGGGAATTGGGCATGAAATCCCATTTTGAAGGTGTGGCCAGGGGAGTCCTGGATAGTAGGGATTTCATTTATTTCATAAGCGTTGCGGGATTCTTTTTACTATGGGTCGTAGTTCAACTTAAGTACGGAAAGCGATAATGGGCAAGAGTGCTACATCCATTATAAAAGGGGCTATCCTGTTGATAGTCGTAAACATTCTTTCCAGTTTTTTCTATACCCGTTGGGATTTCACGGAGGACGAAAGATACACCCTATCCGGCCCCTCGATAAATGCCGTAAGCGGTTTTAAAAGCCCGGTCATCATTGATATTCTTTTGGAAGGAAATCTTACCCCCGAATTTTTGAGGTTAAAGACCGAAACAAGATCCATTTTGGAGGAATTTGCGGAAGTAAACCCCAATCTAAAATTTAACTTCGTAAATCCGCTGGAAGGGGAAGGGCAAATTGATGGTGTCATAACCGACCTTCAATCCCTTGGGCTTACCCCCACACGGGTCACCACAGAGGACAACACATCCGTTTCCCAGGACATTGTTTTTCCTTGGGCCATGGTGAATTATAGAAATGCCACGGTAAAAGTGCCCCTTCTAAAAAATAAGTTAGGTGCCACCGCCGAAGATCGTATTAACAATTCGGTACAACATTTGGAATACGCCTTTGCGGATGCCTTTACCAAGATTGCGCTAAAGGAAAAGAAACGGATAGCCGTCATTAAAGGAAACGGGGAACTGGAGGACATCTTTATTGCAGATTTCCTATCCACTATCCGGGACTACTACAATCTTGGAGCCATTACCCTAGATTCGGTTGCACCCGATCCGCAAAAGACACTGGATGACCTTAAACAATATGATCTAGCATTAATCGCAAAACCTACGGAAGCCTTTTCCGATGAAGAAAAATACATCCTGGATCAGTTTATTGTAAATGGCGGAAAATCGGTTTGGTTGATTGATCAGGTAGCCATGGAACTGGATAGTCTTTTCAATGAAAAAGGCACGGCCATGGCCCTACCCAGGGATTTAAACCTAAACGATTTTTTCTTTAACTATGGTGTCCGTATAAATCCTGTCCTGGTCAATGACCTGTATTTTACGCAGATTGTTTTGGCTAGCGGAGAAGGCAATAATTCCCAATACGAGCCAGTTCCCTGGTACTATAATCCCATGGTATTCTCCCAAAACGACCATCCTATCACTACTAATTTGGAAGCCTTGCGATTTCAATTTTCAAACGCCATGGATACGTTGGCCAACTCCAATACCAAAACTATACTCTATAGTAGTTCGCCCCTTTCCAAAATAGAGGGCACACCCAAACAGATTCGCCTGGATATTTTGAACACCCCTCCGGACAAGGATTTGTATACCAATGGAAACAAGGCATTGGCCGTCTTAATCGAAGGGAAATTCAAATCAGCCTTTACCGACCGCGTAAAACCAATTAAACTTGAAGGAACCCTGGAACAAGGAAATGAAAATAAAATGCTCGTCATTGCCGATGGTGATGTTATAAAAAACCAACTGCAAAATGGAAGGCCCCTTGAATTGGGTTATGATAAATGGACCAATAATTTTTATGGCAACAAGGAATTTTTGGTGAACGCCTTCAATTACCTGTTGGAGGATACCGGACTTATAAACATCCGCAACAAAAAAGTAGCCATTCCTTTTTTAAACACTCAAAAAATAGCAGAGGAAAAAATGAAATGGCAGCTAATAAATATAGGTGTTCCCATACTGCTGACGCTAATTTTCGGCTTTGTTTTCAACTACTGGAGGAAACGAAAATATGCCTCCTAGCTGTTGATAAGTTTGTTTCGGTAAAAAATACATTTAAAATATCTTTGTTTGATTGCCATTGGTCCATAGTTGCCCCGTTCAAATAGGATAGGGAACAATTTCTATAACATATCGTAAAGTCAGTGGTCTAAAAGTAAAAAAACAGCGAATGAAATTTATAGTATCCAGCACTTATCTCTTAAAGCACCTACAGGTGTTGGGCGGAGTAATCAATAATAGCAATACCCTGCCCATCTTGGATAATTTTCTTTTTGATCTAAAGCAAAATGAATTAACAATCTCCGCTTCCGACTTGGAAACCACCATGAGTTCCGTACTACAAGTGGATTCGGAAAACGAGGGTACTATAGCCGTCCCGGCACGACTGCTACTGGAAACACTAAAGACTTTTCCGGAACAGCCCTTAACTTTTGTTGTTGAGGATAACAATACTGTGGAGATAAGTTCCAATCATGGCAAGTACGCCTTGGCATATGCGGATGGCGCTGAGTTCCCAAAAGCAGTAGAACTGGCAAATCCAAGCTCCACAATCGTTATGGGCGATGTTCTGGCCACGGCAATTTCTAAGACCATATTTGCTGCCGGAAACGATGATTTACGACCTGTAATGAGCGGCGTTTTTTTTCAGTTTTCATCGGAGAACCTCACTTTTGTTGCCACGGATGCCCATAAATTGGTGAAGTACCAACGTTCCGATGTATCCGCATCCCAAGTAGCGGAATTCATTATGCCCAAAAAGCCGTTAAATCTCTTGAAGGGAATTTTGGCCGGAAGCGAGTCCGAGGTAACCATAGAATACAATGACAGTAATGCCAAATTCAGTTTTGAAGATACAGAACTGATATGTAGGCTGATCGATGGAAAGTATCCAAATTACGAGGCGGTAATACCTAAGGAAAATCCCAATAAACTGACCATCTCCAGAAATCAATTTTTGAGTTCCGTCCGTCGGGTTTCCATATTTTCCAATAAGACAACACACCAGATACGGCTAAAAATTGCCGGAGCCGAATTGAATATATCCGCAGAAGATATTGATTACAGTAATAAGGCCGAGGAACGGCTTACCTGTTCCTATCAAGGTGATGATATGCAAATAGGCTTTAATTCCCGTTTTTTGACCGAAATGTTGAACAGTCTCGGTTCGGATGATGTATCCCTGGAAATGAGCCTGCCCAATCGTGCCGGAATCCTTACCCCGGTAGACGGCCTGGACGAAGGAGAAAACATAACCATGTTGGTAATGCCGGTAATGCTGAATAACTAATTTAGGACCACATCTAAAAAAAGGCCCTTTGGAATTCCAAAGGGCCTTTTTACTTCCTTCCTTATGATATCACGAAAAAAACCGAAAAGTCATGAAATAGCTTGGAGATTCACCGTTGCTGGCCTTAACGGCATTCACTATAGGGAGAACAAAACTCACTATTCCAATAAAAATGAGTGATAGAATTCCCAATCCAAATAGTAGGATAGCGGGAATGCTAATGATGATCAAGAGAATAATACTTAATTGAAAATTGATGATGGCCTTTCCATGTTCATCCATTCCAATGACTTTATCCTTTGAAGTCAACCAAATGAAGAGTGGTACGATTAGTCCTCCAAAACCGGTGACATAAGTGAGTAATTGTGATAAATGTGTGATGGCCAGTAAAGAATTATCACTCCGTAAGGCCGCTTTCTGATTTACGATTTCCATTTTTTTAGATTTTTTGATTGATGTACCTATGTGACGCGCAAAATGTACTTTTGTTACAAAATTGGTGCTCCGTTGCACCTATGGGCCGAACGAGAACCTAATCTTTTGAATTTACCTAGCCCCTGTTCCATTTTGACTATTTTTGCAAGAAATTAAACCAATGCTATCCGATGACACCATAATAGCTTTGGCGACACCTTCCGGGGCAGGTGCCATTGCCGTAATCCGTATTTCGGGAATGGAAACCATTGGCCTATCCGCAAAACACTTTCGCTCTGTTTCGGGAAAAGACCTAGCTGAGCAAAAGAGTCACACCATCCATTTGGGACACATAGTAGATGGGGAAAGAGTGCTGGATGAAGTCTTACTATCCGTATTTAAAAATCCACATTCCTATACCGGGGAAGACGTAATTGAGATTTCCTGTCATGGCTCTCCCTATATCCAACAGGAAATCATTCAGTTGTTTATTAGAAAGGGCTGCCGAATGGCCCAAGCAGGAGAATTTACGTTACGGGCTTTTTTGAACGGAAAAATGGATCTTAGCCAAGCAGAAGCCGTGGCCGATCTTATTTCGTCCGAGAATGAAGCCAGCCATCAAATCGCCATACAACAGATGCGCGGTGGTTTTAGCCATGAAATCCAAAAATTACGGGAAGAGCTGTTGAATTTTGCTTCACTAATCGAACTTGAATTGGACTTTTCTGAGGAAGATGTGGAATTTGCCGATAGGGATCAGTTTAAGGAATTGTTGAGCAGGATTCAGCTTGTTCTGAAGCGTCTGATCGATTCGTTCGCGGTGGGCAATGTCATTAAAAATGGGATTCCGGTGGCCATTGTAGGGGAACCGAATGTGGGTAAATCCACCCTACTAAATGCGCTATTAAACGAAGATAGGGCACTGGTATCGGAGATTCCTGGCACCACTCGGGATACCGTTGAGGATGAAATCAGCATAGGCGGAATCGGTTTTCGCTTTATCGATACGGCCGGGATACGGCAGACCAAAGATGTGGTTGAAGGTATGGGGATTCAGCGGACTTTTGAAAAGATAGGTGCGGCCCAGGTAATCCTATATCTTATTGAAGCGGTAAAATTCAACGGACAGGGTACAAGCTTTAAGTCGGAGATTAAAAAATTAAAGAGCAAATACCCCCGGACGCCTTTGGTTGTTGTGGCCAATAAAATGGATTTGCTGGATGCGGAAGGTGTTGACCAAATTAAAAATGAAATCGGGGATGCGCTCTTGTTATCCGCCAAAAAAAGCACTGGCGTTGAAGCCTTAAAATCCAAACTGCTTGAATTTGTAAATACCGGGGCACTAAGAAACAATGATACCATTGTTACCAACTCCCGTCATTACAATGCACTTCTAAAAGCACTGGAAGAAGTGGAGAAGGTACAGTGGGGCATGGAAAATGGAATTTCAGGAGATTTATTGGCTATTGACATCCGCCAAGCCTTGTATCACTTTGGTGAAATAACCGGTGAGATTTCCTCGGACGATCTATTGGGGAACATCTTCGCAAATTTTTGCATCGGAAAGTAATAGATACCATCTTATCAAGACCGTATAGAATAGTCGAAATATGTCCATATTTGCTAAATTTCATTAAAGCAAGTATCTTTATGCTAATAAAATTTAAAAAAATGAATATTAGTTTTACTGAAAAACAGGAAAAATACATTGCCAGGCAAGTGGCCTCTGGTGAATATCAGAACAACAGTGAGGTGATTCGTGATGCACTACGATTGCACGAGATTTATCGCGAAAAGGTTATTGCTGATTTAAGGGCTGAGATTGAAAAGGGACTAAACAGTGGTATAAGCAAGCGGTCGGTAAAAGACATTATCGAAGATAAACGCAAATCACGGAAAACCGCTTGATGGCAAACGACGAACTTAAATCCTTTTTATTAACCTATGCGGCCGATGCGGATTTAGATGAAATCTTTGAATATACAGAAGCTGAATATGTTTTTAATCAGGCAGTGAAATATTTATCTGATTTGGATAATCTGTTTGAACGTTTGGTGAAGGACCCCAATCTTGGAAGAGAGCGAAAAGAAATTAAAAAAGGCATTCACAGTATTATTGAACAAGAGCATATCGTTTTCTATGAAATAAGAAAAGACTATATTCTAGTCGCTAGGATACTTCATGGTAGAAGAGATATTCCTAAATTTATTAAATGACAAAGTTGAAAGCTTAAACTATGGGAGCCGTTTCGAGAAAACAATATCTAGCTGCAACGAGGCGTCTTGAAGAATTAATCAACATAGTTGATGACAATACCCCAATAGATGACCCATTGCAAAAGAATTTCTTAAAGTTTCAGATATTATTGAAGAATATGAGAGCATTCACTATCCAATGGAAGACCCAAATCAGTAATTGTGTAAAACAAAATCCTATCAAAAGAAAACAAAAGTTCTCACCGATTTCTCCACCTTGAACGCCCCTAATCAACTGTTTATGGGCATTGTAAAATATTGCATCGGGAAATAAAAAGAGGCTATCTTATCCCAATCTGGTAAAGGAGGTTAGATATTGGAGAAACCTAGAACCTTGTCTTCATAAGTTTAATCTAACTAGGCAGACAATAGGTAAAAAGTAATGTTACAACAAGAATCAATTGTAAAATCTTGTCCCACCAGCATCCGTTGATAGTCGTTGGATTTTTATGGACGCAGAAACATAATGGTCCACAATGGCCTCTATTTGGGATTTATCCATAACCTATCTTTGATTTTTTAATGATCGGTACAACAATTTGAATCTTCACCGTGCCAGTAGCGGCGGTTATAGAAGTGAAGCAAAATCAAGCCTGCAGTAGGAAAATAAATGACCTCCTCGGCCAGGTGCCAAAAAGCCAATTTTTCATTTGCAATGATAATGGTTAACAAGCCCCATAGAATCCAAAAGGTGTAGACAATCCATTTCTTTGATGTATTTTTAGCCGACCAGTAAACTGCAAGAAAAGAGAGTAGTAAAAAAGCAACGTCCATAAAATCCCACCAAACAGGATGGCCTTCCGCGTAGAGCTCGATGTTGGCATGAGCCACAAAAAGAAATGGTGTGGCCAAACAGTGCAGTAAACAAAGACCACTGGCAAAAATCCCTATCCAATCCGACTTATGGATTACATTTGCTATAGTCATTAATAATTAGGTTTAAATTTTCCCTTTTAAGGATACCCTTGGACAGCTTTTAGAACAAAGGAACCTGAATTTTGGCAAATGTAGGGCAAATTTTTAATGCAACATAGTTGCATTTATTTTTATTTATATTTTTGTGAAAACATTCAAATGGTCAAAACCCTCAATTTGGCATACGCCTATGAAAATGGAGAGGAACTCAAATTTCCAAATATTGAGCTCGTTCCAGGGGAACACTTTCTGGTGATTGGACCATCTGGTGTGGGAAAGACCACCCTTTTATATCTTTTAGCGGGGCTTTTACCGCCGTTGCGCGGTACAATATCCGTTGCCGGAACGGATTTGAATTCCTTGACCCGCAAGGAGATGGACAAATTTAGGGGCAATCACATTGGTGTGGTTTTTCAACAATATCATTTCATCAAATCCTTAAATGTCTCGGATAATCTTAGATTGCGGCAAAGTTTCCCCAAAAACACAAACGATACAAAAAGAAGACATGAACTTACAGAAAGATTGGGACTCACGGCATATCTTAATGAGAAAGTCACGAGATTAAGTCAAGGACAACAGCAGCGACTTTCCATTGCGTTGGGTTTGATTCACAGGCCTAAGATTATCCTGGCCGATGAACCTACTTCCAATTTGGACGATGTGAACTGTGTAAAGGTCATTGACCTGCTCAAGGAAGAGGCCAAAATTTGTAAAAGCAGCCTTTTGATCATTACACATGACCTCCGGGTAATGACCCATTTTCAAAACCGAGTGATGTTATGAAGCTCAGCTATCTTGCCTATAGAAATATGGTTTCCAAACCACTCAATCTTTTTTTGAGCCTTCTCTTGTTGTTGTTGAGCGTTTCATTGGTCACTTTCGTAATCCAGGTAAGCAAGCAGTTGGACGGACAGTTGAACAAAAACATCGCCCCTTTTGATATGGTGGTGGGTGCAAAGGGAAGCCCTTTGCAACTTGTTTTATCCTCGGTACTCCATATAGATGTACCCACTGGAAATATTAAGTTGAACGAAGTCGCTATCATCCAAAGGCATCCTTTTATCCAGACTGCAATTCCTGTTTCCTACGGGGATAACTATAAAGGCTATCGGATTTTGGGTACGGAGGTTAGGTATCTGGACCTTTACAATGCCCAGTTAACAGAAGGAAGACTATATGAAAAGTCTTTTGAAGTGGTAGCAGGGAATACCGTTGCCCAAAAGCTGGGTCTTAAGATGGGAGACAGCTTTGTTAGTTCCCATGGGTTGGCTTCTTCGGGTGGTGAAGCCCACGAGGAACATCCTTTTGTAGTGACTGGAATATTGAAATCAACGGGAACGGTGGTAGACCAGTTACTGATTACCAATCTCGAAAGTATCTGGGAAGTCCATGATCATGGGGAAGATGAACATCACGAAGAGGGTGACACTCATAAAGAGGGTGACACTCATGAAGAGGATGACAATCACGAAGAGGAAGTTGAAACTTTAGAGGAACATGACGCCGAAAAAGAGATAACGTCATTATTGGTCAAGTTCAAGAGCCCTTTAGGAATGGTGCAATTACCCAGATTCATCAATGAGAATACCTCTATGCAGGCCGCCTTGCCAGGTTTTGAGGTTCAGCGACTAATGGGTCTGTTAGGTTCCGGGGTGCAGACGGTAAATGGTATTGCCTTGGTTATCTTATTGGTTTCAGGATTAAGTATATTTATAAGCCTTTTAAAGACTATTCGTGAAAGAAGGCAAGAACTTGCGTTACTCCGGATTTATGGGTTGCGAACGGGGCAATTGCTAAGGTTGGCCCTTTTGGAAGGATTGCTTTTGGCTATCATTGGCTTTTTGTCCGGGTGGTTTGTGGGACGTTTCAGCATTTGGGCCGTATCGCTCTATACACAAGACTCCTATGGCTATGGGCTACAAATCACGGGACCGGATAAGATGGAGCTATTCTTGTTCGGCGTTACCATGGCTATAGCCCTTATGTCGGCCTTGTTGGCATCGCGCTCTATATTTAAACTAAACGTAGCTAAAACATTATCAGATGCGTAATTCGATTTTAATATTTTTGTTCGTAACTTTTTCCTGCTCTTTGACCAAGGCACAAGAAAAATTGACCTGGGAAGATTTTGCCGATGTCAGTTTTGAACCTGTATATAACGAGAAGTACGATGTAAACTTTTTGATGCCTAAGTTTGGTGAGAAGATACAATCCTATCAGGGCAAGCAAGTTAGCATTATAGGATATTTTTTGGATATTTCCGGTAGCGGTGAGATATTTTTGGTATCTCAAAACCCTATGGCCTCCTGTTTTTTCTGTGGAGCAGCCGGGCCGGAGACCATTGTTGAAGTCGATTTTAAAGAAAAACCATCTTTTAAGACCGATCAAATAGTGATCGTCACCGGAATACTCCAATTGAATGCCAATAATGTAGATCATTGCAACTATATCCTGAAAGAGGCCGAAGGCCAATTGGTGAACTAAAATAAAATGCGAATATTTCTTTTCATAGTAGGCTGCTGGATAGGGTTGGATACCAATGCACAGACTGTTTTGGGTTGGTCCGACCTCTCCGAGGGAATTTCTTGGGAAGTACCCTCACCGGAAAATATCTTTCCAGGTTTTCAAGAGGCAAACTTTTCACCTAAAATGAAGGCATTGGAAGGAAAAAAAGTGGTAATCACGGGGTATCTGTTGATCTTGGATAGTCAACAATCCATATATCTCCTTTCCAAAAATCCAATGGCTTCCTGTTTTTTCTGTGGTAATGGAGGACCAGAAACAGTATTAGATTTAACGTTTGTGGAAGAACCATCCTTTGTGATGGACGAATTGCTCTCGGTAGAAGGGATATTGTATTTGAACGAGAGTAATCCGAACGCCTGTTACTATCGGATTGAAAATGCCGATGCTATAAGTTTCAAATAAAGCGACCTAGTGATGAAAAAAGAAGGCTACGAACGACTCTTGAAACAGAAAGGATTAAAAAAGACCAAGATTCGCATAGCACTGATCCAACATTTCATAAATATGGAGCATGCACAATCCTATAACGATTTACAAGCGGCATTTGTGGAAGAACTGGATAAGTCTACCTTGTACCGAAACTTGGCAAGCTTTGAGCAAACGGGTATTATACATCGCATAGACGACCATTCCGGAATGGCCAAATATGCGTTTGGAGAATCTTCGATGAAAGGCAATGAACATGCTCATTTTGTATGTGAATGTTGTGAAACCGTATATTGTATGGAGGAATCGGTCCCTATACAACCTATTGTTCCAAAAGGGTTCCAGACAAACCAAGTGCAGACCATTATCAAGGGGATTTGTGCCAATTGCTGAACGCGCCGACAAGCATGAATATCGCAATAGCAATCCATTCTTCTAAGTGGAAACCAATTTTTCAAGAAATCATAGTGGTTCTTAGGTCAGAACTGTTTTAAAAAAGTAATCTTGCTAATGAATTGTGTGCTCTGTTGTACGGGATCGAAAATATCGGTCTGGGTGTCGTTAAATACCAGATAAATAAAAGATAAGGGCATATATTCCCAGCTAAAGCGTACGTTCCATCTGCCTTGTTCGTTAAAACTATTGTACTGATAAAAAGTGGATAGTTGCACCCTGGGATTTAAGGCCAGCCTTAGGCTTGCCGTATACAGATCCGTGTCCAAATCTGCTTGTTCTATACCCACTCCATTAATATCATTGTGTTCATAATTGAGCGTAAGTGTGGCATGGGGAATGGGTGCAAAACGGGCCGCAGCATTAATGGTAGTCCGGGTGCCGTTGTAAAAATCCCCAAGGTCTACGCCAACATCACCGGACCATTTTTTGGACTGGTCCGTATTGTACTGGATTAAATATCGGGTATAGAAGTATCGGCCCTGTTCAATCTCCAGACCCAAAGGTGCAAAATCAAAATTGATATTCTGCCATGTCGGGGTGGTGGAAATCTCCAAAAAACTATTGTCCTTAAACCAAGTGAATACAGGGAAAATATAAAGATTGGCCTGTTGAAAGCTACTTGGGTCGGTGGCATCGTGGTTGTAATTAACGAACAGTCCCGGATCCCATCTTCTGATCCAATCGATTTTTTTGGGCCTCCAAATGTAATATCCTCCGGGATTATGCCGTATAACATCATTTTGCCGTACAAAACCCATTCTGGGGTTATAGTTGGCATCCGTATATTCCGTGACCCACCCGTAGTAATATTTGTTAGAGTCGTTCCCGACAAAGATACGTCCGGCAAAGCCAGTATTGCCAGTGAACTCATCTATAGAGGTGGACAGTAGGTACTGCACATCCCATTGGCTCTTGGGACGTATTTGTCCATCCAGCGTAATGGTAGTATTGTTATTGCTATCCAGATCCAGTTCGGCGTAGCTGTCATCAAGCCTATGGGTTACCATAAGACCTATATTATTCTCCCTACCATAGTTTTTTAAGTATCGAAATACCCCAAAGTTACCCCCGGCCGAGTTTTCGGTTTCCCGTTGACGTACAAAAAGCCCCGCCAATGCACTTTTTTCGGTTCGTTGGGTAAAACGTGCACCTACATCTATTGGTGCGGGTATAGCGTTAAATTCACCCTGGAGACCAATTCGTCGACTAAAAAAGGGGCGGATGGATTGTTGCAGACCGCCGGCCCAAATACCGGAATTTTCCAAAAAGAACTGTCTTCGTTCAGGAAAAAAGATATTAAAACGTTCCAAGTTGTTCACGGCCAAATCCACATCGGCTTGGGCAAAATCGGTGTTTACGGTGAGGTCCAGTACCGTTTTTGGATCGATGGCCCACTTCACGTCCGCGCCTATTTTTGGCTCGTTCAATTTATCAATTAGCGCTGTCCCTTCTTTATTTTCATCGTATTGATATAACGCATATGGATCCACTCTAATATTGGTGGAGGGTGGCGGGGCCTCAATGCCCGTAAGTTTGGCCGCATAGGTCATCCGATAGGGCGTAAACGACTGGGGAATGGCCGGAAAAGTTGAGACCTCAATATCCCTTCGGGCATAGCGTACCAAAGTAAACCCCAATTCAACGGTATTGCCTGATTCCGGAAGGTTGTATCGTAGACTTTTAAAGGGAATGGCCATCTCAACGGTATACCCGGTATCGGTTCGTTGTGTTCTGACCCGCCATAGGGTATTCCATCCCGTATCAAAATTATTACCGTTGAAATTCTGAAAATCCCTTTGGTTTCCATAGGGAGTTGTTTGGAAACCCTGGGCATATTGTTTCAAATTTTGGGGATCAAGGGCTATACCGAAAATATCATTTTCCCCCCAGCTGAAATCCCTACGCAAGTCCTGAATCCTTACCCCCTGTATTCCTACGGAATCCTTACAAAATGCCCCGATGTAAAGGTTTTTATCATCGTAGAGAAAGCGAACTTCAGTTTTGTATTTAACCTTTCCGCCCTGTCTGGGTTCCGTTCTAAAGAAATCAGAAGTAACTTCTACTTTTTCCCAATCCGTCTCGGAGAGTTTTCCATCCAGTTTAATAGCTCCTGTTGCTTTAACCGCCTTAATCGTCAAAGGTGTCTCTGGCGGCGGGAAGTTCTGGTTCTCTTGTGATAAAGCCGCCACAGAACAAAAAACTAATGGAACGAGGTAAAAAAATCTCATATTTTCTAGTTTGAATCGATAAAGTCTTCCAATAATGTGTTGAATTCTTCAGCTCTTTCCCAAAACATGGCATGGCTGGTAATTGCCTTAATTTTTGCCTCGGGGGCATGGATTTTGAGCCAAGTGCTAGCTTGGTCATACCAGGAATCCCTTACCATAAAAACCGAAGGTATTTCCAGTTGGCCCACTTCTTTTGTATAGTCCGATACCAGTCCGTCTATGTAAAGGCTTAGCGCAATATGAGGGGGTGTCATCCGCATTTCCTTTCGCATCCAAGTTCTGGTTGGGTCATCAATGGAATCATTGAGCATCCAATCAATAATATCATCGGGTTCCGAAGGCCCGGAAATCATTTCTTTTAGGCTACTTCGGTAATCATCAAAAGTTCCATACACCCATTCTTTCTCCCTATTTCCAATCCATTTGGGAGGTTCATCGATAAACACCATCTTACTAACACGATCTACTCCAAACGCCCGTAGATATTCGTATAGGGTAAGGCAGCCACTGGACCAGCCGATCAAAACAATTTCATTCAAGTCCTTTTGTAAAATCAATTCCCTAAGGTCCATCGCGTGATGGGCATACGTTTTCTTGTAGGTGGTTTTGTCCGACCTGCCCTGCCCCCTAGGGTCGTATAGGACAACACGATGTTGCTTTGAGAAGTGCTCCTTTTGCTTTGCAAAGAATCGATGGGTCATGGTCCAACCGGGAATGAACAGAAGTGTTTCCCCATCACCTGTTTCCTCAACATATAGTTTTGTGCCGTCTTTAAGGTCAATGTAATTTCCTTGGCCAAAAACAGAAATAGTAAAAAAAGATAAAATGAGAAGATTAAAAACTTTCATACGTTTTTTTAAGGATGGATTCCTTATAATTGATTTGCAAATAGTTGTGGCCCTTTATTAGCTTGCCAAAGCCTTCTGGTGTGATTTCTGGTCGCTCTGGACCAATCAAGGTAGCTACATCCCCTACCCTGATTTTAGTTGTGGATCCAAGCGAAACATTAGTATGGCTCGCATTTACATTCACAACCGGATAAAGTTCGTCTTTCAATAAAACCACGGCCCCATTTTCCGCTCCACTATTATAACCGTCGGCCCACCCAATAGGGAGCGTGGCAATCCATTCGTCTTGATCTACTTTGTAGAATCGGGAAAAACCAATGGTGTCACCTGCCTTCAATTTTTCAAGACGGATTATTGGTGCCTTTAGACGATACGGTACTTGAAGTGGATATTGTTTGGCTTCAGGCCTATTAACCAAGGGAAAGGAACCATGAATTAATATCCCGGGGCGTACGGCATCTTGATGCGATTTTGGCAAGTCTAAAAGTGAAAGCGACGGAGCCAAATGCTTTATCCCAGTGGCTATTCCTTTTCCTTGCAGTGCTTTTGTGATTTCCTCAAAACGTTGAATTTGCTTCTCCGCAAAGTCTTTTGGCGTAGTAAGCGTGGAGAAGGTATGGGTAATCGACAACCTGTTATTTGTAGCGACTTCTTCTCCTATATGTACCGCTTCCTTAAAGGGAATTCCCATTCTACCCAAACCGGTATCTATATAAAGTGCGACCTTTACGGCTTTATTTGTGTCCTTGGCAAGCTCATTTATCTTTTTGAATGAAGCTCTTGAAAAAATACTCAAAGTGATTTCTTGTTCTACAAGAGTATTGGCGCTTACGCTATCAAAATCTCCCATGAGCAAGATAGGTTTTGAAAATCCAGCTGCTCTTAAAGCGATGGCCCGAGCGTCCTTTACTACAGCAACTGCCATAATGGACGATGAGCCTTCCAAAATTCTCGTTACTTCAACATCACCTAGACCGTAGGCGTTGTTTTTCACTACTGCTATGATGGGCTTCCCCCCTGCCATTTTACCGATTTGCAAAGCATTATGCCGATAAGCGGATTTGGATAGTTCTATCCAAGGTTTACTATCATACGACCTACCAGCCAAAAAGTGGCTTTGACCAAATACACCCGGACCCACTGTCAAAGTAACCAATCCCGCAAAGGATTCGTAAATGAACTGTCTTCTATTTTTTTTCATGAAAATCTAGGTTAGGTCTTACGTTGTCAATAAATCGTACATTCATTCCCTATTTTGAAGGTCAAACAGCTATGTCAGTCCCTAAAACGGTACACAGGTAAAAGGCTTCCCTTTATCATAGGTACATTAAATCCCTCTTTTTCTTCGAGCTAGTGGAGACCAGAAATCCAAGGAGAAACAATCCAAGAGAATTGAGAAAAAGTATTACAACATTAATTTCGGATCTGTGTGATATTGGATTAAATCCAAACTTTGGAAGATTGGGATAATCCTTTTGGGAAAAATCCCGATTGTTGTATAAAAAAGGGGTCAAATGTCCGCGCCAAGTTTCCGCGAAGGCAATGACCTGTTTCCTAAAGTCCGCATAGTCCTTAGTAGAAGTGCCCGCTATTTGGTTCAAGGATTCCTGGGCAATGATAGCCGGGGAAATCCATTTAAAACGGCTTACCCAGTCCTGTTGTTTCTGCAATTGTTCTTCATACCTTTGGACGACTGGGGATAATTCTTCCTTTATCAACCTTTGAGAAGCCATATAACGATGGTAAAATCCACGTGATTGGCTTGTATCGTTTAAGGCATATTCCGGATGATCCCGTAAAAAGTTGTCCAGTATCTCATCTTGTTTTTTGGCAACTTCCGCTTTTAGGTTGCGCATTTCATTGATCATTAAGGTACGAGATGGCATAGGATAAATTGTATTTCCCAATTGGTTTAGGACCGAGGGAACAAAAAGTACAAATACAACCCATAGCCCAAGCAATGCGACTGCATTCTTTGCAGAGCTACCGGCTTGTAGATTGACCAAAAATGCTAGGGCGAACCAGAAGAGCATATAAACCAATACCAAGGCCAAAAATCCTAAAAAAGAAGTTGCTTGTGCAATGATATTAACACCAATGAGCAGGAATGACAAGATCAGTGTAACCATGACCAATATCGCCATCCAAAAAAAACGCAGCCCCAGTTTTTGCATTACCCATTTTTGAATGGTTATGGGCTGAGCGGCCAAAAGCCGAATAGAGCCGCTCTCCTTTTCGGCCGAAAGCACATTGTAGGAAAAGGCAATAATGAGCAATGGCAGCAAATACATGATGACAAAGGCCAGATCAAAACTACCGAACAACAATTGAACTGGGCTGGTCATTTCCGTGAAGTTAAGGGCATTGTCATCCCCGGTGGCTGTTGGTTTTACGTAGTGGGTAAAAAGGTCGGCCTGCCCGGTAGACACAAATGCCATGGGCTGAGGCTCCATGGCCGCCACTCTGGGATAATAGTTCCCCAGCGCCATAGGGCTAGAGGGAACGGTCCAGTAGGGCACGCTTACTTCAAGACCGTGCTCTACCGAATCAAGAAGTATAAGCATCATGGCATCATTTTCCCGCATCTCTTTATAGGCAGCGGCAATATCGCTTCGGCGTTTCTCTACCTTTTGTCTTCCATTAAAGGCCGAAAATCCGAAGAGTAATAACAGTATTACACTTAGTAGTTGTATCCAACGGCTCCGCAGGAGTAGCTTTAATTCATACTTAAAATTGTACGTTAACATGTCAAATGGTTTTGGTAGTGAACAATAGCAGACTAAAGGATCCTAGAAGCCAAAGACCTAAAATCCCTAGATTGGATATATTTCTTAAAAGAATGGAACCGAGTTCAGGCGGGTCATACTCAAAGGCGGGCAGGTTCTTCCAGAAATCGGCATCGGCCCGATAACCCCAATTGCCATATTCGGAATTCTCGGCAAAGTTATCGTTCAGAAATTTTTGGGTAGCAATTCTATATTCCTCGGCGGCATCGGCAAATTCCCAGTGCGTGGCATAATCGGTTTGGGCGATGGCCATACTCAGAAAACGCGCAGGCAGATAGGGTGAAATGGCCGCCAACCCTCTATACACGGCAGATTGTTGTACAAACTGCTCCTTAAGGTAATTGTAGTGCTTAAAATATACCTCTGCCTCATGTTCCTCGCCTTTTTGCATTCGATATCCATCAAAATTAAAAGGAAGCTGATGAAGGCTGTCCACCCCATATTCCGCAAGTACGGTTTCCTGCAATTGTTTAGCTTCCTTGCTCCAAGGATTATGACCATCCAACCCTTCTTTTTTATCCTTTAACACGTTTGCCGCAAATTCCTGACGGGTGGGATAGGGATGTTTGGCCTCGGCTACATTACTCGCCGCCTTAGGCGCCGCCAGACAGGCTATAATCCATACACAAAGTGAAACCACCAGGGAAACACCGGATTTTTTTGTATTTGCAGATATTAATAGAACTATATTGATGAAAACAACGTAGTACCCTACATATACCGCAAACATTACGAACAAAGCATTCCAATTGAATATGCCAAAATCCTTTAGACTACTTAACAACAGGCCCGCTACCAGAAACAAGATGGCCGTGATGGCAAGAATGGGAATAAATAGAGCCGTCCACTTTCCTAGTATCCATTTCCAGGTAGAAATCCCCTGACTCTTTAACAAGGTCAGGGTGCCCATTTCCCGCTCTTTGGTAAAACTGTTGTATCCCAAAAGAATGATGAGCAAAGGAATTATGAACAGTAAAATAAAATCAGGGGTCAAGTCTCCAAAACGGGCCAGGCCTGTTTGGTCTGCCGCAGCACTGAATTGGGCCTCGTTACGTTTGTGGGCTTCCAAAAAAATTGACGTGCCCGCGTACTTATCTACTCCCTGGTCCACTAAGGATAAGGGGAATTTGGGTTTAAAGGCGTAGGTACCGTAGTGCGCGGCAGAATGTGGGTTCTTTTCACCTTGGTTGTCCCATATGGTACGCTCGGCCGTTTTGGCCGCCTCGTATTGTTCGTTCACATTTTCATACTGCCGGGCACTTATCCACACAGCTACACCCAACAGTAAGATTACAATGAAAAAGGCAAGACGAACACGTCCATCGCGAAGCAATTCTCTGGTTTCCTTTAAAAATGTCCTTAAAATCATAGGGCAAGTTCTTTATAGGCCATGGCGTGTAGATAGGAATCTTCCAATTCCGATAGGGAGATATCATCGGCCATAAGCTGCTCCTTTAACTGGCCATCCTTCATGATACCGATATGTGTGGCCACCTCCTTGGCCCTAAATAGGTCGTGGGTGGCCATTAAGGTGGCCACGCCCTTAGCACGTAACTTTTGGAGTAACAAACCGAATTCGTTACTGGCCTTTGGATCTAAGCCCGAGGTGGGTTCATCCAATAGGAGCACTTTGGCCTCTTTGGCTAGGGCAATGGAGATACCCACTTTTTGGCGCATCCCTTTTGAAAAAGTCGAGATACGCTTGTCAAAGGCTTCCAGCTGCAACCCAGCTTCCTTTAAGAATCCCCTTAAATCTGAATCGGATAGTTTTTTTCCTGCGATTCCCGAAAAGTAATCCAAGTTTTCCACTGCGGTGAGACTAGGATAAAGCATCAGATTTTCCGGTATGTACGCCAAAAATCGTTTAGTGGTCCTTAGGTTCTCCTGAACGTTCAATTGGTTGATGAAAGCACTGCCAGAGGTAGGCTCGATAAAACCTAACAATAAGTTGATGGTGGTAGTTTTCCCAGCGCCATTGGCCCCGAGAAGGCAATAGATTTCGCCTTCCTTTACGGTAAGGTTCAGATGATCAAGGGCAGTTTGGTCGCCATATTCCTTTGTGAGATTGTTTGTGATGATCATATCTTTTAAATTACACATTTGTATGTTGATAGTTTTCTATGGGCCAATCATCCGAAGTAGGGAATTTTCCCTTTTCCCAATCGACTACTTCCCTATCACTAAGCAAACATTCTTCAAGTTGTTTGGTTATAGAGGGAACATCAAGATGTTGCCCGATTAAGACAAGTTCTATCTTACGGTCTCCAAAGGGAGTGGCCCATTCCGACTCGATCAATTTTTGGTTGTTAACGAAAGAAGCGTAGCCAATGCGTTCCGAAAAGGGCATGGAAGCCCACCAGACACCAGCAGAATCTACTTTGGTAGAGCCGCCCGCCGTACTCCATACCAACGCTTGGTCCGGCCGTGAGGACAACCAGAACAAGCCTTTGCTACGGATGACGTTCGGTGGGAAACGATTATTTACATATTCCAAGAACCGTTTAGGATGGAAAGGTCGCTTATTGCGAAACACAAACGAGCCGATACCATATTCCTCGGTCTCCGGAACATGATCGTTCTGAAGCTCTTGAATCCAACCGGCCGAGGTCTCGGCCTCTTCGAAATCGAACAGACCTGTCTTCAATACTTCCCGCAAGGGTACTTCGGAATTTTTGGATGGAAGAATTCGCGCACCAGGGTTTAACTTGTGCAAAATATCATAGAGGTTCCGTAGTTCTTCCTCTGTAACTAAATCAACCTTGTTCAATAAGATTACATTGGCGAACTCCACTTGATCTGTCAAGAGGTTTACAATGGTGCGATCATCGCCCTCGATATCCGTTAAGTTGCGGGAGGCGAGGTAATCCGGGCTTGAAAAATCCTTTAGGAAATTAAAAGCATCCACTACTGTAACCATGGTGTCGATATAGCTGAATCGGCTCAGGTCAATACTGCCGTCCTCGCTGGCAAAACTAAAGGTCTGTGCCACGGGAATGGGTTCGGAGATACCGGTGCTTTCTATCAATAAATAGTCAAACCTGTTCTCCTTGGCCAATTTTTCTACTTCCACCATCAGGTCTTCCCGGAGTGTGCAGCAGATACAGCCATTCGACATTTCGACAAGCCTCTCTTCTGTACGGGAAAGGGTATTTTCGTTCTGTACGATTTGAGCATCGATGTTTACCTCGCTCATATCATTGACGATTACGGCCACTTTAAGGCCCTCTTTGTTATGTAGGACGTGGTTGAGCAGCGTGGTCTTACCAGCGCCTAAGAAACCGCTCAATACGGTTACGGGCAATTTTGCCATTGTAAATGATTTTAAAATAAAATGATATAATATCATAACAACTCTGCAACAAGTATTTAGATTGCAAAGTGTTAAATTTCAGTACTCAAGAGAGATGTCTTGAACAGCAGGAATATCTTTGGAATTGGGCATGGGAGGGCCTCGTAAAGAGCGAATAGCCAGGGTTCTGGACCTAAAATAGAGGTCTTTTGCGCTTATAAATACAAAGGCCGCTACGAACCCTAAAAGGATTAGTGTACAAAACCATAGGTAAATGGTTTGACCCAATAACTTAGCGCACAGTTCGCAGGAAAAGGATAGTGCTTCAATTTGGGTGTCATCTACACTATGATAATCATATGAACTGAAAACATGAGAAGTTAAGACATGCAGTGTATGGTATGACAACTGAAGTAAAAGTACGGTTGCTAGTAGTATCCCAAACCATTTTTTTGTCTTGGCACTTCCCATTGGAAAAAGGGAGTGAAGTTTATCCACTCCCCCGTTTTAATTAGGTGTGGACGGAAAACCCGTCCGTATTATTCGATGGTCAAATCGAAGGTCTGGGTGATGTCTGTCTCTCCTCCGGCATCAGCCAAAGTACCGTCATTAGGCTTTTTGGGTTCATGGCGTAATGTAACCGCCAAAGTTCCCGCACTGGCATCCGTGGTCGTAAGGGTAAACACAATACCTACCGGATTTGTAGTCGTAAAGTTTTCCCCGGTTTCTTCGGACACGTAATCCGATTCATCGTCCCCGTATTCGGTTGTGGCATTCAATGCACCTCCCACAACAAAAAAGAATTGATGCTCGGCAGCCTCTCCTTCAATTTCTTCATTGACGTCTTCAGCAGGTGTCTCGGTTTCGTTCAATAGTGCGACCCCGCCATCATAAACGGTGTTTTCCGCAAGACTTCCCGATACTGTAATATCCGGGGCATCAGGGCCATCACCATCCAAATCCCTTGAAACCAATGTAACGGTAGTACCACCGCCTTGTGGAACCATGGTAATTGTCATAGTAGTAATGGTCTCTTCTTCATTTACTGGTTCTGGAGCATCGTCGTCATCCGAACAAGAGGTTAACAAAAAGCTTGTTAAGGCCAAAGCCGATAAGAATTTAATTGTTTTCATAGTAATAATTATAAGGATATTAGAGTTAATCGTTTTTAGTAAAATTTTTGATTTAAGAATACAACTACTTTAACCTTTGGATGTCAATTATCAAAATTTGATTTGAATTGGGAAAGCAGTATTGCCATAAAACCTTGGTGAGACACCAAGAAATCAAAGTCTTATCTTATCAAGGAAAAAAGACAAGCAAAGATCTGGCTAGATAACTGAAGGCGGAGGCCTGGAGCAGTGATGGGATTCCAGTTGTGTCTTGGGAATCTGAATACTTGAGAAGAATACTCCTGGTTCATAATCCCAAAAAGAAGAAGGTTGATCAAGTGCAACAAAAGAAAACGAGGCAGTTTCTGACTGCTGATTGTCGATGGCCAAAATGCAAAGTTCGCATTGGTCCATCTCATCATTTTCAACATCATGATGCTCATAGACGTGGAAAGCAGTTATCTTGGCAAAGAACATGCCAACAAAAAGGAATACACTTATATGCTTCAACGAACCTTTCACAATCTACAAATCTAAAACAATCGATTTAAGTTACGGTGTTAAAAAAATCATAATGTATGGGTATACATGTTAATTGTCCCTCTTATTGTACCTCTAAAAATCGTTACATCAATTCAAAATCCACAATCAAACTTAGGCCAAATTATATCCCAATAGTCCACACATATTCTGATGTGATAAATCTTTTTCTGATTTAACAAAAGTTGTTTTCGCAATTCATTACATTTAACAAGAAATCCCTTTCTTTTTTTATACTATTTAGACTATATTTTTATGGACAACACAGTATTCGTTACCCGCAAAATTCTGGACTTACTACAGGTTAGAAATACAAAGTCCTATATAGAGGATACCATACTTTCCCATCCTGATCATACCAGTCTATTGGCCGTATCCGATGCGTTAAACACGTATGGCCTAAAGAATTTGGCCGCTAAGATAGACCAGGTTCGATTACCGGAACTTCCCCTACCCTGTATTGCACAGGTTAAAAAGGAGAAGAGCCCAGTTTTCTGGGTATTGAACCGCTGTACGGAGGATTCCGTTTCTTTTTATGATAACTCAAATACCCTAAAGCAAGAATCAAAGGAAAGCTTTTTGAAAAAGTGGACCGGGATATGTTTGTTGGTAGATAAGACCGAAACTACAAGGGAGCCCGGAATAGATAAAAAACTATCATCGATTAGACTTGCACAATGCCTCAGCATATTGCTTCTTCTACTTCTCGTAATTTGGGCCTCGAATACCCTTTTCAATTCCGAAATAACAGCGAAACCGGAAAACATTGTTTTCATATTGGTCTATACCTTGTTTAAAGTTGGTGGATTACTTATTGGGGCGGCACTGTTATGGTTTGAGATTGACCAATACAACCCAAAACTACAAGCTCTTTGTTCGGGAGGCAAAAGGGTGGATTGCCATACCGTTCTGAACTCAAAACATGCCCGACTTTTTAATGGATCCTTGAGTCTTGGTGCGTTGGGTTTCTCTTATTTTTTTGCCACTCTGCTGTATCTCCCATTCGATGGATTTTCCGCTTCATCCTGGGCCATTTTGACCTTTTTTAGTTTTGCCATGCTCCCCGTATTATTGATATCCGCGTATTATCAGGGGATAGTTATTGGGCAGTGGTGCAAATTTTGTGTAGGCATACAGCTTATTCTTTTGGCCGAGATTTTCTTGGGATATGTTGCCGGCTTTTATGAAAGTCCTATAGTCCTACAGACTTTGCCTATACTCGGTATCTTACTAATACTACCCATTTTGGCCTGGAAATTTGTAAAACCCCTTTTGCACAAGGAAAGGGAAATGAATTTGTACAAAAGGGGGTTCAAAAAAATCAAGAATAATCGCACTGTTCTATCAAGTTTACTTACAGCTTCTCGGAAAATAGTAACAGTTCCCCATGGATTGGGAATTTCATTAAAAAGAAATACGGCTGAATATGACATCATTAAAGTGTGTAATCCCTATTGTGAACCTTGTGCCAACGCCCATCCTTATCTGGAGGAATTGGTAAACAAGGGTAAAATTAATTTACAGATATTGTTTACGGCATCCACAAACAATTCGGATAATAGGGCAAAACCCGTAAGGCATTTATTGGCCATAAATGATCAAGGCAACGAACTTAAAACTCAACAGGCTTTGGATAATTGGTACAGCGCTCCAAAAAAAGACTATAACGCTTTTGCCCATAAATATCCATTGAACGGAGAGCTTGCCCAACAGGACACCAAAATAGAAGCTATGTACGGTTGGTGCAAAAAAGAAGAAATCGCCCATACACCTACCCTTTTCATAAATGGTTATGAATTACCTATGGAATACTATAGTGCAAAAGACTTAAAGGAAATCCTGGGATAGTAAAGAAAAGGGCCCAAAGAAGAACTTTGGGCCAAGAACAATATTCTTTCGCGAAGAATGGACGTAAACCTTGAGTGTCCTTAACTGTTCAAGGCAAATATAAATTTTAAAGTTTTATAGAATGAAAAATCTAAGTTTTAAGGGGTTGGATCTAAAAGTTGACAATCTACTTCAGTCCGAAGAATTGAAAGCTGTTATAGGCGGTGCACCCGTAGGTAGCTGCTCTGTTGACCCTACTTGTTCCACAGGATGTAGACAACAGGTTTTTCTTGGTTCTCCAAATACTTTTTGTAGTACTTGTTGCCAAGGTCCTTATTAATATTTAGTCAACAGCTGCATGAAATACCGTTTTTATAACATTTTTCATGCAGCTTTTATTTGCAATAGATTTTCACACACCTAACCGCAGCAAGAGGCCTAATCTGTTATGACCATTCTTTGTGCCATAGCAAATCCAAAAACAAATTGAAGAATTTACTTGAGACTTACCTGACTATAGCGCCAATTTTTCTTTGTATCACACAGAAAGTCAAGTTTTAATCTATGATAGGCCTTTGTAAGTGCCTCATTATCATCAATTGCCTCAATTAACCGAGAAACATAAATCATGCTTTGGTCAGAAAGTATATCCGAAACCAAATACGATTGTAACAATTCCTTGAGCACATTGTCCTGTTGATCCTCTTCATTGAGCTGACAATACATTTGAAAACAAGTCCCTAGACCATGTAAAAGAAAACGCATCAGATATTGATCATTATATTTTTCGATAAGTCCCTCGGAAGTCAAAAATTCATACAACCTATCATAGGCTGAAATAATATCCCTAATTTTTTCCTTGGAGTATGTCCGTGTTATGGAGGTGTGTGGTTCACAATTGTAATTATAGGAAGACCGGGAATAAACCTCGATGTTTTTTGCGTGATGAACGGCCATTGCCACAAAAGAAATATCTTCATAATACACGTTCTCCGGAAATAGTATATGGTGCTGCAAGAGTAACTGCCGTGAATATAGATACAGGAAGGGATAGCTAAAAAACCCTTTGGTAAGGTTTAGAAAACTGAGCATTGCCTCCTCGTTTCTACCTAAATTTCGGGGGAGTCGTGTTTTTTTCTCAAATTTCGCATTGGTATCTCCAAAGTTGTCCGTATACCCCATGACCAATAGATCCACATCCTTGGGGGAGTTGTTCAAATGCCGGACCAATCCGGATATGGCTCCTTGGGGTATCCAGTCATCGGCATCAACGAACCAGACATATGCTCCTGCGGCCGCTCTCAAACCCTTGTTACGGGTATATCCAGCACGACAATTTCTTAGGTTACAAAACACCTTGACACGATTATCCTTTTCCTCATATTCGCGAATCATAGCTAAAGAATCATCTGTGGAAAAATCATCCACCAGTATTATCTCTATTTGCCGATAGCTTTGATGAACTATAGAATCCAAACATCTTTTTAAATAGGAAGATGCATTGTGAACAGGAATGACAATACTCAAAAGCATCACAAAAGCTTTTTAAATTAAAAAGGAAATATAAGAATTATATTACAAAATAGTGAGTATTGGATTATAATATTGTATTAATTAATGATTATGGATATTAAAATGCTTAAGGTTCCAAAACCGAATTGCTAGGTCTGTTTATAGGCCATTTGTACTGGCTGTATTTACCAAATGGTGTCTCTTGGAAACCATTCTTGTGAAATTGGGGATAAAAAAGAGTAGGGTCCTTGCACAGCACGTAAGGCTGTGGTCAAATCAAGAAGGGCTATTCAACCAAGGCCTAAAAAAAGAAGTCTTACCCCTACTGACAACGTGGTTTCCGATAAATCTTCAGTCCTTGTAATTTTCAACTTTACCTCTACCTTACCGTTTGTTGAGCTTTTATGTGTGTTTTCGGTTTGCCCTAAAAAGACCATCGTCCAACTTTTCTATTCCAATTTGCTTTTTGATTAATTCTCGATAAAAGTAGCTTCAATAAAAGGCCTGGAATACATAAAACCATTCAAAACAAAGTGAACCGATGTAAATTTGAACATGAATAGCTAGACTAAGCGACAGTTTATGAATTCGTAAAGACCATTTTATTCCTTGGTTTCATGTTCCAGGTCTTTGTTTGTATGCCTCATCGTCATCTTCAAAGGTCTTATTAAAGCATGTATTGATGTTGGTGAAACTCTTTGTGAACCGAATGAAGCAAAACATTGTTTTAAAGGAGGATATATGTAAATTTTTCCAGTTACTTAAAGAAAAAAACAGGTCTAAAATGCTGGGAGCCAGAAATACGAATTAATCCAAGTTGTTCAACTATAAAACATGAGGTACGCTTTAAGCTTTGAAGAAACATTACTAAAATCTTTGCGTTCTCGAATTTCCATGGAAAAATGGAACGATGCAAAAGAGGCCTATGAAGAAAACTATTATAAAGATACCGTTCTTTCCATTATAGATTATGTTGGGCGGGACCTCAGAAAAAAATATGGAAACGACACCAATAGCTATTTTAAAATTCCACATGGATCCATTGTTGTAGAAATAGAAATTACGGATACGGAACTACATATCAAGGTTCCGTTCCTGAAAATAGGGGAAAAACATAAAATTCCTCTACTTAGAAGAATTGCAGAAGTCAATTTCTATCCCTTGAATCTTTCGCAGATAAAATTAAAGGGCAACCTCCTTAATTTTCATTATTCAACTCCCTTGCATTTATGTGAGCCCTATAAAATCTACTATGTACTGGAGGAAATTTGTCACAATGCGGATAACTTGGATGATGAACTTATAAGCTTGTTCGGGGCTAAACCGTTACATGAGCCTAAAATCACTTTTTACGACAAAGATTTACTGGATAAGGCATGGCAAAAATTTACTTCACTCTTATTGGAGGCAGAGGTCTTTATCCATTATTTTGATGAAAAAAGAATTGAGTACTTCAACTGGGATGTCATTAATATTACGCTGAAACGTATCGATTATCTTATCGCGCCCAGCGGTAAACTACGTACCGATATTGAGCATCAAATTAAATGCCTTTACGCTAAGGAAGACATGCAAAGTAGGATCCAGAGCGGGAAAAACTTTCTGAATACCCTTAAATCTATGAGCAAAGAAGATTTTGCGGCAGATATGTATGTTGCGGAAACATTTATCCCAATAAAGTCTAGGAGCGAAATAGAAAGTATAAAAAGGAGTTGGGAAAAACCTTTTGAAACTGCCACAAAAGAAATTCAGAATAGGCAGTATACCGCAGCTACCTTAACTTTATTGATTGCCTTCTACGATCTTTTCTATTACAATACCATAGAAGATGACATTAATAACAAAATAGTTAAGGTTCTCAGAAATGCGGACAAAAAAGTATGGGAAGAGTCTGCAAACCTATTATATGCCGGTATGGAGAACATAATTAAAAATAAAACCAGGACGCAGAACATTGCCTCAACTACGAAAGGCTTTTTGTCCAAATTATTTAGATAGAAGCTTAAGATGCAAAATTTGGAACGTTTCAAAAATGCAACCTTTAAAGTGCTAACCTCTAATGGGACGGGAAGTTGTTTTTACATTCATGATCAGGATATTATAGTCACAAATCATCATGTAATAGAAGGATTTAAAGAAGTTGCTATTGAAGATGACCGAAAAAATCGAATGCACGCCAAGGTGATCTTAACCAACCCCGATTTGGATATTGCAGTTTTAAAAACGGAAACAAAATTAAACATAGCGAACACAATCAACTTGGAGCCCAACCTGATATTGTCTAGACAACAACAAGTGTATGCCCTAGGATATCCATTTGGAATGCCATTCACCATCACATCCGGTATTGTGTCCAATCCGGAACAACATAGGGACGGAAAGTATTTTGTACAAACAGATGCTGCCATAAATCCTGGAAATAGTGGAGGCCCTTTAGTGACACATGATGGCAAATTGGCGGGTATAAATTCTTCAAAATTTGATAATGCGGACAACGTGGGGTTTGCTATTCCTATCTCAGTAATTAAAGATGTTATTGATCGCGTTAAGGAAAATACGTCTTTTGATTTTTCGTTACAGTGTTCATCCTGTTCAGGCTTGTCCTATGAAGCACAAGAGTATTGTACCAATTGTGGGGCCACTTTGGATAAGAATGTTTTTGAGGAAGTTAAACTAGGAGAATTTTCTGTATTTATTGAAGAAGCCCTTACCCAGTTGGATATTAATCCTGTTTTGACCCGTGCGGGATTTGAGTTTTGGGAATTTCATCAGGGGAGTTCATTAATACGGATTTTTGTGATGAACAAAAATTATCTATATGTAACCTCACCAATTAACAATTTACCCAAAAAGAATCTTGGTGGATTATATGAATACCTTGTAGCTAGTGATTTAGGTGCATTCTCCTTGGGTATTTATCAAAATCAAATATTTGTTTCCTACAGATTGCATATGTCAGATTTGTTTAAGGAAGAGACCACCAAAAACAGTATCAAAACAAAGATTAAAGAGCTGGCCATAAAAGCAGATGAATTGGATGACTTCTTTGTAGAAAAATATCATTGCACCATAAGTACTCATGCAAGAAAAGTAGGATAGAAAACAGGATGTTTTAAGCTTCCCTGGTATCCGGATTAAAATCAATGCACCTAAAATACCAAAAGGGTTTCTGCTTGGTTTGGGTTTGAAAGTCCTTCTTCAACTCGTCATATTTTACGATCAAAATAAACAAGATGTTAATTGGAAGATTCCTCCATCAAAAAGTGAAGGCTTTACCATTGTCCTGACGTATCGCTAAGCTCTCACTTCAATATTTGACCTTTCCCGGTCAATGTCTCTCTTAGCATTTCATACTTCACCTCCTGTACTGCAATACCTTGGTCTATGGCCATAGACGCGGCTACCGCAGCGGACTGTCCCAAAATCATAAATACAGGCTCCATACGGATAGATCCAAAGGCAATATGGCTGGAGGATACACAAACGGGAACCAATAGATTTTGACATTCTTCCCTTTTGGGCACCAAGGAACCATAGGCAATGGCATAAGGGCCATTTGTGCCTACTCCGATATCGCCCTCATTTTGTACAAAACCGTCATCCTTTACATAGCGTTGAATATTGTGGGAATCCATAGTATATGAGCCCATACCGACGGAATTTGGTGTGGGCTGTCTTTTTAATAGTTCGTTTTCAGTCATCACAAACTCCCCGATCATACGGCGCGCTTCTCTAACATAGATCTGGTGTGGCCAGTTGTCGTTATCTATAAACTCATCTTTTGAAAGTCCCCATTTGGACATTTCCAATCGTATAGTTTCAGGTACCCTCTCGTCATTGGCAACAAACCATAATAGGCCTTTTTGGTACTGCTCATGTTCCTTGATAATCTCTTTTCGACGTTCGTAGGATGCTTCTGGATAATCATAGTTCATACCAATGTTATCACTGCTAAAAGGACCATGATTGTTAGTGTCCGTCTTATGATTGGGAATAGCATCGAATTTATTGAACCATCCATCCCAACCTGTATCGAAGACCCGTCCCAAAAGTTCATACTGCAGGGGGTCATAACCCTCCGGTTTGGGAAAAGGGACCCTATTCGCCTCATGATCGGTCATACAAGTGCGAAAACAATACGCCTGTATCTTGTTATCACCCTCATATTTTTCCCCCGGATGTTCATCGGATACCCTTGGCAAAAGTCCGCTAGATGGGTCCCCAGATACCACATAGGGTGATATATCCGATTCGAACCAGTGCTTATGGTGCAATACCCCAGTCTGTATCCCGTTCCACTCTTCTCCATAAACATCACGACCTTCGCGACCTATATGATAGCTTATTCCCGCCGAAGCCATTAAATCGCCTTCATAAGTAGTATCTAGAAACATTTTACCGGTATAGGTCTTTCCGCTCAAGGTGGTAATGGATACAATTTTCCCTTCGGTCATTTCTACACCATTATCTCTGTTCAACCACTCATCCCGATCTACCCGGATTTCATACTCTTTGATTAAATCCTCAAAAACCTTCTCGGCCACATGGGGTTCAAAAATCCACATGGTACGGTTCTCTCCGTCCATGGCCGGTGTCCCTTGCCCTTTGTTGCCATATTCCGATTTAGGCTGCCATTTCCAGGCCGCATCCGTATTGTAATGCTGCCATACGCGATGATAAAATTCCCTGGCAAGGCCTCCTATTACGCTTTTATCACCAGTGTCCGTAAAGCCAAGACCGCCGGATGACAATCCACCCAAATGCCGGTCCGGTGATACCACAATAACCGACTTTCCGGATATTTTAGCTTCCACCGCAGCAACGACTGCTGCAGAAGTACCACCATAGATGATGATATCGGCAGTATTTGAATCATTTACCACTTGTACCTTTTCCTTACAGCCTAGGCCCAATGCTATAAAAAATGCGGCCATTAAGAGAAAGGAAATTGTTCGTCTATTTTTTTTCATAGTGTTACTGCGTTTGATTTTGATTTTTTAACATTATGGTATTAAAGCTAGCACCTATTAATTATGATCGTTGGCATTCGATAATGTGCTATCGATAATTGTTTTGAGAGTTTCATTCATCCTTTTTGCAACTTCGGGATGGCTATTGATCAAATTCTTAGATTCTGAAATATCTTCGGACAGGTCATATAATTCATCGGTGGCCTCTTCGCTTTCATGATTTTCAGCATCGATATATTTCCATTTGCCCATTCGAAGACCAAAAATGTTATTGCTAGATTGTACCACTACCGATTTTCTTTCACCTTTCTTTTTACCCTTCAATATAGGCAACAAATTATAGCCGTCCAGTGCAGCTTTCTCAGGTAATTCAAAGGCTACAATTTTTGCCAGGGTGGGCATGACGTCGTTAAGGGCAAACAGCTCGTCATTGGTAGTTCCAGCCGGGAATTTACCAGGCCAACGCGCTATGAAGGGAGTGCGCACTCCACCCTCCCACGCTGTCTGTTTCCTTCCTTTTAGTTGCCCATTTGGGTAATGGGCCTTCTTTCCGAAGGTATCTATGGAATCCTTGGGAATGTATTCCGCTATGCGTACGGGATGTCCGCCAGTTCGGTTGAGCTTATCGGAATCTTCAATTCCCCTATAACTGACTTGAAAGGCAGATCCGTTATCACTGGCAAAAAGAACGATAGTATCCTCTGTTAAACCCAAATCATCCAGGGTTTTCAGAATCTGCCCAATGGCATCATCCAGTTCATGCACATAATCCCCATACTCACCGGCCTCTGTTATTCCCTTAAATCTCCCACTGGGAGCTAAAGGCGTATGTGGAACATAAGGGGAAAAATAAAGAAAGAAAGGCTTTTTTTCTTCTTTTGTTTTTTGACCCTTCAGGAACCTTAAGCTGGCTTTCGTAATATAGGGCAAATAATGGTCCATAGGGATTAACTGCAAGTAATCGGTATCCGAAGCCGCTTCAGTGGTATAGTAATCATGTTGTAAAGCACCAATGATTTGTTTTCCGTTAAGAACAAAACATTCGCTCGCACAACTAAAGCCTAGCCAATGATCGAACCCATGATCCACAGGTCCGTCGTAAACAGGTTTTGAAAAATCAAGATTTGCTCCATTGTCATCCGCCCGGAACTTTCCATAACCCGCTGGTTTTTGTCCATCGATTGTTGGAAAGGATGCGCCCAAATGCCATTTCCCAAAACCCGCCGTTATATAGCCAGCTTGTTGTAGCATTTGCGGAAGTGTTAGTTGCCCTTCATCCATCATAGAAGGTTCATAATTTCCTAAAACCCCATGTTTATTCCAACTACGCCACGGGTATGAACCCGTCATCAGTGCAAAACGGGAAGGAGAACACACCGCAACAGGACAATAGGCATCTGTTAAACGAATGCCTTCGGAAGCCAACCTATCCAAATGGGGCGTAGGAATCAAGGATTCGGTGTTGTACGATCCCAAATCCCCATATCCCAAATCATCCGCCAGGATAATTACGATATTTGGAAGGTCATTAGAAACTGCCCGCTCCCCCTTCTTGCAGGAGCAAATAAAAAAGAATCCCATTAACAGGAGACCTCTTACCCAAGCAATGCTGTTGTTGACCATTGTGAATTACCTTATCCGTTGTTTATCTTTCAAAAGCCTTTTTTGCAAGCTACGATATGGGATATCCTGAACGGAACTTCCAGTATCAATAGCCAAAACAGCGGCCGTTGCGGCGGATTGCCCCAATACCATAAATACCGGCTCCATCCGTATGGATCCGAAAGCGATGTGGGTTGCGCTCAAGCAAACGGGGACCAGTAGGTTTTTACATTCTTCCTTCTTGGGTACTATGGACTTGTAACTTATAGGGTAAGGTGCCTTTACCTTGCACTCAACGTTACCTTCGTTCTGTACAAATCCATTGGCATCTACATACCGCTGCGTATGATGGCTGTCCATACCATAGGCACCAAGTCCAACAGGGTCATTGGGTATATGAAGCCCTTCGCAGTTATGTTGAGTCATTACATAATCACTTACCATACGCCGTGCTTCACGAATATATAATTGTTGTTGCCAGCCATCGGGTCTTTCAAATTCGTCCTTTGCCGTTCCCCATCGTGAAACCTCTTTGCGGATTTTCTCCGGGATTCGAGGATGGTTGGCCAAGGTCCACATGAGACCCATTTGGTAGTTGCGATGCTTCTCCACTATCTTTTCCCTTTCGTCATAGGAGGCCTCCGGATAATTGTAGTTCTGCCCGATAAAATCCGTTGAAAAACCATTCCTATTATTGGTGTCCGTTTTCCGATTAGGCATGCTGGAATTGATCCAGGGAACTCCGTTGAATCCTGCTTCGTAGTTTCTCAGGAGCAGTTCATAATCCATTTCTAAATACCCATCGGGTTTTACGAAGGGTATGCGATTTTCAGGATGGTCCGTGAGGCACATTCGAAAACAATAGGCTTGTACTTTCCTATCCCCGGAACCCTCGAGACCAGGTTTCTCATGTATACCGGGCAACAACCCACTTTCGGGATTCCCCTTTTTAATATAAGGATCAACACCTTGGACAAAATTATGGTTGAAGCCATTTTTGGAGACCACACCCAATAAGGAAGTATTCTTTATATTGGCCTGTACACCATTAAGGGTTTCCCCGTATTGATCATTGCTCTCGCGCCCATAGGTGTAAGTAACTCCTGCTGCGGCCAGAAGGTCGCCTTCATACGTGGCATCGATAAACACCTTCCCGGAAAAGACCTTGCCACTTTCCATTTGTATGGACAAGATTTTCCCATCCCTTTTTTTTATGCCCTTCTCCCTATTTAAGCGTTCATTGTAGACCAGGGTAATATCCTCCTTTGAAATCATATCCTGATACACAGAAAGCGCTGCAGAAGGCTCAAAAGTCCACATAGAGTTTTCTCCCTTCTCTGTACGGGTCTGTCCCCCATCCAGATATTCGGATTTCTTTTGCCATTTCCAATTAGAAAGATCATCGTAATGCGTCTTGATGTTCTCGTAGAATTCACGGGAAATACCGCCAATAGCTATTTTGTTGCCTATATCCGTTTGACCCAATCCTCCTGTGGTTAGTCCACCTATGCGATTTGTGGGCTCGATCAAGATCACTGATTTTCCCATTCGACTACTTTGTATGGCAGCAGCTATTCCTGCTGAAGTGCCTCCATATACAATAACGTCAGCCCTTTTTTCCTTTTTCTGCGCATGTAAAGGTTGGACATTGCCAAATACCAGAAATACAGTAACGGTAATTAAAAAAACTGTACCAATTGCTCGTCTCATTCTCATTCTTATTTGGATTTATAATTGATATTTTACATCGGGGCTACCAAAGTTGTATTACTTTTTTCAAAGAATACCTAAAAAAGGCAGGTAGTGCTAATTACCTGCCCTTTCAAATTTAAACTAACTCAAACTAACAACAATTTTTAATATCCGGGATTCTGGTTGCTTGGACTCAACGCAGGATTATTGTTAATCTCATTTATAGGTAAAGGAAAAAGTAGACTTACATCGCTCCAGGCCTTGCCTGTAGCTTCAACCGCCTCCCGAGCCGTTCCTGTCCTTAACAAATCGTTCCACCGCTTCATCTCCAAAACAAATTCATAGGCCCTTTCATTCAGTACTCTTTCTTTAAATTCAGAGGCCGATAATCCAGCAGGATAATCTTCTGGTGAAATACTATTTAGGTCGAAACCATAACCCCGTCTACGAATCATGTTCAACCGCTCAAGGGCCAGGGCATCGGGCCCGCCGTTGGCCTCATTGGCCGCCTCTGCATAGATGAGGTAGGCCTCCGCCAATCTAAAGAAAGGAATGTTGTTACGCGCGTTATTGCTATCGGTTGCATCAGGATCTCTATACTTTCTAAATAAAACCGGAGTCTGTTGATTTACAAAAATAGTATCGCCCTCAATTACTCGAAATCTATATATGTTGAATTCCTGGCGCAGGTCATTCGTGTCCCAATTCCCTAAAATGGAATTTTCCACAGGGAGCCATGCACGAAACCCGCCCACAGAATACCCCAAATCCCTATCATGAATGAAAGTGGGAATATTGTGGCCATTTGTAGCACTATAATGAGCGGACCATATATCCTCATCGTGCGTTATGACCTCCGGACCAAATATCTGTAAAAAATCATCAGCCTCCTGTACTTCGATCAAGGAAAAGGGGCCATTGTTGATTACCTCATCGGCCAGGTCCCTGGCATCAGCCCAATTTTCGGTATTCAAATAGGCATCGGCCAAGAGCATTCTTGCCGCCCAAGAAGTAACCCTACCGCTTTGGCCATCGGGAAAGGAAGGGGCCAAATCGGGGAGCGCTACGGCAATGTCATTTATAATAAATTCCCAGGTCTCTGCCACAGAGGCCCGGGGTTGGGGAATTTGATCCAAATTGGTAAACTCCGTATCCCGTAAGGGAACGCCGCCCCAATACTTGACCAGGTTACTGTAGAAAAAAGCCCGCAAAACCCTGGCCTCGGCCAAGTATTGTGCCTTCAAATCCCCATCCATATCAATTCCTGGGACATTTCCCAAAACCGCGTTGGCCCGGTTGATGCCTACGTACATATCATTATAAGTATTGAACGCCCTGTTCTGATTACTGTTGTCCAGGGGCACATCATAGGTGCTAATGGGGATTTGGCTTCCCCTGCCATTGGAATATTCCGCCCTGTTTTCCAGTAATGACATGAACCATATCGCCGGAAAACCTCCACCCGTATTCAAGACGCTATAAACAGCGTTCAAAGCGGATAGGGCATCGGCTTCATTGGTATAAAAATTCTCGTTCACCAAAAAGCTTGGTGGATCTTCCGTTAGGGCCTCATCGCATTGTATGAGCGACAGGCCTGCCAAAATGATATATATTGCTATTGACTTCTTCATTTTTTTGGATTTAAATGTTTTCCCGTTACACATTATAATTGGAGATTAAGGCCCAGCGTAAAAATCTTTGCTGAGGGATATCCGGTCTGGTCTATTCCAATACGCAGATCACCAGTTCTTGAGCGCGTACTCACATCGGGATCCAATCCGGGATAGTCCGTTAAGGTCAACAAATTTTGTCCGCTCACGTAGATTTGCAACGACTTAATCCCAATGTCCATTTTGTCCACGGGTAGGTTATAGGACAGTTTAATATTCCGTAAACGTAGGAAGGAAGCATCTTCTATAAATCGCTCCGAGACCCTAAACTGTGATCGGTTTTCCGTGGGCCTGGGATATGCAGCATCGGTATTCTGTGGGGTCCAAAAATCATTGTACAAATCTACCAATTGGTTGCTCCCCTGACTAAAGGAGTTGGTAATCCCGCCCCCAGTGGCCCAGAATAGATCGTTCCCTTGGGAACCTTCAATAAAGATGTTCAACTGCAGGTTTTTATATGTAAAGGTATTGTTCAATCCATAGACGAAATCAGGATAGGGATTTCCTATAATCTCCTGATCTTCATTGGAAATCTCCCCGTCGCCATTGAGATCCACAAATTGTATGACCCCTTGATCGTCATAACCATCCTCTCGGAATCCGAAAAACATACCCAGAGGTTCCCCTTCCCGGGCAATATTAACAGGCGCATCAAAGGGAATGCCCAAACCATCCCCCAGAATATCCTCTCCAATGGTGATTACCTCATTAAGGTTAAACGATAACTGACCGGCCATATCCCATCCAAAACTACCTCCAGACAAGGTGGCCCCGACGCTAAATTCCATCCCATAGTTTCTGATTTCCCCAAGATTGGTAATCAGTTCATCAAAACCTACCGAGCCCGGCAAAGGTATTATGGCCAGTAAATCCTTGGTTCTCTTATCATAATAATCTACGGTAAGACGGTACTTATTATTAAAGAAGGCCATATCCAGTCCAACACCTAATTGAGCCGTGGTCTCCCATTTTAAATCTGGATTCGGTGCTTGATCTGTGGCAAACCCGATTACATCGGTATTGCCGAAAGTGCCCCGGGTCTGATCCAGCCTATTCAGGGACTGAAAAGGATCAATCGCCGTACTTCCGGTTTCCCCATAGCCCAATCTCAATTTCATATCAGATATGGTTTCGGAATTCCTAAGAAAGTTCTCATTGCTTATACGCCAGGCAAAGGCACCGGAGGAAAACACGCCCCATTTGTTGTTCTCTCCGAACCTTGAGGAACCATCAGCACGGATACTGGCCGTGAACAAGTATTTATTGTCCAGGTTATAGTTCACCCGTCCCAGCCATGAAAGTAACGTCCATTCTTCGACTTCCGATTCATTGGGAAGGGTGGTGGCTCCACTGCCCAGATTATTGTTCTGTAAGGCATCCGTGGGAAAATCGGTGGCTTGGGAACGATTGAATTTGCTTTCAAAGGTCTGTATTGTAAACCCGGCTACGGCAGAAAGGTTATCGTCCTCCCCTATCTGTGTATCATAGGAAAGGATATTTTCATTAAGAAAGGAAATGTTCCTTCTCAATTGAGTATCAGCGCTTCCCGTGGGAGAGACGTTGTCCAGTATAGATGGGGAATAGATATTTCGCTCTATAAACTCCTGCTCTGCACCTCCCATGACCTTGAATCTTAAATTTTGGGCAAGTTTAAATTCAAAGGCCATATTGGCCAAAGCCTTGGTTGTTTGTAACTGGTTGAGCCTTTGTGCCCAAGCCAGGGGATTGTTGATGGCAACCGGACTAAAAGGGAATGCCCCCACATCGCTAAAGTTACCGGTTTCATCAAAAGGGGCAACCAAAGGCGGTGCCGCTATGGCAGCGGTAAAAACATTGTTCCCGGTTCCCGACCCATTGTTTATTGCTGCATCGTCATTCTCCAAACGCGTTACCACGGCACTTGCCGTAAGCCTGGCCCAATCGTTTACCTGGGAGTCCAAGGCCAGGCGTACAGATCCCCTTTTAAGACCAGAACTAATGATTACCCCTTGCTGTTCAAAGTAGTTGGCCGAGGCGGAATAGGAAGACTTTTCACTTCCCCCGGAGAACGTCAAGGTATGACTTTGGATGCCGGCCGTCCTAAAAATAAGATCTTGCCAATCGGTCTCTATGTTCGGTAGATTATTCAAGTCAAAAGGCATGGGTGCCCCCTCGGTTTCTGCCTGAATATTGGCTATCTCGGCAAATTGCCGGCTATTCATAAGGTCATAGGTATTGATAACCTGCTGTACCCCGTAATAACTATCGAATTCTATACGGCCCTGTTCCCCTTTTCGTCCCCCTTTGGTAGTAATCATGACCACCCCATTGGCGCCTCTGGATCCATAAATGGCGGTTGCAGAAGCATCTTTAAGGATATCGATGGTCTTGATATCCGCGGGGTTCAGAAAATCGATTCCACCGGTAACCGGAAAGCCATCTACCACATACAACGGATTGTTGTCCCCCAAATAGGAATTGCCGCCACGGACCTGTATTTGAACCGCAGATCCCGGTTGACCGGAATTTTGGATGACCCGTACCCCAGCGGCCCTTCCTCGTAAGGCCTGCTGTACATCCTGGACGGGCAAAGCGGTAAGGTCTTCAGAAGCTACCGAGGATACGGCTCCCGTAACATCACTTTTTCTGACCGTACCATAGCCTACTACGACTACCTCCTCAAGTCCTTCCGAACTCTCCTGAAGGACTATTGCAATGGAACTTTGTCCGCTAACAGGGATTTCCAGTGTGGCAAAACCTATATAGGACACTGCAAGGATGGCATTTTCATCGGCAACACCCAATGAAAAGTTTCCATCAAAATCAGATTGGGTTCCATTGGTAGTACCTTTCTCCACAATACTTGCACCTGGTAATGGCACGCCTTCCTTATCGGTGATGACGCCCGAAACCTGATATTGCATCTCTTCAACAGGAGGGCTTCCACCATCGGAACGCTCTGGGACTATTGTGCCAGTAACGGTTTTTCTTAGTATAATCTGTTTGTTCAGGACTTCATGACCTACATCAGTACCTTTAAACAATCTGGATAAAATAGCCGCTATGGGCTTTTTCTTCACCTTTATACTAACTGTCCTATTAAGGTCTACATCTCTACGGTTCAACAAAAACTTGTAATCCGACAAAGATTCTATCTCATCAATTACTTCCCGAACTGTGACATTCTCAAGATCTAGGGTTATTTTTTCGTTCTGGGCATACGTATTAGCCTGTATTTGAATCAAGGAAACTACGGTTAGAAGAAATGTAAGTTTCATTTTCAGACTAATTATAGGAAAGAAGTACATCAACTTCCCCATTTTAGAGGGTTTTTTCATAATTTTAGTGTTCTTAATTGGTTTAACTAGTTTAAATCACTTTACCAAATCGGGAAATGTGTCCGCATTTTCCGATTTTTTTATGTTTAGTGAATTGCGTTATGGTTTTTAAGGATATCAGATCATATGCTTTACATTTTGGATTATTTAATGATTATCTCGTTGTTTTCAATGTAGTATTCAATTTCATAACTTCTTTTGAACGACTCCAAAACTTCCTCAATGGTTTCTATATCAAAAGTTGCATCATACAATTGATGGTCTAAATCACTGTTTGTATTTTGAATATTTACATTGTATTTACGTTCCAAGGATTGTCTAATCCTTAAGAAAGGTGTATTGCGAAAAACAAGTTTGCCTTCTACCCAAGCGGTGTATATTTTAGTATCTACTTGCTCTATGGACATGTTACCATTCTTTTTGTTCCATTCTGCCTTGAACCCTGGTTCCAAAAGCGTTGAACCACCAAGAGCATCTTCATCCTTCTCTTGGTATAGCATAATTGATCCTTCTACTAAAACGGTGCTCATGCTACTATCTTCGGAATAATTGGACACATTAAAAGCTGTGCCAAGGACTTCTATGTGCATAGTACCGATAGAGACTATAAAAGGGTGGGCATTGTCCTTTGCCACTTCAAAGTAAGCCTCCCCTGTTAAAAAAACATTTCTCTTTTTACCCTTTGGAAAATTAATGGGATACCGCAAGGTTGTACCTGCGTTTAAATAGACCTGGGTCCCATCCGAAAGGACCACATCAAAACGCTTTCCATATGGTACCTTAAGCGTGTTATAAATCAATTCTTCGGTTTCGACATCTTTAGAGTAGGTAAGTTGGGTTTGGTCTTGTTTCCCTATTATATTTCCCTCGGAATCTCTTAAAACACTAATTTCACTCGGTTTTATAATTTTAGTAGTACCATTGTCCAATGTAATGGTAACAGGCTCATCCTTAGGGCTCAAAATATTTGTTGGTTTTGAATCAGGAATACTTTGCCATAACAAATACCCTATACCAAAAAAAAGAACAAATACTGCGGCGTATTTAAAGTAATTCTGAACGCTAAGGATCCTGGAACGCTTTCTATCTTTTTGAATGTCTCTTAATAGATTTTTTTTGATCTTTTCTATATCTGGTGGTTTATTCATAGCTGTAGTGACTTCGTAATAGATTTTAACATACTCGTCAAAAATGCGACTGTTACCATCAATGGAAATCCATTTGGACAATTGATCTAAATCTTCCTTAGTAGCTTCGTTGCAGAGGTATTTTATAATGAAATCTTCTATTTTCTTTGATGACATGGATGTTCCTCACTTTTATAAAAGACAATGGAATTTTGCGATACCCTAACTTTTAAGCCATTTTTTTTTAATATTTGCCCAACAAAGGCATTATTTATAGCGATTAAGTCAATTTGAAGTATATCTACGACAACGAAAAAAAACTGCTGGAAGGCTTGAGCAACGGGGAGGAAAAAGCTTTTGAATGCTTGGTGGATCGTTTTTACGAACGTCTATTCGGATATGCGCTAACCCTTGCCAACGATTATGGTACAGCCGAGGATATCATACAAAATGTGCTCTTTAGTACTTGGAAAAGAAGAAAAAAGTTGGCGATCCGGTCTTCCCTTCAAAACTATCTCCTAAAATCTGTTTACAATGAATTTGTAAACCAGTATCAAAAACAGAGATCCACACTGATTTTGGAAAGCAAATATTTTGAAGGATTGGAAAAGGCAGTGCAAGGACATGATAATATCTCCTTGGAAAGAGCTTTACATTTGATTAGGAAGGAAGTGCAAAACCTCCCTCCAAAGTGTCGTGAAGTATTTACATTGAGCAGGAAGGAAGGACTCACCAATCTGGAAATAGCAGAATATCTTAATATTTCCATTAAAACGGTCGAGGCCCAGATTACAAAATCTTTTAAAATAATTCGGAAAAATGTGGGTAGCAAGGTTAAGACATTCCTCTTTCTTTTGACAAGGCGAGGGTCTTTGGACAAAACCTCGCCTTTATCTTAACCATAGCCCCATGGATGTCAGTTAAGCAGTTCTTAAAATCTAAATTTTGAATCGCAGTCCAGTCCTTAAATAGGCAGTACTATTTTTATCTATGCCGATTACCCTTCTATTTTTGGCATCGAGCAGTTCCGCATTGCTAAAAAACACATTGGCCAGGGTACAAAAGAGCTCTAAATTCCTGCCGAATTTAAACTCGTATCTTATGCCGGCTACCACCAGGGATAAGTTGACTTTTTCAGCACTTTCAGTCCCATTGACCAAAAGAGCTTCTTGTATATTTGACGTAAATCCATCCAACTCGGCGGTTAGTTTCAACCTTGATTTCCTTGAAATGTGAAATTGAAGGTTAGTTCTTGGTATGCCAAGGTTATAGGACCATTTCGGATGAAATTTCCGATAATAGCTAACAAAGGGAATAGGATAGGAAAATCCCCGGTTTTCCGAATAAGAAATACCTAAAATAAGTCGCGATGGTTTTTTAGTTCCCGTGTTTTTCGTCCGATCCTTTATGAAAACTAAATCAGCGGAAAAAACAACATCTTCCAAAGAAATGTTCTTTACCAAATTTGAGCTGAAACCCGGTGTAAACCTGGCTCCTACCCTCCAGTCTTGATCCAACTTAAAAGTATAACCTAAATTGATATCGAGTAACTGGAAATCTTGTAAGACCTCGGTATCAAAGGCATCTATACTTGAGTCAAAAGATAATTCAATGTTGCTATAATCCAAACCAAGCAATAGGTAATTCCCTTCTTTTATTTTTATTGGATAGCTAAATAATCCACGAATTCTGCGATAGTCGACATTGGTGGTACCTTTAGGTAAGAGGGTATACTCTATTCTAGCTAAATCGGAAAGCTGACCGCAAGCGAACACGCTGCATAAAAGCAAAAAAAATAACAGGAATTTATCCTTCATGAAATCGGTTTAGCTTCCCGTTAATAAAATAGTGGTTGGTTGTTTTTGTATACTGTCTTTTATCACTCAAAAGGTGTATAAATCTAGATTTTCAGAATCTGTCGTTCAAAAAATTTTGGCATTTCTATTTTGAATTTTTTGTAAATGTCCTCTGGAATTCCAATATCCGCAACAAAAATATCGGTTTCAGGTGAAAGTGCCTTTAAAATCTTTTTGGGCGCAGCCAGAGTCAATACCTCATCGGCCATAAACATTGGATACGGCCCATTGCTTGAAATTCCCAAAGGAATATCCAGTGAAATTCTATGAGCCCCGGATGCATTTGCCATATTGATTTTTTCTAAGAATATCCGAGGTAGAGGCAATCGCTGGGAAAAACCAAGATAAGCATCTATCCAAATATCTTTTTGATCAGGCAAACCTTCCTTTACCCCAAATGATAACGCTCGTTTCAATTGTGCCTTGGGTAGTTCCTTGGTAATGGATACGGCCACATCAAGATAAACATTATATCCCCAGGCGGCCAATCTTCTGGCAGCGACCAGGCCTCCACCTCCATTATTTCCGTTCCCGATACCAATTATAATCTTATCATTTTTTGAAGCATTATTTGTAGTGAAGCGCGCCAATTGCAATCCTGCATTTTCCATCATAAGTTCAATGGGCAGGTTGTACTTCTTCACCGCTAAGTAATCCATCTCCATAAATGATTTCAGGGACAGGGGTTCAGTTTTCATCAGATTTATTCTACGGTTTATTTAGTACTATAAGGGGTCAGGTTTACCAAAACAAAATCAGTTCTCGGCATTAATACCCTCTGAAACAATTGATTTTGAATGCGTTACGATTTCAAAATTAACATTTAATTCAAGCATACATCCAATTGTATAGAGTATAAGTATGTCATTTCCTATTTAGAAATGTAATCATAACATTTAACACTGACCAAATTAGTTCCGTTGATCCGCACTTGCACCATTATCTTTTTCTAAATCGGACCATCCCAAATAGCGGATGACAACCTACCTGCATTCGACCCTTTACGTGAACACCAAAACCCTGACCCCTTAATTCATGAAGTATTGGAATTATGGATCAGGGAGATTTTATAATGAAAGCCAAATAGTTTCCGAATTTTCTAACCCTCCATTTTTGATAAGCCCGTAAGAGGCAACCTTTCTTGTCTGTTGTGTACCAGGTTACCTTATTAAGAAGTCTATTTTTACTTAACGCGTTTGTGAGTTTTGCTTATGCTTTTTTTCTTGCTGTACATATATAAACAAACTCATATACCTGATGTACCTCTATATCTTCAAGTTCATCCGGTAGCAAGTCTACGGGACACCCTATAGTTGTGTTATGATACGCAAATACTTTCTTGAAATAAAAATGTTCCAACCAATTGGACGCTTTATACTCCTGTTCATCCAGAAAAAGAATTTTTCCACCTTTTTTGGTCACTCTAACCATCTCGGCCAAAGCAGTTTTTGGGTCCGTAAATCCATTAACCGCTCCATAATTTGTGGTAATATCAAATGAGTTGGACTTAAAGGGAAGGTTGGTTGCATCAGCCAAAATAAAATTCGCAGGAGCCTTCTGCTTGCTCATAAGACGTCTTCCCTGTACAATCATCCCTGCAGAAAGGTCTACGGCGGTATATTCGGCATTTAAATTCATATAGCCATGCCTAAAGAGGGAATTTCCACTACCACTGGCAATATCAAGCGTTTTTACTTTTTGATTCGATTCTAAGTATTCTCTTAGAAAATCCTGGTGGACAGCGGCGTGAGTTTTCTTAGGCTTAAAATTACCGATTGCCAGTGAAATCTTAATCGGTATTGTGAGCAGGAACAAGTAGCCATATCGCGGATCTTTTATTTGTATAAACACAAAGATTAATAAGGGCAACAACCATAGAAAATCAAAGATTGTGATACTGCCAATGCCGCGAAATACGACTAAGTTTATCAGGTTGTATACGGAAAAACCAAGACAAAAAACTATTAAAAAATACACGATCCAGTAACGTACTGACACTTTGATTGGTCTAACCGGAAGCATAAAGAAAGGATTCCAAAAATTGTAGAACCATGCAAAATATTTATAAACATTATCCATAAGTTCTTTATCTTCTTTACCCAGGGAATCCTCCATATAAAGCCTGGGAATGGCACTGACACAAGGAAATTTCTCATCACATGAGTCACACTTCCAATAGGTTTGGTAACGATTACTTAAGCTACTGTCTTTGTCACAGGGGCATATCACGTTTGATTCTGTCATAATCAATAATTTATATTAATGGTTATTTTTTCTACTTGCTTAAATTCCTATTTCGACCGATGTACATAATCAAGGGCCTAACCTTCAATAGATAATGGCATTAGCATAAAGACGAGGTATCACCAGTAGTGAATTAGAAATGGGAGTTTAATTTAACTGTACTATTTAATTTCGGGCAATAATAGGAATACCAAGAATCAGTGTAAAACAAATACGTTTATCTATCATTAATTTAGATAAACGACATTGTATAATCCAATTCAAATCTTTCCCCAAATTGTCCTTCTAAATCCATTTTAGCATAAAGCATTCCTCTAAAAATGACTATATTATGAATTTCCAACTTTCTCAAATTAGCTACTTCCATATTTGGAAAAAATGACACGTTATTCAGTAATGCCCGCAATCCATTATAAGTTTCGTACTACAAAATCAAGGGTTTCCAACCAGTAATAACAAATACTGTTTCATACATAGAATTGAACAATAAGTCGAAAAACAAACGTTTTGTATTGGGTTTCTATTGTAGTTTTATTCAAATTTATGGTATTGTTGTTCTAGGAAAGAAGTCCAAAACCTAAGGAATTATTGATTCTTCCGAGGAAAAAGAAGACCTCAAATCAAAATAGAAATAGAGTTGTATAACCAATTTACTATACAAGATCTAAAGGATTTTGTTGTGACTCACCATAGCGGTTTCATGGAAAATCCACATATTCGATTCTAAAGATATTTGGCCTTTTCGCAATTGCTATCCATAAGTAGTATCTTTACAGCTTCATTTAGGCATTTATTACAAACATGCTTCATTTTTTTTCTAGTAAAAAGTTTTTAGTTGATTATTTAGAGGGTCTTGTAGACATCCATAATCACATTTTACCTGGTATTGACGATGGTGCAAAAACCGTTGAAGAATCCATTTTGTTAATTAAGGGATTTGCAGAATTAGGCATTTCGAGCATTATTGCCACCCCGCATATAATGCATCATTACTACCGTAACAATCAGGAAACCATTAAGGATTCATTACTGATTCTAAAAAACGAGTTGTTAAAAGAGGATGTAAAAGATATCTCCTTATATGCAGCCGCAGAGCACATGATAGATGACAATTTTGAATCGATTTTGGAGAGTGATGATATTATGCCAATAGAAAGTCATTACCTATTAGTGGAAATGTCATATTTGCAAGCATCTATCAATTTTGACGATGCTATACAGAAAATAAAAAAGCAAGGGTATTTTCCAATCCTGGCCCATCCGGAAAGATATCTATATTTACATGAAAGCCTAGTAAAACATAACGAATATAAGAAGCAAGGGGTTTTGTATCAATTGAATCTGTTATCCCTTGGTAAATACTATGGTAAACAAGTGAAGCGAATGGCCTTTAAACTGTTGGAAGAAGGCCTAATTGACTTTGTTGGTTCAGATGTTCATAACCCCAGTCAATTGAACAGTCTGAAAGAAGTACAGGTGAATGACAAAACAATAAAGACTTTACAACCCATTCTGGAGAAAACCAACCTTCATTTCAACAACAGTTAGAATTTCGACCAAGCCTTGTATTATTGTCAATCTATTAGAATACAATACTACCATATATTCCTTTTCACTGAAATTGAACAATAAATGCCGGTGAACTGAATTAATTAGTCTCAGAAGGATGATCCAAGACCTCCTATTAGATGCACAAACTCAAGATATTTACAACAATATGACGTAACAGTAAATACTTAAACAAGATACGTACCATCCGAAACGAGCTACTGAGAACACCTTTAAAGTTTAATGACCAGAGGGAAAAATGAAACTAAAATAGCCAAACCTTTAATGGCTCATAAAATCAGTAACTGTATGCAAGTGTTATCGCATTAATGGCCTCTATCATTACGATTGAAGATAATGTACCCTAGTATAGACGATCTTAAATAATTTTTCGAATTCAAGGTGTCGTTTAACTGTAAAAAACAATTTAAATAACTAAATCGGAGAGAATAACTTGTAAGAAAATTGTGCAGATTATATCATTTTTAGGCGTTTAATCGAAAATTAAAGTACAAACCTATTTAAGTGCAATATCTTCGATATCAAGTTTAGCTAAAATGCTTACAATGGAATTTACTTTCTTAAAGGCGAGATGGAAACTGGAAGGAGAATAAGCAAATCGCATCTAATCCATTCTTCTTATAATTAATAAGATTAAAAAACGTTTAAAAAAAGTTAATCATATGTATCTAAATGTATAATTCAACGAAATTGCTCGAGAAATGATTGATAATACTACTTCAAAAAAGAAAATATTGGTTACTGGCGGAGCCGGTTTTATCGGATCCCATGTTATTAGAAGATTTGTAAACAAGTACCCAGCGTATCATATTTATAATTTAGACGCATTGACCTATGCTGGCAATTTGGAAAATCTAATTGACATAGAAGGAAAAGAAAATTATACGTTTCTCAGAGGAAATATCACGGATGAAAATTATGTAAAAACTATTTTCGAGAAATACCGTTTTGATGGAGTTATTCATTTAGCTGCGGAATCACACGTGGACAGGTCAATAAATGATCCCCTGGCCTTTGCGAAAACTAATATTTTGGGTACCATGATACTCTTAAATGCCTTTATGGCATTATGGAAAGAAAATTGGCAGGGGAAACGATTTTACCACATTAGTACAGATGAGGTTTACGGCACCCTTGGCGAAACCGGCTTGTTTGGAGAAACGACCCCATATGACCCCAATTCACCTTACTCTGCCTCCAAAGCTAGTTCCGATCATTTTGTAAGAGCTTACGGTGAAACATATAATTTGCCTTATGTGATTACCAATTGTTCAAATAATTACGGAGCCAACCATTTTCCTGAAAAGCTGATACCACTATTTATAAATAATATTATACATAATAAGCCGTTGCCAGTTTACGGAGATGGTAATTATACCCGGGATTGGTTATATGTTGTTGACCACGCCATTGCCATAGACCTTGTTTTTCACAAAGGTGTAGACAAGGAAACCTATAATATTGGTGGTTTCAACGAATGGAAAAATATTGATTTAGTAAAATTACTTTGCCAGCAGATGGACGAAAAACTAAATCGTGAAAAAGGGAGCAGTGAGAAACTGATAACTTATGTTAAAGACCGTCCCGGACATGACCTACGTTACGCCATTGACGCTTCCAAAATTAATAGAGAATTGGGTTGGCGCCCGACCGTGACCTTTGAAGAAGGACTTTCACAAACTATTGATTGGTACTTGGCCAATGAGGAGTGGTTAGGTAATGTAACCAGCGGGGCGTACCAAGAATATTATAAATTACAGTACAAATAGCGCATGAAAGGAATAATTTTAGCAGGAGGTTCTGGGACAAGATTGCACCCATTGACATTGAGTGTAAGTAAGCAATTGCTACCTATCTTTGACAAACCAATGATTTATTATCCTTTGTCAGTCCTGATGCTTGCCGACATAAAGGAGATATTGATAATTTCAACACCACAGGATTTGCCAAATTTTAAAAAATTGTTGGGGTCTGGGAAACAGTTTGGTATTCAATTATCGTATGCGGAGCAACCATCTCCGGATGGTTTGGCACAGGCTTTTACCATTGGGGAGAGTTTCATTGGTGATGATGATGTTTCCCTAATCCTAGGTGATAATATTTTTTACGGCGCCGGATTACAGAAGTTGTTGCTTAAGGCCATTAAAATTGTGAAAGAACAAAAAAAGGCAGTTGTTTATGGTAATTATGTAACAGATCCTGAGCGCTATGGTGTGGTGGAATTTAACGAAAATAAGGACGTTTTAAGTATTGAGGAAAAGCCAAAAAACCCCAAATCCAAGTATGCCGTAGTTGGCTTGTACTTTTATCCCAACAGTGTGGTAGAAATTGCGAAGAACGTAAAACCTAGTGATAGGGGCGAGCTGGAAATTACTTCAATAAATCAGGAGTATTTAGATCGGACACAATTAAAACTGGAAATTTTAAGTCGTGGTTTTGCCTGGTTGGATACAGGAACCCATGAGGCTTTAACGGAAGCAACGGAGTTTGTTAAAGCTGTTGAAAAAAGAACCGGGCTCAAGATTGCCTGTTTGGAGGAGATTGCTTTAAATTATAAATGGATAGACAAAGAACAATTAAAAGAAAGGATTTTTGAATTAAAAGGGGAATATTACAATTATCTTCAAAATTTGTTGGATTAATGTCCTTAAAACAAAAAACAATATCCGGTGTTGTGTGGAGTTTTGCCGAGGCTTTTTTCTTAAAAGGACTTTCCTTCGTTACCATGCTCCTATTAGCTCGTTGGCTAGGGCCCATAGATTTTGGTCTAATGGGAATGATTGCGGTATTTATTGGCATTGGGACGTCTTTAGTAGATAGTGGGATGACCGCTTCCATTATAAGGACAAAAAATGCGGATGATTCTGATTTTACTACGGTATTTTACATGAATATGGCCATGAGTCTACTAGTATATGCCATTATGTTTTTCGCAGCACCCCATATCGCATCTTTTTTTGGACAAACAATACTTATAGAAGTCATTAGAATTTATTGCTTAACTTTTATTATATCAGCCTTTTCCGCAATACAACTGGCCATTTTAAATAAAGAAATGCTATTTAAAAAGTTGGCACTTTTAAACGTCCCGAGCATTATTATCGGCGTTGGTGTGGGTCTTTTTCTGGGTTACAATGATTATGGTGTTTGGAGTATCGTGTCGATGTATATGACTACACAAGCCATTTTGTCAATATTACTTTGGAAAACAGGATCATGGAAACCCGGTTTGAATTTTTCTAAGGAAAAATTGAAATTCCATTATAATTTTGGCTACAAACTGATGTTAGCAGGATTAATGGATGTAATTTTTAAAAACAGCTATAATATCATCATTGGGAAATTTTTCCCGGTGCAGACCTTGGGTTATTTTGAAAGGGCAAGGCGATTTAGTCAATATCCCTCACAAACTATTACCGATATTGTTGGAAAGGTTACGTATCCCATGTTGGCCCAATTGCAGGATGATACCCCGAAATTGGCAATGATCTACAGGAATTTACTTCGAATAGCATTTTTTATCATTGCGCCTTTGATGTTGGGTATGGCCGCCATTGCCGAACCTTTGTTCGACTCGGTTCTCGGATCGGAATGGATACCTGCGGTACCCTATTTCCAAATATTGAGCTTGGCTGGCATGTTGTTCCCCATACATGCTTTTAACGTCAACGTATTTAAGGTATACGGCAGAAGTGATCTGTTTCTAAAAATAGATATAATTAAAAGGTCGATCCTTGTTCTGGCCTTGATAATCGGCTTTCAATTTGGAGTTCTAGGTCTGGTCTGGGGTAGCGTTTTCGTTTCTCTTGTTAGTCTGCTTATCAATACCTATTATGCTAGTAAATTAATAGACTATAGTACAAAACGGCAATTACTGGATATGCTGCCTATTTTGGTCGTGGCCGGTCTTACTTTTTTATTAATGTACCATTCAGTTGGTATATTTACCGACTATGGCAATCTCGTACAATTAATGGTAGCTTCGTTAATTGGAATTACCTTTTACCTATCGATTCATTCGTTTTTTAAGGCAAGCCCTCTTTATGCCCTTATAACAATTATAAAAAACCGAAGGTTATGATACCTGTTACCTTACCCTTTATACCACCTAAGGAGGACTATGATATTTTATTGCATGGCATTTGGAAACGTCAGTGGCTCACCAATATGGGGCCTTTGGCCAGTGATCTTGAAATGAAACTGAAAGACTATCTTGGCGTTGACCATCTATTATTCGTGACCAATGGTACTGTGGCATTACAAATGGCAATAAAGGCATTGGGTTTGAAAGGTGAAGTTATTACCACACCCTTTACTTATGTAGCAACTACCAGTAGTATTGTGTGGGAAAATTGCGAACCCGTTTACGTAGATATAGACCCCAAAAGCCTAAATATTGATCCCACTAAAATTGAAGCCGCAATCACCGCCAAAACTTCGGCCATTTTGGCAACACATGTATATGGCAATCCATGTGATGTGTTGGCCATTGAAAAGATAGCAAAGAAGCATAAGCTTAAAGTGGTTTATGATGCCGCCCATGCATTTGGAGTCCAAGTTAATGGTACCTCTATTTTTAATTATGGTGATATTTCTACCTGTAGCTTACATGCGACCAAGCTATTTCACTCAGGTGAGGGTGGTTTGGTAATTACTAAAGAATCACGGCTGTTAAAAGAAATGGCCCACATGCGAAATTTTGGTCACTCGGGTCCGGAAACGTTTTATAATTTAGGAATTAACGGTAAGAATTCAGAGTTCCATGCTGCAATGGGTTTGGCCAATTTCAGTTACATTCAGGCCATTCATGATAAGCGTAAATTATTGACCGAACGTTACGATAAACAACTAAAGAACTTTAAAGGAATAAAGCCCGAATGGCATAAGGATTCCAAGGCGAACTACGCCTACTATCCGATAGTTTTTGATAGTGAAGAATTACTAATAAAATGTATTGATCTGCTTAAGTTGAACGAAATATTTGGAAGACGCTATTTTTACCCGTCCTTAACATCCTCGTTACCTTATTTGGAATCAAGACCGCTTAAGTGTACCGATGATATTTCCAAACGTATATTCTGTTTGCCTCTGTACTTCGATCTTACGGTAGAAGAAGTAGATATGATATGTAGATTGTTACTAAGAGCGCAAAATAACTAGGAGATGAGAGTAGCCATGATGCAGCCTTATCTGTTCCCCTACTTGGGGTATTTTCAACTTGTGAATGCAGTTGATGTATTCGTTTTTGCCGATGATGTAAATTTCATCAAAGGAGGATTTATTAATCGGAATAAAATATTGCATAGGAACGAGGAAAGGTATTTTACCGTGCCATGCAGTAAAAGAAGCCAAAACAAGTTAATTAACGAAGTAGGGATTGCCACGAAAATGAAAGGATATCCTGATACGATACCTCTTACCATTAGGCACGCCTATTCAAAAGCACCTTTCTTCACGGAAGTTTTCCCGTTGGTTGAGTCAATATTCCGTTCTGAGATTGATACCATTTCCGGACTAGCTGCAACTTCGGTAGAAAAAGTGTCAGAGTATTTAGGAATAGATGTGGATTTTAAATTTTCATCCGCTTCTTTTAGTTACACCAAAGGTCAAGAAAAATCCGATCGGTTGGTAAACATTACGAAGGATTTAGGAGGGACTATTTATGTAAATCCAATCGGAGGAAGGGACCTGTACTGCCAAAATTTTTTTGAAAACAAAGGGATTAAATTGGATTTTTTAAGACCTGAGTCCATTAAATATCCCCAGTTCAACTGTAAGTTTACTCCGAACCTCTCAATAATTGATGTTATGATGTTCAATTCCAAGGAAGATATCCATAGACTTCTTGACCAGTATAGACTTTTATAATTGTAATCCGAAACTATATAGGATTAAAGTTTTTTATTACTTAAAAATTTATTTCAGTAAATCACAAGGTATGAACAAATATCTTGTTTCAAGAAAATAATTCAGGCTTAAAGACTATTTAAGAAAAAAAACGTAACTTTCTGAAAATTAAAGCTTAATAAGCTTCTACATTTATTTATGGTGCATCTAGCACATTGTGTCCAGAAAATGGCCACGTAATCCCTCCCCGGACTTTATCATTTTCTACCTATTAGTAGTAACCAATAAAACGAAGAAAATGAAAAAAAGTCCAATGTTCAAAAAGCTACCTGCCTTTTTATACAAGAGAGTAATACTACCCAAAGTAAAAAAAGCAAACACTCGGGCTTCGCAGGCAATTCCCAAATATGAGATTAGTAATATGCATATTAGAAACGCCAAGTTAATAGCCACGAGGGAAGAATTACTACGAATTCTACCTCAAAATGGTACGGTAGCGGAACTGGGAGTTGATGAAGGTGATTTTTCAAACTCAATTCTATCCATTAATAAACCTAAGAAATTACATTTAGTTGATTTTTGGGGGAGTAAACGTTATAACCAAGATAAGCGAAAAAAAGTTGAAAGTAGATTTCAGAAAAATATTGAAGACAAAACGGTTGAAATCAATATAGGTTTGTCGACAACGGTAGTCGATAATTTTAAAGACAATTATTTTGATTGGGTGTATATTGATACATCCCATTCCTATAAAACAACCATCAACGAATTAGAGCTTTATAGTAAAAAAGTAAAAGAAGGTGGAGTTATTGCCGGGCATGATTATATTATAGGCAATTGGGATGGATTAGTACGATATGGGGTTATCGAAGCGGTTTACGAGTTTTGCGTTAAGTTTAACTGGGAAATAATATTCCTGACAGCTGAACTGAATAATAGTCCCAGCTTTGCTATTAGGCATATTGCTGATAACAAACAGGCATGAAAATTACTTGGTTTCGGTACTATCGGGGTTGCTGATAACAAACATTTGCATCGTTTGACAATTCACGACCTATAGTGCTTTTACTAATAATTGCCTGTAAGGATGGTAATTGCGGACGGAACTGCAAAGCCATTGTCAATGATTTATGCAAAGGGGCTAAATTGAAACTCACCTTTTTTCAAAAATATAGGTTAAAACACCTGGTCCGACTACATTCAACCGGCAATTAGCGCAAATCTATAAATTTGTCGCAGTCACTTTTGATAGGTTCAAAGTTCAAAACACGGTTCGCTAGCAACCACTGTGGCATTGCGACTTTTTTGGTTTCCATTGAAGCCCTAATAAAATAATTATCACCAGACTTGTGTCTTTCTTCGTTTGACTGCAACTAAATGTAGTTGATAAATTCCGAGTTTGAGCACTTCTATCCTTTGGGAAATCAAGAAAATAGGACTGTTTAAAAGTGCCTGGAACGGATGCTCATCGCAACAACCTCTATGATTCATAAATGAGCCTTTGGCAGGGTTAGTTGCAAAATAAGAACTGTAAATACAAGATTAATCATAACTTTGATACCACATGAACTACATTATCCGTTATTAATCAATAAAATAGGTGAACTACACTTGAAAGAGTTTAATTTAGCGCTCTTTTAGGTACTTATTAATAATAATTTATGAGAGGATTCAATATTGCAATAGGTTCAACCAATAAAGAAATTAATCCGCCTAGGGAAACTCAAATTGCTCCACATAATTCCATCACCTATAAGGATATTTATCTCGAAAATTTTTCTACCAATAAATTTGAGAATGACAGCTTATTCACAGAAACAACCGATTATATTGTTGTGATAAAAGGCGTGATTTTAAATCAAAAAGCCCTTTTAAAACACTCCTTGAATTGGGAACAGACCCTTATAGATCTATACCTAAAGGAGGGAAATGAATTTTTTAAAAAATTTAGGGGCAGTTTTTGTGGTGCGCTGTATGATAAGAAGAAAGAAAAATTGCTTGTTTTTACAGATCATATCGGCTCTAGAAATCTTTATTATTATAAAAAGGGAGATACTTATTTTATTTCAAGTGAAATAAATGAAATATATAATTTTCTTAAAGCCAATAATCTTTCGTACGGTTTTAATATTGAGGCCGCGTATGATTTGTTGAGCTACGGATATATGTTGGAAAATAAAACTTTGTGTGAGGATGTTCATAAGATATTGTCCGGAAATTACCTCCATATTGAAAATGGCAGCTCTAGTACGACAAATTATTACCAACTACCAAAATCGAAACTGGAGGGAGATATAGATGAAAATGAAGTAATTGAAACACTGGACACTAAATTTAGGGAAGCCATTCGTCTTCAATTTGACAAGGACAGGGAATATTCATACAAGCATCTCGTCACCTTAAGTGGGGGATTGGATTCTAGAATGGTCGCTTGGGTAGCACATGAAATGGGCTATACCGATCAAATAAACCTGACGTTTTCCCAAAGCGACTACCTGGATGAGACCATTGCAAAAAAGATTGCCGCTGATCTAAAACACGAGTGGGTCTTTAAGGCACTCGACAATGGTAATTTCTTAAAGGATATTGATGAAATCACTAAGATATCCGGAGGGCATGTGCTGTATTATGGCCTTGCCCATAGCCATAGTATTTATAAATATATTGATTCCGATATCTTGGGAATGACCCATTCGGGGCAATTGGGTGACGTTGTAATCGGCAGCTATATAAGTCGTCTGAACAAAAAGGATTTGGAAACCTTGGGAGGGAAATTTTCCAAGAGCATCGAGAATAAAAGTTCTGCAAGCACATCCTTCGATTCCTTCGAAGATCTTGAATTGGCCATGTTGTATCAAAGAGGGTTGAATGGCATCAATGAGGGGCTAAAAATCGGTCAAATCAATTCAGAAACCATGTCTCCTTTCTACGATGTAGAATTTATGGAATTTTGTTTGGACATACCGATTAAAAACAGGATGAATCACGGTATCTATTTAAAATGGCTTTTATCTAAATACCCGGAAGCAGCCAGCTATAAATGGGAAAAAACAAATAGCAAACCTTCTGCCAATCAAATTTCAATAAATTACAAGGGCAGGCAGATGCCTTTAAAAAGTGCCACGTCCGCCGCATTGCATAAGTTAGGTTTAAAGTCTTCTGCCAGAACTACCAAAAATCATATGAATCCATTGGAATACTGGTATACCACAAATAGCGACCTGAGGAAGTTCCAGGATACCTACTTCAAGGAGAATATTGATCGTGTAATCGATGGAAATCTGAAATCCGATTGTCAGAATCTATATAATTCCGAGAATGCCATTGAAAAGAATCAGGTATTGACCCTACTTTCCGCATTGAAACTTAATTTTTAATCGCAGCTTAACATCCTCAATTGGGTTTCAACAAATAACAATTTGCACTTTAGTAACTCCTATAGGAAAAGTATTCACATCCATTCGGACCCTAAATTCACAAATAACCCCAAACGATACGCAGGTGAGTTTTTTTAAAATCCATCGAATGGTATGAGGAAAACCTTGGGTAGTAGCGCGTAAATAGATCGTATTGTAGAAACGGAAGCCATTAAGGAGGATAACTTTGGACACTAAAGTAGTACATCGAATTTCAGCCTTGATACGATTCCACGAGTCGGGTTTAAAAAGCTCTTTTTACCTATCCTAGCTTCCAATTATTTGGGCTTTACAACAAATAATTTGGATTTAAATGGAACATTTTTACCTCTTTAGCTTCACCTTTACCTGTTATTATGGATAGTTTTTTGGCGATATATCGGTGGCTTTTGCACTAGCTTAAGCAAACCTGTTGCCTATACATAGCAGTTATCGGTTGTTAATCAAGAAAATAGTTAAAATATGCCCGAAAGATTTAACTTAGCGTCCTTTTGAAGAATTTTTAGAATTGACTCATGAACGGATTCAGTATTTCAATAGGTTTGAATGGTAAAACTATCAAGTCAGGGGAAACTCAAATCAGTGAGCATGACTTTATAGAATACGAGGATATCACACTCAAGAATCTTTCCAATGGTAAATTTGAAAATGACAATCTATTTCTGGAAACCCCAGATTACATTATAGTTCTAAAAGGGGTTATTTTAAATAAAAAAGATCTATTAGGCCCATCCTTGGATTGGGAGAAAACAGTCATAGAATCATATCGGAAAGAAGGAAATGGATTCTTCAAAAAATTCAGGGGAAGTTTTTGTGGTGCATTTTATGATAAAAAGGAGGGCAAGTGGATTGTGTTTACCGACCACATTGGGTCAAAGGCACTCTACTATTACAAAAAGGACGAAATCTTTTTTATTTCAAGTAAAATAAGCGAAATATATTCTTTCCTAAAGGAAAATAAGCTGGCATATAGTTTAGATATGCTGTCCGCCTATAATCTGTTGATTTATGGTTACATGCTCGATGATGGAACTTTATGTGGTGATATTCGTAAAATTTTACCGGGAAATTACCTTTGTATTCAAGATGGCAGCGTTGAAACGACAAATTATTATAAACTGCCCAATTCGAAATTTGAAGAGAAGGTGAACGAAGATGAAATAATTGAGACCTTGGACTTTAAGTTTAGGGAAGCTATTCGCCTACAATTTGACAAGGACAGGGAATATTCTTATAAGCATTTGGTTACATTGAGTGGGGGGTTGGATTCTAGAATGGTCTCTTGGGTCGCACATGAAATGGGTTATACCGATCAAATAAACCTGACGTTTTCCCAAAGTGACTATTTGGATGAGAGCATCGCAAAAAAGATTGCAGCCGATTTAAAGCATGAGTGGATTTTTAAGGCACTCGATAATGGTAATTTTCTAAAGGATATTGATGAAATCACTGAGATATCTGGCGGGCATGCACTGTATCATGGCCTTGCCCATAGCCGTAGTGTTTATAAGTACATTAATTCCGACATCTTGGGAATGACCCATTCGGGACAATTAGGTGAAGTTGTAATAGGCAGTAATATTACCCGTCTAGAAAAAAAAGATTTGAAAACCCTGGGCGGAAGATATTCCAACACAATGGAAAATAAGAATCCCACAAGGACACATTTTAAATCCTTTGAGGATCTTGAGCTGGCCATGCTCTATCAAAGAGGATTTAATGGTGCCAATGAAGGGCTTAAAATCGGGCAAATCAATTCAGAAACCATGTCTCCATTTTACAATGTTGATTTTTGGGAATATTGCCGGTCAATACCCTTAAAAAATAGGATGAATCATCGAATTTATCTAAAATGGGTCCTGTCAAAATATCCAAAAGCCGCAAACTATAAATGGGAAAAAATCAAGGCAAAACCGTCTGTCAACCGTTTTACATTAAATTACAAAGGAAGGGAGATTCCAATAAAAAAACTTCCTTCGGTTACCTTCCAAAAATTGGGTTTGAAATCGTCTCCTAAACTAACAAAGAACCATATGAATCCTTTAGGGTATTGGTACAATACCAATAATGATCTTAGGACGTTCCAGGATACCTACTTCAAAGAGAATATTGATCGAATAATCGATGGAAATCTGAAATCCGATTGTAAAAGACTTTATTATTCTGGAAACGGGGTAGAAAGGAATCAGGCCCTGACCCTTCTTTCTGCAATAAGGCTTAATTTTTAAATACAATTTTGAACTTCGAACTCTACCTATAAATAGTAAATCGAACATTATTAGTTCCTATGAAAAAAATTATTCATGTCCATTCAGACAATAAATTCATACATGATTCCGAAAGGTATGCAAATGAATTTTTTGATAACGAGATAATGGTTTTGGACAGTAAAAATGCCTCAAATAAAGAATATCATAACAAAGCCCTTTTCTTTGAACCCAATCCGGGTAACTTAACCAAAATTTTAGCAGTCGCTAATTCGGCGGACGCCTTGGTCATTTACAATCTGGACTTTTTTAAAAGCCAAATTGTGAATCGTATAGATAAAGGAGTTAAGGTTATCTGGCGATTTTTTGGTACTGAATTGTATTCTCGTAAACCGCATTTATTTCTAAGTACAAAGTCCAAGCCTTTTTTTGTTTCCAAAATAATAAAAGGTAGCATAAAATCGATTTTTCGATCATTTTTCCCGTATGAAAAGTCGTTTTATAGGGCAATAAAGCGTTCCGATGCAATTACCTGTGTTTTCAAGGAGGAGTACGAGTATTTAACCAGACATTGGAATAATCTCCCTAGGTTTATCCCGCTTTCTTTAGAACATCATCGGAATTATTCCAACGAAATTGATTTTAAGTTGGAATATCCCAAGGAAAATATAGTGATTATTGGTAACAGCAGGGCATTTTATAACAATCATTTGGATAGTTTGGAATTAGTAGAACATAGTAAATCTGTTCGGAAGTTGAATATAAAAGTTTTGTTCAATTATGGAGCGGAAAATAAATATACGTCCGCCGTACGTGAAAAAGCAAAATTGGTCAAGGTCGAATTAATAGATTCTTTCATCGATCCCAATGAATTTATAGGTTTTTATGGGCCCGTAGCTGCTTTTATAATCAATAGTTATAGACAGATAGCGCTTGGTAATGTTTTTATGGCTTTGCATAAAGGCGTCAAAGTATATCTAAACAGCGAAAACCCTACCTATCAGTGGCTTAAAAGAGAAGGGCTGTACATCTTTAATATGGAGGCTCTTGAAAACGATTTGGAAACCGGACAGATATACTTGGCGAAAAGTGAAATTGAACACAATCTTAAGGGTTTAAAAAAGCTTAAGGAAGGGAAGACCAAAAGCGAATTTATATTTCAGGTGCGCGAATTGCTGAACGAATAATACCTTTCTAATAATTTATGAATTCAGATGAAGTTTTTATAATTGACATATTCATAGTCAACTAAATTGAAAGATGGTACGTTTAATTTTTCCGTTGGAAATCACCTCCACAATAGTCGAAACTATTCATTTTGCAATTGATTCAAGAATAAAACTAATTTGGCAGTATTTTTATGGGGTGAAAATACTTAACAAGTTTAATCGCTCGTTTTATAGTTAAAGTTCAATTCTTAGATGCATACACTCTTTAATCGATTGTTTTATTTGGTGCTATTCCTTGGTTTCTTTTTACCATCGAATAGTACTTTCTATTTACCACTGCCCGGAGTGCAATTAAGAATAAACGAATTCGCCTTTTTTGTATTGCCCGTCATCAATTTGTTTTGTTATTCACCCTCCGGTGCGATTTTTAAAAATTCTAGCCTAAAAAGGAATATTATTCTTTTGATCATAGTGGTTGTTTTTACCGAAGTTGTAGTCAAAAAATTTATGTACGGTCAATCGTTGGGAGATGCCATTAAGGCCATACGCGTGGGATTACCTTTATTTTCCTCCTTAGTTCTTATAACCCAAGGGATAAGGGCCGATATTACAATCGTATGGAAAACAATATTACTCGCAGTTAGTGCTTCGGTGCTCATAGCAATCCTTTCCGTGTTTGTCAGTCTACCTATTTACCCCAATTTCGATGACGGTGCCGACATATTAAGGCAACAAGGTGGTAGATTAGGTAATGCCAATTTTCATTTTGGTTTAATTGGTATGTATCTTTTGATTCAAGAAAGTGATAAGTGGTACAGTCAGGGTAAATTGGTTAAGATTACTGCTATTCTAAGTGTTTTCGCCATTATTTTGAGTTTTAATAGAACCTTGTTGGCACTGATGTCTCTCGAGGCCGCCTATTTACTTTGGAACAAATTCGATTTCAAAAAGATTATGAGAATAGCATCGTACGGTGTATTGGCTCTGGCGGTCTTTTTTGGGGCCTATGCGAATAACCAAACAATGAGAAATCAAATCGATAAGAGAATCTTTTCAATACTTGAGGGGCAACAATCCATTACCGAAAGTACCGTGGATGGCAATAGAGAAGTAATATACAATGCGGTGGAAGAAAAACTGACTGCTGGATATTACCTTATGGGATTGCCTTACAAAACCCCAATTTTTACCTGGATCGCACGCTGGTCATTTCAAGATGATAGGCATATGACAGTTACCGACACCTCTATCTTTACAATTATCCTAAGATATGGCATTATACCTTTGCTATTGATATCGATAATATTAAAACAACTCTATTCGCTTTCAAATAATTTGTTCTTTAAAACTATTCTCATCTTAATCCTAATCGGGTCTTTAAACCTTGATCTTTTATTGCGATTAAACACAACTTTATTTCTCGCACTCATATTTCTGATAACAAAAGCCAAAATTAATGAACAAGATAGTATTCATAGCAAAGACCAATATTAATACGGACGGCAGAATTTTAAATGAATTAAGGGTCTTAAGAGAATGGAATAGAAATCTTGAATTTGATCTCATTGTGTTGCCCGATAAAAAGGTTACCATTACTTTTGACGATTCCATTAGGTTACATCAAATTAACAACAGGCTAAGACATAATAAGTTTTTAAGGCTTTTTACCGTACTTGAATTTACTTATAAGGCTTTTAGATTATTAAGAAAATTGAAGCCTAGTATTATTCATGCCCAAGATTCTGCAATAATTCTTCCGGTACTATTGTACAAATTGTTATATCCCAAAAATCTATATTTAATTTATGATGATCATGAGGTGCCAAACGAAAACGAATCCTACTCTAAAAAAATCGTGGATGCGTTGGAAAATTTTTTGATACGAAATTCTGATGCGGTCATAATGGCAAACAAGGAGAGAATGGTCTATTTAAAAGAAAGGTTACAACTAACAAATAGTCTTTCATATTTTTTGAACCTACCCTATTTTGATTATAGTCCCGACATAGTCGCATCGTCATCATTGGAATCAAAATTGGAGGAACTAGAACAACTAAAAAAAGCGGGTACCCGTTTTATAATTCATCAGGGGCCCTTAAAAATTGAAAGGGGAAGACAAAAATTGGCTGAATTTTGCAAAAAACTGCCCAAACCTTATGTAATCCTCTTATTGGGAGGAACGGAAACGGACTTTATTAAATTTAAAGAGGAATATGGGCTACAAAATGATAAATTCCTTTTTATAGGTCAGGTTAACTACGAAGTATTACCTTTATTCTGGAAAAAAGGTTGTGCCAGCATTGTAATGTACCTGCCCACATACACGAACAATAGACTTTGTGCGCCCAATAGGATGTACTTATCCTATTTTCTGGGTCTTCCGATTATAGTGAATAGGGATAACCCGGTATTACATAGTTTTATAATCGATTATAAAGCAGGAGCATTTATTGAAGACTATATGACAAATCCGGACGTGGAATTTTTTAATCAATTGAATACCCTGGTAATTGAAGACACCTCCAAAGAAAGCCTTCTTACTAAAGAAAAGAACAAATTAATTGATTTGTATTCGGGTGTGATAGATAAAATGCACTCGGCTAAGCAAGAAAATTGGTTGACTGAGCAAAGCTAATTGCCTAAAATTTTGACTTGTACGCCGGGAATCTATATAAGAATTTGGTAATATGGGCAGAACGTATAAAATATATGGGTGCGGGAAAAAGTGCATTCAATGAATAACTTATATTACAAAATGTCATCAAAAGAATATCTTGATGGTATAGACACAGCTTAAGCCTATGATTTCCTATACAAATCACGTAAAAGTAGTATTGGACGTTTTAGTAGCATTTTTGCTCTTATCCATATTCAGTCCTATCCTGATTATTTTGACTATCGGGTTATATTTTGCTAACAACGGGTCTCCGTTTTTTTTCCAACTCCGTCCAGGGCAAAACGGAAAGCTTTTTAGCATCATCAAGTTTAAAACTATGACGGACGAACGAGATGCCCAAGGAAAGCTCCTGCCTGATTCAGAACGGCTTACCCGTTTAGGAAAATTGGTTCGTAAATCTTCTTTGGACGAACTTCCGCAGTTGCTCAACGTGCTTAAAAGTGATATGAGCGTTGTTGGCCCTAGACCTTTGCTGCCGGAGTATCTGCCCCTTTATACTAAAAATCAGGCAAGACGCCATGATGTACGGCCCGGTATTACCGGTTGGGCCCAGGTAAATGGTAGAAATGCCATAAGCTGGGAAGAAAAGTTTGATTTTGATGTTTGGTATGTAGAAAACCAATCATTTACTTTGGATTTGAAAATACTTTTATTAACCATTAAAAAGGTGTTTATGAGAGAAGGAGTAAACCAAATGGGGGAAGCAACGGCCACACCTTTTAAAGGAAACTTATGATCAATATTTATGCAGCAAGTGGGCATGCCAAAGTGATACTCGATATTGCTAAATCCATAGATTTATCCGTAGCTGGAGTCTATGATGATGACGCCTCCCTTCACCAGATTTCTGGTTTCCGAATTCAACAACCCCAAAAAGGGGTGAGAATTTCAAATGCCATAATTGCCATAGGAGACAATGCCATAAGGAAAAAGATAGCATTGGATAAAGACATTACTTTGGCGGCCTGTTTAATACATCCTTCCGCACAAATCGGTGGTGCTGTCTTTTTAGATAAAGGCACTGTTGTAATGGCCAATGTGGTTATTAACAATTCAGCAAAAATAGGTGAAAACTGTATCCTTAATACTTCGTCTATTATAGAGCATGATTGTGAATTAGGAAACTTTGTGCACCTCTCCCCAAACGCTACCTTGGCAGGTGGTGTAAGCGTAGGTGAAGGCACCCATATAGGGTCCAATGCCGTGGTTATTCCCGGCATAAATATCGGAAGGTGGGCGGTTGTGGGCGCTGGAGCTGTTATTCTGAGAGATGTTCCAGATTACGCAGTGGTTGTAGGTAATCCGGGAAAACTAATAAAATACGTTACAAGTAACAACAAGGACAACCTATAAGGGTAATTGTTCTACAATTTGATCTATTCTATGGTCGGACAAGGAGAAAAGGACATTGCTGATTCGGAATAGTTTAAACTTAAACGAGAGAGCGCTGTTGATTTACCATCGGCATAATCATTATTGGAATCTATCACAATTGTTCCCCGCTGCTGAGAACCACCTCCCCTAATTGAATTGGTTGTGCCAAAAGTTGTATTGGCAATGCCAATGTCGTCCAAAATACCAATTAAAGTAAGGCCGTTTGTGCTCCATCTTCCACCATGTCCACCTGTGAACGTGCTATTTCGTATCTCTGCCCCGGCAGGGCCATTCTCTCCTTGGACAACAACTTGGGTATACCATGAATCAAATGGGTCGTCAGGGTGGCCTTCAAAGCTGCATCCGCAGACCAAATTGTTTGTAGAACCGGTTGCACTACTGCTTGACGCAATTACGAACAATCCTGCTGGATTTAAACCTCCTTTAGAGGCAGGAACCAGTTGCGGGTTGTCATTTGCGGCAGACACAAATGTTGAATTTATCCAAGTAGTATTCCCTATAAAATTCTTTACAGTCCTTCTTTGCGCATCCCTTACGGAAATGTTCTCGAACCAAAATGATAGGGGTGAGTTACTGGTATCAAAACCTGGGGAATTAAGGGTTATACCACCTGCATCCTCGCCCCAAAGCCTAAAAAGTTCTGAATTTTTATATACAATTTGCGTACTTTGGCTTGGGGTGTCCTGAGCACTTACCAAAAAACCATGCACCATTCCAGGGTTATCCCCAGAACTTCCGTTGCTGTTAAGACTAACAAGATCATGTATGTCAACATTATCGAACACTGATTGACCATAGATACCCGGCTCATCGTATATAAGCATCCTTATTCCATTGGCGTTATCATGGATAACATCGTATATCTCAATGTTTTCAAAATGCACTCTCGACTTAATGTCTATTGTACTACCGGATTTATCGTTACCATCTATTTTTAGATTTCTTATAGTGGTCAATGAATTGCTATATTCTCTTTTATCAATGAAAAGCATCCAATGAACGTGCCCATTCCTCGTGATAGTGGAACCATTTAAATCGATGATTTGCGCCATGTTTTGATCTAAGACAAGACTGCTGCTTATCAAATAGGTCTTATTAGGGTCCGAGGTAATGTCCGTTTCGTTATCGAAGGCATTCTGTATTGCAGCCGTATCATCGGTTATCCCATCCCCCACTGCACCATATGATTGCAGGCTCGCTGCTTCAGGGTTTTGCCTAAAGGAATTAACAATTACATCACCCTCTGACATTGTTGCAGTACCATCTCCATTATCCACCTCTACCGTATACGTAAAAGTATCGGCGGTTTCCGCGGTTTCCTCAGTATCATTGCTGGTATCTAGGGAATTTGGAGTATCTGGCGTATAGGTAATTGTACTATTGTCATTGAGGGTTACCGTACCATTGTCGGGTTGGGTTACATTGGTTATTGTGGCAGAATCCTCTTCATCTATACCATCGTTGGCTAGAACATCCAACGTAGTACTTCCGCTAAGGGAAACAAAAAAGAAGTCGTCAACAACAAAACGACCCTGAATCTGGGTATCAGCAACTACGTACTCTGCCAACAAATCGGAGTCTTTGGAGCAAGATAAACTTGACAATAAAATAATAAGAAGAGGTAACACTTTCAGTGGGGAGTTAGTGTCCAATATCATGATAGGTTAAGAATTTTGTAGGTTTAATTTTTAATTTGGGTTAGGTAAATTTATTTAAAAATTCTATGTCCTCGATAAAATTCATTTTTTTTTCGATGAACTGCATTTTTTTCTTAATACTTTACGATTGAATCCGTTATTTTGGATGTGCAAACATTCTATATTCGATGAACTGTACTTTTTTTTAACATTTGTTTTACAAAATATGTAGTCTATGCCAATTTTCCATCTGTCCATTCGGACATTCGCTTGGTCCATGACAACTTTTTTCTGAATTGAAGTAATTCAATTCATGATCTAAATAAAAAAACTACTTTTTGATATAGCCGTTCAAGTTCAACAAAAGAATCGTTGAAACAACATTTTAAGTAAGCCAAACAAATTGCTTGATAGAGCGTTTTCTTAAAATATTTTCACAATTTAGGAAAAGTAACAGTATTAGGTGGAATTTCAGGACTGGCAATACCGAACTGATTAACTGTGAATTATATTATTCTTCTTTGTTCACACTGGCTAGACTAGATATTAGTGTAGAAAAGGAAATTTAGGAATATAGCACGGAAAGTCATTTTAAATCCAGTGTTGAACAAGTATCTTTCCAAAACAGCCATTGAAATTACTAACTTACAAAGCTCCTCATTTCAAAAACATGTAGCCTCAACTAATTTCAGAGGGAGTAACTTCCTAAATTCTATTCTTGCACTTCTTTTAATTTGGGGGTTGGTTTTTGAATTTTTAATTGCTTAAAGATAACTGATGCAAAGATCTGGAATCGATAGCCTTAGAACTTCCACCATTTTTTTATGGACTTATTGTAGCCGTAACCATATTTTCCTCCGTAGCCCAAATTGGAATCGTTCACTCCATTTACAATAAAGGATAATCCATTAAGTTTACCCTCTTTATAAAGTCCAAGAGGATATTCCAATACTTTCATTTCTGTCACCCCCGCTCTGGTCACATATAAAATCCGGTCTGCGTATTCACTGATCAATAATGTGTCGGTCACTACCATTAATGGCGCTGTGTCTACAATAATATAATCATACCGTAAGGACATACATTCCAATAACTCTTTCATTCGGCCGTTCATCAATAGTTCTGCAGGATTTGGCGGAATTTTTCCAGAATAGATTACATCAACTGTTTGATCATAAGCCAACATGGGAGAAATGATATCTTTCCCCTCCAAATTTTGATTTACCAAGTATTCGGTAAGTCCTTGGCCTTCTTTGTTCCTTGTAGCCCTACCTAATTTGTCAACATTTTTCCCGGAATAAAACTGATATATTTTTGGATTTCTAATATCGCCTCCTATCAACAATACCTTTTTATCTGTATTCGCAAAAATCATAGCTAAATTAGAGGCTACCAACGTTTTGCCTTCACCTGAAACACTGGAAGTTACATAGATAATGTTGGCTCTATTCTCTTTTTTATTTTTGGATTTTAGCAGATAGTCGAGATTGGTCCTTAGGATACGTAAAGACTCCGCCAATACTGTTCGTTCCCCTGGTCTCACCAGTTTATTTTCCTTTTTAGAAATTTTAGGAAGCTCAGCCAATACAGGAATGTCTTCTGTCAATTTTTCCAAACCAATCTTATTATGAACTTTATTGTCCAATAGAGAATTTATGTAGATAATAGAAAATGGCACCAATAATCCAAGAAGTAAGGAAGCCAAAAATACAAGTTTTTTCTTGGGGGAAATCGGAAAATCACTTACTGCATAGGCATCATCAAGTATGTTGGATTTTGGTTCGGAAGACGCAAAAGCTATCTGGGATTCCTCTCTTTTTTGTAACAAATATAAATACAAGGATTCAGTAGTTTCTTGCTGTCTTGATATATCCCTTAAAGCACGTTCATTTTTTGGAGCCGAGTAAATTCTTGAATTGATTCTGGATAGCCGACTACTAAGATCATTAACTTGGAGGCCCAAACTATTTGTCATCCCTTCCAAACTTGTCCGCATGCTACGTTTAAGTCCGTCGAGTTGTTGATCCAAATTTACAATAATCGGATTTTTGTCATTGGAACTCTCCAATAAACGTTTTCGTTCCAAAGCCAACTCATTATATCTCTGGGTGGTGGTGGCTATAGAACGGTCTTCCAATCCAATATTCGAAGGAAGTAAATCATAACCGTCATCGGTATCAATAATGTTCTTCATTGAAGAGGCAATATCCAATTGTATGGATGCATCCTGCAACTGTTGTTGATTTTGAGCCCCAAGATTTAGATTGAGGTTTGTCTAGGTGGCAATATCGGTTAAACCTCTGTCCGATTTAAATTCTACTGCCGATTCATCCGCACTAGTCAAACTAGATGAAATTTGTGATATTCTATCATCTATAAATTCGGATGTCCTATCGGCAAGGGCTTTTTTGTCATCAATGGCATTCTGATTATAAATTGCTATTAAGGTGTTAATGACATCTTGGGCCCTTGGAACGATGGCATCGTTTAAGGAGAGTGTAAGTATCTTCGATCTATGATTTTCGACTGAAATTTCCAGAGCTTTTTGATAATTCGCAGCAACAGTGGATAAAGGATTAACTGATACTACGTAATTTGTCCCAAACTTATGGGAATCCACATTATTTGGGGTTACAATTATTTCTCCAACCGGCGAAGAAATTGTTTTTCCGTATGAATACAATGTGGTAGGACCCTTATCGTTTTCGGCATACTCAAAGGTTGTTTTCGATGACAGCGTGATAAAAAAACCCGCCCTTGAATTATGGACTAGAGAATCAGGTGCGATAAAATTTATGTTGAACGGAGGGTCTGGATTGCGATAAATAGGTGAGTTTTTAATATTACCCAAAGCGGTAATATTGATATTGAGCCCTAATTCCTTGACTAAGGCAATTAGATTAGATCTTGATTTTATAATCTCAATTTCATCCTCTATTTCGATACCTCCTTCGCCTAACATACCCAAATCCTCAAAAACACTGAGTTGGGAAGATCCTTGTTTGTTGTCTAATATTTGAATCTTAGCTTCTACCGCGTAGTGAGGAACAGCATAACGGATATAAATGAATCCAATTATTAAGGCCGTTATTCCCGATATGACAAACCATTTCCAACTTTTTAGGTACGGTTTCAGAATTTCTCTATAATCAGGACCTTCTTGAGAATGATTTGAGGGCTTCGAACTCATTTAATATTCATTTATGAATCAATTTCTTATGAACGGGTAATCAAAATAATAGAAGAAGTTATCAAAATGGATGCGATGGAAATGGCAATAGTAGTCCTTTGATCAAGACTAGTAGCAGAAATTCCTGATTTATTAGGTTCTACATACACCACATCATTTTGGGTAAGGTAATATACCGGGGACTTTACTACGTTCTTTGAAGTAAGATCAACACGTGTATAAACTTTGGTACCGTTAAAATCCCGTATGACCAAAACATTAGTTCTAACACCTCTAATTGTTAAATCACCTGCAAATCCCAATGCTTCCAATATGGTAATCTGCTCTCCGTTAACTGGGTAGGTTCCTGGCCTATTCACTTCTCCTAAAACAGTAACCGTATAGTTCCTCAATCTTATATTTATTATAGGATCCTTCAGATACTCCGATAATCGTTCCCTTAGAAGTATTCGCAGTTCATCTGGGGACAGCCCCTCCACTTTTAATTTTCCGATAACCGGAAAATCAATCTCCCCTGCCTGATCCACCAAGTAATTTACTTGTTCCGGTTGGCCACCCATTCCCGGCATACCTCTAAACAAATTAAAAGGGCCACTGGCTTCAGGGTTTAAGGAAGAAACATGAATATCTATGAGATCATCGACCTTGAACTTTGATATAAATCCACTGTTGTTTACCAAAGTCTCAAAGTCCCCAGTATCCTGAAAATACACCACCTCCTTCCGGGAGGCGCAGGAGGCAACGATTATTGCAATTACACAAAAAAGGGAAATGACTCTGATGGAAATACCTATCTTTAGCATTGGATTACATAATTATTGGTTAAAGGTTCGCAAGTTAAAGGATTTATTTAGGATTCTACGACTTTTAAGGCTATAGTGTTCCCAACCTCCGGCTTCCCGTTTTCGTCCAATTCACAAAGCTTGGAATTTTTGGAAATATATTCCGGCACAATGCTTTTCATAAGTTTCACCGTATTTTTACTGAAGAACATATTGGTAATACAAAGTTCATCTATTTTGGACTTAAGATCAGTGTAATCCAATTCTCGTGTTTTACTTATTTTAATTTTCTTATGATATGTAGGAAGTGTGTTCTCGCCATTGGCCAATAATTCCTCGTACAGTTTTTCGCCTGGTCTTAGTCCCGTAACTTTTATGTCAATATCCTCAGGGTAACTCAATCCAGATAACTTAATCATATTTTTTGCCAAATCATAGATTCTAACCGACTCTCCCATATCAAAAATAAAAATTTCGCCGCCCTCGCCCATGGCCCCTGCTTCCAATACCAATTGAGAAGCTTCCGGAATTGTCATGAAATATCGAGTAATCTCCTTATGGGTAAGGGTTATTGGACCTCCATTTTCAATTTGTTTCCGAAACAAGGGAATTACAGAACCATTGGAACCCAAAACATTTCCAAAACGCGTTGTAATAAATTTGGTATTGTTCTCTTTTTGCAAACAACTCACATAAATTTCAGCTATTCGCTTACTCGCCCCCATGACATTGGTGGGATTAACCGCTTTATCCGTTGATATGAGCACAAATTTTTCAACATTATGGCTCAGCGCAAGATCAGCAATAGTCTTTGTACCCGCTATATTGATTTTTATGGCCTCATAAGAATTATATTCCATCAAAGGCACGTGTTTATAAGCGGCAGCATGAAAAACGATATCAGGTTGGTATTCTTGAAAAATACTGTTCATCCTATTTTTATCCCGTACATCTCCTACCAGTGGAACAAAATTATGATGCCCTTTTTGCTTTAACTCCTGTTGCAAATCATAAAGTGCTGATTCCGCTTGGTCAATAATTATAAGAGAACTATAATTATAATTACATTAGTCTAACTATTTCGCTGCCTATGGAACCCGCACCGCCAGTGACAAATATTACTTTGTCTTTCACTTCCTCGCGTATCTTAGAGTTTGCAATATCAATAGGTGCCCTATTCAATAAATCCTCGATCTGGACTTTTTTGATTTGAGAGGCTTTTAATTCACCATTTATCCAATCTTCAACCGGAGGGACTATTTTTACCAACACTGGAAAATCTACCAACCCCTCGACCAAACTCTTCAGTTTTTTGTGATCTATATTCTGTATACAAAAGATTATCTCAGCAATGCCTTTCTTACGAATAAAGGCCTCTGTTAAAACTTCCGGAGCATAAACACTGACGCCATTGATGAGTTTGCCAATCTTCTTTTTATCCCTATCAATATAACCGATAACCTTAACATTACTTTTGGAGTGGTTGGTGATAGCACCATAAGTAAGTATTCCAGATTCTCCCGCACCATAAATCAAAACGTTTTTGGATGAATTGAACCGTTTCTCATTGAGATAGTTATGGAAGAGTGATTTAAAAACATACCTAGAGGTAACCAATGCAATAAAGCTTAATAGGCTATTATATATTATAATTGATATTGGGATGGTGAAATCATCCATTAGTCGAAATTTTCCGTTTGCTAGAATCAAGAAAATTGACAAAATACTGGCAAGGCAAATGGCGTTAAAAATGTTATAAACGTCACGTACTCCGGTATGCCTAACTACACCCTTATATGAACCTACTATTAAAAATGAAAATAATGCAATTAGCGAAACCCACGGTAGTTGTACAAATAATTTATCCACATCAAAATCAAAGGTGAGATTAAAACGAATAAAATAAGACAGAACAAATGAAATTACCACTATGGCAATATCAATTCCCAATACCAACCATTTGGAAGCATATCTTTCGACCGTACTGGTAAGATAGTTTTGTATCATTTCAGGGCAAGTTTAACGATTTCAACTATTCGCTCCAAATCCTCAAAAAGCAGATTGGAACCACTAGGTAGACATAGTCCTGTTTGAAAAAGGCTTTCAGAAATACCATTCGTAAAGTTAGGTTCTCCTTTAAAAACCGGTTGCAAATGCATCGGTTTCCATAGCGGTCTAGATTCGATGTTCTCATTTTCCAAAGCCAAACGAATTCTCTCGCGCACCCCGTATGACGGTGTTAGTATACAACTTAGCCATCTATTGGAAAACATTCCATCCGGTTCCTTGAGAAATGAAATCTCGTCCAAATCTTGCAAAGCTTCTAAATAGTATTCATAATTTCTTCGTCTCGCGCTGACTCTTTCGTTCAAAACTTGCATTTGCCCTCTGCCAATACCTGCCAACACATTACTCATTCGATAGTTGTGACCAATTTCCGAATGCTGATAATGAACCGCATTATCTCGTGCTTGGGTCGCCAAGAAAATGGCCTTATCCCTATACTCTTTGGTTTTAGAAACCAAAGCCCCTCCTCCTGAGGTAGTTATTATCTTATTGCCATTAAAAGAAAGTATTGAGATATCACCAAAAGTTCCGCATTTGCGACCCTTGTAGATACTGCCAAGAGCCTCGGCACTATCCTCTAAGATAGGAATTTGATACTTTTCGGCCAAAGTGTGAATTTCGTGAACTTTATAGGGCATTCCATAAAGATGTACCGCCACGATGGCCTTAGGTTTCTTACCCCTACGAATTCTCTCCTTAATTGCTTCTTCCAGAAGTTCAGGACATATGTTCCATGTCTTGCTTTCACTATCAACAAAAATAGGCCGGGAACCTAAATAGGTAATCGGATTGGCGGATGCCGAAAAGGTAAAACTTTGGCAAAGCACCTCATCACCCTTGCCAACGCCTAATAATTTAAGTCCAAGATGGATTGCAGCTGTCCCGGAGCTCAAAGCCGCAACATGAACTTCTTCTTGGAGGTAATCTTCCAAATCGCCTTCAAAACCCATCACATTTGGACCCAATGGGGCAATCCAATTGGTTCTAAATGCCTCATCAACGTAGTATTGCTCACTACTTCCAATATGAGGTGAAGAAAGCCAAATCTTAGTCAGTGTTTCCAAAAACAGTTAGGTTATAGTTCAACTACAATTTCATCATCAAAAGTAACCATAGTTTCATTTATACAATCAAAAACGGGTTATAATTCGTTTAAGAATTGAAAAACATCGGCTAAAAGACTTTTTTGGTGTTCAAATCCTAATTTTTCACACCTTAATCCATAACTTTCCCATCGTGCCCAAAAAAATACCTTTCATATATAAATTATTATTGAATATAGAGTTATTTACTAATCTTTGCAGTCAAAAGTTATAAACATCAATGAAAAAAATTACTGAAATTTGTTGTATCGGAGCAGGTTATGTTGGTGGGCCAACCATGTCTGTCATTGCAAGCAGATGCCCAGAGATTAACATCACGGTGGTGGATATTGATCAGGACCGGATTGATAAATGGAACCAAGCCAATTTAGAGAATCTTCCCATATACGAACCTGGACTCAAGGAAATAGTTGCCCAAACTCGGGGAAAAAACCTTTTCTTTTCCACAAAAGTTGATAAGGCCATAGACCGGGCACAAATGATTTTCATCTCGGTAAATACCCCAACCAAAACATATGGAAAAGGAAAGGGACAGGCAGCAGATTTAAAGTACATTGAACTTTGCGCCAGAAATATTGCCAGAGTAGCAAAAGATGACAAAATAGTTGTAGAAAAATCAACACTCCCTGTACGGACCGCCCAGGCCATTAAGAATATACTTCAGAATATGGGTAATGAGGTAAACTTTGAAATTCTTTCGAATCCTGAGTTTTTGGCAGAAGGTACCGCTATCAATGACCTACTGAATGCAGATAGAGTTCTAATTGGTGGCGATGACACTCCCTCTGGCCAAATGGCCAAGGATGCGTTAAGTGCGATTTATGAACATTGGCTACCGAAGGAGCGGATATTACAGACCAATGTCTGGTCCTCTGAACTGTCTAAATTGGTCGCCAATGCTTTTCTGGCACAACGCGTATCATCCATTAATTCTATATCGGCCCTATGTGAGAAAACGGATGCCAATGTTCAAGAAGTGGCCAAAGCAATTGGCTTTGATAGTAGGATAGGCCCCAAGTTTTTACAATCATCCGTTGGATTTGGCGGTTCCTGTTTTCAAAAGGATATTCTCAATCTGGTTTACATCGCTCGCAATTACGGACTACATGAAGTAGCGAATTACTGGGAACAGGTAATCCTAATGAACGATTATCAAAAGCGACGTTTTGCCGATAATATCGTTACTACTCTGTATAATACTGTCTCTGGAAAGAAAATCATATTCTATGGTTGGGCTTTCAAAAAGGACACTAATGATACAAGGGAATCCGCTGCCATCTATGTGGCAGATGCCTTATTGGAAGAAAAAGCCGAATTATTAGTTTATGACCCAAAGGTGACCGAGGACCAAATTTATAAGGACCTCGACAATTTAAAGACTCGCAAACCTAATGAAAATAGGCGCTTGTTAAAAGTAATACAGGAACCCATCGAAACGACCAAGGAGGCACATGCCATTGCTATTTTAACAGAATGGGATGAATTTAAGACCTATGATTGGAATAAGATTTTCAATAATATGTTGAAACCTGCTTTTGTCTTTGACGGAAGACGTATATTGGATGCAAGTAAGATGAAAGCAATCGGTTTCAAATACTATAAAATAGGGCAATCATGAACATATTGGTGACTGGGGCAGCCGGGTTTATCGGCTATCATGTTTGCCAGAAGCTCCTTGAAAACAACCATAGAGTTGTTGGACTAGACAATATCAACGATTATTACGATGTACAGTTGAAATATGACCGCCTGGCACAGCTAGGCATTGACCAACAATCCGCAGAGAAGTACGACCAGAAGATACGAAGTAAAATCCACCCATCGTTTTCCTTTATACGTTTAACTTTAGAAGATTTTGAAAACCTGCCCTTTCTTTTTAAAAAAGAAGCATTTGATGTCGTTTGTAATTTAGCGGCCCAAGCTGGGGTGCGATACAGTATTCAGAATCCTAGGGCATACGTTGATAGCAATATTGTGGGCTTCCTTACTATTTTAGAGAATTGTAGGCATTATAAGGTAAATCACTTGGTGTATGCCAGTAGTTCTAGTGTTTATGGTCTAAGCGATAAGATTCCTTTCGAAACTTCCGATTCTGTGGATAATCCCATCAGTCTGTATGCCGCTACCAAAAAGAGCAATGAACTGATGGCCCACACCTATAGCCATTTATATGGTCTTGCCACTACGGGCCTCCGTTTTTTTACCGTTTACGGTCCTTGGGGCAGACCGGATATGGCTATATTTCTTTTTACGGATGCTATGCTAAAAGGCAATCCTATTAAGGTATTCAACAATGGTAATATGGAACGTGACTTTACTTATGTTGACGATATCGTTGAGGGAGTTGTGCGTATCATTGAAAAAGACACTGAAGAAAGAACTATGAATAATGAACAATACAAGCTCTATAATATTGGAAACAACAAATCGGTAAAACTATTGGATTTTATTGAGGCCATAGAATCAAATTTGGGCATTACCGCTAAAAAAGAAATGCTTCCCATGCAACCCGGGGATGTTACCGCTACCTGGGCCAGTGTAGATACACTTATTGCCGACTACGATTATAAGCCTAATACACCAATTAAAGAAGGTGTCAAAAAATTTGTAGATTGGTACAAGGGTTATTATAACAAATAAAAGATATATTTTTTGGGCATCATGAAGATTTGAGACATTTCTACTTATCCCTAGCAACATTGACCAAACTTGTTTTAAATGGATTTCATAAAACCAATCTTTTAAAAAAATGAGCTTATCTTTCAATTTAAGTAAATTGAGAAACAAAAGAAATAGGTGTTCAAATCAGTAGAACGGGATAGCTTTAGGTGTAAGAAAATCCTCCAAAGAACACATGAACCTATTTTTTCGCTGATTATTAGGTGTTTATGAGAGCATTTTACATCTTTGTTACCTTGTACTCATGAGATTATTTGATTTCTCATTGTTTCATAATTTGAAAGTGCGGGCTAAAATCCAAGTTTTTGTCTCCTTGAGCGCAGTCTAAAGGTTAACAAAACATCTCGACTGTGCTTTATATAACAGGAAAATGGATTACTTGTACCGTTAAGGATATTCAATGAAGCTTACCTATGAACTTAAAACATCTTAGTCTTAATCCCAAAACTCTTATTTTAGTGACTGGAGGCGCCGGATTTATAGGATCCAACCTTTGTGATGCCCTCTTGGAAAATGGCAATCAGGTGCGATGTCTTGACAATTTTACTACCGGTAAAAGAGAGAATATTGCGCAATTACTGTCCAATCCCAACTTTAATTTATTTGAAGGGGACATTCGAAATTTGGAAGATTGTCAAAAAGGATGTACCGGTGTGGATTATGTGCTACATCAAGCCGCCTTGGGGTCTGTCCCTCGTTCAATACATGATCCCTTAACGAGTAATGCTGTAAATGTATCAGGTTTTTTGAATATGTTGTTAGCGGCGCGGGATGCAAAAGTTAAACGTTTTACTTATGCCGCGAGCTCATCAACTTATGGGGATTCCAAAAATATGCCTAAAATCGAGGATGTTATCGGTAAGCCACTATCACCATATGCTATAACCAAATACGTCAATGAACTATATGCCGATATTTTTAGTAAAACCTATGGCCTAGAAACTATAGGTCTTCGCTATTTCAATGTTTTTGGTAGGAAACAAGATCCTAATGGTGCCTATGCCGCAGTGATTCCTAAATTTGTAATGCAATTGATGAAACATGAATCTCCAACAATCAATGGAGATGGCAGCTACTCCAGGGATTTCACCTATATAGATAATGTGTTGGAAATGAATATCCGTTCGATGCTTGTGGATAAAAAAGAAGCGGTGAACACGGTTTACAATGTAGCTTATGGCGAGCGTACGGATCTAAATGAGCTAGTAGCCCTGTTGAAAGAATACCTCAGTGAATTCGATACTAAAATAGCAGAAATACCTGCCATATATGGTCCTAAACGGCAGGGTGATGTCCCACATTCCCTAGCTTCCATAACCAAAGCCAAGCGGCTTTTGGGGTATGATCCTCAATTTGACATTAAAACAGGTTTGAAGGAAGCGGTAGGTTGGTATTGGGAAAATTTAAGGTAGTTCTCTTTGGTCATTTCTATGGTCCAATGAAAAATAATTGGAAAACATGAATACAAAAATTGCTATAATAGGATTGGGCTACGTAGGCTTGCCGTTGGCGCGTCTATTTGCCACCAAATATCCTGTAGTAGGATTTGATATCAACAACGCCCGCGTCAAAGACTTGATGGCCGGCCATGATAGTACCTTAGAGCTAGACGATACTATCCTTCAGGAAGTTATGGTGACTGATCCCAAAATGGAAATGGGATTGTATTGTACGAATCAATTGAGTGAAATTGCGGACTGCAACTATTATATCATTACAGTACCCACGCCTGTTGATCACACCAACCGACCTATTTTGACTCCTTTGTATATGGCAAGTGAAACGGTGGGGCGCGTGTTGAAAAAAGGGGATATCGTAATTTATGAATCCACGGTATACCCCGGAGTTACCGAAGAAGAATGCGTCCCAGTGTTGGAAAATAGTAGTGGTTTAACATTTAATACCGATTTTTTTGTAGGATATTCCCCAGAACGTGTAAATCCGGGGGACAAGGAACATACCATCGATAAAATATTAAAGGTCACCTCTGGCTCAACTCCTGAAATAGCGAAAAAAGTTGATGAGCTCTATGCCTCAGTAATTACTGCAGGAACGCATTTGGCACCTACTATAAAAGTGGCAGAAGCCGCTAAGGTCATTGAAAACTCGCAACGGGATATCAATATTGCCTTTGTGAACGAATTGGCTAAAATATTCAATCTTATGAAAATTGATACCCATGCTGTTTTGGAGGCAGCAGGCACCAAATGGAACTTTTTGCCATTTAAACCCGGATTGGTAGGTGGTCATTGTGTTGGAGTGGATCCCTACTATTTGGCACAAAAAGCACAACAATATGGGTATCACCCTGAAATTATTCTGACCGGTAGACGTATGAATGACGGAATGGGAAAATACGTAGCTTCTGAAGTTGTGAAATTAATGGTCCAAAAGGATATTAAAATAAAGGGGGCTAAAATTTTGGTTTTAGGAATCACTTTTAAAGCAAACTGTCCTGATGTTCGGAATAGCAAGTCCGTAGACGTTATCAACAATTTAAAAAGCTATGGCATTGATATAGCGATTTTTGACCCCTGGGCCTCGCGGGATGAAGTAAAACGAGAATATGGTTTGGAAACTATGGCCAAAATTCCTAGTGATACTTATGATGCCTTGGTGTTGACAGTTGCCCACAATGAGTTCCTGCAAATGAAGCTAAGGGATATGCTTTCAGCAAATGGGGTACTCTATGATGTTAAAGGAGTTTTAAAGGAGCATGTGGATGCCAGGCTTTAGTTAGTTACTCAAAGAATAAATATAAGTTAAAGCACTAGAAATCAACCTAAACTATTTTCCTTATAATTCTTTGCACTACGTATTTACGAATTTACCGTGTGTTTCAGTTGCCTGGCCCTCTAAATCTGAAAGTGGGGTTTTTGACTTCAAAACTTAGCCTTTCAGGAATACAAATACGTTAAATACCCCGGTCGCTCGAATCGAATCTTCTGCCTGATATTTGCCGAAATGATTTCAACTGACAGTTTGAACGGGACGAATGGATCTCAACCCCCTTACATAAATACTATCCTCTTAGGCCCAGGAATAACTTTTTACGCCGCATTCAGTACAGCGACTAAAAAAGTATAGGTTCTCACCAGGGTTTATTTAAGCTCAAATAATAATGGCCGAAAAAAATTGCTATTGAAATGATGGGTAGACCGGCCCAAATTTACCGTACATATAATCCGTGCTCAAATTCTATATATTTTCCATAACATACGGCAAATTAATCTTACCCTAGAATAAAAAGTTTTTTCCGCCGAATTAGTCTATTATGCTGATTTTTTGGGACAAATCATATCGTTTATCGAATTTATGTACAAAGTATTCGGTTTTTTATTTCCATTACACAAAATAGGCTAATATTGCCATCAAATTTAAGTAGCATTATTTATAAAATAGTTAGATAATTGTGATGTCTTAATGGATTTTGTGATATAGAACAGAAGAGAAACAAAATAAAATCCGCTGAAATTAATTAGGCCCCAATGGCAGACTATATCCTTGAAAAAGAAATCGGTGCAACAAGCCCAAATTCAACATGTTTTAGCCTAAGACACTAAAATGAAAAAAATCAAGTTTAAAAAATACCCACAATTTGCACAACAATAGCAGCTTTAATTTGTTGTATGTATCATCCGTATAGAATTGAATTTAATGTTTCGTACAACTATTTTGTAGTCAATGAATAAAATATTAGTCATATACCCAGGATTTCCACATTATAGAGTTGGTATTATAGAAGCTCTTATGAATTCGACTCGTAACCATTACATGTTTTTCGGGGATAAAAAAGGTTATAATAATGTAAAGCCATATAACTTTAAGGATTCAGCCGATTTCAAGGATTTTCCGTCGTATAAAATTGGTCCCTTTTATTTTAGTAAAGGATTAGTCCGTTATGTGATTTCCCAAAAACCTGATGGTGCCATCGTTCATTCTCCTCCCAATTGGATTTCCATTATTATTGCTGCTTTTATACTGAGAATAAAAGGGGTAAAAGTTTTTAATTGGACGCATGGAATTCTCACAAATCATAAAAATCTAAAGAATAGGATTTATTTCGTTTTTTATAAATATCTCTTTAATGGATTATTGCTCTATGGAAATTTAGCCAAACAAAATCTAATTAATTTAGGACTTAACAAAGAAAAAATAAAGGTCATTTATAATTCTTTAGATTACAAAGAGCAAATTAAATTAAGGGAAACACTAAGTGAGAACGAAAGACAGCACATAAGGGCTAGTTTGTTTGATAGCCCTAACAATGACCAACTTGTTTTCATTGGCCGCCTAACGGTCCAAAAGAAATTAAATTTACTTGTAGAGGCTATTAAATTACTTAAAGACGAAAATATTTATGTGAATCTGCTATTTGTAGGAGATGGGGATCAAAAAAAAGAACTACAGTCTCAAATAGACCAGTATAAAATTGCTAATCAAATTTGTTTTTATGGCGCCTCCTACGATGAAACGCAAAATTACAAATTGCTCTCATCAAGTGATTGCTGTGTTGCACCTGGGGAAATAGGTTTAACCGCAATGCATTCATTAATGTTCGGCGTTCCTGTCATTTCCCATAGCGACATGAATAGGCAAATGCCAGAGTTTGAGGCAATTTTGCCGAACGTCAATGGGGTCCTTTTTGAATACGGCAACGCTGATGATTTAAAAGAACAAATAAAAAATATGATAAAACTTATTAAGGCTAAATCAAATTTACAAATGAGAAAGGATTGCTATAAGATAATGGATGAGTACTATAATCCTAATTTTCAGGTAAATCTTATTGATAGCATTTTTAAGTGATAATGTTAAAAAGTAAAAACGTAATACTAGATTTTTACGTAAAGAAAGTATCGATTAAATAGAAAAATTCGTACGTGTACATTTAAAATAGGCCGACAAAAATCATGAAACAAATTATCCAATCATTCAAAACAGGAGAAACCATCCTGGAAGATGTACCAAAACCACAAGTGAAACCCGGTCATGTTTTAGTTAGAACCACTAAAACCTTGGTCTCGTTGGGCACGGAAAAAATGTTGGTCGAATTCGGAAAAGCTAACCTTCTGCAAAAAGCCAAACAACAACCAGACAAAGTTAAGGAGGTTCTAAATAAAGTGAAGTCGGATGGTTTAATGCCAACCGTCAATGCCGTTTTCAACAAATTAAGTGAACCTCTTGCACTGGGCTATTGTAATGCGGGGATTGTAGAAGAGATTGGAAAAGGAGTCAGCGAGTTCAAAATTGGTGATAGGGTAGCATCGAACGGGGCGCATGCCGAATTTGTTTGCATCCCAAAAAATTTGGTGGTACCCATTCCTAAGAATGTTACCGACGAGGAAGCTTGTTTTACGGTTATAGGATCTATTGGGCTGCAAGGAATTAGATTATTGAAACCAACTTTTGGGGAAACAGTTGTTGTAATTGGTCTGGGTCTTATTGGACTCATAACTGCGCAATTGCTAAAGGCCAATGGCTGCGAGGTAATTGGATATGATTTGGATAAGGATAAGGTGAATTTGGCATCTTCTTTTGGTATCACCGCATTTAATCCCGGTGAAGGTTCAGAACCTGTGAAATTCGTGATGGACAAAACGAATGGTGTTGGATGCGATGGTGTAGTAATAACAGCATCGACAAAATCTGATGTTGTTATTTCCGATGCTGCCAAAATGAGCCGAAAAAAGGGTAAAATAGTATTGGTTGGCGTAATCGGGCTTAATCTTTCAAGATCAGATTTCTATGAAAAAGAGCTAGATTTTCAGGTTTCTTGTTCCTATGGCCCGGGGCGTTACGATACTAATTATGAAAATAAAGGTCAAGACTATCCCCTAGCATATGTTAGGTGGACTGAAAAACGGAATTTTGAAGCAATACTAAAAGCAATTTCAAATAAATCCGTTGACGTTAGGTCATTAATAACCCAAAGAGTTCCCATCAACAATTTTTCTGAAATCTATGATAATTTGAAATCCAAGGATGCTATAGCGAGCATTCTGGAGTATAGCTCATCTCCTGAAAGTGCAACAACTGTTATTGTATCCGAGCAAAGGGATTTTCAGAATTCAAAGGGAGTAATAGGAGTTGTAGGTGCAGGAAATTTTACACGTATGACCTTATTGCCAATGCTTAAAAAGGCGAATGCAAAAATAAAATACATTGTAAGCTCTTCAGGTGTAAGTGGTACAGGTTTGGCTAAAAAATATGGGATACCTAGAAGCACAACCAGTTACTCGGATGTTTTGGAAGATTCTGAATTGGATGTTATTGTCATTACCACCCAACATAACCTGCATAGCGAAATGGTCATAGAGGGTCTCAAGGCCAATAAGCATGTTTTTGTTGAAAAACCATTGGCAATAAATCATAGTCAATTAGATTTAATAGAAAAGGTATACAAAAACTCACAGGGAAGCTTGATGGTTGGATTTAATCGTAGGTTTTCACCTCATATCAGTAAAATGAAATCTTTGTTAGGTTCATCTGAAACACCTATTAATGTAATCGCTACTATGAATGCAGGTTTTATTCCCGAAAATGTTTGGGTACATGATATGGAAATTGGTGGAGGAAGAATAATAGGTGAAGCGTGCCATTACATTGACCTTCTTGGCTATCTAACCGGGTCAAAAGTGACATCTGTATGTCTAAACTCCATGGGTAAGCACCCCAAAGAAAATACTGATAATGCAAGTATACTTTTGAGATTTGAAAATGGCTCAAATGCAGTTATCAACTATTTTGCAAACGGCTCGAAGAGTTATTCAAAGGAAAGGCTAGAGGTATATTCCCAGGAACGCACACTCATTATGGATAACTTTATATCCACAAAAGGCTACGGATTCAAGGGCTTTAGTAAGCTTAAGACTAAAATGAACAAAGGACATTATTCTCAGTTTGAAAATTACATCACCAGTGTTACCGAAGGAAACGGTTCGTTAATAGATTTTGAATCCATAATGAATACTTCCAGAGCTTCTATTGCGGCAATCGAGAGTTTAAAAACAAAAGGTTGGATCTCTATTTAAGCCCTAACTCTAGTTAAAAGGCATTTAATAATATACATATAAGTATCAATTGAAAATCTTTAGGCTACTTAATACTATTCGAAATATGGGTATACGTTATACTCGATTTCGTCTATTTCACGAAATAGCTGCAAAGCTCGGGTTTTTGATAGTCAAGTTTCCCAGTAATCCGAGTGCTGTGAAAATTTCGATGACAAGGAATCAATGGCGTAAAGAGGCTCCGTTATTCTTTTTTGATTCTAAGGAATCATTGGTTATTCCCAAAAGTAGAAATTCCGTTTTGAAAAAGTCTTTTAATGAAATTAAGGATAATACCTATACATATTTTAGTAAAACAAAAATCTCATTAGGAGAAAATTACGATTGGTTGACCAATCCATCAACGGACTATAGATATCGACTGGAACATTGGTCAAAGATCAAGGACCTGTCAAAAGAGGCCGGTGACATAAAATATGTTTGGGAGAAAGCGCGGTTTTCATTCTTGTATGACCTAATTCGTTATGATTATCATTTTGAAGAAGATTGTGCTTCTCTCGTATTCAAGGAAATCGACTCCTTCATAGACCATAATCCGATTAATCTGGGACCAAACTACAAGTGTAGCCAAGAAATAAGTTTAAGAATATTGAATTGGACGTTTGCATTATACTACTATCGAAATTCCGAAGAGTTGTCCGAAGAGCGGTTTAATAAGATTATGAACTGCATTTATTGGCAACTTCACCACGTATATCACAATATCCATTTTTCGAGGATAGCCGTACGGAATAATCATGCCTTAACCGAAACCCTTATGCTTTTCTTAAGCGGTTTGTTATTTCCTTTTCTACCAAACGCGAGCAAATGGTCTAAAAAGGGCAAAAAATGGTTCGAGGAAGAAATCGCTTATCAAATTTACAAGGATGGTACGTTTCTGCAATTCTCAATGAACTATCACCGGGTCGCTATTCAATTACTTACATGGGGTATAAGACTTGCAGAAATCCATAAAGAACGCTTTGATTTAACCGTCTATGATAGAGCCAAAAAGTCGTTACACTATTTATGTACATGCCATGACCAAAAAAGTGGGAGGCTACCAAATTATGGGGCCAATGACGGCGCACTTTTTTTTAAACTAACTGATGACGACTATCGCATATATACTTCCCAAATCAATGATTTAAATGCCGTATTACATCATGAAGTTTCCAAGCATGATGAAAGCCAGTTGTGGTATGGAATTGACAATTGCCGAATAAAGTCCCTGGTCCAAGATAGGTTGGCATCATTTCCCATTGGCGGTCATTACGTTATAAATGACGATTCTGCAAAAACTTTTGTCAAGTGCGCTAAATACAAGGACAGGCCCGGACATGCGGACAATTTACATTTGGATATATGGTTAAATGGCAATAATTACCTCTGGGACACTGGGTCTTATAAATATAATACCACAGAAGAGTATGGTGGTTTTTTTGAACAATGTTTTGGACATAATACCGTTTCTGTTGGTAGCAAGGATCAAATGTTAAGGGGATCCAGATTTATTTGGAATTATTGGACTAAAAAAGCAAATGCAACGTTAACCGAAAAAGAAGATGATTTTGAATTTGATGGGGAGTATACGGGTTTTCCGGAACTAGGAAACAAAATTGTGCATAATAGAAGGGTGATTAAGACAAAGAAGAAAAACGAGTGGGTGATTTGCGACACCTTAAAAAATACCGATAACCGTGTCTCACAACAATATTGGCATTTTAATCCAAAAACGTATGAACAAATCCATGTCCATTGTGAAGATGGGAATGGGAAAACATTAAATCCAAAAATAGAGGAAAAATGGTGTTCCAATTATTATGGAGAAATTGAACCTTCCATTAGATATACCTATTCTTCGAAAACCGGATTTAAAACCATAATTAAAATAAAACAAGTGTGAAAATCCTATTAATCCATCAATATTTTTTAGGTAAAAATCAAGGAGGTGGATCACGTTTTAACGAGATGACAAAAATATGGTCGCATCAGGGCCATGAAGTAACCGTGATAGCAAGCTGGCCAAGTATCGGAGGCAAAAAAAATCCACTTTATGAAGGGAAATATGTTTTTCATGAAAAGGATTATTATAAAAACATAGAAGTTTTTCGCTGCCATGTGTCTGAAGCTTACGACGTAAACTTCCTAGGTAGGTTCTGGGCCTATTTCACTTTTGTCTTTTCCAGTATTTGGGCAGGCCTTTTCAAAGTAAAAGGAAAATACGATGTGCTTGTTGTGACCTCCCCACCTTTGTTTGTGGGTATTTCTGCCTATGTCCTATCCGTGTTCAAAAGATTGCCATTGATGTTCGAGGTGAGAGATCTTTGGCCAGAATCCGCCATAGATACTGGGGTTATCAGCAATCCGTGGCTTATAAAATTTTCATATTGGTTTGAAAAGACCATCTATAAAAAGGCAAAACGAATCAATGTACTCACGCCTGCATTTAGGGAAAAGCTAATACATAACAAGAACATCCCCGCCGACAAAATCACTTATATTCCCAACGCGGCCGATTTTGCTTTGGCCGAGGAAGTGGCTGAAAATTTTGACGCTGAACAATTCCGAAGGGAAGAAAGGATTGATGATAAATTCGTTATAACCTATATTGGCGCTCATGGAATTGCCAATCATCTTGTACAATTAATTGACGCGGCGGAAAAGCTACAGGACACCAACGTCCTTTTCCAGTTGATAGGAGGCGGAATGAAAAAGGAAGATTTGGTGGCAGAGGCTAAGGCCAGAAAGCTTAAAAACATTCGATTCGTAGATTCCGTATCCAAAACAAAGGCATTTAAGTATATTCTTGCATCAGATCTTGGAACCGCGGTCTTGAAAAAAGTAGATACTTTTAAAACAATATATTCCAACAAAACTTTTGACTATATGTCCTGTAAAAAACCAATCTTGTTGGCCATAGACGGTATTTCCAGACAATTGGTGGTTGAAGAGGCAAAATGTGGAGTTTTTGCAGAACCAGAGAATGCTGACGATATCGCGGAAAAAGTCAAACAGTATATCCGCGGGGATTTTGACTTGAAAGAACAAGGCGAAAATGGTTATAGATATGCTAAGGAACATTTTGATAGAGAAAAATTGGGACATAAGTATTTAGAAGAAATGAAAAAAGTTTTAGTTTAATTTTAATTCATTGTAATTGGACCCAATTGTATTTTGATAATTTGGTTTCATGTAATATTTCCATATAACAATTCAACAAAATCATAGAATGAAAAAGAAGAACCTAATCATATTCGGAACACGTCCTGAAGCGATAAAAATGGCGCCATTAGTCAAAGCGTTTTTAAAAAATGAAACCTTTGAAACCAAGGTATGTGTTACCGCACAGCACCGTGAAATGTTGGATCAGGTATTGGATTTTTTCGAAATTACCCCGGATTACGACCTGAACCTTATGAAACCGGGGCAAAATTTATACGGATTGACAGCCGCTATCATTACAGGGTTACAACCTGTTCTCGAGGAATTCAAACCAGATTATGTTTATGTACATGGAGATACCACCACTACAATGGGATCCAGTATCGCGGGATTTTATTCCGGTGCAAAGATATGTCATGTTGAAGCAGGATTACGGACCTTTAATAAACTGGCCCCTTTCCCGGAAGAAATAAACCGAACCATTACAGGCCATATTGCCGACTATCATTTTGCCCCTACACAGACTTCGTTCGATAATTTGCGGAACGAAGGGATTCCAATCGATAACATTTTAATTACTGGCAATACCGTAATTGATGCTCTGTTTGAGAGTGTTTCTAGAGTGGATACCATTGAAGATCTCGAAATAAGACAGCTACAGAGCGAGCTCGATTTCACAAAACGAATTGTTTTGGTTACGGGTCATCGAAGGGAAAATCATGGACAAGGGTTTATCAATATTTGTGAAGCACTAAAGAAAATAGGGGAAGTAGTTGAAAATGTGCAAATCGTATATCCCGTGCATTTGAATCCGAAAGTACAAAAACCAGTATACGATATTCTAGGAGAACAAAAAAGTGTTAAACTGATTGCTCCCCTGGCCTATCCTGCATTCGTTTGGTTAATGAATAAATGTGAGCTTGTAATTACCGATAGCGGGGGCGTTCAGGAAGAAGCTCCCAGTCTTGGTAAACCGGTATTGGTAATGCGGGATACGACCGAAAGACCGGAGGCCGTTGATGCCGGTACGGTTATACTTGTTGGTACCGACAAAACGAAAATTGTAAACGAAACCATAGATTTAATGGGGAACCCTGAACGTTATGGGAAAATGAGCAAATTGCATAACCCCTATGGGGATGGAAAAGCATGTCAACGAATTGTGAAATTTATAGAAAACTTAGATTAATGAACAATCCAGAAGTAGTAATGATAGGCCTAGGCTATATTGGCCTACCTACAGCAGCATTGATTGCGGAAGGGGGGACCTATGTCCATGGCGTGGACATTAACCAGAAAGTTGTGGACACCATAAACCGAGGTGAAATTCATATTGTAGAACCTTCTTTGGATACTGCGGTTTCAAAAGCTGTGGGCGGAGGTTTTTTAAAAGCCGATACAACTCCTGTAGCGGCGGATAACTACCTGATAGTAGTGCCCACGCCCTTTAAGGACAAAAATGAACCCGATATTTCTTTCGTCCATGCCGCAACGAAAGCGATACTACCCTTACTTAAGGAAGGTGATCTATATATTATTGAATCTACCTCGCCTGTTGGAACCACAGAGAAGATGATGCAGCACATTTATGAAGAACGTCCGGAACTAAAGGGAAAGTTGCATATTGCATATTGTCCAGAACGTGTATTACCGGGAAATGTAATGTATGAATTAGTACATAATGACAGGGTAATTGGTGGGGTCGATGAGGCCTCAACTGAGAAGGCCATAGCTTTTTATGCCAAATACGTAAAAGGTGAATTGCACAAGACCAATGCGCGGACCGCCGAAATGTGTAAATTGGTGGAAAATTCTTCTAGGGATGTACAAATCGCTTTTGCCAACGAGTTATCATTAATTTCAGACAAGGCCGATATTAATGTCTGGGAATTGATAAACTTGGCCAACAAGCACCCAAGAGTAAATATCTTGCAACCCGGATGTGGTGTGGGCGGCCATTGTATCGCAGTAGACCCTTACTTCATCGTTTCGGACTATCCAATGGAGTCAAAAATAATCGGTACGGCCAGGGAAGTGAATAACTATAAATCATTTTGGTGTGCTGAAAAGGTCCAAAATACCAAGCTACAATTTGAATTGCAACATGGGAGAAAGCCCAAAATTGCCTTAATGGGCTTGGCTTTTAAACCCAATATCGACGATTTGAGGGAGTCCCCTGCGAAATACATTGTACAACGTGTATTACAAAATGCCAATAATGAAGAATACTATATAGTGGAACCTAATATAAACGAGCATAATGTATTTAAACTTACGGACTATGAATCAGCATTTAAAAAAGCTGATATTGTAGTTTTCCTAGTTGCCCATGATGAGTTTAAATCCTTACCTAAGGATTCAGATAAAAATATATTGGACTTTTGCGGCATTTACAAGTAATGTAATATTTCATCCATCTCATTTGTTTCAATTAAATACGAAATAATAATTAATTCAATAATTGTAACTGCCTGGGATGCTTAAGTGCACAATTTTGGTTAAGGGCTGTCCGTTTTGTATCTGATAAAACAATGATTAATGATTTGTATTTATGTTAAGGGATATAACTTTGAAGGAAAAAGCGTCATTGGAGCTATTTTTTGAAGCATTCTATTAAAACCCTTGTATTAATATTGACCAAGGCTTTGAATTTTCATTTTGAAAACAAGATTTTTATCCATCATCGAGAGTTTTTAGGTTTTAAACCCAAAAATTATTGTTTAGAAATCGAAATTGTTTTCTTTTGCAAAAAATTGAGGACTATCATGCATTTTCATGGAAAAGAGAGTAGCCCTTTAAATAATTAGGTATCAAGTAATTTATTTTAAATGAATACGGAAGATAAAGTAAAAGAAATTATAGCGGAAGCAATTGAAGTACAAGTATCCCAAATAGAGGAGGATACGGCAATTGGTGATTTTCCTAAGTGGGACTCCATGGGTCAGGTAATCATTATTTCAGCATTGGAAAAGGAATTTGAAATTAAGTTCGATCCAGAAGTAATTATGGATTTGGAAGATGTTGGGGATATGATAGAAGCGGTAGAGGAACGGGTTTCATAACAAACTTGGATATGCCTTTTGTTTCACTGGAAGAAAAAATATTTGACTGGGCATTAAGAACTCCAGAAAAAGTCGCCTTAATCGATAAGAAAAAAACGATTTCCTATCAAGAATTGGCCCATAATGTTTGGTCCACCAAAGAAAGATTGGAAAAAGAGTTTTCTTTAGATAAAGGGGACTGTATTTTATTGGCGGCAAACAAAAATGTTCATTTCATTTACACCTATTTCGCAACTCATCTCATCGGTGCCAAGGTAGTTCCTTTAGATGAACAAATACAGGCCGAAAAGCTCAGGGCCATAATACAAAAAACGAGCCCCAAATTGATTGTTGGCCTTAGGTTGGAAAATGATTCCAAGTGTTTTGATTTTAGTGTCTTTGAAGAAATTGAGCTGACGGAAGTACCTGAAAATATAGCATTCCCAGAGGCTGATTCTCCCGCGGATATTTTGTTTACCACTGGAACTACGGGTGACTCGAAAGGTGTGGTCCTCACCCATGGCAATATTGCCTCTAGTGCATCCAATATAAATACTTTTATACAAAACAATAATAGGGACATTGAATTATTGGCTCTACCAATTAGCCATTCTTTTGGCCTAGGGCGCATCAAATGCGTTTTATCGGTAGGTGGTACCTTGGTTTTATTGGGAAGCATAGTGAATATGAAAAGAATGTTCAGGGCTTTTGAGGAACATAAGATCACCGGCTTTGGTATGGTACCCGCAAGTTGGGAATATATCCAAAAAATGAGTGGTAATAGATTGGCCGATTTTGCCCCACAATTAAAGTACATCGAGTTGGGCAGCGCTTATATGTCCCCAGAGGACAAAAAGGCCATGTTGGAGCTTTTCCCGGAAACGAGAATATGTATGCACTATGGTCTAACAGAGGCTTCAAGGTCTACTTTTTTGGAATTTTCGGTGGACAGGACCCACTTACAATCCGTAGGTAAGGCAAGCCCGAACGTTGAAATCACCATTATCGATGAATCTGGAAAAAAGGTAGACCTTCAAAAGGAGGGAGAAATATGTGTGCGGGGAGAACATGTAACCAAAGGCTATCTCGATTTGCCAAAAGCAGATTTCTTTTATGGTAAACATTTTCGGACAGGTGATATTGGCAGTATGGATTCCGAAGGCTATGTTTATCTAAAGGGGCGCTACAAGGAAATCATAAATGTTGGAGGTAAAAAACTATCCCCCTTTGAAGTAGAAACCAAGATAAAGGAGTTGGATCCTGCTTTGGAATCTGCCTGTATAGGTATTAAGGACCCAGAGGGAGTGCTTGGGGAGGTAGTCAAGGTATTTGTGGTAAAAAACGGCTCAATGCGAACATTTGAAGAAATCAAGGAATACCTTAAGGCACATTTGGAGTCCTATAAGGTACCTGTCGTTTTTGAGTGGATAAAGGAAATACCCAAAACAAAATCAGGTAAAATACAACGACAAAAATTAGCATAGATTATGTGGGAACCACAAGGAATGTATTCCAAGTTTTTGTTAAAGCAGCCTACCATTCTTTTTGGCGAAAATGCTTTAATGGGACTTAAGACATATGCCAGTGCAAGAGTTTCCGTAATATTCGGTTCCAGTATAGATGACGGGTATAAGCAAAAGTTGGCGAATGCTCTATCGTCTTTCGAGGTCTCTTTTGTAAAAAAGACATGGCTCGGCGAACCCACTTTGGAAACACTTAATACGACCATAAAAAAAATTGAGGAATTTCAACCGGATCTTATAATCGCCATTGGTGGTGGCAGCGTAATTGATGGGGCAAAAATGGTGAGAACCTACTATGAGTTTCCTTTTTTTGATGCCAGGGAAACCAGTTTTTCCATGCTTAATTGGAAAACTACTTTTGTTGCCATTCCCACTACCATTGGCAGTGGGGCGGAGATTTCCTCGGCTTCGGTCATGTACAATGAAAATGAAAAAACGAAAGAATTCGTAATCAGTCATCAATTTATCCCTGAGATTATTGTACTTGACGCTAGCCTCATTGAAAATGCCCCTAAAAGAGTATTATTGGCCTCTATGGTAGATGCGCTATCACATGCCATTGAAGGGTATATGTCTACTATAGACAATCTTCTGGTGGACAGTTATGCGGAAAAGGCCATTCAAATTATATCCCAATACCGTCATGTTATTACAGAAGGTGTAGAAAAGGAATTCATCAACAAATTGCAATTAGCGTCCCTATTTGCAGGCTTGGTCCAAAATCACTGTATTGTAGGTGCTACCCACGCGCTGGCACATCAGATGTCATCCTATGGTCTGTCCCATGCCGGGGCCATTGCACTATTCCTGCCCGCCGTAATCAAAAAAAATATTGGTTCGCCCCAACCAAAAGCTCGGTTTGATCAGCTAGCGAAACATTCCGGATTCGCAGGGGGCTCGGATTTGTTGTCCTTCGTTGAAGATTTCATTGCCGAAGTTGATTTAACAAAGGAAAAAGACACGCTCAAAAAAAATAGAAAGAACATTATTTCTGATGATTATTTCTTTGAACAAGCCCTAAATGATAAGGGCGGGCAGGGAAACCCAGTGCCAATGGACAAAGAATTTTTAGTAGAAGTATTTAATGCGGCGTCCTCATGAAAAATAGTACACTAACAGATAAACTTATTAGCATAGATCCTTATGTATTGGATTCAGAACATAAGAATACCCTGCTTTTAGAGGCATTATTGGAAGAAATTAGGTTCCATTATGAGAATAATGACCAGTATCGACACTTTTGCCAAAACAAAGGTTTCGACCCGCATAAGTTCCATGGAAGTTTGGAACAAATTCCGCCAATTGCGGTAAGTGTATTCAAGGATTTGGGGAAGGATTTAAAGTCCATTCCCGATAACGAAGTTAAATTATCCTTGCAATCTTCGGCAACTTCAGGTATCCCTAGTACCGTTGTTCTCGACAAGATAACAGCAAAGCGGCAGGCCAAGGTTATGGTCAAAGTGGTCAAGGACTTCATCGGGGCCGAAAGAAAACCGTTTATCATTGTTGATGTAAGTCCAAATCCAGAGAATATACGATTTTTAGGAGCTAGATATGCAGCTATTGGTGGTTATCTAAACTTCGCCAGTGATGTGAATTATGCACTTGAAAAGGAAAATGACGAAAAGGTTTCATTTAATATTGAAAATACAAAGAAGTTTATCGATTCAGTGGACAAAGACGTGCCGATGGTCGTTTTCGGGTTCACTTATATGTTATATGCCCAAGTGGTAAAACCACTTCTGGACAAGGGGGTCAGGTTCGAACTTCCGGAAGGTTCCAAAATAATACATATCGGAGGGTGGAAAAAATTGGAAAGCGAAAAGATAGGCAAACAACAGTTCAACGCGGCCATGTCGCGCTTGTTTTCCGTTAAAGAAGAGCATGTTATAGATATCTATGGCTTTACGGAACAGATGGGTTTAAATTATCCGGATTGCGAATGTGGTTGGAAACACGCTCCAGCATATTCAGAAGTAATAGTCCGTGACCCCATTACACGGGAGCCATTGCCTCATGGCGAGGTAGGTGTACTGGAATTTTTGTCACCGATACCACACTCCTACCCTGGGAATGTAGTCCTTACGGATGATTTAGGAGTTATAAACCCGGAACCTTGTCCCTATGGTAGGAACGGAACCCGATTTAAAATCCTAGGCCGATTGAAAAAGGCCGAGGTAAGGGGTTGTGGCGATATATTAGGGAGCAAACTAAAGTTTTCAGGCGCTGAAACCGAAGTAGGAAAAATTGAAAGTTCCAAACTCGAACTCCATTATTGGAAAGGCAAAAAGTTGAACGATTCCTTATCGCCGGAAGAACAGTTAAATGAACTCATTGCTGAACTTAACGGCAAAAAAGAATGGTTGAAAAGTCAACCTATAGACGCATTGATCGGTTTAATAGGAGAAGCATCCAAAGTTTGGTTGTCGGCAGAAGGAGAGTTGGCATCAATGAAAGAAAAAGGCCTTGCATTTCTTGCCAACTGGGCCAAACCAATTCATCTGAATAGGATTGCGACCATAGGCTTAAGGAACAATAGACAGCATATAGATGGGTTTGTTCCCTTGAACCACTCGCGAAAACAGTTTTTGAAAGCAAATCAGCGAGGCCTGGTTTGCCATTGGCTGGCAGGTAATGTACAGGTATTGGGAATGTTCGCTTTGTTACAGGCCATAATGACCAAAAATGTTAATCTGCTTAAAATATCCTCTAAAGATGGCGGTGTGTTCGCTAATCTCCTTAAGACATTTGAGGGACTAAGCTATACTACACCGGGCGGATACACCATAAAAGGTGATGATATTTTGCAAACCGTAGCCGTAGTTTATTTTTCCAGTAAGGATAGGGAACTTGGTGAATTAATGTCAAAATCCGCGAATGTACGGATTGCATGGGGAGGTCGCGAAGCTGTGGAAACTGTCGCAAATTATCCTTCCCTGTATGATACGGAAGATATCATATTCGGTCCAAAAATATCCTTTTCGGCAATTTCGAAGGAAGTTTTGGTTTCGGAAAGAAGGGCCAAAAAATTGGCCCGAAAGGTTGCGGTAGATTCCAGTGTCTTTGACCAGACCGGTTGCGCATCCCCACATAACCTATATATTGAAAGAGGCGGGGCAGTATCACCTAAAGACTTTTGTAAACTTCTGGCAGAGGGCATGGAAAAGGCCTCGGTCCAAATTCCAAAAGGAGAAACTTCAGTTGAACAAATTTCTGCCGTACACTCTATAAGAGGTTTATATGATTTTAAAGGAGAGGTCTGGGCCAGTGATGATACGACCTGGACCGTTGTATATGCCGAAGACAAAAATCTAAAGCCGCCTGTTTATTCCAGGGTTGTAATGGTTCATCCTGTAGACCACATTGAGGAAACATTGGAGCACATAGATGATAACATTCAGACTATTGGATTGGCCTCCATTGGCGAAAAAGCCTTGAACTTTGCAGAAAAGGCAGTTGAGAAAGGGGTTATGCGTTGTCCAGAAATGGGAAGAATGTTAAATTTTGAATCCCCCTGGGATGGCATTTTTTTAATGGAGCGGATGGTCAGATGGAGTACTTTTGGAGGGCCTTTAGTCTAAGGTAAAATCGTAAACATCCCCTAAAAGTGGTAGGAAAACTACTTAGCAGAGATTTGTAATAAGTAGTACTGCTTCTCATTTGAACGAAAAAAATGGCCATTCAAAGATATGTCTAAAGAACCTATTGTTTAAGGGATTTGGCATATAGACAAACATTAAAAGCATTACAACGGGTTTTTTATTGTACAGGACTGAAAACTTCATAAAAAACCAAAATTTATATAGAAAAAAAGTAGCTTTATATTCCGATGATGTTTGGAAAATGGTCGGACAAGAGACAATTTTTTAATCCAAAAAGAGTTTTCTACTAATTAAGAAGTACGTTTAAAAAAGTCCTATCGACAATTTTTAGAAGAATTGTTTATATAATCATTAATCTTACCCCTATGGTAACTTTCAAATTTGTACAGTAAAATTGATTTCAACCTATGAACTTAAAATTTAGGAATAAAAAGATAACCGGAATCCTTACCGTTTTGCCGGATAACGAAATAAAATTTGAGGATGAGGTAGACAATTACGCCTTTTCCAGAAGTCAGACCATGAAACTTAAGCTGATCATGGGATACAATAAACGACGGGTTGTAAATGAGGAGACCAGCATCTCGGATTTATGCGTGTTCGGCCTAGAGCATCTTTTCAATCAAAAACTACTTGGTAGGGATGAAATAGACGCCATGATATTGGTAACCCAATCTCCGGATTACATAATTCCTAATACAAGCCAAGTAATCCATGGTCGCCTAGGTTTAAAGACCGACATGATATGCGAGGAATTGAGCCAGGCTTGTGCCGGATATCCCATTGGTCTTATCCAAGCCTTTATGCTATTAGAGCAGGAAGAAATCAACAAGGTTGTGGTGCTCAATGCGGATATATTTAGCCGAAAAGTCTCGAAGCAGGACAGGGGAAGTAGACCGTTGACGGGCGATGCGGCATCCATAACTATTGTTGAAAATGACACATCGGACAATACCATTTACGGTTCTATCAATACCGATGGGAAGGGAGCGGATGCCCTCATCATTCCAGCTGGAGGTTTTAAAACCCCCTCTAGTCCGGAAACGGCGGAATTAAAGACGGATAGCAAAGGAAACACCCGATCTCTGGATCATTTGGTCATGAAGGGCGATGATGTATTTAACTTCGTACAAAAAGTAGTACCCCCAATGATCAATAACCTTTTGGACAAAGCGGGAAGGAAAAAGGAGGATGTGGACTACTTTATGTTTCATCAGCCCAATAAATTTATGCTGAAAAAGTTGGCCGACAAAATGGAGGTATCCTATGAGAGAATGCCGAACAATGTTGTCGAAAATTTCGGAAATGCCAATAGCGTATCCACTCCCACAAATATTACCTTCAATTTAGGAAACAAACTGACCAAGGAATCGCTGCTGATCTGCCTGGCCGGGTTTGGTGCCGGATTAAGTTGGTCTTCCTTATTATTGGAAATAGGGAATTTGGACTTTTGTGAAATAAAAGATTATAAGATTTAAACTATGGAAAATTTTCAATCGTCCATTGCCGAACTCTTGGAAGAGGAATCAATTGAGTTAAGTGATGAGCTCCACTCCTTTGATGCCTGGGACTCATTAACTATTTTGTCAATAATAGCGTTTTGCGACTCTGAATATAATGTACCTTTATCTGCTGAGGAAATCGATGAATCAGGTACCGTTTTGGGTCTGAAAGAGCTTATTGAAAGTAAAATGTAAACCCTTATATTTCGAATTTAAAACTAATTAATCAACTATAGTATGAAAAATGTAATTATTTTAGGCAGTGGTGGACTAGCGGCCCAATTGACATTTTATATTGAAGACAATAATTCCAAAGTAGAAAATGATGAAAAACTCAATATATTAGGATATATCGATTACGAAGAGAATATCGAAAAGCATTGGAAAAGATATAATTTTAAAGCCCCTGTATTATGTGATATTGATTCGTATGTTCCCGAAGACGAAGAGGTTTTATTGGGAATTTCCGATGTTAAATTCAGAAATAAAATGATTGAGATTTTGGTTAAAAAAAATGCCAAAATTGGTAGTTTTATTCATTCAACAGTTATCATTTCCAAATCCCAAACTATAGGTTTTGGCAATATTGTTATGCCATTTTGCGAAATTGAACCAAACAGTCAGGTCGGCGATTGTAATATTTTAACTCCTTACAGTTTTATTAGTCATGATAGCATTGTTGGCAGTGGGAATTTCTTTTCAAAAGCTGGAATAGCCGGACACACCGAGGTGGGTAGTAATAATTACTTTGGGCTTGGATCGGTTGTAATACCCCATGTAACGATAGGAAACAACAACATTATTATGGCTGGAATGGTGGTTAATAAGTCAGTTAAGGATGACACCACTGTTTTTTATCGTTTCAAAGAAAAAATTATGGCTATTCCCAAGGTGTGATAGTCTTTAAAATTGGTTTCGTCTTCCACAAATCCTATTTTGATTATTGCAAGGTTACTACTACCCCTCAAGGCTATGTAGATGTTTTGCTCCTGTCTTTAGGCTACCGTAATAGTAATCACTAAAACCGGCCCTTTTCATCAGTTGAAATACTTTTTCCATATCATACTCAACGCGATGCAATGAGATAATATCATCTTTGACAACAGCAAATGCCGCTTTGGGATTATTATCCCGTGGTTGTCCAACCGACCCGGGATTACAGTATATTTTGTCTCGGTATTGTTTTAACACTTGAATATGCGTATGGCCGGACATAAATATTTTACCGACAATTTTTGAGAAATAATCCTCTGAAGGTTCCCAGATATATTCATCAATTGGGTTGGACCAACCTCCATGTACCATATGAATGTTTCCAACAAACCTCTGAATCTTACTTTTTCTCAACCAATCCATATTAGCCTTGGTGATTATCGTCTTCTGATACTCTAGGCAATCATTCACACTTCTACTTCTCGAACAATAGCCACCACTGCACAAATACCAGTCATGATTACCCATTAAATTTGGGATTTTACGTTCAATGAGTTCTTCACAACACTCATTGACTTGGGAAAAATAGCCCACTACATCCCCCAAACTATAAACTTCCGATACGCCCATCTTGTCCAATTCCCACAATACAGATTTAAGGGCTTCGTAATTCCCATGTATGTCCGATATAACTCCTATTTTCATGAGTAAACTATATAGTCTTCAATATATCTAATTGCCTTCCCGTTTCTAATTTTTGGTTGTCCCGGAATTTTTCCATCCAAAAAATATTTGATTGACATTAAGGCGTCATTATACCCAAAGGCATATCGCATTGATGTTGACGAGGAAAAACGCGGATTGATCTCTAATAGATAAACCGCTCCATTGTGTATCCTAAACTGAAAGTTTGTGGGACCAATGGGTTTCAAAATCTTGCAGATGTTACGAACAGCTGCTTTAATCTGATTGTTATCAATAACCTCTGCTAAATTGGTGTACCCTCCCTGGGACAATTCTCTCTTTAGGGTAATTATCGCATAATATCCGCCTTTTCCATCACAAAATGCGCTGGTCGTGAACTCTTCATCATCCTTGCCAATTAGCGGTTGAGCCATTAAATTCTGACCGATCTCCGCTTTGTGCAGTTCAAAATCCTCTTCCTTCAAAACCCTAACAATCCCTTTGGAAGCATTGCCCCTTCTTGGTTTTAATAGTAGTGGCAGACCATATTTACTCTCCAATTCACTAAACTCAGAAGAAAGCGAACTAGGTATAACATGGGGACAAGCGCTATTTTCCAATACTTGGTAAAATTCCCATTTGTCCTGACATAAACAAACCAAGTCATAAGTATTCAGAACTAATTTGGCACCAGTTGACTCTATTTGTTCTCGATGGTCAGTTAGAAAAAAAACATCTTCTTCAAAACTGGGAATTACCAAATCTATATTATGGTCTTTAATTACTGAAATAATCCAGTCGATATAGCCATCCGTACCACTAAAAGGTGCTTTAATGCAAATATCCGTAAAAGCTGGTGCAATGGAGTCTTTATGAATTGTAGTACCGATTAATTTGTGCGGTTTTTTTATACTCCTAATTGATTTTAAAATTCCATATCCTATAAGTGAACTCGCACCTGTTACCCAAATATTGGCCATGTATAATTCATTCGATTTACAAATTTATTTATAAACATGACATACACACGTTATAGTCTATAGAAAACTGACCATACATCATAAAACCGAGGTCTACCGATTATTAATAAATATCAGAATAAACTCGGACCTCCTATTGATTCTATGCTTTGCTTCGGGACAATACGTGTTATCATCGCACTCATTTAATAGATTGCTCTCACCATAAGCTTCTACAGAAAGTTTGGTAGCATCTATTCCCAAACTCAATAGATAGTCCTTGGTACTCTCTACACGCCTCAGGGAAAGTCCTAAATTGTAGGGAGATGGTCCTCTTGAATCCGTACCCGAGGCGATTTTGATTGTAAGGTCAGGATTTTCGTTTAGTATATCTGCCAACCCATCAAGGACCTTTTTAGATTCGTTGTTTAGGGAGTGGGAATCAAAATTGAAATATACGTGCCCAAGTTCCTTTATTTTATCTTCTAGGAGTTGCCTCCGCCTTTTCTCGGCTTCAATTCTTGCCTTTTCAGCAAGGGCCCTCTCTTTTTCTTCAGCCAATCGCCTGGCCAATGCTGCTTCCTCCTTTGCCCGATTCGCAGCGGCTATGGAATCATTTACACGCTGTTTCTCTTTTTCCATCGCTTCAATTAGAGCTAGTTTTTCCAAACCTTTTTTGGACAATTCCTTTTTTATTCCAAATCTATAAACCACCGCCGCCGAATGCTGTAATTGTTTTGTAGACCCTTCTGGAATTCCCCATTTGCCCATGGTATTAAAATTTAAACCCCATCGATCACTGAACCATGTATTGAAGCCAAAACCGGCATTTGCCGTACTTCTTCCAACAGAACCTATCGAGCTATAGCCGGCACCAACATGCAGATAGGGGTCAAACCATCCAGTTTCTCCGATAATCTTGTTTACGTCATAACTAATCTTTCCATCAATAGCGAAGTATTCCCTAAGACTGTTATTTATAGCACCATCAACGATCTTCCCTTCCTTATATCTATTGTAAGTACCAATTGCTTCTACACCAATTCCATTTCTAAAAAATCTACCAATACTTATTCTGGAAGGATAAGGAACTGTATGCCAGGTGTCTTCAATATCCAAAATACCCTCTCCAAAGGGTGTCGCGGAATCATCCACAATATTAAGGCCAAGACCTACCACCCAAGAACTAACGACAACACTGTCTTTGGATGTGAGTTGAAGTTCCTCCTCTTGGGAAGAAACGGTGCTGGTAATGAATAGGATAGCAGCAAACAAATGTAGGGCATAGCATTTCATAGGTTCAAAAATTTAGGACTAATACTAAGGTAAAGGTATGGCAAACAGTTATTTGCCGGAAGCCTTAGCTATGAAAGGTGATTTTTTTCGATGGACTACATAAGAATTTTCGTTCATCGATTTTTTTGGAAGATAATCTTCTTTTGGGTAGATGGTATTTTGTAAATGCTAAATGGACTTATGACAGCATCAAAAGTAGATTTTTCCTGTTTCTCTTCCAAAGTAGGCGCAATAACAATCTCTTGATCCGTTACATTCTTAACCGACAATTTCGGCAGAACTTGTCGTTTTTCTTCCCCACTGCAATAGATTAGCACGGTTTCCCTGGAAAAATCAACAATTGGCAGCGGAAGGCCCGGTTTTCTTGTTCTATTTACTTTTAAAAAAAACTGTTGCAGTCCTTTGGCAGTAGTGATAATACGTGTTTCCCCATCTGGCAAACCACTGTAATCATCTCGCAGCAATAAGGTCAACGTATACTCTGGATTCGTCTTATCCTGATTTTTCCTCAATGCTCTTTTATTTCCATTACAAGAAATGAGTAAAGCCAAAATAACCATATGGATAGTTCCTTTTCTACATAAAGGAATTCTTATATCTGCTTTTATAGGCTTTTTCATAGATGGCCTCATAGAGGGGTAATACCCTTAAAATATCGAATTTGAGTGCTGCATTGTACGCATTTTGTTTAAAATCTTCAAGTCTTTTTTCATCTTCAAGAATTTTTATGGCATTATTCGCCATATCCTCAACATCACCCACATCACTCAAAAAACCGGTAACGCCATGTCTATTTACTTCAGGAATTCCACCGGTATTACTGGAAATTATGGCTACCCTGTTTATCATTGCCTCCAAAGCAGCCAAACCAAAACTCTCCGATTTTGAAGGTAAAAGGAAAAGGTCCGAAAAACAAAGAATTCTATCTATTTCATGGCTATTACCTAAAAAGATTACCTTTTCACTTATTCCGAGACGATCACAGAGCAATTCGGCATTCTCTTTTTCTGGTCCCTCTCCTACCATAATCAACTTCGCGGGCATTTGTTCTTGTATCCTATGAAAAATATGGATGACGTCAGGGATATGCTTTACCTTTCTAAAGTTACTAATATGGGTAATGATTTTCTCGTCATCCTTAGCCATCAATGATCTTTGGCAATCCTTAAAAGAAACACTGTACTTGGTTTTGTCGATAAAGTTGGGAACCACCTCTATTTCCTTTCGAATATCGAAAAACTTGAGCGTACGCTGCTTTAAATTTTCAGAAACCGAAGTAACCACGTCGGATTGGTTAATACTAAAAGTTACCGCTGGTTTGTAAAATGGATGATTGCCTACCAGTGTGATATCCGTCCCGTGCAAGGTGGTAATCATAGGAATAAAAATACCTTCCTCTTCCAACATCTTTTTTGCCATATATCCGGCATAGGCATGGGGAATGGCGTAATGTACGTGCAATAACTCTATACCATAGAGTTTTATGGTATCCACCAGTTTACTCGATAGAGCCAATTCATAAGGTTGGTAATGAAATAAGGGATATTCTGGAACATGGACTTCATGAAAGTGAATCCTATTGCCCAATAGTTCCAAGCGAACGGGTTGTCTGTAAGTAACAAAATGTACTTCATGACCTCTTTCGGCCAAGGCTATTCCCAATTCCGTGGCTACAACACCACTACCTCCAAAAGTGGGGTAACATACTATAGCGATTTTCATTTTTCAAATGTAACGAAAACGAAATTGTCGGTTTGTATGACAGGGAGTAATTAAGGAAAGTTTATGAATTTGGTAATCGCCGTAGGTTGACGTGGCAGGTGGATTAGAGACTTCTATTAATCGATGATTGCATCATATATGGCGCGCTGAATTCTTGTTCTAAGTCCAGATTTCACCAAAAGCGTATTGGAGGCGGTGGGGTAGGTCCTGTTGGATAAAAACACATATACGATTTCTTCTTCGGGATCTGCCCACGTATATGTTCCCGTAAAACCACTATGGCCAAAGCTTTTTCTGGAAACGCATCCGCAAGTAGGTCCCTTCTCCTTTAATTGGGGTTTGTCAAAGCCTACTCCCCTGCGCACATCCTTATCGCAAAAATAACATGTATTGAATTTTTTGACCGTCCTGGAGTCCAAAAACCTGGTTCCCCCATAAAATCCGTCTTGCAAGTACATCTGCATTATCTTGGCAACGTCATTGGCATTACTAAAAAGTCCCGCATGCCCCCCAACACCGCCTTGCATGGCCGCTCCCATATCATGAACATATCCATGTACAATTTGATACCGAAAATATTTATCCACTTCCGAAGGTACAACCTTATTTCTAGGGAATTTGTCCAAGGGATTAAAACTTGTATTGAAAGCTCCTATAGGTTTATACAAAAAATCATTGGCGAGTTTGTCCAATGGGGTTTGGTAGGTTTCTTCTATATACTTTTTCATTACAAAGTAGGCAACATCACTATAGCGATATCTATTGGACTTTAGTCTTTGTCTACCTATTCTATTGTAAATGGAATCCTGATAGGCATCCGTTAAATAAAGATTGTCCGAAACCTTATAGGAAAAACCCTGGGAGGGCTCATTTCTATAAAAATCCTTGGAAGGCTTTCTATCCTTATCCAAGGTACTAACATAAAATGCTATCCAGGCTGGAAGTCGACCATAATGTGATAAAGCTTTTAAAACAGTTACATTCTTCAGCTCAGTATCCGAATATTCAGGTACTAGCTCTTGAAAGGTATTGTTCAAAGTAATATCACCATTTTCCTCCATTTTCATCACCAATGGCAAAGTAGCCAATATTTTGGTGATCGATGCCAAGTCATAAATATGACCAGGTGTTATCTTTTCTGTGGATTTATAGGTTGGTTTCCCAAATCCCTCGTTGTAAATAACCTTTCCTTTTCTTGCTATCAAAACTTGAGCACCGGGGTACATCAAAGAATCCAGTCCATCATTTACCAATCTATCCACTTCGGTCAATTTTGTTGAACTCATACCGACACTCTCGGGCAAACTATAGCCTAATCGTTTCAATGACTCAAGTCGGAAAGAGGTATTCACAGGAAAGTCCGGATGTGCCGTTACAGGTAAAACCCCTTTCGCGGGAATGGCGCCAAAAATGAGCTGTGCCGTTTTTCTTTGGGCCTGGTCACTGTTCTGGTAGGCAACCACTACCCCATCTATACTCTTAAAGGACGCAACATCCATCAACGCATAAGGTTTGGCAAAAACGGATAAAATGGTATTTGAAGTTCGTTGTTTTGCTATTTCCGATAACCACAAGAGTTCGTTTTTTGAAAATTTATAGGGCTTCCACGGACTACTATTGCTCTTATGATAACCAATGATAACCAAATTATAGTCTGAAAGTTCTCTTTTTAAGGTTGCAATATCCTTACCGTTAACCTGTGTAACCTTGGCATATTTATTCAGTTCTTCCACAAAGGAATTGCTGTTGGCATCACCAAATTTGACATAGGCTATCTTTTTATTTTCCAATTTCTTGATACCCATAAGTTGAAAATTGTTCTTTACCACGGTGATGGCATTTTCAATAGCTTCGTCATAGACCAGGTCATCCTGTAGGGAATTCAGGTCTTTATAAAGGTTCTGTAACTGGACAGGTTTATAATCGCTTAGTCCCACTTTGTATTTGGCCATCAGGATTTTTTTGACGGATGCCGAAAGTCGTCTTTCAGTTATACGGCCCCTTTCATACGCAGCTAAAAGCTTCTCTTTGGCCTTATTGATATTACCGGGCATCAACAATATATCGTTTCCAGCCAAAAATGCGGCCAATTCCACATCGCCTTCCTCGCGTTTATCAGTTACTCCTTTCATATTCAGCGCGTCGGTAAAAACTAATCCGTTAAATCCCATTTCTTCCTTTAGAAGGCCGGATATAATCTGTTCTGACAATGATGATGGGAGGTTTTCCTTTATTTCCAAGGCCGGAACATTCAAATGGGCTACCATTACACTACTTAAACCTTCATTTATTAATTTTTGAAAGGGATACAACTCAACGCTATCCAATCTTTGTCTAGTGACATTAATTACAGGCAAGGCATGGTGTGAGTCGGTTGCAGTATCCCCATGCCCAGGAAAATGTTTGCCACTGGAGAGTACGCCGGCGCGGTGCATGCCTTTCATAAACATTATACCCTTTTGGGCCACGTTATCCCTATCCTCTCCAAAAGAGCGATTGCCAATAATCGGATTTTGTGGGTCTATGTTTATATCAATATCAGGTGCAAAGTTTATATGAACTCCCAAACGCTTGGCGTGCAACCCTATCCTATAACCAACCTTTTCCAAAATAGTACTGTCCTTAATGGCACCCAAGGTCATATTCCAGGGAAAGGCGAAGGTGGAATCCAATCGCATGGATAAACCCCATTCCGCATCCATGCCAACCAATAAGGGGAGTTTGGAAATGGCTTGATATTCGTTGGTGAGCTTGGCCTGCCTTTGAGGACCTCCGGTAGAAAAAATAACCCCACCAATTCCGTGTTCCTTTATAAGGTCCTTTAATTTATCCGTGCTTCCTTTACCTTGGCTGGAAGCAACACTTATCATAAACAATTGACCGATCTTTTCCTCTAAGGTCATTGCGCTATACCGTTCATTGACCCAAGAAGATTGTGCCAAACTATCTTCTGCCATCAACGGACCTTCCTGTGCTTCAATGCCTAAAACAATAAGAAACAACAAAGAAACGGTTAAGGAGAATCGCATATAAAAGTATCTAGGGGAAACAACTAAAAATCCAAATGATTATTGCATTTTATTGATTTAATGGAAAACAAGTGTTTTAAGCTGGCCATAACTTTAACACCAACCCGTAATCACATAAATCGGGAATGCCAGCTTTCCGATGCCGGTACTTCCCAATGTTCTTTGTACTCTGCCTTATTGGTCACCAAATTATTGAAAACAATAGTCTTTTCGGACACGGCCCTTTGCTTGGCCATTTTCTTAAAATCTATCAAGGGTTTATAGGCAACATATTCTCCTTGTTTGTAGGACACGTTCATTTTGTCCAATAACACCACATCATATTTTTTTTCCAAGTGTTGGATAAAATGAACTGACGCATCTATGGAACAACCTGACGCGGCATTTTGGGCCTGATCCAGACCGATTACAATAAATCTACTATAGGGAATCTCATATCCCGCTTTTAATTCACCGCCGTGGGCCGTCCAATTTTGGATAAAATCGTCCAATTCACACTGTAAATTAACCAACTCTTCTTGATTAAAACTCCTATTGGCTTGATATATCCAGATTCTAGATGTATCCGGCAAATCGTCAAAATGCACTAACATTTTTAGTTGAATTACGAATTAAAAAATAAACTTCAAAGATTGAATAACAAACCAATTCTGGTAAACTAAATGGTTATATTTCCTCCGCATTGGCAATTAACTCTGCTATGTCCCTCACGGTAATAGTCGCTTCCTTTTCCTTATTCTTAACACCATCCGTCATCATGGTATTGCAAAAAGGACAAGCGGCAGCGATAATATCCGGTTTTGTTTCTAAGGCCTGTTCTGTTCGCTCAATATTTACATCCTTATCTCCTTTTTCCGGCTCCTTAAACATTTGTGCCCCCCCGGCACCGCAACATAGTCCCTTTTTTTTGCAATTCTTCATTTCTACCAATTCGGCATCCAGCTTTTTTATCAAATCCCTAGGGGCCTCATAAACATTGTTGGCCCTACCCAAATAACATGGGTCGTGATATGTAATTCGCTTTCCCTTGAATTTACCACCTTCAAGGGTAATTTTGCCTTCCTCTACAAGCTGTCCTAAAAATTGGGTATGGTGCATTACCTCATATTTCCCTCCAAGGTCGGGATACTCATTCCTCATGGTGTTAAAACAATGCGGACAGGCTGTAACTACTTTTTTAATTTCGTAGGCATTAAGTACCTCAATATTGGAAACCGCCTGCATTTGAAACAAAAACTCATTACCCGCCCTTTTCGCAGGATCTCCGGAGCAGCTTTCCTCGGTACCCAAAACCGCAAAGGAAACTTTGGCCCTATTGAGAATCTTTGCAAATGCCTTGGTGATTCTTTTGGCCCGGTCATCAAAACTTCCTGCACAGCCCACCCAAAACAGGACTTCAGGCTGTTGTCCCGCTGCGGACAGTTCGGCCATGGTGGGTACTTTTAGTTCACTTTCCATATTAGTTCTCTTTTGCCCAATTAAGCCTATCCATTTGGTTAAATGGCCAAGGAGCTCCGTTGTTCTCTATATTTCCCATCATATTGTTCAGCTCGGAAGGTGCTGCGGATTGTTCCATCACCAGATATTGGCGCATATCCATAATAATGGATAAAGGATGTATACTTACGGGACAGGCCTCGACACATGCGTTACAAGAAGTACAGGCCCAAAGTTCTTCCCGGGTAATATAATCATCCAACAGTTGCTTTCCGTCATCTTTGAATATCCCTTTATTGATATCCAGATTTTTTCCCACCTCTTCCAATCTATCACGAGTATCCATCATGATTTTTCTTGGCGATAACTTTTTCCCGGTCTGATTGGCTGGACATTCGTTGGTACAACGGCCACATTCAGTACAGGTGTAGGCATTCAACAACTGTACCCAACTCAAGTCCTTTACATCGGATGCACCAAACTTAGAGACTTCCTCCCCATTTTCAACTTCCGGAGTAGCGGCATAAGGGTCTGCCGACGGATCCATCATCAACCTTACTTCCTTGGTGACTGATTCCAAATTGTTGAGTTTACCCTTTGGGCCTAATTTGCCAAAATAGGTGTTGGGAAAGGCCAATAGGATATGAAGATGTTTTGAATAATACAGATAATTCAAGAAGAAAAGGATGCCTAAAATATGAAGCCACCAGGCCAAACGTTCAATCAAAATCAACGAAGATATGGACATGCCATTAAAAAAAGGTGCTAAAAATTGACTTATGGGAAAATCTCCTGCCTTTGTATAATGGGCAGCATCCATCTGCTGTAATTGATAATCCGCTCCGTTCATGGTTAAAAAAAGTACCATAAGGATCAACTCGATGTATAGAATCCAATTCGCATCGGTCTTTGGCCATCCTTTCATTTCTGGTTTTACAAAACGGCCAAGTCGCATAAGGTTTCTTCGTATCCAAAAGACAACTACTGCAATAATGACCAACAAGGCCAATATTTCAAAAGAGGCGATAAGGAAGTTGTAAGCTGATCCCAATGGTGAAAAAACACGATGGGTCCCCAAAATACCATCAATGATGATTTCCAGTACTTCTATATTGATAATTATAAATCCTAGATAAACGATTATATGAAGCAATCCCGGAATTGGCCTAACCACCATTTTGGTCTGCCCTAATGCTATCTTGAACATATTTCTCCATCGGAGTGAAGTGTTGTCCGTTACATCAACCTTTTTGCCCAATTTTATGTTACGGGCCAATTTCTTCACATTTCGGATAAAAAATCCAATACCTGCTATCAAGGCAGCTACAAATAAAATGTTGGGAAGATATTGCATTTATTGTTCATCTGTTTTCTCAGCGGGGTCATCCTCTGGAACGGTATATTCCTTTTGTTTTTTACCGAATACGGAAACATTTACATAACGTTTGGGATTCAATCGGAAATCCTGTAAGAGCAAATCCAGTTCCCTTGAGGCATTGCTCAAGTTATTATACAGCTCTTCGTTGTTCATAAGTTTGCCTAAGGTCCCGTCACCTTGATCTATTTTGGACATTACCCGATTTAAACTGGCCATTGTGGATTCCAGATTGGCCAAGGTTCTGCCTAAACCTGCGTTATTCAGGGAATCTGAAAGTTTTGAAAAATTATGGGTAAGTTCCTTGAAATTGGTCAACGAGCTATCCAACTTACCTTCATTGTTCTTCAATAACTTGTTCAGCACCTCGGCACTACCTTGAAGGCTACTTACCAAACCGTTCAAACCATGGATGGCATCCCTTAAGTCACCCCTTGCCCTATCATCCAGTACATCATTGACATTAACCAGCAAAGAATCCGCATCTGTAACCGCAGATTCGAATTTCTTGAACAATGGGGTAAGTTTTTGTTGTGCCAACTCGGTTAGCCCTGGCCTGGTTTTCGTGGATAGTGTATCATATTTGGAAACCATTGGGGCACCATCAAATATCGGATTTATTTGCAATCCCTTGCCACCTATGATGCCGGTATCATAGAGTTCTACCGAGCTATTTTTTGAGAATCCAAAATCACTTTTGACCGAGAAAGTGACCAATAACCTGCCCGAATCATCATTAAATCGAATATCATTAACCGTCCCAACATTATACCCATTAATGGAAACTGGGGTTCCAGGTTGTAACCCGCCCACATTATCATAAACGGCATAGAGCGTTATGTTATCATCAAAAAGAGGGGTTGATTTTAAGTAACTAAATCCCAAAACGAACAACAGGATTCCGCCAATAACAATGATTCCTGTCTTAATTTCCCTAGATAACTTCAAGAGGATGGTTTTTCTATTGCTAACAAAATTAGAAATAAATTTTTAAGACCGGTGCTATTCGGAAACGTATTTTAAAGCCTCAGGAATGGAAATGCGTTTTCCATCCTTATAAGCTACGATAAAGGATGTGGTGTACCCTTTTAAATCCGCATTCCGTTTTAACATTCCGGCTTCCCGGTACGAACTGGTGCTGCCATAGAAATACCTAAAAAGATTGTTGTAAGGTTCCTTGGAAATCCTACTTAAACCTTTGAAATTACTAGATGTAGGGCTTAAATCCTTGGAACTGGCGAGCAATTGTATCTTAAAAACGATATTGGCCGAAGGTTTGGGGGAAGCCTCTTTATCTTTAGAGGGTGCAGCTGTTTCTTGGTTTTTAATAGGGTCGCTATTTTGTTTTGGAGTTTCTTTTTTGACAATATCAATACCTTTGGGAGCATTTTCCAATGTACCAGATGATGAATTATCTACTTTTTCAGCTTTGGTAACTTTTTCCACTTCATTCACTGAAGAATCCAATGGTTTTTTATTCGGCTCCTCGGTTTCGGTCTGAACTGTTTTCTCTGAATTTAAGGTCTCATCCTTCGTCGGCAATGGCACTTCTGGTGTAGATTGTATAGGAACGGCCGCTGTATTGGCCTGAACGCCGTTCTTATATTTTAAGATGGCTTCCGCAATAGCAGTACCCATTTCGGTTTGCCCTTTTTGAGAATTTAAATAAGCCCCCTCTGATCTATTGGTAAGAAATCCGGTCTCTACCAAAACACTAGGCATAAATGTCTGATGAAGTACTATGAATCCTGCTTGTTTTACCTTTCTATCGTTTCTTTTCAACTTCTCGGAAAATTTATCTTGCATTATTTTGGCGAGCATAATGCTTTGATCTAGAAATTCTTCCTGCATAATGGTCAATCCGATAATGGATTCCGGGGAGTTGATATCATAGTCCGCATATCGGGTTTCATAATTGTCCTCCAAATAAATCACGGAATTTTCCTTTTTGGCTATTTCGAAGTTTTGTTTATTGGCATGGAGGCCAAGTACGAATGTACCGGCTCCGTGAGCATCGGAAGAATGGGAATCACAATGAACGGATACGAAAAGATCCGCATTGGCCTTATTGGCTATCTCGCCCCGTACGAATAAATCAACAAACGTATCATCCTTGCGCGTATAAACCACCTTAATCTCCGGGTAACTTTCCAGCATCTCCCCCACCTTAAGGACAATTTTTAACGCAATATTTTTTTCCAAGTATCCATTTCCAAGATTTCCGGGATCATGACCGCCGTGGCCCGCATCCAAAACAACAACAAAGGGATCGTTATTTGTTAATTCGGTATTATTTTTGTTGAAGGCACTAAGAACTAGAACAGACAAGAAAAAAATGATAGGAAAAAACCGTTTCAAATTCATAATATAACAGCGTTTTAATGCTCCCCTCTTGGTTAAATTTATGGTAATACGCTATAAGGGGAACAAAAAATATATGTAAGTTTGATCTCCAATGCCAACGCTAGGGGAAAGCCAAACCTTTACAAAAATAGGATATATAGCCTTGCAATCAAATAAACATTTTCTTTTCCTATTGCTGCTTTTGGTTGGTTCAATTTGGGTAAATGCCCAAGAAGACCAAATAATTCCACTACCCATAAAGGCGGAGAAGGATACCATAATTGCCCCCCTCTTTCCTATTTCTGCTCTACCCAATAGTATTCCCAATGATTCCACCCAAACGGACTCCCTAAATAAAAAGGAATCAATTTTATTGGATAAGATTAAATACAAAGCCAAGGATTATGTGAAATTGAGCCAAAAAGATCAAAAAATATATTTGTACAACGAGGCTGAAATATACTATCAGGATACGGAATTAAAGGCAGGCATCATCATCTTGGACTATATAAAGAATGAGGTGTATGCCGGTCGTATCAAAGATTCCTTGGGCAACTACACACAAATCCCTTTCTTTAAGCAGGGCAGCAATGAGGTAATACCGGATTCCATCCGATTTAATTTTGATACCCAAAAGGCATTGATATGGAATTCACGAACGGAACAACAGGCCGGTTTAGGGCAATTAGGGAGCGATGCTATGAAGGTATATGCGGACATTACCAAAAAGGAAAATGACTCCGTTTACTTTTTGCACGAAGGTAAGTTGACCACATCCAAGGACACCATAGACCCCGATTATTACATTCGAGTTAGAAAGGCCAAATTTGTACCCAAAAAAAAGGTGATCGCGGGGTTTAGCAATCTGTACATAGCAGATGTGCCTACACCTATTGCATTGCCTTTTGCCTATTTTCCCCTTACCGTTGGGCGTACTGCAGGATTAATAATGCCCACCTTTGGAAATGATCCGGATCGCGGGTATTTTCTTCAAGGAGGAGGATATTATTTTCCCATAAGTGACTACCTGGACCTGACCCTTACTGGCGACTTTTATACCAATGGAAGTTATGGGTTTAGAGGACAATCCGCATATTCCAAGCGTTATAGATACCAAGGAAACATTAACTTCAGGTATGAAAACCTGGTTACCAGCCAAAGGGGATTCAGTGATTATAGTAGGACAACAATTTACAATATCCAGATGCGCCATTCCCAAGATGCCAAGGCCAATCCCAATTCACGGTTTTCAGCATCCGTCAACTTGGGTAGTAGTACCTATTTTCAGAATTCCTTATTGCAACAAAACCTACCCAATACGCAGAACAACAGCTTGAATTCATCCATTTCATATTCCAAGACCTTTCCGGAATATCCTATGGTAAATATGAGTGTTACGGCTACACATAGCCAGAATACTAGTGCCAATGCCCCAGAGGATAATATCCAGATGACCTTACCCACTTTTCAGGCCAGTTTAGAACGAATATTTCCTTTTGCCAAACGCGATGGAATTAAAAAGGGTATCATCCAGAATGTGAATTTTCAGTACGATGTTAATGCGCGCAACAGTCTAACCACCAATGATGATGATTTTTTGACGGGTAGAATGTTCGACAATGCCAGGGTCGGGGCCCGGCACCGGATTCCCATTAGTACCAACTTTAAAGTGGCCAAGTTTTTTAGCGTAAGTGTAGGAGGGAATTATGAGGACGTATGGACCCTTGAAACCTTTAATCAGCGTTTTGATGCCGAGGAGAATCAGGTGGTACGGGATACGATCAGTGGCTTTGATCGCTACAACACTTACAATTTTAGTGCAAGTATAGGTACCACACTTTATGGAACCTTCAATTTTGGTGAGGACAAAAAAATACAGGCTATACGCCATGTTATGAGACCTTCCTTAAGCTATGGATTCGCCCCATCCTTTGAACAATTCTATGATGAGTATATTGATGGAGACGGGGAAGTGGTACAATTCAGCAGATTTCAAGGAACTTTAAACGGGGCGCCAAGTTTGGGTAAATCCAACAGTTTAGGTTTTTCATTGGCCAACGTTTTTGAAGCCAAGGTAAAGGACAAGGATTCTACAGCAACAGAACCCAAAAAGATTCCTTTGTTGAGTAATTTAAACTTGTCCACGGGCTACAATTTTGAAGCGGATTCGTTGCGCATAAGTCCTTTGAGCATCAATGGTGGCACCAATATCCTTGACAATAAGATGGCCATCAATTTCTCGGCAGGTCTGGATCCCTATGCCATAGATAACAATGGACGCCGGATAAACACCTTTAACATAGATAACGGAGGTAGTCTTTTTAGATTGACCAGGGCTAACGTTAATGTTGGGTATTCCATTGACAGCAAAACCTTTGGCAAAAAGGAGGATGAAGAAGGCGAAGACGAAGATGAAAACCCCTATGATTATGTTGCCCAGAGCGGTGGCCGGGACGATGACCTTTTTGGGCGTGCAGACCGATTCAATGAACCTCCTAGAGGAGGGGACGATAGGGACTCCGAAGATGTGGAAAATCCAATTTATGGTACTAAAATTCCTTGGAATTTTAGGTTGGCCTATTCCGCCACTTATAGCAATAATCAAAGGCAGAATGAGTTTAGCAGTCATTCGCTTATGTTTTCCGGGGATATTGAGCTTTCTCCAAGGTGGAAGGTGGGAGGGTCTTCAGGATATGACTTTAAAAATAAAGGGTTTACGCTCACCCAGCTCCGTTTTGAACGGGATTTAAAGAGTTTCGTTCTCCGTTTTAATTGGACCCCCTTTGGGAATTTTGAACGCTGGTATTTCTTTATAGGAATAAAAAGTTCCATACTCAGTGACCTAAAATGGGAGAACAGAAGTCAGCCAACCAGAAGATAAAGTGAATTCCATTTAAATACCTTTAAATCATTCCATTATGAAAAAAATTATAAATACTTCCGAAGCACCTGCACCAATTGGCCCGTATAATCAGGCGATATTAAGTGGTGACACCTTGTATATTTCCGGCCAAATCCCGATTGACCCAAGTACTGGGAAATTGGTTGAAGGTAATATCACAAAGGAGACTCATCAGTCCATGAAGAATCTAAGTGCAATTTTGGATGAGGCCCAAATGACTTTTGAAAATGTGGTAAAGACCACCATTTTTTTAAAGGATATGCATCAATTCAATGAAGTCAATACGGTTTATGGGTCTTACTTCAATGCCGATACTGCTCCTGCCCGTGAAACTGTAGAAGTTGCCAACCTTCCCAAGTTTGTAAACGTTGAAATTTCTATGGTAGCCGTTAGATAGTTTGCTTGTGAAATTCAACAAGACCATCAATGGGGCGTTGCCGAATAACACCCAATACCAAGTCGTTCCTTTCAACCACTGCCTGGAGTTCATCCTTTAAATAATGGGCAATGCTGCCCACAAAATGAACCGGAACCTTAGTAGCCAGTTCAAATTGCATTACATGATTATTTATAAACTGTTGAAACCCTTTGTCTATTACACCTTTACAATAGGGATGATCCTTATTTTCAACTAAAAACCGCGCAAAAGTGGCTAGATACGTATTGGGATTGGGTTGCTTATACAAATTTTCCTTGATGACATCCGCATCCAGGTTATACTCCGTAGAAAACTTCATGGCCAAATCCTGGGGCATTTTATGATAGTAATAATCGCGTATCAATTTTCTGCCAAAAAAATTCCCGCTTCCATCATCCATGGGGATGTAACCAAGGGAAACCACTTTTTGAAACATTTGGTGCCCATCATAATAGCTACAATTAGATCCCGTACCTAAAATACATACAATGCCCTGATGCCCTACTTGGGTAGTGGAATAGATTGCGGCAAAGGTATCTTCTCTAACCTCTGCCTTGGCCTTTGGAAAAAAAGCTTTAAAAATTTTCTTTAGAAACCGTCTCATTCGTTCGGTTCCACATCCTGCGCCATAAAAAAAGAGTTGCTTAACCTTATTGCTATTCTTGGAGAGCTCAAAATTATTGGCCAGTCTGTCCTCTATTACCTCGCGTGTCAACACTTCGGGACTAAGTCCCAAAGTTTGTGTGAAAAATACCTGTTCACCCTTATCGTCCAAAGCTATCCAATCTGCTTTGGTAGCCCCACTATCTACTATTACTACCATATATTTCCTTTTAAAAAAAGAATCCTGAAAATACACAAAAAACGGTATATTTTCAGGAAAACTTTTCTTACATCAAAAACTTAAAGACTGTGAACGTATTCAGCCAAATCTATCAATTTATTGGAATACCCAGCTTCATTATCGTACCATGAAACCAGTTTGAAGAATTTGGAATTCAATTCAATTCCTGCACCTGCATCAAAAATACTGGTACGTGCATCACCAACAAAATCTTGGGAAACCACCGCTTCATCGGTATAGCCCAAGATTCCCTTGAGCTCTCCATCGGCAGCAGCTTTAAATGCTTTCTTTATTTCCTCGTAGGAAGTCTCCTTTTCCAGTCGTGCCGTTAAATCAACTACGGACACATCAGCTGTGGGTACCCTAAAAGCCATTCCCGTCAACTTCCCTTGCAACTCAGGTATTACCTTGGTGACCGCTTTGGCGGCTCCAGTGGAAGCGGGAATAATATTCAACAAAGCACTTCTACCACCTCGATAATCCTTTTTGGATGGACCATCAACGGTCATTTGCGTAGCCGTTGTGGCATGAACAGTGGTCATGAGCGCTTCCTCTATCCCGAAATTATCATTCAAGACTTTTGCCAAAGGTGCCAAACAGTTGGTCGTACAGGAAGCATTGGATACGATGGTATCAGATGCTTTTACATCTTTATGATTTACCCCCATTACAAACATTGGAGCATCTTTGGAGGGTGCTGAAATAACTACTTTTTTGGCACCACCCTCAATGTGATATTGTGCGGTTTCCAAAGTTGTGAAAATACCTGTGCATTCTGCCACGATATCTGCCCCTACTTCGTCCCACTTCAAATTTTTGGGATCCCTTTCCGCAGTAATTCGAACGGTTTTGCCGTTGACTACCAAGTTACCGTCCTTTACCTCTACGGTTCCATCAAATCTTCCGTGTACGGAATCATATTCCAATAAATAGGCAAGGTGTTCCACATCCAAAAGATCATTTATGGCAACCACATCAACATTATCCCTTTTTACGGTTGATCGGAAAACCAACCTCCCTATTCTACCAAATCCGTTAATTCCTATTTTCAAGTTTGACATTTTATCTGTTTTTAGATTAAAAATTATGTTGTCATTATTTCGGAAACCCGAATGAGTTCCTTGTCTATTTTAGTATGCCCTTTTATTGCCTTGTTTATCGGTGTCAATATAAGCCTATTATCCTGTACACCTACCATAAGGCTGGTTTTGCCCTCCAATAAAGATTCCACCGCCTTAACCCCCATTCTACTAGCTAACACCCTATCATAACAGGACGGTGGTCCTCCACGTTGCATATGACCTAATACCGATACCCTTACATCATAGATCGGTAGATGTTCCTCCACATATTCCTTGAGCTCAAACACATTTTTCCCGGTTTTATCTCCTTCTGCAACTATCACTATGCTGGAAGATTTACCGGATTCCTTACTCCGTTTCAAGGATTCCAAAAGACGATCTAGGCCCAGGTTCTCCTCGGGAATTAAAATTTCCTCGGCACCTGCACCCACTCCCGCATTTAAGGCAATATGACCGACATCCCTTCCCATTACCTCAACAAAAAAGAGACGATTGTGGGAACTGGCCGTATCCCGTATTTTATCTATGGCTTCTACAACAGTATTCAAGGCGGTATCAAAACCTAGAGTAAAGGTGGTACCGAAAATATCATTATCTATGGTACCAGGAATCCCTATGACCGGAAAATCAAATTCTTGATTGAAAATCATGGCCCCGGTAAAACTACCATCACCACCAATAACAACAAAGGCATCGATTCCTTCGGCCCTAAGTTGTTCGTAAGCTTTTTTTCTACCTTCCTTGGTACGAAATGGTTCGCACCTGGCAGATTTTAGAATGGTACCCCCCTTGTTGATGATGTTGTTTACGCTACGGGCATCCATGGGTTTAAAATCGCCCTCGATCATGCCTTCATAACCCCTATAGATACCCACACAGTCTACCTTCAAGAAAGCACAAGTACGTACTACCGACCGAATAGCTGCATTCATTCCCGGTGAATCCCCACCTGAGGTAAAAACACCGATTTTCTTTATTTCGGAAACCATCGAAAATTTTAAGCTAGCAAAATTAGCAAACTTATTTCAATTTAGGAATTGTTGAAGTCCTTAATTTAGGCAATACAACCAGCTATATCGTTTTCGTAGACCCTTGGTATTTTCTATGCCAAAAATATAACACAAGGGTTTTCTCCTGTGGGGTATTTAACGACGTCCTTTTGTCTTTGGGTAGAATCTCAGCAAGCTATCTTTTCCCATCACCGAACTGGGCAATTCTTCGGTCTCGGGTAATCTATTTTCTTGTGTTTCCGTTTTGCCTACCACTCTTCTAAAGAGTTCCTTAAAACTATTGAAATCCACTTCGTACGAGAGGCCCGCGCCTTGCGTATAGCCTTGTCTCTGTGCGAAAAACTCTTGGATTTCATTCTCCCTGTTAAAGAATTTGGCGCTTAGGGTCCCTTCTTCATTAAGCAATAATTGTATCTCAAAATCCCCGGCAACCACTGTTTCGCTGGCTCCACCTACAGGCACCCCTACCCTACCATTGAACAATATTCTATCGCTTATCTGGGTAGAAACCGTTACGCCTATTCTATTCTCCGTTTGTACATCCGCATTCCTATCCAATACTCCTTGCTCATAGGAAAGTCCCAAATTAAATTTATCATTTTCACCTCCCAATACCTGGTTTAATAATCCTGAGGCAGATTGTAATAAATTACCCGTTACTGCCTGCCTATTTATCCCACTTTGGTCGCTAACAAAAGAGCCTTGGGCCAACAAAAACAGAGCGTTTCTTTCTTCTACGGTAGGGTCCTGCAATCGATATTCCAATTCTGATTGGACTATGGTATTGGTCCCTGGGAACTCTACATTAAACTCAATATCCGGGCTTTCCAATTCCCCTGTCAATTTGGTAACTACCTGTGTTGGAATACGTCTAGTGTATCCCGGATCGTCCAATAACGGGGCAGGATTGGCATTTAAGGAATATACCGCTTCAAGTTGCAATTGCGCCTCTAAAGGTTCCCTGTCCCATATGATGGTTCCACCAGGCCTAACCGTAAAGGTTTTGTCTATTATACCGCCAAACCGATAGTTGTATTCTCCGGTTACCACTACAAAATCCCCGAACATTTCAAATTTTCCCCGGGTATTGATACGTATTAATAAAATACCTTCCCCGGTTCCTTTAAGTGAACTTCCTGTTTTACGGTCGGTTACAATTTCGACTTCGGCATCCGGGGTAACCACAAGATCAAATTCTAGCTCCAATCCTTCAAAATCCTCAAGGATACGTTGTTCTTCAATAGTCTTTATGCTATTGCGTTCTATAAAATTTATAAAGGAGTAATCTCCAACCGAGGCTACATCGCTCAGAGGTATTTTAAGGGAAGTGCCCTCTGCTGTTTCTGCGTCTACTTTAATGGTCAGTGCATTTGTTGGGCCAAAAATTCTACCCTGTCCGTTTATAAAACCAGTGCCATAGTAGAGTACCTCCTCCTCAAATGCAGTATCCAAAATCAAAAAACGATTATTGTTGGTATCAATATCCAAGTCTAAAAACCAATCCTCAAAGTATCTGTGGGTAATAGTTCCATCTAAAACTGCTTTTGTTCTTTTTGCGACATCGGTAATCCTTATTTGGTCAAAATCAAAAGTCTGGTCCCGTAAGTCTACCCGGGAATTGGGAGCAAAGCTATAGTCCACGTTTAGGTAGGGAATGGCCAAACCTGCGTTATCCAAAGTTAAAATACCGCTGAATTCCGGATTGTCCACAGGCCCCCTTATCCTAGCACTACCACTTAAATCGCCTCTGATATTGGTGATGACATCCTCTCCCAAGGGGCTAAAGGGTTCAAGGTCCAACTCATTGAAGTTTATCAAAAGATTGGCCAGGGGAATCTCCCCATCATTTTTAATATTACCGACAACTCCCATTTTCTCCACACCCCTATCCGTAATCTGGGAATTGACAACAAAGTCGGTCAAATCCCTATTGCCCACTATCCCTATGGTAAGGTCTCCCATTCTCATATCATTAACAGCAAAATCGGCAATGGCCAAATTGGAGGAAGGCAAATAGACATCGTCCTTTTGTAGTACATTTAACGTTCCATTTACTTCCCCTTGAAGTTTTAGACTATCTATTGAAGGGGTTATTTTATTAAGGGAAACAATTTTAAATTGAAGTTCCAAATCCTTATAAGTAGAATCCGCCAACTGGCCTTTAAGGCGTATTTGCTCCTGCTCTTCGTTGTTCATAACGATTTCCTCGATCCAAATACTATCTAAGGTCCTGTTGAGAATAACTTTGTTTTGCCGATTTCCTTCCTTATTTAAAATCCATTGGTTCCCCTTGAAACTAACGTCCGATCTCTTTAGGCCAATGACAGATTTATTTTCTTGATTGAATGTGTGATAAAAATTCAGGTTGTAGCTATCATCAAATTCACTACCCCCTTTAAATTCCGTACGGAAAAACAGCGTGTCTTTTAAAGTCGTATTGATGAGACTGAAATCCTTTACGTCATAATAACTTGTTGAAAGATCGGCTACCGAGACATAGGTATTGAACAAAGGATTCTTGTTATCGATCTTTATGTCAATACTATCAGCCACATTCCCATATGCCTGTATTTTAGGTGACTTGAAATTCAACTTAAAGTCTCCTTTATCGGCAATTATATTCCCTCTGATAAATGTATTTGGATCAAATTGGACTTCAGGAAAAAAAACATCTACTATTTTGTTGTATATCTTAAAATTAAAGGACATGGTCTGTCCTTCTGAAATTTCAAAAGGCCGATAATTGGTATAAATGCTTCCTATGGAATTCTGTACCAATTTACCCAGTTCGTTGACCCTGAAATTACCTTTCATATAACCCGTAATAATGTCCGGCGAGTTTATATCGATTACTCTAATGGAGTCATTTTCAAAGGTGGATGAGACCTTAAAATCATCAAAGTAATAGGTATCGTTCTTATTTTGAAAAATGGTCTTGGTGAACTTGACGTCGCCCACTAAATTATCCAAGGTGTTCCCGGTAACGTCCATGTTTACGTTGCCCTTAAAGATTGATATACTATCATTTATGAAGTTCAACTTTTTAAGATCCGCATGATCCACGGAGGCAATAAAATTGAAATTATTACTGTCTTCTCCAAAATCTGCCAACCCCTTAAAGTTGAATTGTAGATTCTCATCATTGCTTACCAAACTACCATCGAACAATTGCTCCTTTAAAATTCCAGAAACCTTAATGTCTTTGTAATCATAATCGTTAAAATTCACGGAATAAATCTGGCCTATTACTTCGGTGTTTATATCCTGAACAAAGCCCTGCCCTTCCACATTAAAATCCAAGGTTGTCTTGCCCAACCTCTTATTATCCAAAAAGTCGCCCAAATCAAAATCAATTAGGGATACAAAACCCTCATAGGTGGCGTTATCAATGTTGTTTACATTGGTCAATTCCAAGTCTGTATAGCTACTTCCAATGGCCGTATTAATGTTTACTTTGGCATCAATAGAAGTCTCGGTAATATCAGCATCCCCGCGAATCGTAAATTGTCCGAGTTTTTGAAATAAGGAAGGTATTGATTTGCCTAAGATATTGGGCATTAACGATCGGAGTTCATAATAGCTGGTTGTAACGTTCTTCATATTTGCCGACATGGAAAAAGGCTCCGACTTACTAAAAAGGTTCTTAAAATTGAAATCCCCTCGAATGCCCGTATTATCTGATTGCAGGAAGAGCTGTTCCGCATTCAAATCGTTAAGAACCCCGCTTAAGGAAGAGGAAAAAACAACCTCTTTTTCTTTTCCAAATTGATCGTACAAATGATTAATTTCGTTAAAGGCTACTTTGGAGTCCTGAAAGTTAGCCACAACTTTTACTTTGTCCGTAAAATCGGCGAAATCCTTTCTATCATAATTAAAGACCAAGTTACCCTTTAAATCGGATCCGGGAGTCTTTATTCTAAGGGAATCAAATCGCATTTGCTGTTTGGTATATTTAAATACCGTGGCCAATTTTTCCACTTCCAAATCCCTCTTGCTCTTAAAGGAAAGCTCCTGTACTTCCGTGGAAACTTCAGGGCCGAGAATTTGAAAATCGGAAGCTGAAATATCCAAATCCCTAAAATCAAGGATATTCTCCGTTTCCCTATTTTCATCTATAAGCCTAAAATTACTTTGGGAAATTTCTATATCGGAGGAAGAGAAAAAAAACGGTGGAGTTCCTGGTTTTCTGGGTTTGCCATCATCCAGTTTATCGATAAAAACTTCCAAGTTGGTATTTTTGTTTTCCTTGTAAGTCTTTAGCTTAAAATTTAATCGTTCAATATCAATTTCTCCAAATTCTAACTTTCCATTGGCCAAATTTCTAATACTTAAGATTGATGTGGTAAGCTCATCAATGAAAAATAGAGTATCTTTTTTATAGTCTTCAACATAAACATTCTTCAGTGAGGTATCCCATGAGATTAGGGAAACCCTCAGCCTGTCAATATTAATATGAGTCCCAAATTCATTATTTATGGTAGTTGTGGCGTACTTGGCAAAACGGGTTTGAACTGCGGGCAAGGAAAGGATTATGGTACCCAAAATGCATATTAAAAGGAACACTAAGAGAGTTCTTATCAGTATTTTCCTTAGTTTTTTGATAGGGCTTTATGTTTTACCTTTGTATATCCAATTTTTGTTCCAAACCGGGTGGAAAACAAAACTATTTATATTCTAGCCATTGAATCTTCTTGTGACGATACCTCGGCAGCGGTATTACTGAACAAAAAAGTGCTCAGCAATGTAGTGGCCACCCAAAAAATACATCAGGAATACGGGGGCGTTGTTCCTGAGCTTGCCTCGCGGGCACACCAGCAAAACATTGTTCCTGTTGTGCACCAAGCATTAACGAGAGCAAATATCGATAAAAAACTACTATCGGCCATAGCATTTACACGTGGACCTGGACTATTGGGATCATTATTGGTGGGTACTTCCTTCGCCAAGTCCCTAGCTTTGGGATTGCATATTCCTCTTATTGAAGTAAATCATATGCAAGCCCACATTTTGGCCCATTTTATAGAAGAGCAAGATTACCAGGCCCCAAGCTTTCCTTTTCTGGCATTGACCCTAAGTGGCGGGCATACCCAAATTGTTCTGGTCAAGGATTATCTTAACATGGAAATATTGGGTGAGACTTTGGACGATGCCGTTGGTGAGGCTTTTGATAAAAGTGCAAAAATATTGGGCCTGCCCTATCCCGGAGGTCCTTTGATCGATACATATGCCCAATTGGGAAACCCTAAGGCCTTTCCTTTTCCCAAGCCTAAGGTGGCCGGACTTAATTTTAGTTTTAGCGGTTTAAAAACCAGTATTTTATACTTTATCCAAAAGGAGGTAAAGTCAAATCCGAATTTTGTATTGGAAAATCGAAATGACATTTGTGCTTCCATACAACATACCATAGTTCATATTCTAATGGATAAAATAGTAGAGGCCGTTAAGCGAACCGGGGTGAAACATGTTGCAATAGGCGGAGGTGTTTCGGCCAATTCGGGTATACGAGCTGCCTTGAAAGCCGCGGAAAAAAAGTATGGTTGGCATGTATATTTGCCAAAACTGGAGTATTGTACGGACAATGCTGCAATGATTGGAATAACCGGATATTTCAAGTTTATACAAAACAAACTTACGGGTCAAAATATATCTGCTAAAGCGAGATACAAAATATAAATTTAAAGTATTTAAAGTTTTGAAAATCAAACATTTTCAAAACTTTAGACCGCAACATTTTATGAACAGGACATCCAGTTTCCAATAACCTTATCTTAGAAACTATGCAACTTTTTTATAATCCAACTTTAGACAATAGCGTTTCCCAGTTTGTCTTCGGCCCGGAAGAGAGTCGCCATATAATTAAAGTACTTCGGAAAAAGGAAGGCGACCTTTTAAAAATCACCAATGGTAGAGGTTATTTATTCCAGGCCAAAATACTAACTGCAGACATAAAAAAGTGCAAGGCAGAAATTGTTTCTACTATAAAAACGCATCCCAAAATGCATTCCTTGCATATGGCTGTTGCACCAACCAAAAATATAGACCGATTTGAATGGTTTTTAGAGAAAGCCACTGAAATTGGCGTAGATCAAATTACGCCGATTATCTGTGAGCGCTCCGAACGAAAAGTAATCAAACGAGAACGATTGGAAAGAATAATCCTTTCTGCTATGAAGCAATCTTTACAGACCTATCTTCCAAAACTAAACGATACTATTTCTTATGAAAATTTCATTAAAAATACTCCTGAAGGGCTTCTGTTTATGGCACATTGCGAAAAGGGTGAAAAAATGGATTTAAAAAGAAGAGTAGCTCCAGACAAGGACATCACCATTTTAATAGGCCCGGAAGGGGATTTTTCTCCTTCTGAAATCAAACAAGCCAACGAAAAAGGTTTTTGGCCCGTTTCCTTGGGAAAGAACCGTTTGCGTACCGAAACCGCGGCCTTAGTGGCCTGTACCATAGTTGCCACAATTAACAACGGCTAGCAACAAAAAGCCCCGCATGAATATATGGTTCTCCTCACGGGGCTTTAGAAACAAACAACATCTTAGTTCATAAAACAGTGCTTTTAACGGCTCCGGATATTTTATAATTCACATCTTGCACAAGCAATATCAAGTACTTTTTTTCGTTTGGCTCAACGATTTTAGGAATAGGCAAAACTCCCTTCCCTTTTGATTCCGAAGGTTTTATCAACTTTTCAGCTACAACGATGTTGCTGTTTGTTAGGGTCCTGTTTCTATTTTCACCTCTTCTGACCAGTGTTTGGCGCTGATCCAACACCAGTAATGCCCTAAGTTCTTTATCCCTTAAATTGCCATAAATCTCGTACTCAAAAGAAACCCCTCGCCCACTATTATCAATTTTGGACAATCCAATTTTATTCTCTGCTTTTTGCTCTTTGTAGGCCTTGATCTTGTTGTACAGCAAATTGGTGTTGGACCCTACTATGTGTTCCTTTCCATTGATAACCAGCTGAGGGGTATAGTTACTCCTGTTACGAAATTGGATATTGTAATCTCTTTGTTTTTTTGCATACTCAGGCTTGCTAAAAGGATCTTCCCAACCTATATAATTCCAATAGTCCACATGATAAGAAAGGGCATACACCTCATCTGCATATTGCCTTTTAACCTTGTCCAAAAGAACATCGGCAGGTGGACAGCTAGAACACCCTTGAGACGTAAACAATTCCAAAACCACAACCGGTTCAAAGGTCTCATTCGTAATTAAGGAGTTATCAGAAATTGTATTTTCAACAGAATTGGTCTTTGTAAATGCCGCAAAAACAAGACTACCTAAAACTAATATCGACAACAAGGTTTTTTTCAACATGGATTATACTTAAATTTGATGCAATCTGAGTCTTAGTTCGATAGTTGATGAAGTTACTTACACCGTTATTATCTACTTTTTTGCTTTTCGTGGTATTCCCGTTGACAGGGCAAGAGATTGCAGTCCTAAAGTATAATGGTGGTGGGGACTGGTACTCCAATCCAACCGCTTTGCCCAATCTTATTCGTTTTTGCAATGAAAACATAGGAACGGCAATTAATGAAAAGCCGGCGACCGTAGATGCAGGTAGTAGCAATATTTTCCAATACCCTTTTTTACACATGACAGGGCATGGTAATGTAGTTTTTTCTGAGGAGGATGCACAGAATTTGAGAACGTACCTATTGTCTGGAGGGTTTTTACACATTGATGACAATTACGGTATGGAACCCTATCTTAGAAAAGAATTGGACAAAGTTTTTCCGAATAAGAAGTTGGAGGAGCTAAGCAAAGATCACCCAATTTTTGAGCAAGAATATGATTTTCCCGAAGGACTCCCAAAAATACATGAGCATGATAGAAAACGACCGCAGGCCTTGGGTATTTTCAATGAAAATAGGCTTGTTCTTTTGTTCACTTTTGAAAGTGACCTTGGAGATGGCTGGGAAGATCCCGCCGTGCATAACGATCCCGAGGAGGTTCGTCAAAAGGCACTTCGGATGGGAGCAAATATCGTTTCTTACGCATTCGGAAATTGATACTAATCCAATATGAGGTATTGTCCTTATTAATGAAAGAAGTAATGTGACGAAGGGGAAGAATCTAACAAAGATGGAAACATGAACTCGAAGACTATATCACAAGGTATTCTCAGGGCCATTGGTATCTTAACCGGCATTATACTGGTTCTATACTTTTTGTATAAAATACAATCCGTACTGGTCTATTTGGCTTTTGCAGCGGTTATAGCTCTTATCGGCAGGCCTATTGTGCTTTTCCTTAGAAGAAAGATCAAATTCCCGAATACCTTGGCCGTTATTCTGACAATGCTCTTAATGATTGGTTTGCTGGGAGGCATAATTGCATTGTTTATTCCATTGATCACCGAACAAGGCAAAAACTTATCCTTGTTGGATATTGACCAATTGCAAAGTAATTTGAATTCCCTTTACAAAGAAATCACACAATATTTTGGAGCTTCCCCAGAGGTCGTAACCGAAATTATTGAGGAGAGTGAACTGGAGAAAAACCTTTTGGAAGGTTTTGACATTGGTTTTATCCCCAATTTCCTAAATTCTTTTGTCGGTGTGCTCAGCACATTTAGTATAGGGTTGTTTTCCGTTTTGTTTATTTCCTTTTTCTTTCTTAAGGATAGTAAGCTTTTCCAAAAAGGGTTATTAACCTTTGTTCCGGACGATAAGGAAAGTGGCATGGTAAAATCCATAGATAAAATAAACAATCTATTGTCCAGATACTTTGTTGGGCTACTCCTACAAATATTCATTCTTTTTGTTATCTATACAATTGTTCTACTTATTGTAGGTATAGAAAATGCCATTGTGATTGCATTTTTATGCGCCCTTTTCAACATTATTCCATATATCGGTCCTATTATTGGTGGAGTCATTATGATACTACTTACCATGACCAGTAATTTGGGAATGGATTTTAGTACGGTAATATTGCCCAAGGCAGGTTACGTCTTAATTGGCTTGGTAATCGGTCAGTTAATAGATAACTTTTTTTCCCAGCCTTTTATTTTTTCCAACAGTGTGAAATCCCATCCCCTGGAAATCTTTTTGATCATCATCATTGCCGGTCTTCTTTTCGGGGTAGTAGGCATGATCGTGGCAGTCCCTGGTTATACCGCTATCAAGGTAATTTTAAAAGAATTTTTGTCCGAAAATAAGATTGTAAAATCCTTGACCGGTAATTTATAGTTATACTTTGAATGAGAATTTATTAAAAACTGGTATACAGGAATTTATTTTAGATAAAATTGATACTGACATTGTGTCATTTTTATTAAAAAACCCTTTTTTCGAAGAAGTTTCCAACAAAGAATTGGCACAACAGATAATTTCCAAAAAAAAATCAAAAACAAAACTCCCTACCTGGTATAAAACACCCAAGATTTATTTCCCGGATAAGTTACATATTGAACAAGTTTCTTCAGAGACCACCGCCCGGTACAAAGCCAAAATTGTTAATGGAAAAACTCTTGTAGATGTTACCGGTGGATTCGGCGTAGACACTAATTTCTTCGCTCTTAAAATAGGTGTTATCTATCATTGTGAAACGAATAGGGACCTATCTAAAATAGCTACACATAATTTTAAAGTCCTTGGGAGAAAAAACATTGAGGTTATTTCAGGAGATGGATTGAGGTTTTTAAAAGAATCCAAATTAAAGTTTGATTGGATATACTTAGACCCTTCCCGCAGGGATAATCAAAATAGCAAGGTCTTCTTTTTATCGGATTGTTCCCCCAATGTTACCAAACATTTGGATTTACTCTTTCAAAAATCCAATAATATTATGATAAAGACCTCCCCCATTTTGGATCTATCGGTTGGAATCAAGGAGCTAAGGTTCGTAAGGGAAATTCATATTGTGAGCCTAAAAAACGAAGTAAAGGAATTATTATGGGTATTACAGGCCAATTTCAACGGAGAAATCGTGGTGAAGGCTGTCAACTTTGCCAATGAACAAAAAATAGATACTTTCAACTTTACACTTGAAGAAGAAAAAAGCGCGCTGCCAAACTTCATCGAACCTCAAAATTTCCTTTATGAACCTAATTCGGCCATTTTAAAGTCCGGGGCGTTCTCACTTTTAGCAGTACGGTATTCATTAGGCAAGCTCAGCGGACATTCCCATTTATACACTTCAAACGAATTAAAAAACTTTCCCGGAAGAAAATTCAGGATTGAAAAAGTATGGCCCTATTCAAAAAAGACCATGAAAATCCTAGATTTTAAAAGAGCCCATATCACAGTTCGAAATTTTCCTGAACGCGTAGATTCCTTAAGAAAAAGATACCGGATTTTAAATGGTGGCGAGCATTACCTATTCTTTACCACTTCCAAGGATCAAATAAAAATCATCATAAGCTGTAAAAAGGTTTAATCCTCCCTTACCTAATAATTCAAAATCTCGATTGTTTTGTTTATAAATGAAAAATAACATCGGGTTTCTTTTAGCAAAATTTTAGGGAAATTTAACGCTTTTTAAGTTAACAAACCCTAAAAATAATGGCCTTCTCCAACGTTATAGACGACTTGTGTTTGGAAAAAAATGAGAGAAAATACCTAACAAATTGGATTTTGTTTGTGATTCCTGAAAATTCTGAATCCTGAAAAAATTACATCCTCAAATTGTCATATTGCCAAATAAAACGGGGGGCTAATCGCAATAGTCCCTAAAATTTAACATTTAAGAATATGGAGGGCTCGGGGAAATTATTACAAATTGGATGTTTATAATTCACATAATTTTGTTATTATTACCCGAAATTTGGGTTTTCCTTAACAGTTTGGTGTGCCGTCAAGCGTTGAAAAACCTGAAAAATCAAGATTAATTTAAACTAACAAACAACAAGGATTATGAATCAAAAACGAGATTACAATTCGTTAAGGCCCAAAGGAAAGTTCTCTTTCTTAACCATTGGGTTTTTGTCGATGTTGATTTGTTTGGGAACGCAATTGGCCCAAGCAAATGATGAAATTACAATTGAAACGGAAACTATTTTCCAAACCGCCATTTCGGGTACAATTACGGATTCCGGGGGAGTTCCACTTCCTGGGGCCAACGTTGTTGAAAAAGGTACAACTAACGGAACCCAAACAGATTTTGATGGGAATTATACCTTAAATGTGGATGCTAACGCCACATTGGTAATTAGTTATCTAGGTTTTCAAACCCAAGAGGTAGCTGTTAACGGGCAATCTACGGTTAATGTAACCTTGGCAGAGGATGCAGCCGCACTGGACGAGGTTATCGTAACAGGTTACCAAACGGAAAGTAAGCGAGAGACTACCGCAGCCGTTTCCATAGTAAAGGCAGAAGAATTGGCAGCCGTTCCTTCTGGTAACGTAGAACAGCAGTTGGCCGGTAGGGTCGCGGGGGTTACCGTTGTGACCAACGGTCAGCCTGGTACTACGTCTCAGATTCGGGTACGTGGTTTTGGAGCCTTTGGGGGTAACGAGCCTTTATATGTAGTGGATGGGGTACCTATCCTAAACATTGATTTCCTAAACCCGGATGATATTGAAACTACCACGGTACTAAAAGATGCAGCTGCGGCCTCCATATATGGAGCCAGGGCAGCAAACGGGGTAATTGTTTATACTACAAAACAAGGAAAAAAAGGAAAAAGGAAGACCAATGTAACCCTTAGCATCCAAAGCGGGGTTACCGACCCCAACGTCAGTGGTTCCCCGGAAATGTTGAATCCACAGGATATGGCGAGATATACGCACATAGCCTATGAAAATAACGCGGCGGCCACCGGAACAGCCCCTCAATACACGCATCCACAGTATGGATCGAATCCTACCCCACGTTTTCCGGATTATTTGCATGCCGATGGTCAAAATGGGGTTTTTGAGTCAGAAATCGATTTAGCACAAATCCGGGCCAACTTTGAGGCCAATCCTGAAGATGTGTTCTTGATCCGTCCTAATTTGGCTGGGACCAACTGGTATAAGGAAATTACTCGGATTGCACCGATTAGCCGTATCAGTTTGGGCTTTGATGGCGGCACCGAGGACGGCCGTTACTATTTAGGGCTCGGCGCACAGACCCAATCCGGTATTCTGTTGTCCAATGAGTTTAAACGATATACGCTACGTTTTAATTCCGAGTGGGACGTTACGCCTTGGTTGTCCATTGGGCAAAATTTCCAAGGTACATACCGATCGGTAGTTGGACAGCAAGGTGCAAATGGAGGTGCTGGTATCGCCGATGAAGAATCCGAGGTACTTTCCGCGTATCGAATGCCAACCATAATTCCTGTGTTTGATGAATTTGGAAGCTATGCCAGTACACGGGCATCCGGATTTAATAATCCACGGAACCCCGTACGACGATTGGTCCGGAACAATGGAGACGATGTGGCCTTTCAAGTAGAGGTTTTTGGAAATTTATATGCCAACGTAAAACTGGCTGATGGGCTTTCCGTAAGAACGAATATCGGCGGGCAATATAACAATTTTACCCAACAAAATTACGGCTTCCGGTACTTAGGGGATTCGGAGCCCGAGGCCAGTAATTCCTTTAGTGAGACCTGGGGCTACGGCTTTCAATGGATTTTCACTAACACGGTGAATTTTGATAAGACCTATGGAAAGCATGGAATTAAAGTATTGGCCGGTATTGAGGCCATTAATGGTGCCCGTTCCCCAAGGACACCCTCCCGAGGTAGGTCCATTTTTGGTTCCGGTATCAATCCTTTCTCCACGGATATTGACTTCATTACTATGTCCACTGTTCAGAGTCCCGTGGTACAGGGTAATATCTTTACCGGGGTTAACTTCAGTTCCCTATTCGGAAAACTGGATTATAATTTTGATGAAAAATACTACATTTCCGGAGTTGTTCGACGAGATGGATCCTCTGTATTCGGTGAAAATAATCGATACGGGGTATTCCCAGCAGTATCGGGCGCATGGACGGTTAGCGGAGAATCTTTTATGCAAAACCAGAATTTTATTTCCGATTTGAGAATTCGTGCTGGTTGGGGTGAAATGGGTAACTCCAACAACGTGGATCCAAGTAATCAATTTTCCTTGGCCGCCGCTAATTTGGCCAGAACATTTTATCCAATCGGCGGACAAAATAGTGGTGCGGACGAAGGGTTTGCCACTAGCCGAATCGGAAATGCTGATGCTAAATGGGAGACCAGTACTACTTTAAACATTGGTTTCGATCTTTCGCTTCTAGACAACAAAATAGAAGTACAGTTCGACTGGTGGAAAAAGGATACCGAGGATCTGTTGTTCCAGGTTCCTTTGGCCGGGGTTACTGGAAATTTTGCTAGTGCTCCTTCTGTAAACGTGGGATCCATGCTCAATCAAGGGGTCGATTTTCAAATCATAGGTCGTGGTAATTTTACCGAAGATCTTTCCTTCCAAATTACGACTAACCATTCCTTCCTGAAGAACGAAGTCGTAGCTTTTGCTCCAGGTATTGAATTCTTGGATGGTATTGGCTTTAGGGGAATTACCCCTACCCGAAACCAGATCGGAAGACCGCTTTCATCCTTTTTTGGGTATAATGTAATAGGCTACTTCAACTCTCAAGCAGAGGTAGACAATTCTCCAGCGCAGGATGGTAAAGGATTGGGCCGCTTCCGCTATGAGGATGTTAACGGAGATGGTGCCATTACCCCGGATGATAGAACCTATTTGGGAGATCCGGTACCTTCCTATACAGGTGGTGCCGTATTTGAGTTAAACTACAAGCAACTCAAAATGGAAATGTTCTGGAACTGGTCCATTGGAAACGAGATATTCAACCAATCCAAATGGTTTAGGGATTTCTTCGGAACATTTGAGGGATCCGCAAAAGGTGTAGCCGCCTTTAACTCTTGGACCCCTGAACTGGGGAACAACGCCGCTGCTCCAATTTGGGAAAGTGTTTCCAACCTGAGTACTAGTGGTGCTTCCAACTCTTGGTATGTGGAAGATGGTTCTTACGCAAGATTACAACGTTTGGCTTTTGTATATTCTTTTGATGATAAAGTAAAGGATGCTCTTGGGTTAAGTAAATTTGAGGTAGGCATCTCTGCAAACAACATTTGGACGATTACCGATTATAGCGGTCTAGATCCTGTGGTAGGTGGTGATGTGGACACTCGTTTTGGTATCGATGTCGGAAACTACCCTGCAACACCTCAATACCTACTTAACGTAAATTTAGGCTTGTGATAGCTTTGTGATATTTAAAAGAAAAATTATTTATATATTTAAGCAAAAATTAACTATGAAAACTATGTACAGATTAAGAAAATTACCTGTTTTTATAGCGGCTATCCTTATGATAGGGGTGTCCTGTAATGACGAGTTTTTAGAAGTGCTGCCAACAGGTTCGTTAGGGGCCGCCCAGCTGGAAAACCAAGCGGGTGCTGAAGGTTTGTTGGTTGGAGCCTACTCCGCTTTAAACGGTGTATTCGGTAACCGCTTCGAAGGCCCTAATCATTGGATTACCGGGTCTATTTGTGGCGGTGAGGCGAACAAAGGAACGGATGCCGGGGATTACTCGGCTATTAATCCTGTTCAGCGTTATGAGATTGACCCTACTAGTGGGGATATCAATAATTTTTGGAATGGCCGTTTTGAAGGTGTGGTTCGTTGTAACAATGTAATAGCCACGGTACAAGCGGCCGGGGATAACATTGTGCCAGCAGAAGCTACACGGATTATTGCCGAAGCAAGAATGTTGAGAGGTCATTTCTATTTTGATTTGAAGAAACATCATAACAGCATTCCTTATTTTGACGAAACGGTAGCTCCTACCGATGTTGTTGCCGTTCCAAATACTCCTGATGTTTGGGATAAGATTGAGGCAGATTTCCAATTTGCCTATGACAATCTTGCCGGTGAAACTGGTGCAGGGCGCGTTAACAAATGGGCCGCACGAGCGTATCTTGGAAAGGCACAACTGTTCCAAGGGAAATTTGCCGAAGCCAAGGCTTCGTTTGACGATGTTATTGCCAATGGTGTTACTTCAAACGGCCTTAAGTATGCTCTGCTTGATGATTATGCACAAATATACAATGCGGAGAACGATAATCATGCGGAAGCGGTTATGGATGTGGAATCGGCCAACAATACGGGAAGTACACAAAACGCCAACTATTTTGATGACTTAAACTACCCTTATAATACAGGTCCGGATGGTCCTGGAAACTGTTGCGGTTTCTTTCAGCCCAGTATAGAATTAGGAAATTCGTTTAGAACTACACCGGAAGGTCTACCTTTATTAGACGGTTCTTACAATGACCCTGCCAACGAGGTTGCCAACAACTTTAAATGGGTAGTGACAGACGGAAATGCTGAAGAGGATTTTGTTGAGGATGCTGGTCCACTCGATCCCCGTATCGATCATTCTATAGGCCGTATGGGTATCCCTTATTTAGACTGGATAGATCATCCTGGTTCTGCTTGGATTCGTAGTTTTCCATACGCAGGTCCATATTCTCCTAAAAAGTACATTTACTACAGATCCCAGGAAAATAGCTTTACAGATGGTAGTTCGTGGACTAGAGGATATGCCTTAATGAACTATACGATTATTCGCTATGCGGATGTATTGCTGATGGCTGCAGAAGCGGAAATCGAGGCGGGTTCATTGGAGCAAGCCAGAACTTATGTAAACCAGGTTAGGGCGCGAGCCGCCAACTCAGAACATTGGGTTAAGGAATACGATTCTGGTGATGATGCGGCCAACTATGTAATTGCGGAATATCCACCTTCTCAATTTGCTTCGCAAGAGGATGCACGTACCGCTGTTCGTTTTGAAAGAAAATTGGAGCTTTCCGGGGAAGGTCACCGTTTCTTTGATTTGGTTCGATGGGGTGTAGCTGCCGATGTCTTGAACGACTATTTGGCCTACGAATCCCAATACTTGATTACCAAGTTTGGAGGAGCTAGCTTTACCGCTGGAAAAAATGAGTTCTATCCTATTCCACAGGCACAAATTGATATTCAAGGTTCTGATGTGTTAACACAGAATCCTGGCTACTAGGGTTAGGAAGTATAAAATAGTATTTAGAGAAAAGGGCCTCACTTTAAAGTGAGGCCCTTTTCTTATGCTTAGTTTCTACCATGTTGCGTTGAGAAAACGCAGAAGAATTACGGTATCACCATCACCCTTCCTTGATACGATCAATCGTCGTCTTTAGGTATCCTATTATTTCTTCCTTGGCCGATAATAGTTCTTTGAGCAAGGCCAATTCATCCGGATTCGGGATGGATTTTGTTTCTGCAATTTGCGAATTCATCAATTCCTTGATCCGCTCGAGATGCTTCCCAGAAGGGTTTACTTTTTTTGACTCCCAATTGGAAACCGTAGCTTGTTTTACACCAACCAATTTCCCGAAGTCAGCTTGACTGATTCTTTTTTCTTTCCTGTATTTTAAAATTGAAATATCTATCTCTCCTTGGGGCATATCGGAATAATTTAAAAGAAGAATATCCCATGTTAATATAAGAAAAATATAAGTATGTAGTAATAAACTTATTAATAATATAAGAAAATAATAACTTCAACTATCTGTCCGCTACAATCAATCGAAAACATATGGTCTTCAAACGCTTCTTTACTCACGAAAAGTTTATGCCATTCATAAAGAAGGTTATAGGCTTCATAAATGAAATCCAGTTATCCTAAAATTGAATCTTATAAATTGTTAATTGCAATTAATTGGTTATGGCATGTGTCAAATCAATTGAATCAAAACAGATGGGTAAGGATTATTAAAAATAATCTTGTGCATACATTAAAATTACTTTGTCAAAATAGTCAAACGTTAGAATTACACTGGAAGACCTATTTAGATTACCGTTCTCCTTGATTACTTTTTAAATGAAAGCAGAGCGCAATATCAAGAATTGTTAAAATACAATACTTATCTATCTTCTTAGGAAATATGGAACTAACGAATCTTGAATATGGATTTGCAAATCACTTATTATAAATGAAGTATTAATCCTAAAATTTAAAAAAATGAAAAAAATCATTTCAAAGTTTTCGGACAAATTGTTGTCCAAGGAGCGGTTAAAAACAGTCAAGGGAGGGGCCACTCCATATTGCTTCTGTATCGGTAGTGGTGCCTTTATTAATTGTCCATTCGGTTATGGACCTGGAAGTCAAGTACCTCCAGGAGTAGGCGATTGTCACTAGCAAATACAGGACCGTTAGCTCGGTTTATGCCAAAACATGAAAATCTTTTTATTTCTCTATTTCCAATGATTTTGATAATTAAGGCCTTATCGAAATGAGGAATCAGATTAAGCAAAACTGTTTCCGTAACATTTTGTATCCCCCGGACTTTGAAGCTTTTGCTCTCAAGAACTTCAAATCAAAGCCTTAGCAATACACCAGACATTGATTTCGTGAGATAAATATGTTCATGTTTTGAATTTTAAAATCGGTTCGCGTCAATTATTTAGTACCCTTTAAAATTGGAAAGATGAAAAAATCACTTCAAAGCTCTCCAATAAATTGTCATTCCAAGAACAATTAAAATGGTAAAGGGGGTATTAGCGGTGTTCCTGTGGATATCCGACTTTGGATATCACCTTAGTATGAAGCACCATTTGATGCGTGATGAATGATGGTTGAAATATACTATGTTACTACGCTTCAGGCACTTTCATTTCCTGGCCTTTTGAACAAGGCCAGGAAATATGGTATGCAACATTACTGACTACCACAGTATTCGTACTACTACTCATAATCTGTTACCCATGGACATAGATAGTTATATCAACGTAAAACTTACACATTACCATTCTTTGATTTGAGTTCTAAGTTAAACTATTTCTGGATTAGTCCCTTCTAGCTACTATGCCAGAGTTCTTTAGGTATTCTTGGGTCGCTATTCTAAAAACTGGAAGAATCGTTGTTTTCATGGCACCCCCATAAGGTAGGATTATGAAACGTGTTGCGAATTTTGCTTTAAATCCAAGGTCCACAAATGTTTTATCGAATGAAGTACATATTATAAGTATTATTTAACATAATTTTAATTACAAATAAATACTATTATTCATTACTTTATATAAGTAAAGTATTACTAATTATCTATGCCTAAAAAAGGCTTTACATCATATTTACGCGATTCCTTTCCATACTTAATGAAAAGTAATGAAGGCGAATATGAAATTTTTTCAAAAATCACCTAGGGTAGGATTGACGTTGGTTTATGTGTATGCTTTGTGCCATTACAATTATAAATCATTGATAATCAATATAATTAAAGTGGATTTGCAAATCGTTCGATATAGTATTTATTAATCTTAAAGTTTTAAAAATGAAAAAAATCATTTCAAAGTTTTCGGACAAATTGTTGTCCAAACAACAATTAAAAACCGTAAAGGGGGGAGCTACTCCTTATTGTTTTTGCCTTAATCCGCATACTCCGGTAAATTGCCCACCTGGGGTACCCTTTGGTACCGTGTTACAGCCTGGTCAAGGAGGTTGCGGTTATTGATTCTAACTAAATTTTGCATTTGGCCCTGTATTTGGCAGGGCCAAATACAAAAAGCCTATGAACCTATTCATAATACAACCCTTTCAAAGTCACTTGTATCCAGTATTTGGGTTGGCCCACAAGTTTGAGGGTCAAGGTAAAAAAGTGGTATTTACCACCACTCCCCAGCTCATTGGAATCTTAAAAAGTGAAGGTTTCGAATATAAGGAATTTGGTTACCTATCTGAATACATTATTAAAAACTATAAATCCTTCCTCGGCTTGTTCTTAAAAAGTTCGGTTTCAAAAGCGTTTTATAAGGAACGAAAAACTGAGTTCGAAAATGCATTTCGGCGTACCCAGAGACTTATAGAGGAACACAAGCCAGCTCAAGTATTTATAGACCAGAGTCTGGCTGAATACTATTTTTTCTTTAAACCTTTTGTCCCAAATATCACCATAGTGCATACCAAGGTATACTCAGGTAAGACAAAAGGCATTCCCCCCATGAACTCGAAGGTTATTCCAGCAACCAGCCTATTATCAAAAATAAAAATAGAGTACTTATGGTTGAAAGAACTGTTTAAACAACGGTTTCGTGAACTAATCTTAAAAATCGCTTTTCTTGGAAAAGACGAAACCTTTTTATGGAAGAAACACTGTGAAAAATATGGAATGGACTGGAGAAAAGAGATTGATTTAAAACATTCCCTAAACAGAGGCATCAAAAATGTAGACAACCTTGTGCTTCTACCTCGCGAATTGGAATTTCCTCAATTTAAGAAACCTAAACATATACGCTTTTTTGAAAAATTATCTCCTAAAGATGAAAGTGCCTATTATACTTCAACATATTCTAACCTAAAAAAGGAGTATCTCCTTGGAACCGATTTTAAAGTAATTTATATGGCTTTTGGTACCCTGGCACAAGGCCCAAAGGTGACCGACTTCTTCAATTCGGTAATTTCAATGATAGAAGAACTTTCTGGAACCATACTAATAATTTCAAAAGGAAATCATACAATGGAGTTAAAAGAAGCTGAAAACGTATTCACCTTTGATTATCTTCCACAACTGGATGTATTGCAACATACAGATTTGTTCATCACTCATGGCGGATTGGGCTCTGTGAAAGAGGCCTTCCACAACAATGTACCCATGCTTGTTGTTCCCATGAATAAGTTCATAGATCAGAATGGTAATGCTGCTAGAGTAAGAGCTAATGGACTGGGGGATTTTCTGAATATTGATGCGTATTCGAAAGCGGAAGTAAAGGAAAAAATAAAAGTATTGTTACCCGGCCATAAATTACAAGTTGCCATTTAAAAGCAAAGTTTAAAATACAAAATTTCCAAAGCGGTCTATGCTAAAAAAGTTTCCACACTATACCCAACCTGATAGCAAGGACTGTGGCCCTACCTGTCTTAAGATTATTGCAAAGCACTATGGCAAAACCGTTTCCTTACCCCACATCCGGGAAATAAGTGAAACCACGCGATCTGGAAGCAGCCTATTGGACCTAAGTGATGCCGCTGAGCACTTGGGCTTTAAGAGTCTTGGTGTAAAACTTTCCTATAAAGAACTTTTAAAAGCACCCCTGCCTTGTATCCTTCACTGGAACAAGGTACACTTTGTGGTGCTGTACGGAGCGGAAAGAAGTAAAAAAAATGGAGATACCCTAAAAATCTCCGACCCGGGTTACGGACTATTGAACCATTCGAAAGAAGAATTGTTAAAATCGTGGATAGGCAATAATGCTGAAGAAAATACAGAAGAAGGTGTAGCATTACTCCTGGAACCTACCCCTAAGTTTTATGAAAGTGAATATGCCGATGAGCAAGTAAAGCCTTTGGGGTTAACATTCTTAACAAGTTACTTGATCAAATACAAAAGATTTATCTGGCAGCTTGTTATTGGTCTTCTGGCCGGTAGCTTATTACAGGTTATCTTCCCATTTTTGACCCAAAGCGTAGTAGATGTAGGAATCAAAAACCAAGATATTAATTTTGTCTATCTTATTCTTTTTGCACAGTTGGCCCTGTTTCTAGGAAGGACAGGGGTTGAGGTAATCCGTAGCTGGATACTGTTACACTTAAGTACACGTATAAATATTTCCTTGGTATCCGATTTTTTTATCAAACTAATGAAACTCCCCATATCATTTTTCGATACTAGAATGACTGGAGATATACTTCAACGTATCAATGACCATAGTCGTATTGAACGAATACTTACCACCTCCTCTCTAAATGTCCTGTTCTCTATGATAAATGTAGTGGTATTTGGGCTGGTCTTAGCTTATTATAGCCTCTTGATTTTTGGTATATTTCTCATAGGCAGTGTTCTATACTTCGGTTGGATCATTGTTTTCTTAAAAAAACGTAGGGATTTGGACTATAAACGGTTTTCACAAATTAGCCAGGAACAAAGTAGGGTAATAGAGCTAATCAATGGAATGCAGACCATAAAACTACATAATGCGGAGAAAAAGAAGCGCTGGGGATGGGAATTCCTGCAGGCCCGCCTGTTCAAAATTTCTATTGAAAGCTTAGCTCTGGAACAATACCAAAGTGTAGGTTCCGGCTTCATTAACGAGCTAAAGAACATTCTAATTACTGTCCTTTCCGCCAAATTGGTTATTGATGGGGAAATCACTCTAGGGATGATGTTGGCCATTTCCTATATTGTGGGTCAGTTGAATTCACCTATTTCCCAGTTGATTAATTTTATTAAAGAAGTTCAGGATGCCAAAATATCATTGGAACGTCTTGGAGAAATACACAACAAGAAGGATGAAGGGAGCGACATTCTGGATAAAATCAATGATATTCCTGATAATCTGGACTTTCATATCAAAGACCTATCCTTTAGATACCGGGGTTCTGATAAATTTGTTCTTCAGGAGTTAAAATTACATATTCCAGCCAACAAAATTACTGCAATTGTAGGGGCCAGTGGTAGTGGAAAAACCACTTTGATGAAACTCCTATTACGATTTTATGAACCCTCAAAAGGAACAATTAGTTTAGGTACTTATGATACCAAAAATATATCTCAAAAAGTCTGGAGAGATAAGTGTGGTGTGGTCATGCAAGAGGACTATATCTTTAATGACACCATAGCCAATAACATTGCCATAGGAGTAGACCATATAGATAAAAAACGTTTAAAATACGCAGTTGAAGTGGCAAACATTGAGGAGTACATAGAAGAACTGCCGTTGTCCTACAATACAAAAATAGGAATGGAAGGTGTTGGGCTAAGCACGGGACAAAAGCAAAGGTTACTTATAGCAAGGGCAGTATATAAAAATCCGGATTATCTGTTTTTTGATGAGGCAACCTCAGCACTTGATGCGAACAACGAAAAGGTGATTATGGAAAAATTAGAACGGTTCTTTAGGAACAAAACGGTTATTGTAATCGCCCATAGGTTAAGTACGGTAAAAAATGCCCATCAAATTGTGGTATTGGACAATTCCAAGATTGTTGAGATTGGAAATCACCAGGATTTGATACAACAACAAGGGGCATACTTCAATTTAGTGAAAAATCAATTGGAATTGGGCAAATAAATGGGAGATACTTTGGACAATATAAAATTACGGAGCGAAGAAGTTCAGGAGATACTTACACGGGTTCCTCATTGGATGATACGCTGGGGCAATACCTTGTTCCTATCGCTTATCATTTTGGTACTGGCCATTTCCTGGTTCATTAAGTACCCAGATTTAATAGTATCCCAAGCTATTATTACGACCAAAACCCCTCCCCAAAAGGAATTTGCCATGGTTTCTGCCAAATTTGACTCGATTCACGTGGTTGAATCACAAGAAGTTACAAAGAATACGGTTCTTGCGGTCTTAGAGAACACAGCGAACACAGAAGACGTCTTGTACCTACAATCGATAATTGATACCATCAGACTATCGGATAAATCAATTGAGTTTCCCTTTGACAGTCTTCCAATTCTTTTTTTAGGGGATATCAACCAAAGTTTTGCACTGTTCGAAAACAGCTATTTTCAATATAAATTGAACAAGCGATTAGAACCTTTTTCCAACGAGGCAATTGCCAACAAGATTTCCTTGTCCGAGTTAAGAAAAAGGTTATCGAGTCTGGGGGATCAATATGCATTAAGTAAATCCGAACTGGCCTTTAAGAAAAGTGATTTGGAACGCCATAAAGGCCTGTACGAAAAGGGGGTAATTTCCCAACAAGAATATGAAAATAAAAAATTGGAAGTATTATCCTCAGAGCGGAATACAAAAACTCTCGGTGCTTCCATCTCCCAAATCAGGGAAGCAATCGGAGGGGCCAAAAAAACATCAAAAGAAACCGAGATTTCTAGGACTCGAGAGGAAATTCAATTGTTGAAGACTACCATTCAAGCTTTTAACCAGTTAAAACAGGCCATTAAGAATTGGGAAAACACTTTTGTCTTCAAATCGGAAATTGATGGCAAGGTTTCCTTTATGAACTATTGGGATCAAAACCAGTCCGTATTCCAGGGGGATCTTGTTTTCACCATTATACCTTCCGACAATTTGGACTATGTGGCAAAATTAAAAACACCTTCACAAAATTCTGGCAAAATTAAACTTGGTCAATACGTAAACGTGAAACTCGAAAACTATCCCGAAACCGAATTTGGCATTTTAAATGGAAAAGTTGAAAATATTTCCTTAACACCGGACAAGGACGGCTTTTATTTAGTGGATGTTTCCCTGCCACAGGAAATGATTACCAGCTATGGTAAGGAAATCGAGTTTAAACAGGAAATGCGAGGGGTTGCCGAGATTATTACAGAAGATCTAAGGCTTCTGGAACGGTTTTTTTATCAGTTGAAAGAGGCCTTCGAAAGATAATCTACTTCTAAATTCCACTCTTAACCTAAGTTTTTCCATTTACAAAGAATCAAATGGCTGCTGCACTCGTAAAAGTGCCTTCTAAATTTAAGGGCATCCTTTTTTTGTTTCTTTCGTCGTCTTCTTGCATCTTTGTATGCTGACCGCTTTAGACCTGAACAATAAATATAATGAAGAATTTAATTTCTAGTAATTCCATATTTTCTGGAATTGTACTCCTTATACTTCTTACCTCCTGCGGACAAAAGGATTCTTCCCCTACCCTTTTTACAAAAATTGAACCTGTGCAATCAGGGCTTCATTTCAATAATCAACTTGTTGAGAACGATTCTATAAATATCATTGATAACGAATTCGTATACAACGGTGCCGGAGTGGCTTTGGGGGATTTAAATGGAGATGGGCTGGATGACATTTTTCTTGCCGGAAATCAAGTGGACAACAAACTGTTCCTAAATAAGGGCAATCTAAAATTTGAGGACATTTCCCAAAAAGCCCAAATAGGGAAGCCGGATTCACTTTTCTGGTCCTCTGGGGTATCCATAGTAGATGTTAATGCAGATGGCAAAAAGGATATCTATGTTTGCAACACCTTTTATAAAGATTCGTTGCGCCGAAGAAATCTGCTCTATATCCATCAAGGAACCAACGACAAGGGTATGCCCATATTTAAGGAAATGGGTAAAGCCTATGGCATTGCGGATCATACCTATTCATCCCATGCACAATTTTTTGATTATGATAATGATGGCGATTTGGATTTGTTTATTGGCGTAAATCGGATTGAAGGTATCGACCCTACTGAATTTCGTCCTTTGGAAGACGATGGTACTTCGTTGAGTAGGGACAAACTTTATGAAAACCAATGGAACGACAGTCTACAGCGCCCGTATTTTGTTGATGTTTCCGAAAAAGCGGGTATCCGTTACCATGGTCATAGTCACAGTACTTTAATCAACGATTTCAACGAAGATGGCTGGTTGGATATTTATGTCGCCAATGATTTTTTGAGCAATGACCTGATGTATATCAATAATCAGGATGGCACATTTACCAACCGCGCTGGAGAGGTCTTTCAGCATTTTAGCCTTTCCTCCATGGGCAGTGATGTGGCGGATATTGATAATGATGGGCGCATGGACATTTATACCACGGAAATGCAACCTTATTATAATAAACGCAAAAAATTATTTCAAGGCCCTAGTAGTTACCAAAAGGAAATCTTTACAAGAAAGTATGGATATGAAAGCCAATATGCACGTAATACAATGCAATTGAACTTGGGTATCAATCCAGAAACCGGGGTTCCTATTTTTGGGGATATGGGAATGTATGCCGGCGTCCAGGAAACAGATTGGAGTTGGGCGCCCCTTTTCGCCGATTTGGACAATGATGGTTGGCAAGACCTATTTGTTACCAACGGTTTTCCAAAGGATGTAACCGATCGGGATTTTGGGGATTTTAGGGTAACGGCCAGTCGTTTGGTAAGTAAGGAAGCCTTGATTGCTGCTATTCCGGAGATAAAAATTCCAAATTTTGTTTTTAAAAACCAAGGAGATTTAGGTTTCAAGGATGTAACCCAGGAATGGGGCCTAAACTTCGGTACATATTCCAGTGGAGCGGCCTATGGTGATTTGGATAAGGATGGCGATCTGGATTTAATCATCAACAATATTAACGAACCGGCCCTATTGTTGAGAAACAATCTAGATCAGATAGCTTCAGACCTTAATTACCTTCGTACGCAGTTGATCGGAAAAAAAGAAAATCCAGCAGCCATAGGTGCTATAGTGGAACTTTATGCGAATGATGCAATTCAAAAGAAGTCCGTCCTCTCGGGACGCGGTTATCTTTCGCAACCGGAAAACATACTGCACTTTGGATTAGGCAATGCTTCGGTAGCCGATAGTATCATTATTCATTGGCCCGGAGGAGGTAAGCAAAAGTTAACAAATATTAAGGTCGATACACTTCTACAAGTAACTTATAATACTTCCGCTTTGCAAGTAGGTGATACAAAAGAAAAAATTGGAAAGATTGATTTTCAAGAAGTGTCCAAAAACTATAATCTTGATCATTTAAGTGAGGATCATGATTTTATTGATTTTAATTTTCAGCGGACCCTTCCCCATAAATTTTCACAATATGGACCTTCACTGGCCATTGGTGATGTCAACAATGATGGTTTGGAAGATATGTTCGTGGCTGCAAGTAGAAAATTCAAACAGAAATGGTTTTTGCAACAGAAGGATGGTACGTTCAAACAGAGCGAAGTAACTTATAAAAAAGATGCTGAATTGCAGGAGGAAGATGCAGGGACATTACTTTTTGACGTTGATAACGATGGTGACCTAGATCTATACATCGCCAGAGGATGCGGACAATACCCTACCGGGCATGAATTTTATAAAGATGTACTATTATTAAATGATGGAAAGGGCAACTTTACGGAAAGTGAAGAGTCGCTACCGAATATTACTGCAAATTCCTCTGCAGTTAAAGCCGCGGATTATGATAGGGACGGTGACTTGGATTTATTTGTAGGGAGTAGGGTTTTACCTTTTTCCTATCCCATGGCAGATCGTTCTTACATTTTGCGAAATGAGAGTACAAAGGGTAATCCAAAATTTGTTGATGCCACCAAGGATGTTTTCCCTGAAACTAATCCAGGATTAATAAGTGACGCCCTTTGGACAGATTTCAATGGTGATTTCTGGCCAGACCTGATTTTAGCAGGAGAATGGATGTCCCTTCGTTTTTTTAAAAATGAAAATGGAAAACTGGTAGAAGTCACACAGGATACAGGCATAGCTAACAACCTGGGCTGGTGGAACAGCCTTGCGTCAGCTGACCTGGACAATGATGGCGATATGGATTATATTGCCGGAAATTCCGGGAAAAACATATATTTCAAGGGCAGTGTCGAGGAGCCTGTTCGAGTATATGCCAAGGACTTGGATGATAATGGCACTATAGATCCCCTAATTTCCTATTACCTTAGGGATAGCATAGGTACAAGAAAAGAGTACTTATACCATCCCTGGCAAGATGTTACCAAACAATTTGTAGGTATTCGTAAAAAATTTAATTCATTTGGGGCTTTTGGGGAATCTACGCTTCCTGAAATGTTTTCGGATGGACTTTTGGATGATGCCACAGTTTTATCCTTTAACTATATGCAATCCTCCTGGGTAGAAAACCTTGGGAACGGAAAGTTTGAAATCCACCCACTGCCTACCGCCGCACAATTGGCTCCTATCTTTGGAATAGTACCAAAACACCTAGATGATGATAATTTTGTCGATCTATTGTTAGTGGGTAACGATTATGGGATGGAAGTACAGCAAGGTCCTGCTGATGCCCTTGTTGGTTTAGCTCTTAGAAACACCGGAAAAGGAAATTTTAGGCCCATTGCCTTGGAGAAAAGTCATTTCCTTGTACCTGGTGATGGAAAAAGTTTGGTTACCCTTAATATCAACAACGAGAAAATGCTTGTGGTAGCTTCCCAAAACAATGATTCCCTGCGAGTTTTTGAGCCCAAGCAAAGGTTGTTCAAGAGGTTATTACGGCTAGAGCCCAACGAGGTAAGGTCTCAAATTAAGTTCAAGGATGGTTCCCAAAATGTTCAAGAATTCTATTGGGGCGATACCTTCCAATCACAATCCAGCAGAACTTTAACAATCAATGCCAATGCCACAGAAATCCGTATTTTCGATGCCCAAGGAAAGGAAACACGGAAAATTGCTTTTTAAAGGTTTCCCCTAGTATTCATTTTCATGCTTATAATCCCCGTACCGATACTTAACGGTTCGTTTTAAAGGTATATTCATCCCGCCTGTTTGCTCTTGCCAATCATAGATGGCCGAGGCCATGGATTTTACAATTTCCTGCTTGTCCGGATCCGCTATGAGATTATACATTTCGTCTGGATCATTTTCCAAATCGTAAAGTTCATTCCTATCCCATATTCCTTGATATTTTATGTACTTATATTTATCGGTGCGCATCCCAAATACCGTTGGGGTCATCGGAAAGTCATATTCCCAATAATATTCGTAAAAAACTTCCTTTCGGGAAGACGCATCCGTATTTCCGGTTAAAATGGGGACAAAGGAAACACCTGGCATATAGTCTGGTTTTTTTACTCCGGCAACATCAAAAATCGTCGGTGCCACATCAATATTTTGTACCATTTGCTTGGGAGTTTTCCCCCCTTCGAATAATTCCGGACAACGTACCAACAATGGAACTTTAACAGATTCTTCATAAAAATGACGCTTATCGATCAAACCATGCTCGCCCCAGCTAAAACCATTATCACCCATGTAGATTACAAGGGTGGACTCATCCAGGCCTTCTTTTTTCAAGTATTCCATGACAGTGCCAACACTTTCATCAACTCCCAGAAGCGTTTCGCAATAGTCCACCACCATTTCGTGTAAATCTCGGTTGTCATGATACATAAAGTCCACACCATGCCAGCTTATACGTTGATCCGCGACCCATTGTGGCCACTTGAGATCTCTATATGCTCCGGTCTTGGTCTGGTCATAGGTTTTGGGCAAGGCAATTTTCTTTCCCTTATACTTTCCCTTATGACGTCTAGCCGGTTGAAAACCCGCATGTACCGCTTTATGGGATAGATATAGAAAAAACGGTTTCTTTTTATCGCGTTTCTCTAGCCAATCCACGGCATGTTCGGTCAACAAATCAGTAATATACGTTGAGTCCTTATAGGCTACTCTATTCCCGTTGATATTCAAGGTAGGGTTATAGTATACACCTTGTCCGGGAAAGCTCTCCCAATGCGAAAATCCGGGCTGCGGCTCATCTCCATGATCTCCCATATGCCATTTTCCAAAAAATCCGGTCTGATAGCCCGCTTTTTGTAAGTGTTGTGGAAAATAGGTAAGGTTTCCCGGATCTGGTGCTTGGTTATCAACAATGGTATGGGAGTGTGAAAACTGTCCCGTTAAAATGGACGCTCTACTTGGAGAACACAATGAGGTAGTTACAAATGCGTTGGGCAAATAGGCGCCCTCGGCGGCCAATTTATCCATGTTGGGTGTTTCCAACCAAGGTACTTTTCCTGTAAAACCCATATAATCATACCTATGGTCATCCGTAAGAATAAAGATTACGTTGCGAGGTTTCTTTTTAATTGGTTTTTTAGGGTCGATATTAGCGAAGGAAATTGCATTATTCAATATCAAGGTCAAGAAAAAGCTGCTAAAACAAATTGTTTTTTTCATGTGTTCAAATCTATCAATTTAGTCTTCTATTTCGATTCCTGTTCTAGGAAACCCAGTACATAGGTCATAGGCGCATTCCAATTTAGGCAGATCTCATTGCTGGCATAACTGGGTTCTTGATCCACCCAGCTCTTCATTGGTGCAGGATTTTCAGGATAAATCGTTCCTCCAACCACATCCTGCAAACGACTATTGGGGCCACCCGACAACAGACCCGGTACCGGCTCTGCCACACCATCGGCAGCACTTTGCCGATGATGGATGAACATTGGAGTTTTGTCCCCAAAACCTGTAAGGTAACTTACTCCCATGGCATTATTACCAAGAACATAGTCCATGGCCTGTTGTACCCCGACCAAATAATCATCCTTCTTTTCCAATCTATAGGCTTGGGCCATTATCATAGCAGCGTTTAGCACATCGCTATTGGACCCCCAATGAAAATCATCAACAGGTTGAAAATAATCCATTTTTTTTGCTTTTTCAACCAACCCATCGGCAGACTTGGTAATTCCATTTTCTAATCTTTGATACAAATCCTGCGGAGCCACTTCCTGATTCTCCAAAAGCGAGAACATCCCTAAAAAACGCATATATGCGGTCCAACTTTCTCCTGGCCTGAATTCAAAATCAATCGAATCTGTCCTTAAATGATCAAGGTAGGAAGAATCTTGTGTGGAAATGAAAAGTTCCGCAACCGCCCAAAACCATTCATCATCAAAGTTGGTATCGCCATATTGTCCGGTGGATATGTCTTCAGGATTTGCAAATTCAATTCCAGGATTGTTCAAGGCCCAAGCATAGGCCCGCTTTGCGGCCTCTAAACATGTTTTTGCGTATTCGGCATCCATTTCCTTGAAAATGCGATAGGCCTGTGCAGCACATGCAGAAAAATCCAAAGTAGCTGCGGTTCCCTTGCCAACAATGTAGCGCTGGCTGATAGCTTCATGGGGCATTACCATAGGCTCAAACTTCTTCGTCGTAAGTTTGTGGAACAATCCACCGTCGGCATCCTGCATTGTTAAGAGCCAATCCATTTCATATTTTAATTCATCCAGATAATCGCTGATACCATTTCCGCTCTCAGGAATATTAAGCTCTTGATCCTTTATGGTGTTGGGATATTGCTCCTCCAAAAGAAACAACTGTCCTAGGGGAAAACTGCCGTTAACTACATATTTATTGTAGTCCCCGGCATCATACCACCCTCTTGGTGAATACAAAAAGCCTTTTGTCCTTCCACTTGAGGGATGAAAAAGCAAACTGTCGTCAGGGTGTGCCATGGGTCTATGCCATTTATCGGCATGTTCTTCTCTCAGCGGTATGCCTGCCCTCTGGTAATAGAGTCCTTTTATAGAGCCTAAAAAGACGCTGTCCAAAACATTCTTACGTATTTCAAAAGGGTACGAATATCCTACTCCTTCAACGAGTACCATATAGGTTCCTTCATCTTCAATATCACTAAAATCGGCAATACGAACGGTTTCCCCCGCCAATTTCCAATCCTTGGTTTGCGAAAGCTTTCCGGTAAAGATTACCTCCATCTTATCCTTGTCCACTATCTTGAATTCCTCTTTCCCTTCTTCACTGAGAACAGTGGCCCTTTTTAATGCTGCAGGATAATAACCTACCTGGTTCAATCGGATATTTGGAGTATACGTATGAGCGAAGGGAGTTATAGAATCCATACATGAAAAAGCAAGAAACAATAGTACTGATGATAAAAAAACAAGGGTCTTTCTAAATCGGTTATCGTTCATATCAATACTAGATGAAAAAAGTTCAAAACAATCAAAGCAAAAATATTCAAAACTAAAAATCACTAATGGCAGAAATACTTTTTCAATGTTATTGGTCGTTTCTATCTTGTTCTATAAACCATTCGTACAACTCTTCGGTACTATACGCCTGAATCCATGAATTATGGCCTACCCCTGGATAACGGGTAAACCGGATATCGTGTCCCATTTTCTTCAAGGCATTGACCATGTCCTCCGATTCCGATATAGGAATGGATTTATCTTCCTCACCATGGAATACCCATATGGGCATTTTTTTATCTATCCAAGAGGCATAGGGTACCGGGGTCATTCCACATACAACGGCCATAGCGGCAAATTTCTCGGGATATTGTACCGCCATTTCCCAAACCGCACCTCCACCTCGACTGAGGCCGGTCAAATAAATTCTATTCTTATCAACTCGGTTGTTGAGTACTATAGAGTCCAACAATTGATTTACGGCCCGGACGTTCCACCATTTTCTTTTATGAGGATTTTGGGGGGCCAATATTAAAAACGGAAACTGTTTTCCTTCCACAATTAGCTTCGGAGGTCCATTCTTTTTTAAGGTCTGCAGGCTATCCCCGGATTCACCACCACCATGAAGAAATAACAACAATGGAAACTCTTTATTGGGATTGGATTCATAACCTTCAGGGTAATAGAGATAGTAGCTTAATTTTTCCTTGGTAACTGTCTCCTGCTCCGCATCTATCAGCAACGATTTGGACTGGGCCCTACAACCCTGTAAGCATAACAGGCTCAAAATTAGGTAAACACTTTTTTTCAAAATATTTTTTTCACCAAGTTTAATTTATCCGATTCTTTAAGACAAAAAAGTCCATAGGGCGAATAATCCCGATATCGAAAAATGTCTGTATCATCATCCCTAGATACGTCAAAACTTATATATGCCCACCAGTTTTCGGAACGGGGCACAACTTTAGGCGGCATAAGTGCTGGTTCTTTTATTTTGGACTCAAAAACCACCTCCTCCTTTTTCCCTTCCTATTATTACTGAGAACACAGCCATTTTTTTTCACTATGTTTCTATTTATGGTTGTTGATCAATTCATTGATGTGTTTTGAGATCCGTTGATGCCTTCCTTTGTCAGTAATTGCAAAATTTGTCATTCCAACGATGAATGAATTTTTTCCCTCCAATAAAGGTGTAGTATTTTCACCTCGACCAAATCCAAAGACTGTCATCCCATCCTTACTCTCCGCACCCCGTTCAGTATTGCCAAGATACGACATCATATCCATATGCTCGTCCTGATCAATCTGCGTCACAAAAAAAGTGGTTTCCAATCCTTTTTTATTAAAATATGCCCAACGAAAGTTGTTAAAATCGATCTCGCCTTTATAAAAGTCCGGTATTCCGGAGCTTGGACCGGAAACATCCGTTCCATAGGTGGAAACTTCCGGTTTAAATAATCCTCCTGGCGTTCCTTCGTACAAAAACCAATAGGGTGTGTTATCCGTTTTTAAAACCTCCAAAAAGGCGTAGTTCTCAAAAAAAGTCCATTCCCATTCCCAGAACCCACTTTTTGTCCTTGTCCTGATTTTATTTTCAGATACTATCTCCGAGACACATTTGTCATGTCCCGGGTGACCTGCCCCTTTATCTTTATCCGATTTGAACACCAGATTGGGCAATCCCCTGAAGGCGGATGCTGCGGAAGCAGGGTATTGATCCCAAGGTTCGGTCTTGTAGCCCACCCAGTCATTCCCATATTTATCCAATATTCTGGAAAACCCTCCACCAGCTTTATCAAAATAATAGGTGGCCCCATTGGTATGCACAACATAGTGTGGCCTACCTTCATACATACTATGTGATATACTAACATTGTTCTTCGCTTGATTTAGGAGATTGTAGTTGTCCTTTTGACCATCTTTATGGAAGGAGTCCTCATTACTGGAATGATCCAATTCTCCATCAGCACGCTGCAATTTCCCGTAATCTCCAACGCTATCTGGAAACCTTTGATGTTCCTTGGGTAACATGTCCAACTTAGAGGACTTTATGGCTTCATTTCTCCAAACATGCATATATTTATGTTGGTCCCAACCTGCACCTATGATATCCAAATCGCCATCATTGTCCAAGTCCACAAATTGGGTACCCAAATGATTTTCCTTTCCAGTATCTATTACGGTCTGTGAGAAATTTCCTTTGCCATCATTTTTCCACAATTGCAGTTCCAGATTCTCTCCCTTGTGTTCAGCAGTAAGCAAATCAATATCCCCATCTTGATCTAGGTCCGTAATATCCAAATTGTTGATGGAGTATTGGGTAACAATCCTGTTACGTTCCCAATTCTTTAAATTCTGTTGGGCGAACCACCAAAAATTAGCGTCTGGTTCCAATCCGGGATAGCGTTCCTCCGTTACAGCGATGTCCGTCTTCCCATCCCCATTTAGGTCAGCTATTTCCACTCTATCTATGGGATGTTCACTCCGACCCACTATGGTCTCTTTCCACAGTGTTTCAATATTTCCCGGATTTTCATACCAAACCAAAATTTTTGGCTCATCTTCACCATCCGGTCTTCTGCCAGCGGCAATATCCAAATCGCCATCCCCATCTATATCTCCTACTCCAATCCCTTCATCCGAAGTGTTTTCACAAATCATCTTCACTTTCCAATCTACGGTACTGGCGTTGGCCTCTAGTATTGAAATGGCATAAATATTTCCATTCCCGGCAATAACAAATTCTGAGCGTCCAGTAGTAACTAGATTTGCTTTTTCAAAACCTTGACTATTTACGTGGCTCGTAGCCGGTACCTGCCCAATCAACTGTCTTTTAAATCGTGTTCCCTCGGTGTTAAGGGCTTCATACCAATATAAATTCGGTAAAGCCATTGCTATGATATCGCCGTAGGGGTCGCCGTCCACGTCCATATAAAGAATGGCATCTACATTGTCATCCAAAACTGTCCGTTTCCAATGCCCTTCCATTCCCTTTCCAGGATTGTGATATATATACCTTCCGGATACAATATCAAGATTACCGTCATTGTTTACATCCCCAGCATCCAATCCGAAGTACCGCAGCCAATTGGGTTCGTTCCAATCGCCCCACATCTGTTTTGTGCTATCTATTTGGATATACGTCCATCCATCGAGAATATCTTGCTGGGCCAAGGAGCTCGTAGCGCTAACGAAAGTACAAAGGATTAAAATGTATTTTTTGATTTTCATTGGATGGATTCTAATAATGTTGTGTCTTGAATACCGTTTAATCTATATTCTCCCATAACTGGTGGGAACTTCCTTGCTCATAGAAGGTATTTGAAAAAACATAGTATAGCAATATCCTAATTGAACAAGTTCAGGGACACGGCCAAATACGCCTTATCATTTTTTAAACTATTCTGAAAGTTCAAAAAATGAAAATACTAAAAACTACCTTGGAAGCTTGATATCATTTTATCAAATTAAGATACAGAAAAATAAGAATAAAAAAGACGGGTACCTTAAAGTGCCCGTCTTAGATTCGGTTTTCGTGCGTTTACCGAAGGGTGCTATCTGTATAGCGTGAAGTGTCCTACGTAACGTGTACTTCTGGCATCATTTTGATTTACCACATACCAGTAATCCCCAGTTGGAAGTTCACTACCTTCATAGGTGCCGTCCCAGTTCTTTACTTGATCCAGAATAGCTACAACACGGCCATATCTATCATAAATCTTAACTTCAATATTAGGGAAGAATTCCCGCCCATTGATTACCCAGAGGTCGTTATTGTTATCCCCATCCGGGGTAAAGAAGTTCGGGATTTCCAACATCCCAGTAAACAAGAATGGAATAGGAACTACGGCCACACAACCATTTTGATCTACGACACGTACTTCTACGGTACCGCTTACATTAGTGGTGTAGATGTTTTCTGTTCCGTAGGATTCACCATCGAAAAAGAATTCATATCCGCCAAAACCTCCTTCCGCGGTGGCGGTAATTTCATCAGGTCCAGTTTTTACTGCAGTAAGCGTCAATGGATTATAGGCATCGATACTAAACTCCACAAAATTGGTACAGCCATTCTCGTGGTAGATGTAGACGGTATGATCTCCAGGAGGTAAATCGCCCCATGTTCTTGTGGCATCAGCTTGAGTGATATCATCCACATCCAAAGCAAACAATAACCTTGGCAACAAACTGCTATCCTGCATTTCAACCGTGGCGGTACTATTGGGAAAAATTCCCTCACAGCCATATTGCACTATCGGTTCCGCAGTAAGATCTACTCCAATACCAATAGTAAATACGTCCGAAGTATCACATCCATTAGCATCCTGAATGTATAAGGCATACGAAGCACCGCCTTGAAGGTTTTGGATAATTCCTCCATCATATGGTGCAAATACCCCGGTACCCGTTTCATTTACAGGGTCTATCATTTCAATCTTGTATTCAAAATAGGGCGTAGGACTTATTAAAGGATCATTAAAGGGTGTTCCTCCAACAATGTTGAACACCACGGTACCGTCATTGGCTCCGATACAAAGTTCAGGTGTGGTCTGCAAATTACTTATCTGCAAAGTAGGTGGTTCCATTACGGATATGACATCCTTTTCAAAACAACCATTTTCGTCCTGAATTAAAATCTCATAATCCCCAACTGCCAATTCATCGAATGTATATATGCCCGGAGTCGCTGGATCACTAAAGAATTCATTAAAATTCGGTTCTATAGCAAATTGTATCAAGCCTACTCCACCGCTAGTCACCTCAATAGTAACTGTTCCATCTTCCTCACCGCTACAGGTAACCGGTGTAGAATCTGCCGTAAATAGTATAGGTTCCGGTCTAACAATTTCAAACGGACCGGCTATGTCGCTACAACTAGCTCCACTGGTTACAGCAATATAATAATCCGTACCTTCCGGCAGACCTTCAAAAGTACCGTTTGCCTGTGGTCCTCTAAATAAAGTTGCCGTAGCTGCCGGACTAAAGGCATCCTGTGGATCACCATTATACAAATAGAACAAGTCGTTACCCACTCCGCCGTTGACAAACGATTCTATCCTACCATCCAATTCAGAAGCACAGGAAATATCGTCCGGTAGATTGGGTAATAAGGTAATTCCCGTAGCATCGGTCATGGTAATCCCATTGGAGCGGACGGCCAAACAAGTATTGGCCGCATTCTTTTTACGGACATCAAATTGATAGGTGATTCCGGCATCTCCGGGAAAACGCTGCGAAGTACCCGTCATATCTTGATAAGGACCAACGACGACACCATTTTCAACAGGTTGAAATTCGTATATAAATAGGGGGTCAGGATTTTCTATTCTTAATTCTATTTCTCCTTGACCACCACAACCCGGTACTCTGGTCTGTACCAACCTAGGTTCCACGGGTGGGGGTGGGCTTACGAAATAGGGAGGTGTCACAAAAATACAATCGTAACTGGAAGATACCTCGATAGCGTACCAACCGCCACTAATGAAACCGCCACTAGCCCCAATGAAAGTTGGTGAGCTTTGCAAACCACTTGTGGAAACTATATCTGTATTATCATTACTATTCAAATACAACAATCTATAGTTATATCCAGCACCAGCTACCCCACCGGTTGCACCTGCAATTGCGGTAGAAGCATCTCCGGTGCTAGGGTCGAAAGCTTCCAAAATGGCATTATTACCGTTAGGACAGACCAAGGCCTGAGGTTCTCGAATACCAGCATCTATCTGCGGAACTATAGGTAGATTGATATCGAAAGTATCCGTACAATTTTCAACGTCTTGTATTTCTACCCTATAATTGCCACTGGACAAGTTCTGAAAATCACTATTGGCAGAAAAAGGCTCTACCTCTTGGTAGCCAGAACCATCATCCCGTAATAAGCGGTATTGGTAAGGAGAAGAATCCCAGCCACCGGTCCCTGTAGCTTCTATTCTACCGGTATTATCATTACAACTCACGTTGCCAATTTCTAGGGCGGTTACATCCAAAGCACCGTTTGGTGTGCGTATTGTGGCCGAATTGCTATCCGAAGAACAGAAAGGCATGGCTATTGAAATTACTTCTACAAAGAAATTTCCACCGGGAAGTCCCCCAATGATTTCAGGGTTATTGGTCGTATCCAAAGTTCCTGTAGCCAATATGGTAGTCTTGCCCGGATCACTTCCACTATATACATTATAGGTGTATTGTCCTGTGTAGTCTGTCACTTCAATGGAAAGTTCTCCATCACTCGCACCAAAACAGCTGATGGGTTTCGCCTCCGCGATAAGCGCAGTGGGCTCAATAGGTTCGTTTACAGTATGCACAGGCATAGGGTAAGCACAACCGCCTACATTATCCTGAACCTCAAATAAATAATCTCCGGTTGCAGGCAAGAATACATCCACGTAATCATTGCCGGGCGTATTTGTCCATGGGCCGGCAGCAACAGCCGAAATTGCACTTACCGTGAAATCGGTGGTCCCAATTACCTGAATCCTTACGCGTTCATCATCCCTACAGTTTAAGGGGTCAATTTGAATTATAGAAGGGACTACCCCTGTAGGGGGATTAATGGGCGGCAGCGTAAACTCGTGCCTACATCCATTCCCATCAATGGCATATACCGTAATATTCTGAACCGAACCATTATCTACTATCTCAAAAGTATTTGAGGATTGATAATTGGAGTACCCGGTAATACTGTACTGATAACCACTACCAACTGTTCCCGGATCAACCACTGTAGCCGTTATGGTAGTGGAACTGAACCGATTTGCACCTGGTTCACAGGCAAAGTCCGGAGCACTGGCCGTAATGGAAAAAACGGGAGGTTCGTCTATTTGAATGTTAGGAGCAGTAACCGTACAATTTCGGTCGGAACGGACTACCACGTCGTAAGTTCCCGGAGCAAGTCCGGTGAAGGACCCTGAACCGTTTTGTTGTATAATGGGTGTTGTTGTACCTGCATTATATAAAGTATACTCTATGGGGCCATCGGCATCGGTTCCAGGTGCCAATATGATATCAATACTTCCATCATCGGCTCCGTTACAGGATATATCATTTTCCAAAACCGCCCCTATTGCAGGCACTATAGCTTGGTCCAGATTAATATTGTTCACGGTAAAGAAACAGAAGATGGAACCATCAAATACGATATTATCCGTTACGGTAACCTGATAGCTACCGGGTAGCATATTTGTAAAAACCGGGTTGTTGGTCTGAGAGATATTGACTCCGCCCCCTAGATAATCTGTTCCCGTAAGGTCGAAATCAAAATCTCCACTTCCCCCAATTGTGGAAATGGTAATTACGCCATCTGCGGCATTACATGTGGAAAGCGTTGAAAACCCACCCGAAGCCGAGAGGAATTCATAAACGGTTGCAGTGCCTTGACTTGAACAGCCATCCGCGTCCACAACATCCACAATATAATCCCCAGGGGTACTCACATTGAAGGTATATTCAAATAATGTACCTGCCCCGTTCAATACCCCAAATTGGGTATCTCCCCCAAGGGTAAATCTCGGAGTGTCTACTGTAGATGATACTTGTACAACAATATCAAATGAGGTGGAAGTAACGTCACATTGATTTTCTACTATAAATGTAGGTGTTGGCAATGCCGGTGATAAAGGGATAATCTCTGCAATGGCAAAAGAAGTACATCCACTGGAGTCCATAACGTAAACATCGTAATTTCCTGCAGGTCCTGTAAATGTTGTAGCCGTGTCAAAATCACCTGGGGTCGGTGCAACCGAGACCGGCATAAAGGCAAATGTGTACGGACCTCCGGCCCCACCACTTCCTTGTACCGTGATTGCCCCATCCGCATTACAGTTGGCAGGGGTAAGGTTTAAAATATCAATGGACGGCAAATTTTGGTCAATTATAACAGCTGTAGCATCCGTACAATTGTCCGTTAAATTGGTCACTATAATCTGATAGTCGCCCGGAAGTTGTAAAGTGTTGTCCACAAAAGGATCAGCAACTGTGGTCACAGGGTTGTGGAGATCTATCCGAGTACCATCACCGTTATTCAACAACTCGATTCGCAAATCGTCCCCAATGGCAAACCCGGTTACCGTATAAATAATTTCACCATTACGGTTTACATCACAAAATCCTGGTGTAGAGGTTGCCGAAACATCCAAGAGAGTTGGACCATCAACAGGGGGTATTTCAACCAAATACACACAATTGGTCCCTAAATCAGTAACCTCCACCGTATAGGTAACCCCATACTGTAATCCAGAGAAAGTATGCCTTCTTGGAGGAGAATTGGGGGTTACGGGTGGATTGGGATCATTCTCCAAACGAATTAGAAAATTAGGTCCTATACCTCCAATAATTTCGACCGTATTGCTAAAACCACTAACGTTACAAACTGGAACAACGGGATCCGGTACCACATCCAAACTGGTTTGGATAACTGTTACCGTATCCGTATCCCTACAACCTAGGGCATCTATGGTTACAACGGTATAGATTCCCGGTGCCAAATTGCTAAAAGTTTCACTAGTACTTGAGGTTGGGCCGATTCTGGATAGTTCAACCCCAAATTGATCCTGTAAAATATAAGTAAAATCTGGGGTACCTCCTGTTACATTGGTAACTTGAATACTACCTTCAACCACTCCAGTGGAACATGTTGCCAATACAGGTGATACTGCAGCATCTGGTGGTGGAGTACCGTCCAAGGGAATAAGAACCGATGCAGGAAGCGTTTCACACCCTCTGGCGTCCCTTACCACATAAGGATACGTATTTCCGGCGATAAGGTTTGAGAAGGTAGTTTGAGATCCAAAAGGCCCTCCATTAAAACTAATTTCATAAGGGGGAATGCCACTAGTAGCATCCGGAATTATAGTCACAATGCCATTATTGTTCTGCCCACAACTTGCCGGGGTAACATTAACGGTAGGTGGGTCAATGGAAACCGGCGGGTCAAGTATAACAGGTACAGATGAGGCAGTACATGCACTATTTGTTGTATTGTTATCGGATATACGAAATACATAGGTCCCAGGTATTGTGGTATCGTACAGGAAATTATTGGATGCCAATGGAATAGGAGCGCCAAAACTTACCCCATTATCCGAACTGACTTCATATTGTTTCGGACCGGCTCCAGAAGTGTAACCTCCCGTAACCACTACCCTAATTTGACCTGGTGCCCCTCCACAAGGAATTTCTGTTTCAATGCTCGCATTTACTCTTAATTGCGGATTGATGGTCATACTAACGGTATCGCTACAATTGTTACCATCTATTACCTCCACGGTATAATTACCAGGTGCTATTCCTGTAAATACAGGACTTGCCTGCAATGGGCCACTGTTGATTCTATATTGGTGACTCGCTAATGGCGCGGTACCTGCAGTAGAGGTAACGGCAACCGTAGCTCCCGGACCCGGCACATAGCAAAAATCTGAAGCAGCAGGGTCTAATGCCAATGTTGGCGCATCTATCGGGGTTAGGTCAAATTCAAAGGTAGCCGTGCAGCCTTCGGAATCTTCTACAATTAAAGTATAAACATCCAGTGGGTCCAAAGCATCTGTACCTTGGCTAAGATTTCCAAAAGTCGGTCCAGATTTTGGTCCTATTGTGGTAGCCCCGCCCGGATATATCAAGGTGTAACGATTACTACCCCATCCACCTGAAGGGTTGGCCACTACCCGCCCCAAGTTATTGTTAGCGCAGCTCATGGGTGTAATGGTACCCGTCAAGGTCAACAAGCTAGATTCCTGTATATCAAAGGAGGCCGTATCGGTACAACCCGTATCCACATCGGTTACGGTAATCGCATAGGTTCCTGCACCGGAAGGCGGTAAAATAACCTCCCCATCGTTCTGTGGTCCTCCAGTAAAGAGTCCCCCATTGATATCATAGGTATAGTTGTTGGTAAAGCCGTCTATCAAGAAAGTTCCTGAACCATCTGTTGCGCCATTACATACCCTTAAGTCTCCTCCAGATTTTACTCGGGCCCGAATAGAACTTATCAAGGCAGGACTAAATCCTTCCTGATAAATACAATTATTGGCATCCGTAATTTGAAAGATGTATGAAGTTGTTGTACTTAAACCAACAAAGGTATCGCTCGCCCCATTATCCAATGTTATGGGGCTTACTATGGAATAATTTACTATGGGAGCGTTGCTTGTGGGAACCAATTGAACGTCCGAAGTGCTGGTGGTACAGTTACTATTACTTTGTACAAAATCCAGGTCTGTAGGAGGATCTACATCCAAAATAGTTATTGGAGGAAGTGGCAAACGGCATCCTCCCCCATCTTCAATAATAGGGGTATAGGTACCAGGTACCAGACCCGGATAGGAAAGTGTAGCTGAAAAATTCAATCCATCTATACTGAATACATAACCGCTTCCAGAACCTCCGGAAAATGGGCCAACAAAATCTATTTGTCCACCATTTGTACCCCCGGAACCGTCACATGTACGATCCGAAATTTTTGTTGCGGAACCCACAATAGGTCCTACACCTGTTACTGTTATGCTATCCGGTGTACCATCATCATCGGAATCAATGTCCAAAATGCAATCAAATGTACCCTGTTGATAACGTACTTGAGGACTGTACGTCCCGTCCGGAACCGGTAAAACCGGATTTGTATCCCAAGGATCGCCCGGATCGGCTCTAAAGGAAAGATTATACCCATTGGCATCAATAACGTTTATATTTATTCGGTTTCCCCCATTGGTACAGTCACCATCCACTCCAGCGGCCGTAATATCTGGAGGGTCTAATTCTGCAACATTGGCGGAAGCATTTATTGTACATCCATTACTATCTGTAATAACAAAATCGTAAGTACCCGCGGTACTTACCCTAAATTCAGTTTGGGAATTGTAAGGATAGGGTACCGGGGTTGGTACTGGTGCAATTCCATTCACCGTAAAGGTATATGGAGGGGAGCCTCCGGTTGTACGGACAATAATAGGGATATCCGCAGGGCTACAGCTAGGGTCCGTATTAAAACTTTCATTTACCTCGGTGGAAGCATCCAATGGCGTAAGTCCATTACCAATAACTATAGGATTACCTCCTGTGTCCAAACTCTGTCTTGGTGGATCAATACCATTTAACGGATCGCCTGTACATTGCTGGGTTTCTACCTGTACGATGTAGGTACCAAAACCTACAGCAGAAAACGTATAGGGATTATCCGGTATAAAGGCCGTAAACTCCTGAGCTACACCACTCGAATTGAGCAAGGTATACTTGAAGGGGCCCGGAACATTGTTGGCCGTTACCGTTATGGTCCCGGTATCCCCTGCACAAAGGGCATCGGTAAAGGTCACGTCGATATCAATATCCAATTGATCAATAGTGATGGGCTGATATGGATATTCACACGTATTTGGAGTATTTCTTAATCGAGCCTTTACAATGTAGGTCCCTGGGGTTAAGTTATCAAAAATAGGCCCTTGCCATGGTCCAAACCCACTCCCGTTGTCTATACTGAATTCATAGGCACTGGAAAGATTGGTAACTTGAATTCTTCCCGGTACACCGCAGATAAAGTCGTTTTTTACAAAGGCTTGGGTAATGGTACTTTTCTTTACCTTGAAATAATAACTGGTACCATCGGCAACCACCCTAAACTCTGCCCCTGTTGTTGCCGGAATACTACTTGCCGCCAAATTGAAAGTAGCACCTGTACCTACTTGAGTATAACAACCCGTATTGGTATTTGGGCAATCCTCATTAATATCTGGTGAACATCCACCGTTGAGGATTTGCCAGGAAACAGAGCCCGGACTTCCGGACAGTGAAATTATTCTATCATCCGAATCCCCGCAAAGATTGAACCTTGCTACGGTTAATCCATTAGTACTACAGCCTACTTCCTCATCCGCCCCTTGGATAATAGTCATAAACATGGGAGGAGCAACTAATTCCCCGGAATTGGTATTCTTGGCATTGTAGGAGCCGGAAGTCTTAAGTGTAGAGGTTTCTATCTTGGAATTCCCTGTCTCTGGAGCAGGTTTTTCCAAAACGGACACAACTTCACTTATAAAACTATAAACTTTTGTATTTGCTATGGCCGATGTACATACTATTGACAGTGCTATCAATAGTAGGGCATACAAGGTATGCCGTGGTTTTCTTGGGAGCATAGGTTAAGTACAGTTTTGGCAAGAATATGCGTGATTTGGGATCAGAATATTCTTTGGTGTAATTGTTTAAACTTATATTTTCTATTTATCTTTAGACAAAATTGATACCTTATAATATTTCTTTTAACGTCAAATTATGAAAAATAGTATTATATACCTGTATTTAATCGTTGTAACGCTCAATTTTTCTTGCGCTCAGGATGCTGAAAATCAGGTAAATGACCCTTCTGAAGTTCCCTTCACGGCCGAACTTTTAATCGATGGACTACAGATTCCATGGGGCATGGCCTTTCTTCCCGACAACAGCATGTTGATTACTGAAAAATCCGGGGAAATAATTCATTTTAAAGATGGAAAAAAGACGGAGATTAAAAACGTTCCAGAGGTATATCAAAGGGGCCAAGGCGGACTATTGGACATAGAACTTCATCCCGATTATGAAAATAATGGATGGCTGTATATCACCTATTCCTCTGAAGAAGGTGAAGATAAGGGAGGCAATACTGCATTGATCAGGGCCAAATTGGGCAACAATGCATTGACTGATATTGACCTGTTGTACAAGGCAGGTCCAAATACTACCAAGGGGCAACATTTTGGCTCCCGTATTGCTTTCGATAATGAGGGATATCTTTATTTTTCGGTAGGTGACCGTGGCAATCGCGATGAAAACCCACAGGATATTAAGCGGGATGGAGGTAAAATCTACCGCCTAAACGATGATGGAAGTATACCTAACGACAACCCTTTTGTAAACACAGATGGTGCCAAAACTGCAGTTTTCAGCTACGGTCATAGAAACCCGCAGGGCCTCACTAAGCATCCGGAAACGGGGCAAATTTGGGATAATGAGCATGGACCTAAAGGAGGCGATGAAATCAATACCCTCAAAAAAGGAGCCAACTTCGGATGGCCGGTAATAACCTACGGTATAAACTATAGCGGTACTCCAATTACGGATAAAACTGAAATGGAGGGCATGGAACAGCCCATACATTATTGGGTACCCAGTATAGGTCCCAGTGGTATGGCTTTTGTTACCACGGATAACTATGGAGGTTGGAAAGGAAGTCTTTTGGTAGGTTCCTTAGCCTTTCAATATTTGGAGCGTTTGGAACTCAATGGCAATAAGGTGGTAAATCGAGAAAAATTAATGGCGGATATAGGCCGTGTTCGGAACGTAAAACAAGGACCGGACGGGTTGATATATGTCTCTGTTGAAGGCAAAGGAATTTACAAACTGGTACCCAAGGGTAGTTGATCTTATTCTTATTTTTCAGATAATACTTTTTGGATGTTTAAAGCCATAACTTTGTTTTCGTGAAATTCCTTCTTTTCATGTATTTTGCCAGCATTGCAGGCCTCTCAATCTTTTTGTTTCAAGATAAGGACTTGAAAGAAAGTATACAGCGGGGAGGCGAAATATATCAGGACTTTTGTATTACCTGCCACCAAGGAGCAGGTGAAGGTGTTGCCAGCACTTTCCCTCCCTTGGCCGGTTCGGATTACTTGTTGACCTACCGGGAAGAAAGTATTCGTGGAATTAAATATGGACAACAGGGTGAACTTATGGTCAATGGTATTACGTACAACAATACCATGCCACCCATGGGACTGGAAGATGAAGAAATTGCCGATGTCATGAATTTTATACTCAATTCATGGGGCAATGCTTCCGATGAAATGGTTACCCCAACAGAAGTTGAGCTGATTTCAGAGGATTAATGTAACACGGCAAATAAGGCCTACAACGATCCATATCTTAAAAAGGCCTTTCTTTTAGCTCTCCTCCTCCAGCGCCTTTTTTACAGAACCATATTTTTCCAATAATTCTTTAGCCTTGTCGTAGTCGACACCCAATCCTTCAGAAACGTATCTGGTGCCTCGATCCACCAACTTGTTATTACTGAGTTGCATATTTACCATCTTGTTTCCCTTCACCCTTCCAATTTTTATCATCAAGGCAGTTGAAATCATGTTCAAGGCCAATTTTTGGGATGTACCACTTTTCATTCGTGTACTTCCAGTTACAAATTCAGGACCCACATTCATTTCAATTGGAATATCCGCTTCCACGGCCAAAGGAGAACCTGGATTGTTCGTTATTCCTGCCGTTAAAATACCATTGGACTTCGCGTCCTGTAAACCACCGATTACATAGGGCGTGGTGCCCGATGCGGCGATACCAACTACAACATCATTCTTGTCAATATCAAAGTCCAAGAGGTCTTTCCAGGCCTGTTGGGTATCATCTTCGGCATGTTCGACTGATTTTCTAATGGCCACATCGCCCCCGGCAATTAGACCAATGACCCGTGTATGTGGCATTCCATAGGTAGGAGGAATCTCAGAAGCGTCCAAAACACCCAATCTACCACTTGTCCCGGCACCAATGTAAAAGAGTCTGCCCCCTTTTAAAAATCTAGCAGCCAGTTCGTCTACCAACTTTGTAATCTGTGGAATGGCCAAAGCAACCGCTTCGGCCACTTTTTGGTCCTCTTTGTTCATATTGGTCAGGATGGATGTCGTATCCATTTGTTCCAAGTGGTCATAATTTGAAGGAGTCTCCGTAATTTTTTTGTATTCCATAGGTTAAAGTATGCGTAAATCGTGGTTTCTAAAAAGGTTCAAAAGATTGTTTTCCGGGTTCAGTTCCGTAATCATGGTATCAATGGCGTTGATATCACATGTTTTATAACGATGTTGGGAATTTAGCTTTTCGGAAATGGACAAAAGTACCGTTTTTTTCGAGGATTTGATCACTGCTTTTTTAACTTGGACAATGTCCCAATCAAATTCGGTCAACCCATAAAGGGAATCAACATAGCCAGTCCCAATGAAGCTATAATCCACCCGGATCTCCGATAAATTATGAATTGTACTGGACCCCACTGAAATTTGACCATCCTTGGAGATTTCACCACCTATGAAAATAACGGTAATACTAGGTTTGGAAATCAATTCCATAGCAACAGGCAGACTAAAGGTAAAACAGGTTAACTGCAGCTTCGCCGGTATCAATCGGGCCAATTCCATACAAGTGGTCCCGCCATCGATGAAAATTACACCTCCATCCTTCAGCAGGGTGACCGCTTTCTCTGCAATTTTGATTTTACGATCAAGTGCATAGACGTTTCCGCTTCGAGTACTGCTACCAATAAATCCCAAGGAAACAGCCCCACCATGGACTTTTCTTAGTTTATTATCCGCGTCAAGTTCCTTAACATCTCTTCGTACGGTATCGATGGAGACATCCAAAATTTCAGCTATATCGGTCAATTGCACTCTGTTGTGCAATTCCACTTCGTTCAATATAGTCCGTTGTCTTTCCTCTTTTAGCATAAAAAACAGGTGCGATTACATTTCATTTGCAAAGATAAGAAATAAAACGACATGCTGTTTTTTACTGTTTTTAGAAACTTTTAAGGTTAATATATCGTAAAATAAGTATTAAATAATGCTAACTATAGCAAAAAACAGCAAAAAAAAGAGCAAAATACCGCAGAGATATTTTTTATTTACTACCTTTGCGACAAAATCAAAATCGCCGGGAAATGTGAGATGTCCTATTGAAGGCAGCAAGCAAAAAAATTGCAAATAAACAGACTTAAAAAATTAATTACTACCATGATAGAAGTCAAAAAAAAGAACATAACCTATAAACCAGCGGGTCAGTTCGAGGAAACACGTTTTGAAAAGATTCATAATGTGATTTTTGAAAGCTCCGACGAAGCTTCCGTAAAGGTAGCGGAGGAAATTGCCGAGTTGATCCGGAAAAAACAATCTAAAGGAAAAGCCTGTGTCTTAGGACTCGCAACGGGGTCTTCCCCAATCCGCGTTTATGATGAACTGGTCCGGATGCATCGAGAAGAAGGCTTAAGCTTTAAAAACGTGATTACCTTTAATTTGGACGAGTATTTGCCGATGGATAAGGAAAATAGGCAGAGCTATTTCCATTTCATGCACGAACAACTGTTTGACCATATAGACATATTGCCCGAGAACATCAACATTCCTGATGGAATGATATCCTCCGAAAGAACCAAGGAATATTGTTTGGCCTATGAACAGAAAATAAGAGAGGCCGGAGGCATCGATTTTCAATTGCTCGGCATTGGTAGAACAGGTCATGTAGGTTTTAACGAACCGGGGTCACACTATAATTCCGGGACCCGAGTAATTACACTAGACCATATTACACGTGTCGATGCGGCTCCCGCATTTCTGGGTATCGATAATGTACCACGTAAGGCCATTACCATGGGAATTGCCACTGTTAGAAGCGCACGAAGAATTGTGCTCTTGGCATGGGGTCAAAACAAAGCTGGTATTATAAAAAAAACCATTGAAGGAGAAATATCTCCTCAAGTTCCGGCAACCTATTTACAAGAACACGAGAACTGCACGTTTGTTTTGGATAAAGCTGCGGGTAGCGAGCTCACTAGGAATAAGACACCTTGGCTAGTGGATGAGTCACTGGATTGGACAGATGACCTCACCGCCAAGGCCGTAGTCTGGTTGTGTAGTACTGTAGACAAGTCAATCCTTCACCTTACGGATAAGGACTACAATGATAACGGCATGTCTGGCCTATTGGCCCAAGAGGACTCCTATGACCTAAACATACGCATGTTCAACCGGCTTCAACATACTATTACCGGATGGCCAGGGGGCAAACCTGATGCTGATGATACCAAAAGGCCAGAGCGGGCCAAGCCGGCTAAAAAAAGGGTCATCATCTTTAGTCCGCACCCCGATGACGATGTTATTTCCATGGGTGGGACCTTTGATCGATTGGTTGACCAAGGCCATGAGGTACATGTAGCGTACCAGACCTCCGGCAACATTGCAGTTTCTGACAAGGATGCCTTACGATATGCCGAGATTTCCAAAAGAATATCACCCTCCCATGAGGCACAGACCATTATCGACACCATCAAGTCCAAAAAAGAAAGTAGCATCGACTCTTTGGAGGTGAGAAAATTGAAAGGTAATATCAGAAGGGGCGAATCCTATGCTGCTACGCGTTATTTAGGCTTGGAGGACTCGAATGTCCATTTTTTAGATTTACCGTTCTATGAGACGGGAACCATCAAAAAAAATAGTTTATCCGAAGAGGATATTAAAATTATGATGGATATCATTAAGACTGTGGAGCCGCACCAGATGTATGCGGCAGGGGACTTGGCCGACCCACACGGTACTCATAAAGTCTGTTTGGATGCGGTTTTCGAGGCTATGGCAAGACTAAAATCAGAGTCTTTCATGGAGAATTGCTGGTTATGGCTGTATCGGGGTGCTTGGCATGAATGGGATGTGGACCAAATTGAAATGGCCGTTCCTCTGAGTCCTGATCAAGTGCTCCGGAAACGTAACGCCATATTTTGTCATCAATCGCAGAAGGATGGTGTTATGTTCCAAGGCGAGGACTCCAGAGAGTTTTGGATGCGTGCGGAAGAGCGCAATAAAGATACCGCTGCAAAATATAATGCCTTGGGTCTAGCGGATTATGCAGCCATGGAGGCCTTTGTCCGATATAAGTTAGAATAGGGCCTCTAGGCGTTAAGCCTAAAATTGTTTTTTGTCATTCCGGGTAAAGAGGGATTCTTTTACGTGTTTAGCCATGTGTAAAAATTCCCGACTATATTCGGAATGACAATTTCGTTTACTAAATCTTTCGAAAAACCATAATGCCAGGAAAACCATATTTTCTTCTAATTCTAGTATTGGCGACCTCCTGTAGTATCTTCAAACCCATCCCTCAACCTAAAAGGGAGTTCCGAGGTTTTTGGGTCGCAACCGTGGTCAATATAGACTGGCCCAAAAGCGGTAAGGATTCCTTGGAAAAACAAAAGGCAGACTACTTGGACATTTTGGAATTTTACCAGAATATGTCCTTCAATGCCGCAATTGTACAAATTAGGGCAGCCGGTGATGCCTTTTATGATTCAGAGCACGCGCCCTGGTCTCGTTTTTTAACAGGCCAGGAGGGCAAAGCCCCCGGCATTGATGTATTGGAATGGATGATAGACGAAACCCATAAACGGGGAATGGAGTTTCACGCTTGGCTCAACCCATACCGTGCCACTTTTGATCTTAATACTGAAATCCTGAGTCCCATTCATGACTATTATTTGCATCCAGAATGGATGATTGGGTATGGCAAAAAGTTTTATTATGATCCAGGTTTGCCGCAAGTACGCAAACATTTGGTGTCTATTATGGAAGAACTAATCACAAACTACGAAATTGATGCAATCCATTTTGACGATTATTTTTATCCCTACAAAGTTAAAGATGAAGTTTTTGACGATTCACTTTCATATGCCTCCAATCACCTTGCCAACCAATCACTGGAAGATTGGCGACGAAGTAATGTAGATTCCCTCGTTAAAAATGTTCACCGGTCCATAAAATCCAAAAAGCCTTGGGTGCAATTTGGTATAAGTCCTTTTGGGGTATGGAAAAACAATTCGACCGACCCTAAAGGCTCGGATACCAAGGCGGGACAAACCACTTATGAAGATTTATACGCGGATCCATTACTTTGGATGGAAAAAGGTTGGCTAGACTATTTGGTCCCCCAGGTGTATTGGAGCATGAATCTTCCGGTAGCATCACATCACAAGATCGTAGATTGGTGGTCCCATAATACCAGAAATACAAATCTCTACATCGGAAATGGAGCATACAAAATCCGAAATAATAGTGATTCCTCTTGGGATCGAAAGAAAGAACTACCCGATCAGTTGAAATTGGCACGTATAAATGAGGCTGTTGAAGGAAACGTGTTTTTCAGTGCTAAAAGCCTGATGCAAAATAACTCTGACGTAGTAGAATATCTCAAAAAGAAATATTATAACTTGGATGCACTTACTCCAATTTCACCATGGGCAGATAGTACTCCCCCGGATGAAGTAAATATGGTTTCTGTTCATAATGAGAAGGATGTCATACGGATACGCTTAAATAACCCTGAAGTATATCCATATGCTTTGTGTTATGCATCTGGAAAAAAAGTAAAATCGGATTATCCGATAAAAAAGTTGTTGGCCAAGATTTATCTAGGCACTAAAGATCAAATAGAAATCGGAAAGAAACTGGTACAAGGCAGAAAGCACATCGCACTCACCTTTCTTGATAAATTTGGTAGGGAAAGCGAACCGATTGTCATACATTTAAACCAAACTGACCCATATGATTCAAAAAGATAAAAGGGCCTGGGCCTGGGTGCCCTTTTTATACTTCACTCAAGGCCTTCCCTATGTCATTGTGGTAACGGTATCAGTAATCATGTATAAGAAACTGGGCATTAGCAATGATGATATTGGTCTGTATACCAGTTTGTTGTATTTACCCTGGGTGCTAAAGCCTTTGTGGAGCCCGTTTGTTGATCTAAAGAGTACCAAACGGAATTGGTTTTTGGCCATGCAATTGGTCATCGCATTGGCCCTTTTTGGTGTAGGCCTCAGTTTACCGACCAATTTGTTCTTTGTAACCACCTTAGCCTGTTTTTGGATGGCGGCCTTTGCCTCGGCCACCAATGATATTGCCTCGGACGGTTATTATATGATTGGACTTAGCGAAAAAAAACAGTCCTTTTTTGTAGGTATACGTAGTACTTTTTATCGGCTGGCCATGGTTACTGGCGAAGGACTTATAGTGATTCTGGCCGGTTTTTTGGAAAACCATTATGGAGACAATACCAAGGCATGGAGCATTACCATGACAGCAACTGCTTTCTTAATGCTGGCACTGACCGCTTCCAATTTTTTTGTTACTCCTAAATATGAATCCTCTTCTTCCATAACCCTTGATAAACCCAAAGGGTTTTTGGAAGTATTCATATCTTTTTTTAAAAAACCGAATATCGGCATTGCTTTGGCTTTTATACTCACCTATCGATTAGGAGAGTCACAATTAGTAAAAATGGCCGCTCCCTTCTTACTGGACCCTCCGGAAAAGGGAGGTCTGGGATATTCAACCGAGTTACTGGGTACCATTTTCGGAACGGTTGGCGTAATAATGCTTTCCATAGGTGGAATTTTAGGCGGAATCCTTATTTCACGGGATGGCTTAAAAAAATGGATGCTTCCCATGGTACTTTCGTTAAACGTTCCAAATATACTGTACGCCATTTTGGCCCTGACCCAAACCGATCATATTGTTGCCGTAACGGCCACTGTGGTGTTTGAGAAATTTGGTTATGGATTTGGTTTTGCAGCCTTCCTCATGTATCTCATCTATATAGCCGAAGGAAAATCCAAGACTTCCCATTATGCCATCGCCACGGGATTTATGGCATTGGGAATGATGCTTCCAGGAATGCTTAGTGGCTACATGCAGAGTTGGTTAGGGTATGGTGGGTTCTTTATCTGGGTGGTCCTCGCTGCATTGCCCGCATTATTTCTATTACGCTATATCAAATACCCTGCTGACTATGGCAAAAAAACGGCCGGAAATGAGTAAGACAAGTATCCAAAAATGGGGTTCCACTCCACTCTCACAGGCCGAAAAAATCGCTCAGTTGTTTATGCCTGCGGCTTTCATCAACGATTCGGAAGTCGAAATTCAAAAATTGGAAAAGCTGATTAAAGAGCATGCTATCGGTGGACTTTGTTTTTTCCACAGCCGGGCCAGCGCAGCTACCAATTACGAAGGCAAAAAGGAAGTAATCTACAACAAACGTAGCTTTGACACCCTGAAGGGGCTTATTGATCGGTATCAAAAGATAGCAAAATATCCCTTGCTTATTGCTATCGACGCCGAATGGGGGCTTGCCATGCGAATCGAGGATACTCCACAATACCCCTATGCCATTACCCTTGGCGCCATTCAGGATAATAACGATCTCATATATGAAGTCGGGCGAAATATAGCTCAGGACTGTAAGGCAGCGGGCATTCACTGGAATTTGGCCCCTGTAACGGACATAAACAACAATCCGGACAATCCGGTAATTGGGTATCGTTCGTTTGGGGAAAACAAGGATTCGGTCCTACAAAAGGCTCTTGCTTTTATAAAAGGCTCACAGAGTGAGGGTGTGCTGACCAGTATAAAACATTTTCCAGGCCATGGGGATACTGCTGTTGATTCCCATTTGGGACTGCCATTAATCGACAAGTCGAAGCAAGAACTTCTTGAAAATGAATTATATCCCTTTCAAAAATTAATTGATGAAGGAGTTGATTCGGTGATGGTGGGTCACCTATCCATTCCGGCTTTGGCAAATGGCAAACGCATTTCGTCAAGCATATCCAAAGACATCATTAAAGGATTGCTTCGGGAAGAAATGGGATTTGATGGTATTATTATTTCGGATGCGTTGAATATGCATGCCGTTTCCAAAAACTATACTAAAAAAGGAGAATTGGAGTGGTTAGCCTTCGATGCCGGCAATGACGTCCTTTGTTTTGCCGAACATCCCAAAGAGGGAATCGAAACCATCCTGAAAAATGCTGCTCCCCATCAAATTGAAGAAAGTTTTGAACGTATCTGGGAGCTTAAAAAGAAGGTTTTCGCAGTCCAAGAAATGGGTTCAAATTCAGAACTTGAAGACAGCAATGAACTCAACATAAAATTAGCCAAGCAAAGCCTGACTCTTTTCAAAGGAACAAGAACTAAAATATCAAAATTCAAGAAGGAAAGTTTTTTGGGTATTGGAATATCCCGTTCGACGGATAATTCATTTTTTAAGACTATTCATAAAAGTAAACCATTTGATTCCCGAACTTTCTCCAAAGCCGACTGGATGGACAGTTCGGAATTTATGGAAACCGAAAAGAATATCCTTTTGGCCCTGTTTCCGCCTCAAATTAAGCCTGTTAACAAATTCGGGTTTACGGAGAAAGAACTTCAAATCGTAAACAGGCTAATAACCACAAAAAACACTGTACTGTATTTATTTGGCAATCCATATGTTTTAAATCATATAGACTACGAAAATGCAAGTGCCGTAGTAATGGTTTATCAAGATTTTGAGTTGTTTCAGAACGTGGCTGCGGAACATTTTCTGAGCAAAATCAAAGCAAAGGGGAAACTCCCCATATCCGTTAAAAAGTGATTTTGGTATATGGGTAAAAATAAAGGAGTCATAATATCCTGGAATGAAAATGCAGAAGAATGGATAAGGGTTATTGACGAATCAAAAATTCAGTCGCGCAGATTTACCAACCAAGCTATTGTCCAAACTCTCCGTAACATTAATGCGTCGAAATTTTTGGATGTGGGTTGTGGTGAAGGATGGTTGACCAGGGAGATTTCAGGAATGGGCAAAACCGCAATTGGAATAGACGCCATACCGGCATTATTGGAAAATGCCCGCAAGAAGGGCCCAGGCACTTATCATTGTATGAGTTATGAAGAAATCATAGCCAAAAAACCAGTTCCGGAAATGCCTTTTGATGTCCTTATTTTTAATTTTTGTCTGTATGGGAAAGACGGATTGGTCCCTCTTTTAAGTCAATCAAGGAAAATATTGGAGGAAAGTGGAAAGATGGTCATACAAACTCTGCACCCTTTTTATTTGCTTCAACAAGGGTTGGAATATAAAAGCCAGTGGATAGAGAATGCGTGGGAAGGGCTTCCAGGTAATTTTACAAATGGACACGCCTGGTACGCCCGTACACTGGAAGATTGGATGCTGGTCATTAATAAGTGCGGGATGAAAGTTATTGGACTGACCGAGGTAACCGATCAAAACAAAAAACCAATATCCATGATTTTAACACTTCAGAAATGAAAAATACGATGTACAGGATCATAGGTCTCATGTCCGGAACCTCATTGGACGGACTTGACTTGGCCTTTTGCCATATGTATGAACAAGGAGGCCATTGGAAATTTGAAGTCAGGGAAACCCAAAGTATTTCCTATACCGTGGAAATGAAATCCAAACTAAAGGATTCCATTCATCTTTCAGCTGAGGAACTCTTGGTATTACACAATGCGTATGGCACTTGGTTGGGAGAACAGGCCCAATCTTTTATCAATGAGTTTAATCTGGATGTTGATGCAATTGCCAGTCATGGACACACTACCCATCATAAACCAGAAATGGAACTTACCTTTCAAATTGGCTCTGGGCAACATTTGGCCAATGCCTGTGGCCATCAGGTGATTTGCGATTTTAGGACCAATGATGTGTCCATTGGCGGTCAGGGAGCTCCCCTTGTTCCAATTGGCGACCGGCTTTTTTTTGGGCAATATGACTTTTGCCTGAACTTGGGGGGTATCAGCAATGTCTCCTTTGAAAAAAATGGAAAGCGCATAGCTTATGATATCGGCCAGGCAAACATGGTTTTAAACCACATTACACAGAAAATTGGATTGAATTATGATGCCGGAGGGGAACTGGCACGTAAAGGCGCATTAAACCCTAAGATGCTCCAAGAGCTTAATGCGTTGGAGTACTATGGGCTACCACATCCTAAATCTACGGGTTATGAATGGTTTATAGAAAAAATTGTCCCTATAGTGGATGCAACTGAAGATAGTATTGAAAATCTTTTGCACACGGCCATTCATCATAACTGCCATCAAATTGCAAACCAGATTCATTTGAATAAAACCAAAAAAGACAATACCCTTTTTGTAACCGGAGGCGGTGCCCTAAATACCTTTTTTATTGAAGAATTGCAAGCTCAGTTGGGCAATGACATCGAAGTAGTTATACCTTCAAAAAAACTGGTAGAGTTCAAGGAAGCCCTGGTATTTGCGTTGATGGGTGTGTTGCGATTAAGAAACGAAACGAATGTATTGGGTTCGGTTACTGGAGCCATACAGGACTCTTCAAGCGGTGTAGTTTACCTACCTTGTTAGCATATGAAACATACAAACCAAATAGACTCATGAATTTATTCGCAAATTCTTATATTGATGCGCCATATTAAATAGAATTGACTATGACCAAAAAACAGCAAAAGGCTTCAGCTTATTGGAAAGAAAATGTAAAATATCTCTTTATTCTACTGTCCATTTGGTTTCTGGTTTCCTATGGCGCAGGAATTTTATTTAAAGATGTGCTCGATAACATTCAAATCGGAGGATTTAAACTCGGTTTTTGGTTCGCACAGCAAGGATCCATTTACATCTTTGTCATCCTCATTTTCGTCTATGTACGATTGATGAATAAATTGGATAAAAAATACGGATACGATACCTGATCCTAACCAACCTAAACTTTAAAAATTATGAGTGTTCAAGTATGGACGTATGTTTTAGTGGGAATCACATTTGCCTTGTATATTGGTATTGCCATTTGGTCCCGGGCGGGATCTACCAAGGATTTTTATGTTGCCGGGGGCGGAGTATCCCCTCTTGCGAACGGAATGGCCACCGCAGCGGATTGGATGTCCGCGGCATCTTTCATTTCCATGGCCGGGATTATTGCCTTTGCAGGGTATGACGGCTCGGTTTACCTTATGGGATGGACAGGCGGTTACGTACTTCTTGCGTTGCTGCTAGCTCCATATTTACGGAAGTTTGGAAAATTCACCGTCCCCGACTTTATTGGAGATCGATACTATTCAAAGACCGCCCGTATCGTGGCGGTTATTTGCGCCCTTATCGTCTCCTTTACGTATGTGGCGGGACAAATGCGAGGTGTAGGTGTTGTCTTTTCCCGTTTTTTGGAAGTGGATATCAATACGGGAGTGGTTATAGGTATGGTGATTGTACTCTTTTATGCCGTTTTAGGTGGAATGAAGGGCATTACCTATACCCAAGTCGCGCAATATTGCGTACTAATTTTTGCCTTTATGGTGCCTGCCATTTTTATTTCCATTCAAATGACGGGAAACCCCATTCCCCAATTGGGTATGGGATCTAAATTGAATGATGGCTCCGGACTATATCTCTTGGAAAAATTGAATGGACTCTCCACGGAATTAGGGTTTGCTGAATATACTGAAGGTAAAAAATCAATTACTGATGTGTTTATGATCACACTGGCTTTGATGGTAGGCACTGCCGGGCTTCCCCATGTTATTGTACGCTTCTTCACTGTAAAACGCGTAAAGGATGCACGAAAATCCGCGGGATTGGCATTACTTCTTATTGCAATCCTATATACTACTGCTCCCGCCGTATCGGTATTCGCCAAAACCAACCTTATAAATACGGTGAATGAGGAAGCGTACCAGAACATGCCGGTTTGGTTCAAGAATTGGGAAGGAACGGGATTATTGACGTTCAACGATAAAAACCAGGATGGAAGAATTCAGTATGTTGCCGATAAAGAAATCAACGAATTGGTCATTGACAACGATATTATGGTATTGGCCAATCCGGAAATAGCAGATCTCCCCGCTTGGGTAATCGCCCTTGTTGCAGCCGGAGGTTTGGCAGCGGCACTTTCTACGGCAGCTGGACTGCTTTTGGTGATTTCATCCTCTGTTTCCCATGATCTGATTAAAAAAGTGTTTCTCCCTAATATCTCGGATAAAGGGGAGCTTTGGGCCGCCCGTGGCGCCGCAACGATTGCTGTGGTAATCGCCGGTTATTTTGGTATTAATCCACCCGGATTTGTTGCCGCCGTAGTGGCCTTGGCCTTTGGGCTGGCAGCCGCCTCTTTCTTCCCTGCCATTGTTTTGGGCATATTTTATAAAAAGATGAATAAAGAAGGTGCAATCGCAGGTATGGTGGTCGGTATTTCCTTAATGTTGTTCTATATGCTCAAATTCAAGTTTGGGATTTTTGACGGGGGAAAAGCTGCAGTACCCGGTCTTGAAAAAGATTGGTGGTTCGGCATTTCTCCGGAAGGTTTTGGAAGTGTGGCCATGGTGGTCAACTTTATCGTCTCTATAGTTATCAATAAGTTTACACCCGAACCCCCACAGGAGGTCCAAGAAATTGTTGAGGATATTAGGATACCTAGTGGTGCCGGAGAAGCTTCCAGTCACTAAATTTTGTTATTTTTAAAAGAAATCTAAAGTACGCATGAGCAATTATCACATTAAGCATTTAGAGGAATATTATCAAGTATATCGAAAATCCACACGTAACCCAGAAGGGTTTTGGGAAGAGATTGCAGAAGAACATTTTGTGTGGCGAAAAAAATGGGACAATGTATTGCATTGGGATTTTAAAAAGCCCGAGGTTAAATGGTTTGATGGCGCCAAATTGAACATTACGGAAAACTGTATCGATAGACATTTGCCAACGCGAGGTGACAAGACCGCTATCCTTTTTGAACCTAACGATCCTAATGAAGAAGCCGAACATATAACCTATCGGCAACTGCACAAAAGGGTCAGTAAAATGGCCTATGTACTCAAGGAAAAGGGTATTCAAAAAGGAGATCGAGTCTGTATTTATCTCCCTATGATACCAGAATTGGCCATAGCGCTCCTGGCCTGCGCGCGCATTGGCGCAATTCATTCCGTAGTATTTGCCGGATTCTCGGCCAACGCCCTTTCCACCAGAATCAACGACTCGGATTGTAAAATGGTCATTACTTCGGATGGTTCTTACCGCGGGGCCAAGACGATAGATCTAAAGGGTATTGTGGATAAGGCTTTGGAGGATTGCCCAAGTGTAGAAACGGTTTTGGTGGTGAAGCGGATAGAGAGTGAAATTCCTATGAAAAAAAATCGGGATTATTGGATACAACCCCTTTTGGATGAAGCCTATGGCGATTTGGTAGCCGAAATTATGGATGCGGAAGACCCTTTGTTTATCCTTTATACTTCCGGCTCCACTGGAAAACCCAAAGGAATGGTACACACCTGTGGTGGTTATATGGTATATACCGCGTATACCTTTAAAAATATCTTTCAATACAAAGAGGACGATGTATTCTGGTGCACGGCGGATATTGGATGGATTACCGGTCACTCCTACATTCTTTATGGGCCCTTGGCCAATGGTGCTACTACGGTTATGTTTGAGGGGGTTCCCTCCTACCCGGATTTTGGCCGCTTTTGGGAAATTGTACAAAAACACAAAGTGAACCAGTTTTATACCGCACCAACGGCCATAAGAGCCTTGGCCAAGGAAAATCTGGACTTCGTGGAAAAATACGACTTAAGTAGTCTAAAAGTATTGGGTTCCGTTGGTGAACCCATTAACGAGGAAGCTTGGCACTGGTATAACAACAATGTGGGCAAAAAACATAGTCCCATCGTGGATACCTGGTGGCAAACGGAAACCGGAGGAATCATGATTTCTCCCATTCCATATGTTACGCCCACTACCCCCACATATGCAACACTACCTTTCATAGGGATACAACCCGCATTAATGGATGAGGAGGGGAAAGAAATCCAGGGCAATCAGGTTGATGGTAGGCTGTGTATCAAATTCCCATGGCCTTCCATGGCCCGTACCATTTGGGGAAATCATGACCGCTATCGGGATACCTATTTTTCTGCTTATGAAAACAAATACTTTACGGGCGATGGTGCCCATAGGGACGCTGTGGGGTATTATCGTATCACCGGTCGGGTAGATGATGTTATCATTGTTTCGGGCCATAACTTGGGAACAGCCCCCATAGAAGATTCCATTAACGAACACCCAGCGGTGGCAGAATCTGCAATTGTGGGCTTCCCCCATGATGTAAAAGGGAACGCCCTCTATGGATATGTAATGCTTAAAGAGACCGGGGAAAGTAGAGACAAGGACAATGTACGTAAGGAAATCAATCAACAGATTACGGAACAGATTGGTCCTATTGCAAAACTGGATAAAATTCAATTTGTATCCGGCCTTCCCAAAACGCGAAGTGGTAAAATTATGCGGCGAATACTGCGCAAGATAGCCAGCAAGGAGACCTCTAATTTGGGAGATACCAGTACACTTTTGAATCCTGAGGTAGTGGACGAGATTATGGAGAATGTGCTTTGATCAAAAAGCCATAAACGACTAGGAACACAAGATGAAATATCTTCGACTGCCTGCCCGACAAAGTCATTCAGGCGGGTGTTCAGACGGATAACCAAGTGTAGGTTCATCGGCTCAATCCCCGGGCAACTATGCCCCGGGGTTTTCGTACCCAAAGCATAATCCCAAGTGAGACCAATCCACAAATTCCCAAACCTGCGAATAGCGGCCAAACCGAATCCACAACAAAGCCGCCTATATAGGTGGCAATAGGTATGGCCAAGAGTGTTGAAACAAAACCATTGATTGCTGCAGCTATTCCAGCAATATGTCCAACCGGTTCCATGGCTATGGAACGGAAATTCCCCCATAAAAATCCTAAACAGAAAAATTGAAAGGATAAAAAAGCGACCAGGACGAAAACTCCTGGATTTGGTTTGTTCCAAAAAATAAAGACATAAAGCAGGGCAATTGCACAAAATGCCATAAGGGCCATAAGTGCTAATTTTCGCATGCCGAATCGAACCACCAAGGCCCCGTTTAGGAATGTAGCCAAACCTATGGAAATGGCCAAACCGGCAAAAATATAAGGAAAGGCATCCTTTAGGCCATATTGTGACTCAAATATTTGTTGGGACGCACTTAGGTATACCAAAAACGCACCGGTAACCAAACCTGAAGTAAACGTAAAGGCAATGGTTTCCCGAAATTTTAAAAACTCCCTTAAGCCATCAACAAAAACATGATTGGAGAAAGGGATTTTATATTCCGGTTTTAGAGTTTCCGGTTGACGTTTCCAAAACCATATGGCTACAACCAGCGCGAAAAACAGCTGTATATAGAAGATAGCTTCCCACCCAAACGCATCCAGTATCCACTTTCCAATGGCCGGTGCTACTATGGGCACTAAAATAAAAAAGGCGGTGACAAAGGACATCACCCTTGCCATATAATCCCCTTTATAGGTGTCACGGATAATGGATATAGCGATTGTTCTAGGTGCTGAAAGTCCAACACCTTGCAAGATTCGACCCAAAACCATAATTTCCAACGAAGGAGCCATAACGCAGACCACACTCGCAATGGCGAAGAGGGTAAAACCGATATAAACTACAGGCTTACGACCATAACAATCCGACAATGGACCAAAAAACAATTGACCAACCCCCAGGCCTAAAAATATCATGGTGATGAGCAACTGGTTGTCCGTCGCATTAAAGCTCTTAATGGACTCTCCAATTTCCGAAATAGCCGGTAACAACGCATCGATGGCCAAGGCCACAATGGACATCAAAGAAGCCATTAGGACCAAAAACTCAAAATCAGGTTTTTCGGGTTTATTTTGCATTGGGCAAAAGTAGGTATATGCCTTTTATTGAAGCTTAAAAAGCATTTGAATTTTCTGTTAAATTGAAAAAAGGCCCCGAAGGTTTATTACCTCCGGGGCCTCAAATCTCGAAATAAACCATGATTACAAGGGAATATTCCCATGTTTTTTCTTAGGTGATTCCACAACCTTTTTTTCTAACATTGCAAAGGTTTTTATCAATTTTCGTCGAGTATTTTTGGGAAGGATAACCTCATCGATAAAGCCTCGTCTGGCCGCCCTATAAGGGTTAGCAAACTTATCCGCATATTCCGCTTCTTTCTCCGCCAATTTTTTGGCAGGATCATCCGCGGCCATGATTTCCCTTCTAAAAATAATCTCACTGGCACCCTTGGCACCCATTACCGCAATTTCGGCGGTAGGCCAGGCATAGTTGAAATCGGCTCCTATATGCTTGGAGTTCATTACGTCATAGGCTCCGCCATATGCCTTTCGGGTTATAACCGTAACCCTCGGTACAGTGGCCTCGCTAAAGGCGTAGAGCAATTTTGCTCCATGGACAATAATCCCGTTCCATTCCTGATCGGTTCCCGGTAAGAATCCCGGAACATCTTCCAACACCAACATCGGAATATTGAAAGAGTCGCAGAAGCGAACAAAACGCGATGCCTTTCGAGAACTCTTAACGCCTAGAACACCGGCAAGGAACATCGGCTGATTCGCGATGATTCCGATACTACGACCACCCAATCTGGCAAAACCTACAATGATGTTCTCCGCGTAATCCTTATGGATTTCATAGAACGAATCCTCGTCGATAATACCATTGATCACATCGTGCATGTCATAAGGTTTGTTGGGATTGTCCGGAATAATGTCCGTGAGCACATCACGAACTTCATCCTTCAAATGGAACGGTAATTTTTCCGGAGTTTCCTTATTGCTTTGTGGTAAATAGCTCAACAACTTCTTAACATCCTCCAAACAGGCCACATCATTAGTGGAGGTCTTATGGGCCACTCCGGATTTCATGGCATGGGTGGTAGCCCCTCCGAGTTCCTCTGCGGTCACCTCTTCGTTTGTCACCGTTTTTACCACATTGGGCCCGGTAACAAACATATAACTTGTCTGTTCTACCATAATCGTAAAGTCTGTCATGGCCGGTGAATATACAGCACCTCCAGCACAGGGACCCATAATTGCGGAAATCTGTGGTACCACCCCTGAAGCTTGCACATTCCTAAAGAAAATATCCGCATATCCGCCTAAGGATTTTACACCTTCCTGAATCCGGGCCCCACCGGAATCATTAAGTCCTATAACGGGAGCCCCTACTTTCATGGCCAGGTCCATTACCTTGCATATTTTTTCAGCGTGGGTCTCGGACAAAGCTCCGCCGAAAACAGTAAAATCCTGAGCATAAACGTACACCAATCGTCCATTAATGGTTCCATATCCAGTAACTACCCCATCGCCAAAATAAATCTCCTTGTCCATTCCGAAATCTGTGGTACGGTGTGTTACCAAAACCCCAGTCTCCTCGAACGACCCTTCGTCCAATAGATAGTTTATCCGCTCCCTTGCGGTAAGCTTTTTCTTTTGGTGTTGTTTATCTATCCGTTTTTGACCACCACCTAAATGTGCGAGGGCCACTCTTTCTTGCAACTTTTCCAATTTTGGATCCATATTCTAGTTTATTGGTGTTCTTAGTAGTTTTTGATCTTCCTTGTACTGTTTCAATGCCATGATCGCGGCGATCTTGGCCTCTTCCTCAGTACTTTCTTTCAATGCCTCTGGCGAATAGTAGTTCTTTACAAAGTGTGTATCGAAGTTTCCTGAGCGGAAGGCTTCATGTTCACAAACATATTTCCCGAAAGGTAAAGTGGTCTGGACGCCTTCAATATGGTAGTCTTCAATGGCTTTGATCATAAGCTGAATGGCCTCTTCTCGATTTTTGCCATAGGTTATCAATTTGGAAAGCATAGGATCATAATAAATGGGAACATCCATTCCTTCCTCAAAACCATTATCCACGCGAACTCCTTCTCCCGTAGGTAATTTATAGGTTTCCAAGGTACCTACGCTAGGCAAGAAGTCGTTTAATGGGTCTTCGGCATATACCCTAAGTTCCAAGGCATGTCCATGTATCTTTAGGTCTTCTTGTTTTATTTGAAGCGCTTCGCCCCGGGCAATATTGATCTGCAACTCTACCAAATCCACACCTGCAATAATTTCACTTACGGGATGCTCTACCTGTAGCCGTGTATTCATTTCCAGAAAGTAAAAGTTGTGATCGGCGTCCATGAGGAATTCAACGGTCCCGGCACCCAGATAATCACATGCTTTGGCTACCTTAACGGCAGCATCTCCCATTTCTGCCCGTAGTTCTGGAGTTAAGATGGATGAAGGAGCTTCCTCTACCACTTTCTGATGCCTACGCTGTATACTACATTCCCTTTCAAAGAAATGTAGAATATTGCCATGGCTGTCCGCCATCACTTGAATTTCCACGTGTCTAGGAGAGGTTACATATTTTTCAATAAATACGGAACCGTCCCCAAAAGCTGAAGTGGCTTCACTAATGGCCCGGTTCATCTGCGATTCCAAGTCTTTTTCCTTTTCTACAATACGCATACCTTTTCCGCCTCCCCCGGCGGATGCCTTAATTAAAATAGGAAAACCGATTTCCTTTGCAATTTCCTTGGCCTTTTGTACATCGGTAATAGCCTCGTCTATACCTGGGACCATGGGAATATTATACTGCTTTACCGCTTCTTTGGCGGCCAACTTGCTTCCCATAACCCGAATGGCCTTGGATTTGGGGCCAATGAAAACAAGATTGTTCTTCTCTACAGCCTCGGCAAAATCAGCATTTTCACTCAAAAATCCATACCCGGGATGAATACCATCTACACCCAAACTTTTTGCCACCTCGATAATCTTGTCGCCTCTGAGATAAGACTGATTAGAAGGTGCTTCCCCAATACAGACGGCCTCATCGGCAAACCGGACATGAGGCGCGTTGCGGTCCACTACGGAATAAACGGCCACGGTCTTGATACCCATTTTCTGGGCCGTTTTCATGACCCTAATCGCAATCTCTCCTCTATTTGCTACTAATATTTTTTTCATATCATTCAAATTCAATAAGTAAATGTTTCTTCTCTACCGCATCTCCTTGTTTAACCCCTATGGATTTGATTACACCGTTCCTAGGAGAGGTAATCACATTCTCCATTTTCATTGCTTCCAAAATTAAAAGCTGGTCGTCCTCATTTACTTCCTGACCTTCCTTTACACTTATTTCCAAGATTAAACCGGGCATAGGTGCCTCAATAGAACCGATATCCTTGGCAGACGATAAGGAAAACCCCATGTCATTGATCAAAAGATCCAATGCATCAGCTATGTTGACAGCATATGAATTGTTGTTCACTTTTATTTCATATGTTTTTTGATTGAAGTCGGAGTTTACAATTTCGACTGAAAAAGGTTTGTTCCCCTGAAGAATATGATACTGGGTCCCAGTGGTACGTAGGGCATCTACTTTTTGGATATCCCCATCGGTTAGGTCAAACGTAAGATTCTCGTTTACCGTTACCTTAAATACATTGTCCATAGGCATGGTCATTTAAAGTTTAATTTTCCGTTAATTTATGTTTCAAATCAAAAATTCTTAAGTTAACCAATTCTTTTTTTTCTTTCCCAGCTATCAATAATTCCCATTGGATTCCCATAACGCCCAGTCGGCACTTAACATTCTAGCACAAAAGTATCTTGAAAAAACACTTGGGAATATGAAATTTATCATGTTTTTATACAAAAGAAGGTACTAATCTTGTACCTGTAAAAGACCATGTGGAATAGTTGCTTTAGCGTCAAATCCGTATTTTTGGATTAAAACCAAAGCGTATGTTGATTATTGGAATTGCTGGGGGTACCGGCTGTGGTAAGACTACGGTGGTAAATCAAATAGTTGATGAACTTCCTCCGGGAGAAGTGGGTATAATTTCCCAGGACTCCTATTATCGAGACCTTTCACATTTGGATATCGAAGAAAGGAAGAAAACTAATTTTGACCACCCGCAATCCATAGATTTCGAGCTATTGGAGGAACATCTTCAGTTATTAAGTGCAGGACATTCCATTGAGCAGCCCGTATACTCTTTCTTGGAATGCAACAGAACAAAGGATACGGTAACGGTAAACCCCAGTGAGGTGCTCATTGTAGAGGGCATTTTAATATTGACAAATGCATTGATACGAGAGATGTTCGATATAAAGATTTTTGTACATGCCGATTCCGACGAAAGGTTGATCCGCAGGTTGAAGCGGGACGTTAACGAACGGGGATGGGACCTTAACGAGACCTTGAACAATTATCAGACTACCATAAAACCGATGCACGATCAGTTTATAGAACCCACAAAGGAATATGCAGATATTATTATACCCAATAACACCTATAATACGGTGGCCGTGGATATTGTTCGCACCATCATTAACGAAAAACTAGCTTAGCGTCATGGGTCTAAAGGAACTGAAAAAGAAAAAATGGTTCGGGGTGCTAACCAACATATACGTTTTAGTGCTTACAGTATTCGTGATATGGATGTTGTTCTTTGATACCAATTCGCTCTTAATTCATATGGAGCTGAAAAAAGAAATCAAAAAATTGGAAAAACAACAGGATTTTTTGCGCGAGGAGATTGCGAAGGACAAAAAGATTATAGAGAAACTGTCCGACCCTAAAGAGTTGGAAAAATTTGCACGTGAGCAATATTATCTCAAAAAGAAAAATGAAGAAATCTATCTCATAGAGTATGAAGATAGCCTTAAAACCAATAAAGATGAGTAGCGTAAATTTGTTCGATGAGTTTGACCCAGTATCGGCCAAGGCTTGGAAACAAAAAATCCAAGTGGATCTTAAAGGCGCGGATTACAACGAAGCTTTGATTTGGAAATCTCCCGAGGGAGTTGATGTAAAACCGTTTTACCATTCCGAGGATGTTGAAGGGGTCCTCCCCAATATCTCGAAATCTCCCAAAAAATGGTATGTGACCCAAAGTCTTTATGTCCAAGATTCCAAACGTGCGAACAAGAAAGCAATTGAAGCCCTGGAAAGGGGTGCGGAAAGTCTTTTGATGATCATACCCTCGGAAACTATTTCCATTAATGATCTACTTACCAATATTGATCTAGAATCAGTTCCTGTTTATTTTGAGTTTACTTTTCTATCATCCAAGTATTTAAAGTCCCTTGTGGACTATATCGGTGATAAAAAGACAGAAGTCTTTCTTAACTTGGATATTGTGGGGAATCTGGCAAGAACTGGAAATTGGTATCATTCTATGGACAAGGATTACCAGATAGTAAAGGAAATCCATGATTACACCCAAGGGAATCCCTCCATCGGTATCCTAGGAACCGACGTTTCCTTATATCAAAATGCCGGGGCCAATAAAGTGCAACAATTGGCCTATGCCCTTGCACAGGCCAACGAGTACCTTAATTTTTTCAAGGAGTTGGATAAAGAGGTAACCACCATTGTTTTCAAGGTCACTATAGGCACCAATTATTTCTTTGAAATAGCCAAATTACGAGCGCTTAGATTGCTTTGGGAAACTTTGGCACAAGAGTATGGAGTAGAAACCGATTGCCACATTCTGACACTTCCCACTAAAAGAAACAAAACGCTGTACGACTACAATGTAAATATGCTTCGTACTACTACGGAAAGTATGTCGGCCATTTTAGGAGGTTCCGATTCGATATGTAACCTTTCCTACGACGCCATTTTCCATAAGGATAATGAATTTGGAGAACGGATAGCCAGGAATCAATTATTGATCCTAAAGGGTGAAAGCTATTTTGAGAAAGTAGCCAACCCCGCTGATGGTGCCTATTACATTGAAAGCTTAACCCATCAATTGGCGGAAAAAGCTTTGGAGCTCTTTAAATCCATCGAGGCCGGAGGAGGGTTTCTTAAACAACTAAAAGAACATATAATTCAAAAAAAGGTCAAGGAAAGCGCGGAAAAAGAACAATCGCTCTTTGACGAAGGAAAGGAGGTGCTTTTAGGCACCAACAAGTATCAGAACGATCAAGACCGCATGAAAGAGGCCTTGGAACTCTACCCCTTTTTAAAAAAGGACAAACGAAAAACTTTGATAGAACCTATTTTGGAAAAACGGCTAGCGGAATCTCTTGAACAAAAAAGATTAGGTGATGAATAGAAAAGAAGTAGGGCACTTGGAGTTGAGGCAAAATCCAACCCTGGAAAAGAAGATAGAAAATAGAAATGTTTTTGAAACAGCGGAACATATTCCTTTAAAACCTGTATATGATAAAAAGGAAATTGAAAACTTACAACACCTTGATTTTGTAGCAGGTATTGCCCCTAATCTAAGAGGGCCCTATTCTACCATGTATGTTAGAAGACCTTGGACCATACGGCAATATGCCGGATTTTCCACTGCAGAGGAGAGCAATGCCTTTTATAGAAGGAATTTGGCCGCGGGCCAAAAAGGATTATCCGTAGCCTTTGACCTTCCCACCCACAGGGGTTATGATAGTGACCACGAACGCGTTGTTGGCGACGTGGGTAAAGCTGGTGTGGCCATAGATTCGGTAGAGGATATGAAAATTCTTTTTGATGGTATTCCATTGGATAAGATGTCTGTCTCTATGACCATGAACGGAGCGGTACTACCCATTATGGCCTTTTACATTGTAGCTGCGGAAGAGCAAGGTGCCGCACCGGAACAATTGGCGGGCACCATCCAAAATGATATTCTAAAGGAGTTCATGGTGCGGAACACCTATATTTACCCTCCTACTCCTTCCATGCAGATTATAGCGGATATTTTTGAGTATACAAGTAAACACATGCCACGATTCAATAGCATAAGTATTTCCGGCTATCATATGCAGGAAGCCGGAGCCACGGCGGATATTGAATTGGCCTATACTTTGGCTGATGGCTTGGAATATATTAGGACCGGATTAAAAGCCGGTCTGGGCATTGATCAATTTGCCCCAAGGCTTTCGTTCTTTTGGGCCATAGGCATGAACCATTTTATGGAAATCGCCAAAATGAGGGCCGGTCGAATGCTGTGGGCCAAACTGGTAAAGCAGTTCAATCCCCAGAGCGTAAAATCCTTGGCATTGCGTACACACTGTCAGACCAGCGGATGGAGCCTTACGGAACAAGACCCCTTCAACAATGTAGCTCGTACAGCTATTGAGGCCGCCGCAGCTGCATTTGGGGGTACCCAAAGTCTACATACCAATGCCTTGGATGAAGCCATTGCCCTACCCACGGATTTTTCCGCACGTATTGCCAGGAATACCCAAATCTTTTTACAGGAAGAAACAAAAATTACAAAGACCGTAGATCCTTGGGGTGGAAGCTATTATGTTGAAAGTCTTACCAATGATCTGGCACATAAGGCGTGGAAGTTGATCGAAGAAATAGAGGAATTGGGCGGAATGACCAAAGCCATTGAAGCAGGTATTCCAAAAATGCGTATAGAGCAGGCTGCTGCCAGAAAACAAGCACGTATTGATGGAGGACAGGATATCATAGTAGGTACCAACAAGTATCAACTTGAAGAAGAAGATCCCTTACAGATTTTGGAAGTTGACAATGCAGAGGTAAGACGGCAGCAAATAGAGCGTTTGGAATTACTCAAAAAAGATAGGGATGCCCAGGCGGTGAAAAAGGCACTTGAGAAATTAACGGAAGTAGCCCAAGGAAAATCCGATGCCCAAGAAACTTCCAAGGAAGACAATTTGTTGGCTTTGGCGGTAGAGGCTGCAAGGGCCAGGGCCACGTTGGGAGAGATCAGTGATGCCCTGGAAACGGCATTCGGACGATATAAAGCGAAAATTCAAACATTTACCGGGGTGTATTCAAAAGAGATAAAGGACGATGAAAGTTTCAAAAAGGCCAGGGAAATGGCCGATACGTTTGCTGAAAAAGATGGCAGAAGACCACGTATAATGATAGCCAAGATGGGGCAGGACGGCCATGACCGGGGTGCTAAGGTCGTTGCTACAGGTTATGCCGATCTAGGTTTTGATGTGGATATTGGCCCTCTTTTTCAAACTCCGATGGAAGCGGCCAAGCAAGCTGTTGAGAATGACGTGCATGTTTTAGGTGTTTCCTCCTTGGCGGCAGGTCATAAAACCTTGGTACCACAGGTTTTGGAAGAGCTCAAAAACCATGGTAGGGAAGATATTATGGTCATCGTGGGCGGAGTAATTCCACATCAGGATTACGAATTCCTGTTCGATGCCGGGGCAGTAGCCGTTTTTGGCCCAGGCACCAAAATTAGTGATGCGGCCATACAGATTCTGGAGATACTGCTCGACTAAATGCAAAAATCGAATAAGGTCTGACACGTAAATTAACAGGATTGGCCCTATTTAACCAACTTTAACGCAAAGTGCCCTAGTTATTCACCTTGTGTTAACAAAATACATTTTCTGGTCGATTAAATAATCGTATTTTTAACCCCTAACTTATGATGATATAATGGGGAAGATTATTGCTATTGCCAATCAGAAAGGTGGGGTTGGGAAAACCACTACCACGGTCAATTTAGCGGCTTCGTTGGGGGTTCTGGAGAAAAAGGTATTGCTTATAGATGCGGATCCACAGGCCAATGCCACATCCGGTTTGGGAATTGAGGTAGAATCAGTGGATTTAGGCACATACCAACTTTTGGAACATACCAAAAATGCTACTGAAACCATTTTGGAGACTTCCTCGCCCAATGTGGATTTAATTCCTGCCCATATCGATTTGGTAGCTATTGAAATTGAATTGGTCGACAAGGAAGATCGGGAATACATGCTCAAAAAAGCAATTTCCGAACTCAGAAATGCCTATGATTATATTCTAATAGATTGTGCCCCATCCTTGGGCTTATTGACTCTAAATGCTTTAACGGCTGCCGATTCCGTAATCATTCCAATTCAATGTGAATATTTTGCATTGGAAGGTCTTGGTAAATTGCTCAATACCATTAAAAGCGTACAAAGAATACACAATCCTGATTTGGATATCGAAGGGATGCTGCTTACCATGTACGACTCCAGATTGCGCCTATCCAATCAAGTAGTGGAGGAAGTAAGAAAACATTTTGCGGACATGGTCTTTGATACCATTATACAACGCAATGTTAGGCTCAGTGAGGCACCTAGCTATGGTGAGAGTATTATTAAATACGATGCCAGTAGCAAAGGTGCGGCCAACTACCTTAATATGGCCAATGAACTGGTGAAGAAAAATATGGAGACTGTATAATGGCGAAAGCAACAAAAAAACAAGCTCTTGGAAGGGGGTTGTCCGCCCTGCTCAAAGATCCTGAAAATGATATACAATCGGCATCCGATAAAAATGCGGATAAGGTTGTTGGGAATATTGTGGAACTGGATGTGGATGCCATTGCAGTAAATCCTTTTCAGCCACGATCTAATTTTAATGATAATTCATTAAACGAGCTGGCCACGTCCATAAAGGAATTGGGAGTTATACAACCCATTACCGTCCGTAAATCAGGATTCAATTCCTATCAATTGGTTTCCGGGGAGCGACGATTGAGGGCGTCTAAAATGATAGGTCTCGCTACCATTCCGGCATATATCCGTATTGCAAACGATCAAGAATCCCTGGAAATGGCCTTGGTTGAGAATATACAACGCCAAGACCTGGACCCTATTGAGATTGCCCTTTCCTATCAAAGATTGATCGATGAGATTGAATTGACCCAAGAAAGATTAAGTGACAGGGTAGGAAAAAAACGTTCCACCATTACCAATTATTTACGCCTCTTACGACTTGATCCTATAATCCAGACTGGAATTCGTGATGGGTTTGTGAGTATGGGCCATGGTAGGGCATTGGTGAATATAGATCTAAAGGAAGATCAGATTTCCTTGTATGAAAAAATAGTTTCCAAAAACCTATCGGTAAGGGATACCGAGAAGGCCGTAAAAGCTTATCATGAAGGCAATAGCGTTGGTAAAGAACTGGTTAAAAAGCTTAGGGAAGAACCAGACTTCGCCAAAAATCTCACCGAGGAGCTCACCAGTCACCTATCCACAAAAGTGGTTATCAATGCATCAAAATCCGGCAAGGGAAAAATTATCATTCCCTTTCATACCAAAGAAGAACTTGATCGGCTTAAAAAATTGATTCTTGTTGAATAGAACCCTCATCATAGTCACATTTTTTACTCTTGCAGCTACAATAGGTTCTGCACAGGAAAAGAAACCCCAGGATCAAGAAGTGGATTCCCTAAAAATGGATCTGGAAGAGGAAGGGGTAATGGTTGTAGACACTTTAGTCGCTAAAAAAAAACGCATAAACCCCTTGGCCCCAAGTAAAGCGGCATTTTACTCAGCCGTATTACCGGGTCTTGGACAAATCTACAACAAAAGGTACTGGAAGGTTCCTATCGTATACGCTGCTATTGGAACTGGTATTTATGCCTACACCTTTAATGACGGGCGGTACGATCGTTTCAGGGCTGCTTTCAAAAGAAGAAGGGCCGGTTTCACGGATGATGAGTTTTACGATCTGGATGGAAGTGGGATAGATCCGGGAAATCCTGATTTTTCAGATGATGCCCTTGAGGATGCTCAGGAGAGATTTCAACGGGACCGGGATCTGGCTCTTTTAATCACTATTCTCTTGTACGCCCTCAATGTTGTGGATGCCAATGTGGATGCACATTTAAAGCAGTATAATATCGACGATGATTTAAGTTTTGATTTAAATATACAGCCTTATATCGACTTAAATCCTATTACCACAGATCCCAACTATGGGTTGGCATTAACTATTAAGTTTTAGCGCATGAAAATTGCTTTGTTTGGGTATGGAAAAATGGGCAAGATGATAGAACGCACTGCTCTTGGAAGAGGGCATGTCATCAGTACCAAGGTGGATATAGGAACTACCAATATCGACTTTTCCGATATGGATGTGGCTATAGACTTTAGCACACCAGATTCTGCCCTAGGCAATATAAGTAGTTGTTTGGAACATGATATTCCTATTATTTCGGGTACCACGGGTTGGTTAAAGGATTATGATAAAGTGCTGGATCTATGTCATGAAAAAAATGGAGCCTTTATTTATGCATCTAATTTCAGTTTAGGTGTAAACATTTTTTTTGAACTAAATACCTATCTGGCCAAAATGATGCGAAATGTGAATGAATACAAAATAGCATTGGAGGAAACCCATCACACCCAAAAATTGGATGCTCCCAGTGGTACGGCCATTACCTTGGCCCAAGGGGTCATAGAAAATACAGATTATTTAGATTGGAAGCTAGATGGTAATGGAGAAAAGACCGTACCCATAACCTCAAAAAGAATCGATGCCGTTCCCGGCACACACACCGTTTCATACCATAGCGAAGTGGATAGCATTGAAATACAGCATACCGCGCATAATAGGGAAGGCTTTGCCCTTGGAGCCGTAATTGCAGCGGAATGGATTTTGGGAAAGAAAGGCATATTTTCCATGAAAGATGTGTTAAATCTAGGTTAAGATGTGTAACTTTTCGAAGTATAAAGTACGTATCCTCGTGTACACTTTTACAAAAACCTTTATTTAAAAATTGATTTAAAGCCAGCCAATAGCAACTAACACGATTTTCTATGAACGGATCACAATGGATTATTTTTATTCTTCTTGTACAGATAATACATTTCCTGGGCACTTGGAAACTATACGTAAAGGCAGGTAGAAAAGCTTGGGAAGCGGCCATTCCCGTATACAATGCCATAATCTTGATGCAAATCATCAATAGGCCTAAATGGTGGGTTATTTTATTGTTCATTCCCATAATTAATTTGTTGATGTTTCCTGTCATCTGGGTGGAGACCATCCGAAGTTTTGGAAGAAATAATCTCTTGGAGACCTGGCTGGTCATCCTTACCCTTGGGTTTTATATTTACTATGTGAATTATGCCTTGGATGTTCAATATGTGGATGACCGTAGTCTTCATCCCAAAACCGCACTGGGCGAATGGGTAAGTTCCATAGTTTTTGCCATTGTAGCGGCAACTTTGGTACACACCTATTTTATTCAGCCTTATGTAATACCGACGGGGTCTTTGGAGAGAACCCTACGCGTTGGGGATTTCCTGTTCGTTAGTAAATACCATTACGGTGCTAGAACACCAATGACAACGGTTGCTGCCCCCATGGTTCATGATACGCTTCCATTAATCGGGACACGTTCCTATTTGAACAAGCCCCAACTGCCTTATTTTAGATTACCTGGCTTTACAAAAGTAAAACGCAATGATATTGTAGTGTTCAGCTGGCCTGCGGATACGGTCCGAGTTTTCTTTAAAAAGGAAAAAGGAGTTAAAAAGCCCATTGATAAAAAATCAAATTACGTAAAACGATGTGTGGGAGTTCCTGGGGATTCCTTGGCTGTAATAGATGGTTTTGTTTACATTAATGGGAAACAACTGCAACTTTCCGATCGGGCCAAACCCCAATATGATTATATGGCCTATGGCCAAAAAGGTGTTTCTTCCAGATTGCTTGCGGAATTGGGAGTAAACGAATTCAACAGGTTGTATGTTGCCCAGACTTTGACCCAAGTTCAGAAAAGGGCCTTACAATTGGCGGGCTATCGGGTTTACGAGTCCCAACCTATTCAAATCTTAACGGATAACAAAGGCATTGATCCCAATCTCATAAGACAACAGCGATTGGCCTTAAAGGAAATTGCCGATAGACAAAGGGTAGTGACCTTAACGGATGCAATGGCTGCCACGTTAAGAAACAATTCTGCAATTGATTCCGTTGTAAAAGTCATTGAACCTAAAGGAAGGCAGGGAATAAATCTATTTCCCCAAAATCCGGATTATCCATGGAACTATGATAATATGGGGGCTATTTACATTCCCGAAAAGGGTAGTACCGTACCTTTGAATTTAAAGAGTCTACCCCTTTACAAAAAAATTATTAGGGACTACGAACATAATACCATAGAAGTGTCCGGGAATCAGATAAGAATTAATGGTGAGGTGGCCGATTCCTATACCTTTAAACAGGACTATTATTGGATGATGGGAGATAATAGAGATCATTCTGAAGATAGTAGGGCCTGGGGTTATGTACCTGAGGACCACATTGTGGGTACGCCGATTTTTATATGGATGAGTATCGAGAATTTTACCGATGGGCTTGGTAATTGGGAAATACGTTGGGACAGGGTATTTACTACGGTACATGGAGAGGGTGAACCCAAATCCTATTTCAAATGGTTTTTGATAGCCTTAGCGGCCTGGTTTGTTTTTGATTTTGTTCGAAAAAGAAGAAAGAAAGGCACAGCGTAAATCACCAATGGTCGGTCGATGGTTTATTTACTTTTACCGATTGGTTTTAATCAATTCCTAGATGTACACCCTACTCCACCCAACTTACTTTCCGAATATAGCGGCCTTTGCCATTATAATTGGGGATAAGGTTATCTGGGAGATGGAAGATAACTATCAAAAACAGACCTACCGTAATCGCTGCTATATTTCCACCGATCAGGGAAAACATATGCTTACAATCCCCATAAAGCATGTAGGTGGCAAAGAAGGTCGGCAAAAGTGCAAGGAGGTTCGATTAGATAATTCATATTCATGGCAACGACAACATTGGCGTACGTTACAAACAGCTTATAGAACCTCACCGTTTTTTGAGTACTACGAAGATCATATTGCCCCGTTGTTTGAAAAGGAACATCGGTTTTTGTTGGATTTCAATCTTAAGACCATTGAAACTATTTGTGATTGTCTCCAAATAAAAATGTCTTCGAAAAAAACCTCGGCTTATCAAAAAAGTATAGAAATGCCAGGACAAGGATTCAAAACCGTTGATGCCCGTTTTTTGGTGAATGCCAAAAAGGAAATCCAGTTGGTTCAGGAAACATATACTCAGGTTTTTGGGGGGCGTCATGGATTTATCAAAAATTTAAGTGTGCTAGATCTCTTGTTCAATGAGGGTCCCCGTACCGTTTCTTTCTTACAAAATCAGAATTTGGATTTCATCTATGCTTAGGTTTGCGCTACATTACGGAATACACTTTTTGGTTCCCGTAGCGGTGGGGCTACTTTTTTTTAAAAACAATAAATGGCAAATAGTCCTGATACTTTTGGCAGGAATTCTTATAGATATAGATCATTTATGGGCAGATCCTATTTTTGATCCAAATCGGTGCAGCATCAATTTTCATCCCTTGCATAGTTATTGGGCAATTGCGTTCTATTTGATGTTATTATTTTTTGAAAAGATTAGAATTTTCGGGATTGCCGCATTGATACATATGCTAGCCGATGCCACAGACTGTTTATTCATCATCCTTCAGTCGGAATGATGCCATTACGGGCAAATGGTCCGAAAGTTGTACATCGTAGTTCCTGTGGGCGGTCACTTCAAAACTTGGATCAACCAGGATAAAATCAATACGAAAGGGTAGAAATCTTAAATTGTAAGTACTACCGAATCCAATGCCTTTTTCTTGAAAGGTATCTTTAAAATCACCTTTTAAAGTATTATAAATGCGCGAAAATTGGGTGTTATTGAAATCGCCAGAGACAATCTTTTTATGCCTAGTGCCTTCAAAATGGTCCACCAATATCATGGCCTGGTCTTCTTGCTTGGCAAGTGCCCTGCCCAATCTTTTATACAGCCGTTGCGGCTCTTCCCTTTTTACGGAACCTAATCGGAATTGCAGGGATTGTAGATGCACATTATAGATTCGAATAGTATCGGACGATATCACAATATCAGCATATATGGCGTTATTCCGGCTTTCTGGAAAATCCAATGAGCCCTTGGCAATAATCGGATATTTTGAAAAAATGGCCTGGTTTACCCGTTCTTCACCGTTTGGAGAATTGAAGTTGACATAACCATAGGGATACTTATCCAGGGCGTTCCTTTTTATATGACCAAACTCCTGAAAATTAATGATGTCGGCATCCTGCTCCAACAGAAAATCCAAGATTTTGTTACCGAATGCTGAATCTTTTGCCCACGTTAATCCATTAAAGTTATGGACATTAAAAGTCAAAACACTAATGCCTTGAGTATCAATGATAGCATTTGAATCAAATAACTTTATGAATGCCCCGAACATAAAATACCCGGGAATAAGAATGATGGCAGATAAAAGAAATGCTCTTTTCTTCAGGATTAACCAATAAGTTAAAAACAAGACATTGGCACCTACCAGGAATGGGACCAATAGATTTAAAAACGACACGAGGGAAAGTCTCCCCAAAAGTCCATAGAAATCAAGATAAACAAGTATCAGTGCGAGCGCAAAAATTGCATTAAAAACAAAAATCGCTTTATTGAAGAGGGATAAACGCTTGATCAAACTAGTCTTCTTTACCCGCTTTGAACAAAAAATCCTTCTCTGCCTTGGATAGGCTTTCGTATCCCGACTTACTTATTTTATCTAAAATAGCATCTATTTTGCGCTGATGCGCTTCCTTGCCATATTCTTTTTTTGATTTTTCCTTCGCTTTGGTCTTACGATACACCGTTTTTAAGGGGGCTTTTTTCTCCTTTTTCTTAAAAAGATTGGCCATACCATCCATGAATTTTGAAAAACCTTCCCCAATATCCCTACCGTTTAGCAATTGCCTGGCATATACATAACCCAACAATGCCCCTCCTAAATGTGCCAAATGTCCTCCCGCATTACCGGTGTAAGGCATTGAAACTAAATCCATCACCACCACAAAGACGCCGATGTACCAGAGCTTAATATTGAAAAAAATAAGCCGAACTTCTTGATTTGGTATGTAGGCACAGATAAAGATCAACACGGCACGTACCCCGGCCGAAGCACCTATGAGCACGGCATTTACCCCAAAGAAAGCTGGAAAGAGATTATAGCTCAACAGAAAAAATAAGCCGCCTAATATTACACCGAGTAAATAGACGTTCAAAAAGCGCTTTCCATCAAAAAGATTCAGGAAAATACGGCCGGCAAAGTAGAGTACTAACATATTCCAAAAGATATGTCCCAATCCCCCATGAAAAAAGGAATAGGTTATTATGGACCAAGGTTGGGAAAGGAAATCAAAAAAGTCTTTGGGAAGTTGAAACCATTGTACAATGCTGTTCTTTTGTAGACCAAGCAAAAAAGGAAACAACCCATTTATAATAAATACTACAACATTGATTGCAATAAGCTTTTCAGCTATACTAAGCCTCGCATATTGATATTTTAAATTTCCCCCATTCATATTTAATCCCAGCGATTTTTGTTAAACTGGTTTTTTTTCCAGTACCACATCATGATAAATCCAAATAACGCTCCACCGATATGGGCAAAATGTGCTATTCCTTGACCAAAAATAGATACCCCGGTAACTCCTGAGAAAAGATCCATTGCAATCAACACGGGAATAAAGAATTTTGCCTTAATCGGAATGGGCAAGAATATGATAAAAAGTTCACTATTGGGATAAGACATACCAAAGGCCACCAAAACACCATAAATAGCACCAGAGGCACCAACAGCTGGAGTATTATAGGCTGAAAGGAAGTTGTCTATGGTACTTTTTGAGGCCAAATTATACCAATCCGGGCTATATTTCCCTTCAGAAACAATATCAATAATCTGACTTTTTGAAATACCTGAATTAACGATGGCATCAATTCCTTCGTTGAAGTAATAATAGTTAACCCCCGTATGTATCAATGCAGCACCCAAACCGGCCGAAAAATAAAAAAACAAAAATTTATTACGGCCCCACATCCGTTCCAAAGGCGTCCCAAAGGCCCACAATGCATACATATTAAAGGCAATATGCATAAAACCGCCATGCATGAACATGTGCGAGACAACCTGCCAAAAACCAAAATTTTCATTTTTAGGAAACCATAATGAAAACCATTGATACATCTGGTCCCCGTAAATAGCGGTTGCAACAAAAAATAAAATATTGATAATAAGCAAATGCTTAATAGCCTCGGTCAATCTTCCCATCTATATAAATTTTTTTTCGATATCCTGTTCGGTAAGCATAATATATATTGGTCTATTGAACGGACTTATCCTGGATTCCTTACAAGCGAACAAATCATTCACCAAGGCAAGTTGCGAGTCGCTATCCAAAATCTCGCCGGTCTTAACCGCCAATGACCTGGCCAAGGTTTTTGACAATATATCGGCCTGTGAAAAGCTCTCGCCAATAATCTCCTGTCTGTAATCCGAAATCAATTGATCCAAGACCATCCCTACTTCATTCTCAGGAATTAGGATTGGTACTCCAGTTATTTTTAAAGATTCGTCATCCAAAGTTTCAAAGATAAAACCAATATGGGTGAGATTCGTTCTTATTTCATCCAGAATTGCCCTATCCGATTTTGTAAAAGAAAGGGTTAGCGGGAACAAAAGTTGCTGACTTACGGATTGCTTTACCGTTGCGTTTTTAAGTAGTTTTTCATAGAGCACACGTTGATGCGCCCTATTCTGATCAATAACCACCATTCCGGATTTAATGGAGGCAACAATGTATTTTCTTCGAAGTTGAAACGTAGTGGCAACGGAGTGCCCTACCTCGACTTTACCTTCAAAAACCGAACCCGTAATGGTATCCGATTCCAAATGTACGCTACTAAAACTGGTATTGTCTCCCATGGGTTGATCCAATCCTACATACATACTCTCCCATTCACCTTGCGTTTTTCGTGCTGAAATATTTCCACGAGTTGCCGGGGATGGCTTTCTTGGAGCGTCCAAAAATGGATTAAATCCCGCATCTACCGTAACTTGTGGTTGTTTCGCCTCCTTGTTTTTGTACGTATAAGGAGTGTCCAAATTTTGATCGTGTTCAAAATCCAATGCGGGAATAATGTTGAATTGCCCAAGGCTGTGCTTTATAGTAGATTTCAAAATCGCATACAAGGTGTGCTCATCATCAAACTTAACCTCGGTCTTAGTAGGGTGGATGTTTATATCAATAGAAGAGGGATCTACTTCCAAATACAAAAAATATCCAGGATAGGTGTCCGTTTTAATGAGTCCTTCAAAAGCCGAGACAACCGCATGATGTAGGTAGGGGCTTTTGATGAATCTGTGATTTATAAAAAAAAACTGCTCGCCCCTACTCTTTTTTGCAAACTCCGGTTTATGTATAAATCCCTGAATTTTTACAACGTTGGTCTCCTCCTCAACAGGTACCAATTTTGCATTGGCCCTTGTCCCAAAAATATGGACGATTCGCTGGCGATAGGTACTCTTTGGCAAATTGAAGAGTTCACTTCCATTATTGTAAAAGTGAAACATGATATTAGGGTGTGCCAAGGCTACCCTGTGAAATTCGTCCGTAATATGCCGAAGTTCCACTTGATTCGACTTCAAAAAGTTACGGCGTGCAGGGATATTAAAAAATAAGTTTTTTACGGACAATGAAGTGCCTTTGGGCGTTACGCAGACTTCTTGGGATACAACCTCACTTCCTTCTATCTTCAAACGGGTACCCACCTCTTCCCCTTCGGAACGGGTCTGCATTTCCACATGGGCAATGGCAGCTATAGAGGCCAAGGCCTCCCCACGGAAACCCTTGGTATGTAAATTAAAAAGGTCCTCCGCCCTTTTTATTTTGGATGTGGCATGTCTTTCAAAACTCAAACGTGCATCGGTAGTACTCATGCCCATACCATCGTCTACAACCTGGATAAGACTTTTGCCCCCATCCTTAACAATAAGCTTTATGCTACTGGATTGGGCATCTATGGCATTCTCCAAGAGTTCTTTTACCACGGAAGCAGGACGCTGTACAACTTCACCTGCGGCAATCTGGTTGGCCACATGGTCGGGCAATAGTTTAATGATATCCGCCATTATCGCCCAAAGAATATAGAGAGATCAAAATCTATGATGTAAAGAAAAATAAGGACTAAAACGGCAATGATAATGGCCATTCGGGTTTTAATATGACGATCACCAGATCTTTGCATATCTTCTTTCACGCTCCGAAATTTACCTTTTAGGCCCCTGGGAGTGTTAACTGTAGTACGGTATTTGTCAAAACGATTTTCCAATTTAAATGGACTCCCCTCCCCCTTGTCATTGTAGTAACGGGGTTGGTAACCGAACTCCTTGTTCTTGCGTAATTTCGTGAATTTGCTTATAAAACCCATGATTTTCAAAGTTACTTAAAATCAAAAAATATGCCGTAAAGGGATTCCCAAAATTTGTTAACAGCCTTATTTAAAGGTAGGAAGTTGGAAAAGGAATTTGAAATCTGAAAGTTATGGCTTTTCCAAAGAGACTTAGTTATTTCCTAGGGTCGCCATTTTTATTGCAGCTATAGCGGCCTCAGTGCCTTTATTTCCGTGCTTACCTCCGCTACGCTCCCTGGCTTGCTGCAAAGTATCATCGGTGAGTACACAGAAAATAACAGGTACCGATAATTGTAAGTTAAGGTCTTTTATGCCCTGGGCGGCGGCACTACAAACAAAATCAAAATGCATGGTCTCGCCCCTAATTACACTGCCAATGGCAATAATGGCATCTACCTGCATTTCCTTGGCCATTTTTTTACAGCCAAAAATCAATTCGAAACTACCTGGTACGTTCCATCTTGTTATCTTTTCCGGTAGCGCACCACAGTCCAACAAAGCCTCTTTTGACCCGCTAAAAAGTCCTTCGGTAATCTCGGAATTCCATTCGGAAACAACTATGCCAAACCTGAGGTTCTTGGCATTTGGGATGGTTTCCTTTTTATAAACGGATAAGTTCTTATTTGCCGTGGCCATTACTTTCCACTTTTGGCCATTCCAATAAATGCATCTATGGATTTTGCCTCATCGGAATCTGGAAATTCGTTTTTTATACGCTCAAAATACTGGAGCGCTTTTTCATTCTGATCCAGCTCCATGGCGGTAACACCGGACTTGAACAAAAATTTTGGCGTAGTATAATCATTGATACTATGGGTCAGTGCCTTTTCATAATATCCCAATGCTTCTGCAGGCTGTCCCAATTGCATAAACGCATCCCCAAGACCTCCTTTGGCCAGGGCACCCAAAATATCATCGTCCGACTTAAATTCTTCCAAATGATCAATAGCCTCTTGATATTTTTGAGTGTTCAAATAGGCCATCCCAGCCGAATAATTGGCTAAATTGGCCGCCTTGGTGCCAGGATATTCATCTACGATATCCAAAAAACCATATTTCCCCTCTGCACCGTTCAAAGCCAAGTTGTACAAGGAGTCCTTTGCGGTTTCGCTACTTAGGGCTTGATCAAAGTATTGCTGCGGATAATACATTTCATTTGCGGCACTGGCCTCCTTGGGTTTTTGTACAAATTGGGTATAAGCCAGATAGCCTAAAACCCCTACTGCGATAACCCCAATAATGCCCAAAATATAATTCTGGTTCTTGGAGACCCAGGCCTCTGTCCTGGAAGCACCTTCATCCAAGGTGCTAAAAACCTCGGCCGTAGTACTTTCCTGGGTATCGAGTTGTTTCTCTTCCGCCTTGTTTTTGGGTTTGAAACCCCGCCTTTTATATGTAGCCATCCCTCATTTTAATTGGTCGCGCAAAAATAAAGTTTTTATTGAAACCCTAGGGGGTATTTATTCGTTAATTTTCGATATTTTGCAGGTTCCCTAATGTTCGGGGTCAAAAATATCCACGAGTTTTCCCTATGTTTTTGAAAAAGTTATCACTTATAAACTATAAAAACTTTGAATCCAGGAATTTCGAGTTCGATACCAAAATCAACTGTTTTGTTGGTAGCAATGGAGTTGGAAAGACCAATATTCTGGATGCAATTTACCATCTTTCTTTTGGGAAAAGCTATTTCAATCCCATAACCACGCAGAATATAAGGCACAATGAGGATTTTTTTGTGATTGATGGTGAATTTGAGAAAAATCAAAGAGCGGAAAAAATTGTCTGTAGTTTTAAGAAAGGGACCAAAAAAATCATAAAGCGCAACGGCAAAATTTACGATCGCCTATCCGATCATATTGGTTTATTGCCCTTGGTGATAATATCTCCAGCGGATAGGGACCTCATACTTGAGGGCAGCGACACACGTAGAAAATTTATGGACGGGGTCATTTCCCAATCCGATAAGGAATACCTACATCAACTCTTAAAATACAACAAGGTTCTTTTGCAGCGCAATTCATTGTTGAAATATTTTACCGCGAATCAGACCTTTGATCCCGGAACACTTCAAATTTATAATGAGCAACTGCATGCCCTAGGGACAGGGATTTTTGAAAAAAGGCAGGCCTTTATGGAGGCGTTCATCCCCATATTCCAAGAGCAGTACAAAGAGATTTCTGGAGGAGTGGAAATGGTGAACCTTATATATGAAAGTAAATTACATGGAAATAGCCTGTTAGAACTTCTGCAGCGCAATCTAGAGCGGGACCGGATGTTGCAATACACGAGCGTAGGCGCCCATAAAGATGATCTCGGTTTTAAGATTGCCGAATACCCGGTCAAGAAATTTGGGAGCCAGGGGCAGCAAAAGTCATTTTTGATCGCTTTAAAGTTCGCCCAATTTCATTTTATTAAAGAACAAGCTAAAACAACACCAATTTTGCTATTGGACGATATTTTTGACAAATTGGATGAAACTCGGGTAGCCCATATCGTAGCCTTAGTGGACAATGAAAATTTTAGGCAGATATTCATTAGTGATACCCATGCCGAACGTACCGAAGAAGTTGTTAAAAATATACACCAGACGTATAAAATCTTTAAATTGAAGGATGAGGGTAGTTAGTATTCTGACATTTGTTTATCTGATAATTGGATGTTCCGATACGTTGTCCAAAGAAGATTTAAACCAACTAAATGGTTACTGGGAAATTGCGAAAGTTTCCTTTAGCGATGGAAACACAAAGGAATATAAAGTGAGTACCAGTATCGATTTCATTAAAATTGACAGTTTAAAAGGTTATCGCAAAAAGGTACAGCCCAAATTTGACGGTACTTTTGATACCTCCAACGATGCCGAATTTTTTCTGATCAAAGAACAAAACGGAGAGTTTATTCTTCATTACAAAAATGATTTGAGTGAATGGAAGGAGACAATTCTTGAAGTTTCGAGAGATAACTTTTCGGTATCCAACGAAGCAGGCATAACGTATGCGTATAAGCGGTTTAATCCGATTAATGTGAAAAAGTAATGGCAAAACGAAATAATACGGGGCTTCCCATGGGTGAGGCGTTAAGGGAATTCATAAAGGAGAACCGTCTTGAAAAGGGGATGGACCGGGTAAGTGCCAGAGAAGCTTGGAAAAGTGTAATGGGCAAAGGCGTAAACAATTATACCAACGCAATTGAACTACGTAACGAAACACTCTTCGTATCGCTATCGTCTTCTGTACTCCGAGAGGAATTGAGTCTTGGAAAATCAAAGATTATAGTAATGCTCAATGAAGAATTGGGAAAAGAAGTTATAAAGAAATTAGTACTAAGGTAGAAGCCCGATTTATATTGCTCGGCCAGTAGTAGGGTCCTAAAATTAGTATATCTCTCTTCCCGAAAAATGAAATGCACTTTCTATTGCCGCATTTTCATCGCTATCCGAACCGTGCACCGCATTCTCCGCAATGTCCGTAGCATATAATTTACGAATAGTGCCCTCTGCCGCCTCTGCCGGGTTTGTTGCCCCAATAAGTGCCCTAAAATCCTCGACCGCATTTTCCTTCTCCAATATGGCGGAAACAATAGGACCGCGGGTCATGAAGTTTACCAGCTCCCCAAAAAAAGGCCGTTCCTTATGAATGGCATAAAATTCTTGGGCGTCCCGTCTGCTCATTTGCGTATATTTCATGGCCACAATCTTAAAACCAGCGGAGGTAATCTTTTCAAGTATTGCGCCGATATGGCCATTTTCCACCGCATCCGGTTTTAGCATTGTAAAGGTTCTATTCGAAATCATTTGTAAAATTTTGCGCAAAAATACGCTTTTCCCACCAACCTACAACTTTTTAGGTTTTCATTACCATACAAGTGGGGTTTCATCAATATTATCGTATCTTTGCGCGCATGAATTTAGAGGATATTAATGCCATCAAGAAATTGCTGTCCGTACCTCAAAAAATCGTTATCGTTCCCCACAAAAACCCCGATGGCGATGCTATAGGATCTACCTTGGCCCTATGGCATTATCTACAAAACAAAGGGCAACAGGCCACCGTAATCTCTCCCAACGATTATCCGAAATTTTTAAAATGGATGCCGGGAAACGAATATATCCTTAACTACGAAAAAGAAAATCGCCAGGCCAAAAGGAAATTAAATGAAGCTTCCATAATCTTTACCCTGGATTTTAACCATTTGGGCAGAGTAGGCCAATTGGAAGAGCCCTTGGAAAACTCAAATGCAGAGTTCATTATGATCGATCATCATCAAGAACCATCGGATTATGCGAATATCACGTATTCCGACGTCTCCATGAGCTCTACTTGTGAGATGGTGTATAACTTTATAGAGTCTTTAGGGGACACCTCTGATATTACAACTGAAATCGCCAACTGTTTGTATACCGGCATCATGACGGACACTGGGTCTTTCGCATTCCCTCCTACCACAAGCCGGACCCATAGAATTGTTGCCAACCTCATTGATAAGGGTGCCGAGAATAGTAATATACACAATGAAGTTTTTAATACAAATACCCCGAGTAGACTTCATTTGTTGGGTTGCGCACTTAAAAATTTGGTCATCCTGGAGGAATTCAATACCGTATATATAACATTGAGCCAAGAGGAATTGGATAGTAACAACTTTAAAAAAGGGGATACGGAAGGGTTTGTCAATTACGGATTGACACTGGATGAAATTGTATTCGCCGTTATTTTCATTGAGAATAAGGAAGAAGGTATCATCAAGATTTCATTTCGTTCCGAGGGTGACTTTTTAGTGAACGAATTTGCCAGCAGTCATTTTAGCGGTGGAGGGCACAACAATGCGGCTGGAGGAAGAAGCGATCTTTCTATGCAGGATACGGTTTCCCGCTTCAAATCCCTGCTCAAAAACTACAAGAACAAACTTAATCCATGAAGTACTTGTCGTTTGTATTAATAGCGTCCGTTATCCTGGGTTGTGGAGGTCCCGAACCCCGAAGACCTGTCCAAGCCAAAACGGGCAGTTTCTTTAAAGAGTCCATTGAACGTAGTAAGGAACTTTTAGCGGCCGAAGAAAAGTTAATCGCCAACATTGTCGTCAAGGACAGCTTTCATGATTATAATCAGAGTGCCAGTGGTTCCTGGTATTTTTATGAAGCATTAAATGAAAATTCCGAATATAAACCGCAGCCGGACGATCTGGTCACCATGACCTACAATGTTCTAAGTTTAACCAATGACACCATTTATTCAGCAGAGGAAATTGGTGTGGTAAAATATAAAGTGGACAAACAGGGACTTTTTCCTGGGCTCCGAAACAGTGTAAAATTGTTGAAGGAAAAAGAAACGGCTACATTTCTATATCCTTCTTCCTTGGCCTATGGTTATCACGGCGACAATGATAAGATAGGGGTCAATGTGCCCTTAAAATCCACCCTATCCATACTAAAAATTGAGAGACAGAAAGATAGCTTGGAATAAAAAACGAAGCAAAAAATTAGAAATACGAAATAAGGTATGAAGTTTTAAGTATATAATTACAAATGCCGATTACCGAACACTGACAACTAACAACGGTCAACCGATTACTGATTACTGATTACTGATTACTGATTACTGATTACTGATTACTGATTACTGATTACTGATTACTGATTACTGATTACTGATTACTGATTACTGATTACTGATTACTGATTACTGAAAATAACCAAAATCTGAAAAATGAAAAAAGTCAATTTTTTAATAACCTTGGCCTTACTTCTTGCAAGTTGCAAAAGTCAATACGCCGATTTGGGCGATGGTCTTTTTGCCGATATCAAAACAAACAAGGGCGATATCATAGTGGAGTTGGAATATGAGAAAACGCCGGTAACCGTTGCTAATTTTGTCTCCTTGGCCGAAGGCACCAGTCCTTTTGTAAACGATTCTTTCAAAGGGAAAAAGTATTATGATGGGGTTATTTTTCACAGGGTCATTAAGGATTTTATGATTCAAGGTGGAGATCCCACAGGCCTAGGTAGTGGTAGTCCCGGATACAAATTTAAGAATGAAATTCACGATTCCTTACGTCATTATAAAGCCGGAATCCTTTCCATGGCCAATGCAGGGCCCGGAACCAATGGTAGCCAATTTTTCATCACCCATAAGGAAACTCCTTTTTTGGACGGAAGGCATACGGTTTTCGGTGAGGTTGCCGTAGGAATGGACGTAGTGGATTCCATTGCCAATGTTAAGACCGCCACGGTCCCACAAAAAGACAAACCCGTTGAGGATGTGGTTATGAAAACCATAGAGATTATCAGAAACGGTAGGGATGCCAAAGATTTTGATGCCGTACAAGTAATGACAGATTATTTTGAGGAGGAGGAAGCAAAAATTGCGGCATTTGAAAAGATGAAAACCGATTTTGCAACGGAATTGGCTACACAAAGGGAACAAGCCAAGGAATTGCCTTCCGGTCTTAAGGTTATAATTCTAAAAGAAGGTGAGGGCGAGAAACCCAAGATAGGACAAAAAGTAAATGTCTTCTATGCGGGCCACTTGCAAAATGGCGACCTTTTCGATAGCAATTATGAAGACGTTGCCATAAAGTTCAATAAGTTCGATCAACAAAGAAAACTAGGTAGGGGATATGAGGCCATACCCATGGATTATAGCCCCGAAGCAAGATTAATCCCAGGTTTTAAAGAAGGCCTAATGACTATGAAAGTAGGGGATAAGATACGTGTGTTCATCCCTCCCCATTTAGGTTACGGAGCAGCTGGGGCTGGAGGTGTAATTCCTCCTAACGCGGATTTGGTTTTTGATCTGGAGATTACGGGAATAGTACAATAATTTCAAATAGCAATAGTAAACAGTTGAAAGTGCCTCAATGCGCAGGTACTTTCAACTAACTTCAAAAGACTTATTGCTTACCCCAGTTTTGTGATTTCAACCTTATGGTAGCCTTCAAAATATCCTTTTGGGAAATCTGGCCTACCAATTTACCATCTTGGACAATGGGAAACCGTCTCCTTTTCTCGTTGAGGAACTTCTGGGCAGCATCAAAAATATTCATGTTCCCGTCTATTGTCTTCACTCCCTTGACCATACTGTGCTCTACCCTGTTCTTTTCCAAAGGCATATTGTAATACCGGCTTTCGCTTATGTGTTTTATACAGTCGCCCTCTGAGATAATGCCCACTAGTTCGTCCTTTTCATTAACAACGGGACCCCCAGATATTCGGTTCTTTATCAGGGCATCTATGACTTCCTCCACCGACTGTTCCGGCCTAAAGGTTATCAACTTTCTTGTCATGTAATCACTAACCTTTAGTGGAACGTTCTCTTCCAATTTCTGATGTTTTCTAGCACCTCGAAAGCTTTTGATTCCCATGATATTCGTTTTTTTGGATTTACCTAAAGTTACTGAATTTCAATGAATTAATCAACAAATAGTTAAATGTAGTCCTAAGCTTAGATTCTTGGAAAAAGAATGTTAACGGTTGCTTTTTAGGGGAATATCCTTCAATATCTCCTTTGTGAAATTCCAAAATTTTTCAACGGACGAAACACTTACTCGTTCATCCGGTGAATGTGCTCCCTTTATTGTAGGTCCATAGCTTATCATATCCATCTCTGGATAGTTCTGCCCAAGGATACCACATTCCAATCCCGCATGGCAGGCCACTACCTTAGGTTCTTCATTGAAGAGGTTTTTGTAGTTTTTAACCAATACCTTTAAAATTTCGGAATTCGGATCGGGCTGCCAACCCGGATAATTCCCTTTAAAATCGACCTTACATCCCGCAAGTTCAAAAGTGGCCTTCAACATATGGGCCAAATCCATTTTGGAGGAATCTATCGAGGATCGGGTAAGACACCCGATAAGAATACGTCCCTTTTTCACTTCAACCTTGGCAATATTGTTAGAAGTCTCCGTTAAACCCTCAAATGTTGCGTTCATGGTATAAACTCCGTTATGGGCGGCATACATGCCTTTCAAAAGCTTTTCTTGCGCCCCCAGTCCCATGACCTTTTTAGGAGAGGTCTTTAGTTCTTTTAGCTCTATTTGTAAATTTGGTTCCGTAATTTGGAATTCCTGTATAATATCCCGTTTTAGTTCCTTAAATGTGATTTCCAAATCTTTGGCCTGTGACTTATCTACGACCACTTTTGCAAAACTTTCCCTTGGAATTGCATTCCGAAGCCCTCCACCATCTATCTCCGAAATGCGTATATGATATTGCTCCGAACAATGGTAAAGCAATCGATTCATAATCTTGTTGGCATTTCCAAGACCTTTATGTATATCCATTCCACTGTGGCCGCCCAGTAGGCCATTTACCTCAATTCTGTAGGTTACCACCCCTCTTGGAATCGGTTTTTCGTTGTACTCCCTTGTTGCCGTTACATCGATACCTCCTGCACAACCAATATCAATTTCATCATCATCCTCCGTATCCAAATTCAATAATATTTCTCCTTGGAGAACATCGCCCTCCAAAGCCATAGCTCCTGTCATCCCGGTTTCCTCATCTATGGTAAAAAGGGCTTCCAGGCGCGGATGGGGAATATCCGTACTTTCCATTAAAGCCATTATGGTCGCTACTCCAATACCGTTATCCGCGCCTAGGGTAGTACCTTTTGCCCGGACCCAATCCCTATCTACAAACATTTGAATGCCCTGGCTATCAAAATCAAAATCGACGTCAGCATTTTTTTGATGGACCATATCCAAATGGGATTGTAGGGTCACGGTTTTTCGGTTTTCCATTCCCTTTGTAGCTGGTTTCCGAATGATTACATTGCCTACCTTATCCGCAAAGGTTTCCAGCCCCAGGGAATTTCCAAAATCCATCATAAATTGTATGACTCTATCCTCTTTTTTGGAAGGTCGGGGTACTGCATTCAAATCGGTAAAATTATTCCAAATGGAAAGAGGCTCCAATTCTTGTATCGCTTCGTTCATGGGGTAAAACTGTTTAGCCCTCAAAAGTACGGATAGAAAAAGGAATTCGCTACTTTTGGAGTGATGAAGAATAGGTTAAAAAATGGTATTGCCATTGCTTTGATTCCCCAAATCATTATGGTAAAGGTATTAGGCGCTTATCCTGAGTTCATAGAAACCTATTACAGCGAAGGCCTCTATCCCCGGATTTCCAAATTCTTTAGATGGATGTTTGGTTGGGTTCCTTTCTCGGTCGGAGATCTTCTCTATTTTTCATTGATTTTTTTTGCTGTTCGTTATCTTATCGTCAAACGAAAGCATATCAGGAAGAATCTAAAATCCTTTTTTCGGGATGTGATCATGGTACTTTCCACGGCCTATTTCACGTTTCACCTACTATGGGGATTCAACTATTACCGGCAACCCATAGTAGAGAAGTTAGGCTTACCGGAATCCCATACCAAAAAAGAACTTGTTACTCTAATAGAGGAGCTTACCGTCCAGACCAATGCACTACAATTAACCATCACCAAGGACTCCACACAGCGGGTAGAGATTCCGTATACAAAGCAGGAGATTTTTGAAAAAACTATTACAGGGTATCAAAAATTAGAAAAATCCTTACCTTTTTTATCCTATAACAGCCCTAGTATCAAAACCTCTTTGTTCAGCACGGGATTGACCTATATGGGTTACGGGGGGTACCTAAATCCATTTACGAACGAAGGTCAGGTAAATGGTAGACTGCCTAATTTTAGGTTTCCCGTGGTGGCCGGGCATGAAATTGGCCATCAGGTTGGATACTCTGCCGAGAACGACACCAACTTTATTGGATACTTAGTTACGGCATCCAACGACGACCTTTATTTTCAATATTCCGCTTCGGCCTACGCACTGGGGTATTGTCTATCCGAACTCAAAAGAAGGGACGAAGCCATTTTTGAAAAGTTTTATACGCAATTGCATCCCGGTGTTCAAGGAAATTTTCGTGAAATGGCCGAATTCTGGCAACAATTTGAGAACCCCTTGGAACCCATTTTTAAATCCATTTTTGATTCCTTTCTTAAGGCGAATAGTCAAGTAGAAGGTATTAAAAGTTACAATGCCGTGGTGGCGTTGCTGGTAAATTACCATAAGGAAAACCCTTTGAAAAACTAGGGTCAGTTCAACTTTTAAAAGTTGAAAAATAGAATTTAAATGTGCGTAAATACCCATCAAAGATAGGCATTGGTTTAATTGTTTTCATTTTGTCGGTTCTTTTGGGGACTTCTATATTAATGGTTAACGCTAAGGAATGGATAGGATTGGATATCCATTTTTTAATACTGGCATTGGTTGCATACACTTTTAAGTCCACACACTACATTATTTACCATAAAGTCCTAAAAATCAGGTGTGGTTTCTTTTTCAACAAAACTATCGCCATTGATACCATTTACAAAATATCTGAAAGCCATAATCCTGTAAGTGCTCCGGCCGCTTCCTTGGACAGACTTGAACTTTTTTGATAGTCAAAATAAGTCGGTTTTGGTTTCACCCATGGAGAAGCAGAATTTTGTAGACCATCTCATTCGATTAAATGTCCAAATCGAATTCAAAAAGCCCTGACATTTTCTTAACATCTGAGTCAAGAGTGAAAATCTAAAGGTCTCTTTTGCCCTTTTTTGTATAAGTCTGTTTAAAATTTGAATTTTTCCACCTTTAAAACGAACTGAAGACTGGACATCCAAAAATAGAATTGACGAAAAAGATTCTGGTATTACTTTTATTTTTTGCTACATTAGCATTCAATCCCTCGAAACCACTCTTATGAAATTTTATTTTCACACACTTGTTGTGTCGTTTATTTTGCTATATCCGAATAAGAACCCGCAGCGCAAAATAATCTCCGACAGCGAATTCAGCTACACATTTTATGTTTCCCCTAAGGAAACCAATGTTAAAAATTCAAGACATTACTATTGGTACAAGTCCGGTGAAATTCATTCTTCCCAAGGGGGCAGTTCGGGAAATTTGTTGCATGGCGAATTTACCAAGAGCTATAAGAACAATAATCTTGCAGAAAAAGGAAGCTTCAGAAACGGGCTTAAAAACAGTGTTTGGAAAAGATGGTTTAAAAATGGGCAACTTTATGAAATTGCTTATTGGAAGAATGGTTTGCGTTCAGGAGATTATCTGCAATTTTCAGAAAATGGCCAAGTATCCATCCAAGGTCAATATAAGAATGATAGGAAACATGGTACTTGGATCAATGTACCAACACGGGACACCTTACACTATAAAAAGGGCACAAAACTAGAGAGTCCAAAAAAGACCCTTTTAAAAAAGGTCGGGGGATTCTTTAGGGGCGTATTCGGCAAAAAAGAAAAAGATAGCCTACAAAACCATCAAGAACCGACACAGAAAAAATTCAAGCCCCCAAAACCGAAAAAAAAGAAAGCCCTAAAGGGTAAAAAGGACAAAACGCAAAAGCAAGGAAAGGTAAAAGATCAACTGTAATTCATAGATAATGGTACAGGCTGGGTCTTTATTATATGCGGTATACGTGTGCTTGCTAATTTCTGTCTTGAGCGCTGCGCTCATCTTCATTTTTAATTGTAATCTGGAGATTTCTGCACGACAGGCGGTTCAATCCGACCTTATCGATCTCTGTGAGTCCTGTATTGACTTCTACCTTTCGGATTCCGAAAACTTTGTCGATTTTAAGTCCGAAAAACAAGATCTATTTGATAATGGCCTCATTTGTGAATTTTCCAAAAAAAGATGGGGCTCCTACACCAAATTAACGGTAAAGGCTTTCTTCAAGAAAGATACCATTCAAAAAAGCGCATTTGTTGGACCCCGGGGAGACAAGGATATGCAGGCACTTGTGGTATGCGACTGGGACAAACCGCTAAAGGTATCTGGCTCCACTATTATTAAAGGAAATATGAAAATCCCGGCAACGGGATACAAAATCGTAAATATCCTCGGGAACAACCAATTGAACAAACCCATTCTTAAAGGGAGTATCGCGAGGTCTTCCCAATTGCTCCCGGAAATCTCAATGCCAATTCCCGAAGGCATGGATAAGACAGGTACAAGAACAGGCCTTTCCAAAATTGACAAAAGGCACCTCGTTTATAATGGTTTTGGCAAAAGACCTTTAATCATCGAACTTGAAAAAGGCGAACAACTGAACAGCTTGTCGTTCAAAGGAAACATAGTCATTAAATCTGTCGATACACTGTACATAAGTAGTTCAACGAAGATAGAAGATGTTATCGTTCAAGCTCCTAAAATAATTATAGGAAACGGTTTTGAGGGTCGTGCCCAGTTCTTTGCGGCAAACGAAATTTTTGTAGAAGAGGAGGTGCTATTGGCATATCCATCCAGTCTAGTCGTAACATCGGGCGATGTCTTATCTGAAAAAAAAATCACCTTGTCAGAGGATAGCAGGGTCTACGGAGGAATTGCAATACATGCCGCTACATTCGATGAAAAGGAAAAAAATAAAATGATTGTCCACGAAAATGCGTTGGTCATGGGAACACTTTACTGTAATGGTAAATTGCAGTTGGAAGGCCATGTATTGGGAACCGTTTATGCCCATAAACTCCAACTGGAAACCAAAAGCGGCACGTATGACGATGTCTTGCTCAATGTTTCGATCGATGCCCTAAATGTGCCTAAGGGATTTATACATCTACCACTTTTCAAACAACAGGAAAAAAATACCTATGGAATCATTAAGACGCTATAAGAAAGGGTACCTAAAGGCTAGTTCATTGATTGAATCGGTCATAGCCATTGCCATAATTACCACTTGCCTGTTGGTTGCACTACAGCTGTATATCACTGTTTTAGAGGGCCGACCGACCACAAATGATCATCGACTTAAATTCCAAGTAGACCAATTGGTTTCGGAAATGAAATTAGACCCCAGTTTTTATTCGGAAATCCATGATTTTCAAACCTATACCATACGAAAATCCGTAACCGCCCACAATAGCCGGGAGGCCTTAAAAAGGGTAAGCTATGCCATACAAGGGCAATCGGACACTATTACTTATCACTATTTAATATTAAAAGAGGATGAAAACCAACCTTAACGCATTCACCATCTTGGAGGTATTGATGAACATCGTGATCATGTCGATTATCATCGGTATGGTATATTTTGTCTATTCCTCATTTTCCAAACAGATTTCTTTCTATCGAATGGATGTTGCGGAAGAAAACGCACTAAACAGTTTTTACCTGCGCTTAAAAACCGATTTTTTCCAGACCGATAAAATCATCGGCTCCACCAAGTCTTTTGAAGCCATAATGTATGATAACACCAAAATCTTTTATAAAGTTGAAAAGGGCTATCTATATCGAATACAGAATGGTAATCGGGACAGCCTAAAAATCAAAAAATTGGATGTTTCTTCCAAACCATATCGCGAGACCCAAGAAAAATTAATAGAAAAAGTGCGGCTCACCACTATACTTTTTGAAACGCCTCTAGAGTTAACGTTCGCCAAAGGGTATCCAAGCATACTAGAATATAAGACGGATTATGGGAATTGATATCAGCAAAATAAATGCCAAGGCAGAGGTAGAAAAACCTTCAAATACTTTTTCCTTTGACGTTCTCAACAAGGAATTTAGTTGGTCCAAAAAAATTGGGGCCAAGCAACGGGAAGCATTGTACAAAGACTTCTATACCTTGCTTAATGCTGGGGTGGACTTTAGCAGTGCATTAGATATTTTGTCCAATCAGCAAAGAAAGAAAACCATTAAAGTATTGATTCTAGAAATCAAGGCCCAAATTATCAACGGGCGAAGTTTCCATGAAGCATTGCGGGATACAGGACATTTTTCCGCTTATGAATGTTTCAGTATAAAAATTGGCGAAGAGACCAAAAAGCTTCCTTTGGTCCTGATCGAACTGCATAAATATTTTAATAGGCAATTAAAGCTTCGTAAGCAAATTATTTCGGCCATTACATATCCCGTTTTTATACTGACACTAACGGTGGGCGTCCTCTATTTTATGCTTACCTATGTAGTACCCATGTTTAAATCGGTTTTTAATCAGTTTGATGCCGAATTACCCAAATTAACTGAATATATCATCGCCCTATCCGAAAAATTCCCTACCATCTTTTTGGTGTTCATTGGAATGGTCTTGCTGTTTGTCGCCATTTTTAAAGTTTATGGAAAAAATAAAACGTTTCGCTCCTACAAATCCAAGATTCTTTTAAGAATACCCTACTTCGGGAAATTGGCAAAACTAATTTTCCTGGCCAGATTCTGCCAATTTTTGGATTTATTGCTCACCTCTAAAACCCCGCTCACCGATTCCCTGGATATGGTAAAAAAAATCATAGGTTTTTATCCAATCGAAAGCTCTATAGAGCCTATTAGAAAAGACATTGTCAAAGGGTCTTCCTTTTCACAGGCCATGTCCAAACATCCCATTTATGGGTACAAATTAATCTCTATGATAGAGGTGGCCGAAAATATTAACGAGTTGGATACCATGTTTTCAAGGTTGGCCAACGAATATGACGAGGAAGTAGAGCATAGGACCAAAATGATCGGAGTGGTATTGGAACCCATAATCATCATTTTTATCGGTCTAATCGTTGGGGTAATCATGGTGGCTATGTACGCCCCCATGTTCGATTTAAGTAAAATTATCAACGGAGGATAAACCTCATAGGAAATAGTATAGTTATTAAACCAAAAAAAATCATCATGAGTCAAAAGATGAGAAATTTTCGACCTATAAATAAGAAAGGCAGGTATTTTGCCAAAGCTTATTCCATGACAGAAATCTTGATTGTATTATGTATCATCGGAATTTTATTGCTGATGGTACTGCCGAGTCAGACCTCTGTTATTTCACAGGCCAAATCCATTGAGGCCCAAAGCATGCTCAACCATCTTTATGGATTACAAAAAAATCATTTTTACCGCTACTCTCGATATTCGGACGATTTTGAGGAAATAGGTTTCGAGCCCGCACCTACCATAAACGAAGGAGGGCAAGCAGTCTACAAAATTGAGATTATTGAGGCCTCTACAAATTCGTTCAGGGCAACGGCTACCTCGTTATCCGATTTCGATGACGATGGCAGTTTTAATACCTGGGAAATTGACAACAAAAAGTCATTGAGGGAAACCGTAAAAGACTAAATGGATGGAGGTTTTTCTAGAAATGGTTCTTTTTGTCCTGTTACTTCTTGTTTTTTTTCAAGACATGAGGTACAGGGCCATACATGTGGCCTTACCATTGGTGATAGCTCTATTAGGGATGGTTCTCTTTTTCATAAAAAACTATCCCGTATGGATTCTATGGCATACCTTTTTGTTCCTGGTACTGACCTGCTCGGGGCTCTATGTATACCTCTCGTTCAAAGCAAAAAAACTTGTAAATCCCTTCATATCCATTGGAGAAGGGGATTTTCTTCTATTTTTTGCGGTCATACCCTTTTTTTCCACTTCCAATTATATCCTGTTTTTCATTACGGGAATGCTCTTTTCAATGTTCGCATTCTTCATAATCAGGGCAATTACCAAAACAAATCTGGTGCCTTTGGCGGGGCTTCTGGCCTTATATATGGTATTGTTGAAGTGTATTGCCCATATCACCGATCTCGATTTTTTTGAAACCAACCTTGTTTGACAAACCCACTGATGACATCAGAAATAGCATTGACCGTTGAAGAACAGCAAGTGATCAATTCAGATCTTGCCCATAATTATGGGATTATCCCTAAAGAAATGGATGAATCCGCAATTGATTTTTTTGTAGACCGGTCAAAGTTATTCGATACGTTATCCGATGAATTGGAATTGATTCTCGGTAAAAAGGTAAAACTCCATCCTACACCATCGGAAACCATTACCAAGGCCTTGTCACAATACTACAGAAGGGCAAGGGATTCCTCTGCCGATACAGAAGCCGATCAAAATTTTAAGGTTTCCTCCCAAGACTTTTTACAGGACCTCATTTTTGAAGCAAAAGCCATAGGAAGTAGTGATATTCATTTTGAAGTCTTTAAATCTGATGCCCGCATACGATACAGAATAGACGGAAAGCTTATTGAAAAATACAAGATAGAGAAGGAGAATTACCTGGAACTGGTCAATAAGGTAAAAATCAAATCAAATCTTGATATCACGGAAAAAAGATTGCCGCAGGACGGTAGGATCAACTATGATGATTTTGATATACGAGTATCCATTCTTCCCATACTACATGGCGAAAAAATCGTAATGCGTATTCTGGGAAGGGACACGGACCACCTGAGTATCGATAAGCTTGGAATGACCGCTATGGAGAAAAAATTATATCTACAAGCACTTAAAGCGTCCAAGGGAATCATTTTGATCAGTGGGCCCACAGGTTCCGGTAAAACAACCACCTTATATTCCAGTCTAAAACTATTGAACGATATCAAAACGAATATTGTGACCGTTGAGGATCCCATCGAATACACCTTAAAGGGTATCAATCAGGTTCAACTTCGGGAGGATATCGGTTTAACGTTTACCAGTGCCCTTAGGACTTTTCTAAGACAAGATCCGGATATCATAATGCTTGGGGAAATTAGGGACGGCACTACCGCAGAAATGGCAATAAGGGCCAGTTTAACAGGGCATTTGGTACTGTCCACTATCCATACCAATTCTGCCTTGGGAACCATCTCAAGGCTTGTGGATATGGGGGTTCCTTCATTTTTAATTGCAGAAACCTTAAAGATATCCGTGGCCCAGCGTCTGGTACGCAAACTTTGCAACACCTGCAAGATATCCCATGAAACGATAGAGGAGGAATATGATAACGACGCTTTCAAACACCTTTCAAGACATTGGAGCCCCAAGGGCTGCGAAAAGTGTTACTATACCGGATATAGTGGTCGCACCGCCATTTACGAGGTAATCCCAGTAGATTTGGCACTTTCACAGGAAATCAAGAAAAACACCTCTTCCCTGGAGTCTTTCGTATCCAAAAATAATATTTCAAGACTGCCCGATAAGGCCCTGCAATTGGTAGAAAACGGAACGACCTCAATAGAGGAAGTGTACTCCATTATAATTGAAGCCCAATAATGAAAAAAAAGATAGGCATAATCTGTATGTTGTTTGTGGGCTTAGCGTTCCCCCAGGACCAGACCCAAACATTGGAAGAGTTATTCGATGAAATAGCCAAAGAAAGACCGGGACTAGAAGAACTAACGGAATTGGATGTCTCGGGACTGACCCTTTTCGAAATTATCACTTCCCTGGCAGAGGAACATCGGTTGAACGTAAGTGCCGATCCAGGCCTTTCGGAAATGGTCGTGAGCAATTTCTTCGATGTAAAGGTAAAGGACGTTTATATTTTCCTCTCTAAAAAACACCATCTCGATGTTGGATACATGAATGAAATCATAACGTTCAAAAAGCGGGAAGTGACAAAAGAGGTTCCCAAGGAAAAACCAAAAAAGCCAATCGATATATCCTTCAATCAAGCCAATGATTTTTTATCGGTAAAGCTAAAGAATGATTCCCTGCCTTTGGTCGCGGAACGGATTACCGAACTTTCCAATAAGAATATCGTTTTGGCACCGGAAGTGAAAGCCATGAAAGTATCGGCCTATATCATCAATAGACCATTTGACCAAGTAATTGAGATGATTGCCCGCTCCAATCAATTGGTTGCTTCCATAGATGATAATGGCTTTTATTTTTTATCCAAGGATTTGGAAGTGAATGCTGCAGCCAATCCAGGGCAGAGAATCCCATCAAGTCGTAGAGGGTCCACCAGAAATGGCCAAGCCACCAATTTTTCTGCCGGTGAACTACAGATAGATTTGAACGAGCAAGGCTTTTTAACCATAAGGGCCTATGAAATAGATGTTACCACAATTATCTCCAAGGCTTCGGATTTGTTGAACATTAATTACTTTCTGTATGACAAACCCGACGAGGTAATAACCACCTTTTATTCGGACAGTATCGATTTTGATAGTCTATTGGACCATGTTTTTAAAGGATCAAGATATACCTCCAAAAAACTAAAGGACCTGTACCTCATAGGGCTCCAAACGACAGAGGGGCTTAGGGAAACGGAACTGATACAGTTGGAGAACCGGACTATTGAAACCGTTTTGAATACCCTGCCCAAAGCATACGTGCAAGACGTGGAGATGCAGGAGTTTGTAGAGCTCAACGGAATTTTAGTATCCGGGTCAAAACCTATTTTAGAGGAACTGAAACAGGTAATTCGACAATTGGATAAGGTAGTACCCTTGGTACAAATAGAGGTGCTCATCGTACAGTATCAAAAAGGATATGATATTCAGACGGGCATACAAGGCATCTTGAATGAAGAGGGAAGTACTGTGCAGACCGAAGGTGTATTGTTCCCAACGGTGGATGCAACGGTAAATTCTACATCGCTTAACAAGCTCATCGATGCCTTTAACGGTTTGGGTATCATTAATATAGGGAAGGTAGCTGAAAACTTTTATGCCAACCTTAGTGCACTGGAAAACAACTCGATCATTCAACTTAAATCCACTCCTAAGATTGCGACGCTGAGCGGTCATAAAGCCAACGTATCCATCGGAGAGACCAACTATTATTTTGAACAGACCAATCGATTGATCAATTCGGGTATCAACGATAACATCCTGCAATCCGGTCAATGGAAGCCTACAGAGGCCAACCTTAGTGTAGATATTCTACCCTATGTTTCCAAGGACGAACATATTACCTTGAACATTGTCGTGGAAAAAAGTGCCTTTCTGGGGAGGGCCGGCGAAAACGCTCCTCCCGGAAAATCTACCCAAAAGTTCGAGTCCCTAATTCGGGTCAAGAATAATGAAATGATCTTGTTAGGGGGGCTGGATGAACTGGAAAAAGAAAACTCGGGAACCGGAACTCCGTTCTTATCAAGAATCCCTGTAATCAAATGGTTTTTTAGTAGTAAACGAAGAGCAAGGGAAAAATCAAAACTACATGTATTCATTAAGCCAACCTTAGTGTATTGATGGTTGAAAAGATATTACATAGGATAATCACTGGTAACCGATTTCTTTGCATCGAAGTCTTTCTCCAGGAAGATAGATCACAATATAATGTCATGGAAGTATTGCGAAAGGGCAACGCTTTATCCATTGATTCTACGAAAACCTATACCAGTTTTGATGAGCTTTTGGAAAACGTCCCTAGGAATAGGCCAACTTTGTTATCCTTTACGGGACAAGGAATTATTTCCAAAAAAGTAGAGAATACCGAGAATTACCGTTCCAAATTATTGTTTAATGCCAGTGATAACGATTTTTATTGGTATGAACTGCGTCATTCAATGCATATCTATGTCTCCGTAGTGCGCAAATCGGTAATCGATGATAAAATCGAAACGTTTAGGAAACTAGGGGTTTTTATTGTGGATATCAGTATAGGACCCCTGGTTGTTTCCGTAATGAAGCCTTTGTTGCCTATTGTGAATTCCTTGCGCACCCGGTATTTTATACTCGATTTTCAAAATGATAGGATATGTGGCTTTACCAAACATGGGAATACCGATGATCAGACCTTTTATGAAATTGATGGGGATAAAATTCGGTCAAAGGACACTGTTCCGTTTGCCACGCTTTTAAACCATCTTTTTCCCCATTCGGACATCGAATTTGAGAAGGGATTTCTTAAGGGCAATACAGAGGAATTCAGGTTTAGAAAAGCATTCAATGGCCTCGGTGTTGTGGCTCTGCCCAGTTTTCTGCTGGTCCTTTTGGCTAGTTACCTACTATTGGGCCACTACCAACAAGCTTATATCAACCTCCAAGTGGAACTTGAGGAAAAAAACATTGCCTACAAAAAATTGGTATTGCTCGAAAACGATAGGGACAATAAAGAAGCAATGTTAAACGAATCGGGTTTGAACGATAGTAACTTCTTAAGTTTTTATCTATCGGAAATCACCAAAGATATCCCCCCAGAAATATACCTGAACGAACTGGATATTTTTGCCCCTAAGTCCAAAATTAAACCCGGCCAACGAATCAATTTCATCAACGATCGGGTAGAAATTAAGGGGGTTACCTCTTCCAATAATGCCTTTGCCGACTGGATCAAGGCCATTAAAAAATATCACTGGATCGAGAACCTGGAGATTGTAGATTTTCGGAAAGAGGGTGCGAGCAGTAGTTTCGAAATACGATTAAAACTGAAGTTCAATGTTTGAAAACATCACGTATAAGAAAAAGTTTCTCGTGTTGATCGTGTTATTGATCGTTTTGGCGATTACCGGCTACAAGAGATCCTTCTCATTGACTATTGACGCCTATGACAACCTGCAGTCTTCCCGATTAAAACTGGCCGAGGTAAGCAACTCCCGACAAAAAATTGCCGCTTTAAAGAACGAAGTGGCCTATTTGGATCAGGTCATCGGAAAAGAGGCGGCAAACGCCGATGTGGTACAACAAGAAATCCTGAATACGTTCAATCGGATTGAAAATGAATCAGATCTGGTAAAATTGGAGGAAATCCACATAGCCAATAACGATTATTTTAACATCTATACCAATCAGTTGATCCTTTCTGGAGGATACAAGGATTTATTGGAAGCCACGTACCAATACGAAAAGGAATTCGATTATTCCCGCGTAGTGAGCCTAAAGTTCTTTGTGGAAAAAGAACCCAGGAGCGGAAGAAAAAAATTGTTCGAACAGCTAATATTTCAGAATTATGAAAAAATCAAATAAAGGGCTTTACCTTGTCCTTGCCTTATTTTGCTTTCAGTGCGACGATATTTTGGAAGAAGACATTTCTGACGACATTATTTCCATTATTGCCCCGATGGATGGAGCAGCAATTGAGGGAAATGTTGTACAACTACGGTGGAGAGCTTTGGATGGTGCCGATGACTATCGCCTGCAGGTTATGACCGGTAATGGCCAGTTTATTATACTGGATTCCTTGATCAATAGAACATTGTTCAACTATCAAATAGAACCGGGAACGTATAGGTGGCGGGTTCGCGGAGAAAACTTTGCCTACTTTACACCCTATACCTTTGAATCGGCCTTTTCCGTGGTAGCTTCCTTGGATCTTACCAATCAGATAATCACTTTGGAGTCCCCTGAAGATAATAGGTATGTGAACAATGCGGCGATGAACTTTTCGTGGCAACTCATCAGCACCGCGGACACCTATGAATTTGAAATACTTCAAGCAAACGAATCGGGCGAAACATCGGTATTTAAAGATGCAAATCTGGTCGAATCTTCCATCACTATAGGAGAAGGGATAGTCACCGCGGATGCTGAATACATTTGGCAGGTAAAAGCCATGAATAGTAGTAGTATGACCCGTTTTTTTCGTAGAACCTTTTTCCTGGACACCCAAGACCCTCCGGTCCCTACCTTAAGTACGCCAACCACAGATCAAATGTTCGCCACTACCGATGAAGTGAGCTTTACCTGGAGTTTTATGGACACTGGAGAAGTGCAATCCGCAATTACGGGAACCATAGAAATCTCATCAGATGAGAATTTTAGTACCATTTCGTTGACCGACACCAATGGCAACGGGGAATTTTCAAGTACCTTTTCCTCTGCGGACACCTATTACTGGAGAGTTAGGGGCACCGATGCCGCAGGTAATACTGGGGAAAATAGTGCAACAGGCTCCTTCATTGTGAATTAGATGGACAAAAAGAAACTAAACACGCTATTGATTATTGCAGTTTCCTGCATCTGGGGTATTGTACTATACAGGTTTATCGCTCCATATTTTACAAAGACCGAAATTCCATTCATTGCGGAAGTTCCCACAAAACTTCAAGTTGCAAAAATTAGAAAAAAAGATACGGTAGCCCTAAGTTTTCCCGAACGGGATCCCTTTCTGGGAAAAACAGTTACCAAAACAAAAACGCCTGTAAAAAAAAAGCTGAAAAAAAGGCCCAGAACGATTTCAAAACCTGTTCTATGGCCCAAAATAGAGTATTTGGGATTTGTAAAATCCAGTAATAACAAGAGCCGGTTGGGGTTGGTACGGATAGACGGGAAATTGTATCGTGTAAATACAAACACGGAAGTAAACGGCCTTAGGATAAAGAAAATTGCCAACGATGTAATGATCATCTTGAACGGAAAAGAAGAACGACATTTTAAGAAGAATTGAACTATTAGTAAATAATCGATATTTTTCTTTTATAAAAGAAAAATATCCGATATATTTGAATGTTTCCCCAACTCCCCATAGTAGTGAACTATAGATTTATTTTTAGTATTACTATTTGCAATACGGTAATCCTTCTTGCTCTAGTGGCCTTTATATGGGTCAAGTTTTCCCACGAAAAAAGAGAAATAGTATATATAGATAATATAAGACTGTTCAACGGTTTTAATATGACAAAGGACCTGAACAAAATCAATGGCGATAAAATAAAGAAACAGAAAAAAAAATTGGATAGTCTATATATAATCTATGATATTTTCCGGGATAACGACCAAACGGATAAACTAGAAGCATTAGGCACACAATTGAGAAACGAAGATCAAGTATTGAATGCTATGAACAAACGCTTTTCCAATGAGATAAGTCAGACCGTATGGAACCGCTTAAACACCTATGTAGACGAATATAGCACGGCAAATGACTATAAAATAGTATTGGGTACTCAGGGTAACGGTAATGTGATGTATGCCCAAAAAGAAAAAGATATCACGGATCAGGTATTGAACTATTCCAATAGCCGCTATGAAGGAGAGCAGTAGGACGTACAAAACAATGATAACAATTTAATCAAATTTTTATACGCATCATATAATTGTAATACTCTTAATTTTTTAATTTTTAGTTCCCCCGACTATGCCAAAAATACAGACTTCACACGTACTTTTCCGTACAATCTCCTATTGTATTGAAAATACCCGGAACAGCATCCCCAATTTAGGGGAAGTTTCCAGAATTTTAAATAATACCAACTTTCCGGTCGACTTGGATGTAATTCCAAAAAATTCGGAATATAATCTCAATAAGTTGCAGGGTTGCTTGAAAAAATGGAAGAACCCGCCCACTATATTTTACAACGAAAAAAGAACACGACCTTTTGGAAACACCTAAAAAAAGCATAAAAAATGATGTGCAACCGATACTTTGAAAACCTATAAACTAAATAACCTGAACACCTAATTATGAGAACACTACTTGTATTATTTTTTCTTGTCACCGGCATTTCATTCGGACAAGATGATTTGTTGATCAATGGAACACCGGTAACGGTTATTTCCCATGCACAGGATGCCGGGTCTTTTGAGATTCAGGATAATGGCAACACGATCAAGATCGACGGGGACGCCTGGAAAAAGACGGAGCTAAACTACAGCGTGACCGAGAATACCATTCTGGAATTTGATGTTAGAATCGTTGGACTAGGCGAAATACACGGTATTTTGTTTGACAATGACAATGCTATAGGGAATTTTGACCGGACCCGTATGTTTCAAGTAGCAGGTAGCCAGAATTGGGGGTTATCTGATTTTCAAAATTATACGGGTACGGATTGGGTTTCCTTTCGGATTCCAGTCGGGGATTTTTTTACCGGTGATTTTACCTACTTGGTTTTCGTGGCGAATAAGGATAACGATCCCGATACGCAACAAAGCTTCTATCGCAATATTAGGTTATTTGAAAACGGAGTCGAGCCAACTTCACAACCCACCGCATGGATCGTAAACGGCAATGATATCCACTTTAATTCTGGGAATGTCGGTGTTGGGACCAGTACTCCGGATGCTCCGCTTACCATTAAAGGAAGAATACATGCCGAAGAAGTGAAAGTAGATCTCTCCGTTCCCGCACCGGACTACGTCTTTCATAAAGAATATAGACTGAACACCCTACGCGAAGTCGAGAATTTCATTAGGGAAAATGGACACCTGCCCAATATACCTTCGGCGGAAGATATGGAAAGGCACGGCGTGGAACTGGGAAATATGGAAATGAAACTTCTTGAGAAAATTGAAGAACTCACCCTCTACGTTATTGAGCTAAACCAGACTTTGGAATTGCAGGGAAAGACGAACCGGGAACTCCATAAACGGTTGAAAAAGATGGAATCGATTCTATACCAAGAATAGTTTTTAACATACTAAATAAAGTTAAAAACACTTTGATGAAGAGTTCCCCGACTATACTTCTGATTATTCTAGTAGTGCTTATTTCCAATGGTTGTAAGACAGATACAGACTTGGGCAAAACCTATGAATCGTACAAATTCTTCAATTTGGAACGTGCCGGATGGAAATCCATGTCCATTTCCCAGAGTTTTTCCAATATCTCCTATACGGCCACTTTGGTTCCTATTCAATATTACATGGTTAAAAATGAAGGCCCGGAGGATCCTTACAGAATCGATTCCATGTATCAGGCCCATAAAACCCAACGGGTAATAGAAATGGAATTTCGTCATGAATCAAAGGATGATCTTTTTAAATCCCAGTATTCCAATTTGGATTATGAATCCGCGGTAAAGTATATGGCCTTTTCCATAGAAAAGGATTTCATGGCCGTTACCCGGTCAGGAGACTCGATCAATTGTTCCGGGGTCACATTTGAGCGAAATTTTAAACTAGCGCCCTTTAAAAGATTGCTACTGCATTTTGGAAATATTCCTGAGAACGAGCAATTGCAACTGGTCTATCAAGACGGGCTTTTCGGGAACGGAATCATAAAATTTAAGTTTAAAGAAACCCCATTGAAGTTATAACCCTGCTATAGAATGATACAAAAAATTAGAACCAGCAAGTTTTCCAAGGGCATAGCCAGTTATCTGGCCATACAATTGATCCTTCAAATGACCCAAGCATCAAACCTATGGGCGTTGACGAGTGGCCCTTCACAACCCGAGTTCAATTCGTTTACCCCGATCGGTACCTCGGATATGGTGAATCTGGCCTCAGGGAATTTCAATTATAACATTCCTATTATGGACGTAGGCGGATATCCCTTGAATTTGGCCTATGACTCCGGTGTTACCATGGATCAAGAGGCCTCATGGGTGGGGCTTGGTTGGAATTTAAACGTAGGGCAGATAAACCGACAGGTACGGGGTATCCCTGACGATTTCAAGGGAGACGAAATGAAATACGAAGAGAATCTAAAGGACAATGTAACCGTAGGGGTTGAAGCTGCCGTTGATCCCCAGGTATTTGGATTTGAAACACCGGATAATATCAAAAGCCTAATCCCTGCATCCATTGGGGTCAACCTTCAGTATAACAACTACACGGGGCTTTCCTTTTCACCCTCCTTGGGGCTTTCCTTTGGTCTTTCGGATAATGTCTCCGTAGGTATAAATGTACAAACTTCCGCTACGGAAGGCGTATCCGTTTCACCTAGTATCGGTGGGAGCAAAACACTTGATAATATTTATAAAGGAATAGACGGGAATTTAAATGCCGGTATTTCCTATAATTCCAATCGCGGCTTGACCAGTTTTAGTCTAAATGCCTCCCTTGCCAAAGAATTCAAGGTTGGGGAACGTCCCGTTGCCGGAGGAGGTAGTAATTCCGGTTCAGAAGATGTGAATTCAAGATTTGACCTTGGTGGAACAGGTTTGGTGTCCTTTGAAAATACGACGATAACCCCAAGAAAAAGAACAGCTCTGAGAACTATTAGTGGTACGGCATCCCTTTCTGTTGGGCCCTCTGTTTGGGGTTTTGACGCAGAAGCGGAGATTTCGGCAATGGGTACGGTACAACAGATCAAGAATCCAGAAAGAAACGAAAAAGCGTATGGCTATGAATTCACCGGCCACGCGACCGCCGCTGATATCCTGGATTACAACCGTGAAAAAGATGCGGCAATCAGTAAAAGTACATTAGTATTGCCCACGGCTAATTATACGTATGATTTATATTCCGTCAATGGACAAGGAATCGCAGGAATGTTTCGTCCTTTTCGAAGTCAAGTAGGACAGATAAATGATGAATTGGTCGAGGATGAGAGCGATAGTTTCCAGTTGGGGGTAGAAGTCGAGACCACTTCGTCCGTTCACGTCGGTGTAAATTTAACCGCCGCCCCAACCTATAGCAGAACTGGTATATGGAATACGACAGCACTGGCCAACTTTAAACAAACCAGAGAAGATATACGAAACACCAGTACCGGACCCAATGGTGAAAGCCCGGACTATGAACCTGTATACTTTAAATATATTGGGGAACCCCGGGTGGATAGGGATTATCAACTATTCAATGACTTAGGGGGCTACAGCCCGATAGCCCTGGAAATTCCCGGACCTAAAAATGCCTTGAACGAATTTCTAAAAAAGAGTTTCGACAAACAGGCGGAAAATCAGTTTCGAGTAAAGAGATATCAAGATAACGGGGTGCCTTTTTATCCCACTGAAGTAGACTCGGACAACCCCGATCAAAGTGCACTTCTTCCTATTTCAAAAAAGTTTAAAAGACAATTTAGGGAAGTACGCAACCAGAACGTTCAAAAATTCACGGTCTCCGAAATAAGAAACCTATACCCAGGCCATAATCGGGTAAATAAAAATGCCAAAGATCACCATACCGCGGAAATACAGATTTTAAAAGGGGATGGGGCCACGTATGTGTTTGGGGAAACCGCTTATAACCTGGAAAAGCAGGAGGTTACTTTTGCCACCAAAAATTTTGGAAACTGTGCTACGGGAATTGTTCGGTATGATACCGGTGAAAATTCCAGATCAAACCGCTCAGGCATAGATGAGTTTTTCAGCAATATCAAGACACCTGAATATGCACATACGTATCTCCTTTCGTCTGTGCTTTCATCGGACTACGAGGATATTACCGGAAATGGTCCGACCGATGACGATTTAGGAGCGTATACCTTGTTTGAATACAACACCCAGACAGAACTCTTCAACAAACTTAGAAAGGAGAATGGAGAGGAAGAGACTCAGCAGGAGCTACTTTACAATTGGCGAATTCCCTATGGTGAGAGACCTATGGAGGCAGCGTATGATGCCGGTCTCAATACCCATCCTAACGATCAGAAGGCAAATTATATCTACGGAAGAAAAGAAATCAAGTACATTGATAGAATCATCACCAAGACTCATGTCGCTCTTTTTGATTTAACCCCGCGCGACGATGGGTTAGGTACCGCAAATGGCGATGGAGGGCTACCCTCGAATGGACAATTAGGGCAGGAGCAATACAAAATTGAACGGATACGGCTCTATTCGAAACCAGAAGCGGAGGCTGCCCTAATACTCGATGATGATCCAGGGAATGATAAATTCATTACACCAATCAAAACTGCCCATTTTATATACGACTATTCCCTTTGTCCCGGGATTCCCAATCACAGGGATTTTGAAGTCGATACCTCTAACAACCTAGGTAAATTGACCTTGAAAAAAGCATACTTTACCTATAGGGGTTCGGATATGGGAAAATTTACCCCATATACGTTCAACTACGATACGTTTAATCCCCCATACAATTTGAAGTCCTATGATATTTGGGGAAACTACAAACCCAATACGGATGCAGGCTGTGGAACCCAGGATCCCATTACGGCGCCCGAGTTTCCCTTTGTTCAACAGGAAGACCGTGCACAGCAAGACAGGTATGCCTCCGCCTGGTCTCTTTCTTCGATCGATTTGCCTTCCGGGGGTAAAATTGAATTGACCTATGAAACCGATGATTATCAGTACGTTCAAAATCGCAATGCCATGCAAATGTTCAAAGTTGTCGGTGCGGGAAAGGCTAGTTCATCAGCAGATCCAGAAGGGGAACAAAATAACAAATTATATACTGGGCTATCCTTGCAAAGAAATGACGATGGTTCTTTTTCCGATGAAGCCAGGTACCTCTACATAAAATTGCCCGATGAACAAGCCCTGATTACACAGGAGGAGTTTAAAGCGAAGTACTTAAAAAATCAATTGGAAAAGCCCATCTATTTTAGATTTTTGGTGAACATGACCAAAAGGGGTGCCATCTCCACATCTAGTAAGGACTATGATTATGTAACCGGCTATTTTGAAATTGATGAGAGTGGCAATGATAGGGAGATAACCATTTTCGGCGGAGGGAATAACCAACCTGTGTATGCGGCCATCCCCATGAAGTTTTGGGATATGGAGGGCGTGCTCTTTGGTTTGGCCAAACCAAAGGTAAACCCAATATCCTTGGCCAGTTGGTATTTTGGAAGAAGACATTTAAACGGCTACGTATACGGGCTTAACCGTGATGCGGGCACCCAGAACATTGCCGATATAGCGAAAGAGATCATAAGTTCTTTTGGAGCCATCTCGGATATCTTCAAGGGGCCAAATGCCAAGCTTAGACAGTTGAACTATCTGAACGGGCAAAAATTCATTCCCGAAAAATCATGGATTCGTTTATCCACTCCTAAGGAATACAAAATGGGCGGCGGAAGCCGAGTGAGAAAATTGGTGATGAAGGATCAATGGCATCGTATGGTGGGTGCACCCGAGGGGGATGAACGCTATGATAAGGAGTACGGCCAAACCTATGAATACACACTTAAAGATGGTTCTTCCAGTGGGGTGGCTACCTATGAACCCAACATGAGCAAGGAAAATCCATTCGTGGAACCTTTTTACAATACTGATAAAGGGGATCGTCTGGTCGCACCAAAGGAAGTAAGTTATATTGAAAAGCCTTTTGGCGAACAATTTTTCCCATCCGCTACGGTTACCTATAGCCGTGTAACCGTTCAGAATCTGGAACGTGATCAAGAGGATATCCATAGACATGCTACTGGCAAGGTCGTTACCGAACATTATACCTCAAAGGATTTCCCTACCCAGGTGGACCATACGGTCTTGGATAGCCCCAATAACTATGCGACCAATCAGGGTGAATTTCTAAGGAATTTGGTAAAGGGCCTGCTGGGTGCTCCCGTGAATATTAAAAGTGAATATGCTCTATCCCAAGGCTTTGTTGTGCATACCAATGATATGAACGGGAAGGTACGTATGCAAAAAGTTTTTGGGGAACCGGATAAAAACGAGCCAGAAACGGATAGCGAAAATGAAAAACTACTCATCTCCTCATTGGAATATGAATACAGCGTTGATGAGAAAAACAAAAGCCGCTTGGATAACAAATTGCCCACAATTGATCGAAAAGGTGAGGTAACAACAAATCTACATATCGGCGTTGATTACGATGTGGTCACCGATTTTAGGGAAAGCTACTCCAGGGCCGAAACCAATGGGGTAAAGTTAAATGTGGTCACCTTGTTCATTGGGCCTTTCCCTGTTGTTGTCCCTACCGCCCCGCCGTCACTTTCAAAAATTGAAAACGTGGCCCATTCCGCCATAACCACTAAAGTGATTCACACTACGGCACAGTTAAGGAAAAAAATTGCGACCGACTTGGGTTCCCAAGTTTCCACGATCAACGAGGCCTGGGACGCGGAAACGGGACAGGTCCTGTTGACGCGTACCGTTAACGAATTTAATGATGCCTATTACAATTTCAACTTCCCTGCTTATTGGGCATATCCCGGTATGGGACAAGCTTCCAAAAACAGCGGTTTCACCGGCACCCTACAAAAAAACGGGGAGGCTTTTACACTTGTTGGGGGTAACGTGCAAGACTATCTCCATCCTGGGGATGAGCTTTTGGTCAGCAATGATGAATCCGAACCAATGCGGTTATGGGTCATTGGGTTTAGTGGAAACAACGTACGTCTTATGGATAGGGAAAGTACGTCCAGAGATAATCTCACCATTCCGGAAACGGTAGAATTTAAGGTGGTTCGTTCAGGATATCGCAATCAACACATGGCCAATATGGCGTCCGTCACTTTAATGAAAAATCCAATAAAGAACGGTGATTCCTATACCGATTTTCTAAATACCACCCTAATTCTACAAGCTACGACCAATGGGGATGACAATCTAAGAATTGTCAATGCCAGTGCCGTAGAGTACGATGATCTGTGGAATTGTCAATGCGAAGGACCCTTTAGTGTATTGCCCAAAAGCGTCACATCATCCGAGGAATTAGCTGCTATTCCGCTGGAGAGCCTAGGCTTTAACCCGTTTTTGTACAATGTAAAAGGAGAATGGAGGGCCAAAAGGTCCTTTGCCTATTTAACTGAGCGTACAGAAGCTTCCAACGCTATTTCGGACAAGATCAATACCAGGAAGGAAGGCTATTTCAAAGAATTCGAACCCTTTTACAGTTTAAACGGGGATACTTGGGAACGTACGGTAACCGAACAACATATTGAAGAGGAACAAAAATGGACATTCGCCAGTGAGGTGACGCAGTATAGTCCTTTTGGAGTTGAGTTGGAGAATCGCGATGCATTAAATAGGCATTCCTCTGCCCAATATGGTTATGCCTATACCTTACCGACCGCCGTGGCCTCAAATAGCAAGTACCAGGATATGGGTGTGGACAACTTCGAGGATTATGACTACAATATGATAAATACCCTGAACGGCCACTTCAATTTTCAGGAAACCCTGGATGACAACCAAGGCGATAATGCGTTCATTTCGGACGCACGTTCCCATACCGGACGCAATAGCTTGGTGCTACGAAAGGGCGATGAGGTATATCTGGAACGACAATTGCTTGGGGAACCTCCAATGGACAATGACGCCGATAATGATGGGGTTTACGACACCTTTGACAATTGTCGCTTTACTCCAAATCCACTTCCCCAATTGGACTACGACGGGGATGGTGTAGGCGATGCCTGTGACGATGATTTTTATCCGGTTCTTACCGATGCCGTAATTACCCAAAACGACCATACGGGATTCGACTACCAACCTGCCGATGAACCCGGGAATCGATTGGAATACTGTCAGGGGGTCCAATCGCGCTTCATAGTGCGTGGAAAACCCCATGCAGTCGTCCCCTATCGTATCGAAATCAAAAGGGACTATCAAGCTGGGGAAAGAAGTATTAACTGGGCCGTTCTGGTCGATAGAGAAATCGTCATGGACATCAACTCCCCCCGTGAATATGTCGGGGAGATTACCCTGGATGCCAGTGGCACCAAACTGGTTGCCTTTGATGTCGGCGGAAGAAACAAGACCAGAAAGAACGGCCAGTCCGCCTATACGATCGCCGCCGAGTTTAAACTGATCAACAGAGTAACGGGCAACCCACTTGGAAATGGGCCTTATCCAAATATCTATATCGATGTAAAGGTAGATTCGCACAAGTGTCAAAACACCAAAAACGAGGGCGTTTTTACGGACTATAACAATTACGTACCCCAAACGCCCAGGAAGTAATGAAGATGGGTGGATATTCAACAGGGAGCGTAGTCCAAAATACGGCTCAAAAATTGAACGGCAGGCCATTTCCGCTGGTCATGACAAAAATACAACACGTTCCCTAAACGGAGAATACTATGAGAAAAAAGCACTTCTTTTTTATAATACTTGCCCTGGGAATAATCTTTGGCAAAGTTGATTCTATACGGGCACAAGGCTCAACATGTTTTGGATTGACCGTTTCAGGGGACACTTCATTTCCCATAAACGGAGGTTCCCAGGTGATATTCATCAACAAACCTTCAAATTGTAGTGGTAGCCTTAGTATAGTTACAGCACAAAGTTGGGTAACTACCTCAAAAGCTAGCTCAACATCCTTTAGGATTACCGTAGGAAGGACTACGGTCTCCAGAAGCGCAAGTTTTCAAATTCGGGTAAATGGGGGTACGGTAAGTGGTTTTAGGATAACTCAGGAAGGTCCTACCCCGCCACCAACCCCTTCTACACCAACGATCAGTTCCAACAACTGTGGCACCGTAACCCTACGGGCAAATGCTCCAAATGGCATATCATGGTATTGGCAAGGTACCAATCCCAATGGTACCAGCAGAAACAATCGAGACTCGGATTATTTGGTTACCTCCCCAGGTAGGTATTACCTCCGTGCCCGAAACAATGCCACGGGAGTATGGAGTTCATCCTCTTCCTCAAGAACCGTATCTTCAATATCCTCATTTAAATCAGGTTCTATTTCAGGGGCCCAGACCATCTGTTCCGGTGGCAACCCAAGCACTATTGGAAGTACGGCCTCGGCCAGTGGAGGTACAAGCTATAGCTATCAATGGCAGATTGCCACCTCTCAAAATGGTTCCTATTCCGATATACCCGGAGCCACGGGACTCACGTACAACCCTCCGGTCCTGACCGCTACCAGATGGTATCGGCGAAGGGTTATCTCTTGTGGTTCGCAACAATTGTTCAGTAATAAAATTGCCATTACCGTAAATCCGAGGCCAGGTACGGCATCCGGATCCAACAAAAACCGTTGTGGCAACGGGAGGCTTACATTGACGGCCTCGCCAGGTTCCAACGGAAATACCGTCCGATGGTACTCCGCCGCCAGTGGAGGTACCCTGCTCCATACAGGTAATAGTTATACTACCCCCACCCTTTCGGCGACGACCACCTACTACGCGCAAAGCTACAATAGTGGTACGGGATGCGGTGCATCGACCCGTAGGGCAGTCACTGCCACCATTTCCTCTACTGTGGGTACCGCTTCCGGCTCCGGTTCCGCCCGTTGCGGTAACGGTACGTTCACGTTGACGGCCTCACCAGGCACCAATGGCAATACCATAAGATGGTACTCCGCGGCCAGTGGAGGCACCTTGCTCTCTACAGGCAACAACTTTACGACCCCTACCCTTTCGGCAACGACCACCTACTATGCGCAAAGTTATAATAGCAGTACGGGATGCGGTGCATCGACCCGTAGGGCGATTACCGCTACCATATCCCCAACTGTGGGCATCGCTTCAGGCTCTGGTTCAGCCCGTTGTGGCGACGGTACACTTACGCTAACGGCCTCGCCAGGTACCAACGGTAATACTGTAAGATGGTATACTTCGGCAACGGGAGGAACCCTTTTGGCGACCGGCATAGACTATACAACACCGAGTATATCCACCACGACCACCTATTATGCAGAAAGTTATAATACCAATACCCAATGTAATGCCAGTAGTAGGACTGCAGTAGTAGCGGAAATTGACACCCCGGAAGATTGGTATCTGGATGCGGATGGGGACGGGTACGCCATTTCAACAATTTCCAATTGCGGTTCCCCAGGAGCGGAATACGTAAATACCGCATTGCCTTTAAACGATTGCAATGATGATCCTGGTGCTGATGGTGCTCTATATAATCCGGATACGGTTTGGTACCAGGACGATAATAATGATGGTTTTGCGGATGCCGGAGCGGAAACCCTACAGCAATGTAATGAGCCTTCGGGAAATTGGACCCTTACCTCGGAACTGGCGCCCTGTGGTGTATCCGAAACCGAAAAACAAGCCCTTTTGGACCTGTACAACAACACCGACGGTGATAACTGGACCAATACCTTGGAAGGGAACCGGCCTTGGGATACCAATATCCCCGTTTGCGAATGGTTTGGAGTGACCGTTTCAAACAATCGGATATTTAGAATTGATTTGGATGCGAACAACTTAACGGGGAACATCCCATCATCCATAGGGATATTGACCTTTCTACAAGCCCTTCATCTACATGCTAATAATCTAAATGGTGAAATACCGGCCGAAATAGGAGCATTGGAAAACCTATCACAACTTTGGTTATACACTAACCGGTTAACCGGTAGTATTCCTAGGGAATTAGGGCAGTTGTCAAATCTCACCTCATTAAATCTTGAAAATAATGAACTGTCCGGAACCATACCTACCGAACTTGGTAATTTGGCCAATCTCGGCACATTATTTTTATATAACAATCAACTATCCGGAAATATACCCATCGAATTGGGATTGTTAAGTAATCTCACTCGTTTATATGTACAGAACAACCAACTTGAAGGCAATATTCCAAGTGAGATTGGTAATATTTTAGGCATTTCCCAATTATTATTATCCAACAACGATCTTTCCGGGCCCGTTCCTACAAGTATATCGCTTTTAACGGAATTGGATAGATTTTACATAGGTGACAACAGGTTTGTATATTCAGATTTTGAATCCGGCTATCCAATCTACGAAACCAATTTAGGGGAATTCATATACTCCCCCCAAGCCAAGGTAGATTCTGAAGAAACCCTTTCAGTCCCCGAAAACGAGAGCATTACATTAACCACAACCTCTCTTTCCAGCCCTAACAACAGCTACCAATGGTTTAAGGATGGAGTGGCCATCCCCGGAGCCACGGCAAAGGATTACGAAATTGAAAATGCCACCCCGGACGATGCGGGCACCTATTATTTTGAGGCGACCAACAGCGTTGTCACGGGCCTGACCCTGACCCGTAACGATATTGCCCTGACCATCGACCCTCCCATCGATACCTGCGGTGTGTCTGAAATCGAAAAACAGGCACTCTTGGACCTATACAATAGCGCCAACGGAGATAACTGGACCAACACCTTGGCGGGCGACCAACCTTGGGATACTAACATACCCGTTTGTGAATGGTTTGGGGTGACTGTGCAAGATGGCCAGGTGACACAAGTAAGCCTGTCCAATAATAATTTAACCGGTGTAATTCCCACACAAATTGAGCAATTGGTGAACCTGAGGGGAATATATGTAGGGAATAACGAGCTCTTGGGCACCCTACCTCAAGAACTGGGGTCTTTGACCAATCTAACCCATCTTTCATTAAATAATAACAATTTTACGGGAACCATACCCACAAGTCTTTCCCAATTACAAAATCTTGAGTACTTGGGAATTGAAAGAAATGAGCTTGCAGGAGATATCCCGACTGAATTGGGACTGCTTCAGAATCTTAGGGAATTAAGACTCACCTCTAATCAGTTATCGGGACCTATACCCGTGGCGTTGGGACAATTATCCAGTCTAAGGTTACTCTATCTCGGTAACAACCAGATTACGGGGAATATTCCCGCTCAGTTGGGGCAGCTTAATAATCTGGTCAACTTATTTCTCTCGGGGAATCAGTTGTCAGGAAACATTCCACCAGAATTGGGCCAGTTGACAAACCTCCAGAGATTAAGCCTAAATAATAATCAACTTTCAGGAGCTATTCCCGATGAATTAGGCCAGCTAAATGGAGTGCTGAATCTTTATTTAAATGATAATCAAATTTCAGGAAATCTACCAATATCACTGAGCTCACTTACCAATTTGGATAGATTACAAATTCAAAACAATAATTTATCCGGAGAAATTCCATCTGTCTTTAGTCAATTGGGCCTATCTGTTTTTAACATTTCCTCAAACAACTTTATTTTTTCCCATTTTGAAACAGCGCACAATGATTATCTAAGTTTTGGGGAATACCTGTATTCCCCCCAAGCCAAGGTAGATTCCGAAGAAACCCTTTCAGTCCCCGAAAACGAGAGTATCACATTGACTGGTTCAACCCTTTCCAGCCCCAATAACAGCTACCAATGGTTTAAGGATGGAGTGGCCATTCCTGGAGCCATGGCAAAGGATTATGAAATTGAAAATGCTACCCCGAACGATGCGGGGACCTATTATTTTGAAACCACCAACAGCGTTGTCACAGGCCTGACCCTAACGCGAAACGATATTACCCTGACCATTGACCCCCCAATCGATACCTGTGGGGTCTCCGAAACCGAAAAGCAGGCCCTCTTGGACCTGTACAACGCAACCGAAGGTGATAACTGGACCAATACCTTGGCTGGCGACCGGCCCTGGGATAGCAATATTCCCGTTTGTGATTGGTTTGGGGTCACCGTGGAAAATGGTACGGTAATCGCCTTGCAGTTACAGGCCAATGGTGTAAACGGGACATTACCCGAAACTATGGGCAATCTGCCCAACATGAAACTATTGGACCTAAGTGATAATGCTCTTTTGGGCCAAATACCGGCTTCCTTGGGCTCCATATTGGAACTGGAAAACCTATTACTACCCAATAACAATCTTACCGGACTCCTCCCAACCTCCTTAGGAAGCTTGTCCAATCTGGTTATAATGGATTTAAGCAATAATAACCTGCAAAGCCAGATTCCCATTTCGTTCTGTAATTTAACCAACTTGACCGATTTAAATCTTTCCTTCAATGGACTGTTCGGTGAGGTTCCCCGGGAAATAGAATTGATGGGCAGCTTGGTACGTTTAAATTTGAGCCACAACACCCTTAGTGGTGAATTGCCCTCGAGCATAGTTGGTCTGCGCAACTTGCAGGAAGTTATCATAAACGATAATCAACTGAAGGGCCCTATGTTTATCACCGCAACCCTGAACGGTGCCTTGGAACGGTTTAATTTTGAAAACAACCATTATGTCTTTTCGGACTTTCAAACAAAACACAATGGGTACTCCCAATTTCTTGATTTGGGCTATACCTATACACCACAGGCAAAGACGGACGAAATAGTTTCAAAATCAGTTACCCTGGGCAATAACATTACCTTGACCACCGAATTGTCCTCCGTCCCGGAAAATAGCTTCACATGGCTTAAGGACGATGTACCTATTGATGATGCGATAACACATGAACTTCTCATTGAAAATGCTGCGGAAGATGATGCCGGAACCTATCATTTTACCGTAACGAACACGGACATTCCCGGTTTGGAATTGGAACGTCATCCCATAACCCTAAATGTGATCGCCTCCTGCGACGTATCTCCCACGGAGCGTCAGGCATTGATTGCCCTGTATACGGCCACGAACGGACCTAACTGGAGCAATACGACACAATCTCTACAACCTTGGGCAATCAATGATGCCAATTCGCTAGTGTGCGATTGGTTCGGTGTTACCGTAACCGATAATACAGTAACGGAAATCATATTGCCCAACAATGGATTGCAGGGTGCCCTGCCCAATGTTTTTTCAGCCTTGCCTTCCCTGGAAACGGTTATAGTTTCAGAAAACGCCCTGAGCGGGGATATCTCAACTATTTTTACGGCCAATACCGAACTGCAGTCCTTGGCATTGGAGAACAATGCCTATCTTTTTGAGGATATGGAAGCGGATTTTGCCGCTTTGACCTCACAACTCGATACCGGATTTTCCTTTCAACCCCAAGCTAAGATCGACACGTCGGAAACCTTGAATTCAGAACCGGGATCCTCCATAACCCTGACCAGTGATGTACCAACAAGCACCAATAATAGCTACCAATGGTATAAGGATGGATTGATCATTCCGGAGGCTACTTCCAAAGAGCTGGTTTTGCCCGATCTTACTGCCGATGATGAAGCGGTATATCATTTTTCAGTAACCAACAGTATCGTCACCGGACTCACCTTGGAAAGGGAAATGATTACAGTACAGCTAAACAATGCCGATGATGCCTGCGGGGTCTCCGACTTGGAAAGACAGGCCTTGATAGACCTATTTGAGGCCATGGGCGGCACCAACTGGACAACCAACACAGGATGGAATACCGATGCCCCGGTCTGCGATTGGTTTGGAATAACCACGGATGACGAGGCCCATGTTATAGGTGTTGATCTGCCCGATAATGGATTACGCGGAGAAATTCCCACGACCATTGGGCAATTGATGCATTTGATCAACTTAAATCTAAGTAGTAACAACGTTATTGGTGAAATCCCAGCCGCCATAGGTGATCTTTCAGTATTACAATCGTTGGTCTTGAACAACAATATCCTGGTTGGTCAGATTCCCGAGTCCTTAGGAAGTGCTTCCGCATTGGTAACATTAAATCTGGGATTCAATAGATTTTCGGGCCCGATTCCGTCATCCATTGGCAATCTCCAGCAACTACAGACCTTGGACCTTAATGATAATAAGTTAAGACAAAGTATCCCTGTCGGTCTTTGGACCATAGGTACCCTAACAAGGATACAGGTTTCCAACAATGAACTCTCGGGAAGTATTTCGCCCGACCTGGGCAATCTAACGGTATTGGAGGAGTTCTGGCTGAACAACAACAACTTTTCTGGAACCATACCCACTACCATAACCAACCTCCCGGTTCTGAGAAGTGTACGGCTAAACGATAATGCCTTCAGTGGAGATATCCCCGTTTTAATCCCAGATCTGACCGTTCCAGGGGCCGAGATAGCCCTAGAAAACAACGCCTTTGTATTCAGTGATTTTGAGGATGAATATCCGGCATACAGTACTTTGGGGAATAATTTCACCTATAATCCGCAAGCCGATGTAGACCGTAGGGAAACTATTTCCGTGCTGGAAAATGATTCAATAACCTTGAAAACGATAGATTTATCGAGCCCCAATAATAGCTATATCTGGTACAAGGACGGGGAGGTGATACCGGATGTTACAGGAAGTAGCTACACCATTCCCGATTTTGATCCTCTCCAGGATAGTGGCGATTACTGGTTTGTGGCTTCTAATAATGTCATTCCTGTATTGGAGCTTACCCGAAGAAGAATCACTCTGGTGGAGCTCATAATTCCTCCCTTACAGCCTTTGGTGCTAACGGCTCTCTGTTCGGGGGAACCCAGTGTTAATAGGGAGTGGAGGATTCAAAACTCGAATGCCGAAAATGTATCGGTAAATTGGCAAGTTTTGGGCACTTCGCAATCGGGAACGGTAGTCGCTTTGCCGGGAATCACGATGTTTTCAACAAATACAGAGGTCGGGGACAATACGGTACAGATCATTTGGTTGGACTCGGACGGTTTGGAGCAAAGTGCAGAGGTGACGTCGAACGGTAGTCTTTGTGACCCTCAAACCGTATGTACAAATATATTGGATGGTCTAGCGGACGGAAGTTTCGAAACGGCTACCAGTGCCGATCCACAGTCCAGAAACGGAAATCTGGATGCCTTTGGATGGACGGTCGAAGAGGGTACCCCGGATACCTTCTCACCTCCTTTTACCAATAACGGTGATCCTTATTTAAAGACCAACTTTAATAATTCCCCCGATGGTGGTGCCTGTGTGGGCGCCTTACGTGCTGGCAGTACTACGGAGTCCTTCTCCACAAGCGTAACGGGCCTAACACAAGGTGCCACCTATATCGTAGAATTTTACCAAGCCAATGCGACGCGTCTATTGGATACACGTATGATAGATGAGGCCTATGGGTATTGGGAGTTGGCCATAGGTTCTGAGGTTAAAAATTCTACTCGTATGGTTTCAAAGGTCAGTGCTACAAGATGGCAAAGGGAGCGCTTGGAATTCGTAGCGGCCAATGTTCAGGAGATTTTACAATTTAGGGCAGCATCGACAACTACCGATGCATCGAATTCATATCCGGTATATGTATTGATCGATGGTATCCGGGTGTATCGGAAACCTACCAATCCTTATACCACTACCTGCTACGATATTGCCACACAGGTATTCTGCAATACCGATGACGCCAATTCGCCCACAATTGCCGATTTAGTGGCCCCACAGGCAGTAAATGTTACTTGGTATAGCGATCCGGTTGTGGGAACACGATATTTTGAAGCCGATGAATTGTTACAATTGCCCTCATTGCTCTGGGCCGATGATGGTTCCGGGACCCGAACGGCCCTGGAGGTTATTTTTGATCTGGGTGCTCCTCAAGGCCCTGAATACCAGTCGTTCGATCTAGGCGAAAATCCAACACTTGCCAATGTAGTAGTGGAAGGTACCAATATTACCTGGCACGATTCGTTTTCCAATGCCACGGAATTGCCTTTGAGCACCGTGCTTGTGGATGAAGGAGTATATTATGCCGCTCAGGATGGAAACACTTGTCGTCTGGCCGTGAGTATAAACCTGGGTATTCCCGAACTGAATGGTGACGGGTACCAGGAATTCTGTAGTTCCAATAGCCCAAAAGTCGGCGATCTGATCATGCAACCGACCAATCCGGGTTTTACCATTGCCTGGTACTCGGCAAGCACGGGGGGCACGGAATATGGCCCGGATGATGCATTGGTGGACGACACGGTATATTATGCCGTACAGACTAATGGGACCCTTACGGGTGAAGATCGATTTCCAGTTCGGGTCTCGGTCATTGATGTAGAAGGGCAGGCTCGGAATTACGAACAGGATGTATTGTTCCCCCTCAACAGCACAGTCGCAGATATCACTAGTTTCTATCGCTTGGATAGTGACACCCAATGGTACAATGAGGCCTTTGGGGGAACCGCGTATTTTGATACGAACAACCTGGAAGACGGCAATATCTATTATGCCAGGATCGGGGAAGGTCTTTGTGCGGGTCTTAAGGTATTGGCCATAACGGTGAATTTAGATGAGAATATCGCACCGGAATTGGTAAGTTGTATCAAATTCATTCCACAACCTGGACAACAGTATGTAATCAGCGGTTGGGTCCGGGAAGAAGCCTTAACGCCCCAATCCGCAGGAACCATTGATTTTAATCAGGACGAGGCCGCAAAGGAAGCCGTGTTGGATCTATTTAACGCGCTTACCAAGACCATTGTACAGGATAAACTAGAAGTGCCCCAACAATTCGTTGTAAAATCTCTCTTCCCGGATTTGGACATGAGTGCGGTGCTCCCATATCTAAAGGATTTCTCTGGCAACAAGGTGACTGTCCACGATTTTAAATTCGAAATAGAGAATGTGGATGGCCTAGAACAGAACATCGGTTATTCCTTTTCCCTAGATCCAGGAAGCGACAACAGATTGGAATATCGGACTCCGGAAGTTGTTTTGGCCTTTCCCGAATTTATTGGTATCAATCTGGAATTTAATCTAGGTAGACATTTCCCATTGCGAAATTATGACAACTTGGAAATAAGGCATAACAGCGTCTCCATTATTTCGGGGGACAGACTGCGGGTAAATTCGGATTTTATACTTACCCCTACCGAAGGTTCCCATCTAAAATCGGAGTACAATGGTTACGATACCGATGGCCCTCCCAGTTCTGGCATAGAAGGGACAACGGAGATTTTCGATTACCTGGAAAACCCTGACCTTGAAGCTATAAACTACGAGGATACGTTTATTGAACTTGATTTCAAGGATACGGCCGGTGCCCCTATTCCCGTGCCCGAAAATGCTCGCGTCTTTAGCCCGAAAGGAGCCGTCATCGATGGTTGGCAACGAATCTCCAGCGTATTTCCCATACCCGCGGATGCAGCCTATATGCGGATAAACCTCAAAACGAATCTGGATGGAGTGAACGCCTATTTCGATGATGTACGGATGCTGCCCGTCAATGGAAACATGAAATCCTTTGTGTATGACCCCATGACCCAACGCCTTCAGGCCGAGTTGGATGAAAACAACTATGCCACTTTCTATGAGTACGATACGGAAGGGGGCCTGGTACGTGTAAAGAAGGAGACCGAAAGGGGAATCTATACCATTCAGGAAACACGTTCGGGAAATACAAAATTAAGCAGTAGCCAATAATGACGATCCAAAACAGCCATATCATCATCGTGCTTCTTTTAGGGTTTCTCAAAGCTACCTCCGTGTGCGCCCAAGAAAAAGATATCAAGGATATTCTGGATAGGGCCGGTAAATTCTATACGGAACAGCCCCAGTTCAAGGTAGACATGACCTTTACGATGTATCGTGGGTTCTACGGTGAAAATGTTACGGAACGTTACCAAGGGACCATGCAAAAAAAGGGGGATTTTATAAAAAACACCATACTGAATACCCAGGTATATCAATTTCCAAAAGTCAAGATAATTGTCGATGAGGAAGGGAAGACCCTTACCTACACCCCGATGGATACAGAACAAACCCCGAAAACACCTATTGATCTGGGGGTTTTTCTAGAATATTACCAACAATCGCAGGTATTGGACCAGGGAAATGAATGGGTATGCGAAATGATTGCGGAGCAGAAGAACATCGGTACGATGCCCTATGGAAAAGTGGTGTTGCACATTAGCAAAGAGGACTACCATATTACACGGCAAGAACTCTTTTTTTCTCAAAGGGTCCCCTTTAAGAGCAAAAACGGTAGCGGTACGGAACAGGATTTTGGAAGACTGGTCATCGATCTGGTCCACCATAAGAACGTAACCGTGGAAACCCGTAAGCTCAATGATTTTATAGTGGTATCCGACCCTAAAAAGCTACGGCTACAGAGGGACTATGCCAACTATCGATTGATTGATCAAACAATACAATAAACATAACCAAGTAAATACGTAAAGACGAATGTTTACGAGAACCACCAAAAAAATGACCCTGGGATGCCTAAGCGCCATGCTGTTATGCCTTACCCATGCCTTGGCCCAGGAAAAGGCCAGCTTTGATGCCAGTCAGATCACCACCGATGCCACGCTCCAATATGTGACCCCGAACCTGGATTCCCCGGAACGGGTAAACCACTCCCCCATGGCCTACGTAAGTCTTGGATTGGACAAGACCGTTCCGGTAAGCGACCGGTATTCCTTTGAAGTGCAGTTGAGCATTGTTCCCGCCTCGTCTTCGGGAAACTTTGACGAAGCTGCATCCGATGTTACCTTAACCGTTGAGAACAATACCACCCCTGGAGCGGACAATACTTCGGTGGATATCAACAAGCATATATTACCAGGGTCCTTCGGGGCCCTAGTACAGATCGTGGGTACCTCATATACCTTATTACCCAATGGATCCACCACCACCACGGTCCCCCCCAATGTGTATTTGGACATTGGATTTACCTCGGACCGGTTCGAAACCTTAGACACTTCCTTTCCGCCCAACGTTGGGGTAGCCGCACCCAATGCTTCGGGAAAAGAGTTGGAAATTAATTGGTCCGCCGTGGACGGAGCGATTTCCTATGATGTGGAATGGACCTGGATCGATGGATACGATGGGAATCTTGAAAACTATGACGACCCCATACGGGCACAAAATACCATCCCCTTTACCAAGCGGGATTTTGAATTGAACAGTACTCGGGTACAGGCCAACGGGCTTTCCTATACCGTACCCCTGATCTATGCCAAGGGCTACTTTGTGTACCGGGTGCGGGCGGTAGGCAAAAACGAGGCTTACCCGGATAGGTACCAATTTGGACCTTGGAGCGATGCCGAAGACGATCAGGCCCAATTTTTAAGCGACTGGAACAGGGTGTACATCATTGATGAAGACCATCAGGTACACAAAAACTGGCAGTTTCAGGCTTCCTACGCCGAGGATGGCAAAAAGAAAGAGGTAGTGAGCTATTTTGATGGGACCCTCAGAAACCGCCAAACCGTGACCAAAATCAATTCGGATGAAAACATTATCGTCGGGGAGGTCATCTATGATGCCCAGGGAAGACCGGCCATAGAGGTATTGCCCGTACCCGTAAACCGTGCACTTGCACCGGCAATCAACTTTGTAGGGGATTATATAGATCCCCAAAACGGTGCCTTTACCCAAAATTCGGCCGGCCTGGCGTACAGCTATCAGGATTTTGACCCGGACGACGTAAACCAATTGGACAGTTATGCCTTGGAAAAGGCCATGGCCACGGAAAGTGGTGCCAGTAGGTACTATTCCGTGGACAATGATGTTGACGACCCGTTTAAGGCACGGATACCGGATGCGGAACAGCACCCTTTTTCCCAAATTGAATATACTCCGGACAATACGGGCCGTATTCGCCGAAAAGGTGGTGTTGGGGTAACCCACCAATTGGGCAATGGACACCAGATGGAATATTATTATGCTACGCCTGAACAAAAAGAACTCAACCGTTTGTTCGGCTATAGCGTAGGGTATAACCAGCACTATAAAAAGAATACGGTCATTGATCCCAACGGCCAGCGTAGCGTTAGCTATATAGATCCCCAGGGACGTACCATAGCCACGGCCTTGCTGGGCGATGCGCCTGCCGGCCTCGATGGCCTGGACGAAGAAAAAAATGGGGACCACCTTCGCATAACCACCGACTTATTGGGTAAGGTAGCACCTAACGACCCGGACACGCCCAACGACAACAACCGACGAAGCGCCACACAGACCTTTGGTGCCGTTGACGACGCCCTGGTATATACGAGTACCAAAGTGGTTCCCTTTAATGAGAACAGGATTTTTTCCTATAATCTGGAAACGACCGATTTTGTCTATGAGTGTTTTGACGACGCCATCGCCTACGATCTTTTTTTGGATATCATCGACGCCGACGGTCAAAGCAGAATTCTAGATCGTAATACCTTCGATGCCGCCAATTTTGAGGTGTCCCTGGAACGGGGGAGTTTCAGTATCGTTAAAAACCTGATCGTAAACCCTGATATGCTCCAGGAGTATGCCGATCAGTACATTCTGGACCTACAAGACCCGACGAAAGAATGCTATATTGATTCCGAACTGGCCCTTCCCTTTCCCAATATCGCGGAGGATGGATGCTTTACCACCTGCGCGGACTGTGAAAATGCATTACGTGCCCAATACAGTGACGGTTCCGGAAATTCCGACGAAACCATCTATGCCGCCATACAGATAGCGGCGTACGATTTTAGCGAACTGGAAGCCATTTTAACCCCTGATGAAGTTGAGGAGGAAACCCTAAGACTGGAACGGGCCTTTCGCCTACAATGGCCGGAACTCATTGCCGCTTGCCATGCACCCTGTACGGATGGTACCGATCTTGCCGGCCAGTCCAATGAAACGATCATCGCCAATTCCGTTAGTTGCCAGGTAGGTCGTACTGCCCTGCTCAACGATATGAAACCTACCGGGCAATACGGGGCATCCCCTAGGACCTTGAGTAACGGAAGAATTGTATTGGACCCACAGGGAAGCCTTTCCATCTTTACGGAGACTAATCGTATTACGGGTGCCGAAACCACCGAAGGAGGCGAATACAACACCTGGCGAAATCCCAGGCATCCCCTATACGATGGGCGGGATACAGGCAATGATCTCTATACGGAAGGCCATTATTACAATGCCGATGGCACCATAAGTTACATCCGGGTAAATGAAATATTAACTGTGGACGAGACGGATGGGACAACGACCATCACCTACGAACCACCCATAGACCCAACGGCCAATCTCAATGAAGTGCTGATCAAGGCTACCGATAGTCCGGACAATGCGGAGTACTATATAGAACCCCAATACCTGGCCCATGCCGCTGATTTTGTCGCATCCGGGATTTGGCAAGAGGAATGGGCCGAATCCCTGATCGTATACCATCCGGAATACCGATACCTGGAATATGCCGAGGCCATTTGTGGCATGACCTTTAACAATAGTGCCGGGCTAATGAACCCGGATGGATACGACCAGCACCTCCGTAATCTGGACACCTATGGGCAAGTTCCATCTAACTTGCGTTCAGCCAACGGGCTCATCGCCAACGATCCCTTCTTTAAAGGCAACCTACCCTCCCCTAACCCTTTGGCAGCCAATGGAAACAATAGGTTCATGACCGCCTTTAACCAAAGGGAGGCTTTGATGTCGGCCATGATGGAGAACTACAACGCCACAGGGAAAACCCTGGAAGAATATGCGGCGGCCATTGTAACCTGTAACAGTATTTCCGACGACTGCCCGGATACCGGCGTAGAGAGCCTTTCCGCTTCGCAACAAGAGGCCTACTGGGCTACCTTAAAGACCAACTATATCAATCTTAAGCAGACGGTGCAAAAACTATTGGCCAATGTCTACGCCAAGACACGGAATGCCTATAACGGGTGTATTGGGGAGGAAAATCCGCCCGTGGATCTGCTATCCGTTATTGGGGAGTATGACTTTTCGGGAAAAAGGGACTTAGAGACCGCTATCCAAGGGGCTACCAATAAGGTCTGCGAACTTACCGAACGCAACGAATACCTGACCAAGGAAAAACGCTTTCCGCCTTCGGATGCCTTATACGATTCCGGAAAAAGTGCCGAAGACGTCATAGCCGAACTGAACGAATATACCGCCTATGAGTATTTTATACAGACCGGGGTCTGTCCGTTGGCCAGGGACCTACGGGTCTTCCTGGAGTTTGCCTTTGCCGACTTTGTGGGCCAGGGAATTCCTCGTCAAGGTGTTTTTGATGCCAATTACCTGTCCAGGGAGCTATACGCCGATCTTGGGGGCATCCTGCCCCTGGAGTCTCTCGATCCATTGCAATGGGACAATGGAATCAACGGAAATGTACTTACTCTGAAAATCGGGGAAGCAACCACCCCCATTACGGTTACCCTTCCCCCCGGATATAGTTGGAACAGCTATGGCTCCCCTTCCTTTACCATTACCCAGGTTAATCAGCTAGTCGGCACTTATGACGGGCCCAACGAACAATTTACCTTTAGTGCGGTCATACGAATTCCCGATACCACTAAGGAAGCAGGCTTTAAAGAAGAGGTCATTACAGGGACCACCCGTGCCCGTATCGCGGAATGTACCGTCTACCCGGATGCCAACAGTGTGGGTCAATATTTGAGCGATGGCGGTTCCATTGGGCCCCTGGGCGAATGTAATAAGGAACGTCGCTTTTCCGAGGCCTTTGTACGTTTGCTCAATGCATTGTATGCCCAGGGAACGATCAACGGTTCCGGAGTAGTACTCAACGGACTTCCCGAATACCGCGATAGCTATCTGTCCCAGTTCTTTGACCCGGGTACGGCTACCTGGACCGCGGATCTACCGATCAATACCTATTATCTAAATGTGGGCGGCCTTGATGTGGCGGTTCTGGAACTGGAGGACGACCTCCCCAGCTCAGGCATCACCAACTTTACGGGTCTGGGGTTGACCTATACCTACAATAACTCCGGACAGATTACATCGCAGGTCGCCCGTGTGGCCTACCAGACCCCTACGGTGGAAATGCAAGTAAAGGGTACCTTGACCCAGGCCTTGGACGATCCGGACCGACCCCTGATCAACTTTTTATGCTGCCCTGGAGAGGATATTAATGAGTTGGTGGGGGAAGATATCTGTGATGACGATTTTGTTCACGCACCTGAATTCAGTGTAAATTTTGTTAATGTCTTAAACGAACTCATTACGCAAAAGGATATCTTGGGAACAAATCTTGGTCAAGAAGTTTCATTACAGGACGTTGTTTCTTTTAATGATTTTCTCCAGGAGTTTTTAACAATTAACAGCTACTATTATTGCACACAATTTCCTGACTTATGCAATACGGCGGTTGATTTTTCAAATACCTCGCAAGTAAGCGTTGCAATTAACTTGCAAAACATTCAAATACGGTTTTCCGATACCCATAGAATAAGAATCGTAAGAGCTTTTCAAAGTGATATTGATTTTAGGACTATTAGGGATGTAATAAGTATGGAGCACAAGCTGAGCCAACCAATCATTGCTGAAGATTACTTTACCTTGACTTATGTAGATGATCAAAACCAAACGTTGTCAAAGGATATTTCGATTAATCAACTTAGATTAGGTATTGGATCGTCCTTTGCTCAACGATCTAAATTGAATTTTGGATGCGATTTATATTCAGACTACTCGGAATATACGTTGGAACTGGATCCCAATATAGTAGACAATGAGGATTCTACTGTTTGTCCTGAAAGTAATGAACAGGAAAATCAATTTGAAGATGCTTTAAAAGAGGCATTTAATGCAAGACTGTTTCAAACGCGGGGAATAATCACTCGGACCGAAGCAGAAAACATTTATAGAAACAAATTATTTGCGGGTGGATTTAACCTTAATGAAAAATTTCAGACCGTATTGACCCCTATTTACAATCAGAATCCTGGAGTGTATGAACCTGATTTTTTCGTTTCATTTTTCCAAGCCTTTGGAGAGGCAGACGATTATGTGGACGATTTTAGTAATTCTCGTTTGTTTATCCAAGCAATGTCAGGCAACTTAAGGTCGGGTAGTTTTGTTCGAATCACTTTTGAAGAGGATTTCAATGATGTATACGAAATCTTGGATATAAAAATGCAAAGAAAATCGATAGATGCCGACAATTACATTTATTGTACGGTTTCATATCTAGATTCTACCGGTAATACCCGTGTAGGTAAGAATGTCTTATTTGATTTCTATAGAAACGAGAAAATTACAGGTCAAAATAGGAGTCAACGATTTGATATTGACTTATGCGAATTACTACCAAATAACGGACAGAATTCAGAAATGATTGCCTGTCCATCCAATATTGATGCTGAAGAGTACTATGAAAATCAGGTAAGATCGATATTGAACAATGTAATAGACCAAAGCTTTGGTAAAGATAGTGCTTATGCCTTTAATTCAGCCTTATTAAATAACTTTAAACAAGATTTTCAAGCGGGTGAAAGAGCGGCCCGCTTGGATCCAACGGATAATTATTTTTCGGCCGGGACAAGTTATAACTATGCAATTGTTGTTCCAGAAAATACTACATTATCTAGATGGGATTTTGAAAGTCGAAGGAATTCCATAAACATAATCCTAACGGACGCGCCCAATTTAAATGCCAATGATATATTTCTCTCCAATCCGGCCCATCAATATGTTGGACTATTTACAACTTTTAAAAATGTATCAGTCGAGAATATCATGGAAATTGTGGATTTTGATATTCTCGATGCGAACACATACTCAATCACATACAAAACAAACCAAGATGAAACTTTGGAAGAATTCGGAGGGATATTCCAATTTGGTGTCAGTGGCGCAAGTGGTTTAGGAGTGTATTACGATGACTGGTGTAGACTCTTTACCGACTTATCCTCAAGCAATAAGATTAGCTTATCCAATTCAAAAGATGTTGTCTTATCCTCCAAATCCATTCCCCAGGAACCCCGGACCACCTGCGGCCCCGACATTTGTATCCCGCCGGTACCGGCACCATTGAGCTGTACTGACATGTACGGCACCTATGAAGGAATCGTAATCGGGCTCATGACGGGACTAGATACGGGCCTACATGAACAGTATATCGTGTCGGAGGCCGATTTTTGCAACCAATCCTACCAGTACTTGGTGACCGACTACCAAAACTACCTCACCACCTTTGGCATTACCAGTATCGAGGATATCGAGTACATGTCCATTGCCCGTTTTGGGGCTACGGAGTTCAACTATGGCTATCCCGATATGGCCTCCATCATCGGGCTATATAAGGCACATGTGGATACAGCCAACGAATTTGACCGTATGGACTGGGGCCAATTTACGTCCGATTATCTAAGCCAACCCGGGAATGAAAGCATCTGCGTACCCAGGGCGTTCCCCGCAGACTTTAGCGATTTCATCTTTGACCTACCCGAACAAACCGATTGCGAGCAGTTCAAGGCCGCCGTAACCCAAGCGTATCAAAGTGATACTTACGAGGCCATCCTGGAGCGCAAACGCCAGGAATTTGTAAATGCCTATTTGGAGCACGCCCTGACCGATCCCGTGGAAAACTTTACCATGGAATACGCGGACAAGGAATACCAATATACACTCTACTATTACGATCAGGCCGGGAACCTGTTACAAACGGTTCCCCCGGAAGGGGTGGACCGCTTTACCGAACAGGAACTGGAAGCGGAAGGCAAGAACGAAGCCATCAACGCCTATCGCCTGGCCAATGGGTCGGGGGAAGGGGAAAGCCTGTTACCGGACCATGATATGATTACACGATACCGCTATAATTCCTTAAACCAATTGGTTTGGCAGGAGACCCCGGATGGGGGCGTCACCCGTTTTGCCTACGATCGCCTGGGCCGTATTATCGCTTCCCAGAATGCCAAACAGGCCGGAACAGGTCGTTTTAGCTATACCAGCTACGATTTCCTGGGCCGGATCATAGAGGCCGGGGAGCTAGCACCTAATGTGGCCATCACCATCGAGGATACCACAGGGAAACTTATATATAGTGGAGACGGGACCTATGTACCCGTTACCGATCCGGATAACCCGCAGGGCAATATTTACCCCGCCAATATAGCCGACACGCGCTACGAAGTGACCCGGACCAACTATACCACGGCCACCAACAATGAAGTACAATTGTTCGATACCGTGGACGATATCTCGGAATTCATCAGTAATGCCCGAAACCGGGTCACCGCCATCCGGTATTACGATGAATGGGACGGCCTTGATAACAACCTCAGTTATGAAAATGCCTTGTTCTACCACTATGACATCCACGGGAACGTCAAGGAACTGGTACAACATAACAAATTGATGATCATCAATCCCGAAGATCCCTCATCGGGCTTTAAACATGTGGAGTACGACTATGACCTGATCAGTGGCAATGTCAATCAGGTGACCTATCAAAAGGGTCGTACGGATATGTTCGCCCACCGCTATACCTATGATGCGGACAACCGGATTACCCAGGTAGAGACCAGTAGCGATGGTATGCTTTGGGAGAAGGACGCCACCTATGCGTACTATGCGCACGGGCCTTTGGCCCGTACCGTTCTCGGGGACAAGGAGGTACAGGGCATGGACTATGCCTATACCCTACAGGGCTGGCTCAAGGGGGTAAACTCCGAGAATCTGGACCCCGCCGACGATATGGGCGGGGACGGCGATCAGGTGGCCCGGGACGCTATGGGATATACCTTGGGTTATTACAGCGGCGACTATGCCCCGATCGGTACCCTGGGCACCAACACCTTTGGAATTAGTACCGCCAACAATGGTACGGAGACACAGGAAGGGGTAAACGTGGGCGAGGAACTCTACAATGGGAACATTAAGCAGATGGTGACCGGTCTGCTGGATACCGATGAAAATGCCCTTACCGTACAGATGAACAAATACGGCTACGACCAGTTGAACCGCATCAAGGCCTTTAGGACCGCGGGGCCTTCCGACCCCTACTCGGCCAGCTATGCCTATGACAAAAACGGGAACCTAGAGACCCTGGACCGTAGTACACCTAGCGGGGCCATGGACCAATTGGCGTATACGTATGTAGATACGGATCCGGCAACGGGGCAGGCCAAGCAGACCAACCGATTGGACTTTGTAAACGATGCGATCGGAGACCAAGGGCTTGGAGATCTGGGCGTCCAGACAGCGGGCAACTATGAATACGATGCCATAGGCCAGCTTATCCGGGACCGTGCCGAGGGCCTATCCATTGACTGGCGGGTTGACGGCAAGGTACGTTCCGTAACCAAGGACGATGGGAGCGTGATCACCTTCCAATATGACGGCCTGGGGAACAGGATCGCCAAGACCGAGGTGGATACGGAGACCACTACCCTTTACGTACGCGATGCCCAGGGCAATGTCCTGGCCGTATACGAGAACAGCTCGGACGGCACCGTGGAGCCTGTGGACCCGGATAGGAACCTACAGGACTTCTGGGACTTCGGTACCATGCTGATCGACCGGGAGATCGCCTTTGAGGCCTACGACTATATCAGCGTGGCCAATACCGTAAACGAGAACGTGGTGGAACGCAACGGAAACCTTCGCCTTACCGCAGGAAACGAGATAACCATACAACCCAATTTCCATATCAAGCCCGGCTCGGAGTTCTTGGCGGAGATCCGGGACCTGGGCGAGGGCAACGGCGGCCGGGAGGGCCTCTTCCTGACCGAGCACCATATCTATGGGAATTCCCGTTTGGGGATGGAACGGAAAAATTTGGAAATCCTGGAGGAAGGCCCTATCTTGGAAAGGACGTTCTTTGAAAACAAGGTAGGCGACAAACGCTACGAACTCAGCAACCATCTGGGGAACGTACTCTCGGTCATTACGGATAGGAAACTGGGTACCGAGGGTAGCTATTCACAGGACGTGGTGGCGTACAACGATTACTTTCCCTTCGGGCAACTCCTGCCCAACCGACACGGCAATAGCGGGGACTACCGCTACGGCTTCCAGGGACAAGAAATGGATAATGAAATTAAAGGGGAGGGAAACTCCCTGAACTATAAGTACAGGATGCACGACCCCAGGGTCGGGAGGTTCTTTGCAAGAGATCCGTTAGAAGATAGATATGCCTGGAACTCGCCATATGTGTTTAGTTCAAATAGGGTCATTGATGGTGCCGAGCTAGAAGGATTAGAAGCTAAGACAGTTATAAACTATTGGGATCAACATCAGAATGGGGATTGGTATGTTTCGAGGAGTATATCTGCAGTATCTGATGATGGAGAAGGCGATTTTGTTGTTGAAGTTTACAATTATAAAGTAAAGGACAATACCTTTATCAATAAACAAAAATACTCGCAGGCTAGAGCATATAATGACGGTCATTTAAGTGGTCTCAAAACAGCAGCAAATTATAGTTATGTAGATCCTGAATCGATTAAGCAGAGAAAATCAGATGATGAGGCATGGCTGGCAGCAAAAATGGAAGAAAGAGGATTTGATCCTTTGCATAAGCTCGGATTACTATGGGCAATTCATAGAAGAGACACGCATGCCGAGGATAACTCTACAGCATTTAATAGAATCTCTAAAGATGCCTTAGAAGTTGGAGGACCACTTTTAGAGGCATATGGTGCAGCTCAGGTAGCAAAAGTAAATCGGCTAAAGAATTTAACAAAGGTAAATTCCATTGATACTCCCTATGGTGCAGCTATTCAATCTTCAACGAAATCGGCTCAAGAAGCTCGGGTAATAGTTGAAAATGGAGGAAGTCTTTATAGAATAGGCACCTTGGGTAAAAGTCACGCTGCTGAGGCACAATTTTGGGCATTAGAAAATCCATTGGAAAATCCACAGGCATTTTCGAAGAAATATGGCATACCAATTGAGAATATTGAAAATGCGGATTTCATAGAAATAGGAACTTTGAATAAAGGTAATAATTTTATTACGAGACCTGCACCAGCAGCCCCTGGCAGTGCTATAAATTCTGGAGGTGGAATCGAAGTTGTCACACCTTCTGGAGCAGTTGAATTACAAAGTTTTCATGTTATAAAAAAGAAGTGACTTTGAATTATTTAGATAAAATAGATAAGATTATTATTAAGGTTAATTCAGTTAGTTCGGAAAAGGCTAATGAGTTGATTGAGATTAAAAAGAGTTCATTTACAGGAACAGAATTGTTGATGAGCTTTACATATGAACTGAGTTTGATTACTAAGAAAGATGAAGAACTTGACGAGCTAGTTGGTTCGGATTTAACTGAATTGATAAGCTACTGTCAAAAAATCGGGCTTAGTATCAAGGATGTACGATAGATTTGCGGAGAGTTGCTTCGCTAACGCAAGTTGTACAATTCATGACATAGATTAAGAAAAAATGAAGGGAAAAGCCACGGCCGCCGATCGGTCGCCCTCTTTTTTTAAGGCACATACTCTTTTTTGGTCTTAGTATCATGTATAAGTGCATTAAAAATTTTATTGATGTTGTGTACGCGATGCCCAGGGCAATGTCCTGGCCGTATACGAGAACAGCTCGGACGGAATCGTGGAGCCTGTGGACCCGGATAGGAACCTACAGGACTTCTGGGACTTCGGTACCATGCTGATCGACCGGGAGATCGCCTTCGAGGCCTATGACTATATCAGTGTGGCCAATACCGTAAACGGGAACGTAGTGGAGCCCAATGGCAACCTCCGCCTTACCGCAGGAAACGAGATTACCCTAAAACCCAATTTCCATATCAAGCCCGGCTCGGAGTTTTTGGCGGAGATCCGGGATCTGGGCGAGGGCAACGGCGGCCGGGAGGGCCTCTTCCTGACCGAGCACCATATCTATGGCAGTTCCCGTCTGGGGATGGAACGGAAAAATTTGGAAATCCTGAAGGAAGGGCCTATCTTGGAAAGGACGTTCTTTGAAAACCAGGTAGGCGACAAACGCTATGAACTCAGCAACCATCTGGGGAACGTACTCTCCGTTGTTACCGATAGAAAAGTAAGCAACACCGGTGGTAGCTTTGTCCCCGATGTTGTCGCTTATAATGACTATTATCCCTTCGGTTCTCTTTTACCGGGAAGGCATGGGAACAGTGATGACTACCGTTACGGTTTCCAAGGTCAAGAAAAAGATGATGAGATCAAAGGGGAAGGGAACTCTATAAACTACAGGTTCAGGATGCACGACCCGAGGGTGGGAAGGTTTTTCGCAATAGATCCATTAGCTGGCAGATTTTCTTATAATAGCCCATATGCCTTTTCCGAAAACTTTGTAATTGCGGGTATGGAGTTAGAAGGATTAGAAGCAGAAATTAAAGAGATGACCGATGGTGTCTATTTAATTAAACTAAAGAATGTAGATTGGAGTTTTATTATAAGAAACTCAGATGAAAGTTTGACTGAAGCTATGAAAAAAGTGGATATTCCTAAAGTTCAGGATTTTGCAATAAATACTCAGTTGTTTGACAGAAAGGTAAGTAAGGCTAATTATTATTCTTCTATTTTCCCTAGAGATAATACGCTATTTCCAGGTCAAGGTTACAATATTAAAGATGGAAATAAATTGTCCGGGAGGTCTTCAAGTGGGACATTTTATTTTGCAGGAGACCCGACTAAAGACCTAGGTTGGACATTTGGTGCAGGTGACCCTCCTAAAGACAGTAAATTTGCAGTTGGAGGCGGAATACCTTTAGTTGTTAATGGTCTTAAATACGGAGAAAAGAATATTTATGGTGCGGGGGCACCTAAAGGTCTGGCAGAAACAGGAAAAGTCAGCGAAGAAAATAAACAATTTTTACTTCAAAAAAGCAGTGGTGGTTTTGAAGGCCAAAATATAGCTACAGTAGGAAAATCTATTATAGGTTATAATTCAAAAGAAGGAACCTGGGCTATTGTTTCCCAACATGATGGTTCCAATGGTTATACTTTAGATCAAATAAGGGATGCAATGGTAAGTATGGGCTATGATAACGTATTAGCCTTTGATGGTTCAAATTCAGCAACATTATTGATAGATTCCGAAGAAGTTTCATCTCCTCATAGAGTTAAAAACAATTCTATGCCAGCGGGAGTTAATTTATCAGTTCCTAAAGAAGAATAAAAAAATAAAATGAAAAAAATTTTAATAGTAATTTGGTTTATTCTCGTTTCTGTTTCGTTTTTAGGATATGGTCGGTTAGGTAAAATTTTCTATACTTCAGAAAGTGCCGAATATATGACTGATGTTTCAAATATTAATTTGATTTATTGTTTGGGTGCACTATTAACATTTTTATCAGCTGTTTTATTTATTAAAAGAAAATCATTGAAATATATATGTTTGTTTTTATGTTTTTCTATTTGGTTACTATCAACGCGAAAAGTTGCAATTAGTCAATTTTATCAGGGAAGGTTAGGTGTAGGATGGAATTGTTTTTTGACAGATGAGTTTTTCATGTGTAATGAAGAATCAAACTGCGAGACCACCCTAGCATATGATACAACGATAGAAAAAATATCGTTATGGAGGGTGACTATTAAAAACGAAAAATTAAATAGAACAATATTTATAGGTCCTTTAACTTGGTCGGGAACAGTAAAGATGTTAGAAAAAAATATAGGTTATGGATCTTACACGAAATAAATAATTAAAAGTTACTTTTTACAATGGCTTTTTTGTACTTCAAAGCGAAGGGATATTATTATTAAAGAAGGCCTTAAACTTCTTATTAATCAGCATCTTGTTAATGATTTAAGGGTGGCAAATTCATTCTACATCTCAGATGCAAGCTCATTTGTAACGTACAGCTTGAATCCGAGTACCGGTAACGACCCGGACAGCATCAGGTTAGGAGTCGGTTATTTCGGGATTGGCCCGTTCAAGGTAGGTTCAGATTCCGAGGGACTAAGGGATTTCATACAAAACAAAACCGTCCACGATAATATCGGAAGCCCCCGCTTTAAGGTCCTTGACAAAGAACCCAAGCCATTCCTCGAAATCTTAAATGATTAAATCATGGACGTTATCAAAAGTTTTATTGGTTGTGCCGTTGTGTTATTGCTTTCTTCCTGTTTTTTAGTCACAGGCAAAGATGAAAAACTTACTATGGATAGGGTACCAAACGACTCCAGAAAGCTGAGATTGGATGGTTACTTTATACGTCCAAGTTGTGATTCTAAAAAACAAGACTGTATATATAATCTTTTTTTTCTGTTCAGAAACGGTATACTTTTTACAACCGGTGTGGTAGCGTTTGATAAAAAACAATTGGATAAAATACGTGACTCTACTCTGTCCAAAGAGTTTATTAGTCGGAATGCAAACGTTAAGTTTAATTGGGGGGTTTATCAAATAGAAGGTAATAACATCGTGTTTGAGAAATGGTATCACAGTGGTAAGAACTACACATATGTTAAATCAGGTCTTGTCCTAAACGACACTACCTTTGTCATTCTAAGTTCCAAGCGTTCACATTGGCCCGAAGAAGGTAGCGAAGAGGTTAAGGAGACCTACCATTTCGTTGAATTTCATAACAAGCCGGACAGTACAACGGTATTTATTGAATGAAAATGCGGTTGCAAACCTGACCCTCGAAACATCAACCAACTAGAGCAAGCACTCCGCTTTTGCCGTACCTTTTTTAATGTAATGGCGGCAAGGTATATTCGGTGACCAAGGACGATGGCAGCGTGATCACCTTCCAATATGACGGCCTGGGGAACAGGATCGCCAAGACCGAGGTGGATACGGAGACCACTACCCTCTACATACGCGATGCCTAAGGTAACGTCCTGGCCGTATACGAGAACAGCTCCGACGGCACCGTGGAGCCCGCGGACCCCGATAGGAACCTGCAGGATTTTTGGGACTTCGGCAGTATGTTGATCGATAGGGAGGTTGCCTTTGAGGCCTATGAGTATATCAGTGTGGCCAATACCGTAAACGGGAACATGAGCACCTTTAGTGATTGTTATCCTTAATTGAGAAAGTTACAATAAAATATAAATTATCTTTGTTGTAGATACAAAAACCAATGTCATGGATATTAAGGCAGACATCAAATGGATACGACAAGAACTGAAAAAAGTAAAGGATCCTACACTCATAGAGGCATTTAAAAACCTGTTGCAATATAGAAAAAAAGTATCATCGGAACGTATCGATGTCGAGCAATACAATAAAGAAGTCGATGAATCCATTTCCCAAATAGCTCGAGGGGAGTTTTATACCCACGAGGAGATGGGGGAACGCATTAAACGATGGGGAAAGCAGTAATTTGGACACATCGGGCCGATGCAGAACTGAAAGAAGTCTTTTTAGAGTTGTTGGAACAATCGGAGTCCCTCGAAACTACGACTAGAGTAATTGCGGAAGTTTACGAATCGGCCATGATATTGGCCAAAAATCCAGAAATGTATAAGATAGACCCGCTTAGAAAGGACAATAAGGGAAACATCAGGTTCTATGAGAAGCATACCTATAGGATATCCCATTTGATTGAAGATAAGGCTGTATATATCATTCGAGTACGTTACGCTAGAAAAAAGCCTCTAGAATATAAATAGTTTGCCCAAAACAAGGGCAATGTTCGAAAAATAGAATTTAAAACCGCTCGATGGGGCCCAACGGCAACCTCCGCCTTACTGCAGGAAACTAGATTACCATAAAGCCGAATTTCCGTATCAAGCCCAAGAGTTATTTTCTTTAGGATAGTTAGGCCATAGAAGTGGACGTAAACCTTTAATTGATGACCATTCTACCTTGGTTTTTAACCCGTTGCGCTTCTAAATTTTTAATGTACACTTTTTGGAGTTTACTCCAATAGCTGGATGCTACCTGTAAAGGGTATTCCTTATCTTCAACTCGATCATACACAAAGAAACATTTTTTATGGCCAGTGCCATAGCCCCCTCCCGGGCCATAAATGGTTTCGTTGCTGCTCCAGTACCGATAGCTTTTGTACGTAAAATCATGGACATAACGGTATTTTAAGGTATCCTGGTATTTGCTGGATTCAAGTTCGCTTATGTCCACCAAAGCATATGGGCCTTGGTAGAATTTTTTAATATTCTTTTTCAGGTATTTGTTGTAGCTATTTTTATGGACAACACAAAGTAGGGTGGTACTGTCCTTACCAAAATCTTTGGGAATTGCCCCTTTTTCAACAGTGGCATATCTGTTGACTTTTGCCTTTACCAAGGTGCCACAGGAACACAAACTGCATATAAGAAAAATAGACAAGAAAAGCCTGATCGGGGGAATTGGAAGGTTCATAAGAGGGGAATCTTTTATTACTTCCTTAACGCAGAAGAAAAAGTTTTAGTATCCTAAAGAGGTATTGATGCTCTATGACCGTTTTAGTTTTGGCTGCCTACCATGAAAAGTGCCATGATTATAAAGCCACCACCTTTTGGATTGCCGCAATGATCAAAGTTTGTACTGTAGCCGATTGGCGGGGATAATAACAATTCAAGTAGAAGTAACAATCTTCCCAGATTTTGGAAAAAAGGGTGTTTTCGCCCCTGATTTCAGCACAATGTTTCAATAAGAACAAAAGACTAGCGGTTTTTACAAAATACCACTGATTTTCGCCGCAAATTCCCTAGGATTATACAGAGATAATTCTATTTTTGTCTCTATGTCCCCCCGGCATTCCAACATACCTATTTTAAGGGTTTTACCCCTTTTAATAAGCCTGATCTTTTGGTCAGGTACGGAACTGTTTTCACAGATAAAAATAGGGGACAATCCACAAAACATCGATAGCGGCTCGCTCTTGGAACTGGAAAGCAACGAACTGGCACTGGTCATCACCCGCGTAACTACCCAACAAATGAACCGTTTGTCACCTATGGCCGGGGCTTTGGTCTATAATACCGAGGTAGGTTGCGTGCATGCCTATGACGGTACGGTATGGATCAACCTTTGTGCCCAGGGCGGGGCGGGTGGCGTAAGTACGGCCCTCGGAAATGTCATTACCGATAACGGCGGTGCCTTTTATGATGACGGCGATACCAATGCCCAAAACGAACTTACGGATCTGGAATTATCGGGAACGCAATTAATGCTGACCAATCCTTTGACGGGAGGCAATACCATAGACCTGGCCCCTATTTTGGGGGGCGGAGACCCAAGCGACGAATTAATTGTTGACGGTACCGTCATAGGCAACGATTTGATCATCAATGAGGGAATAGGGAACCAGGTAATCATAGATGTTAGCAATTTGGCGAACGGGGATAACTCCACTTTTGAGATCAATGGCGACAACCTCAACATCACGGACGATGCAGGAACTTTAAGCGTACCCCTGACCGATTTTAACAACCTGTCCAATACCGATTTGACCCAAACCGGAGGTAACCGTACCTATGACCTAAACAATCAAAATTTGGTGTTTTCCGGAGCGGGAAACCTAGGGGTAAACGTGGCCTTACCACAGGCAAAACTACATATTGGCGGCGATCTGCGCATAGATGGCCAACTTTTGGATTCAGATGGCGACAGCGGTACTCCGGGCCAGCTCCTTAGCGCCACAAATACAGGTACGGATTGGGTTTCGCCTATTGTATCTACCGGCCCATTTCATGCACTCGGAAAAATGAACGAAAGTGTTATTGTCAATGGGGCTAATGTGCTGACAACAAATGCTATGGGTATTGGTGAATATCGAATCTTTTTTACAGTCAATACCAGTTCCGAGGACTATGTGGTACAACTAAGCTTGCTGAACACCGGTGCCGCTTCTATTGAAGTCATTTCGCAAACAGTCGGGGGCTTTACAGTTCAAATCTACGATAACAACGGTGTGGCAATAGAGGGCGATTGGTTTTTTACCGTGGTGGATTTTTGAGAATAGAAATTTCTTAAATTCAAGACCCAATACCAGTATAGATTATGTACCATATATAGGAACCAATTCTCCTTTTTGGTATTCTAGATCTCTAGGTTTTAAGCAGACAAATCCATCGGATTTGGAAAGGCTGGCCAAATCCCCGGAACCCCCATCTTTTATAGGCGAGGCAAATAGCTTTCCTCCTTCAAAATAGGTTTTGACTTGTACAAAACGGGTCAATGGCAGATTATTGTGAATAGCTTGGTCTAAAACCACTTCTTTTTTTGGATAGTCTAACCCCAAACATTGGTAGAACCAGGGCACAAAATAGATATGGTAATTGGCAAAGGTAGAAACCGGATTTCCAGGAAATGAAAATACTACCGTGTTGAATTCTTTTTGCGTCCCAAACCAAAATGGCTTGCCCGGTCTTTGTGCTACCCTGTGAAAGACTTTTTCAACACCTAAGGATTCCATAACCTCAGGGATAAAATCGAACTTTCCTTTGGAGACTCCACCACTCAATAGAATAACATCATTTTCCTGCAATACCCTAGCTATATTTTCTTCTATTACCGCTTTGTCATCCGTTAAGTGTAAAAGCTCGGGTACTATATTTTCTCCGGACAAAGCAGCATACAAGGATAAGGTATTCGATTTTCGAATCTGGTGGGGAAGCGGGATTTCTGAAACATCCACCAATTCATTGCCCGTAGAAATCACACAGACCTTGGGCAGCTTTTTCACGGATACATGGGATTTTCCTACCGTTGCCAAAACCCCGATTTCCGCTGGGGTAATTCTACGGTCCGGCGGTAATAATACGGTCCCAGTAATGGCATCGCTACCCTTTTTATGAATGTTCTGTCCTTTTTTGGGAATGGATTGTATAGCAGCGTTTCCATTTTCTAGGATTACCTGTTCGTACATGATAACGGTATCCGTATTCTCCGGAACAACGGCCCCCGTCATGATTTCAAAACAATAATCTGCTGAACTCAGTGATTGTTGCGGCATCCCCGCACTCAATACCCCTTCAATTTGAAAAGTGGACCTCCCATTTTCAAAAGCGGAGAAATTTATCGCTATTCCATCCTTGGTCGAACGGTCAAAAGGTGGAAAATCTCGATCAGCCAAAATAGGCTCGGCCAAAATACGGCCAGTACTTTCGAGTAAGTCCACAGTCTGTACGCCCCAATCTTGGGTATGTTGCATTACTTTTTTAAAAGCCTCGTCAAATGAAATCATATCAGTTCCAACCCATTTTTTAACAATACCCGAATCCCAACAACAAAAACTAAAATCGCGGTAACTCGCTTTATACCGTTGGGCGACATTTTTTTTAAACTTATTCGAATACCCAGTTGTCCTCCTAAAAGTACGCTTCCGGCCAAAATTAAGGTCTCCCTCCATGGAAGTTCCAGAGTGTGGGCCAATGCAAGCCCACCTATCCCAGAAATTGAATTCACCAAAATGAAAAAACTGGCCAAGGCCGCAATTTTTATAGGAGCGTCCCAACGCATGTGATTGAGTACAGGCGCCAAGAAAATACCTCCTCCAATACCCACTAGGCCTGATAAAAACCCAATGGCACCGCCAATACTATAATCCAAATAACCGGGATAGTTTTTTACTCTATCCGTATCATTTATTATAGTATACGTCTGCCAGGCCAAAAATATAGCGGAAATGATTAGCGAACATCCTAAAATTATAAAAAACACCTGCTCCTTTAACCGGAAGGAGGCCCCCAAAAAGGCCATGGGAATACTGGTGATGATAAATGGAATAAACTTCCTTATACGAATATGGCCTTTTTTAAAATAGAGATACGTACTTCCTGAAACTACGACCAAGTTGCAGATAAGGGCTATGGAACGGATAGCAAAGAAACTAACAAAAAAAAGGGTCAATAATGCCAAATAGCTAGACCCGCCTCCAAATCCAACGGAGGAGTACAAAGTGGCAATCACAAAAAAACCCAAGCAAAGTAGCACCAAGCTCTCAGTACTTAGCAACATACGCCCTTAGATTGTTCATCCCACCTTTTACATTGATCAATTCCGCCTCTATATTCAATTCCTGAAGTTTCTCAATGGCCTTCCGACTTCGTATACCGGATTGACAAATGAAGTAGGCCGGTCTCCCAAAACCGATTTCCGATTTACGTTCGATCAACTCGGATAACGGAATATGATGTGCACTTTCCAAATGGTATTCATGAAATTCCTTCGGCGTACGTACATCGATCAACTGAACAACGGCATCCGTTTCCAGCAGTTGTTCCAATTCCCGAGTCTCAATGGATCTTATTTCAGCACTACACTCAAAATCGTAGGTGGGTTTTAGTTCATTGATTTTCTGATTATCGGGAACTAACGAAAATTTAATTTTTTGAAAGTTTTGAGAGAGTCCATCGAATAATAATAATTTTCCGGATAGCACCTCTCCTACCCCGGTCAATACTTTTACAGCCTCCAAGGCCTGAAGGTTTCCAACTATCCCGGGGATTACCCCCAAAACGCCATTTGCATTACAATCCGGAACCTCATCCGGTCCGGGCATATTTGGAAACAGACACCGATAGGTAGGTCCATTATTGTAGTTAAAAACGCCCACCTGACCTTCAAACCCATGTAGGGCACCATAAATAAAAGGCTTTCCCAAAAGAACACAGGCATCGTTTACCAAATACCGGGTGGGAAAATTATCCGAGGCATCCACAACAAGATCATAATCGGTAATGATTCCCAGCGCATTTTCCACAGTTAAAAACTGTTCAAAGGAGACCAATTGGGTGTTCGAATTTTGGGCTCTTAATTTTCGGACAGCAATCTGAACCTTGGATCGGCCAATATCCGTTTCATCATACAACACCTGCCGATGTAGATTGGAACCCGAAACGCTATCACCATCCACAATACCCAAAGTACCAACACCCATGGCGTTAAGATAGGTCAATACCGGGATGCCCAGGCCTCCGGCTCCAATTACAAGAACCTTGGATTTGGACAGGCGTTCCTGTGCCTTTGGACCAAAATCCTTTAAAATGGTCTGCCTTATGTAGCGTTCTCCGTTCATATAGTCTCCAATTTCCCAAGGGCCTCTTTATATTCCTCTTCGGAATTTGCATTGAGCAGTACATCGGGATTCGTTGGAAATACCAACTTAACTTCGTTGTTTATCAAAAATTTACGGGGACAGGTTCCATTACCTTGTGCTAGGTATGTAATGGAAGAGCGAAGCGCCTCTGGTTCCCAAATGGCACATAGTGGTTCTGGCAAGGGGTCTTCTTCTTGGGCAAAGGCCGTTGCCATTTTGCTCGGATTTCTTGCCAAAACTAATTGTCGTAAAGACGGTTCATCCATCAAGGGCAGATCACAGGCCAAAACGAGCCAGGCCACGTCAGGAAATTGGCTATGGGCCGATAACAAACCGTTAAAAGGCCCTTTATATTTATCTTGATCTCGGATACTTTTAAATTCCGCCTTAATTTCTCCTTCCTGTTCCCTTCGGATACTCATGTACGTCCTCTCACAGACCCCATCCAATAAATGATAAAGGTATTCACGTTGGGGCATTCCATGATAGGTAATTTGCCCCTTGTCTTTTCCCATCCGTGTACTCTTGCCACCGGAAAGGACCAATCCATAGAGATTATCTTTTAAAATCATGTTTCCCACCTGTTTTTTCATTCAATCGCACATCCATAATTCTGATGTCATGGGACAACGCCTTGCACATATCATAAATGGTCAATGCGCTAACCGAAACTCCGGTTAAAGCCTCCATTTCCACTCCCGTACGTTCGGTACATTTCACTTTACAGTGAATTTGCAGGGTATTTTCAATAGGCACAATGGTAATGTCTATCTTGGAAAGGTTCAACTGATGACATAACGGAATAAGCTCCCAGGTCTTCTTTACCGCCTGGATTCCTGCAATCACCGCCGTTTGTATAATGCTACCCTTCTTACTTAAAAAATCCTTCCCTGATAAAATCTCAAAAACCTCAGGGGGAAATTCTACTTTTCCAGAAGCCGTGGCTGACCGTACTGAAGTATCCTTGTTGGATACATCTACCATCCTGGCCTTTCCGGTATCGTCCACATGTGAGAGTTCCCCTTTCATTATCCACCTATTGAAGTCATTGAACTTTTAAAGACACCCCTATTTTCCTGCTGTGCTTCAAATCCGGTTTTTGCCCGGCTCCCTATAGCGGACCGGATATGTTCCTTTACCCTTTCTTCGGAATTCTCTCCACGGAGAATATCCCTAAGGTTCATTTTAGGTTTACCATAAAGGCAAGTGATAACATCACCAATAGCCGAAATCCGAAGCCGATTACAGGTTCCACAGAACGTACGGCTAAATGACGGTATTACCCCAAAAGTTCCTTTAAAACCCGGGATTTTATAGTTAATTGAGGTTGATGTGCTTGGCGATTCCAATTGATAATACTCTGGATGGGCCTCCTTGATATAGGCCAGAATACGCTTGTAATCCCAGGAAATGGTGTCAAAAGAGCGACTCCCTCCATTAAATGGCATTTCTTCCAAAAACCGTACAGCAACATTAAAATGTTTGGTAAGTTCCAAAATAGGTAGAATATCCTGGGTATTCTGACCGTCCAACGCAATGAAATTGATACGAACATTAAAACCTTCGGTAATCAGCCTAAGCATATTATCATGTACCACATCATATTGATTTCTACGGGTAATCCGCTCAAAGGTATCTCTATTAATGGCATCCAAACTCACGTTTATGTTGGTAATCCCCAATTGCTTGAGTTCTTCTATATAAGGTCCGATAAGCGTAGCGTTAGTGGTCACCGAAATTTCATTCAATCCCTCTAAGGCCGCCAAGTGGCGTAAAAGCACCATGAGGTCTTTGCGTACAAAGGGTTCCCCGCCGGTAATGCGAATCTTATCGATACCTTGCGAAACCAAAATAGAAGCCAGAAGTGCCAGTTCATCCAGGGTAAAAAGTTTGTCGTTTTTTGCAAAGTTGATGCCTTCTGACGGCATGCAATAATTACAGCGCAGATTGCATCGATCGGTCACCGCCAGTCGCAAATAGTTTATTCTTCTATTGTGATTGTCTACGAGCATCTTCCTTTCAAGTTCAAATCCAAATTTAAGCCATAAAAAATTGATATGTTTACCCGTTTAAAAGTTTTGAAGGTTTATGGCTCAAAATTTAGTTCAATATCCACACAAAACTAGATTTCCAATACCTCTAAACTAATAAGTTTCTATACGGCTTTAGGGTTTGGTCACAACCCCTATTATGGATGTGCGGAAACCCAAACCGATTTATTCTTAAAAACCTCCTTCTTCCAAATTGGTACATTCTGTTTTAAGGTGTCGATTAAAAAACGACAGGCTTCAAAACAATCGTCCCTATGGGCGGATGATGCTCCTACCACAACTACGGGTTCCTTAACATTCTTAACGCCAATGGCGTGCCGTACAACTACTTTATGAAGTGTCCATTTACGGGAAGCCTCTATGGCGATTTTTTCCATTTCTTTGATCGCCATTTTTGCATAGGTCTCGAATTCCAGAGAAACCACTTCCTCGTTATTGGTAAATTCCCGAACAGAACCTACGAAAACACAGATACCTCCGCTACCGGCATGGGAAAGTTCCCCATATACCAGCGAGGTATCTATTATATCTACGATTTCAATAATCGGTTTCTCCATCAACCTCCGCTTACCGGCGGAATTATGGCTATCTCATCACCCGCTTCCAAAGCAACCGCATCTTGGGCATATTCACTATTTACGGCTACCGCTAACGAGGACAATTTACCAAATTCAGGGAAAGAACCACACAAAAAGTCTTTGAGCTCACCTACCGAAGACGGCGGCCGCTTTAATTCGGATAAATCCATTTGCGCACTTCCCACAATGTCCTTGGCAATTCCAAAAAGCAATACTTCCATCCAATATTAACCTATAATTTCCTTTTCCACCATATTGTCCACAAAAGGCTGCCTATAAATTCTGTTGCCCGTTGCCTTTTTCATAGCAATGGAAACCGCAGCCCCGGCCGGGGGCAATGTTGGTTCCCCAAGCCCTGTAGGGCTCAAGGTGTTTTTTACAAAATGTGTCTCCACCTTTGGAGCTTCTTTCATACGAATGAGGCGATACCTATCATAGTTATTCATCTCCGGAGCACCGTCCTTAAACGTAAAATTACCATACATGGAATGCCCTACTCCATCAACGACACCACCTTCAATTTGGTTCAGTGCGCCTAGCGGGTTGACCACTATACCACAATCTACGGCAGCGGTCACTTTCTTAACTACCGGCTCATTATTTTCGATTACTACGTCCGCAACCTCGGCTACATGGGTATTGTGGCAATAATATGCACAAAAGCCCTGATAAACCCCATCCTTGGGGTTACGATATCCGGATTTCTCTACGGCCAAGTTAATAACATCCTCCATACGCTCTGCAGAATATTGGATGCGCTCATCCGTTGTACCCTTCACCTTTTGTAGCATATCCAAACGCATTTGTACCGGATCTATTTCCAATGTTTCGGCAATCTCGTCAAAAAAACTCTGTTCGGCAAAGGAAAGGAAATTGGTGTAAGGTGCACGCCAAGCACCAGTGGTTATGTTGCTATCGTATTTTGCCACATCCACCTGATAGTTTTCCAAGGCCCCTGCCGGGAAAAAGTTCGGGATTAGACCGTACATATTACTATTGACAGATGCTTCCTTTAAGTGATAGCCCGTAATTTTACCGTCCTTTAAGGCGGCCTTTATGCGATACTTTATGGCCGGACGATAAATTCCTGCAGACATATCATCCTCTCTGGAATACACTACTTTAACCGGTTTTTTGGCCAAATGGGATATTTCAGCAGCCTCTAACACAAAATCCCCGTATAATCTTCTTCCGAAACCACCGCCCATACGGCTCATTTCCAAATGAACCTCCTCACTATTTCTTTCTAGAAGCTCCGCCACACGTGCTGCTGTTCGCTCAGGAGTCTGTATCGGACCTACTAAATGAATCTTGTTAGTAGAGACATTGGCATAAAAATTCATGGGCTCCATACAATTATGGGGCAAGAAGGGTGACTCATACGTACGCTCAACAACTTGATCTGCGTCCCTAAAGGCTTTTTCCACATCCCCGTCTTTTCGGAGTGTATTAAACGAGCTACCATCCAGTAAGTCGGTCAATAATTTATCGTGATTGGATGTACTTTCCATCGGGGTACCATTACTCCATTCAGCGCTTAAAACTTCCTTCGCCTTCATAGCTTGCCAAGTAGTATTCGCCAGAACGGCTACTTTATCGCCTCCACCCTTAAAATCTCCAAAACGTATTACGTCGATTACGCCTTCCATTTTTTTGGCCGAACTATCATCGAAAGATTCCAGTTTTTTCCCAAAAGCCGGAGGTCGCAAGACGGAGGCAATTACCATGCCTTCGGTTTTATAATCCAGCCCAAATAACGGTTTTCCCGTCACTATCTTATCAATATCCACATTGCGGGCATCCGTACCTATAATTGTATAATCTTTAGGGTCTTTGAGTTCAACTTCTTCCGGGACATCTAGCATTGCGGCTTCCTTCACTACATCTCCATAGCCAAGGGTCTCCCCTTTGCCATTGGTAATCACTCCACCGCTAGCGGAACATTCCGAGGCATCCACACCCCATTTTGCAGCAGCGGCATTGATTAGCATTTGCTTGGCAGTAGCACCTGTTTGCCGTAGGGCGTCCCATCCATGACGAATGGACTGGCTTCCACCAGCCACTTGGCGTGTATAATCTTTCGTATTCAATATGCCCTGTTCTACATGAACCTCGTCCCAAGGGACATCGAGTTCTTCGGCAATAATCATGGGCATGGAGGTCTTCACCCCTTGTCCAATTTCCGGATTAGGCGAGTAAATCGTGACCATTCCATTATCCGCAATTTTGATAAAGGCGTTAAAATCGTTGAAATTGAGGCTTGCAATGTCTACAGGCATTTTTACTTCGTTCTTGCAAGCGGTAAAGAGATTGAACCCTATAAGCATTCCTCCCCCGGCCAAGGAAGAGGTGCGTAAAAAGGCCCTTCTGCTAAATGAATTGGATATTGTGGTTGACATGTTGTTCTAATTTAAGGTTACTCGCCCATTTTTTCGGCGGCAAGGGCAACCGCCTTTTGTATGCGATTGTAAGCCGCGCAACGACAAATATTACCGTGCATAGCACTTTTTATTTCTTCCTCGGTAGGATTTGGATTCTTGTCCAAAAAAGAGGAAGCCGTCATTATTTGCCCGGCTTGGCAATAACCGCACTGGGGCACATCTACTTCTTTCCAGGCTTCTTGTACGGGATGGGTCCCATTTTCTGAAAGGCCCTCAATGGTAGTAATTTCCTTTCCTTCCATTTGTGCTACCGGTATGAGGCAGCTCTGAATAGCGTTTCCGTCCACATGGACATTACAGGCACCACATTGGCCTATTCCACAACCATATTTGGCGCCCACAAGATCCAAATGATCTCGTAAGGCCCATAATAATGGAGTATCCGAGGAAACATCCACGGACCTGTCTTCACCGTTAATTTTTAGGGTGTACGTTGGCATGTTGTTCGTATTGGGTTGAAAATCCGTTATGGCATCAGGAATGAGGAGGAATCCCTAAGATTACCTTTACGCCTAAATTAAACAAAATATGGCGAGGTGAATTTTACCACCGGGATTTTTAACCTTTTTTTATGTTAAAGGTCCCGCTCTTTTCGCTCCCTTTTAGGGCCTGAAAAATGACATTTACAATTAGCCTATGAATTGGTAACCCGGATTGCATTACATTTATACCGATGGACCAGTTTAAACAAATACATAGTCTTCAGAACCCACTTGTAAAAAAGGTTTTAGCCCTTAAGGATAAATCCCGTGAACGAAAGAGAACCGGACTTTTTGTACTGGAGGGCCGGCAAGAAGTGCAACTCGCCATTAAAGGAAAATTTGAACTGGAGACCTTGTTGATCTATCCCGAGGTATGTGACGATAGAGACTTCTTGAAATCCTTGGAGGATCTAAGACCTCGACCGGAATTGATCCACGTTTCCAATGAAATCTATAAAAAGTTGGCCTATAGAGAGACCACAGAAGGTATTTTAGCCATGGCCAAAGCTAAATCCCATAGGCTGGAGGATCTTGCGATCCATACCGAAAACCCATTTATCCTAGTAGCTGAAGCTCCAGAGAAACCGGGCAATATTGGTGCTATGTTGCGTACCGCGGATGCGGCCAACTTGGATGCCTTGATTATAGCCGATCCAAAGACCGATCTCTACAATCCCAATATCATCCGTTCTAGCGTTGGGTCTATTTTTACCAACCAAATTGCCATGGCCAGTACATCGGATACCATTGCTTTCTTAAGGGAAAAGAATATATCCATCCTTTGCGCGGCCCTTACCGCCTCCAAAATATACACCCATATAGATTTCAACAGACCCTCGGCACTTGTTGTAGGAACCGAGGCTACGGGACTTTCCGAGAAATGGTTGGAGCACTCCCATCAAAATATTATCATCCCCATGGCCGGGCAAATCGATTCCCTTAATGTTTCGGTGTCCGCAGCAATACTTATCTTTGAAGGTTTGAGGCAAAGAGGTCTATGAGGTTTGCGTTTTGTATCCTCAATAAGAAATAAAGCCCAAGTAAAAACAATACCAAACCAATATGAACATACTTTTCTACATTATCATTGGCATTTTAATTGTTCAATATTTCGTTGAGACGATTTTGGATTATCTAAATGCCAAAAAATATGGCGATCCGGTTCCAAAAGAACTGGATAATCTGTTTGATGCGGAAGAATATCAAAAATCCCAAGATTATAAAAAGACCAATTATTCCTTTGGATTGCTGACTTCCACTTTTTCCCTTGTACTCACATTGGGCTTTTTACTGTTCGGGGGATTTGAATGGATAGATTACATTGCGCGGTCCTTGACCGATAATAGCATATTCCAGGCCCTTTTATTTTTTGGTATAATTCTTATAGGCAGTGATTTGATTACTACCCCTTTTTCCTTTTACCAAACTTTTGTTATAGAGGAAAAATTTGGATTCAATAAGACCACCAAAAAAACATTCGTCCTGGATAAGCTAAAAGGGTGGTTAATCTTGGCCCTTTTAGGCGGGGGGATTCTAGCTGTGGTAATTTGGTTCTTTCAATGGGCCGGTACGGATTTTTGGATTTATGCATGGATCGTAATAGCGGTTTTTACAGTTTTTATGAACCTATTTTATAGTAGATTGATTGTTCCCTTGTTTAACAAACAGACGCTTTTGGCGCAGGGAAGCCTTAAGGAAAAGATAGAATCCTATGCACAGAAAGTAGGCTTTGAGCTTAAAAATATTTTTGTGATCGATGGTTCCAAGCGTTCCACAAAGGCCAATGCATATTTTTCGGGATTTGGAAACGAAAAAAGGGTCACCCTATACGATACCTTGATCAATGACCTGGAGGAAGATGAAATTGTGGCGGTCCTGGCCCATGAGGTAGGACACTATAAACGCAAGCATATTATCTTTAATCTTATCGCCTCGGTACTTTTGGCAGGTCTTACTTTGTTCATCCTTTCGCTTTTTATTAATAATCCCAATATGTCCCTGGCCATCGGCGTTTCCAAACCCAGTTTTCATGCTGCCTTGATAGGTTTTGGGATTCTGTATAGCCCCATTTCTGAAATTACCGGTCTGGTCATGAACTATCTGTCCCGAAAGTTCGAGTTTCAAGCGGATGATTATGCTAAAAACACTTTCGAGGCGATGCCGTTGATCAGCTCCCTTAAAAAACTTTCGAAGAAAAGTCTCAGCAACCTTACACCCCATCCTGCGTATGTTTTTTTCCACTATTCCCATCCGCCTCTAATAGCCCGGATCCGCAACTTAAAGGCATAGTTTTTGTTGTGTATTGGTTAGGATTGTGGTAATTTTAATATAGTATGACTCAGGCTACCATAGAAAAAGAGAACAAACAGATTGCCAAGCAATACAAGGAGTTGCTACGCATAAGCTATCAGACCTTGTCCAGTGATGACAAGAAACTGATACGGTCTGCTTTTGAGGTAGCGGTAGACGCCCATAAAAATCAACGAAGAAAATCTGGCGAAGCGTATATCTTTCATCCCATTGCCGTAGCGAAGATCGTGGCCTCGGAAATAGGTCTGGATGCGGTTTCCATAGCCTCTGCCCTATTGCATGACGTTGTTGAGGATACCGAGTATACATTGGATGACATAGAACGTATGTTCGGGGAGACCGTTGCCCGTATTGTGGACGGCCTCACAAAAATAGCGCACCTTAAAAAGGATATGAACATCTCCCAACAAGCGGAGAACTTCAGAAAAATGCTATTGACCCTACATGATGATGTACGGGTAATCATCATAAAAATTGCCGATCGATATCACAATATGCTCACCCTGGACGCCATGCCGGAACATAAGCAGGTGAAAATGGCGTCCGAGACACTTTACATTTATGCACCTTTGGCCCATCGTATCGGACTTTATAACATTAAGACCGAGCTGGAAGACCTTAGCCTAAAATATACCGAACCGGAAGTCTATCAAGATATTTTGGGGAAAATAGAGGATTCCAAGGTTGAACAACAGGATTATATAGATTCCTTTTCGAGCATTATTGACAAGTCGCTTAAAAAGGAAGGCCTCAACTATTACATAAAAGGCAGGATGAAATCTATCTTTTCCATTCGGAAAAAGATGAAAACGCAAAATGTCTCCTTCGACGAAATCTATGACAAATTCGCCATCCGAATCATCTATAAATCCGATAAGCAGAACGAAAAATTTCTGGCCTGGAAAATATACTCTATTGTAACGGATCATTTTACACCCAATCCCGTTAGACTGCGCGACTGGATCTCCTCACCAAAATCTACAGGTTATGAGGCGCTTCATATAACCGTCATGGGGCCAAAAGGAAATTGGGTAGAAGTGCAGATACGGAGTGAACGCATGCATGAAATTGCGGAAAAGGGATATGCCGCACATTTTAAATATAAGCATGGGGAGCAAAAGGAACAAGGCATAGAAGTGTGGTTGAACCGTCTTCAGGAGGCTTTGGAAAATTCCAATGGTAGTGCCGTAGATTTTGTGGAGGAATTTAAATTGAATCTTTACTCCAAGGAAATTTTCGTGTTTACACCAAAGGGAGAACTTAAATCGCTTCCCAAAGGAGCCACACCTTTGGATTTTGCCTTTAACATACATACCGAAGTGGGGATGCGCACCCGGGGTGCCAAAGTAAATGGTAAATTGGTTCCGCTAAACACAACCTTAAACAGTGGGGATCAAGTTGAGATAATTACCTCGGACCAAGCCAAACCCAATCAGAATTGGTTGGACTATGCCACTACGGCGAGGGCAAGGGCCAAGATCAAATCATCCCTACGGGAGGAAAAGAAAACCGTTGCCCAGGAAGGAAGGGAAATTTTGCGAAGAAAACTGAAATCCCAAAAAGTGACCCTTAGCGAGGATGTGGTCAACAAAATGGTCATATATTTTAAGCTCAAAACGAGTTTGGACTTGTTTTATCGAGTGGGCATCGGAGCCATTGACAACCAAAAGATCAAGGAGTTTGCTTCTTCTTATAGTAATGCTTTTATCAGTTTCTTTAAAAATAAAATCCGCAGGCATTCTGTACCTGAAGACATCGACAAGGATGAGATAACCTCCAAATACGATATGCTCGTTTTTGGCAAGGACGAAGAGAAGTTGGATTACAAATTATCCAAATGCTGTAATCCCATACCCGGGGACGAAGTGTTTGGTTTTATCAGTGTTAACGAAGGCATCAAAGTTCATAAAAAAAACTGTCCCAATGCCATATCACTTCAATCCAATTATGCCTATCGCATTATAAGTGCCAAATGGATAGATTCCACGCAAGAAGAGTTCAAATCGGAAATTCAGCTTACAGGGATCGACAACCTAGGGCTTGTCAGCGAAATTACGGACGTAATCTCCGATGATATGCATGTAAATATGCGCAATCTTAACTTTAGTACCGAAGGCGGTACATTTACGGGAAGGATTACCGTAGTGGTAAAAAACAATGGTATCCTTAAAAAATTGATTGCCAATTTAAAGCGTATAGAAGGCATTGACAAAGTATCCCGAATTTAAATTTTAACCGTACCTTTGTGGTTTAGCATTGTTGGAAAAATAGAATGAGTGCCAATAAGAACCAAGAAATAGTAAAAAGCGTTTTTACCACTTTTCTAGAGGAAAATGGACATCGGAAGACACCGGAAAGATATGCCATACTTCAAGAAATTTATGATAGCGATGATCATTTTGATATAGAATCCCTCTACATCAACATGAAGAACAAAAAGTATAGGGTAAGCCGGGCCACTTTGTACAATACCATTGAACTTCTATTAGAATGCAAATTGGTGCGGAAACATCAATTTGGAAAAAATCAGGCCCAATATGAAAAATCCTATTTTGATCGACAACATGATCATGTTATCCTAACGGACACAGGTGAGGTTATGGAATTCTGCGATCCCAGGATCCAATCTATTAAAAAAACCATTGAAGAGGTTTTCGATATCAAGATAAATACGCATTCACTTTACTTTTACGGCACAAAAAACCAAGAAGAAAAGTCAAATAACTAACCAAAAGTATACATGGCGGTAGATTTATTGTTAGGCCTGCAGTGGGGTGACGAAGGAAAAGGAAAAATTGTAGACGTACTGACCAAAAATTATGATATCATAGCCCGCTTTCAAGGAGGGCCAAACGCCGGGCATACACTGGAATTTGATGGGATAAAACATGTACTTCACACCATTCCATCAGGAATTTTTCATAAAAACGCCATTAATATCGTTGGCAATGGTGTTGTCATAGACCCCATAATCTTCAAAAAGGAATTGGACGCACTTAGGAAATTTAAGATAGATTTCCATTCAAAACTTTTGATTTCCCGAAAAGCGCACCTCATTTTGCCCACCCATAGACTTTTGGACGCCGCTTCCGAAGCCGCCAAGGGAAAGGCCAAAATCGGTTCTACATTAAAAGGAATTGGCCCTACCTATATGGATAAAACCGGGCGTAACGGTATGCGTATTGGAGATTTGGAACTGGATGGCTGGAAAGAAAAATACAGAGCCTTGGCCGATAAGCACGAAGCCATGATCGATTTCTACAACGTAGACATCCAGTATGACCTGAAAGAACTCGAAACCGAATTCCTGGATGCCGTTGAAACATTAAAACAACTACAGTTTATAGATAGCGAGGAGTATCTCTTCCAGGCACAAAACCAAGGAAAAAAAATATTGGCCGAGGGCGCCCAGGGATCCTTATTGGATATTGATTTTGGAACCTACCCCTATGTCACCTCTTCCAATACTACTGCGGCTGGTGCCTGTACGGGATTGGGTGTTTCCCCAAATAAGATAGGCGACGTAAAGGGCATTTTTAAAGCGTATACCACAAGGGTAGGAAGTGGTCCCTTCCCTACTGAACTGTTTGATGGGGACGGTGAGACCATGGGACGCGTAGGCAATGAGTTTGGTGCTACAACGGGAAGACCGAGAAGATGTGGCTGGCTAGATCTTGTAGCCCTTAAATATGCAGTCCGTATAAATGGTGTAACCGAATTGATGATGATGAAGGCCGATGTACTAAGCGGTTTTGAGAAGATAAAAGTCTGTACGGCCTACAACTACAAGGGCAAGGAAATTGAACATTTACCCTATAATATTGAAAGCGAAAACGTAACACCGATCTATTTTGAAATGGAAGGCTGGGAAAAGGATTTGACCCAAATGGAAAAGGCCGAGCAACTTCCCAAAACCTTGCATACGTATATTTACTTTTTGGAGGAAGAGTTGCAAGTACCCATAAAAATTGTTTCAGTAGGGCCGGATAGGACGCAAACCATACATCGCTAGATAAATATAAATAGGCTTAATCCCATTTTATGAAAAAAATCAATATTTCCGGAATTGCCTTGGTAATCTGCATTTTTGTTTTTCTTCCCGGTAATGGCCAAAGACCAATGGATGCCGGATTTACTAAACTTTTTAATGGTAAAAACCTAGATGGCTGGGTCGGGAACAAAGAATCCTATAGGGCCCAGGACGGTATGATCATAGTAGATCCAAACGGGGGAGGCAGTGGCGGAAACCTATTTACCGCAGACGAGTATAGTGATTTTAACTTTCGGTTTGAATTTCAATTGACCCCGGGAGCAAATAACGGATTGGGTATCCATGCGCCATTGGAAGGGGATGCGGCCTATGTGGGCAAGGAACTGCAAATATTGGATAATACGGCAGAAAAATATGCGGAACTCCAGCCTTATCAATATCATGGATCGGTATATGGTATTATACCAGCAAAAAAAGGTTTTTTAAAGCCCGTGGGCGAGTGGAACGAACAGGAGGTGATCGTCCGGGGTTCTTCTATAAAAATCAATTTGAACGGAACCACTATTGTCGATTCCGATTTTCTTGAAGCCAGCAAAAATGGCACAATGGACAAAAAAGAGCATCCAGGGTTGGAACGGAACAAAGGACACATTGGTTTTTTAGGACATGGTGATGTTGTCCGTTTCCGGAATATTCGTATCAAAGATCTAACCAAAAAATAAAGGAAGAGAACCAAACTTTAAGGCATTATGGGCAATAAAACAAATAGAAGGGAATTTGTAAAGAAGAGCGGCTTAGGGATTTTGGGTGTGGCATTGGCTCCCTCCCTTCTTGGAAAAATTGGCAGCAATGGACGTTTACGAACCGCGCACATTGGGGTTGGTGGTATGGGTATGGAAGACCTCAAGGCCATATCTTCCCATAAACTGGTGGATGTTACCGCTTTATGTGATGTGGATTCTACACGATTGGCCGCTGCCCTTAAACTGCACCCCAATGCAAAGACGTACGCTGACTATAGGCTTATGCTCCGGGAAATGGCAAATGATATTGATGCCGTAATCGTTTCCACTCCGGACCATACACATGCGCCCGCCTCTATGTTGGCTATGGGTATGGACAAGCCTGTTTATTGCCAAAAACCTTTAACGCACCATGTGTCCGAGGCCAGGGCCATGAAAAAGTTGGCCGCAGAAAAGAATCTGGTGACCCAAATGGGCATTCAGGTGCATTCTTTTTATGATTACAAATTGGCAACTTTGTTAATTCAGTCCGGAATCATTGGAAAAGTGCATACTGTACGAGCATGGTCTCCTAAAAACTGGGGATATGATGGATCTGCACCCCAAGGTGAAGACCCAATTCCGGAAACTTTGAATTGGAATCTATGGTTGGGAACCTCAGCGGAAAGATCCTTTAAGAAAGACTTTTACCATCCTGTCAATTGGAGAAAACTAATGGATTATGGGTGTGGTACCTTAGGGGATATGGGCGTACATATTTTTGATACCCCGTACAATGCCTTGGAATTGGATGTACCCAAAACCATAAAAAATGAATGTAGGGAACCCAACGGGTTTGCCTACCCCCAGAATAATGTGGTCACCTACAAATTTCCAGGAACAAAATATACGGACAAGACGCTAAAATGGGTTTGGTATGATGGCCCCGGAGCGCCTGAAAAACATAAAGACCTAGAATTGCCCAATGGTGAGCAACTACACGATCAAGGGGCAATGTTTATGGGAGAAAAAGGAAGATTGTATCTTCCCCATTTTCAGAAGCTTCCCCAATTAATAGTCGATGGCCAGTACAAAGAAATGGACATTGAATCCTTTAATCTAGGTGCTCCCGTAAGGGACTACGAATCCGAAGGCAAAAAACACTACCACCAGTTCGTGGATGCCTGTTTGGGAACAGGAGCATGTAGTGCCCCATTTTCGTACGCCTCCCGATTGACTGAAACCATACTTCTTGGGGTAATCGCTGGACGTTTTCCAAACAAAACCTTGCATTGGGATGCTAAGACGGCCAAATTTTCCAAAGACAAAGCCAATAAATATTTGAAATCGGCTTATAGGGATTTTTAAGTATTACCTTTTAGATAATATACTGTAGGTCCAACTCTAATCGTAGGACCTATGCTTGATTGCTTAAACCGAATCATATTAAATCTATCCTAATCCCTAGGTCTCCTCATTGAAAAAGTCCTATTTTTGGGGCAAAATCTGACGATTGAAAGAACACTTTTTTTTCGGCCTATTCTGTATTTGGACTGCAATTGGCTTATCACAAACTGCGGTAAAGGAGCAACAAGGCGATTCAGTTGAAAGTAAGCAAATCAACATCATTTATGGAGCTAACTTCACCAAGGATGAAGAACAGTTTCCTGGTGCTTTTATTTTTAGTAAGGACAATAGGCAAGTCCAGTTTGAACATGAAGGTGCCGACCTATGGTGTGATATTGCCATCCACTATCAAAAAGAAAACAGATTAAAAGCCATAGGCAACATCCGTTTACAACAGGGGGATTCGGTATTATTGACCAGCGGAAAAATAGACTATGATGGTGAGAACAAATTGGCCAAGGCATGGGACAACGTCGTTCTGGAAAATAAACAGGAAAATCAGCAAACCACCCTACGTACGGACACCCTATACTTTGATAGGGAAAAACAGGAATCCTATTATGATAGTTTTGGTACCGTGGTGGATTCGGCCAACACCTTGACCAGTGAAATAGGTCGCTATTTTATGGAACTAAAAAAATACCAGTTCCTGGATAGCGTTCATATTAAGAACCCCCAATACATAATGGATTCTGAACGGCTGGATTATTACGAAACCACAAAAAATGCCTATATGTACGGACCCTCTACCATCACGGGCGAAGAATACAAAATCTATTGCGAAAGGGGGTTCTATGATACAAAGATCGAGAGCGGCTACGGAATTAAGAACACTAGGATAGATTATAACAATCGTATCATTGAAGGAGATAGCGTGTTCTTTGACAAAGCCACGGAATTTGCTTCCGCCACCAACAACATCAAAGTAACGGACACTGTAAACAATGGTATCATTAGGGCGCATTATGCAGAGGTATTCAAGGCCAAGGATTCGGTTTTTGCTACCAAGCGGGCGGTGTATATTTCTTTATTGGAACAAGATTCCCTATATGTTCATGGTGATACCTTAATGGTTACAGGTAAACCCGAAAATCGTATTTCAAGGGCATTTCGAAATGCAAGATTCTATAAGACCGATATGAGCGGAAAATGTGATTCTATTCATACCGAGGAAAGAACGGGACTTACCCAGCTTATTCGTGATCCCATAATCTGGAATGGTGAAAACCAGATGACCGGGGACAGCATCCATCTCATATCGGATTTGGAAACCGAAAAATTGGATTCCCTAAAAGTAATCAACAATGCCTTTATCATTTCCTTGGACAGCATTAGTATGGAAGGTTACAATCAGGCCAAGGGAAAGGATCTATTCGGACAGTTTGAGGACAATGAACTCAAAATCATCGATTTAGTTAAAAATACTGAGGTAATCTACTATATGTACAATGATGATGATGAACTCTTGGGAATCGACAAGACCATATGCAGCGCCATACGGATGACCATGGTCAACAACGATGTGGAAGATCTTACTTTTTTTGTGAACCCGGATGGGGATATTTTTCCAGAAAAAGATCTGCCCAAGGAAAGTAGAAAGCTAAAAGGATTTATTTGGCGCGGTGATGAACGTATCATGACCAAGGACGATATCTTTGACGAGGATGATAACAATATTCAACTGGTAACTATTCAAGGCGTTAACAACCCGATCGATATTGATGCGGAGGAAGAAAACCGTACCAATAATGCCGGAGATCCAGTAAATGAGATTCCGCCCAGCCAAAATGATCAGGCCCCAGAACCCAATCCCCGGCCAAAAGTCCAAAAAGTAAAGGTAAATTAACGCATCATACGAGACCTGGAAGGTTTTGAAAACCGGACGGGTTCTATGGCGAAGCATGAAAGAAGATTTTCTAAAATATCAAGCGCAGACCACCCCAAACCCTTTAGGTTTAGAGGTATCATATGCCAAGGGAAGCTATATTTATGATTCCCAGGGCAACGCCCATTTGGATTTCGTGGCAGGGGTATCCGCCTGTGGACTAGGGCATTGTCATCCCAAAGTAGTTCATGCCATACAGAAACAGGTAGAAAAATATATGCATGTTATGGTCTATGGAGAATATATCCAGAAACCGGCAGTGACCTATACCAAATTACTCGCTTCGTTACTTCCAGCTCCATTAGAATCCACCTATATGGTAAATTCCGGAACTGAAGCCATGGAAGGAGCCTTAAAGCTAGCAAGACGTTTTACAGGGAGATCTCAAATTGTAGCGGCTCATGGAGCCTATCATGGAAATACCATGGGGAGTTTAAGTATTATGGGCTATGAGGATAGAAAAAGTGCCTTTAGACCCTTGTTGAGCGATATTCGTTTTATACATTTCAACTCCTTGACCGATATACAGAAAATTACCGAAAAGACCGCTGCGGTGGTTTTGGAGACCATACAGGGTGGAGCAGGGTTCATTGTTCCCAAAGATGATTATCTGCAAAAAGTAAGGGAGCGTTGTAATCAAACAGGTAGCTTATTTATATTGGACGAGATACAGCCTGGGTTTGGAAGAACAGGCAAATTGTTCGCTTTTGAGCATTATAATTGTAGCCCTGATATTTTAGTAATGGGCAAGGCCATGGCCTCCGGATTACCCGTTGGCGGCTTTACGGCGTCAAGGGAAATGATGGCTACATTACAGAACAATCCGAAATTAGGGCATATCACCACCTTTGGTGGAAATGCTGTAATTGCCTCGGCCTGTTTGGCAACACTCCGGGAAATTACCGACAGTACGTTTATGCTAGATACTTTGGTAAAAGAAAAATTGCTCAGGAAACTCTTAAAACATCATCTTATACAAGAGATTAGAGGAAAAGGATTATTATTGGCCCTTATTATGGAAACTGGGGAATTGGCCAATTATGTTGTGCTGGAATGTGCCAAACGAGGGTTGATTCTTTTTTGGCTTTTGTTCGAGCCTAAAGCAGTCAGAATCTCGCCTCCCCTAACCATAACCGAGCAAGAAATACAAAAAGGATGTGCCGTTATTCTCGAAGTTTTGACAGCATACGAGCAATAATTTGTTAACTAATTTGTTAATAATATAGCCCAAATGAAGAATGAAAAGTATCTTCAAAAGATTACTTTTAATTCCATAGTTTAACCAAAACGTTCCTATGGCGTTAGATTCTAACGAAAGACCGGGCCAATCCGTGGCCAAGTTCGAGTCCATGCTCAAAACGGATGATATCTACTTCTTTGACGCGGAAGATTTTGAGGAAATCATACACCACTATCTCAACCACGGCAAAATAGCCTTGGCCAAAAAGGCCATAAAAATAGGCCTGCGGCAGCACCCGGGAAGCATTGAATTGAAACTACTGGAAGTAGAGGTTCTTGTATTTGAAAATCATTTGGAATTGGCGGAACAGCTTTTGGATGAACTTCAGCTCTTGGATGCCCACAACGAGGAAATCTATATCCAAAGGGCCAATATCCATTCCAAAAAAGACAACCACGAAGCAGCTGTATTATTGCTTCAGAAAGCTTTGGAGTTGGCCGAAAACAGCTTCGATATCCATTCGCTCCTTGGCATGGAGTATCTTTTTATGGACGATTTTAAATTGGCACAGAAAAGCTTTATGAAATGCGTCAATTTTGATGAGCAAGACTATTCCTCCCTGTACAACGTCATCTATTGTTTTGAGTTTTTGGAAGATTACGATGGTGCTATATACTATCTTAATGATTATCTAGAACGCAATCCCTATTGCGAAGTGGCTTGGCATCAGCTGGGAAAACAGTATTTTACCAAGGAAATGTACCCTGAAGCATTATCGGCATTCGATTTTGCCATAATTTCGGACGATTCGTTCATAGGCGCCTATTTTGAAAAGGGCAAGGTATTGGAAAAATTGGGCAAGTATAAAGAGGCCATTGAAAATTACGAGATTACCGTAAAAATTGAAGATCCAACCTCCCATGCTTATTTGCGTATAGGCAAATGTCATGAAAAACTGGGTAATGACGAAATGGCAAAATATTATTATTACCAGACTGTCCATGAAGACCCGTTATTGGATAAAGGTTGGTTGGCCATAACAGATTTCTATAGAAAACAACACAATTACAAAAAGGCTTTATACTACATTAACAAAGCCTTGAATATTGATGGGGAAAACCCACACTATTGGAAAAAATGTGCCCTAATCAATGCCTGTCTTAAAAACTATGAACAAGCGGATTTCGCCTTTAAGCAAACCGTAGAGCTGGGTAATTATGAGCTGGAGACTTGGTTGCAATGGGCGGATGTATTGCTGAAAAACGATGACATCCCGGCCGGAATTCAAATTTTGGCACAAGGCAAAGAGTTTTATCCGGAGAGCGCAGAAATCCAATACAAGATGGTGGGGTTGTACTTGTCTGCCCAGGACACTGTAAATGCCCGTATATGTCTAATGGACGCATTAAATACGGATTTTGAAAAATTACACCTGTTCGAAAAGGAGTTTGCACAATTCCAGCATTTGGAATGGATACATGCCATAATCTCCAACTGTAAAAAGGCTTCGAGATAAAAAAGCTATTTTTGCCTTTTTTATCCCTATGGAAAATAGAAACCTCCTCCAACATCTAATCATCGCGTTAAAGGGAATGGCCATGGGTGTGGCCGAACTTGTTCCTGGAGTTTCAGGAGGAACCATAGCCTTTGTTGCCGGCATTTACGAAGAACTTATCGCTTCCATTAACAATGTACATCCTAGCCTGATCGGTGTTTGGCGAAAAGAAGGTTTCAAGGCTTTTTGGCAAAAATTGAACGGTAACTTTTTAATTGCGCTGTTTGTGGGAATGTTGATAAGCATTTTTTCATTCTCCAAATTGATTACTTGGCTATTGGAAAACAAACCTATTCCCTTATGGTCCTTCTTCTTTGGACTGGTATTGGCCAGCGTTGTGTTTGTGGCAAAAGCTATAAAAAAATGGGGGCCGGTTACCATTTTATTATTGGTATTTGGCGCTATTGTAGCCTATTTTGTAACTACTCTTCCGCCTTCGCAAAACTCGGATAGCCTTCCCTATTTATTTTTTTCCGGAGCATTGGCGGTTTGTGCCATGATCTTGCCTGGTATTTCGGGTTCTTTTATTTTGGTACTTTTAGGCTCCTATAAAACCGTTTTGGATGCAGTGGACGATAAGAACTTCAAGATTCTTATAACCGTTACCTTGGGCGTAATCTTCGGACTTTTGAGCTTTGCCAGGCTTTTAAAATGGATGTTCGACCATTACAGGAGCATTACCTTGGCTATTTTAACAGGTTTTATCCTAGGCTCCTTAAACAAAATATGGCCATGGAAAAAAGTTCTGGAAACAAAACAGATAGGTAGTAAGACCATAACCCTTGATGAAAATATTTCTCCATTTCTGTTTGAGGGGGACAATCAAATTATCCCTGCCATAATAGCCGCCATCGTTGGTTTTTCACTTATTTTTATCTTAGAAAAAACAGCCTCGAAAAAATAAAGCCGTCTTCCTTATGTACAACCCTAGAACACTTATGGATAAGGTATTTCTGGTGCTAAAGGGGCTTTTTATGGGCGCTGCAAACAAAGTACCCGGTGTTTCTGGGGGAATTGTAGCCTTCGTAGGGGGGTTCTATGAAGAGTTCATCTATTCACTTCAAAAAATAAACGGAAAGGCTTTTAAACTCCTGTTCAATGGTAGATTTAAAAGTTTTTATCAATATGTAAACGGGCAGTTTTTATCCCTCCTCATATTTGGAATGTTGGTGAGCTACTTTAGCGTTTCCAAATTGCTGGATTATTTTTTGGAACGTAAGGAGTTGTTTGTTTGGGCTGCTTTTTTTGGAATGATCTTGGGATCGATCTACTATATTTCCAAAGATTTCGGACACTGGAACAAAAGAACCATCCCTGCCGGTGTATTGGGGCTCCTGGTAGGCATTTCTATTAGTTTTTTAAACCCTGCCAGGGAAAACGACAACTTAATTTTCATTTTTCTCTGCGGAATGATCAGTGTTTCCGGAATGACCTTGCCCGGACTATCTGGTTCGTTTATACTCATATTATTAGGGAATTATGTGCTGTTGCTCGTGGATTCTGTAAATGCCCTATATGATACCTTTGCCGAAGTGTTAAAGGGCGACTTTAGTTTCATGAAAAACGAAGAGCGACTAAATACGCTTACCATTTTGGCCGTTTTTACTACAGGCTCTGCGGCGGGCTTAGTAACCCTCTCACATATTCTTAGTTATGTACTTAAACACTACAAGCATATAACCACCGCGGTCATTATCGGTTTTATCACAGGTTCCCTTGGAGTAGTATGGCCTTGGAAGAGAACCATCTTTAAGACGGATGCCATGGGAGAAATGTTTTTAGATTCAAACGGAAAGGCGATTATTGTGAACTATGAGCGGTATTTTCCGGATTTTAAAAATTCGGAAACTTGGTGGGCCCTTTTTTTTGTGATCATCGGAATTTTTGTTTTATTGGCACTGGAATGGTATGGGGAATATAGAAAACAAGAAAAATAGATTTGGTTTGGTGGGAAAAAATATTTCCTACTCATTCTCCAAGGGATATTTTACCCAAAAGTTCACCGATATGGGACTGAGCGAGCATTCCTACGAAAATTTTGACCTTCAACATATTAATGAGTTTCGTGAACTTGTCCGCAATACCAAAGGACTAAAAGGTTTGAACGTAACCATTCCCTATAAGGAAGAGGTGCTCCCCTTTTTAACTGGATTGGATGATATAGCGGGTCAGATTGGTGCAGTCAATACCATTAAACTGAGGGGTGAAGAATTGATTGGGTACAATACGGATGCATACGGATTCCAAAAATCCTTGGAGCCCTTTTTGGCAAAACACCATACCAACGCCTTAATATTGGGTACAGGGGGAGCTTCCAAAGCGGTTGCCTTTGTATTAAGGGAATTGGGAATAACCTACCGCTTTGTATCCCGAAACCCTGCTCACGACCAAATCAGGTATACAGATGTAAATGGAGAAACTCTACGACAATATCAAATTATCATAAACTGCACCCCATTGGGTACTTTTCCTAATGTAGCACAAAAACCAGCACTACCCTACCCCTTTTTCAATAAAGAACATTTGTTGTACGACCTTATCTACAATCCGTCCAAGACCGCTTTTTTGTTGGAAGGGGAATCACGTGGTGCTACCATATGCAACGGTCTTCGTATGTTGGAATTACAGGCGGAAAAGGCCTGGGAAATTTGGAATAGTTAGTCTTAATGGCGTTCTTCTATTCCTACCCATTTAGCCAATTTGTTTTCTTGAGGTTATATGTTGGTTCATAATAAAGATTTTGGAGAAAACAGATGTAATGGAAAAACTATATAACCGACATGGTGTCCAAGGTTAAGCCGATTTCCGGGTTCGTCACGCTAAAGAAACCCTCTATAATTTTTGCGGTTATACAGGTTGTTAGTATCTTAACCTTAGCAACTGTTTGCAGAACCCAAAACTAATGACCATGTTGGAAGGGAAAGACCAGGAACTACAGGAAAATGTAGAGGAAGATTTCTCAGAAACTACCGGAACACCATCCGATCCGGAGAAAAGCACTGAGACCAAATCCGAAGAAGAAGCGAATGCGAAAATCGTAAAGTCGGAGACACCCGAATCCGAGAAGTCCGGTGAAGATATTCCTGAAGAAATTGAGGAGTCCAATACCGATGAAACAACCGAAGCAAAATCCAAGGAAGATACAAATTCGGAAACCATAGCATCCGAACCGTCCGAAGCAAAGAAACCTAAGGCAGAAGATATTCCTAAAGAAATTGAGGAGTCTAATGCCAATGAAATCAATGAGGCCGAATCCAAGGAAGATACAAATTCGGAAGCTATGGCATCTGAAACGTTCGAGGCAAAGAAATCCAAGAAAGAAGATGTCCTGGAAGAGATTGAAGAGTCCAATGCGGAGGATGCAGAGGACAAGGACAATCATCATCGTCATCATATTCCCCTATTGGACTATCATTCCATGTCCATGGAAAACTTGGTAGGCGAACTACAAAGATTGGTTCGTAATGAGAAGGTACAGGCCATAAAAAAACATGTTGATGGCATTAAATATGAGTTTGATCTAAAATTTCAAGAATTTCTAGAGCACAAAAAAGAAGAGTTTATCGCCAATGGCGGAAACGAAATAGATTTTAGATATAATTCGGTAACCAAAAGGCAGTTCAATGAGGTCTATGCGGATTACCGTGAGAAAAGAAATCTTTATTACAAGAACCTTGAAAAGAATTTAAAGGATAACTTGGCAACACGCTTGGCCATAATAGAGGAACTTAAGGGCCTCATGAATGTGGAGGAGGACATGAACACCACGTATAAGACCTTTAAGACTATCCAGGAACAGTGGCGCAATGCAGGAGCTATTCCCCGTACCCATTATAACGATGTCTGGCGCACCTATCACCACCATTTGGAAATCTTTTATGATTTTCTGCACCTGAATCGGGAATTACGGGACCTCGACTTCAAGCATAATCTAGAGGAAAAGCAAAAAATTGCAGAACGTGCCGAGGCCCTGGCACAGGAAAAAGATTTGGGCAAGGCATTCCAAGAGCTACAAACACTCCACAAAATATGGAAGGAAGATATTGGTCCTGTAGCAAGGGAGCGCCGTGAAGAAATCTGGGAACGATTCAGCAATGCCACCAAAGTACTACACCAAAGAAGACAGGAGCACTACAAGGAGCTGGACAAACAATACGAAAAGAACCTGGAGAAGAAACACGAGATTATCGCCTCCATATTGACCATAAGCTCCGATGTGGCCAATAACCATAAAGGCCTACAGCAGCAGATACGGCAAATAGAGGGTTTGCGGGACGATTTTTTTAAGGCGGGCAAAGTACCACAACAGGTAAATGAGGAAACCTGGGCCTCCTTTAAGGATGCCGTACGGCAATTTAATAGAAACAAAAATGCCTTCTATAAGAATCTTAAAAAAGACCAGCACGAAAATCTTGAAAAAAAACGAAAACTACTGGAATTGGCTCTATCCTTAAAGGACAGCGAGGATTGGAATACCACCACTCAGGAAATGAAGCGTATACAGAGCGAATGGAAAAAAATTGGGCATGTACCCCGAAAGTATTCCGATAAAATCTGGAAAGACTTCAAAAATGCCTGTAACCATTATTTTGATCGCCTTCACGCTTTAAAAAACAAGGCTCACAAGGACGAAGTTGAAAATTTGTCCAAAAAAGAAGACTGTATCGAACGCTTAAGAACTTTTGAACTTACCGGGAATAGAGAAGAAAATCTTAGTACGTTAAAGTCCTTTATCAATGAATGGAAATCCTATGGTCGGGTACCCTTCAATAAAAAGAACATAAACCAACGATTTAATAAGATATTGGACGCTATTCTAAGGAAAATGGACGTGAGTCGCCAAGAAGCGGAGCTTCTGAAATATGGCAACAAGATACAGCAATTGGCCCATAGGGACAATGGACGCGCCATTTCCAATGAACGTTCCTTTATCCGTAAAAAAATTGACGATAGCAAAAACGAGATACGCCAACTGGAAAATAACCTTTTGTTCTTTTCCAATGCATCGGGAGATAGTCCGGTTGTTCAAGAAGTCATTAAAAAAGTGGAGCATCAGAAAGAGGCCTTGGCCACTTGGAAAGCTAAGCTAAAAAAACTGAACATCATGGAAAATAACCTGAACCGAGGTGTTGATGAACCGGGCAATTCTACAGAAGAGGAATAGCGCTATTTATTGGGTTTTACTAAATTTAATAAAATCAAGTTTATTAATTTCTTCAGCTCCTGTCAGTATTTTTTTTGACCCTTAAATAACCCCATGTATTATACCGTTTGTAACAATTCAGGTAAGTAACCGTCCTATACTTAAATTATACCCTATTTTGTCAAATGAAAAATGAGGCCTATATCATTCTGTTTTTATTACTATCCACAACCGTTTCAATTGCCCAAAACACACCCATAAACGAATCAAAGTTTATATCGATCGGTGGAATAGAACAGTGGATTACCATTCAGGGAAAAGACCGATCTAAACCTGTGGTCCTTTTTATCCATGGCGGGCCTGGCAGCACCATGAGCCAGTATGATGACACTATGTATGGGGAATGGAAAAATGATTTTGTCTTGGTCAATTGGGATCAGAGGGGTGCGGGAAGGACATATGGACGAAATGTACCACCAACAGTTGATGAGGCGTATTTTATAGAAAATCCATTGACCGTAAAACAAATGACCAAAGATGGCATTGAACTTGTCCAATACTTGATCCAATATTTAAATCAGGAGAAAATTATACTTGTGGGCACATCATGGGGTTCTGTTCTTGGTACCGAAATGGCCTTAAGTAATCCAGAGCATTTTTATGCGTATGTGGGACATGCCCAATTCGTTAACTTCTCCAAAAATATAGGCCATGCATACCAAGCGACGTACAAAATGGTGAAAAATTCAAATGACCTGGAATCAATAGAAAAACTAGAATCCCTGGGAAAACCTCCATATACCAGCGCAAAAGACTATGGCCAACTGTTACGAATTGTTAAAAAATATGAACGGAAGAATTCTACCCCTCCTCCAGCCACGTGGTTTAAGCTAGCATCTGAATATGACAATGAAAAAGATGGTGCGCATAGATATGATGGAGATGATTATTCATTTGTTCATTTTGTTGGGCATGGTATACTGGGAATAGAATCTATGGTGTCTGATATTGATTTCAATAAGAGTGGAACAGAGTTTAAAATACCGGTATACCTTATTCAAGGCGAAAATGATATATTAACTGCAATGGAAGTCAATAAACCTTATTTTGACAAAATAGTTGCTCCGGATAAGGCTTACTTTGTAATACCTGATGCGGGACATGGGCATAATCAAGCCGTTGTGGAAAAGCAATACCAGGTTGTTAAAATGAGTATAACCGGTAAACTAAATGACCAAAACTGAATACATTTCCATATCAGTTCCCATTATGTAAATTACAATTAGGGACATAACCGATAGCAACGACTTTACCACCATGATAGAAGAAAGCAATTCTAAAATGTCCGCTATCAAATCTACGGTTTAGTCCAAATAACGGGTATCCTCTTTCAAGTTACCCCTTTGAGATTGAGAAGGGTAGGCGATTACTTTTGGTTAGTGGAATCCTAAGGTTGCATTGATGAATCCGCTCAAAGGGTTTCAAGGTTGTAGTGTAGGTCCTGTAATACTATGAAAAGAGAGATGTAAAATGGTTTGAATGATTGAATAATATCATCTTGAGCATCTCTCCCTATTAAGTTATACTACTGAAAACAAAGGATTTGTATACTCCTAATTCTGTATACATCAACACTAAAAATGCCTAATCAGCGTTCTACCTACATAAAAAACCTTCCTATGACCCTTTCTAAATCATTTTTGATATTCTTTATGTTGTGTCCGCTGATGCACTTTGCACAAGTGGAAATTAAATGGAACAAACAACTACCTACCACTATTTTATGGCAAGAAGTTACTGCATTGGGCAACTTAATCGTAAGCTCACGAGAGGGTCTCATCGGTGTGGATACAGAAACTGGTGATATCTCTTGGAGCAGTCGTGCCCATGGCAATCTCAACAGGAATTCCTACGAAGAGTTGCCCAACAGTCCTTTTTTTACAGTTACCGTTGACAACATTTTCTATCTGATAGACCAGTTCACCGGAAATGAGGTCTTTAATTCTGCAAGTGTAGGGTTGCAGGAAATTGCAAACTATTTTTTGTTATATAATTCAGATGCTATTCTTGTCGCCGGAACCGACCGAAATGGAGAACCATTGATGGTTTCCGTTAAAATGTCGGATGGTAGCCTATCTTGGTCCATGAATGAAAAATTTGGGCGTATTATCGCGGCGAACCAACTTGGAAACAAAGAACTTCTTATCGTAACATTATTCCATAATTATAAACTCAATGCTGGCACGGGAGACATTATATGGAAAGAAGTAAATTCCAAAGAGGCCACCCAGATAGATAAAATGGGAGCATTTGGAGCTTTGTTAAAAACCGCTGCCGAAAACATGGCTAAAGATACTGATATAGAACTTCGTTTCTATAAGCCCGAGGACAGAGATGTTTTCTATTTAGCATCACAGCAAGAGCGGCAATCCGCAATGACCACCTCTTCAGGGAACAATTCCGTGAGTTATACAAACCACTACAATGCTTACAATATCAAGGACGGAAGCCTGGTTTGGGAAGAAGGTTTAAAGACAAACGGAGCCCTGGGACAAGTTGCTTTCTTGGATCAAGGCCTACTTGTACTACCTGATAATGGTAATCGCACTAAAATTAACCTATTCGACTACCAAACTCAAGAAGGGCTTTGGGGAAAGAAAGGACGTGGTATTGGCATTAAAGGAGGAGTTTATGATTACTTGGATTCCGGAGACGGCATATTGTTAGTGTCTCGGACCAGCAATAACGATTTTCTAAATTTTCTTGATCCGATTGCGGGTAACATAACATTTGAGAAGCCTGTAAAGGTAGACGGAACCGTGGTCGGAATTGTGCCACTTACCAATTCCATTCTATATATTACCACAAATTCGATGAATATCCTGGATCAACACACGGGCACACTCAAATGGAAAAAAAGTATACAGACCAGCCCTAGCCTAACCGACGAGCACAATGGTGCCATTTATGTATTTGACTACAAATCGGGCTTGATAAAGGTCGTAGATAAATCTACTGAACAAATCCGAGATCTGTCACAAACTGAACTCAAATTTGAGGGCAAGGAATCCCCAAGGCAACTTGAAATAATGGAAGATGGTATTTTTATTCATTCCGATCAGAATGTGGCCAAATTCAATTTTGATGGAACCCTCAGCTTTCAGGAATATTATGCCGCACCTAGGGAACCTGGATGGAAACGTGCCCTGTTATACGCGGAGTCCGTCAGAGCAGCATATATCGGTGCTGTTTCTTACTATGTTTCAGGTGCTATGGCTGCAGCGGAAGATGAGGTACGTAGGGAAGACGCATTGGCCGGAGAAATCGTCAGCCAAATGGGCAATGCCTACGGACAATTGGGCGATGCGGCTTCCAGTTATGCCGGAGCGGCTTTTAGTAGGGCCAGCGCTAGGCTTAAGGCCACCAAAACAGGACGGGATTTTATGTTTATCATGTCTAAAAGAGAAAAAAATATTGTCCTTTTGAAAGTAAGCAAAATGACTGGCAAAATTGATGGCGAAATAAATCTGGGCAAGGATCGAGAGCCTATTTATGCCGTAGATGACATAACAGGTCAGGTGTATTACCGCTCGGGAAGTACCGCATTGACCTCCTACCAAGTTCGCTAAAGACCCAACTCACTGTCAACAAACGACCTAAGCATTTTGAACATTCTCACCTTTGAAAAAATTGCGATAAGCCATAATTGAAAAGTTATGGCTTATTGTTCTATTGGTATAATTTTGCTATATTTCCATAATATTGGCCGTGCCTCCACTTCCCCTCTTATATCACCCATACGATAATTGAGATAGCATAGCTGATATTTTTACGAACAAGGTCATACTTAAATTAAATTAGGATAGACCTTTAACCATTACCAAACCATTTCATTATGAAAATAGCAGGTATTATTGGAGGTTCCGGTTTTATAGGAAGCTACAACGTAAAGAAATTCTTGGAAGAAGGCTATAAAGTAAAAGTATCTACCACGGATCTTTCCAAAAAAGACAAGTATAATCACTTAAACCAATTGCCTAACTCTGAAAATTTAGTGATTTTTGAGTTGGATGTAAAAAACAAACCACAGCTTGAAAACTTTTTAGAAGGTTGCTCTATCGTAGTACATGGTGGAACTCCATTTCAACTTGACGTAAAAGACCCAAAAACCGAATTATTTGATCCGACCATCAAGGGTACTGAAAACTTTTTGGAGCTGGTTCAAAAAACATCTGGACTTGAAAAAGTTGTTTTTATAGCCTCGGTTGCCGCATGCAATACCAGTTTTCCTCTCCTCCCTCCCCACAAAAGTGAAGGCGACCAAATTTCTGAGGAAGATCCTCCGTTTATGAGTGAAGAAGGTCATCCTTATGCCCAGGCAAAATTTATCGCCAACCAAACTGTGGAAAAATTCATAATGGACCATCCGAATTTAGATTTTGAAATTACAACCGTTTCACCAGTAGGAGTTATGGGTAAGGCTCTTTCAAAAAGAGAGGATTCAACGTCCATGGGATTGCAATTTTTGTTTAAGAACAAAATAGCGCCAAACCCTTTTATTCAAATGTTTTTTGATAACGACATTTACTTTGCGATTGTGGATGTGGAAGATGTTGCCGTTTGCGTATATAAGGCGGCAACAACAAATGGTATTCACGGCAAAAACTATTTAATTTCAAGTGAAAGCTACAAAGTATCCGACATTAACCTAATGCTAAACAATAAGGAACCAGAGGGCAAACCGATTATAGTTTATAGAAACGACCTTGCCAGAAAGGAATTGGGAATCAATTTCAATCCGGCCAAGGTACCTTTAAATCGATTTTCAGAATAAAAAGGCCCAAAGAAACCATCCAAGGATTTCACTTAATTCAAAGTGTCGATTTATTCACTACGTTCTCCCTATACATGAATAAAAGTGACTGACGAAAAGGATAATTTCTACCTAACCCAACCCGAACCCAACAAGAGCTGTTTGTTGGTCATGCGAGATATTGTCCTTCACATGGATGGCCAAATTACCGAGACCCGGAAATATGGAATGCCCTGTTTTTGTTATAAAGGAAAGGCTTTCTGTTATCTATGGGTGGATAAAAAAAGTAATGAACCTTATTTTCTTATGGTTGAGGGAAAACACCTGCATCATCCTGAACTGGAAACGGGGAATCGATCACGGATGAAAATTTTTAGGGTAAATCCCAAAAAAGATTTACCTATCCGCGCTATCGACTTGATTATGAATCAAGCGTTGGATCTATACAGAAATGGCACTGTTAAACTAAAATGATAGTATAGATACATGAAAATAGAACACCTGGCCCTATGGGTCAAAGATTTGGAATTGATGAGGGACTTTTACGTTACTTATTTCAAAATGAAGTCCAATTCGAAGTATGTAAATGATAAAAAAGGATTCTCATCGTACTTTCTATCTTTCAAGGGTGGGGCAAGGATCGAATTAATGCACCGCCCTGATATTTTACAACATCCCGGGGGCAAAGGAATGATGAACGGACTGGCGCACTTCGCAATTTCGGTCGGAGACAAGGACAAAGTCGATCAGCTTACCGAAGTTTTAAGAAATGCTGGATTTGAGATAATCGGGGAACCGAGGACCACAGGTGATGGCTATTATGAAAGTGTTGTTTCCGACCCGGAAGGAAACCATATAGAACTTACCGAATAAGATAGCGCAGAAAATCCATTTCCATCAAACGTTTTGGTGTGGTTCCTTACTTCAAAAGCCTTAACTTTGAACCCGCTTTATTTCGTTCATTATAACCCCATCGAATCTCTTGTAGAAAAGCATAAATGGGATTGTTTTGCTTAATATAAAATACCATGACACTTCAAGATCTAGGTTACCATAACGTTTTGGAACAATTTAAAATCGACCAAAATTTAGATTCGTTTGAAGTAGGGAGGGTTATCTCCCAACATAAGGAACGTTATATTGTAAAAACCCCGACAAAGGAATTCGATGCCGAACTTTTAGGTAATTTAAGGTTTACTGCGGAAAGTAGATATGATCTCCCTGCTGTTGGGGATTGGGTCGCCTTTTCCGAATATGATGACAACAAGGCCCTAATTCGGACGGTATATCCGCGAACTTCCATTTTGGAAAGACAAGCCGTGGGGAAAAAGGGACAGGTACAAATAATCGCAACGAATATCGATTTTGGATTGATCGTACAAGCGATTGACCGGGATTTTAACGTAAATCGATTGGAACGCTATTTAACCATCTGTAATGCGTCAAAAGTCGAACCAATTATTGTTTTGAGTAAAATTGATCTATTGCCCGAGTTCCATTTGGAAAATATCACGCAGCAAATAAAACGACGGATAAAGGGCGTTCCCATAGTCACGGTAAGCAGCCAAATGGATAAAGGCTATGATACCTTGAACCCAATCATCCAAAAAGGAAAAACGTATTGCCTTCTTGGCTCCTCGGGAGTGGGTAAATCAACATTGTTAAATCATATTTCGGGAAAATCGTTGATGAAAACCGGTCATATAAGTACCAGTGTAAACAAAGGAAGGCATGTTACGAGCCACCGGGAATTGGTGGTGATGGAAAACGGTGGTATCCTAATCGATAACCCTGGAATGAGAGAGGTGGGAATTTCCGATTTGTCCGGTGGATTGGAAATTACCTTTGAAACCATTTTTGAATACACCCAGAATTGTAAATTTAAGGATTGTACGCATACCCATGAAAAAGGGTGTGCCGTGTTGGACGCGGTTGAAAATGGAGACATAGACTATAATTCCTATGCCAATTTTCAAAAAATTGAACGGGAGAAACTACATTTTGAATCAAGTGTACTGGAAAAGAAAAAGAAGGACAAAAGCTTTGGAAAGCTAGTTAAACAGGTAAAGAAGCAAAGAAAGCAGAATAAATACTAATGGGTTTTTTGGAATAGTGTACACTCTCCGGAAAGAGTTTTTGTGCTTTTAGATTTTAGCTTAAATCATTTTAAATACATCAATTAATGAGTTTTGATAATCAATCAATCGGAAATTACGAGGCCAAGGAGAATCGCTATGACAAAATGCCCTATCGCCGTTGTGGAAGAAGTGGACTATTACTGCCCGCTATTTCCGTGGGTTTATGGCATAATTTTGGGCATTCGGACGATTTTACCAACGCCCGGGAAATTTTGAGAACCGCCTTTGACCATGGGATAACGCATTTCGATTTGGCCAATAACTACGGCCCTCCTTATGGTGCAGCAGAAGAAAATTTTGGTCGAATCTTTGAAAAGGATTTTCGGCCATATCGTGATGAATTGATCATTTCCAGCAAAGCAGGTTGGGATATGTGGCCTGGGCCTTATGGGAACTTTGGTTCCAAAAAATATTTAATCGCTAGCCTTGATCAAAGTCTACAACGAATGGGACTGGATTACGTTGATATTTTTTATCATCATAGACCTGATCCTGATACTCCTTTGGAGGAAACTATGGGCGCATTGCACCAAATCGTACAACAAGGTAAGGCACTTTATGTAGGTATTTCCCAATATCCTGCGGAACTAACACGCCAAGCGGCAGAAATTCTGCAGCAGATGGGCACGAAATTATGTATTCATCAGCCTCGATACAGCATGATGGATAGATGGGTTGAAGATGGGTTATTGGGTGAACTGGGTCGTCAGGGAACCGGAGCAATAGCTTTTTCCCCTTTGGAGCAGGGTATTCTGACGAATAAGTATCTAAAAGGAATCCCGGAGGAGTCCCGGGCAGTGAAAGACGGGAGATATCTTCAAAAAGAAAAAATAACTGCGGAATTAGTGGATAAAGTACAGCGATTGAATGCAATTGCAAAGGAAAGAGGACAGAGTATGGCACAAATGGCAATTGCCTGGTTGTTAAAGGATGAACGTATAACTTCGGTCCTTGTTGGTGTTAGCAGCTCTAAACAAATGTTGGACAACGTACGGACGACAGAGAACCTAGAATTCTCCCAAGAAGAGCTGAGCGAAATCGAAAAAATAATAAGTTCCTGATAGTCCATTTGTTTTAATCTTTATCAACGGGAATCGCAGTCCGTTCTATCAAACCTAAGGAAAACGAAACATGAAAAACAACCTCTTATTTTGTATAGTCTTTTTTTGCGCTACTGCCCTATCAACAAAGGCTCAAAATACACAAGGTATTTTTGAAAGCACTACAGATGTTGGAGCGGTTAAACATAAAGGTAATACGGATTACGATATGAACACCCAGACATATACGCTTTCCGGTTCGGGTGCCAATATCTGGTTTGAAAAGGATGAATTTCATTTTGCCTATAAAAAGTTGAATGGAGATTTTATTTTACGGACTCGAGGTAAATTATTGGGAAATGGTGTTGACCCTCATCGCAAATTGGGATGGATGGTACGAACTGGATTGAAGACCGGTTCTGCTATGGTCTGTGGAACAGTTCATGGAGACGGTTTAACCGCCATTCAATATCGCAAAAAAGACGGGATGAATGTGGAAGAGGTGAAATCGCCCATTAAAATGCCGGATATTATTCAATTGGAACGGCGCGGGCGAAGTTTTTTCTTTAGTGTAGCCAAGTACGGCGAGCCTTTTTGGACAGTAGAAGTTCCCGATTTTGATTTTCCTGAGGAAATGCTTGCGGGATTGTTTATTTGCTCGCATAATGCTGATGTTGTGGAGAAAGCTGAATTTGAAAATGTTCGAATTGTTCTTCCTGCTCCCTTAGATTTTGTCCCCTATACAGATTACATCGGCAGTCATTTGGAGTTAATGGAAGTAGATACCGGAAAGAGGAAAATTATATATTCCGTAAAAAACTCTATTCAGGCACCCAATTGGACCTCGGACAATAAGGCCTTGATCTACAATAGCGAAGGTTTAATATATCGGTATAATCTGGAAACCAACAAACCTTCTGTACTCCCCACCGATTTTGTAAGGAAAAACAATAATGACCATGTTTTATCCTTTGACGGTAAAATGCTCGGATTGAGCAGCTCCAGTGGCGAGCCTTCAAATGGCTCCTTAATCTATACGGTTCCTGTTTCAGGTGGCGTTCCGAAAAGAATAACAGTCCAAGGCCCTAGCTATTTACATGGTTGGTCGCCGGATGGAAAATGGCTAACCTATACCGCAGGAAGGAACGATATTTATAATATTTATAAGATTCCTTCTGATGGAAGCGGCCCAGAAATCAAATTGACAGACGAACCGACTCTGGATGATGGATCCGAATATAGTCCGGATGGAAAATATATCTATTTTAATTCGGCCAGAACAGGAACCATGGAATTATGGCGTATGCATCCTGATGGGAGTCATCAAGAACAACTGACCAATGACGCCCTCCAAAATTGGTTTCCCCATATTTCACCAGATGACAAATCGATTATTTTTTTGTCCTATCTACCAGAAGTGGATGCCGCTGACCATCCCTTTTACAAACAGGTATATCTAAGAAGAATCCCGGTTGGCGGTGGAGAGGCCAAAGTAATAGCCTATCTCTATGGTGGACAAGGAACTATAAATGTCCCCAGTTGGTCTCCGGATGGGAAATACATTGCCTTTATTAGTAATTCCGTAGTTGATTAAGTAAAGTAAAATATCTTGTCTATGCCACTTATGGTGGGGTTATATTACATTTAAAGTTTTAATACAGCTTGCTGTTCATATGATATTTTCTTTTTTTCAAGGCTATCGCTCCAAATAGGCCCAGGTGAAATTTGGATGATGCCCGTTGACCCTAACCATTTTTACCCATAAAAGGGTCATATGTTCTAAATGCAGGGCTTGTGACAAAACGCCGACATCCAATGTTTCAAAACCCATATCGGTATTTAACAAGGAAACCATGTTTTTGGCCTCTGCATCGTCTCCTGCAATAAGCATTACGGGCTTTATATTGAAATTCGGGAAATTGCTATTCATCAGGTTCTCATAGCCGTAGATGGTATAGGATTTTACAACTTTGGCATCCGGTGCCCATTCCTGTACTTTCTCGGCACCTGATATTTTGCTTTCCAGTCCATGGGAAATTCCTGCTCCCACCGGATTGGTACAGTCTACTAAAATCTTTCCATGAAACTGTAAAGGCTCCAAGATGGATTGGTTGATCCCAAAGGGTGTAGCTAAAAAAACAATATCGGATTCATTGATCGCTTCTTGGAGGGGTAAGGCCTTAAAATTGGGGTTTTTCTCTTTTGCTTTCCGAACGCTTGAGCTTTTTTCATCATCATGGGCAATGATAATCTCATGCCCTTTTTTTTGTAAGTTATCGGCCAATGCAAATCCTACATTACCGATTCCAATAAATGCCAGTTTCATATGTATTTGTTTTATAAAGACCCGGGTAAGGCAGTAAATTTATAAAATTGCCCCACTTGGAACAATGACTCTGTTACCCTAAAATTATGTATCACTATCCGTCCAATTGTTCTACAACTAGTCTTGCCGCTGCAGAACCAGAGTTTTGTTGTTGCCCCGTAATTAAGTTCCCATCTGCGATAGCGTAGGAAGAAAAGGGTGCCGCAACCTTAAAGTTGGTATTCGAAATTTTTCGGGCCTCCTCCTCTATGCGGTATGGTTGTATTTTTTGACCCACGGCCTTATCGGCATAGTCTTCCTCAGCATCAGAAAATCCGGTCCAGGTTTTGTCATCTACAATAAGATTTCCCATGCTGGTTTTGGCTTCCAACAATAAAGTAGTGGCATGGCAAACTACTGCGCTTGGCTTTCCAGTTTCATAAAATGCTGTAAAAAGATTTTCCAATGCTTCGTTTCCTCTATAGGTATACATGGGTCCTTGGCCACCTACAAGGAAGATGGCATCGTAATCGTTCTGATCCACCTTGGACAATTCTTGAGTGTTTTCCAACATAGTGTTGAACCAATCCAATTGTAAATAGCCCAGTGAAACAACATCATGAGCAGCATAGCCACTTGCATCTGTCGGATCCGAGTAGCTGTCCATTTCTACTTTACCGCCTTCCGTGGAAGCCAATTCCACCTCATATCCAGCTTCCTGAAAAACATGTAGCGGGTGTGTCAACTCGGCCGCCCAAAAGCCTATGGGCCACCCAGTTTGTTTTGAAATCGTGGGACTGCTAGCCACCATTAAAATTTTGCCTTTGGTCGGCATACCGTGTGAGTGTATGTAAGTCTGCGTTTCTTTGATTGTATTTTTCATTTTTTTATTTTTTCATTGACCAAATCTAGCCGTTATACTTACCTTTGGCAATATACTTACTCAATAGTGAGGTACTAACTTTTTAGAAAGTATTATTAAAATAAAGGTTTATGCCAGAATTTCTATATAACAACAAGCTATATTATAACCCCGTAGAGTTTGCTATGGATAGAATTGGCGGTACTTGGAAGATGCCCATTTTATGGCGGTTAAAGAATCGGGTTATGCGATTTGGCGAATTACGCAAGGATATTCCCCATATAACGGACAAAATGTTGACCTCTCAATTGCGACAATTAGAGGCGGAAGGCTTTGTACATCGGGAAGTTTATCCGGTTGTCCCTCCCAAGGTGGAATATTCCATAACCTCCAAAGGCAGGACAGCCATTCCTATTATAGAAACGATACGGAATTATGGACTTGAACTTATGGAGAAAGAGGGGATACGGACAAAACAAAATTAGGATTCGTTGCTCAGTAATAAACGGTTATCGACTCACCAGACCGGAATGAAGGAAATCGAAGAAATCATTGAAAATTTAGAGTTGAAACCTCATCCAGAGGGTGGATATTTTAGAGAAACCTATAGAAGTGAGGGTACTATAGACCAAAGGAACCTGGGCAAGGCCTATTCCGGTTTTCGTAACCAGGCTACCTGCATTTATTTTCTTCTTACTTCCAAGGCGTTTTCCGCCTTTCACAAAATTCAACAAGACGAAATCTGGCACTTTTACAAAGGCTCTCCAATAGAATTGCACATGATTTCACCAAATGGCGATTACTCCAAAGTACGAATTGGTAATGATTTTAATAAAGGAGAGCTACCTCAGTTCGTTGTGCCAGGAGGGTATTGGTTCGCTGCAGAAACCTTTAGTAAAGGGGCATATTCTTTAGTGGGATGTACCGTTTCGCCAGGATTCGATTTTAAGGATTTTATCCTTGGGGATCGGCAAAGGTTGCTATCACAATTTCCACAACAGCGTAATGTTATTACCCGGTTTACCAGGGTTTAGTATTTCATCATAATTTTGAAATGATATGGCAAAAGCTTTGACCCTTTTATTTTGTATAGGTATAATGCTCTCCTGTCGTAATGAAAGCTCGGGGAAAATTGAGGTGCTTACTTTGATGGATACCGATACGAGTTGGGATGGAAATAAACTTCCTAAATATCCAGATGGCCAACCCAATGTGAAAATCTTAAAATTCACCATTCCTCCAAAAACCAAACTTCCCCCTCACGAACATCTTGTTATTAATGCAGGAGTATTACTAAGTGGAGAACTAACCGTGGTGGATGAAAACAATAATAAACTATATCTAAAAGCAGGCGACCCCATTGTGGAATTGGTAAATACCATTCACTATGGGGAAAACGAGGGCACAGAACCTGCAGAGATTATTGTCTTTTACGCCGGAACCAAGGATATCCCTATTACGGTAAAAAAGAAAATGAAAAACTGAATCCAATACATGTTTAGCATTTATTGATTTCAGGATTAAGCCCAGGGATTGCGGAACATTCTTGTAACATCTATTCCTAAATGATTTCCTACCTAAATTCCCTTAGGGCAAGGCATCATATTAATTGGATGCCACAATTTCCTCCTCAACTTTTAGAGTTGTTAAAAATTCAACAAGATTTATTAGATCCTCTTGGGACATTACTTTGTGTAGCCCCTGTGTCATAAGGGATTGATCCATGGCTTCCAATTTTTTGATATTGGCCAATTGAATGGTCTTCCGGGTCCCCCCCATCATTTTTAAGGTGAGTTCGTCTTCCGTCTGGCTTAGGATATATCCAACATAGGTCTTGCCATCTTTCATTTTAGCGGTATATCCTTCATATCCAAAATTGATTCCCGCACTTGGATAGATAATACTGGAGTATAAGGACTGCCTGGAAAGTTTATTTCCTATGTCCGTCAAGGCAGGTCCAAATTCTATTCCCGTGGTACCGGCCCTATGACATGAACTACAATAGGTTCCGTAAATTTCCTCGCCCGCCAATGCATCTCCTTTTTGTTCGATCAGCGTTTCGATATTCCACTCGCCTGTTCCATCCCCGGTCAAATACTTTGGTGCGTTGGCACGAATTTCAGCGTCCCAACTGTTCATCAGTTTAAGTACCGCGGTTGTTTTATACGCCTTGGCCAAATCATTGTTCTGAAGCATTTCATACAATTTATGCCGTCCTTCCCATGTATTTCCCAAACCTTCCACAACCCTTTTTTTTAGAGGCCCGTCAAACTCTTCCTCATCCAGACTTTCCACCAACATTTCAATTGCCGAAGAATTATTGATATTTCCAATTATACCGAGAAGCTCCATCTTTTTTGACTCTTCCATACCGGATTTCAAATGACCCATTATCATTTTCCTACCTCCATAATCAAACAACACTCCGGCCGCCTCCTTCCGCAAATCCCCATCCGCCTCCGAATTGGACACCAAACGTAATAAAGGTTTATTTTGATCTTTTAGGCCTAGGTTTTTAACGGCCATTAACCACTCTGCCGTGCCTTCAATTTTGGGCAGAACACTTTTGACGATCCCTATATGTTTTCTAGAACTATTGACGAAGTCCTCATCAAGCTGTCCAATGGCCAACGCACTAATTTGATTGTGTAATGGATGCTCGGTCCTCAAAAGACCCAATATTAAATGGTTCTTTCGAGGATGTTCTTTAAAAGCGAATGCCCTGAAATAGGAGGGTAGAATTTCCCTGGACACCTCCTTGTCCCGAATCATCTCCGAAAGCATCGGAACGGAGGCATCCGCTCTTGTACGCCATACGATTTCCTGGCCGGCAAGATTTTTCCAATCAGCTCCTATGGCAGATTTCCAAGTATTAAAGTACAGATTGGGATAGATATCCGACCCAATCCCCAAGGCTTCCAAGTACCAGCGGTCACCGCCCTGATATTTTCTCGCAAGTTCCGCCCAAAGTTCAGCTGCTTTTGGTGTTCCTAAATGCCGCAATGCAATGGCGACCTCCCTCCTAACCTGCATAGAACTATCGTTCACCATTTGACTTAGATAGGCCTCCAATTTATTCTTTAAGAGATACCGTGCTATGCGGATACCCTGTACTCTGTATTTGTAATCCGTGTCCGAAAGTGCCAATTCCACATAATCATCTGTCTTGGAACCGATTTGGGCACCAAGCCATAATGCTCTTGCCTTTGCAGTACCTCCCTGGTCAATAAGCTCCTCTAAAATGGGTTCGGCCTCCTCTTGCATGGAATGCAACTTCTGCCATCCTCGATAAAATACGTCCATGTTATCCGAGAGCAACGCGGCTTTGGCTCCTTTTCCCGTTTTAAAATCGAATTTAGTAGGTTCATATCTATCTTTAACCGAGAGATGATAAACCCTGCCTTGGGCAATATCCTCCGCCTTATGGCCTCCCACACCACCATCATACCAATCTGAAATAAAAAGTGATCCATCCGGAGCAACAGCAACATCATCCGGTCTAAACCAATCGTCCGCACTCTTTACTAACTCATGAGTCTTAGCACTGTACCCAGCTCCCTTTTCCTCAACGATGTAATACCTGACCACATTGTGTCCTGGTTCTGCATGTATCAATTGATTATGATATTGTTCGGGTAAGAGGGCATCTTCATAGACCAGGATACCACAAGGAGAACCCGAACCTGTTTGCAACATATTCGGAACTGTACCCGGGTCGTTCAAATGCCAATGTCTTTTTGGAACTTCGTCATGCCAACCCGTTCTACGCTCCCGCCAATTTTCACCGGTCAAAAGATCCTTAAATCCATAATTTCCATACTCCATCAGATAGTTGATGCGGGTACCCCTATTGCCATCGTCATCGTTATCGGACTGCCATAGACCTCCATAAGAATCCACGGTAACCTCAAAGGGATTTCTAAAATTATGACCTAATACCTCAATATTGGAACCATCCAATTCACATCGAAATGCCATACCCTCACGATACGGACTTCCGGAATTGTCAATGGTATTTCCATAAATATCTTTGAGGGGATTTCCGTCTTTGTCCCTTAATTGTTTACCATTGTTTCCAAAATTAAAGTACAATCTACCATCAGGACCAAAAACAAATGCATGTACGCCATGATCATTATCTTCTCCTTCTATTCCGGTAAAAAGCACTTCCTTGGAATCAGGTTTATCATCACCATCTTCATCCGTAAAAACAAAAATATTGGGGCTAACAGAAACTATTACCTTATTCCCTAATACAGCGATTCCTAAGGCCGAGTTTACATCCTGTCCCTGATAAAAAACCTTGGACGTATCCGCTACCCCATCTCCATCAGTATCTTCCAAAATTAGAATACGATCACCCTTGTCGTCATAAGCGTTGTCCGGATTGGCGAACAATCTATAGTTTCTACCCTCACAAAGCCATATTCTACCTTTGGCATCTATAGCTAAATTGGTTGGATTGGTTACCATGGGTTCCCAAGCGAACAATTCCAATTGGAGGCCCTCTGCCACTTTCATAGAGGACAGGGCATTTTCGGGTTTCCGTTTTTCACTTTCCGAAAGACTGGAAAAATCGACACTCGGTTTTTTGTTTTGACATGAAGTGTATATTCCGAGGACAAAAACTATAATCGGAACCCAGGGAAGTATTTTAATATTCATTATATCTAGGGATAGAATTCTAATAAGCAATATAGAGTGTATCCCATAAAGTTATAGAAAAAAATCCGGGAAGAATTACAAAGGCAAAATCCGATTACTTTTCGAGTATTTCCTTTTAGTTTAGGACAATCAAGTGCGAAAATACATGTTGGAAGTCCATAATGGTGATGTTACAAAAGAATATAGTTTCGCAAGGATACTTCTTCATCCAATGTTCAGCAAAAAATTCGGAAGAGCCCCTTAAAACTGCTCGAGCAAATAATTGATCAAATCTGTGGTTGTAACTATTCCCACCAATTTTCCATCATCCACCACGGGAATCGCATGAAATTCCCTATCCGACAGGATTTCCGCAACCTCCTGTACAGAAGCTGTTGACGGAACACTGATCAAGGTTTTAGCCATTACCTGCCCAATGGTAAACATATTGTAGACCATGGTTTCTACGGATTCTTCATCTTCGTCAACGGCATCGGCGAAGCTGATCCGCAAAAGGTCGGTATAGCTTAACATTCCTATAATCTTTTCTCCAGATACTACTGGAATATGGCGAATACGGTGCTTTTTGAAAAGAAGTTCCGCAGTTTCCAAATTATCTGCATTGTTCAGGGTAATAACGTTCCTAGTCATTATTACCGATACGGGTGTTTGCTTTTTCATCTCTTCGGGTTTAAAAATCATTTTAAAGATAGAATTCAAAACCCCCAAAAAGTATGATAAAAGTCATTGAACCTTGAAGAGCAAGACAATATTTTTGCAAAGTTTGAGGCGTATTCCAACATTATGAAAAGGGAATAATTTGTTTCAGATATGTTCTAAAAAGCTTTTTATTGGATAGAGACTTTTAGGTTTAGAACAAATCGTCCCGTAGCTTCACAAAAGAGAAAATCTCAAGTAATGTGAACTTGGAAAAGTTATAAAGGTTTCTGGTGCAGATTCAACCCGTACTTACTTTTTCCGATTAGCGTCCGATAAGGAAAGAAAAGACACTTTTCCAGGGACTTCCTTAATCATAGGCCGTAAATCCTATTTGGCAACGTTCACGGATCGGGTTTCCCGAATTACGGTTATCTTCACTTGTCCTGGATAAGTCATATCCGTTTGAATTTTTTGTGAAATCTCAAAAGACAACTGTGCCGCTTTATCATCACTCACTTTTTCACTTTCCACGATTACGCGAAGCTCTCTACCTGCTTGTATGGCATAGGCTTTTTGGACACCTCCAAAACCGAAGGCAATGTCTTCCAAATCCTTGAGTCGCTGTATGTAAGAATCCAAAACTTGCCTTCGTGCACCGGGTCTTGCCCCACTAATGGCATCGCAGACCTGAACTATGGGAGAAATAAGGGTCTTCATTTCAATCTCGTCATGGTGGGCACCTATGGCATTGCAAACATCTGGCTTTTCGCCAAACTTATCGGCCCATTGCATTCCTAAAATGGCATGTGGTGTCTCCACTTCTGCTTCGGTATTGGGTACTTTGCCAATATCATGTAAGAGTCCAGCTCGTTTGGCCAATTTTGGATTGAGACCCAATTCAGCTGCCATTACGCCGCACAGCTTGGCAACCTCCCTGGAATGCTGTAATAAATTCTGACCGTAGGAGGATCGGTATTTCATTCTTCCCACTGCTCTTATTAACTCGGGGTGCAACCCATGTATACCTAAGTCAATAACTGTACGTTTACCTACTTCTACGATTTCCTGTTCTATTTGTTTTTCCGTCTTTTTTACGATTTCCTCGATACGTGCAGGATGTATACGGCCATCCGTAACCAATTTGTGCAGGGACAGCCTTGCTACTTCTCGACGTACGGAATCAAAACAAGACAAGATAATAGCTTCTGGGGTATCATCTACAATAATTTCTACACCGGTAGCCGATTCCAAGGCCCTAATGTTCCTACCTTCCCTACCAATAATCCGACCTTTTACATCATCGGATTCCAAGTTAAAAACGGAAACACAATTTTCTACCGCTTCCTCCGTACCTATGCGCTGAATCGTATTTATCACAATCTTTTTCGCTTCTTGCTGCGCCGTTAATTTGGCTTCCTCCAAAGTGGTTTGCATATAGGCCATAGCGTCAGTCTTGGCAGTTTCTTTAAGGGATTCCAACAATTGGCTCCTAGCTTCTTCGGCAGAGAGACCGGAAATAACCTCTAATTGCTGTACTTGGCTTTTATGCAATTTTTCAAGCTCGGATTGTTTTTTTTCATAGAACTCGGTCTTATGATCCACATCCTTTATTTTCCTTTCAAGTTGCTCGTTCAGCTTTTTGTTCCGTGCCAACTCATTGCTTATCTGAGACTCTTTGTCACGGGTTCTCTTCTCCGCTTCTCCAATTTTTTTGTTTTTATTGATAATGACCTTTTCATGTTCTGCCTTAAGCTCCAAGAACTTTTCCTTGGCCTGGAAAATCTTATCCTTTTTAGTAGTCTCCCCTTCCAATTTAGCACCCTTGATAATTGATGCCGCTTCTCTTTTGGCATTTGTTATGGTCTTTGAAGCCTTGCCCTTCTCCATAAACTTGGCAATGACAAAGCCTACAATAAGTCCAATGATTCCAGTTATTATTGCTATAGTGCTTTCCATATTATCGAAAATTAAAATTATTAATCTGCTTGTACAAACAGATTTCGCCCAGCAGCGAAATTAATGCGACCAATAATTTTGATGAATACTTCCGCTATCATCAAAATGAGGCCTTACCCATAAAAAAAGCCCACATTGGAGAAGTTTTGTACAAACTCCTATAAACAAGTTTAGGGCTAACAGACTGCTCAAGGATCCTTATACTAGTAAGGCCTGCTTTTACAACCTAAACTCACCCTTTTCAAACAAATTAGTGTTGAGTTCGTCAAAAGATAATACCAATGTGGGCAGTAACTATATATTTAAAAGAACTTATTTTAAGCTTAGTTTGGAATTAACAAGATCATCCAACGCCCTTAGGCGTTCTTTGGCCTTTTTGGCCCCTTCTGACTGGTCAATGCCACCTTGCTCTATTTTTGAAGCAAACTGCAGTGCGCACATGGCCAGCACATCTTGTTTATCCCTAACAGCATAGTTTTGCTCAAACTTTTTGGCCAATTGTTCAATATTCTTGGCTGCTTTCCGCAATCCTTCTTCCTGGGAAGGATCAATTGTTAAGGGATATACCCTATCTGCAATTGAAAGTTTGATCTTTAACCTTTCCTGCATTATAATTTTTAAGCATTATTCCGAGAGCTGGGCTATACAATGATCCAACTCCCTGATCAATGTGTTTATCTTAAGCTTAGCTTCTGTTTTATTTGTATTACTGCCCAGCATTGAATTAGCGAGTTTTAGCGAATTGTATTTTTCCTGCCACTCCGCGACTGAATCCAGTGTACTGTCCCTATCGCTTTTTACCGCCATCAATTCATTTTCAAGCTTTGAATTGGCCTGTTGGAGTAATTCCATTTTGTGTAACAACTTGCTAATTTTGTTCTCCAAGGAATCAACAATTTGTACCAATTCGCTCATGTAGCTATTCAATGCATGTTACACAAAGTTAACATACATCTAACGACTTAGCAATACTTTTTTCAATTATTCTTGAAGCAATACTTTAATTGAGGATAAATCGTTGAGTACTATGGCAGGTCTATATTTGGATCAATCCACTTTCAGGGATTCAAAGTGATTAATTACTTTCGTACCCACATATTTACGTTATGCGAAAAGTTGTTTTAGGGGTACTCTTGCTAAATTATATGACCACATGGGGACAGGAAAACTATCCCAAAGGGGCTTTTGGATCACCCATGGGTATTCCCCTGATCTTGGCAGGAACTTTTGGGGAATTGCGTTCGAATCACTTTCATGCGGGTATCGACATAAAGACACAACAACGGCAAGGTCTTCCTATTTACACCATTGGGGATGGAAGCGTTACACGCATTAAAATATCACATTGGGGGTATGGAAAGGCAATCTATGTGGCGCACCCCAACGGATATACTTCGGTTTACGCGCATCTCCAAAAATTTTCGCCCAATCTGGAGGAGTACATCAAAAAAATACAATACCAAAAAAGATCCTATGAGGTGGAAGTGTTTCCGGACTATGGGGAACTTAAGGTAGCGAAAGGGGAAGTAATCGCCTATAGCGGTAATACCGGTGGGTCTTCCGGTCCCCACCTCCATTTTGAAATACGGAGCAGTATCTCGGAAAAACCTACAAATCCCTTATTGTACGGTTACGAGGTAAGGGACGCCACCAACCCAACATTATTAAAACTTTATGGGTTTCCGCTCTCCAAAGACGCCCAAATAAACCAAAGTCAGAATAAAATACAAATCAATTTTTCAAAACAGAGGGACGGTACTTTCCTTGCGGATAAGGTTCGGGCTGCAGGCACCATCGGTTTTGGTTTTGTTGGACATGACAGACAAGATATGGCAGCCAATAAAAACGGGGTCTACTCAGTACAACAATTGGTAAATGGAAAGATATATTCTGACTATAGTTTTGAGAAATTCTCATTTTCCGAAACCCGGTATATCAATACATTGATCGACTACCATCACTTTGGAAAATACAAACAACGTATTCAGAAATCCTTTAAATCTCCTGGGAATCGGCTTAGTATATATAACACCCTTCATAACGATGGAAAGATCGTGGTTAGGGAAGGCCTAAGTTATAATGTTGAGTTGCTTATCAAAGATTTTGAAGGTAATCTGGTTAAATTACGTATTCCAGTAGAAGGCAAAAAAGAAGCGATAAAAAAGGAACGGGAAGAAAAAAAGACCGACTATTATGTAATTGCCAAAAAACCGAATAATTATGATTTGGGGGCAGCCAAGGTGTATTTTCCATCGAATACGTTTTACGAGGATTTTTATTTGGATTTGGAAAAAGGTGAGGATACGGTTAAAATCCACAACAACACTGTTCCTGCCCACCGCAATTTTACGATAACCTTTGATACTTCAAAATATTCCGAAAACGAGCGCAAACAGCTGTTTATAGCACGTCTGGACAAGAAGCTTAAGCCCAATTACACTTCTACCTATAAAAGAGGGGACGTGTTTACCGCCAGAACGCGAAATCTAGGTACTTACACCTTGGCCAAGGACACCGTGGCCCCAAAAATCCGGACCAAGAATTTTAAAGCAAAGCAGTGGCTCAACAATTACCGCTACCTAAGCTTGTACATTACGGACGATCTGAGTGGTATCGATTCTTATTCGGCCACCTTGAACGGTGAATGGATCTTAATGGAATATGAACCCAAAACCAAAACCATAACGTATAATTTTGATGATGTCATTCTGGACAAAAAGCAGTGTGAGCTGAAGGTTGTGGTAACCGACAATGTCGGAAACAGTAGTACCTTATCAACAACATTTTATAGAAAGTAAAGGGTTTGAAATGCCTAAAGTACATTCCTGCACTTCTGATATTCTGTCTTGCCTTTTTCGCAAATGCACAGACTGCCACTATTACGGGCGTAATTTTGGATGAAAGGAAGGTACCGCTTTCCAATGTAAATATTTCTTCTGGCAGAACAGGTACATTTTCCGATGCAAATGGGTTTTACTTGTTAGAAATTGTAGCGGATGAAAAAACAACGATTACTTTTTCGCATTTAGGGCATAAAAGTGTTATTCTCAAGGATTTGATACTTATCACCAACGAGACATATGAGTTTAATCCGATAATGAAGGTGGACGCTATTCAAATTGACGGAATTACCGTTACCCCCACCGGTAGGAAAAGTGTAGAAGGTATTGCCGTAATAGCTCCACAGGAATTACGAAAAATACCAGGAGCCAATGCGGGAGTAGAAAATATCTTAAAACTACTGCCTGGAGTTTCCTCCAACAACGAGTTGAGCACTCAATATTCCGTACGTGGTGGAAATTATGATGAAAACCTGGTTTACATTAATGAAATAGAGGTGTACCGTCCTTTTCTTATCCGATCGGCGCAACAGGAAGGCTTAAGTTTTGTAAATAGCGATATGGCAAAGGACGTTAGGTTCTCACCCGGTGGATTTCAAGCAAAATACGGAGATAAACTATCTTCGGTATTGGACATCACTTACAAAAACCCGGTCAACTTTGGCATACAATTGGATTTAAGTTTCCTGGGGGCAAGTGCCGTGGTGGAAACCGTTTCCAAAAACAAAAATTTCACGAGTATCTCCGGTGTTCGTTATCGCAACAATAGCCTTCTTGTAAATAGCCAGCAGACCAATACCAATTTTAATCCAGTTTTTGCCGATATACAGAGCTATATGACCTATAATTTTTCAAAGAAATTCCAGTTAGGTTTCCTAGGCAACATTTCCTTGAACGATTATCAAAATGAGCCTTTGAACCGGCAGACTAATTTCGGAACCTTGAACGATCCCAGAGCACTTGTCGTTTTCTATCAAGGTAGGGAAAACAATACCTACAATACACAATTGGCCGCCTTAAAGGGCGATTATTTCCTGAACGATAAAGTGAATCTAAAACTTATTTCATCCATTTACCATACTACGGAGGAAGAATACTCGGATGTAATAGCCCAATATGAACTAGGTGAAATAGATACCAATCTTGGCAGCGAGACCTTGGGAGAGGTAACCTCATCCAGAGGTTTGGGTTCACAAATTAACAGGGCCAGAAACGATTTGGACGCGCTTATCTTAAATATTTCACACAAGGGCAAATACGCGCATAATGAAAGAGCATTGGAATGGGGCCTTAAATACACACACGAGGATATTAGGGACCAATTAAGGGAATCCGAGTTTATAGACTCCGCTGGGTTTTCTGTACGTCCTCCCTTTCCAGAATTCAACAATAATGAACCTGGGGAACCCTTTACAGCTCCCTTAGTGCCCTTTGAGGGAATAAATTCCCGGAATTTCGTGAAGACCAATCGTTTTTCAGGTTTCATTCAATTAAGCGACCGGAAAGCATGGAAAGGTAATGATATTTACTACAACATCGGAATACGTTCTCAGCACTGGACGGTTAGCGGGACCAACTTGGCCAAGATATCCCATACCATTTTTAGCCCAAGAGCGCAATTGGCGATAAAACCCAATTGGGAAAAGGATATACTCTTTAGAATATCGGGAGGGATATATCAACAACCCCCTTTTTATAGGGAGTTAAGGGATAGCTCCGGTATTGTACGACCAGAAGTAAAGGCCCAGAAATCGCTTCATGTAGTTGTGGGCAATGAATATAGCTTTACCCTATGGAACCGACCTTTTACCCTTATAGGAGAGGGGTATTATAAAAAGCTGGACAATGTAAATCCGTATACCTTAGAGGATGTTCGTATCCGTTATAGGGCAAACAATAGTGCAAAAGCATACGTCTATGGTGGAGAACTAAGAATGAGTGGCGCTTTTGTTCCAGGAACAGAATCTTGGGTAAGTATCGGTTATCTTAAAACGGAGGAGAATATAAATGATAGAGGCTATATTTCCAGACCTACTGACCAACGTTTAAAATTAGGGGTTTTGTTCCAAGATTACATCCCGGACATCCCTAACTTAAGAATGTATTTGAACTTGGTTTACAATACCGGGTTACCGGGAGGCTCTCCAAGCTATGCCGATCCCTATGTTTTTCAGAATAGATTAAGAGATTATAGAAGGGCAGATCTGGGAATTTCCCATATTTTTGTAAACGCGGATAAAAGATACCCAAAAGACCATTGGTTATATAGTTTTAAGGAGTTGAGTGTTGGGTTTGAGGTATTCAACCTTTTTAACAACCAAAACTCAATTACCAATACTTGGGTCAGGGATGTGGACAGTAAACAGCAGTTTGCCGTACCGAATTTTATGACCGCACGGGTTTTGAACCTACGCCTAAGTATGGGTTTTTAACCATTCAATAAGATTATGATATTTTTTTTTAATTTATGAGGAACGTCCTTTTTGCTACACTACTTCTTGCCTCCACCTTTCTATATGCTCAGAAAAACATTTATGAGAGCGATAAGTTCGATGCTCTAAGCGATGGACATCAGGTCCTTGCCATTGTACCTTTTATTACCAAATTGGACTTAAAGGAGGAGATCTCTAGGGATGAGTTGAAAAAACTGGAAGAAAAAGAAGGCTACGCCGTGCAAAATGCCCTGGAAACCTACTTTTCCCAACGGAAGAAAAAGAAAAAGTTCTCCGTAGAGTTTCAAAACATAAAAAACACCAATGCCTTATTGTCCCAAAACAACGTTTCCTATGCCAACATAGATGTATACACTACCAAACAATTAAGTGAATTACTTGGCGTGGATGGAATTATTAGTGGGAGTCTGGATCTGAATATATTGCTTTCCAAGGGCATACCCGAAGGATTCAGCTTGATAGATTACTTTTTGGGCGATGCCGATTATGGAAGGATCGGTGTAAAGATAAGTGATGGAAGAACCGGTAAGTTGTTGTGGAAATATGAAAAAAAAATCAATAAGAAATCGGGCAAAAACACCAACGATCTCATTGATAGGATGATGAAGCTGGCAGCGCGAAAGTTTCCTTATGATCGCGAAAAAAGAAGGGATAGAAAAAAGGTAAAAACTAACTCGCGATAAAATCCTTTAAAACTTCAATGGCATAATCAAGCTCTTCCCGGGTGTTGTATTTGGAAAATGAAAAGCGAAGCGAAGGCTTGTTCAGCTCCTCTTCGGGCAATATTTCGGAAAGTACATGGGATCCCATGTCACTACCGGATTGGCATGCACTTCCTTTGGAACAAGCGATGCCTTTGATATCCAAATGAAACAGGAGAAGCAGTGCCTTATCGGCATCTATAGGCAAACGTACACTGACCAATGTATAGGTACTTTTTTCCAAATCCCCGGAAAGACCGTTGAACTGAATCTCGGGAATTTCCCTTTGTATGCTTTCCAGGAAATACTTTTTTAATTCGGTTATGTAAGCTTGTTCCTTTTCTAAGTTATCATAGGCGGAAATAAAGGCTTCCTGCAGTCCAACGATATTATGAAACGATTCTGTCCCCGCCCTAAAACCTCGCTCTTGGGAACCTCCTGAAATTAAGGGCTTTAAACCGGAATTTTTACGTAAAAAAGCAAACCCGATACCCTTTGGACCATGAAACTTATGTGCCGCCGCGGTAAGGAAATCAACCTGAGTTTCCTCCACGTCCCAAGGATAGTGGCCAATGGATTGTACCGTGTCCGAGTGAAAAAAGGCACCATGTTTCTTACATAGGCCACAAATTTCTGCGATGGCTATTTTATTGCCAATTTCATTGTTCACATGCATAAGGCTTACCAATTTTTTGGTATCGTCCTCTTGCAACAGCTTCCCCAAATGTGAAAGCTTAGGGTTACCCCATTCGTCCAAATCAATAAACCGCAGATTAATTCCCTCCTGCCTTTCCAAATCCTGGGCAGTATGAAGTACTGCATGGTGTTCAATCTTGGAAGTGATAATGGTAGTAACCCCCAAATCGCGCACAGCGCTGCGCAAGATCATATTGTCCGCCTCGGTACCCCCCGATGTGAAAATGATTTCCGAGGGATGTGCATTCATGTATTTGGCGATAGTTTTTCGGGCAGTCTCCACCACCGTTTTGGCAGACCTCCCAAAGCTATGGGTAGAAGAAGGGTTACCATAAAACTGGGTCAATGCTTCCTGCATTTTATGGATTACGCTACTCCTTACCTGGGTAGTGGCCGCATTGTCCAGATACACCTTTTCCATTAAAAATCTATTTGGATTAAACTTGCCAAAATTAACCGATTTAAAGTTAATTTCTAGTCAAAGTGGAACAAACTTATGACATATTTCATTTACATTTGGGCCATGAAACGAGTCTTATTTTTGAGTTTTTTGGCAATGCTTTGTTCCTGTGATGATGGCGACCTACAGATTGAAGCGGTTAACTTCGATGATGTGGGTATTGATTCCTGTAACAATGTGGATGATGCTACCGAGACCACTTTTTTCTTTAAGACTGATGGGGACGAGGCACTACTTTTGACCCTTAACGGCGGGCTATTGGAAAATACTACCTCCTTGGACGGGTCGATCACAAGTAGTATTAGTACTACTGGAACTCCTCAACTTTTGTATAGATTGTTTACAGATGATGTAAGCGAAAGTTATTTTTGTGATGCCGTACCACCTTTGGAACCTACCGTTTTGGCCGAAAACTTCGCTACAGGAGGAGAAATTACCATACTAACCAATGTTTCCAGTGTAACGGCCGGAGACAAAATATACAATCATAATATTACTATTAGCGACCTTTCCCTTACCAATGATAGTGGAGAACGGCTGACGGATACCTCTATTTTGGAATATGGCGATTTTAATACCTCAACCTCTAACAGTCCTAGTTTGGAGGTCCCATTTTCAAATTACGGCAATATTGCTATTTCCATTTGCGGGACCCCGCCAACGGACAACTTTGTCCGTCTCTACAAATTGCTTAACGATGAGTTTATCTCCTTGGATGCACCCACAAGTCTATTTGCGAATTCGCCAACAGGTGAAACCCCCAGAATAGATAGCTTAAAAACCACAACACAGTCGCAGTTTAAAAACACCGTTTTGAACGTATTAGCGACAGCTGACATGGCTTGTTCCACTTCAATTACCCAAGAAATGATCGTTGGAGATTTTAGCTCTATAGATGGGGCGATTAAGGTGTCTACTACGGCAAGTGAACCAAATGCCGATGGAATTGTCAGCTATACGCACACCATAACTTTGGATGGTCTTTCCTTGCTATTGAAAAGAGATACCGATGAAAGTAATGATGTTACTTTGGAAGAAATTGAAACCATGACATTCGGAACCTTGGTAACTACCGATCAGTAATTCTGAAGAATGAAAACCTCAGTAGCGCCCAGTCCATATTTTTTATAGTCCGCATCATAATACTTCACATTTCCATACCGTCCGAATAAATAGTTAAGCTCTTCGCGTAATACCCCCTCTCCTACACCATGGATAAAGACTACCTTTTGGATGCGCTGGCGTATAGCAAATTCCAGTTGATGTTTGGCCGTATCCAACTGGAGGTTTAAAATTTCATGGTTGGTCATGCCCTTTGATGATCTGACCAACTGGTTTATGTGCAAATCCACTTCCATTTTTGGGGCATTCCTTTCCTTAGGCTTTGGAACCTTTCTTGTTGGTTTACCAGGAAGCTCTTTTTCCATTTTTACTTGGGTCACCTCATCATTGGACACTGTGATTCCACCTGAAACCTTTACTAGTTCGTTGGGAGCATAGCTGAAGGGAAAACCGTCCTTATCTTCGATGGTAATTTCATTGACGGCTATGTGTACAACGACTCCACGAATGGTGTCATCAAGAGCTTCTACAACATCGCCGACAGCAAAATCCTCCATGTTTTTATTTTATTATACCCAAAAATAATGGTATTTTTCAAGTGAAAAACCAATTTAAAGAGATGAATCTTTTTTTGGCAATGTTGCCTTTAGGCATTAAGGATTATATGATACCCTGTTTTAGCAAGCAGATTCTGGGCATGGATTGTCCGGGTTGTGGATTGCAACGTTCGGTAGTCTTTTTATTTCAGGGTGATTTTATTGCTGCGTTCCATATGTACCCTGCTGTGTATACAATTATTCCCTTACTTGGCCTTTTATTGGCCGATGTCTTTTTTAAGATTCCCTACATCAATAAAATAGTCGTTTTGCTTATGATCCTAAGTGTTGGGCTTATCCTAGGGAATTATATCCTAAAATTTATCTAACTAAACCTAAAATATAATGGAACAACAAAAATTACCTAATGCAACTCTAATACTTGTTCTTGGAATTTTCGGATACGTATGCTGTTGCTTTGCCGGTATTGGAATTATTCCTTCCGCCATTGCTTTTATAATGGCCAGAAAGTCGGAAAAAATCTATGCTGAAAATCCTGAGTTGTACGATAATATAAGTCAAATAAAAACAGGTAAAATCGTTGCTTTGATAGCATTGATTTTATCAGCTTTGGTTGCAATCCGATGGATTTACGTTATTTCTACAGGCGATTGGGATGCCATATTGGAACAATCCAGGGAAATGATGGAGCAATACGGAATAGAGGAATAGCAAAAAGTAGAGTATGAGTCAAAATCCATTACCTGGGGCAAGTAATGCACTCACCATGGGTATCGTATCGCTTGTGGGCGCATTCATTTGCTGTGGCCCTTTTGCCATCATTTTTAGCATCATTGGCCTGAGCAGCGCCAAAAAAGCGGAAAAATTGTACATGGCCAATCCCGAGATGTATACCGGTTATGAAAATGTAAAGACCGGGAGAATTCTATCCTACATTGGGATGGCCGTGGCACTGATTTATCTGATTTTTATTATCCTTTATTTCGGCGCAATAATTGCCTTTATAGGAACAGACGGATTTGGCTCCGGACTTTAGGGCACTAAAACACCAAAAACGTTTCTAAAATTAGCGAAACATGTCATCCTGAGTAGAGTCCAAGCGTTTCGATTTAGAACTTTCCAAGTATCTCTACTATGCCCGTTCGCGGACAAAGGTAGGCTCAAAACGACAAAAAGTTTAAGCTTTTTGCTTTTTAAACACGTTTTTACTGTTTAAATTCCAATATGGTCTTTGTAATGATGCCCACACATTCCAATAATTGCTCTTCGGTCATTACCAAGGGAGGTGCAAATCTAATGATGTTCCCATGAGTGGGTTTGGCCAAAAGTCCATTTTCCTTTAGGGCCAGACAAATATTCCATGCCGTGGAACTATCTTCGGTATCGTTAATGACTATGGCATTCAGAAGTCCTTTCCCCCGAACCAACCTTACAAGATCGGTCCGCTCTATCAGCTTTTCCATTTCTTTCCTAAAAATGGTGCCCAAATAATCGGCATTTTCTGCCAAGCCCTCTTCCTTTACCACTTCCAAGGCCGCAATAGCAACGGCACAGGCCAATGGATTGCCTCCGAATGTGGAACCGTGGTTGCCGGGACGTATAACATCCATAATTTCGGTATTGGCCAAAACTGCGGAAACGGGGAACACCCCACCGGAAAGAGCCTTGCCTAAAATTAAAATATTCGGTTTAACCTCCGGCGTGCCACTACATAGCTTATCCGGGCAGGAGCAATTGCCACAAGTGGCCAACAATCTTCCCGTACGTGCGATACCGGTTTGAACCTCATCTGCGATAAAAAGCACGTTGTTTTCCTTACAAAGGGCATAGGCCTCTTTAATATAAGTTTCGTCCGGTACATAAACACCGGCTTCTCCTTGTATGGGTTCTACCAAAAATCCGGCTACATCCCCGTCCTTCAAAACTTCTTGCAACGCATTCAGGTCATTGTAACGAATGGAAATGATTCCTGGAGTAAATGGTCCAAAATTTTCCGTGGCCGTTGGGTCATTGGAAGCCGATATGATGGTGATGGTCCTTCCATGAAAATTATTTTGACAAACTATTATTTTTGCTTTGTTTGCATGAATTCCCTTCTTTTCATAACCCCATTTACGGGCCAACTTAATGGCCGTTTCAACAGCTTCGGCCCCGGTATTCATTGGAAGCACCTTATCAAATCCGAAATACTCCGAAACATATTTCTCGTACCTGCCGAGCATATCGTTGTAGAATGCGCGAGAGGTAAGTGTTAAATTTTCTGCCTGCTCCTTTAGAGCGGATATGATTTTGGGATGACAGTGTCCTTGGTTTACGGCCGAATAGGCAGAAAGGAAATCAAAATATTTGCGTCCTTCAACGTCCCAAACATACACTCCTTCACCCCTACTTAGAACTACAGGCAAGGGATGATAATTCTGTGCTCCATATTTTTGCTCCAATGCAATAGCATCCTTGGAAGTAATACTGCTTATAACCGACATGACGATAAATACCTTTAAATGAGACTATAGCAATTCCTTCTTTGGGAGAGAAATCATCCTTTGTAGAAGTACAAAATTAATAAATATTGCGGACTATTTTCCAATTATTTGTCCAGCTTGTGAGACAATGCAGCTATCTGAAGCTCCAATCGCTTTAATTCTCGCAGCATATCGTTTTTATCCATCTGCATCCACATAAAAAGTTTCAGCATGCCCATAACAATCAGACAAAGGAAACCTGCAGAAGACCATTTAATAAGTGAATTGGTATCTGGAGTGTCAAAAAATTGAACAACACAGTATACAAAAAAAGCAAAGACCGCAAGGTGTACAATGTTCATGATGATGGCCAACCATCCCAATTTACCTTTATAGACCCCGCCCATTTTCCCAAAAAGATCTTGTTCTTCCAATTGATCATAAAACTTGGCTTCTTCCCTATCCAACGTTTCCTTGATTAGTTCATCGATTCTTTCCTTTTCTGTTTTCATTTGTCTATTTTTTAAGAATTGTTTTTAATTTTTCGCGCGCATGGAACAACCTAGATTTAATAGTTCCTATGGAGATTTCGAGAATAGTGCTTATTTCCTTTAAGGAATATTCCTCTGTATAAAACAATCGAAGTACCACTTGTTGATTTTTTGGTAATAGCCTTATAGCATTTTCAAGTCGTATCAAATCCGACTCTTTGTCCTCTTCTGCACCCAAATTGTGGGGTGTATTCCGATAGCTCGCTAACTTCTCCCTGTCATTTTTGTTACGGTTAAGAAAATCCAGTGATTTTCGGGTAACTATACGCATGGCCCAACTGCCAAAGGCATTTGGGTCCCTAATACTGCCCAACTTTGTGATGATGATGCTCCAACTATCCTGAACGACGTCCTTGGCTGCATCCAGATCATGGGTGTACCAATAGGAATGCCTACATAATTTGGCATGGTGCCGCTTTACCAATAAACCCAGGGCCTTTTTATCCCCGGATTGGTATTGCAGAACCAGCAAGGCATCAAATACTTTATTTGGGTTCATGGTATCCCATTCTATTCCAAAGACACAAAAAAGTCAAAAAGGTTCAATGCTTTTTTAACTTTTTTTAATAGTATTCCTTTTAAAGATACCCCGTATAAATACAATCCTATTAGTACTTTTGTCCAATGCGCAAAAAAACTGGTCGCCCCTTTTTTGAAAACGTGGAAATAGTAGATGCCGGTGCCAAAGGTAAAACCATTGGTAAAGCACCCGATGGAAGGGTCATTTTTTTGACCAATGCGGTTCCTGGCGATATTGTTGATGTACAGACCGTAAAAAAAAGAAAATCCTTCTTTGAGGGGGTGGCCACTCATTTTCACTCCCGTTCGGATAAACGAACGGAACCGGTGTGCCAGCATTTTGGGGTATGCGGTGGTTGCAAATGGCAACATATGGATTATGTTCATCAGTTGTATTATAAGCAACGGGAAGTAGAAAACAACTTAAAGCGCATAGGGCATCTGGAGCTTCCCGAAATACAACCTATCCTAGGCTCGAAGAAATCATATTTCTATCGCAACAAAATGGAATTTTCCTTTTCCGATAGCCGCTGGTTGACTTTGGACGAAATTAAATCCGACGCCACAATTTCGGATAAGAATGCACTTGGATTCCATATCCCAGGTATGTGGGACAAAATTTTAGATATTGAAAAGTGCCACCTACAGCCCGATCCGTCCAATGCCATTCGTTTGGCGACCAAAGAGTTTGCCGTTAAAAACCAGCTCTCTTTCTTTAATCCAAGAAATCAATATGGATTACTGCGTACTTTAATGATCCGCACATCTTCAACGGGTGAGGTTATGGTACTGGTCCAGTTTTTTGAGGATGATTCAACCCAGAGAAATTTGCTTTTGGATCATCTGCGTAAAAGTTTCCCGGAAATAGCATCGCTCTTATACGTTATCAATCAAAAGCAGAACGACACTATTTACGATCAGGAGGTAGTATGTCATTCAGGAAGGGATTACATTTTAGAGGAAATGGAAGGCCTCCAATTCAAAATCGATGCGAAATCATTTTATCAGACAAATTCCGACCAGGCATATGAACTGTATAAGGTTGTACGGGAGTTTGCATCACTTAAAGGAACGGAATTGGTATACGATCTTTACACCGGTACAGGTACCATTGCCCAGTTCATAGCGAAACAAGCCAAAAGGGTAATTGGTATTGAAGCGGTTCCTGAAGCTATTGCCAATGCCAAGGAAAATGCAAAACACAATGAAATAGGAAATGTTGATTTCTTTGTGGGCGATATGAAAACAGTATTTGATGAAAGATTTATTGTTGAAAATGGAAATCCGGATGTGCTGATAACAGATCCTCCACGTGATGGGATGCACAAAGACGTTGTACGGCAAATTATGAATATCGCTCCGGAAAAAGTGGTATACGTAAGTTGCAATAGCGCAACACAGGCCAGGGATTTGGAGCTGATGAAAGAAAAATACAAAATAACAAGGGTTCAACCCGTGGACATGTTCCCACAAACCCATCATGTGGAAAATGTTGTACTTTTGGCGAAGTTGGGTCTATGAAGAAAATCATCATAACTTTAATTGTTCTCTTGGGAATTATATCATTTTCTGCATGTGAAAAAGATGATATCTGTGTAGATGGTGATACTCCCCTATTAATCGTTCGGTTTTATGATGTGGAGGACACTACGGAAATCAAGGAAGTTCCGGGTCTTCAGGTAAACGGGTTAATTATCGGAACAGACACTTTGGAAATCTTGCCCAACGCCTCATCGGATTCGATAGCCCTACCGCTAAGGGCAGCCGAGAACAATACCTCATTTTTGATTTCACAAACGTTAAGCAACCCGGATACTACCCTAACCAATATACTTACCTTTTCTTATGAAGTACAGGATAAATTTGTATCACGTGCATGTGGTTTTGTGGCCAATTACGATGGATTGGACGCAGCCGCCGTGGTAGGTACTGCGGAAGATTCCTTGTGGATAAGGGATATAGAGATAATAACATCACTGGTTGAAAATTCTACGGAAGCCCATGTTAAGATATTTCATTAGCCTGTTTCTTATCCTAGGCTTTGCGAAGATAAAAGCACAACAAAAGCCTATAGATCTCCAACCCAAGGATACTGTTGTCTATGAACAGCCTTATGGCATTAGGGTTGGAATAGACCTAAGCCGGCCCATTGTGTCCTCTTTTCAGGATAATTATACGGGCTTTGAAATTGTGGGGGATTATCGGCTAACCCAAAAATTATACTTGGCAGCTGAATTGGGCAACGAGAATAAAACCAGAATAGAAGAATTAGGTGGTATAGATGTACCCAACGATGCGCAACTTTATGATTTCACTACATCCGGGAGCTACCTAAAATTAGGGGTAGATTACAATACCTACGAGAATTGGTACGGGATGAACAATTCTATTTTTGTTGGCGGACGATTTGCCATCAGTAGTTTTAGTCAAACTGTGGACAGCTTTCGTTTTTACGAAAGTAACCGCTATTGGAGTCGGGATCAATTTGCACCGGGCTCCACGGAATCACAGGAATTCAGCGGCCGCACACAGTCCTGGATCGAGTTTGTTTTTGGGACCAAAGTAGAGCTATTTGCCAATATTTATCTAGGTGGCAGCATTCGCTTGGGCTTTTTATTTAGTGACCCGAATGTAGAGCCTTTTCCCAATTTATTTATCCCTGGATTTAATAAGGTTACCGAAGGAAGTAAGTTTGGCGTGGGCTATAACTATTCCATTTCTTATTTGATACCGTTGTACAAGAAAGCCAAAAAACCGGAGGAAACAGAAGAACAGGAACCGGAACCAACAAATAATTAATGTGCCTTGTTATTAGGTACAAAATCAGTTCATATTTTGGAGCAGGGTGCTTTGTATGGAGTCTGGGGATTTTCTATATTATGCCCATAACGTAAAGGGATAATGCCATAGGCAGCCATAACCCTTAAAAAAAACACTTCATCTTGAAAAAAAACATCCATACTTTGGCATGGCCCCTTTTATGCCTGCTGATTGGAACGGCTTGCCATGTTCGAGGTCAAAATTTCATTCAGGAAACAAAAGATACCCTGCAGTACCACCGTATAAAAATCAATAGTAAAGACGGTACCATAGTACCTTGGTATGATCCAGATCCAACAAAGGCCTACGACCATACTATTCAATTGATTTGGAACTTCTGGGACAATATGCGCAAAGATTCCAATGGCCTCCCCTACTATATGAACCATCAGGTTTGGCGACCTGATTTTAATGACAGAAGAGGTATTGGTGGAGATCAGATTTCCATGGCCCTATCTTCTTGGGGCCTACTTTACGCCTACTCGGGTAATGAGAAAGTAAAGGAGAACATGAAGTTTATGGCGGATTATTATCTTTCCCATTCCCTATCTCCGGCCGATGTAGACTGGCCTAACTTGCCTTATCCCTACAACACATTGATCTACTCCGGAAAATATGATGGGGATATGGTGATAGGGCCTAATTTCACCCAACCCGACAAAGCAGGTTCTTTTGGTCTGGAATTGCTAAAATTGCATAAAATGACCGAGACCCGAATTTTTGGAAATGTCACTGAAAAACGGTATCTAAAAGCGGCTATACAAATAGCTAACACTCTGGCCGGGCACATCAAACAAGGGAATTATGAAAATTCCCCACTCCCATTTAAAGTAAACGCCCTTACCGGAGAAGTAGGCAAACTAAAAAGCAACAAAGGTGATGATACCGAGGTACAATCCAGTAGCTACACCTCCAATTGGGCCCCCACCATGGAACTATTCCTTGGGCTTATCGCTATGGGCAAAGGCCAAGTGGAGTCTTATAAAAAAGGGTTTCAATTGCTTTTGGAGTGGATGAAGGTCTACCCCTTGAAAAATAATAGGTGGGGGCCTTTCTTTGAGGATATTCCCGGCTGGAGCGATACTCAGGTAAATGCCATTACCTTTGCCCAGTTCATTATGAACCATCAGGAGTATTTTCCGGAATGGCGACAACAGGTAGATGCTATTTTCCAATGGGTGTATACCAAACTTGGCAACAAGACATGGGAAAATTATGGAGTGCTGGCCATAAATGAGCAAACGGTTTATCAAACCCCGGGCAACAGCCATACCTCCCGACAAGCCTCCGCAGAACTGCAGTATGCGGCTATTGCCGGTAAGGGAAACCTAGTTGAAGGAGCCATCAGAAAATTGAATTGGGCTACTTATATGGTAGACGTGGACGGAAAAAACAAATACCCCCGTGATGAAGTATGGTTGACCGATGGATATGGTGACTACGTACGCCATTATTTACGTTCCATGGCCTATTTTCCGCAATTGGCTCCGGACAACAAGAATCATCTTTTATATTCCTCATCTATTGTGCAGCATATGGAATATGCTCCCCAACTCAACAAATTTCTAGTTCCGGAAGTGGCTTTGGAAAAAGTATCAAAAACTCTAATCCATTATCGTACCTATGATGATGTTTCTACAGAAGTTATCCGAATGGTAGAAAAACCCAAAGCTATTTTGGTGAACGACAAGGTACTCCCGGAAAATGACGGAGAGAAAGTATCAGGATGGCATTGGGAAAATCTTAAAAAAGGAGGTATTCTTACTATAAGACATCAAGATGGTAACAAAATACTGGTAATGGGTAACTAAATTTGAGCCATAAGAAATTGTTTTTATAAAAAATGGATTAGTTCGGCTTCCATGATAAATGCCATGTGTAAAAGTTTGGTGTATTGTGCTTAAAAAATGGGAATTAATTTTCTATTCAGCATTTTAGGCATTTTGATACTTTGCCTTTTTACTTCCCTCATACATCACGTATTTCACCAAACGTGATTCCAAATGACTATTGAATACCTTTATCTTTCTTGAGGGCCGAAGACCCACATGCTTTAAGGCCTCCAAATTGGAAGTGATAAACCAGGCGTCCGTCCCAGGGTACTTTTGTTTTAAAGTGTCTCCGATAGATGCATAAAAGTTTTCCATATCCAGATTCAGACGCTCTCCGTATGGGGGATTGAATACCATATGCAACCTTCCTTCCGTAAACTTTTCGCTGGCAAAAAAATTCTTTTGTTCTATGGTTATGTATTCAGAAAGATTTGCGTTTTCAATATTGTCCTGAGCCTTTCGTACCGCCGAGGGGGCCTTGTCATACCCAACGATCTTATAATGAAACTCCCTGGCCTTGTTGAGGCTGGCATCTACAATTTTTTCAAAAAGAACGGCATCAAAATCGTACCACTTTTCAAAGGCAAAGCCCTTACGGTTAATGTTTGCTGGAATGTTACACGCTATCATTGCTGCTTCTGTCAAAAAAGTGCCGCTACCACACATGGGATCCAAAAAATCCGACCGACCGTCCCATCCGCTTAGAAGTAACAATCCAGCGGCAAGTACTTCGTTTATAGGGGCAATGTTTGTAGCGGTTCTATAGCCTCTATGGTGCAGGGAACTGCCGGAACTATCCAGGGACACATTGCAATGGTCATTTTGTATATGAATATTTATTCGGATATCCGGATTCTTAATGTCCACATTGGGCCGCTTACCATCCAACGCTCGAAACTTATCCGCAATGGCATCCTTTGCCTTTTGTGAAACGTAAAGAGAATGTGTAAACTTATCGGAATGTAAGGTAGTATCTATGGCAAATGTGGCATCTACGGAGAGGTAATCCGGCCAATCCATGGCATAGATCTTTCGATATAAATCATGGGCATTTCGAATGGAAAAGGAATAGATGGGCTTAACAATTTTTATTGCAGTGCGAAGACATAGGTTGGCCTTATACATAAACCCGATATCCCCTTCAAAGGATACATTTCGCGTACCTGTTTTTACATTCCCTGCACCCAGATTGCGTAATTCCTTGGCCAATATCTCCTCAAAACCAAACAAGGTCGTGGCCACCATGGTAAAGTTGTTGCTCATTCTTTGTTATCAAATTGAAGTAAAAATACAGTATTTTTGAGCCTTATGGATTTGTGATATCATAAATCACAAAAACAACCTAATCCGATAACCCATTGAAATACCTTTTGCCTTTTCTGGCCGTATTGCTAAGTTTTGGTTTTGTGGTACTTTTTAAACCAAAAAACAAAGCGAATTTTAAGCTCCTTTTGGCCTTTAGTGGAGCATTTCTATTGGCCTTGACCCTTTTTGAGCTTTTCCCAAAAGCCTACATAAATTCTAATGCGAAAGTAATTGGGGTTTTCATTATGCTGGGCATTCTTTTCCAAATATTTTTGGAATTTTTTTCTAAGGGAGCGGAGCACGGTCATATTCATACGAATGGGGAAAAGACCTTTTTTCCTTGGCTTTTATTCGTTAGTCTCTCCATCCACGCGTTTTTGGAAGGCTTCCCTGTTCAGGAAAATGGTACCATTATCTATGGCATATTGGTCCATAAAGTTCCCATAGCCGTTATTCTTAGCATCTTTCTTCTAGGTTCTAGATTAAAAATGACTTATGCGCTGATGTTTATAAGCTTTTTTGCCTTAATGACTCCTTTGGGAAGCTATTTTGCCACCAATGTTGATTTTATTTCACCTTATTTAAGTTATATCAATGCGGTGGTCATCGGGGTATTTTTGCATATCTCCACGGTAATTCTTTTTGAGAGTTCGGAGGGACATACGTTCAACTTAAGAAAATTGTTAGCTATCATTTTGGGAATAGTCATTGCATTTATGTTGTAAACAATGACCTATTACCTTATTATTTCACAACAACCTCTTCACTCTCCAATATACCGAAAATCATAAAAGTACCTTGCCTGGGTAGCTAAAAGAGAAAGGAATAGACCCCTATTTTGTTAAATTCCACCCGCCTAAATTCGAACCGGTATTTATCCAATTATCAATTTTCAGACTGGTTCCCCGATGCGTCGGAATTTGTATTATGCTGAAAATGCTTGAACGCAAAAAAAATAGGAATGCCTGCCAGCATTGAAAGCATGGCTATGGATGACTCTTTTGGCCGTTCAAAAAAAGCCAAAACAAGGATCGAAAGACTTAGTACAATGTAAAAAACCTGTACCCACGGGTATCCGGGTAGTTTCAGTACCGATCGACCCGAGTTCCTAAGTTTAAATAGCCCGACTACGGCTAGGATCGGGAAAATTCCCAAAGCAAAACCCATATAGGTCAATATTTGATCAAAGGTACCGGAAAGCACCAGTAATATTGATACTAACGCCTGAATAAGAATTGCCTTAGAGGGAACCTTAAAAACCGGATGGACCTGGGCCAGGAATTTAAAGAAATACCCGTCCCTAGCCATGGCATAATACACCCTTGGCCCTATAATTATAAAGGCGCTTAAAGAAGAAAAAAGTGCAAAGGAAATTAGAAGTGAAACGACAGCATCTGTAGAACTGCCGAACAAATTATTTACGGCCAGTCCACCAATGGCTACCACCCCTTTCATCTCCACTGGAGGAATGGCATAAATGAACAATATATTTAACAACAAATACAAAAGCATAACGATGACGGTTCCCAAAATAAGGGATCTTGCCAGATTTTTCCTTGGATTTTTGATTTCCGAACCAACGTATACCGATGCATTCCATCCGGTATAGGCAAACATAATCCACATTAATGAGAGCCCGACCGTTTTCCAACTTCCGAAATCAGATGTAACCCTTACTTGGTCTGAGAAATGGGATAGATCACCATTGCCCCATAAAAAGCCAACAATCAGTAAACCGACTACCAATACCACCTTGAATACGGTAAGGTAATTCTGGACTTTGGCTCCAAACTTAATTCCCCTAAGGTGTATGGCCGAGAATAAGAGAATTATACCGATGGAAACTAATTTCTTACTTATTTCCATGGGAAGGCCCATGGAGGAGCCGAATTGTGGAAATGCTCGAAAAAAATATGCGCTAAAACCAATGGCCGAAGCGGCAATGGGTGCTGAAAATCCCGCAATGAAAGATGCCCATCCGCTTAAAAAGCCATATATGGGATGGAACAGCTTGGATAAAAAATTGTATTCTCCCCCCGCTTGGGGCATGGCTGCACCTAATTCTCCATAGCTTAGGGCACCACATAGTGCCAAAACACCGCCGACCACCCAAAGAAGAAGAAGTATCCACGGATTTCCGATGTCGCCCATCAACAGGCCGGAAGTGGTAAATATTCCTGCTCCGATCATGTTGGCGATTACGATGTTCGTCAATGAAAAAAAACCCAGACTACGATCAAGCTTACCTCTTTCCTTGCTAGCCAAACGAATCTAATTTTTGTAACTGATGGCCAAACCTCCACCGGAATTATCCACTGTTGTAGTAAAAGTATCCAGGCCCAAAACGTACTCCAAGTACTCCCCTGTCCCTCGCATTCCTCTTTGTCCCGAACTTTTTGGTCTTACATTGTGGGCGGTAAAGCAACCTCCTCTTTTTAATTTTGGTGCAATATCCTTAAAATAATTAATGTACCAACCTTTATCCGCATCACTGAATACAAAATCGAAGGTAACATCCAATTCCTTGACCAACTCATGCGCATCGGCAAGCCGGGCGTCTACATAGTCCAACAATCCAGCTTTCTCAAGATTGGCAAGGGCCCGTTTATGACGGGTCTCATCGATATCGATAGTAATTAATTTTCCTCCGGTCTTACTGAACGCCCAGGCAATCCATATGGCAGAATGCCCTGTTGAAGTGCCTATCTCCAGACCTTTGGTATAACCGTTTTTCAGGATAATGTCATAAAGTAACTTTCCATCGGAAGCTGGGATATTCATATCACGCCACTTTCCCTCGTAACCCTCTAAGAAAGCCTCTACTTTTTTATCTAGCTCAGTTTTAGGGGCTATTTCCTGGGACTGCACGTCCAGCACTTGTAAAAACAACAGGAATGATATTAAACCGCACACTACATGTATTGAAGTTTTGTTTCCTTGCATTTTGTCAATTTTAAAAGTAATCTGCTATGAAGTTGATTATAAAGATATCCATCTTTCTTTCGCAATAGCATTTAAACTTGTCATCGACAGGTTTTCAACCCTGACCGGCATTAATTTTGGAAAAAAATATGGAAAAGATGCTCCTTTTCTAACCCATTTTAAGGGCTAGCTATTCTATCAATCCAAAAACCCTGGGCAACCAAAGGGAGATTTCGCCAAAGTAAGTGATGATCAACAAAATCAGCACCATGGCACCCAGCAGAGGTAGCAATGGAGCTATTACCTTGGTCACAGGGACTTTGGCGACGCCGCTCCCCACAAAGAGCAAAGTCCCCACAGGTGGGGTACATACACCTATACAAAGGTTAAGTACTATGACCATCCCAAATTGTACGGGATGCATCCCCAAGGCCATGGCCACAGGCAGAAAAATTGGTGTAAAAATAAGAACGGCCGGAGTCATATCCATAAAAGTACCCACGATCAACAGTGTAATGTTAATCAACAACAGCACTAAAAAGGGATTGTTTACCGATTCTACCAAAAGTGATGTCAACATTTGGGGTATACCTTCAAAGGAAAAAAGCCATGACATGGCCATTGAAGTGGCGATCAAGAACATGACTACGGCAGTGGTCTTGGCACTTTGCAACAAAATGGGTCTAAAATCCGTAAACTTCAGCTCCCGATTCAAAAACCCTAACAAAACCGCATAGACCACGGCAATGGCAGCTGCCTCGGTAGCCGTAAATATTCCGGCAACGATTCCACCCACGACAATAACCAAAAGGGTAAGGCTTAAAAATGCATTTTTGAAATCGATTAAAAGTTGCTTAAAGCCAACACGCGGAGCGCGAGGCAAATTTTTTCTCTTGGCATAAAGGAACACCATAAACATCAAAGCTAGTCCCACCAAAATACCTGGGGCATAACCAGCAATGAACAAAGCTGCTACGGAGGCGGTACCTCCACTGGCCAGAGCATAGACGATAAGTACGTTGCTAGGTGGAATCAAAAGACCCGTAGTCGAAGAGCTAATATTTACCGAAGCGCTAAATTCCCTTGGATAACCCTCTTTTTCCATCTTATCGGTCAAGGTGCTGCCTATGGCCGATGCCGCTGCTATGGCCGATCCCGAAATTGCACCGAACAGCATGGCCGCAATGATATTCACATACGCCAGACCACCGGGTAGGCTGCCGATAAGCGATTTGGCAAAATCTATCAATCGTTTTGCAATACCGCCACGGTTCATAAGCTCTCCCGCCAAAATAAAGAATGGAATGGCCAATAGGGCAAAATTATCGATTCCTGTGGTCATTCGCTGGGCAGCAGTGGTAGTTGCCGGCATAAAAACAATGTTCAAAAGCAAGGTTAGTGTGGTAGAAATACCAATGGAATAGGCCACGGGAACACCATAGGCCAATAGACCGATAAAACTTACAAACAGGACTAATATGCTTATGGTTTCAATGCTCATGGGCTTTTGGACTAAAGGTTATGGTTATGTGGTATATACAAAAGAAAATTATGATAAGTCCACTAATGGGCACAATGGAATACACAAACCCAAGCGGAACGTTCAAAGCAGGTGAAATCTGACCTAATTTCGAGGTAGTGTAGACCAAATTACCCCCGCCAATGACCATGACTACCAAAGCAAAAAGGGCCATAAGCCATTGTATCTTTCTTTGCCGTTTCCTTTTTTTATCGGGAGAAAGTTTGGAGACAAGAAAATCCATGGAAAGATGTCCTTCCTTCATCCCGTTAATGTAGGTAGCTCCTAATAGAGTTAGCCAAATCAGTGCAAACCGTGCAAATTCCTCGGTAAACGAGCTGGACTGTCCTACAATATATCTGGAAACCACCTGCCAAACGACATCAATAACAAGAAGTCCAAAAATGAGCACCAAAAAGGCTTCGATGACTTTATTCAATGACCGGTACAAACGTTTCATCATTGCGATTTAATTTTCTCGATGTACTCCTTCATTTTTGGGTCCTCCATTAATCGCTCCATTACGGGACTTGACTTTGAGGCAAAAGGTTCCTTTTTCGGATAATTGAACTCCACTTTGGCCTTTTTAAGCACTTCCATATTCTCCTTTACCGTTTCCTGCCAGTATTGCTTCTGATTTTCCACACTTTCGGAAGCTGCCAAATGCAGCCATTCCTTTTCTTCATCGGATAGGGTATCCCAGAACTTGGTTCCTATCACCACTACATCCGGGACCATACTATGCTGGTCAAAGGAATAATATTTGCATACTTCATAATGGTTGGAGGTCACAAAAGAAGGAATGTTGTTCTCTGCGCCGTCCACAACATTCTGCTGCAATGCGGTATAGAGCTCCCCATACGCCATTGGGGTGGCGGAAGCCCCTAAGGTGTTGACCATGTCAACAGACATTTGATCGTTCATGACCCGAATCTTCAAGCCTTTCAAATCATCCGGAGTCTGGATTGGTTTTCTCTTGGTATAAAAACTTCTGCTGCCCGCATCATAAAAGCAAAGCCCACGTAAGAGATATTCCGTCCCACCTTCCAATAATTCCTGTCCTACCTCGCCCTCCAAAACAGAAAAAAGATGTTCCCTGTCCCTAAAAAGGTAAGGTACTCCCATTACCTTATATTCCGGGGCAAAATTGGACATGGACGCCGCGCTTACCTTGGTCATGGCAATACTGCCGATCTGCAATAGTTCCAAAACCTCACGTTCCGTTCCCAATTGGCCGTCCGGAAAAATCTTTATTTGAAGCTTGCCATCGGATTTCTCGTTCACAAACGTCTGCATATCCAAAATACCTTTATGCACGGGATGTGTAATTGGCAGCGAGTGCGCAAAATAGAGAACTTTTTGGTCTCTAATCTCGGAGCAGGAAACCTGAAAAAGGGCTAATACGGCAATGAATGGGAGGGTCAAAAAAATGAAACGGTATCTATTGCGCATATTTTAAATAATGAAGTCCAATGGTACGGGGGTATCCACTTTACGGCTTATAAATATAGGAAAGAAAGTGGTTCTTGCAATTTATTTTTGCTTTGCCATTTTTAAAGCTTCAATTGTTGTATAATACTTTGAAATCATATTGGGAACCTCCCATTCGGGAAGTTTTCCTGCCTCTAAATATTTCAGATAGTTTTGCGTCACCTGACCAAAATGCGCCTCATGACCAATTTTGAATTCATCGGGAATAGTAATACGATATCTACCGTCCGAAAGCTTTTCCATAGTGGTACCTGGAAATTCAGAATTTATTTTGGCACTAATAGCATTTGTCAGCTCGGCTTCAAAGCCCTCTTTTTGTTTAGGATGAATATAAAGTATAGGTTTATAATTCTCATCTACGCCTTGTTTAATAATCAAATCACTTTTGGTACCTCGCATAATGCTATAATGCGTATCGCCAGTGCCCTCAGGAGCCTGATAATTCCAAATTACAGAAACCTTGGCAAGTTTTCCGTTTATCTTATAACGCATTTCCCCATTGCAGTATACGTGTAGCTTTTCGTTCTTTATGTCCTTTTGTAAATAGTCCGGATAAGTATCAAGACCTGTAACTTTCCGGAACTCGTCCTTGGTCAAAACGGTAGGCCAACGTTTGGCACTGAGCATTTCAACATTCGTAGAATCGATAATTTGGCCGGGAAACGCCTCCCATTGTACCAAATCCACCAAATGTGTGGTTACATCCACTATGCCCTCACCCTCTTCGTTTACATCAAAAAACCAAGGGGGCCTTACCAAAGGTTGTCCCGAGACATATTTAAAAAAATGATGTACACTTTCCTTGCTAATGGCCGGTTCCTCCAGGGACCCATCCATCAATTCACCAAACACGGAAGGCATTGAGGAAAAAAGTTTCTGCATAACCGTTGTCGATTCAAAACGCTCGGTCATGATATCATAAATGAGAAGATTTTTTTCTTGTGCGATTTGAAAGGCTTCCTTCAATTTTTCAAACCCCTCGGGGCTAATGACCAACGGCTTATCTGCATATACATTAAGGCCGGCCTTGACCGCTTCCAATACATAATCGATTTTTTTTGAATTCTTCCCGGCTACTATCATTACATTTCCCGGTTTTTCGGTAAGCATCTTTTCCAAATAATTGGGGCCAAGGTAATTCTTGATGCTCCAATCTGATGGTGACTCGTCCCTGCTATTGTACGATTCAATTTTGGTTAAAAAGTCCTGTACCTCGGGGCCTTCGGGAGCAAAAAGATAAATGGTGGAATTAACCTGGGGATACATGGTCTTATGTACTAGGGCTGCATGAAAATGGCCCGGATCCAAAGTCATCAATTTTACTTTTTCAACTGCTTCTTCCCCATCCATTTTTTCATTGGTCTTTTTTTCCGAACAGCCAAGGCAGAGCATTAATAGACACAAGGTTTTAAATTTCATTCTTTTTGGTTTCATTACTTGCTAGGGGAAAGTTATGGTTTTTAAATGAAAAATATCTTTCGGAAACTAGTCATTTCTGCTTTACATCTTTGAAGGAATATGGATTAGGATACTTACGGTTTTAAACCTTCACATAATCCGTTCCATAAGGCTTGCGCTGTTCACGTGCTAACATGGCATTGGCCTCGTCATCATTAACGAAAGTTTCCGTTTCATTGTCCCACTCTAATTTTCTATCGAATTGCATGGCGATGTCGCTAATCAAACAAATGGCACAGGCCTTATGTCCTTTTTCAATAGGTGAAATGGGTTGCTTTCGTGTTTTGATGCACTCCAACCAGTTGCCGTGCTGATCTTCGATTTTTTCAAGATGCATTTCGTTCTCACCTATGATGGATTCCAATATTTTGGGATCGGAGGCATTCAGGGCCTTTGCGCTTTTTTCCTTATCCACAGGATCGGATGCAGACGCTTGGTAGGCTCCCCTGGAAACGAAAATCCATCCATCTGTACCTTCATATCGAATTCCGTTGGTATAACCTCCACTCGTATACACCGTCATTCCATTATCATATTCGTGCTTTACAAAGAAATCACCATGTACGTTCCATAACCCCGACTTTGGAAATTCGGCCAATGCCTCTACAGAAATTGGCCCGGTCAACTCCGTATTCATTCCCCAGGCCGCCGAATCATAATGATGCTGACCCCAACCGGTAATCATCCCGGCCCCATAACTACGTAACCGTAACCAACCCGGTCTACTATACCCTTCGCGCGGATGGACGCCGATTTCTGTATAAGGCACCTCAGGGGTAGAACCCAACCACATATCAAAGTCCAGATTGGAGGGCACGGGCATTTCGGGCGCTACAGGACCCGATGGATCTCCGGGCAATCCGATTTTTACGGTATGTATCTTTCCAATTCTTCCATTTCTAACAAGTTCCGCGGCAACCCTAAACTGAGGCATGGCACGTTGTTGTGTACCTACCTGAAGAATTGCCCCCGTTTTTTTTATGACGTCCCGCAACTGTTGACCTTCCTTTAAGGTCAAGGATGTCGGTTTTTGTAAATAGATGTCCTTCCCGGCCAAAGCCGCTTCCATAGCGGGTTGCGAATGCCAATGATCCGGAGTGCTTATCACCACGGCATCAATATCTTTGTTCATTAACATTTCTCGATAGTCACCATAGGTCTTGGTATCCATATATTTGGCCTTGCCCGTTTTTTTCCTATAAAAACCATCGACCAAAGTTTTGGCATCCGCAGCTCTTTTGGAATCCACATCACAGACTGCGACGAACCGTGCCTCATCAAAACGGATTGTATCATGAATATCATGAGAGCGGGCAATACGTCCACAACCGATTTGACCAATATTGATTTTATTGCTAGGCGCTTCCTTGCCCAAGACATGTGCGGGCACTATACTCGGGAAACCTACCATTGCAGCTGTTCCCATTGCTGTTTTTTCCATAAAATTTCTTCGCTTCACGATATTCCAGTTTTATTCTTATTCTTTGATCATTTGTACTTGTGGTGGATTTGCAAACGCCTGCCAATAGGCTTCGGCTTCTTCGGCTTTAAGTTCACCGTCAAATACCACCATTCTATAATTCAGTTCATATTCTTTATCGGGTTCAATTTTCCATTCTTCATGCCGAATCGGACAAAACTCGAAGAACATATCGCCTCTACCCCCATTGGCATCCATAGGCCATATGCGCATAGGTTCGGGATGCATCCGGTTTTCAGGATGACTCAGAAACAGAATACCATGGGTTCCCTTTCCGTCCGAGGATTTACCGCTTACAATACACCAACGGGCATTACTACCATCGGCCGTCAATCGATCTTTACCCTCGGAAGTGAGTACGGAACAGTTATCCTTATGCCAACGTTCATTAAATCGCAGACCAATACCACCACCATAACGATAGGCTTCAAAAAGTATTCCCGATTCCAGCGGAGAAGTAAAGGTGGTCGTATAATCCAACATATACCGATCGGGCCGATCCAAATTCCAAAGTTGAACCTTTAAATCTTCGTTTAATGCCACCTGAGGGGCATTGGCCGTTTTTAGATCGATGTGTTCCTGGGCTGCTGTAAAGGATGTAAAGACACTACCGGAACGGGTTTCGTTAAACTCCTTAAAAAGCACAGTTCCCATACCCTCTGCCAGATTCCAAAAATCCACGCGTTCTCCATCTACCTGTGTATGGGTCCAAGGTCCCCATAATCCGTAGTGATGGTAATGGTCCGGAGGTTGAATACACGTAAGCGTATCTCCTTTCGGTGTTATTATAGGGTGTATGTAACCGGATTTTTTATAGAGGGAATCAACACCCTTGGGAGGATACATCATTTCATATTTGTATTGTACCAATGGCGAATTTTTAATAGACAATTGGAGATTCCCATTATCCTTGGTAGCCGATAAATCCAATCCACTGATGAGCTTCTTTTCAACTTTTTCCAAGCTATAAGAGGTCCTATCGTCAGGATGATGAAGAAACCAGAGTTTTTGCCCTTCTTCATCCCATTGGTAAGAAACCGGTTCCCCATCATTGAAAATCATGTAATCACTGTCAGCAATTTTTTTGAGCTCGTTAAGTTCCAGAGCTACTGGAACTGTGCTTAAAAAACCGTCGCCCTCCCTCACCTCAAATCGATATATCTCTTTTTCCTGGCATGACCCTAAAGTGATGACAAGGCAAAAAAGAAAAATCTGTTTCATAGACAAAGGTTTAGGCGACGGAATTTAAGAAAAATCGAACTAACGCAAATCAAATGGTAAACGTATTATGTTTTTTGGGTTTAAGGGATTATAGTAACCAAATCCAAACATCTTAAGATGTTGCTAATTTATGCAATCGATTGCATAAATTATAATGAAATTTAATTAATTATTTAAACCTTAAAAAATAAATCATACTAATGGTCTTTATTTTTTGGGGATTCGTTCTTTTTGTGATTTGTTTTACGTACTGGATTTTGTTGCGTATTATTGTTGCATTAAGTGTAGCCATTATGGGTAAAAAAATTACGATTTACGACTTGGCAAAAAAGCTCAATGTCTCCCCGGCAACGGTGAGCAGAAGTTTGAACGACCATCCGTCCATAAGCAAAAAAACGAAGGACAAGATCATTGCCGCGGCCAAATCCTTGGGCTACCGCACCAACAAATTTGCTGCCAACCTAAGCCAGCAAAAATCCAATACCATTGGTGTAATCGTGCCAAGATTGAATTCTAATTTTATGTCCACGGTACTGGCGGGCATAGAAAAAGTGGCCAACGATGTAGGTTATAACTTGATTATTAGTCAATCCCTGGAATCGGCCGAAAAAGAAGTATTGAATGCCAAAACTTTATATGATAGTGGCGTGGATGCCCTTATGATTTCTTTAGCTTATGGAACGGAAAACTTTGACCATCTATCCACATTTATAGATCGAAAGATACCTTTGTTGTTTTTTGACCGGGTGTTTGATCTACCCAATTGTCCGACCATTTTAATTGATAATGAGGCTGCGGGCTATGAGGCTACGGAACATCTCATACATCAAGGTTGTACTAATATCCTACACATTGCCGGGGGATTGAAAAGAAATGTATATTGCCAAAGGTTCAAGGGTTATAAAAGGGCTTTGGAAAAATATGGCATCACCTTTAAAGAGGACAATCTGGTTGAAGTAGACCTGGATTTGAGCCGAGTACCGGAAGTAATAACACATATTAAGGAATCCGACCCCAAAATTGATGGATTGTTCGTGGCCAATGATACCTTTGCGGTTCACTGTATTAAAGAACTCAAAAAGGAAGGATATCGCGTCCCCCAGGATATAAAGGTCGTGGGGTTCAATAATGATCCCGTTTCCGAGGTCATTAGCCCAAATTTAAGTACCATAGATTATCCAGGCTATAAAATGGGCGTTTTGGCTGGGCAAAGTATTATTGGGCATTTAAACGGTGCCATAAACCTACAGTCAGCAAACCAAATTACGTTGAGACATACTTTAATAATTCGGGAATCCACCCAAAAATAATCGGCATACTATGAAAAAAGTGATATCGACCTTTCTACTTTCCATTTTTTGTTTAATCGCCAAAGCACAGGGCATTCAAGAGTTTGAGCCTAACGATGAATGGTTGGCCCAAATAGAAAAAATTGCGCCAAATGAACCGACTGTCAAAAATGTGGATAAGAAGAAAATCCTGGTCTTTTCCAAAGCCACTGGGTTCTATCATTGGACCATCCCGCATAATATTGAAATGCTGAAGATTCTTGCCAAAAAAAGCAAGGTGTTTGAGATCCATGTAGGTTACGATATTCAAAAATTCGAAAAGAAAAGCCTTAAAAACTATGATGCCGTTGTTTTTAACAATTGTAACCCCAGTGGCCCAGACAGAGATCTTTTTGCCGATTTGCTCCGTCAAAACACATCATTGTCCGATGCCGAAATCAAGAACAAGGCTCCTGAATATGAAGCGAATATGATGAACTACGTTGAGAAGGGCGGTGGACTAATGATACTACATGGTGCCATTACCGTACAAAACAATTCAGCCGCATTTAGCAAAATGACGGGAGGCAGTTTTGACTACCATCCCAAGCAACAGGAAATGCATGTGAAAGAAGTAGATGCAAAACATCCCTTGGTCCAGGCTTTCAAGGGTAAGGGGCTTACCCATATAGACGAACCTTATTTTTTTAAGAATGCTTATTTCGACTACAATTTTAGACCGCTACTCTATATTGAAGTAGATCAGTTGAAAGATGTAAGGAAAGCGGTCAAAAACAATATCAATTACGTTTCCTGGATTAAAAGATATGGCAAGGGACGGGTGTTCTATTCTTCTCCCTCCCATAATGCGCAAAGCCTAGAAAATCCGGAATTGTTACAATACTTTTTAGATGGCCTGCAATATGTTCTGGGAGATTTGGAATGTGATGATTCCCCCATGGCAAAACCAAAGTGAAAATCAACTCCTAGGGCCTAGACCCTGTGTAATTTATAGGGATACACTCCTCCGGCATTCCACTGGCATACATAAAGGTTTTTATCCCGATCTACACATACATCGTGGCAGTGCTTAAAGATGGGTTGATCCTGGAGCATCAATTGTAATTTACCGTTTTCATAGATAGGCTTGGTACCCCCTGGGTTGGAGATTACCTTGTTGTCCTTATCCAAAATTGTAACGAACCCCTTGTTCAACTGCATGTTATAATTGCCTTCTTCCATCCCGAAGCAAACACCGGAATAAATATTCTCTCCATCCAAAACGGGTCTACTTATGAATAGACCGGGCATATAAAACGTCTCCAGATATTTCCCATCCAAGGAAAAACGTTTAAATGAATTCTTTATCCTCGCGGAACAAATTAAGGTAGGATTGTTTGAATCCCTGGTATCCAATGCAACACCATGGGCTTGCTTGAATTTGGACTCTTGTAAAAAACTATCGCCCCCAAATTTTTGGACAAACTTGCCCTTTGCATCATATTGTAGAATGAATTGCGAACCATAGCCATCAGCTACATAAATATCGCCGTTAGGGCCTATAGCCGTTTCCGTTGGTCTAAAAGCCGATTTCTCATCATATGCCCCAACCCTCGAGGGATGGTCCAATTCCATGACAATTTTACCATCGAGTGTACTTTTAATTACCCTACCTAATCCAGGGTCGGTGATATATAGGAATTCATCTCCCCCTTCATCATGTAAGGTTAGACCATGTGCTCCGGGTAAATCCAAGGTCCAATGATCCAAAAGCTTTCCAGAAGTATCATAAACCAGAATATTATTCTTAGGATGATCTGTGAGCATGTAAAGCCTTCCTTGACCATTCATTACCATTTCATGGCAATTATTTACAGGATACTTCTCGGGATTTAAATCTCCCCATTCCTTTTCCACGCGATATTGGAAATCACCATGCCCAAGACTAGTTTCGGCTAATCTTGCTTTTGCGGGCATAATATAGAAGGGAACCGATGTAACAGCCAAAGTAGCACCACTGGCCCTTGCTGTTTTTCTTAAAAATTTTCTTCTGTCCACTAATCTCTTCGTTACGCTAAAATATCCTTTACCACATGTCCATGCACATCGGTTAAACGGTATCTTCTACCTTGATGTTTAAAGGTAAGTCTTTCATGATCTATACCCAACAGATGCATCAAGGTAGCCTGAAAGTCATGTACATGAACCCCGTTCTGTATCACATTATAGCTAAACTCATCCGTCTGCCCATAGACCATGCCCGGTTTTACCCCTGCACCGGCCATCCACATAGTAAAACAACCTGGGTGGTGGTCCCTACCATAGTTATCAGCCGTTAATCTGCCCTGTGAAAAACTGGTACGGCCAAATTCACCGCCCCAAATCACCAGAGTATCCTCCAAAAGTCCTCTTTGTTTCAAATCGGTAATGAGTCCGGCTGTAGCCTGATCGGTACTCAAAGCTTGTCTTTTGATTCCCCTGGGAAGTCCGCCATGTTGATCCCAGCCCATATGGTACAATTGGATGAATTTCACATCCTTTTCAGCCAAACGCCTTGCCTGAAGACAATTGGCCGCATAGGTACCGGGTATCTTCGCATCCTCACCATACAATTCATAAATATAATCCGGCTCATTGGAAGTATCCACAGCATCCGGTACCGAGCTTTGCATGCGGTATGCCATTTCGTATTGGTTGATCTTTGATTGAATTTCTGGGTCTTTCCAAATATCATACTGATGGTTGTTCAATTCCGATATATAATCCAATGCCCTTCTACGATCATGGTCATGAACACCATGTGGATTGTTTAAATATAGAACGGGGTCCTTACCTGATCGAAACTGTACCCCTTGATGATGGGACGGAAGAAAACCATTGCCCCAAGCCGCAGAGCTTAAGGGTTGGGCACCCCCACCTTTTGAGAGCATCACTACGAAATTGGGCAAGTCCTTATTGTCACTTCCCAGTCCATAGCTCAGCCAGGAACCAATGGACGGCCTACCGCTCAATTGTGATCCCGTTTGTACGAACATTACGGCAGGCTCATGATTGATGGCCTCGGTATACATCGACTTAATAACACAAAGGTCATCTACAACTTTCGCGGTATATGGAAACAGTTCACTGACCCAGGTACCGGATTGCCCATACTGTTTAAAGTCATAAATTGACTGTACCAAGGGAAACGTGGACTGGGAGGTAACCATTCCGGAATTTCGTTGAGTGCCCCGAACAGAATCAGGAATCTCCTGTCCATGCCATTTGGCCAATTCTGGTTTGTAATCAAAGGTTTCTAGTTGGGATGGGCCACCACTCTGAAACAAGTAAATAATACGTTTTGCCTTGGCCGGAAAATGCGTATCATTTAGTACCCCGCCGTTACCATTTAGCATTGGAGCAGTTTTAGCACCCAATACCTCATGGGCGAAGGCATTCGTCGGCCCCAATAGACTTGACAGTGCAATGGAGCCAAAACCCAACGAGGCCTTTTTTAGAAAACCCCTACGGGTATCCTCAAATTTTAGCTTTTCCTGAAATTCATTCATAACCATACAATTTATCTTAGCGTATACCCTTCCGAAGTATTCATAATTCCATTAATGACTGTGGCCAAGGCCGCCACTTTAATCGGGTCGGAAGTACTTTTTATTTTTGTTTCGCCCATACCCAAGTAGGCTACGGCATCTTCCTTATTAGCCAGAAAACGCTGCAGTTCATCATTGTAAAACTTCTTTAATAGTTTTAATTCCAAAGTTTCAGGAGTCCGTCCCGTACTCAATTGAAACGCCTGCCCCAGTTGCTTTTCGGTATGATTTCCACTTTGCTCAATGATGTTTTCTGCCAATACATAGGAGGCTTCAACAAACTGGGGATCGTTCAACAACACCAGTGCCTGTAAAGGGGTGCTTGTTTGTCTCCTGCTCACCGTACATACACTGCGATCCCCAACGTCAAAAATCTGCATGGAAGGTGGGGCTGATGTGCGCTTCCAAATGGTATAGAGGCTTCTTCGATAGAGTCCTTCTCCAGGTTCTTGTTTATACCGATAACGCCAAGGTTTGTTACTGATTTCATCCCATAGGCCCTCTGGCTGATAGGGATATACACTAGGCCCTCCGACCTTCGGGGAAAGCAATCCACTTATGGCCAAGGCATTGTCCCTTACCATTTCAGCAGTCATGCGCCGACTGGGGCCACGGGCCAACAATACATTATCCGTGTCAATTTCGAGTAGCTCCGGTCTTATCTCTGAGCTTTGTTGGAACGTAGCCGACATAACTATGAATTTGTGCATCCTTTTGATGTCCCAATCGGATTCCATGAACTCTACGGCCAACCAATCCAACAACTTGGGATGCGAAGGAAGATTCCCTTGATTTCCAAAATCGTCGGATGTGGCTACCAGACCGCTACCAAAATGCATCTGCCATAATCGATTGACAAAAACTCTAGCCGTTAAGGGATTCTTTTTATCAAAAAGCCACTTTGTAAGCCCCAACCTATTTCTTGGCAGATCTTCATTAAAAGGCATAATTGCTTCAGGCACATCGGGAACTACTTCCTTGGTGGGTGCATCATACATACCGCGATCCAGTATATAGGTGGGGCGAGGTTCCGGGAGGTCGCCAAGAACCATAATTTCCTTAATGGGTTCCAACTCTTGGATTCTTTCTTTTCTTAACTGTTGTAACCTCAGACGTTTCTCTTCCGTTTTTTGATCTACTGTGGTATAATAGAAATCCATTAAGAAACTCCCATTCACCTCTTTTTCCACTTTTTTAAGGGCACTATCAGGAGCAATATCATACATAACCTCCAGGGCCGACAATTCCCTATTATAAATTCTAAGGTTGTCAATTCCGCCATCCTTAAGTGTTTTGAACTTATCGCGAACGCCCAGGGTAAAACCGTAAAATGGATAGTTATGGACATTTTTTCGAAATAGTATGGATTTATATAGGCTGTTAATTTCGATCTCCAAAGGAACTTCCTTGCCATTCACATAAATATGTACACCTTCCGCCTTAGCTAATCCATCATAGGAAACCGTGATATGGCTCCATTCCTTTTCAGCAATAGGGTTCTTGGTCTTCACTTGTATAGCATTGCTAGGCCATGAGCGCGCCATAATAAACTTTAAATGATTGTTCTCCAAATGCATGGAATATCCCTTTAAACCCAATCGGGTTTCTTCACAATGGGTAAAAATGGAGGCCTCTTCATAAAGTGTATCCGGAAAAACTGCAACGGATACTGAAAAGGGATCGGACTGGTCAAACCAACCTACTTTATCAGGTAAGGTAATAGCAGTATAATCGTTAAAGAACACGGCTTTTCCGCTTACCCCCTTTTTTAGTTCGGGCTCCTTAACGACGGTCATATTTCCACTTTTATCACCGCTTTTGGTCAACAAGGTTTTCTTATCCTTCGGGATAAAGCTATCAAAATTCAGTTGGGCCACTAGACCTTTTTTGAGTCCTTTTTGTAAATAATCCTCAAGGTTATTCCTAAGGTTCTTTGCCTGTATTTCCTTAAGCCTTTCCTTCTGTACGGAAACCAATTCCTTCTTAGTAACATTGATATTAGTATCAATATAGTGCAATACCTCCTCCTGCTCCTCGTTGGTCAATAAAAGTGATGGCCCCGGAACTTGGCCAGGTCCATAAACCGCGGTACCCAGCTCGTTCGTACTATTGAAAAAGGCAAATAGCTCGTAGTGATCTTTTTGACTGATAGCATCATATTTATGATCATGACATCGGGCACATTCCACACTCAGCCCCAGAAATGCTTTACCCACCGATAGGGTCCTATCAGCCACGTATTCTACTCGGTACTCTTCAAAAACAATACCTGCCTCTGAGTTTTTTTTATGCAATCTATTAAAGGCTGTGGCCAGTTTACTCTCCTGGGTAGGGTTTTCAATGAGGTCCCCTGCCAGTTGCCAAGTGGTGAACTTTTCATAGGACATATTTTCATTGAAGGCCTTGATGACCCAATCACGATAAGGGCTAAAATCCCGATGTTTGTCGTCTAAATATCCATCACTATCCGCATATCGAGCGACATCCATCCATACAGCCGCCATATGCTCCCCATAGGCTGGAGATGCCAAAAGTCGATTCACCACCTTCTCGTAGGCTTGGTCGGTAGTGTCGTTCACAAAGTCCTGTATTTGTTGTAATGTAGGTGGTAAGCCGATCAGATCGAAGTTCAGTCTCCGAATCAAGCTTTCCTTGGTCGCTTTTTCGGAAGGCTTTAGCTTTTCTTTTTCTAATCTACTCCCAATAAAAAAGTCGATTTCATTATTGACCCAATCCTTTGTGGAAACTTCGGGCAATTCCTCCTTTTTTGGAACAATGAAGGACCAATGGGGTTTGTACTCCGCACCTTGTTCTACCCATTTGACCAAGGTCGCAATTTCCCTTTCACTCAACTCTACCTTAAACTCCGGCGGAGGCATTTTAACTACTGGATCCTCGGAGAGCATGCGCCTCACAATTTCACTTTTCCCTGGTTTGCCAGGAATAACCGGATGCTTTCCCGAACCTTCTAAAGCATTATAAGCATTTTCAGCTAAATCCAACCGAAGCCCAGCTTTTTGATTGGCCATATCCGGACCGTGGCAAGCAAAGCACTTATCGGAAAGTATGGGTTTTACGTGATAGTTAAAATCGATTTGATCCGGGAGTTCCTCATAAGCCATTTCAATCTGATCCGGAGGGTTCCGAGTACAATTGGATAAGATCATTACCGCTAAACACCCGAGTATTAGTTTTTTGTATTCTATCATAATTAATTGCCAATCAATCAAATATAATTATAATGCCAAGTGAATTTCAGGTATAAAAACAGTTTTATTAACTGTTAATAATAAATTCATACCTTTAGTAAAACGTAGGTTTGGCACATGTTAGAAGAGGATTTTCACGGTATTGTTGAAAAAATCATAGCCAGTAGATCTTTTGGTAGATCGGATACCTATGCCAATCTTTTACGGTACTTAGTAGCCTGTTCCCTAAATAAGAATGTCCCCAAGGAAACGACTATTGCCTCCGAAATTTTCGGAAAAACCGATTTCGACCCCTCGCAAAGCACTTTAATTCGCGTATACGTTTATAATCTACGTAAAAAATTAAAGACCTACTATCAAAATGAAGGTTATGGCGATGAAAAACGATTAACGATACCCAAAGGAAATTATGCCATTGAAGTTATTGAAAGGAAGGATGTTGTTTCAAAACAGTCCACATCCCAACGTAAAAAATGGATGATTCCACTGGTCGCAGCCTTACTGCTATCGCTTTCATTGAATATCTATCAGGGCACTTTGAAGGGTGAAAAATCCATAATAAACAAAGACGGGCTTTGGGGGGATCTAATACATAGCAAACTTCCTACCATGTTGGTAATGGGCGACCTTTTCGTTTATAATGAACGAGACACAGCAATGCAGTTGACACGGACCATACGAGATCCCAGTATAAATTCGTTGCAAGAGTTCGAGGCTTTCAAATCGATCAATACAAAAATCAATACGGAAATTGAGCCGTTAACCTATACCCATCTTATATTGGGTAGTGCCCAATGGATAAAAAAACTTTCGGAGATTTTTTACTCGATCGATAAAAGTTACATCATCCGTACCATGTCCAGATTTAACCCAAAACAACTGCAGGACTATGATATTATAGTTGTTGGCATGCAAAAAACTTTGGGCGTCTTTAAGTCATTTTACAAGGATTCGGCCTTTGATTATGATGTCGAAAATGACGCATTCCTATATAACACTGATGGAGACGGTGAGACCCTGATTTATAGACCAAGGGGGAACGCGGATTCGTATCATACGGACTACAGCCTCTTGACCAAGGTTCCCGGACCAAATGGCAATACCATCTATCTTTTTTCAGGAATCTGGGATACGGGTGCTACTCAAAGTCTCAAAAATTTTACCGAAGCAAAGCTATTGCAGGGATTGGAAGGGGAACTCAAATCCAAATTTGGCTATTTACCCAAATACTATGAAGTCTTTTTTGAGGTCAACGGAATCGACAGAATGGAACTCAGCAGCAAAATATTATATATTCATGAGTTAAATTATGATTCCGAACCTTAGCCATTTCAAGAATAAAACGTATTATTAACCTTCTAAATCAGTAATGTCTTGAGAGGAATAAAAATAGTGTTCGGTTGTGTTTTGTTAGTTCTAGCACTTGCTTGCAAAACCGAAAAAAAAACAGATGCCAGTATCTCCGAGGAATCCCCGAAAAGTAAACCGATTGTTCTAAGTCCCGAAGAAAAAAAAGGCATGGATCTTCTTGAAAATTGCCTAAAAGCCCATGGAGGAATGGACATCTGGAAATCCTTTGTAGGATTGGAATACAACCTTAATGATAATGGAAAACAGGTCTATCAACTTACCCATTTAAAGGACAGGCGTGCTTATCTTAAATCAAAAAAATATGAGGTCGGTTTTGATGGAAAAGTTGCCTGGGCAGTCCCTGATGCCAGCGAGGTATCCGGAAAATCGGCCGCTTTTTATTACAATTTGGATTTTTATTTCATCGGTGTACCCTTTCTTTTAAAAGACCCTGGGGTGAACATAAGTTATGCCGGAAAAACCAACATAAATGACCGAACTTTCGAATCCTTAAAAGTGACATTTGGTTCGGAAGTGGGTCTTACCCCGGAGGACGTGTACTATCTATATATAGATCCGAAGACCTATCTTATGGAAATCCTCACCTATTCCGTTTCCTATTTTGACAAAGAAAATTCCGTAGTGAGCAGTGCAAAGGTCTATTCCGATTATAAAAAAGTGCAAGGGTTGATGATGCCGCACAAAATGGAAAATTTTGAATGGAAAGAAGGTACAATGGGAAAAAGCAAGAACCACTTGCGCATTTTTAGCGATATTCAATTCTTAAAGGAGATTTCAAATGAAGAAGTTTTTGAAGTACCGCAAGATGCCGTTATCGAAAGGCTGGGGGATTAGGTTTTTGTGCCATATTCCAGTGAGTAAGACCTTACTTTTTGGAATACTCCAACAGTTCGTCCATAGTATATTCCGAACCGCTCCTTGATTTTGTACTCCGAAGCTCGCCTACTTTTTCTTCTGTAAGTGCTTTGGGGTCATCGGAAAAAGCATTGGTTACATAGGAAATGATATCCGCAATATCTTTGTCCGTTACATTTTCATTTCGGATGAGGCCAGGCATGGCCAGATTAAAATCGTAGTGCTCCCCGTTTACCTCTATCGGTCCTTCCAGTCCATGAAGAATTATTAACCCCAACCTTTCAGAGTCTACGACATGTTCGGAATTCATAAGAGGGGGTGCCAGACCTTGTATGCCCTGCCCATTAATACCATGGCAGGAAGCGCAGATTTCAAAGAACATCTTGGCACCATGGGTTCTATTGTCCTCGGCCAGGGAGGCCCTGTTGAAAATGGGATTCTTATTTCCCTTCGTCCGTTGCTCGATACTTTGTGTCAACTGCGACACAAATGGCGTATCATCAAAATCGGGCAACGTGGCCAAAGATTCCTTTACATAAGATTCATGCTCCGATAATCCGCTCAAAATGGCCTCGTGAAAAATAGGTCTTTTTGGATAACTACCCAGCAATGTCATTATTTGCGGAAAGAATCGCTCCTTGTCCACAGCCATCCAAACACCCAAGGTACTACCAATATAAAAGTCAATACCCTTATTCCCGCGCCTAATCAGATCTTTAAAAAGTAACTCTGCATTTCTACTGTTTTCCTTGGATGCAAATGCTTCCATCAAAACAACGGCATGCATCGTAACATTGGCCGAACCGTTTTTAGCTACATCGACCAAAAAATCAAAGGAAAGGGCATCCAATCCTTCCAAAGCGTACAATGCATGGATTTGGGTCAAAGGGTTTTCTTGATGTACTATCAAATTTTTCAAGCTCTCTATTGCTTCCCTTTCTTTTTTCAAAATCAAATAGTGTTGGGCCCTATTACGTATCCATCCATTTGGGTGTTGCAATAGAAGTACCAGTTCTGCAGCTTTTAGAGTTTCGAAATCCGGAAAGGGTTCAGCTTTGCTCGTCTTATTTTGTACCTTTAGGATACGGCCAAAATTAATCAAGGTATCCAGATGGTTCCCTTTTACTTTCTGTTTCAAATAGGGACTCAAGTAAGCGTGATGTCCTATCATACCGCGATGCATATCCACTATATACATACTTCCGTCCGGGCCATTGTTCAAATTTACGGGGCGAAACCCTTCATCCGTTGAGGCCAAAAACTCCCGATATTCCCAGGCCTGTCCCGCAATAGTGGAATCCCCGGTAAACTTCAAAATATTCCGCTTGATCAAGTTTCCTTCGGGAATGCAGACAAATACATTTTGTTCATACTCCTTAGGGAATGTTCCTCCTCTATATACCAATGGTCCACAAGCAGCAGTGGCACTGACCAGGATACTATCCTGATTCAAAACACCCTTGGCATATCCTCTATTTACAGTGGTGGCATGTAGCGGATATACACGCTGATCGGTGGTAAGAATTTGATTAACAGATGCTTTTGGCGTAAAATAGGGATTGCGTACCATACGATTGGGCAGGACATAATCTCCCAAAAGCTGTCTTGAATTATCATTGTAGTACAGTCTTCCAAAATTATCATGACTTATTCCCCATTGTCCTCGGAAGGTAGTGGGCTCTTTTTCCCATATTCCATTTTTTCTTCGGTACCGAAAATTCGATTTGGCATTGTAAATCCAATTATCAATGTTCAAAAGGAGTCCGTTAGGTTGGTGTTCGGGGTTTCCTTCCGCCGCATAAATTGAATCGACAAGTACTTTATGTACCGGTTTGTCATCTTCAATCTCAACAAACCACAATTTGGGAGGTTCTGCATACAACAATCCACCATAAACATGGGCCAAGGCTCGGGGCATAACCAGGCTATCAAGAAAAATTTTAGAATGGTCTACTACGCCATCTCCATCCAAGTCTTCCAAAATCTTGATATTTCCTACCGGCTTGGTCTCGTCACTGCCCAGCATATCATTCATATAACCGGGCATTTGTGCGACCCAAATCCTCCCTTTGTCATCAAAATCAATGGCGACCGGTGCCTTTAAATGTGGTTCTGAAGCAACAACCTCTAGATTAAAACCATCCTCCAGTTGATATTCATCCAAAGAAATTTTAGGTTCCTCGTAGGAAGTCTTGCATCCGAATACCAAAAGTGTCAAAAAAAGTTGGCTTCTCATCTTCAATTCCTTTATCCAATAAAACGTCGTCATATCCTAAAATCGTTTCACTTTTTAGCGCCGGTTATATAACGCTTTTATAAATAAAAAACCAATGGCTCATTGCTCCGCCCAAAACGAACAAGTGCCAGATGAAGTGGTTATAGGGTATTCTTTCCCAAGCATAGAATAAAATTCCCAATGTATAAAAGGCGCCCCCAATGAATAGAAGCCAAATTCCAAGTGATGTTGTTCTTTCCAGAAGATTTTCAAAATCTATTACGATAAGCCAGCCCATTGCCAAATAAAGCAATAACGAAACCAATTCATACTTGCCTGTATAAAATAGCTTAAGGACAGTTCCCAAGGCCGCTATACCCCAAACTGTATAAAAAATATACCACCCGTTGCCACTTTCCAAAGTGATAACGGTCAATGGCGTGTAAGTACCAGCGATAAGAAAATAAATGGTAATATGATCCAGAATCCGCAATCGGCGTTTAAGTTTGGAACTTTGTACAGCATGGTACAGAGTGGATACCACGAACATGGAAATTAGGGTAAGACTATAGAGTATAATTCCAAAAATTGCATAAATTGTTTTGTTCGTATTGTTCATGAGAAGGAAAAAAAGCCCAAAAAGAGCCAGAATTGCACCAAATCCATGGGAAATGGCATTACCCCTTTCTTCCCATTTATAAAATCTTTCTTTTGGCATTCTAAAAATCAAAAAACCGCAAAGGTCAATGGGTTCGATTCGCCAAATCCTATAACGAATCTACCGATTCCAGTATATCCAGTTTGTTCGGAATACTTATGGTTTCGGGAACTATAGAAAATGCTTCATCTCAAATCGCTGCAAGTATACAAAAAAGTATGCTTTACAAGTAAGATTCATTTTCCGTAAAAATACTAAAGGGAAAACGTAAGAGCTTGGCTCCTTTCTAGAAATTCCATCTTTGGAAAGAAATTCTCCGTACTGAAAAGGAATAGAGGTGTGTGTAGGCATTACTGAGCTTGGGCTTTAAGGTATAGATAAAACAAAAAACCCAATGGCCGCCCATTGGGTTTTTTATTTGCAAAGTATCTCTTACAAGGCAAGAACATCAATAGTCACCTTTTTTGTTCTACCATCTTTTGAAAGTTTCAATTTATACAATCTTCTTAAAACCTTTTCCGCACTATAATTGCTTATATACTTATTGCCAACTATTTCCCAACCTTTGAATTTTTTTGCTACTAATTTCTGAATGTTTTTGGATGGAGGTACATCCCTAAAGCGTTCCCATGAAGTAACAATTTTACCACTTTTGTTGTATAGGGTGGATATGTAGCCATTTGTAGCTAGATGTATTACTTTTTTATCGGGAAACCCATTACTTCCAAACGCTGTCGGTTCAAGGATACTATAATTTGCTGCTTTTAACTGTAATTTTTTTACAATTTCAGGAGTGTTTTGGTCTTTAACGCTGTGCAAATAGGAATTATTGATTAATAGAGGTTCTTCAATTAGGATACCGCTAAATGAATCACCTTGGGAATACACACTCTGAAAAACTGTAAAAATCGCGAAACTTAAAACTAATCTTTTCATGACATAAATTTTTAAATGATTAATAAATTATTTGATGTCACAAATATTGGAAGTCAAGCGTCGCAACACATATCAACTATGTATCAATGTGTTACAAGTTAAATTGTAGGTCATTTAAAAAAATTTGAAAGTGTTCAAACAATGTTTCATCCATAGAATACTGGTCGTATCTATGGACTTTTTGGGCTTTTCAAATATTGTCTTTATGGTAAAAAAATTGGCTGTTTATCAAGGGGAGCAACTGGAAAACCTATCTTTTGGTGGAGCTCTAAATAGCGTGCATCCTCCCTAATTGGTCTTAATAGGGGCTCAGAATGCAGCCATAATAGTTCCCCCTCGCGCTTTTCGTAGGATTTGGTAAGCCAATAAAACGCTGAATCATAATCCTTCAAATTACTATAATAGAGCGCAATAAACCATGCTGGACTGCCCGACATATTATTTTTATCATATTCTTTTAGTAGCTCCAAATTCTCATTCACTCTCTTACTTTCACCAAAATAATCACTGATTAAAACATCTAGCCCAATTATTATGGGTGGACGGTCGGGGGAAATCCTCATCAACTTATCCAACCATTCTTTTGCCATGTTATATTCGCCTAAATAAAAAAGATATTTTATACCATTTCTTAGCCAGTCAAAATCATCATTGTATATCGCATAATACTCTTTATAAATTTCTAATACCTCTTTCTTTTTGTTGTTATAAAAAAGGGCTTCGGCATACCAATACCAATATAAGTTCTCATCCTCTTTTTTTAAATACTGAGCAGTTTTCATGTAAACCAGCGCGTCTTCATATCTCCCCGTATACAGTAGATACAGCGGTGCTATTAAAGTTTTGTTGTAATTCTCTTCCAACTTGGCAAAATCCCATTCATAAAACAGAGAACCTCTCAATAAGGGATCCATTACTTTATCACTATTAGTTTCAATACGCTGCGCTTTCAATAGATACTCTTTTGCTTTGGCCCATCCTTCATCTTGACTATGGTTACCCCATACTCCCCCTCCTAACATCCAAACAAGACTCAAATTGACGTATGCATCTATAAATGTTGAGTCTATTTGCACAGCCCTATTGTATAATCTCTTTGCATTATCAAAACCAAGCTTGGTACCTTTCGACCACTCGAAGTTGGCTTGTAAGTATAGGTCATAGGCCTCTTTGTTGGAA